>CAYMPV010000021.1:0-101266 GCA_964392305.1 uncultured candidatus Brocadiaceae bacterium
GGTGGGGCGTCGGATTGCTTTCCTCTTCCTCATCACCTGAGATCTACCAATGGAAGGCAGACGCTGGGTCGCGGGTGGCTTGGTCTTGGTGATGCTGCTCGCCGCCGCGTTCTGGCTGTTGTCACGCAAGGAACCGGGGCTCGTCGCGCCACTGGTCAACCCTGCGTCGCAAGAGGGCCAAACGGGTGCGAACGCCGCCACCGGGGATGCCACAGCACCGCCAGCACCCGTGGGCACTGCGGCGGTCACCGACGAGCCTGCGCGCACCGCCGTGGCCGCGCCCGTACCCGCGCGCAAGACCGCGATCCTGCGCGGTCGTTGCGTCGACGGTGACGGCAAGCCGCTCGCTGGTTGCACGGTGCGGCTGCACGGCTGGGGGGCCAACCAGGAGCGCACCGATGCGTGGCTGCTCGATCACGGCAGCGCGCCGCAGTGGGAGGATCCGGACAAGGTGGTCACGGAGGCGGACGGGCGGTTCGAGTTCACGTTCTGGCCGCCGCCGCCGTTCCAATTCTCGCTCGATGTGACGCGCGACGGGTGTGGCGCCATGAGCGGGCGTTGGAGTTCGCTCGAGGAGGGCTCGACGACCGACGTCGGGGATGTGCTGATGGCGACGGGGGTCCAGGTCAGCGGGCGGGTGGTGGACACCGAGGGGGTGCCGCAGGCCAAGGCCTACGTATCGCTGCGACGGACGACAAGGGAAGACCTGGGCGCCACGCGAGCAACGCCGGAGCCAGTGAAGCCGGCCTGGGGGAGTCAGGCCTTGTGCGATGCGAATGGGGCGTTCTTGGTGCGCGGCTGGCTGGTGCCGGGCACTTACTCGCTGGAGGTTCTTGATCGTTCCCTGGTCGAACCCAAGTCGCTCGAGTTGACGGCCGAACGACCGATGCAAGACATCACCGTCATCGTCAAGGCGACGAAGGACGTGGTCACGATCAGTGGCCGCGTCGTCGACGAGACGGGGTTGCCCGTGGCGCGGGCCCAAGTGGAGGATCGCTCGCCCGCGAGCGGCAGGATGGCGTCGGCCCACACGCGGCGCGACGGCACCTTCGAAATGAAGCTGCCCGAGGGGGCGGTGGCAAAGACGGCATCGCTGGTCGTGTGGGCGACGGGCTGCGAGGCCGATGCCGAGCCGCGCGTGGTGCCGTGGGGCAGCAAGGACGTCGAGTTCCAGGTCACGCGCGGCGCGACGCTGACGTTGCGGGTCACGGACCAGGACAACGCGCCGGTGCTGACCTACACCGTGCGGTTGATCCCGCGCAACCGGGGCCGGTTCAGCTCTGACGACGCCAAGGCGCTGGCGCAGGGTCAACACGACAACGGCATCGTCACGCTGCAAGGGTTCACGCGCGGCGACTGGCTGTTGATCGTCGACTTCCCCTCAGGAACGGGCCTGGAGTCACTGTTCGAGCCGCTGCAGCAGACCGTGAACGCGCCGCGCCGGCTCGATCTGCGCGCAGGTGCGGCGGCGCAACGGATCCTGCGGGTGGTCGGCGCGGACGGCGCGCCGATCGCTGGCAGCAAGGTGCAGCTCTGTGAGACCTTCGGCTCGCCGTTGACCGAGCGGCGCATGGTGATGCGGCGTCAGCATTGGCTCTGGAACGCCGGTGGCGGTCACGCCCTGGTCCTGTTCGAAGGGGTGACGGATGCAGCCGGGCGCGTTTCGTTGACTGGCCCCGGCGATCACGGTCTCGGCGTCTGCCTGCTCGGCCCGGGCCACCTGCCGCTGCAGCGCGAGGGCATCCGGCTCGACATCGCCGAGGAACTGGTGATCGAAGTGAGCATCGGCGCGCGACTGGTAGGCAAGGTGACACCGCCCGAGGCGCTCACCGAACTGCGCCGCCTGGCTCAGGTCGCTGACGGCGCGCCGTTCCCAGCCGAGCATCAGCCACGGCTGCGTTTGCGCGGCCAAGACAACCGCTGGTTTCCGCCCAGCGGTGTGAACGATGACGACTGCGAGGCCCTGCGCCTGCGCGAAGACGGCAGCTTCGACGCGAGCGGCCTGCCCGTGGGATCGTGGCAGGTCGAGCTGGTGCACTTCAAGGTGACGGACCGTAGCAGCAGCAGTCAAGGTTTCGGCGGCCAGAACGTCGTGCTGGTCGATGGCCAGACGACGGAGCTGCAGTTGGATCTCGAGAGACTCCTCCCCGGAACGATCGAGGCACTGGTGCTGCACAACGGCGAGCCGCTGGCAAACGCGGTCGTGACGCTTCGGGATGAACAACAGTGGATGAACCTGACGACCGACGCTGCAGGTCGCTTCACGCAGACTTGCCGTGCTGGCGAATTCACCCTGCTGGTGCAGCGACCGAGCAACGGCCGAATGCTGCCGATGCTGCGCTGCGCGACGCCCGTGCAGGTCGTGCGCGGCCAGACGACGCGGCAGACGTTCGCCGTTTCCTCGGCCGCGGTGGTGTTCACCGTGCTCGATCCCGACGGCAAACCCGCGGCCGGCGTCGGGCTGTTCACGCGCCCTGGCAATGACCAACTGCCGCCGACCGACGAGCACGGCAAGGTCGAGGTCGAGGTCACGGCGGAGAACGTGACCGTGCAGACGCTGCCGCAGCGACTCATGGACAACGACGCCAGGTCGAAGCTGATGCGCGAGGCCGCGAGCAGCGGCAATCGGGACCCCTTCGCGCCGCTGTGGTTGACCGTCGGCACGCTCGCGATCGTGCCGGGACAGACCAATACGCTCACGATCCGGCTGCCGCCCGAGTGGCGGCAGTAGCGGAACGCGCCGCGATCAGTTGCCGAGCACCATGCCGACCGGGTTGGTGGACATCAGTCCGCGCGGGCCGCCGAAGAACAGGCCCTGTGCGTAGAACTGCACACCGTCGAACGCCGGCAGCGGCGGGATCGGGAACGGCAGCGAACCGTTGCCGAGCGAGTCGAGCACCATCAGCTGCGTGACTTCGTTGCTGCATTCCCACGGGCAGCCGCCCATCGCCGGTACGAACGTGCCGAGATCGACCGGCAGGGCGATCGGACCCGCGTTGTTGCGGTTCAGGCCCAGAGCCATGAAGCCGACCGTGTTCGGCACCGGCGTGGTCACGTCGAGGGAGTAGAGCAGGTTGCCGATCGCCGGCGCGCTCGCGGTGGTCATCGCCGCGTCGCAGCCGATGCCGAAGCTGCTCGAGCCCGCGCCGTTGGCGTTGGCCCAGACCAAGATCTCGGCCGGCGTGGCCGCCCGCGTCAAGAAGCGGAACTCGTCGATGTCGTAGATGCTCGGCGCCGAGGTCGGGAGCTGGCGGCCGATCGTGAACGTCGGTCCGGTGATGTTCGGCAGCGCGGTGAGCACCGCGGGTGTCTCGGGCACACCGTTGATGTAGTAGGTCGCGGTCATCGCCGTGGTGTCGACGACGAAAGCGACGTGCACCCAGCCTGCGGTCGCCATCTGGTAGATGTTGGCGATCGTGCGGTAGTAGGTGGTGCCGCCCGCGTTGCCCACGGTCAGCAGGGTCGAACTGCCCGAGTAGATGCGGAACGAACCGGACACCGGAATGCCGGCGACGTAGGTGAGGCCTGGGCCAGGCGAACCGCGCAGGTTGTTCATCCACATCGCCCACGTGTAGTCACCCGTCACCGACGGCGACCAGCCGGTGTCGACGACGTTGGCCTCGTAGGGCGTCGCGGCGATGCCGCTGGTCAGCGCGTCGCCGAAGCGGCCGGGCACGAACGAAGTGGTCGGCGCGGTCGTCAGCGTGTTGGTGATCGGTCCTTCGCCGGGGGCCGGGGAGTTCGGGGCGTAGTTCAGGGCCTTGGTGCCGCCGCCTTCGAACTTGTAGAAGAGGACTTCGTTCTGCGCGCAGAGCGAAGCAGCGAGACCGAGTGAGAGCAGGCAGTGGATGCGCATCGATGGCTCCGTGTTGTGGTGCGATGTCAGAGGGGCGGCGAATCGTCGGCGCATGCCCGCGAACGGTCAAGGCGGTGCGCACCCGCGAGGCCCGGCCTCGCCGATGCGGTCCCATCGCTGTCCCAGTCGCGTCACGCGCCGCTCAGAACAGCGGCAACCCGAACGCGTCCGACACCGTCAACCCGTTCGGCCCCTGCGCGTCGAGCGTCAACCACTGCCCGAACAAAGTCGTACCGGCGAAGCCCGGTGGGATCGCGAAGGTGTATTGCCCGATGCCGTCACCGGGTCCGTTGCCCTGAGCCAACTGCGGCATCGCCATGACGATCAGGTTCGGCGTCATGCCGAGGTAGACGTTCTGACCTTGCAGCACCGTCGGCGTGTTGTTGGCGAGCAGGTCCCAGACGAGGAACTGGAAGCTGCCGCCGGGCACATGATCGACGCCGACGGTGCAGGCGGGATTGCCTGCGTAAGCCGGCAGCACCGCGACGCTGCCGGGCACGAAGCCGCCGCTGCCGGTCGTGCCGGTGCCGAACGTCGTCGGCACGTTGGCCCCTTCCGACCACAGCCGCGGCCGGTCGAACGGCGGCAGTTCGCCGGCGACGCGCGGGTCGGTCATCGTGTGCAGGAAGGCGACGATGTCGAGTCGGTCCTGCGCCGACAGCTGGCCGGGGATGTTGATCACCAGCGGCTCGAACGTGAACTGGCCGCCGAGTGCGTAGAAGTCGACGACGCTGGTCAGCGTGGCGCGGCTGCCGTTGTGGAAGAACGGCGCCCGCAGCGCGACGTTGCGCAGGCCCGGCACCTTGAAGCGGCCCTGGTCGAGCGGGTTGCTGGTGACGTTGGCGCGCCCCGGGTCCTCGACCGCCGGGCGCACGCCGATGTTGCGGAAGTCGTGCAGCACCGGCCCGGTGTTGAGCACGCCCGGGTTGACGTCGGTGTGGCAGCTCGCGCACAAGCCGCGGAACTTGGTCAGGCCGCGGTTCTCCTGGACCGTCAGCGAGCCCTGGTTGACGAGGCTCAGGTCGAACGGTGACTGGTCGCTGATCAGCGTGCGTTCGTAGCTCGCGATCGCGAAGATGATGCGCACCGGCGTGACGCCCGGCGAGCCGTAGACCTGCTGGAACAGCGTCGCGTAGGTGTGGCCCTGGACGAACGCCTGCAGCGGCGGCGGCAGCTGGTCGGCGAGCGCCAGCGGCGTGCAGGTCGCCAGGTCGGCGGCGATGCTGGTCCAACTGCGACCGATGTGGCTCATCTCCCCTTCGCTGAGCGGCGGGCCGGCGATCTGGCTCTCGAGCGCGCCGCCGCTGGGCAGCACGATGTTGTTGGTGACCGGGTCGCGGAACACGTCGCTGGCGCGTCCGTCCCAGAACAGTTCGATTGCGTAGGCCGCGTTGATCGGCGACGGCGCCTTGCGCGGCGTGACCTGCGGGCGGATGCCGAACAGCGCGTCGCGCACGAAGTGGCCCTGCGCGTCGTGTCGGACCACACCCGGCGAGCCGCGGCTGTCGTCGATCGTGTTGAACGTGCCGTCGAAGCCTGGGTGCAGCGAGGTCGTTGTGCGCGGGTCGCCGCCGCCGTTGGCGAAGATGTGGCAGGTGCCGCACGCCACCGCGCGCGACGACGACAGCTGTTCGTCCCAGAACAGGGCCTTGCCGAGCAGCGCCTTCGCCGCCGTCAGCGGGTTGCCGGCCGGAACCGGCGGCGGCGGCAGGATCTGGGCCTGGGCGAGCGAGCAGAGCGACGCGGTGGCGAGGGCGAGGGGGTAGCGGCAGAGAACGGACACGGCTCTTGGGAGAAGGCGGGGCGCCTCGAAGACTACCGGATAGCCGCGTCGTGTGGGACGCGGATGCCCCGTGGCCGGCGCGCCGTGCCATGGCATCGGGGTCCCGCATCCGCCAGATGGCAGCAAGGGCTGTCGCTGCGGCGCCGCTGCCGCGACGATCCGGAGCCTCCCACACGGTTCCCGACCCCACGAGGCCATTGATGCGCACCATCGCCTGTTCGCTGCTTCCCGTGCTCGCCGCTGTCACGTCCGCCCAGGACACCGGCGTCACCTTCGTCAACGGCGTCGACGACTTCCTCGAGCTGCCCTACAGCGCGCAGTTCATCCCGCAGTCGGGGATCACGGTCGAGGCGTGGATCACCTACGACGACGCGACGATCCTCAGCAACAGCGGCAACCGCTATCCGACGATCGCGCGCCAGCACGTCTCGGGCGGCGGCAACGAGGCGTGGTTCCTGCGCGTCAACGCCGGCTCGACCAATACGCTGCAGCTGCGGTTCCGGGCCTCGACGACGAGCGGCAACATCATCGTCAACTACAGCTTCTCGCCGGGGCAGTTCGCCAACTGGACGCACGTCGCGGCGACCGCGGATGCCAGCGCGGTGACGCTCTACGTCAACGGGGTGGCGGTGTCGTCGCTGCCCGGCAACGGACTGCCGTTGCGCGACATGGGCGGTGAGCTGCGCGTCGGCAAGGGTGCGACGCTGATCGGCGGGGTGGCCAACGAGGTCTGGAACGGACAGATCGACGAGCTGCGCATCTGGCCGTTCGCGCGCACCGCGGCTGAGATCCAGGCGACGCTGAACGAGAAGCTGCAGGCGGTGCCCGGACTCGTGGCGACGTGGAACTTCGACAACACCTTCGTCGACACCTCGACCGGCAACGTGCTGGTGGCCAACGGCGCGCCCGGCTTCACGGCCAACACGCTGACGCTCGGCACCCCGGTCGTCGGCACCGCGGTGGGGTCGTCGTCTCCGGGCTGCCTCGGCGACATCCTGCTGTTGCCGACCAGTGCGCCGACCTCGGGCAACACCGCCTTCGCCGTGGCGGGCGCGCGCCTGCCGGCCTCGGCCTTCGCGTTCTTCGCCACAGCGTTCGCTGCCGCGCCCGCCGGCCTGCCGATCGCCGGGATCGACTACTGGCTCGATCCGGGTTCGACGATCGCCGTGTTCACGCAAGCCGACGCGCTGGGGCTGGTGCGGTTCGCGTTGCCGATGCCCGCCAGCGGTTTCACCGGCGTCAACCTGGCGTTCCAGGTCGCGGCGCTCGATCCGTGTGGTGCGCAGGGTCTGACCGCGTCGAACGCGATGGCGATCACGATCCAGTAGGGCCTCGAGATTCACCAATGGGTTGCCGGCGCCCGGCAATAGACTTCGCGCGACGGGGTGGACTTCACCGCCCCGCGAGTCACCGACGTCGCGAGGTCTCATGCACAAGTTCTCTCTCGTGTTGTTCGTGATGGCAACCGGTCTGTCGGCGCAATCGCCGCTGCAGACCAACCTGACGCCTGGCAACCAGGGCAACCTGGGCGGCGGTCTCTACTTCGACATGGAAGTGCACAGCACCGTGTCGATCACGCGCATCGAGTCGTGGGTGGGCACGATCGGCGTGACGCCCGGCGTGCTGGCGATGGAAGTATGGCTCGGGCCGACGAGTTACTTCGGCAACCTGCTGGGTCTCGAGATGTGGAGCCATGTCGCGACCGCGACCGCCACGGGCTTCGTGCCCAGCACGTCCGCCCAGGTGATGCCGTTCGACTTCGCCGTGCCGCTCACGCTCGGCCCGGGCAACTACGGCGTGGCGTTGCGTTCGCAGATGCTCGCGTCGCCGACGACGGCGGAGTGGAATCACAGCTACAGCAACGGAGTGAACTGTCAGGGTTCGACGCCGGGTTCGTGCGCCAACACGGTGCATTCGACGACGGAACTGACCGTTCGTGGCGGGGCGGCGCAGAACGCGTTCCTCAGTGGCATCAGCTTCACGCCGCGCATGTGGAGCGGCAGCCTGCACTACACCAGCGGCGGAAACCCGCTGCAGCTGGCGTCGTGGCAGGGCTTCGGCTCCGGCTGCCCCTCCAGTGCGGGCTTGCCGACGCTCGCGCCGGTGAGCCGCCCGGTGCTCGGGCAGACGTTCGCGGTTGGCGTGAACCAGGCGCCGTCCGGAACGATCGGCTTCGCGGTGTTCGGTCTGTCGAACACGGCGTGGTACTACGTGCTGCTGCCGCTGGACCTGGGCTACATCGGCATGCCCGGCTGCCGGCAGTACATCGACATCGTCGCGACCTACGGCTTCGGGCCCGGTAATCCGGTGCCGCTGATCAGCAACGCAGTACCGGGCACGAGTGCCTTGACCGGGTTGCCGTTCTACCTGCAGGCGGTAATGGTCGATCCGGCGCCGATGCCCGGCAATCAGGTCGGCATGGTCACCACGAACGCGTTGGCTGGCGTGGTCGGGCTCTGATCGCCGGCTAGCGCAGCAGTTCGCGCAACTTCGCGGCGATCGTTGCGGCGATGACGCGGTTGCCCGTCGCCGACGGGTGCAGGTGGTCGACGCCGTAGAGGGCCTTGGGCTGAGCCTCGGCCAACAGCGCCGGTGTGGTGTCGACGCACGGCAGCTCCAGTCGAGAACACAGCTCGAGCAGGTGTCGCTGCGCATTGCCAGGCTGCAGCAGGTGCTCGTCGAGGCCGACCTCGGCCAGCGCCGTGCTGCGCAGTTCGGCGTCGATGTGGAACTGCGTCGGCAGGATCACCACCAGCACCGGCAGGCCGTCCGCTGCCGTGCGCAGAAGGCGCAGGCTCTGTTCGACATCGTCGAGCCACGCCTGCACGACCGGTCGGCCGCCGGTCGCGAACGCGTGTCCGGCCGGCGCGTCGAGGTAGAGGCCGGCGACGGTGCGGCCGACGGGCAGCGTCGCGCTCAGCGCGGCCTGTTCCGCCGTCGGCGAGAAGTGCGGCAGCACGGACCAGGCGGGCTGGTGTTCGATCAGCCACGACTCGACGAGCAAGGCCAGGCGCGACCGTACCGCGAGCCGGCCGCGGGCGGAGTGCCGCAGCAGGTTGCCGAACGGACCGCTGAACAGGCGGCCGTCCACGACCACGCTGGTGCGCTGTTGGATGTCGTCGACAAAGTCGTTGCCGAGGAAGTAGGCCGCGACCAGCGCGTCGGCGCCGACCGTGGCGCGCAGGCGGCCGAGGCGCCGACACGTCGCGGCGAACCCATAGCCCGGCACGCCGGCGTTGACCGCCTCGCCAGGCAAACCCGCAGCGCGCAGCGACGCCGCGGTCAGCGCCGGGAAGCTGTCCTCGTCGGCGACGAAGTGACCGAACGTCAGCGAGTCGCCGCCGAACAGGATGCGCCGTTCTCCGGGTCGCTTGTCGGCGAGTTCGGCGCCACGCAGGCCGTGCGAGTTGATGCGGACTTCGAGCACCCGCGGCGCGAAGCGCGCACTCGGCGGCGCGTCCTGCGGCAAGGCTTCGAGGAAGCCGCCGACGAAGTTCGGCAGCGGCTCGAAGGCGTCGGGTTCGGGCGACCACCACGACGGCGCGACATCGACCACCGCGAAGGCCAACGGCGGCTGCCAGCACAGACGCGTCGCGAACTCGGCGGCGACGATCGTCATGCTCACGACGAACAGTGCCAGCCCGATCTTGAACCAGCGGCGTCGGCGTCGCCTGCGCGGCGGTTGGATCGTTTGGGTCATCGAAGGCAGCGATGGCGGGTCGAGGTCGGCGAAGCCCGGCTGAGCCCGTCGACACGTGCTTGCGGTCAGATGCGCATCGACAGGAACGCGAACACGCCGGCGAAGCCGTAGTCGAGGTCGAAGTCGAGCCGGTCGCGCGTGGCGCCCGCGTTCATCTGGAACCAGTTCGCGGCCAGGCCCAGGCCGACGTTGTCGGTCATGCGCCAGTCGAGGCCGAGCAGCAGGTCGAGCAGGTAACCGTCGACCCGATCCGTGCTGCCGATGTCCTGCAGTTCGAGGTAGAAGGCCTGCAGTGAGGCCTGTGCGACGAGGTTGTCGGTCAGGGCCCAGCCGCCTTGCACGCCGAACACGGGCAGCGGCACCGGCGTCTCGAACGTCTCCGTCGCCAGCGCCGCGACCGTCGCGCCGCCCGCCGTGGCCATGCCGCCGAGGCTCGCGGTGAGGCCCATGCTGTAGATGCCGAGCCCGAAGCCCAGTTCGTGATCGTCTTCGGCGACGAGGTAGTAGGTGTAACGCAGCGGCAAGACCTTCGTGCGCAGCTCGCTGGTGACGTCGACGCCGACGTCGAAGTTGAGGTCGCCCCACTGGATCTGACGGTCGATGCTGCGCGAACCCTTGCGGTCGAGGTCGAAGTAACCGAGGTCGATGCGGTGGTGGCGGTTGATGCGCCAGTACAGATCGGCGCGGAACGACGAGGCATTGTCGTCGATGCCGAGTTCGTTCTCGAAGTTGACCGTGCGGCCGCCGGCGCCATCGAGGTCGAGCGATGCTTCGGTGCGGAAGGCGGCGGCCAGCATGCCGCCGGCGCGCAGGCCGATGGTCTCGGCGAAGGGGCCCTGGTCCGACGTTGGCTGGACTGACCGGGGCGGTTGCGCGGCGAGTCCCACCACGGGCGCCACCGACGGTGGGTTCGTGGGCCTCGGCAGCGCACATGAGCAGGCAAGCGCGAGGAGTGGTCCCGTCAGGACTCGGGTGCGTCGCAGCATGCGGCGCAGTTGACGACCATCGCGACCGGGCCGCAAGAACACAGTGTGGCTCAGGCCCTCGGGTCTGCGGCGGTGTCGCGCGGAACGAAGCTCGCCGACAAGAACCTGCATGGACCGTCGGCGGCCAGCAGTTCCCCGCGGCCGGTGCCGTGCACCAACAGCGCGTCGCCGGGGCCCAGGACCCCGCCGAACAGGATCGCGGTGCCGGTCAGCGACAGCAGCAGGTGCTGCCCGGCAGTCAGCTTCAGGGCATGCACGCAGCCTTCGTCGACGGCGTGCACGGCGGCCGTGGCCGCGACCCGGGCGCGCGACACCATCACGTTCAGGTCCGAGGTGGCGCCGTTCAGCAGGCGCGCCGCGACCGTGTCTTCGCCGGCGAAGTCGACGCGCTGCAACGGCTGGTCGAGGCGCACGCGTTCGCCGTCGAAGTCCAGGTCCATGCCGGCGCCGTGCAGCAGCCACAGGCAACGGTCGACGCCCGGAAACTGCGAGAACGGCCCGTCGCTGGCGATGTCGGCGATGCTCACGCGCCACGCGAAGCCGGCATCGAGGCTGCCTCCTGCCGGTTCGACCGCGACCTCGCGCGTGCTGCCGCCGCCGTTGCGCCACGGCACGACGCGTTGCTCGTGCCTGCGGATCCAGACCAGCCGGCAGTGGTCGGACAGGCAGTGGTCGGACAAGGTGCGCTCCCCTTCGGTGTCAGCTGCCGCCCTCGACCATGCGCACGATGTAGCCGCCCGAACGTTCGGCGCGCTCGAGTTCGATCAGGTGCTGCGCCTCGGCTTCCTCGAGCAGGTCGTTGAACGAGCGGAAGCCGTAGAACGCCTCGTTGAAGCCCGGCTTGCGGCGTTTGAGTGCCTGCTTGACCATCGAGCCCCAGATCTTGCCCTCCTCGCCACGTTCGGTGATCAGCGCGTCGAGCGTCTCGAGGATCAGGTCGAGGGCCTCCTCGGTGCGGCTCTCGGCGGCGCGTTTGCCGCTGTCGGCGGTGGGCGTCTTGCTGGCCTTGCGCTTGGGCTGCGGGTGTTTGCGCTCCGGCTTCTCGCGCACCAGGTCGTCGTAGAAGATGAACTCGTCGCAGTTGGCGGTCAGCAGGTCGCTGGTCGAGTTCTTGACGCCGACGCCGATCACGGTCTTGGCGTTCTCACGCAGCTTGCTGACCAGCGGCGAGAAGTCCGAGTCGCCGCTGATGATCACGAACGTGTCGACGTGCGGCTTGGTGTGGCAGAAGTCGAGCGCATCGACGACCAGCCGGATGTCGGCGCTGTTCTTGCCGGACATGCGCACGTGTGGGATCTCGATCAGTTCGAACGCGGCCTCGTGCATCGAACCCTTCCAGCTCTTGTAGCGCTCCCAGTCGCAGTAGGCCTTCTTGACCACGATGCTGCCCTTGAGCAGCAGCCGGTCGAGTACCTTGCCGATGTCGAACTTCGCGAACTTCGAGTCGGCGACGCCGAGTGCGACGTTCTCGAAGTCGCAGAACACGGCGATGTTGGTGATCTCGGGGCGTGCGCTCATGGTGTGCTAGCGTTGCCGCCCGCGCCCGTCGCCGCCACGACAATCTACCGGGTTCGTGGTGGTGGGGCCTCCGCGTGCGGCCCGATCATTCGGCCCAGATCGAGCGCAGCAGCAGGTTCATGCTGGCGAAGGCCCGGCGGGCACTGCGTTCGTGGTAGCGGGCGCCGTCGCTGGCGGCGGTCGGATCCGTGAAGCTGTGCACCGTGCCGCTGAACTGCAGCAGCTGCCAGTCGACGTCGGTCTTCGCCATCGCGGCGACGAACTGTTGCACGTCGGCCTGCGGCACGTAGGGGTCGTCGGCGCCGTGGCAGACCAACACCTTCGCCCGGGTCTTGCCCGCGTCGTCGGCCAGCGTCGGGGACACCAGGTCGCCGTGGAACGAGATGATCGCGGCGAGGTCGGCGCCGGACCGGCCGAGTTCGAGCACCGTGCCGCCGCCGAAACAGAAGCCGATCGCGGCGACCTTGGTGGGGTCGAGTCCGAGCGGTTTGCCCTCGGCGCGGAACACCTGCAGCGCCTTGTCGGCGCGGGCCCGCATCATCTTCCGGTCGCTGCGGACCGCGGTCGCGGCCGCGCTTGCCTGCGCGGCGTCGCTCGGCCGCGTGTCCACCCCGTACATGTCGACCATCATCACCACGTAACCGTCGCCGGCCACCTGCATGGCCTTGCTCAACGAAGCCTGCGTCGGGCCCATCCAGTTGGGCACCATCAGGATGCCGGGCCGGGGCGCGCCGGTCTTGGCGGGATGCACGATCACGCTCTCGAAGGTCTTGCCGTCGAGTTCGTAACGCACGGCTTTGGTCACGAGCTGATCCTTGGCTGGCGTCGGGGACGAGCCCGGCAGTTCGCGCTGGGCGGGCGCAGCGGCGCAGAAGGCAGTTGCGAACAGACAGAAGGCGAGGGTCTTGCCGATCATGGCGCGCACGATAGGCCTGCGCGCGCTGTCACAACAGATCGGCGCAACGGGTCGCCGCGGCAACTGCGCACTCGTCGTGGCCCGGGTCCCTGCCCGGCGTCAGGGCACGGGCGCCGCGAACGGCCACGCCGGCAGGCCGGCGCCGTTGGCGAGAGAGCAGTCGGGCACGGCGGCCCAGGCGTAGCGGACCTGCTTGGGCACCGACACCGCAGCACAACGCAGCAGCACGGCGTCGTCGTCGAGTCGTGCGGTCGCGGCGTGGAACACACCGTCGTCGCCGGCCAGTTCGAAGCCGCGCGGCGCTCCGTCGCTGACCAGTCCACCGTCGGTGTTGGTGAACACGACACGCACGGCGTCGCCGGCGCGCGTGATCGTCGCCGGTCGCGGGCCGTCGGCGACGACGGTTTCGGCGTAGTGGTCGCGCAGCGCCTGCAGCGCCAGCCGTTTGCCGACCGCCTGTTTGTCGTGCGGGTGGATGTCCTTGGCTTCGCCGACGTCGAGCGTCACCACCATGCCCGTGTGTGGCAGGCGCAACGCCGCGGTCTGGGCCTCACGCAGGCGCGGCGTCGCCAACTCGTCGTGGTCGTAGTCGAACGGCGCGATCTGCACGAAGTAGAACGGCAGAGCGCTGGCGAACGCGCGACGCCAGTCTTCGATCATCGCCGGGAACAGGCGCGCGTACTGCTCGTCGCGGCCGCGGTTCGATTCGCCTTGGTACCAGATCGCACCCGTGAACGGGAACGGCACCAGCGGCGCGATCATCGCGTTGTAGAGCACGGCCGGCCGGTTGGGGTCGTTGCCGTCGTCGCGCGGCCACTTCGGCAACTCGCGCAGCGCCGGGCCGGTGTGGCGTCGCCACACGCCGTCGACGGCGACATGCGCTGCCGCGTCGCGGTCGCTGCGCAGCTGCAGGTCGGCGGCGGCGCCGCCGAAGCCGCCTTCGCCGCCGGTGTCGACGACCCGCACGAGCAGTTCGACGGTTTCCTTGGCGGTCAGCGCCTTGGGCACGCGGTAGTGCCGCGGCGTCGACCAGGCGCCGTCGCGTTCCATGCCGCCGATGCGCGCGCCGTTGCACCAGACCGTGTCCATGTCGTCGATCGCGCCGAGGTCGAGCCACAGGTCCTGGCCGCGCAGTGCCGCCGGCAGCGCGACGGTGCGGTGGTAGAACGCCACGCCGTCGAAGTCGGCGAGCCCCGAACGCGACCACAGATCCGGCATCTGCACCGTGGTTGCCGCGGGCGTTGCCGGGGTGTCGGTGACCGCTTTCCAGAACGCCGCGCGGCGTTCGGTGACGGTGTTCGCCGTCGGGCCGGGTCTCGTGTCGGCCAACGCCGCGTCGAACTCGGGGAACGCGCGCAGGCCCGATTCGCTGGTCCACGCCTCGCAGACGGTGCCGCCCCACGACGACACCACCAGTCCGATCGGGCCCTTGCCGCGCGTCAGCAGTTCGCGGCCGAAGAAGTAGGCGCTCGCCGAGAAGGTCGCGACCGTCGCCGGTGAGCACACCTGCCAGTGGCCTTGCACGTCGTCGAGCGGCACGCCGCTGGTCGCGCGTTCGAGCGTGAACACCCGCAGCTGCGGGTGGTCGGCCGCCGCGATCTCCTGCTGATGGTTCAGCACGCCGCCGCGCCAGCCGCCGTGATCGCCGACGGGCATCTCCATGTTGGACTGGCCCGAAGCGAGCCAGACGTCGCCGATCAGCACGTCGCGCAGCACGGTGGTGGTCGTTGCACCCGGCCCTGGCGTGCAGCGCAGCGTGATCTCGACCGGTCCGCCGCGGTCGGGAGTCGGCAGCTTCACCGTCCACTGGCCGTCGGCGGGCGTGATCGCGCTGGCGCGTTCGCCCCACGAACCCTGCACCTCGATGGCCGCCCCCGCCGGGCCGAAGCCGCTGATCGGCACGGTGGTGCGGGCCGGCAGGACCATGTGGTCGCCGAACAGTCGTTTGGGGCGGAACGTCGCGAGTTTGGCAGCGAGCAGGTCGTCTTGGGAAGGCGGCGGTGTCTGCGCGGTTGCGGGCGTCGTCAACAGACCGATGAGGAGGAGGGTGCGCACGCGGGAACTGTCGCAGATCGGGCCCGCACGGCAACGGCCCCGTTCCGGAAGGCGCCGGAATGGGCTGCGGTCAGCACCGCGATCGGCTACTTCGCCTGTGCGGCGGACGGCAGTTGCACCTGCAGCGTTCCGGTCGAGCCGGCGAGATCCAAGGCCTGCAGGACGACGTTGTCGCGTTTGACCGACAGCTGCCCGGACCGCGCCCGCAGCCACAAGTCGACGCGGTCGCCGGCGCGCCAGTTCGATCGGCAACCGGAGTTGAAGTTGCGGCCGAACTGCGCCGGCACGAAGTTGCCGACGCCATAGGGCCAGTGTTCATCCTCGGGAGCGATCTCGATGGCGCATTCGCGCCGGGCGCTGGCCGCGTCCGCCGCGGTGATCGTGAGTTCGACGTGCACGGCGTCGCCGTCCAACGACTGCGGCGCCACCGGGTTGGTCGCGTCGATCTCCTGCCAGTGCAGTGGCACCCCGGTGGCGACGTCGAACAACATCAGGTGCACGCGGCGCCCCGGCGAGTACAGCGCGAAGGTGCGGTCGGGTCCGAGCAACGAGATCGGGCCCGTGAGGCGGAAGTTGCCGAAGTAGGAGTTCTCGTGCTCTTGCCACACGACCGTCACCGCCAGGCGCTGCCACGGAACGGTGCCGGCCACCTTGCCGGTGATCGGCATCAAGGTGGGGCAGGCCAACTCGCAGACTTCCGCGGCGGCGGCCGCGCCGTTCCAGATCCCTGCCGGCAGCTTCATGCGCCCGCCGCCGCGCGGCGTCGCGGCCACGAGCAGCTGCACCTCGTAGTCCTTGGGGTGCAGATCGGGCAGCGTGAAGGTGCCGTCGGCGGTGATCGGCACCGCGCCGTCGTACTCGCCGGCCCACGCGCTGCTCGACATGTTGGGGCGATGCCAGTGCACGCGCACCTGCGCGCCGACGGGGACCGCACCTTGCAAGCGGCCGCGCAGCACGACGTTCTCGGGGACCTTCACGTCGACATCGGTCTTGGTCTCGCCTTCGCCGAGTTCGAGCGTCTGCGGCGGCAGTTCGATGCGGCCCGGCACGTGCACGAACAGATCGCAGGTGCCCGGTGGCAAGCCGCGCAACTCGTACCGTCCCTGCGCGTCGGTGCGGACCGAAGTCGGCGCGCCGGTGAGGCTGGCGACGGTGCGGAAGCCGATGCTGTAGTGACGACGTTCGTTGGCGGTGATGCGCTGCGTCGGGATCACCTCGGCGCCGACTATCGGTTCGCCGCTGGTCGCCGACAGCACGCGACCGCGGATCACCGCTTCCTTGGGCAAGGTCACGACCACGGGATCACCCTGCAGCGCCTTGGTGTCGATCTGCAAGCGACCGAGGCCATGGCCGTCGGCGATCACGAAGACGAGGCCCGTGTCGTCGCGCGACGACTGCACCTTGCCGACGAGCCTGGCTTCTTCGCCGTCGGCGCTGCCGCTCCAGCCTTCGTCGCGGCTGGCACTGTTCGACAGCAGCATCGCGTCACAGCGGTACTCCAGCTGGTTGCCGGGCATCCAGCGCACGTAGGCCTTGAAGCCGTGGACCGCCGCACCCGTCGGGTCCTTGGCACGCACGCGCAGGGTCCCGACCTGGGTCTCCTTCGGCGCCTCCAGGCGCAGCAGCAACGGCGCTTGGGTCGGGTCGAGGGTGACCGAAGCCGACAGGTAGACACCGTCGACCCGCTTGCTGGCGCGCAACGTGCCGACGCCGCGCGTGCGCGGTGCGAACGCGAACGTGCCGTCGCCAGCGGTTTGGCCGGCGTTCTCGTAGTCGAAGCGGATCAGCGCCTCGGCGACGCCGTTGCCGGCTTCGTCGACGACGCGCCCCTGCCACTTCGGTGCGGCGACCAGCGTGACGTCGAGCGGCGTGCCGATGCCGGCGGGCTGCACGAACTCGTCGTAGTAGCCTGGGCACGAGACCCGCACGCTGCCCGCCGACTGCACCATGCCCGGCAAGCGGAAGATGCCGCGCGCGTCGCTGCGTGCGCCGGTGCGGCACACGAGCCGGTCGTTGCGGTCGCGGTCGCCGAGGAACGGTTGGCGATCGAGCAGGTCGTCGGCGACGACCGTGGCGCCAGCGAGCGGTGCGCCGGCCTCGTCGCGCACCCGACCGGCGGTGCTCGTGCCTCGGTCCATGGCGAACGCGCCCAGGTCGAGCTGCAGGTCCTTGTCGGTCGCCAGCGCGCAGGTCCTCGTCGCCCAACGGCCGCCGCCGACCAGCAGGTGCCGGGTGCTGCCCTTCGGCACGGTGAGCGCGACGCGGAAGCGGCCGTCGGCGTCGGTGCTCGTCTTCGGCGCAGCAGCGAGTGCGGCGCCGATGGTCTCGAGGTCGGCCACGTCGGTGACGATCACGCCGGCGACCGGTTGTCGTGCAGCATCGACAGCGACACCGGTGACCTCGATCGTGACGGCCGCCGTCGGCTCCTGCGGGCTGAGCCAGACGAGACAGGTGAGCAGCGAAACGAACATGCGGGGCCCTCGGCAGTGTGTTGACGGGGCCGCATCGTAGCGGCAGGCAGGGCCCGTCAACTCCCGCGTGGCGGCCGGAGCCCGTTCCTCACCCGTTCCTCAGAAGTTGCGCGCGCGGCTGCGGCCGACCGTCGGCCAGGTCCAGCCCCAATTGTCGCTCGCGTCCGCCTCGGCAGCGGTGATCAGCTTGACCATCTCCTTGGCCTCCTTGTTGTCGGGATCGAACGCGATCACCTTCTGCGCCCACTCCATCGCGTTCTTGTAGTCGCTGCGCACGCACAGCATGTTCGCGGCGTGCAGTGCGGCGGCGATGCCCTGGTTGTGGATCTGCTGGGTGATCGGGGCGGCGGCGGCGGCGAGGTCGGAGTCGTCGGGGTGGTCGGCGACCAGCTTGCCCAGGGCCTGGTAGGCCTTCTTGAAGTGGCCGATCGCGCTCTCGCAGAGGTTCTTCGAGGCCGTGGTGCTGCCCGACTTGCGGATCGCGCTGCTGTAGTCCTTCTCACCGCGCTCCACGTCCTTGACGATCGCCTGCAGCTTCTTCTCGTTGCTGGCCCGAACCTTGGCGTCGAGTTTTGCCTGCCGGTCGTCTTCCTTCTTCTGCTTGACCGCGCGTTCGAGGCCTTCGACGGAGGCTGCGATCGCGTCGAGCTGTTCTTCGCTGCGCTGGTCGGCGAGGCGGGTGGTCAGCAGTTTCAGGCAGTCCTTGGCGAGCGGCGTGTCCTGGTCCGCGACGGCGTCGTTGATCATCTTCTCGAGCGCTTCGGCGGCCCACTTGCGCACCTCGGCGCGCTTGCCGTCGAAATCGGCGGCGCCCTTGACGGTCTCGAGCGCTGAGCGCGCCTGCTTGCCGGCTGAGTTGAGCAGGCCCAGTTCCGCGGCCTTGCGCGCCATCGCGAAGTGTGAGTCGAAGTCGGCCGGCGGCTTCGCCGCCATCAGCACCGTGAACACCGACGCAGCTTCGAAGTCGTCGAGGTCGTGGGTGACGGTCATCGTGCCGCCGAGCACCGAGGTGGCGATGCGCACCTTCTCGCCGTTGATGCCGCGGAACTTGCCGGAGACCACCTCGCCGCTCTTGGTCTTGAGGTAGAGCGACTTCTCGGTGCCGGCGGCCTGGTCGTTCTGGGCGACGAGTGTGCTGCCGGTGCCGAAGCAAAGGGCGAGAATCAGGGGCAGGCCGAGGATCTTGTTCATGGCGAGTGATTGGCCAGCGAATGGCTGGGGTCTGGGGCCCGGTACGATCCGCGTTGGCGCGCGACGCCGCAAGGGTGCGGGCGCCAACTTGTCCCGCAGCAGACCCAAACACGCCGTGCCGGGACGTGGTTGGCGCGGTTCACTGGTTGCGCAGGCGGAACACCACGGTCTGGCGGCTGGTGCGCAGATCGGGCGCGCCGCCGGTCGCCGGCGCAAAGCGCCAGGTGCGCAGTTGGGCCAGGGCGGCAGCGTCGAGCAGGTGGCTGCCGGACGAGTCGAGCAAGCGTGTGGCGGTCACGCTGCCGTCGCGGTCGATGTCGAGGCCGACCACGACGGTGCCTTCGATGCCGCGTCGCCACGCCACGAACGGGTAACGCGGCGGTTCGTTCTCACCCGCCAACGGCGATGGCGGCACAGTCGCGGCAGCGGTGCTGTCGGTCGCCTGCGGCGCGGTGACCGGCGTCACTTCCGGTTGCGTCGCTTCCGGCGGCGACACCTGTGGCGGCAACCCAGCCGGCGCGGTCGCGGCCGGCGGCGCCGCGCGCAGCGACGTCAGCCACACGGCCGCGTCGAAACTTGCTTCGACCACATCGGCCAGCATCGGTTCGCTTGCGGCTTCGTCCGCCGGCTCGAACGGCAGCGGTGGGGGAGTGTGGCAAGGAAGTTCGGTTGACGTGGCTTCGCGCACAACGGGAGGCAACGGCAGCGGCGGTGGTGCGGTGGGCGCGGGTGGCGTCTGCAGCGTGACGGTTGCCGACATCGGCGTGGCGCGGGCACTGCGCCAGTCGGCATCGGTGAGTTGACGCCACGTGCCGACGGTCGCCGCGACGATGCAGATGCCGTGCAGGACCGTGGACCCGGCGAGACTGCGAAGGCGCAGCCCGCAGGCATCGGTCTTGTCGGGTGGTGTCTGCATGAAGGCATCTTCGCCGCGGGCCTGCCGGACGCCAGGGCGTTGCCGCATCCGCCCCCGACTCAGGGGGGCGGCCCCGCTTCGTGTCGGCCGAAACGTCGGCTTCATCAAGGGCCGCGCTGCTCGGGTCGGAGGCGAGGGCGGCCCAACGATGCTGCCGGATGCGGGGTTCAGCTGCGCGCGCAACGACCCGCCGGGGTGCCTCCTCGGGTGCCCCGGCGGGTCGGTGACGCGGTCCGGTGACGGTGATCAGGCCGGCTTGACCGGGATCTTCGTCATCGGCTTGGGCTGCAGCTTGCCGACGCGAACCTCGAGCATGCCGTTGTGGAACGTGGCGACGACGCCATCGCCGTCGGTGCGCACGTCACCGGGGAGCTCGAAGCGCCGCTCGAACATGCCGTAGCTCGACTCGACGCGGTGGAACTGCTTGTCCTTGGTCTCCTTCTCCTGCTTACGCTCGCCGGTGACGACGAGCTGGTTGCCGTTGAGGCGGACGTCGACCTCCTTCTCGTTCAGGCCCGGCAACTCCATGCTCACGATCCAATCCTTGTCGGTCTCGGCGATGTTCGCCACCGGCAGGAACCGGGTCTCGAAGCGGTTGTCGGCGCGGGCGCCGTCGTCGAAGAAGTCACGCATCCATTGGTCGAACGGGTTCGTCTCCGCCAGGCCGAGGTTGCGTCGGCGGAACGGAGTCAGCATCTTCATGGCGACCTCCTGTTTGATGTTGCGGATGGTTGTCGGTGCGAGATCCGCGACCGACAGGAACATCATCGGCCGCGGCGGCGGCGGCTTGCAGGGGCCACTGTGGGCAACCTGGCGCCGCAGAGGAGGTCGCGTCGGGCGCCGTTGTGGGCAGCGGCCTGCCATGCCCATACGATGCCGCGCCGTTGCGCCGCCACGTCGGTGTCGCGACCTTCGACCATCTGCTCCATGCCATGAAATTGCTCCTTCTCGCCGCCCTCTCGCTGACTTCGGTCGCCGCCGTGCACGTTGTCCAGGATCCTCAGGACACCCCCAAGCCGCTGCCGCAACATGCGCTGCTCACCAAACACGTCGGCGTCTGGGACGCGGTCGTCATCGCGCACATGCCCGACGGCACCGAGCAGCGCAACAAGGGCAAGATGACCACGCGCAAGCTCGCGGACTTCCACACCATCGACGACTTCGAGAGCGAGTTCATGGGCGCGCCGTTCGTCGGCCACGGCACCAACAGCTACTGCCCGGTGCGCAAGAAGTACCTGTCGACGTGGATCGACTCGATGACCGGGGCACCGATGCTGCTGCTCGGCGACTACGACGAGAAGACCAAGGAGTTGACGATGGTCGGTGAGGCGTTCGGTCAGAGCGGCAAGCTCGAGCCGTGCCGTGCGGTGACCAGGTTCGTCGACGACGAGCACTTCCACTGGTCGTTCTTCGGTGCGGGGCCGGACGGCAAGGAGATGCAGTTCATGCGCATCGAGTACACGCGGCGCAAGTGACCCTCGCTCCTCATCGGGCTGCGATCGTGAGTTCGGTCAGTCCGCCGCTGATCAGCGAGAACGCGACCGAGCGTCGCCCTTCCTTGGTGCGCCACACCAGCACGTGTTCGCCGGCGGCGAGCAACAGATCGTCGTCGCCGTCGCGGCGGTAGGTCTCCTGCACGTCGAGTTCGGGCAGGCGCCGGCAGAAGGCGTGTTCGAGTTGCAGCGGGGATTTGACGCCGGCGGGCGTGTGCACACGCAGGCGGCCAGGCATCGGCAACGGCACCGGACCGAGGTCCCACAACCCGCGCCCGTCGATGTCGATGGTGCGGCAGTCGACCCAACCCAGGATCGGTGCGCCGACCTCGACGCGATAGGGGCCCGGCGCCAGTCCTTCGAGTTCGAAGGCCTCGTCGCGACCGCTGGGGCGCAGCGCTGCGGTGCGACCCGTCTGCAACTGGGTGACGCGCGTCTCGACCTGGGCCCACGAGCAGCCCACGGGCAACACCGGCCGCAGCCGCAGCCGTGCGCGCGTCGGATTGTCGGCCGCCAGGCTCAGGGTCACCGGCGCGGCGTCGGGCAGCGCCGTTGCGCCGAACAGCACCGGCAGGCCGTAGCCGTTGCCCTTGGGCCACAGCAGGCACTGGCCGAGGCCCGGCGCGCCCGGGAACAGGAACGTGCCGTCGTCGCGCACCGTGGTCACGTCGGCCCAGTCGCGCTCGGCCCGTTCGTACTCGACGCGCCAGCCGGCGAGCACGCCGCCGGTTTCGTCGCGAGCCGTGCCGCGCACGATGCTGGTCGCGGTCAGCTCCGCGTTCCACGGCACGGCTTCGCCGGCGATCGCCACGATCGTCGCGCGCGCCTCGCCGGCTTCGCCGCCGCCGGCGCGCAGTTCGATCGGGCCGGGGGCGCAGTTCTCGAGCCGATACCGGCCGCGCGTGTTGGTCATGGTGCGCCGCCGCACCGCGCCGTCGGCCGTCTGCCAGACGACGGGCACCTCGGGCACGGCCTTGCCGCGCGCGTCGCGCACGGCGCCGATGACCATGGCGGTCTCGGTGCGGCGCCGCTGCTCACGATCGGCGGCAGCCCGGGCGCTGCGCTCGAGCAACTGCGTGCGCTGCTGGACCTGTTGGTCGGTGACGTTGTTGGCGCGCAGATCCCAGAAGCTCGCGGCCGGGTGCAGCGCCGGCCGCATGTCGCCGCAGCGCGCCAGGGTCGAGTAGTCGGCGATGCTGCTCTTGTCGTGGCAGTTGCTGCACAGGAACTCGCGGAACAGGAACTGCGTGCGGCCGCAGAGCACGTCCAGGCCGTCGCGCTTCTGCATACGGCCGTAACGCACGGCCAGGGTGTCTTCCCGCAGCTGCTCGGCGGAGCGCTCGCGCACCCGATCGAGCGCCGCCTCCTCGGGTTCCCGGCCGCGGATCACCAGCGTCAGCGGCATCGGTTGACCGGCCTGCAAGTTCAGCAGGTGGGTCGGTTGCAGTTCCCCCCAGCTCATCGTGGTGAGGTGCATCTGCATGTGGTGTTGGCGGCCCTGCCACTGCAGATGGGCGCGGCCGTGGGCGTCGGTCGGTTGCGGCCACAGCGAGTAGCCGCACAGCGGCGGCGCGGCGAACACCAGGGCATCTTGCACCGGTAGACCGTACTCGTCGATGAGCCGCAGTTGCAGATCGAAGGTGAACGGATGCTCGAGGTCCGCCTCGGGCGGCGGCGCCGGCTGCGCGTCGGTGAGGTCGGTGCGTTCGGGCGTCGTCTCCCCGCGTTCGAGCGGCGCCGTGACGGTGTCCGCGGTCGCTTCCCGTTCGGGCGCGTCGGTGTCGCCAGGCGGCACCGCGTCGCCGCGCGGCCACAGCCAGGCGAACAGCACCGCCAGCGTGAGCAGTGCGGCGGCGAGCGGAGCGATGCGCGGCTGGACCCGTTCCATGTGGTGCAGAAGATAGCGATTGGCGGTTGGCGCGGAGCAACTTCGCGGTCGGCTGGTGCGAGGCGGTGGCCTGGACTAGCCTGCCGGTATGCGAATCACCTCAACCCTGCCGGCTCTGCTGGTCGCCTTGGCGGCTTGCGGCAGCGACCCGGTTGCCGCGCCGGCTGTGGCGCGCCCGCTGACCCTGACCTACTTCACGATGCCCAGCTGAATGCTGTGCGCGAAGATCGAGCCCATGGTCCATGGGCTCGCCGAGGATTACGCCGGCAAGATGAAGTTCGAAGTGCGCAGCTACAACGAGGGCGACAGCCCCGATCGCATCACGCGCTACGGCCTCGACGTGCATGGCATGGTGATCACCGACGCTGCCGACAAGGTGCAGTGGTCGGAGTCGGGGCACAAGCAGACGCGCGCCGGTGTGCAGGCCGCGGTCGACAAGCTGCTGGGTGGCTGACCGAGGAGGCCAGGGTCCCCCGGCGAGTCACTTCGCGCCGACCGCGGCGATGAACTCGTCGAGGAACGACAGGTCGTTGGTGGAACAGCCTTGCCACTCCAGGCCGACGTCCCAGCCGCCCTTGGCCAGTTGCGTCACGCGCCGCACCGTTGCGTGCAGGCGCTTGATCTCCTCGCCGATGCCGATGCGCAGGATCACGTTCTCGCCGACGCTCGGCGGCTGCGCGGTGCGCAGGCCGATGCCGCTGCGCGACACGTCGAGCACGACGGTGAACGCCTGGTTGTTGCGGGTCAGGACGTCGGTCGTCTCGATGGTGGCGTACGTCTGCAGCGGCACCCGGACGGCTTGGCGGCGGCTCTTCTTTCCACTCATCGCAGTAGGGGATCGTCCCGACCGGGGTGGCCCCTTGACCGTCTCGTCCAGGAAATCGCGGCCCGAACGGCGGCGCCCTGCGGCCGGTGCGTCCCGAAACGAGACGGTGAGGTCGAATCGGGCAGTGCCTCAGTCCGCGGTGATCCCGGTGTCGGTTCGCGTTGCGGGATCCGGCGCGTGTCGGCGCCGGATTCCGGCGTGGCTCGGCCAACGGGCGTCGCGGCGGCGGCGTCCTGGCTCGCCATGGTGCGGGTTGCCGCGCGCGGTCGCGACAACTTCGGCACATTGTTGGCCACGATGCGCGGCTGGCTCGTTCTGGCGCGCTGCGCCGAGCAGTTCTTGACCGTCCCCCGGCCATGGTCACGATCCATGGCTTCTCGTCCCCTCTCTCGCCAAGAATCATGACGCCACCCGCCACGACCCCGCTCAAGTACCTCGACAAGGCCCTCGGTGTGCTGCGCAACCTCGGCCTGATCAAGTCCGAACCGCAGGCCGCGCCGATCGTGGCGCTGATCGACCGCATCGCCCACCTGCAGCCCGACCAGGCTGCAGCGATCGCGCGCACGCTGTCGCAGGCGTCGTTGTTCAACGAGGTGGTGCGTGAGCAGATCCAGGCGATGCAGATCGGCGAGCGTTACCGCGGCATCACCGGCGCGTTCGACTCGATCCGCGACGACGCCAAGCGCATGGTCGACCAGATGGCCGACAACAAGATCGACACCTTCGAGCGCCTGGGCAACATCTGGATGAAGGTGACGCGCGGCGACATCCCGTCGCGTTTCGCCAAGATCAAGACGGCCTACCTCGAGGTCGCCAAGGACACCCAGGACCAGATCCAGCGTGAGCAGACGATCCTCGAGGCCTACCGCGACTTCCGCACGGCGCTCAAGGAGGCGCAGGTGCTCGGCTTCCAGTTGCTGCAGCACGCCGAGGCCGCGCTCGAACTGAAGAAGACGACGCTGCAGGGTGCGGCCGCCGCGTTGGCGCAGTATGCCGGCGACGACCAGGCCGAACGCGCCAAGTTCGAGCTGGCGCGCGACCTCGCGCTGCAGGCGCTGCAGGACGAGGACAAGCGTTTCCAGATCGCCAAGGACCTGGCCGAGAACCTGTCGATCGCCTACTCGACCACCGAGGTGGTGATGGCGCGCATCGCCCAGATCACCGACGCCAAGGAGCGGGTCTACTCGCAGTCGGTGACGTTCTTCGGCACCAACGAGACGGTGTTCACGGCGTTGTCCGCGTCGTTCACGGGCCTGCACGGCCTGCACGAGAGCACGCAGACGCTCGAGGCGATGAAGGAAGGCATCAACAAGAGCCTCGAGACGCTCGGTGAGGTCGGCACCGAGATCCAGGAGGCGGCGCTGCGCGCCGGCTACGGCCCGACGATCCGCGCCGAATCGGTCGCCAAGCTCGTCGACGCGGTGGTCTCCTACCAGGAGCGCTCCTACCAGATCATCGACGAGATGCGTGAACTCAGCACGCGCAACGAACAGGAACTGACGGCAGCGACCGAAGCGGGCAAGCGGCGCATGGTGGCGCTGCAGGACCGCGTGGCCGCGTTGCCGGCGCCGCGATGAGCGAGCCCGCCGCCGTGCGCGATCTGCCGGTCGCCGCCGAGCCCGTTGCCCTGGACAAGGTCATGTTGGCGATGGACGTCGTCGACACCTTGCGCCACCAGCAGGCGCTGATCGACGCCGAACTGCAGGACGATCGGCGTCGTGAGCAGTTCGTCGCCCGCGTGCAGGCGATCTACCGCTCGCAGGGCATCGAGGTCGAGGAGGCGGTGATCCACGAGGGCGTGCGCGCGCTCGAGGAGAACCGCTTCGTCTATGTGCCCCCCGCGCGCACCTGGTCGGTGCGGCTCGCCGAGATCTACGTCGAACGCGGCAAGTGGGCGAAGCGCACCGCGCTCGTGCTGCTGCTCGTCGGCGCGGTCTGGGCGGCGTTCGCGGTGCCGGCGCACTTCGCGCGGCGCAGCCAGGTCGAACGCTTCACCGCGCAGATCGACCGGATCGTGGCCGTCGCCGAGACCCGCACGCGCCAGGCGGAAGACCTGTCGACCGAGCTGCGGCGAACGCATCGAGAAGGGCAGTCCGCGGTGGAGCAGCGCCTGCTCGCCGAAGCCGCCGGTGCCCAAGAACGCGCTCGCGAACGCGCCGCCGCGATCGCTGCCGAGCTGATGCCGCGTCCCGACGCCGAGCTCTACCCCGAGCAGCGTTCCGTCTGGGACGAGCGCATCAACACGTTCTCCTCGCAACTCGAGCAGATCGGCGGCGACCTCGGTACGGCGCGTGGCCTGCTGGCCGCCGTCGTACAACTGCGCCAGCTGAGCACGCGCCTTGGCGTCGCCATGCAGCGGCTGGACGGCCTCGAACTCGCCGAACGTGAGCAGGCGCAGATCGACGTGTTGCAGCGTGATGCGCGGGCGGCCATGGATGCCGGCGACGGCAAAGCCGGCGAACGCGCGCTGCAGCAACTCGACGCGCGCATCTCCGAGATCCTGGCCGCGCGGCAGCGTCAGGCCGACCTGCGCGCCGCGTTCGCGAGCCTGGCCACGGCGCTCGACGGCGTCGAGGTCGAGGCGGCGGCCGCCGCCGAGCTGGCGCAACTGCGCACGTCGGTCGAGCAGGCGATCGCGGCGGACGACTGGGACCGCGTCGGACAGCAGGTCGGCACCCTGCGCGCACTGGTGGCCCAACTCGACCAGAGTTACGAACTGCGCATCGTCTCGCGGCCCAACGACCAGAGCGGCGTGTGGCGCTACCGGCCCGAAGACCGCCGCCAGCGCAACTACTACATCGTGGTCGAAGCGATCGGCAAGGACGGCAAGTCGCTGGCGCTGCCGGTGACCAACGAGGAGAACCAGAAGACGCGCACGGTGCGGCGGTTCGCGATCCGTGTGCCACAGAGCGTCTACGAGCAGGTCAAGGCCGACAAACTCGACAACGGCCTCATCGACGACGTCGTGTTCGGCAGCAAGCGCCGCGGCGCGCGCGTGCCCGAGTATCGCTTCCCCGTGGCCGGTGGCCACATCACGGAGTGGTGACCAT
The DNA here is from genome assembly GCA_964392305.1 of uncultured candidatus Brocadiaceae bacterium. GTDB lineage: Bacteria > Planctomycetota > UBA1135 > UBA1135 > UBA2386 > JACKIC01. The sequence continues at coordinate 26,650 of CAYMPV010000021.1, forward strand.
GCTGGATGGAAGAGACGTCGCCAGGCAGATCTCGAGCCGCCTCGCCGCCGCCGACACCGAGGTCTCCCGCCTCGGTACGCAGCTGCAGACGCTGCGCGCCGACCTCGAACGGGTCCGCACCGAGGAGGCTCGGACCATCGGCGAACTGGCCAAGGTGCGGCTGGGTGAACTCGACGGCAACCGCGTCGCCGGCGGACTCGACGCCGCCGACCGGCAGGCGCTCGAACTGCTCGAGGCTCGCGACCGTGAGGCTTCCCGGCTGCAGCAGGCGATCGAAGACGGCGCCCGGCGACTCGCCGAACTCAGCAATCAGCACACCACCCTGGTGTCGGTCCGCGATGCCGCGGCCGCGGCGCGCGACGGCCAGATCGCGGCGACGATGCAGCGGCTGGGTGAGGTCGAGCCGTACCGGGTGCAGCGCGCGCACGTCGAGTTCTGCGTGCATCAGGCGCAGAACGCCGACGACAAGGCCGATCAGGCCGAGGCCGATCGCGACCACAAGCGAAAGCCCTACGACGCCGACAAGCTGTTCACCTACCTGTGGCGGCGCCGCTACCGCTTTCCCGAGTACCGCGCGATCCCGTTGCTCCGCACGCTCGACCAGTGGGTGGCCCGGCTGTGCGGCTACGACAACGCGCACCGCGACTACGGCATGCTGCTGGCGATCCCCGATCGTCTGCGCGCCCACGCCGAGGCGTTGGCGAAGACCGCCGCGGCCGAGGCCGACAAGCAGACGGCGATGGAGCAGCAGGCGCTGCGCGAGGACCGCGTGCCGCAGCTCGACGAAGCCTTGCAGCAGGCGCAACGTCAGGTCGACGACTGCGAAGCACAGCTCGGCGCGGCCGAGCGCGGGCAGGAGAGCCTGTTCGTCGCGCAGGCCGAGATCGCCGCGGGCACCGACGAACATTCGCAGCGCGCCGCCGGCGCGCTCGACGCGCAGCTCGCCAGCGAAGACGTGGCCACGCTGAGCCTGGACGCGACGCGCACCGCGACCCCGGCCGACGACGTGTTGGTGCGCAAGATCGCGCAGCTGCGCCAACGCGCCGAGCAGTTGCGCGGCGAACTCGGCGCCGTCGAGGCGTCACATCGGCAGGCGCTCAGCGTGCGCGGCGACGTGCAGGACTTGTCGAGCCGCTTCCGGCGCGAGGGTTTCGACGCCAGCGACTCGCTGTTCGACGGTCTCGACGTGGCCTGGCTGCTCGGTCGTCTGCTGTCGGGCGCGATGCGCAGCCACGACGCCTGGTCGGTGGTGCGCGGCAAACAGCGCTGGCGGCCGTCGAACTCGGGATCGATCTTCAGCGGCGGCGGCTTCGGCAGCGGCGGCGTGAAGATCGGCGGCATCAAGATCGGCGGCGGCGGGTTCGGCGGTGGTGGCGGCTTCGGCGGCGGCGGCGGCGGCTTCCGTTCGGGAGGCGGCTTCGGCGGTGGCGGTGGGTTCCGCACCGGCGGCGGCTTCTGACGGCCGCCGTTCCGTTCACGTTCTCAGTTCACGTTCACGGCGATGGCGTTCGCGGCCACGGCACCACCTTGGTTCGCCCCGGGCGTCAGCAGCAGGGCGCCGAAGTGCAGCGTGAAGGCGCCGAAGCCCGGCGGAATCGCAAGCTGCAGCGGGGCGTTGCCCGAAGGATCGGTGACCGCGAGGTTGCTCGACAGCGGCGTGAAGAACACGGCGCAATCGGGCATGCCGAGCACACCCAGGTCGAACGGCGGCACCAGGCAGTCGAAGCCGGCGAACACCACTCCCGGAGTGTTGGCCGGCGCGTCGGTGATGCGGAACGTGAACGTCGTCGCCGCCTGCGGCACGCTGTCGCTGACCAGCCTGGGCAGCAGCGGCAGGTTGCCCTGGCAACCCAACCCCCATTCGACCGTGCGCGCCGCCGAGGACAGGCGCAGGAAGTCGACGTAACCGTCGGCGCGGCTGGTCGGGGTGCCGCTGTAGACGACCATCGGTCCGCTGTGCACGGCTTCGGCGCGTAGTCCATCGACCTGGGTGAAGGTGTTGTTCTCGGTCGATGTCAGCAGCGGTACGCCGGGCGTGGTCGCCGGATCGGGGATCACCATCGCGCCGCCGGTCGGCCCTGGGGCCAGGATGCGTGCGTAGAGGTTCTGGTAGTTCTCGCTGGCCCGCGCGAACACCGCGTAGACGGCGCCGTTCTCGGCGCGCGCCAACGTGTAGTGCTGGAACGTGGTGTTGCCGGCGGTCAGCGACGGGTCGGCTTCGACCAGCGAGATGGTCCACGTGCTGTAGTTGTTGCTCGGCGACGCGAACGCGACCTCGAGCGCACCGCCGGCCGGATTGGGCGAGCCGACCGAGTAGAGGATGTACAGGTTGCCGACGCTGTCGGTGGCGATGTGGCTGCTGTTGGTCGAGCGCATGTTGCCCTGATTGCTGCCGTAGAGCGGCACGTCGGCGGCGGTGACGTATTGCAGGGTGGCGGCGTCGAACGCGCGATAGCGGATGCCGTAGAGCCCGCTGTTGGTGCGGAAGCTCAGGTGGAACACCTCGCCGATCGCCTGGGCGCTGGCGAGCATGCCGTAGGTGTCGGTGTTGCAGCGGTACGGACCCTGGAACGCCGGATCACCGCGCCGTTTGACCATGATCCCGCCCGACCACGACGTCAGACCCGCCATCGTCGGCGAGCTGTTGGTGTTGTAGGTGATGCCGATGGTGCCGCCGGAGGTCACCGCGATGTCGTTGGGATAGAACTGGTTGGTCGAGGTCGTGCCGGTGAGCAGCTGGTCGGGCTGACCGACCCACGACGCCGTGCTGGTGTCGAATGCCTGGTAGAACAGGTGCGAGTAGCTGCCGTTGTTGGTCGCGTGCCAGGTGACGTGCAGCAGGTCGCAGCTGCGGTCCGCAACCACCGCGCCGCGCCCGTCGCCCGGAGTCGGCGTGTCGGCGACCGCCGTCCACGTCGTGCCCTGATTGGTCGACTTGTAGAGCGTCAAGGTCGTGCCCGTTTGCGTCCCCGTGCCATCGAGCTCGCGCACCAGGCACCACAGCGCGCCGTCGGGTTGCGCCGCGAGGCTGCGCGTCCAGGCGCTGGACAGACGCACCGTGGCGGGCGCGACGCCCGACCGCACCGTGCCGGTCTGGGCGAGCAGCGAACTGCAGAACATCGCGCCGAGGGTCAGCGCGAACGAAGCCTGTCGTGGCATGGGCATGGTTGGTGGGTGGTAGGGGCGGAAGCGAAGGTCCGGCGAGTCTAGGCCGGGCGGTGTTCGCTGGCCGGACTGGCCTCGTGCGTCCCGTGTACCAAGGATGCGTCGGCGATGGGCCTTCGCGTGGTTCGGCGAAGGCGTTAGCTTGCGAGGCCTTCCTCCGTCACGAACCAACCATGCAAGACACCACGACCTCGCGCCTTCTGGGCGCTTTGCTGTCGATCTCTGCGCTGACCGCGCAGACGCAGCTCACCACCCTCTACGCCGGCGGCAACAGCCTCAACTCGCCGGGTTCGGTGTTGTTCAACGCCACGGTGCTCAACCCGAATGGCATCGTCGTCACGAGCTTCGACATCAACTGCGAGAACACGCGCAACGGGCCGATCGGCTCGGTGTTCCAGATCGACATCTACATCACCGCGCTCGGCGGTACCTACGTCGGCAATGAGGCCAACCCTGCGGTCTGGACCAAGGTCGCCGAGGGAACCGGCACCTCCGGCCCCATCACCACGCCGACGCCGGTCGACACCAGTGACTTCTTCCTGCCGCAAGGCAGCTTCGGCATGGCGATCAACTTCGTGATTCCGACCGGGCAGCTCGGCACGGCCTACGCCTACACCAACGGCACCGGCGTCAACCAGTCGTACGCCGATGCCAACCTGCAACTCGATCTGGGTTCCGCGAGTGCCGGCGTGTTCACGGGCGCCGTCTACACACCGCGCGTCTTCAACGGCAGCGTCTACTACGAAGCGGGCAGCAACGCCGCCTACGGCCCGTATGGCACCGGTTGCGACGGCGGCGCGCCACAGGGTGCGCCCGTGCTGCGTCCTGGGGCCGCCAACTCACTGCCGCGTCTGGGTGCGGTCTGGGAACAGGATCTCACCAACCTCTCGGCGACTCCCGGCCTCGGCATCATGGTGTTCGCCACTTCGTTGCAGACCTGGGGCCCGTGGCAGCTGCCGCTGGATCTGGGCATGTTCGGCATGCCGGGCTGCCTGACCTACCTGCCACCGGATGCGAACGTGTTCTTCGTGCACATGGGCGGCAGCCACACCTACCTGACCGGTTTCCCCAACAACCAGGCGTTCGCGGGTCTGGTGCTCGGCAGTCAGGCGGTGATGCTCGATCCGGCCGCGACCAACGCGGTTGGTGCGAACGTCACCAACCTGTGTGCGGGGCGAGTCGGCAACTGAACTGCCACTCCGTGACTGTCGTGCCGCGCGCCAGAGTCATGGAGAAACAGGCACGCCGCGCCGCCGCCGCAGGCACCATGCCGCCGCGAGACCGCTGCCGACGAGCAGCAACGTGCCCGGTTCGGGAACGGGTGCGCTACCGACGAGGTCCCGAGGTTCGGCGCCGATGCGCACGGTCGCGTCCAGGTCGTGCGCGGCGTAGTCGGCCGGCTTCTCGAGCACGACGGCACCGGCGCCGGCGGTGACGAGCCGGTAACGCGCGGCGAGTTGCATCGCCTCGTCGTGCTTGCCCGAGCCGAGGCTCCGGCGCGCCCGCGTGGCGGCCCACAGGCGCGCGAGTTGATCGTCGACGACCGCGGCGTCCGCGGGCGCCGCATCGACACGTTCGCAGACGCGCAGCACCGGGCCGCTGCCGCCGAAGGCATCGGCGCTGATGCCGCGCCGGGCCACCTCGGCGAGGACGCGCAGGGCGTCGGCGGCAGTCTGACCGGGTGCCAGGTCATGCAGCCACGCGGCGATCGCCGCATCGTCACGCACGCAGTTGTGTCCCTCGTGCAGGGCCACGGCGAAGATCGGTTGGTCGTTGTCGGCCGGTTGGTGTTGCGTGGTGTCGAGCATCGCGCAGGCGCCGTGCAGCCAGAAGACGCGGCGGTCGTCGCGTTCGGCGAGGTGCCGCGCGTGCCGCAGGGCGGGGCGCGCGTCGACGCCGCCGAGCCCGGATTCGCCGCTGAGCCAGGTCCGCAACGTCGCGTCATCGGCGCGGCCCGTGCGTTCGACGTAGCGGTCGCCGTGCACCACGAGCACGGTGCACAGGGTCGTCGGCGGGAACGCGTCGAGCACCGTCGCGAGATCGGGCAGACGTTGCTGCACCGTGGTCGATGCCTCGATCACCAAGACGGCGGCCGTCAGCGGATGAGGCTGCGGCGCTGGCAGCAGGCGCTGCAGCACCAGGCCATCGGCATCGGTCGAGACGGCCGTCGTCGCGCCGCGCGGCACGTCGATCGGCAACGCCAATTGCGCATCGTCCAGCGTGCCGCGGAACGGCTGTGGCAGACCGTCGACGACCACCTCGTGACCTGTATCGGGTGCGGGAACGTCGCTGCTGACGCGGGGCAGCCGCAGCTGGTTGCCGGTGGCGCCGAGTTGCAGCGGCACCGTGCAGCGCACTCGCGCGCGCATCGGCGGCAGCGCCTGGTTGAGCGGGAACAACCGCAGCCGCAGGTGCCCGGGGCTCAGTTCACGCAGCAACGCTGGGTCGCGCGCCGCGGCGGTCACCGCCTCGAAGGCGCGCTCGACGCGCTGCTGGGCGGCGAACGCCGCGGGCCGTTCGACACCGTCGATCCACAGCGACAGACCGCTCGCCACCGCGCCCGTGGGCAGCTGCAGTTCGAACACGCCCTCGGTTGACCGCTTCAGCATGCCGGTCGCCGTCACCAGCCAATCGACGCGCGCGACGGCGGCATCCCGGTCGACCTGCACCTCGAACCGCGAGGCTTGCCAGGCGGTTGGCGAGTTGCGGCGCGACAACTCTTCCCAGGAGCGTTGCTCCCAGGCCCCCGGCAGTTCGCGCCAGTCGACGCCGCGCGCCCGGTGCATCGCCAGTTGTGCTTCTTCGGCGCTGACCTCCATGCGGCCAAGGACGTCCAAGAACCACCAGCGCGCCTGTGGTTTGCCGAGCATGAACCCGCCAAGTCGATCTTCGGCGACGTCGATGCCGACTCTGCATGCCAGCAGTTGCGGTGCGGTCGGCGCGAGGCGCACTTGCTGCGCGAGCCGTTCGATCTCCGCCGCGTCGGCGTCGCCGCGACGCATCGACGAAGCCAGCTGCTGCAGCGCGCGCGGGTGGTCGCTGGCCTCGTGGCTGATCCCGACGGCCCAGACCACGGGCAGAACGCCGGCGCTGCCGGCCAGCAACAGCAGTCGGGTGCCCGAACGTCCCGCCGCGCGCCAGTCGGACACGAGCTTGGGCCACAAGCGCAGCAGCCCGAGCAGGCACCAGTAGGGGGCCATGGCCAGGAAGCCGAGGCCGGCGAAGAAGATCGCGGCGACGATGAGGGGGGTTGCTGGTGCTTCGACCAGCGCGTAGAGCAGCGCCATGCCGGTGACGAAGCCGGTCGCCACGGCGCGCAGCGACAGGTGCCTGGGTGTGTGCCAGGCTCCGAACTGCAGCAGCAGGTTGGCGGTGACGGCGAGCAGGGCGACGACCCGGTGGCCGATCGTGGGGAACAGCAGGTGGAAGTCGCTGAGCATGCCCGTGGTCAGCTCGGCGATCAGTCCGACGAACGGCAGCAGCCCGAACACGCCGGCCGCGCAGCCGCTCGGGAACGGCATGTTCACGGGCGTCGTCCGGTTGTGACTTTGCATTGCAAAGACATGAGAGCGAGGTCGCCATTGGCTGGCAAGTCCCCTCCAATGTCACGCGCGTGCCGCCCGGCGCCGCGCCATCGTCCAGCCATGCGCCCCGATCGACTTCTCCATTCGTTGTTGCTGCTGTTGCTGCTGGGCGCATGCGCCGCGTCGCCCGACCCGGCTTGGCACGACTCCGTCTGTCGGCGCCTGCACGGGCACAACGACTACCTGCAGCCCGTGCCGCTGCAGCGTGCGGTCGAACTGGGGCTCGGCAGCGTCGAGGCCGACATCTTCCTGCAGGGCGGCGAACTGCGCGTCGGCCACGAGACCTGGCAGCTGCGCCCGGGACGCACGCTGCGATCGCTGTACCTGCAGCCGCTTCGCGAACTGGTCGTGGCGCGACCCGAGGCATTCTCGACCACCGGCAAGCCGTTCGTGCTGCTCGTCGACATCAAGCGGGACGGAGCCGCGGTCTATGCCGAACTGCGGCGCGAGCTGGCCGAGTTCGAGGACATGCTGACGCACTTCGTCGCCGGCCGGGTGCGGCGCGGTCCGGTGACGGTGATCCTCTCGGGGGATCGGCCGCGCTCGCTCGTCGCCGCGGACGCCCATCGCCTGTGCGCGCTCGACGGGCGCCTCGGCGATCTGGAGGGCGATGTTCCAGCAGATCTGGTGCCGTGGATCAGCGACAGCTGGTCGCGCGTCGGCGACTGGACCGGCAGCGACGAACTACTGCCCGAAGAACGCGCCAGGATCACCGCCTTGGTGACGAAGGCGCACGCCCAGGGACGGGAGCTGCGGTTCTGGGGCGCACCCGATCGGCTCGAAGCGTGGCGCGCCTTCCACGAACTCGGCGTCGATCGCATCGGCACCGATCGGCCGCGGCAGGCGGTGGCGGCGCTGCGTGAATTGTCGACGGCGCGTTGAGGGAGTGTGCTGGTCGGCGATCGCGCAACGCGGTCCGTGGTTCTGCAGTCAGTCGTTCTTGCGCGCTGCGGCGGTGCGCACGCCCAGGGACTCACGCCGCCAGTGGGTGCCGTCGTTGCGGGCGACGCCGTCGGCGAAGGCGAAGCGGAACCACTCGACACGCACCCAGGTCGGTCGTCGGTCGCCGAACGGTGTCGTCGAGAACAGGCGCACGACGGCCGGTTCGGCGTCGAGCAGACGTTGTTGCAGTGCCCGCAGCCACTCGTCTTCGCTCGGCGGACAGAAGCCCGCGAACCACAGCTTGAAGCCCAGGTAGTCGTGGTAGGGGGCGTAGCTGCGCGGCGCGCGATCGACGTGCGCCGGCGTGCCGAGCGGTTCGTAGTCGAGCCAGTTCTGGCCATCGTCGCTGCCTTGCACGACCAGGCCGAGCCGTTCGTTGGGCATCAGGCAGAACATCGTGTAGCAAGAAGCGATGCGCCACGGTTGCAGGGTGCGTTCGACCGGCGCCAGCCACGGTGCGATGCGTTCGAGGGAGGTGCCCAGCAACACCAGGGTCGGCCCCACCGTCGCGAACAGCACCACGCCGGCGTAGGCCCCGGCGGCGGCGCGCCGCACGGCGTTCTTCGCCTCCGTTCGCGACGGCAGCAGCGTCGGCCGCCAGCGGGTGGGCAACAGCCGCAGCAGCGCGGCGTCGTCCCACAGCATCAGCAGCAGGCCGATGGTCAGCAGGTTGAAGCCGCGGATGTTACACACCCATTGGATGCCCACCATCAGCGCGATGCACGCCGCGGCGGCGAGGCGGCGCGGCATGCCCGGCATCAGCAACAGGAACGGACACAGCAACTCGCAGAACAGCGTGAACAAACACATCGCCTGCAGGCACCACGTCGGCAGCGCGGCCAACACCGCCGCCGCGGCCGTCGGATGCGGCATCGTCAGCAGGAAGTCGCCGATCGCCGACAGGTCGCGCCACGGCTCGTGGTAGACGATCTTGGTGAGTCCCGGCCCGAGCAGCAGACGCAGCAGCAGCCAGAGCACCAGCCAGCGTTTCCAGTTCGCCAGTTCCTCCTTGGCGCGCCACAGCCACAGCGATCCGGGTGCGATGGCGATGCCGAGGAACACCACCTCACATTGCAGATCGTCGTACGGGTAGTTGAACCAACGCACGGTGCCGCCTTCGAGCGCCCGGAACGACAGCCAGGCGAGGTAGGCGACCAGACAGCACGCGCGCGGCGCAAAGCCGATCGTCAGCAGCAGGCTGGCGACCAGGCCGAGCCAGGCCACGGCGCTGACGAACCAGTCATCGGCGCACAACCAGAACAACGACGGCGCCGCCAGCGGCGCGCGCGCGCCGGTCGACGACGACCACGCCGCGAGGATGTCCCGCAGTGGCGTGATGCCGCGGCTGCCGATCAGGCCGGGTGCCTGATGGACGAGGGCCAGGAAACCGGCGGAAAGGCAGAACCCGAGCAGCAGCAGGAAGGCGGCCCTGCCGATGCGGTACGTGGGAGCGCTGTCGATCGGGGCCGGCATCCGGTGGGGCCACCTTGTAGCAGGAGCCGGCGGGTCCGGGGTGGGGGTGCGTCAGATGGCGAGCGGTTGGCGGCGCCAGTAGGTCAGCGAACGCCAGCACCATTCGAGTGGACCGCAACGGAAGCGGCGCAGCCACAGCACGCTGAAACCCACCTGCAGCAGCGAGACGGCGAGCATGCACCACATCGTCTGGCTCCGCGACAGGGTGCCGTACCAACCCAGGCCCCAGCCGAAGAACAGCGCCGTGCACAGCAGCGTCTGCAGCACGTAGTTGCTGAACGCCATGCGGCCGACTGCGGCGAGCCCCGCGGTCAGCCACCGCAACATGCCGGCGCGCACCAGCAGGATCAGCGCGCTGGCCCAACCCAGGCCGCCGAGCAGGCGGCAGAACGCGTAGCTGGCGTCCTTCCAGAACAGCAGTTCGATGGCACCGCGCGACCAGTTCGTTCCCGCCCAGGCGTTGGCGAGCAGGAACGAGACCGTGGTCGCGAGTGCGCCACCGGCGAGCGCCACACCGTGCACCCACGTCGGCGCGGTGTCGGTGAAGTAGCCCAGGCGCGCGAGCCCCATGCCGAGCAGCAGCATGCCGATCACGTCCCAGAAGAAGTACTGGTAGACGAACACGGATTGGAACGCATGGTTGTGGTCCCAGCGGTGGCGGGCGACGTCGATCCAGCTGCCGCGGATCGCGGCCAGTTCGTCGTCGTTGGCGGTGGCGGGCGGCGCCTGTAGCCGTCGTTCCCAGCGCCCGGCCCCGGCCTCGACGTCCGCGGGCACCGGCTGGGCCTGGGCGCGCAGCTCCGCGGCGGTGGTGGCCTGCGTGCGCTGCGCATCGGCGGCGGCGTACTTGCGGTACTCGATCGGCACGAACGCGGCCAGCGCCAGCAGCCCGGCGATGACGTGGGTGCGCGGCCGCAGGTTGCGCAGGCCGACCGCGAGCACGCCGAGCACGCCGTAGATGTAGAGGATGTCGCCGGTCCACTGCAGTACGAAGCGATGCACGATGCCGAACGGGATCAGCCACAGGCAGCGGCGCAGCAGCAGGTCGGCGGCCAGCCCGCCGCGGCCGGTCGCCAGCAGGCGATCGCTGAGCAACACCAAACCGGCACCGAACAACAGCGAGAACAGCGCGCGCATGCGCCCGTCGAACAGCGCCACCTGGATCAACCAGGTCCAAAGGTCGGCGCCGTCGTGACCCCCCGCCGCCGTCGGGTTGTCGTAGGCGCGCATCGGCAGGCCGAACTCGACGATGTTCATCACCAGGATGCCGAGCACGGCCAGGCCGCGCACGGTGTCGATGGTGGCGATGCGTTCTTGGGAGGCGATGGGGGCCGCGTCGGTCATGCGGCGACGTCTACGCGTTGCGCCCGACGCCGGTAAGTCCGGATCGGCCATTCGTGGCACGGCCTTGCGGGTCACATCGCGTTGGCTTCCCAGCGGCGCCTCGGCACAATGCCGCGATGAAGAAGCCCCTGCGCAGTTTCCTTCCCGCCCTGTTGGTGCTCGCCGCCTGTGCCTCGAACGATCAGGGGCAGAGCACCGCGATGGCCATGAACGCGACCTGCCCCGTGTCCGGCGAGGCGCTGGACGCGAGCAGCCCGACCACCGGGTTCCACGGCGGCACCGTGGCGTTCTGCTGCAAGAACTGCCTGGCGAAGTTCGAGAAGATGGACGACGCCGCCAAGCAGGCCGCGGTCGACAAGGTCACCAAGAAGTAGTCACCAACGAGTGAGCGCGTTCGCGGCGGGCGCTACAGCCGTTCGCCGCAGCGCCGACAGAAGCGCGCGTCGTCGGCGTGGTTCTCGAGGCCGCAGCATGCGCAGCTCTGCGTCGACAGTGACGGCTTGGCCGGTCGCCGCGTGAGTTCGGCGGTGACGATGCCGGTCGGCACCGCCAGGATGCCGTAACCCAGCAGCATCGCGAACGACGCCAGCGCCTGACCGAACACGGTCTGCGGCGCGATGTCGCCGTAGCCGACGGTCGTCAGCGTGACGATCGCCCAGTAGACGCTGCGGGGGATGCTCGTGAAGCCGTTCTCCGGGCCTTCGACGAAGTGCATCACCGAGCCGATGCAGATCACCGTGCACACGACCGCCAGCAGGAACACGGCGATCTTCGGCAAGCTGGCGCGCAGGGCCGCGCGCAGCACGCTGGCTTCGCCGAGGAAGTTCACGAGCTTGAGCACGCGGAACACCCGCACCAGCCGCAGCACGCGGATCGAGCTGAGCCCCTGGGTGCCGGCCAGGAACAAGGCCAGGTAGGCGGGCAGGATCGAGATCAGGTCGACGATCCCGAAGAAGCTGAGGGCGTAGGCGAACGGGCGACGCACGCAGTACAGCCGCAGCAGATACTCGACCGTGAACAACGCCGTGAACGCCCATTCGATCGCGCGCAGCTGCGGGCCGTAGGCGTCGTTGATGTCGGGCACGCTCTCCAGGCTGATCGCCGTGACGCTGCCGAGGATCAGCAGCAGCAAGATCACGTCGAACGCCTTGCCTGCCGGAGTGTCGGCCTCGAAGACGATCTCGTGCAGGCGCTCGCGCAGGTTCGTCACCCGTGCAGCAGACCCAGGGGAGCGGTCGCTGGCAACGATGTCCTGGGGTCGTTCACGGGCCGCTGCTCAAGGCACGATGGCCGTCAGCAAGTGCACCAGGCCTTCGACCACGAGCCAGCCGGCGCCGGACTCGAGCGTCGCCTGCAGGTGTTCGCGTTCGCCGTAGTCGAGCCATACGCCGCCGCACTTCGGGCAGACGTCGATGGTGACACCGCGGTGGGTCACACAACGCAGCTTCGCTCCATCGGTGGGGCAGGCGCGATGGTGGCCAGGATCGACATCGGCCACGTTCGGCGTGCGGCCGATCGCGGCCATGACGATGGCACCCGGCAACCAGATGCCGCGGCAGGTCCCGCAGCTGGCGCCTTCGATCGAGTTCTCGACGTGGGGGCGCAGATCGTCGTGACCGTCGGGGCAGGTTGGCATCGGTGCGTATGCGTAGGCAACTGGTCATCTATTCCGGCGCCGCCGCGCCGCGGTGCCGCGCCTGCCGATCGGCGCCGGCGGCGCCGCGGCGGCGACCGCGGTCCTCGGCGCGGCTCGTGCGCACGTAGGGGCGCAGGAACTCGGGCCAGTCGTGGCGGGCGCAGCGTTCGTAGTCGGCCGCCATCGCCGCGCCGACCGCGTCGTCAGGGTGCCCACGTTCCTCGACGAGCCAGCGCCACAGCAGTGCGGCGAGGCGCGGCAGCGCGATGCCGGCGGTGGCGCGGGTCTGGGCGTGCAGCCAGTCGGCGAACTCCGCGAACGCGCCGTAGGCCGAATCGCCGGCCAGCAGCAGGGGCAGCGTCTCCTTCCAGTTGCCCGAGTTGGCGACGACGTCCCAGTACCGGGCGAAACGTTTCATGCGCTGCATCGTCGCGAACGGCACCGCCGCGGTGGCCAGCACTTCGTAGGGCGCGTCCTGGGCGTAACGCATGCCGAACGCCTCGTCGTGGCGCACGATCGGCGTGCCGCGCAGGCGCTTGAGGATGCCGACCTGGATCTCGTGCGGGCCGCTGGCCAGCAGTTCGTCGAAGCCGTGCGCGAACGTCGCCTGATCCTCGCCGGGCAGGCCGACGATCAGATCGGCGTGCACGTGGGCGCCCGTGTGCTGGTGCAGCCAACGCAGGTTGTCGTGCAGCTTGTCGCGGTCCTGACGCCGCGAGATGCGTTCGCCGGTGTTGTCGTCGAGCGTCTGCACGCCGACCTCGAACTGCAGCACGCCGGCAGGGAACGCGGCGATCGCGGCCCTGAGTTTGTCGGGCAGGCGGTCGGGGATCAGTTCGAAGTGCAGGAACATGCCGTCGACGAGGCGCTCGCGGAAGAAATCCAGGATCGCCGTCGCGACGTCGATGCCGAGGTTGAAGGTGCGATCGACGAACTTGAAGTGGCGCAGGCCGCGGTCGAGCAGGCGCTGCATCTGCGCCAGGAACGGCGCCAGCGGCGCCTTGCGCACCGGCACGTCGAGCGCCGACAGGCAGAACTCGCACGTGAACGGGCAGCCGCGTGAGCTCTCGACGTAGACGACGCGGTGCGCGAGGTCGGCGTCGGTGTACTCGTCGTAGGCGAACGCGAGCTGGTCGAAGTGCGGCAGCGGCGCGTCGATCACGCGCGGCAGACCTCGTTCGCCGGCGAGCAGGCGCCGGCACAGGTCGGCGAAGGCGAGGTCGGCTTCGCCGCGCACGACGTGGTCGGCCACCGCGCAGATCTCCTGCCGTTCGGTCTCGTGGCTCACCTCGGGGCCGCCGACGACGAGCCGCAGATCAGGTTGCACCGCCTTGAGGATGCGCGCCAGCTGCAGCGCGGGCCCGGCGTTCCAGACGTAGACGCCCAGGCCGACGATGCGTGGTTCGGCCGCCACGATCGCCTCGGCGACGTCGGCGGGGCGCTGGCTGATCTCGAACTCGAGGATCGCACAACGCTCACGCAGCTCGCCGAGATTGGCGCGCAGCGACCGCAGCCCGAACGACGCGTGGATCCACTTGGCGTTCTGGGTGGCGAGCACGATCGCGGGCATCGGCGCATCGTCGCCGCCGGCGCGCCAAAAGGAATGCCTCAGTTGCCCGTGGTCGGGTCGCTGTCGATCCAGTCGGCGAGCAGCTGCGCGCCGGCCGCGTGCACCAGGTTGCTGCCCAACGGCGGCATCGCGTAGCCGTCGCGGCGCGTGATCCGCAGCCACAGATCGCTCTGCGCGTGAGAGCCCGCGAGCGCCCGCAGGCCGCTGCCGCCGGGCACGGCGGTGGTGGCGGTGACCCCGAACAGCCTCATCGAGGTCGCGGCGACGCCGAAACGCAAGTCGAGATCGACCGAGGTCGGCCCGCTCGGCAGGTGGCAGTTGGCGCAGTTCACCGCCAGCCAGGCGCGCGCGCGGTCGTCGAGCGGTGCGCTCGCGTCGAGCGGATCGACGTAGGCGGGGTGCTGTTGGTGCGCGCCGATGTCGGTCGTGAACAACTGCAGGTGGTTCCAGGTGCGCAGTTGGTTGTCGGTGCGCAGCGGGAACGCGAAGTCGCGGTTGAGCTGGTGTGTGCGTACCCCGAGCACGTGCCCGGCCGCGGTCGTGTGGCACTGCAGACACTCGGCACGGGCCGGAAAGCGCCAGGTCTGCGAGCGGCTGCCGCCCAGACCGTCGTCGACCGTGAACGTCACCGCATCGCCGTTGGCGCCGACCAGGTCGGCATCGGTGCCGGCGCCGTTCCAGCGATACGTGTAGCCGGCCCAGCCTGCCTCCTGGCGCAGCAGCACGCGCGTCTCGAGCCGCAGCGTGGTACCTGGCGCGGTCTCGATCTCGAAGTGTTTCACGAGCGCCGTGCCGACCGCGAACGTCCACGCATCGGTGGCAGCGAAGCCGATGCGGGAATTGCCGGGCAGGGCCAGCCAACGCCGCTTGTGCGCGTCGTCGGACCACAACTCGGCGTTGACGTCGTACTCGAGCACTCCGGGTGCCGCGCGCAACAGCGCGGTGTCGGTGAACAGCCCGGTCGCCGACAGCGTCGCCGGCATTTGCGTCGCGGTACCACCGCTGGTGTCGGGCAGCAGTTTGAGGATGCGGCCGTCGAAGCAGCACACGTGCAACTCGCCGGCTTCGTCCTCACCGAACGACGCCGGGCTCGGCGCCGATGCGATCTGCGTGTTCGACACGGTCTGCACACCGTCGTGCACGAGGGCCCAGACGTTGCCGCTGGTGAAGTCGGCGTAGACGTAGGCGCCGATCAGCGCCGGCACCGCACTGCCGCGATAGACGTAGCCGCCCGTGACGCTGCGCCCCTGTTCGTGGTGGTAGGTGTGCACGGGCTGCACGAACGCCGTCGGCGGCAGCCCGCCGGGATTGCGGTTGGATCGCTCACCTTCGTAGACGGGCCAGCCGAAGTTGCCGCCGCGCGTGACGATGTCGATCTCCTCGACCTCGTCCTGGCCGACGTCGCCGACCCACAGCGTTCCGGTGGCGCGATCGAAGCTCATGCGCCACGGGTTGCGCAGCCCGTAGGCCCAGATCTCCGGCCGTTCGCCGTTGCTGCCGCCCACGAACGGGTTGTCGCCGGGCACACTGCCGTCGTCGGCGAGGCGCAGGATGTTGCCGAGCAGCGTCTGCAGGTTCTGCGCGTTGTCCAACGGATCGTTGCCGCTGCCGCCGTCACCGCAGGCGATGTAGAGCCGGCCATCGGGACCGAACGCCAACGAACCCGAGTTGTGGTTGCTGAACGGCTGGTCGACTTCGAGCAGGATCGTCTCGCTGGTCGGGTCGGCGACGTTGTTGTTGCCGGTCGAGATCGAGAAGCGCGACAGCACCGAACGGCGCGGGCTGCCGGCCGTGTAGTAGACGTAGAACCAGCCGGTGGTCGCGTAGTCGGGATGGAACGCGAAGCCGAGCAGGCCCTCCTCGCCGCCGTACAACACCTGGCCACGCAGGTCGAGCAGGGTCGTGCGGGTGGTCACGAACGGGTCGTTGGCGAAGATCCAGATGCGCCCCGACTGCTCGCCGACGACGACGCGGTCACTGCCGTCGGGAGGGTTGACCAGGAACACCGGGCGGTCGAACAGCAGCGCCGGGAACGCCTCGGTCCACTGCACGGGTATCGGCGACGGCAGCCCGTGCGGCAGCGGCAGCGGCGCGACCTCGGTGCGCGCGGCGATGCCGTAGTCGGAGCCCGGGCCCGAAGAACCCGAACAACCGGCGAGCAGCGCGGCGAACGCGGCGCCGGCGATCCTTGCAGCGGCGGCCATGGTGTGGTGAAGGGTATCGGGCTGCAGCGCGTGGGGTGGGTGCCGGTCGCGCGGCGGGATGCGCCACGGCCCGTGACAGCGGCGCTCGTTCGCCGTCCCGAAGCGGGATCACGCTACAGTTCCGCGCAGCTGCATGTCGCGCCGCACCGTCATCTCCGGCCTGCTGGCCCTGCTCTTCGCGCTCGCCGTGTGGTGGCAGATCGACGGGTGGCTGTCGATGCCGCCGCCGCCGAACGATCCCGGCGTGGTCGGTGCGGACAGCGGCGCTGGGCAGGTTTCGCCCGTGAACCTGGCGCCGCCGGCGCCGGGCGCCGCAGGCGCTGGAGCCATCGAGCGGCAGGTCGTCGCGACTTCCGGAGCGCCGGCGCCCGAGTTCTCCTGGTGCGAGGTGCGCATCGTCGACGGCCGCAGCGGCGCCCCGGTGGCCGGCGCCGAGGTCGGCTGCATGGACGGCGCGGCGTGGGGACGGCTCATGGCGACGCCGGCCGACGAACGTACCTCCCTGCTCGCCGACACCTGGCGATGCGTCGCCGAGTTCGGGCGCACGATGCGCAGCGATGCCGACGGCCTGGTCCATGTGCGTCTCGATCGCTCCGTCACGATCCACGCGCGCCACGAAGCCAGCTACGGTCGGCTCGTCGTCACGCGGGGCTCCGACGTTCCGCCGGGTGGCCACCGGCTCGAGCTGCGGCCGGAGCGCGACATGCAGGTGCTCGTCCACGACGCCGCGGGCCGGCCCGCGATCGGGGTGCCCCTGGTCGTGATGATGCGCGCCGAGAACGGCGATCACCTCGGCGACTACGACCTCTGGCCGCCGCTGCTGACGCGCGCGCCGAATGGCGTGGCCCGCGTCGAGCACATGCAGGAGTGGCGTCCCTCCGGCGAACTCGCTGCGCCGGTCGCGTCGTGGTGGGTTCATGTCGCCCTGCCGGGGTTGCAGGAAGTGGCGGCGAGATTCGATCCCGCCTCGCCGCCGGTGGCGCCGATCGTGCTGCAACTGCCGCCGACGGGGGAGGTGGTGGCGCGCGTCGTGATCCAGGGTCGCGTCGTGCGTCCTCAGCACCCGCTCACGCTGGGGCTCGTGCAGCAGGAGCCCGGGGACGCGTTGCGGACGCGCGAGATCGCCGCGGACCCGGACGGCAGCGCGCGCTTCTCCTGTGTGCCACTGCAACGCCGTCTGCGCGTCGCGGCCTTCCTCGGGGTTTGGATCAGCCGCATGGTCGACGGGCCGCGTGAACCGGGACAGGTCGTCACCGTCGATCTGTCGCTGGACGAGACGGATCTGGTGCTGACCGGCCGACTGCTCGATCAAGAGGGTGTGCCGATCACGGCTGCTTCGGTCTCCATGCAGTACGACTTCGGGGCGACGCGCGGCTCGTGCAGCTTCGCGATCGACGCCACCGGGCATTTCGCATGGGTGTTCAAGGTCCCGGGGCGCGACATGGCCGAGCTCGTCCGAGCCGAACTGACGGTCCTCGCGGACCGGCCGCCGAGCCGCGCCACCGTGCCGCCGCGGCGCCTTGTGCGGGGCGTCAACGACGTCGGCGACCTGCGCGTGGAGCCTGTCGCGGTCGTGGTCGCCGGCACCTGGCAGGGCCTCGATCCGCTGGAACAGAGGGACGTCGAGTTGCGGGTCGAGAGCCTCGTGCCCGGGGAGGAGGGTGCATCGGCGTCGTGGCGAGCAGTCGGTGGCCTGATCTCGAGGTTGTTCACCGATGGTCGATTCGCGGTCTGTGGCCCCGTCGAGCCCGGGCGGCTGCGGCTGCGCGTGCTGTCGCGGTGGCAATTGCCGATCCCGCCGATCGAGTTCGCGGCGGGGCGCGACGACGTGCGGCTGACGTTCGTGCGCGGCGCGAACCTCACCGCCTACGTGCGGCTGCCCGAGCCGATGGCGGCAGGCCTGTTCGCCACGCTGACTCCCGTCGCCGTGCCGCTGCCGCTCTCCGCCGACGAAGGCCATCGCCTGCGCGCCGAGCCGATCGGCGGGCCCGAGGGAACGTGCCGTCTTCTCTGGAGGTCGATCCCGCCCGGGAGGTATCGGCTCGACATCGAGTTGCTGAGCGAGCTGCGGCCCGTGGTGACGATCGACGACGTCGAAGTGCCCGTCCCCGAGGGCGGCGACCCGCGCCTGCGTGAGATCGACCTGCGCGACCGCATCCACGTCATCACCCTGCACGAGCCGTCGTGGTCGGAAGCGCTCGCCTTCCCCGTGGTGCCGGAGGCCACGGACGAGGTGCGTGGTTATCCGTTCCGGAACGGCGAGCTGGCTCTGCCGACCCTGCGCGACGTCCTCGACGTGCTGGTGGTCTGTCCCGGCCGCCGCCCGGTGATGCTGCGCGGCGTGCGCGATCGCGCCGAGGTGGAGCTGCAGCCGTGGCCGCTCGTCGAGTTGCAGTTCTCGGGGCCCGCTGCGACGCCCGACGGCGTGACCTTGCGCGCGGCGCTCGTGCCGCTCGAGGACGCCGACCCGCGCCGTTACCGCGTGTCGGGGAAGAGCGGCGCGATGGCGGAGTTCTTTCGCGCTGCCCCTGCGAGCGTGCCGGTAGTCGACGGACGGGCGGCGTTGCCGATCGGCGTCGGCCCACATCGCCTGGCGCTGAGCCTGCAGATCGAGGGTTGGCCCGACTCGGTCGACGTCCCGCATGGGCTGCCCGTTCCGCTCGCCGGGCCGGGAGCGATCGATGTGCCGATCCCCGCCGATGCGATCCGCGAGGCGCTCGAGCGGCTCGGTCGCGGACCTTCGCAGCCGGCTGCGCGCAAGCGCTGAACAACGCGCCGGTGACGCGGCAGGTCCCGGGCGCCCTGGGGCCTCGTTGCGGCACCACTACCCTCTTGTGGGGATGCAACCGCGCCGCAGGCACGCGGACACTGGTGCCCATGAAGACCGTGCTCGAACCATTCCGGATCAAGGCGATCGAGCCGTTCCGGATCACCACCGTCGAAGAACGCACGCGCATCCTCGACGCCGCGTTTCACAACGTGTTCCTGGTGCGGGCCGAGGACGTGATGATCGACCTGCTCACCGACTCGGGCACCGGCGCGATGTCGGCGCAGCAGTGGGCGGCGATGATGACCGGTGACGAGAGCTACGCCGGCAGCCGGTCCTTCTACGACCTCGAGAGCGTGGTGCACAAGCTGACCGGCTATCGCCACATGTTCCCGGTGCATCAGGGCCGCGCCGCCGAGCGCATCCTGTTCGGCAGCATGGTGTCGCCGGGGCAATCGGTGCCCAACAACGCGCACTTCGACACCACGCGCGCCAACATCGAGTTCCTCGGCGCCACGGCGCTCGACTTCGTGCATCCGAGCGCGCGCGATCTGGCCGCCGACGTGCCGTGGAAGGGAGACATCGACATCGAGGCGCTGTCGGCCTGGCTCGATGAGCAACCGGCGGGCAGCGTGCCGATCGGCATGCTGACGATCACCAACAACCGCACCGGTGGTCAGCCGGTGTCGATGCACAACCTGCGCGCGGCCAGCTCGCTCTACCGCCGCCGCGGCATCCCGTTCTTCCTCGATGCGGCGCGCTTCGCCGAGAACGCGTGGTGGATCCACCGCATGGATCCCGAGTGGCACGACAAGTCCCTGCACGACGTCGCGCGCGCGATGTTCGGTCTGGCCGACGGCTGCATGATCTCGGCCAAGAAGGACGGTCTGGTCAACATCGGCGGATTGTTGTGCTGCAACGACGACGCGTTGGCGGCGAAGATCCGCAACCTGCTGATCCTGACCGAGGGCTTTCCGACCTACGGTGGGCTCGCCGGCCGCGACCTCGCGGCGCTGGCGCAGGGGCTGCGTGAGGTGCTCGACTACGACTACCTGCACTATCGCGAAGCGAGCGCGCACTATCTGGCGAACCGGCTCGCGGCGGTCGGCGTGCCGATCGTGTCGCCGTTCGCGTTGCACGCCGTCTACGTCGACGCACGCGCGATGTTGCCGCACCTTCCTCCCGAACAGTTGCCGGGTCAGGCGCTGGTCTGCGAGCTGTATCGCCGCGGTGGCATCCGCGCCGTCGAGATCGGCACGCTCATGTTCGGGCGCACCGATCCGACGACCGGTGCACCGATCGTCGCCGAACACGATCTCGTACGGTTGTGTCTGCCGCGCCGCGTCTACACCCAGAGCCACGTCGATTGGGTCGTCGAGGCGTTCGCCGAGATGATGCACGAGACGCAGTACGCCAGGGGATACGAGATCGTCGAGGAGGCCCCGTTCCTGCGCGCCTTCACGGCGAAGCTGCGGCCGATGAGTCACCAGGCCGCGGTCGCGCATCACTGACAGCGTCCCGACTCTCGCATCGCTACCAGAAGCCGACGACCCACGAGATGCGGCCGTCGGCGGCCAGGCGCACGACGTTGGTGCCCCGGCCGCACGAGGCGCCTTGGGCATCGGTTGCGGTCCACTCGACCAGTGCGGTGCCCTGGCAGTGCTTGACCTCGCCGTCGCGACGCATCACCGTCCCTGGCATGTGCACGAGGCAGGCGGCGATGTGCTGGTCCAGTTCATCGCGCCCGGTGAGGCTCGCGTAGCGGTCCTGGAGCACGACGTCGTCGGTGCAGCTCGCGAGCAGCAGGGCGTTGCGCGCCGTGGCGTCGGTCTCGTGCCACGCGGCGAACCACTCGTCGATGGTCGCGTCGCAGTTGTCGTGACGTTCGTCGCCGACCACGTTGGCGAACTGCGAGAGCTGGAAGCGCCAGCCGGGCACGTGCTGGTCGCGCGCCAGTTCGGTGGGCAGTTCGTGCCGCAACGACAGACGTGTGCCGGAGCCCTGTTCCTCGAGTTCGATCGTCACCAGGGATCCGCCCACCGCGATCGGCTTGCCCGGATCCTCATAGCCGTAGGTGAAGGAGATGCGCCGATCGGGCTCGAGGTGGGTGATCGCGCCGCGGGCGATCACCTTGTTGGGGTAGACGATGCAGACGTCGCCGCCGACGCGCGCGTCGATGTTCGAGCCGGGACCCCACCAGCGCGCGAACCGTTCGGAGTCGGTGAAGTAGCGGAACACCAGGTCGCGCGGCGCGGCGATGACGACGGTCCTGGTCAGCAGGTGGGGGAGTTGGCTCATCGTTTGTTCGGGCGGTCGGCGGAGTGGGAAGCGGGGCCGCGGCGGGTGGCTTCGAGCTCGGCGGCCAGTTGCAGTTGGTAGAGGGCGTCGTCCCAGCTGGTCTGCAGCCAGCGGCGGAACGGGCCGAGCGCAGCGCGTCGTGCCCGGTAGAGGCGTCGACGGCCGCTCACCTGCACGTCGACGAGTCCGGCGTCGCGCAGCTGCCGCAGGTGTTGGGACACGGCGCCGAAGGTGACGTCGGGCAGGGCGCGGTGCAGATCTCCCGCGGCGCGCGGCTCGTTCCAGCACAGCCGCAGCAGTTCGCGGCGGCGTGGGCTGTGCAGGGCGTCGAGCAGTGTTTTCGTCACAATGGGTAAGTGAAAACTAAAATGAGGAGGTTTGCAAGCCGCCGATCCGCCGCCTCGTCGGGAACGTCAACTATTCTTGGCATCGTAACTTCGGGGTAACGGCCGGCGATCGCCGAGCGCGGTCCCGCGAGCTGGCCCATTGTCCAGCCCTTGGCGCGCCTGCCCTTTCGCAGTTGCGGGCGTCGCCGAGGACCCCTCACAACCCTTCACCACAGGACATCACCAATGTTCCGTCCTCTCGTACTGCCGCTGCTCGCGGCCGTGACCTCCGTGGCCGTCGCCCAGGAGACCTATTGGATCGCCAACCGCGCCTCGAACGACATCATGGAGGTGACCCCGTGGGGCTCCGTGCTGCAGCGCATCGCGATGGGCACCAGCCTGCGCAGTGCGCATGTCGCGCCTGACGGCAAGATCTGGGTCGTGCGCTTCATCCAGGGCACGCTCGACATCGTCGACCCGGTCACCAGCACGATCACGCCGGTCACGTCGACACTCGGTAGCCCTTACTTCATCGCCTTCGACAACCAGGGAACGGCGTGGGTCTCGGGTGGCACGGGCGTGCAGAACTTCGCCGCGAACGGCACGCTGATCCAGGCCTATCCATTGACCGCGACCGCGCCGCTGGGCATCACGATCGACGCGTCGGGCAACAAGTGGATCGCACACCGTGCCACGCCCGCATCGGTGTCGCGCATCGACCCGAGCGGTGCGGTGGTCAACTTCCCGCTGCCCGGTGTGACGACACAGCCGACGGCGCTGGTCGCCGACTTCCGCGGCCTGTTCAACCCCAGCCACATCTGGATCGTCGGTGACGGCGCCGGCGAACTCGTCGAGGTCGACGATCAGGGCAACCTGCTCAACATCTACCCGACCGGGCTCACCAGCGTCGGTTCGGTCACCTTCGATCTCGCGGGCAACATCTGGGTCGGCAGCTTCGGCGGCGGCGCCGTGGCGCAGATCGATCGCACCACCGGCGCGACCCTGTCCGCCTACACGCTGTCGCCCAGCGTGCTGGGTCTCAACTTCGACTCCTACGGCCGCCTGTGGGCAACGGCTCGCGTCACCTTCTCGGGCGTCGGCCCGCCTTGCGAGGTGCGTCGCGTCGATCCGGCCAGCGGCGTGATCGAAGTGCCCGGTGTGCTCCAATCGGGCGCGTTCGCGGCGGCGGGCACGCAGTCTCCGATCAGCACCCCCTACCAGTATTCGTTGGTCGTCGCACCGATCGGCGACCTCGATGGCGACGGTGATGCCAACTTCGCCGAGATCCAGAACGGCACCTCGCCGACCGACCCAGCGTCGAACGGCAATTGTCACATCGACAGCCGCGGCGCCGCGAGCGTCGGCAGCACGCCGGTCTTCGACGTCAAGGCGGGGGCCGGCACGTTCTGGCTGTTCGCGCTGTCGTTCGGTCTCGTGCCCGTCGGCAGCGGTTACACCAACCCGGCCTTCACCGGCGAGCTGCGCCTCGACCCGGCGCTCGCTCTGCCCGTGACACTGTCGGGTGTCGGCAACGCCAGCCTGCCGCTCGCGATCCCGCTCGATCCGGCGTTCGCCGGCCTGCAGTTCTTCACGCAGGGGTTCCGCGTCGGCGCTGGTGGCCAGGCATTCACCAACATCGGCGGCCTGCTGATCTGGTGATGCGCCGCGCGCGCGGACCGCAAACGGACCCTTGCCCACCGCATCAGGCGGTGGGGGAGTCGCCCGCGGTAGCTGGGGGGCGCAGGCGGTGAGTAGGATGTCGCGACGCGGCCCCAGGTCTCTCCGGGCGCCGCTTGCCATCACCCTATTCCTGTCTCCTCTCCACCGATGAAGAACCTGCTCCTTCCCGTCGTCATGCTCGGGGTCACGGTCCCCGCATTCGCCCAGTCCACGGCATCCTTCACGCTGTTCGGCGAGGGTTGCAATGGCGCCGTCACCACCAACTGCCTGAGTCTCAACGACGTCAACCCGGTGATGACGGTCGCTTCGTTGCCCAACGAATACGCGTATCCGGTGCTCAACACGACCGGCATTCCGATCCAGGTCGTCGGCTTCGAGATCTTCACGCAGACCAACGGTGCTGTGACGCAGACCGTCAACACCGGCGTGCTGTTCGATGCATCCGGAGCGACCGCGACGGTGCACACGGCGCCTGCGTTCACCAACGCCGCCAACGGCAAGATCACCGTCGATGCGACGCAGGGCTGGTATTCGACCTCGGTCTATCCGCCAGTCACGATCCCGGCCGGGGGCGCGTTCTGGTTCCACGTCGACGCCTACAGCCTGGTCGCGCCGCCGCAGCACGCGACCGCTGGCGGCATGACGGGGCCGACCTCCAACTACTGGCGCAGGCCCAACTACGCCAGCTACGCCTGGACGGTGTCGGGTTCCGTGGCGCGGCAGATCTTCCGCATCCACTGCAAGCCGGCCACGCCGACCGTGCCCGCGCTGCTCGCCAACAGCCTGCCGCAGCTCGGCACGAACTTCTCGCTGCAGGTCAGCGGCGGCACGCCGAACCTGCCGGCGTTCGTGATCTGGGCCTTCGACAACACCCAGTGGCTGACTCTGCCAACGCCGGTCGACCTGGCGTTGTTCGGCGCGCCCAACTGCTTCAACCAGACCAGCAGCGACTTCGTGACGCTCGTCCTGCTCGACCCGCTGGGGCAAGGGAACACGTCGGCGCTGGCGGTGCCCAACGACCCGAACTTCAACGGCCTCACCTGGTACAACCAGGCTGCGGCGCTGACTCCGGGCGTCAACGCGATCGACATGCTGGTGACCAACGCCGGCACCGCAGTGGTAGGCAATTGAGCCCGCAATAGCATGGCCGCATGCGTGCATTCGCCTGCGGCCTGCTGTTTCTTGCCACCTCGCCGGTGACTCTGCTCGCGCAGGAAGGCCTGCGCGCGCGCATCGAGTTGTTCTCGGCCGACCTGGCCGATCTGAACCGGCGCTACGACGTGCCGCTGTCGGCCGAGCGGGTCGAGCAGCTGCGACAGCGGCTGCAGCAAGAACAGCAGCAACTCGACGAACTCGACTTCGAGACGCTGGCGCACGACGCGCGCGTCGATTGGCTGTTGCTCGGGCAACACGTGCGCGCGGAGCTGCAGCGACTCGACGAGGAGCAGCGGCGCGACGCGCAGATCGCCGACCTGCTGCCCTTCGCCGCGGCGATCGTTCGTTTCGGCGAAGCCCACCGGCGGCTGGACGGTGACGATCCCCAGGCTGCCGCGGCGATCGTCACGGCGATCGCGGGGGCCTGTGACGGCGACGCCGTGGCCCGGCTCGGCGCCGTCGCCAAGGCCGATGGCGGTACCCAGCGGCTGTTGCGCGCGGCCGACCGAACCGCCGCCCTGCGCCGCACCCTCGATCGATGGTTTCGCTTCCGCGACGGCTACGACCCGGCCTTCTCGTGGTGGGTGCGTGCGCCTCACGAGGCGGCGGCCAAGGCGCTGCTCGACTACGAACAGGCGCTGCGCCGCGCGGTCAGCAGCCAGGCCGGCGACAGCTCGCTGGTCGGCGCGCCGATCGGCGAAGCGGCGTTGTTGCGCGAACTGCAGTACGAGTGGATTCCGTATTCGCCCGCGGAGCTGGTCGCGATCGCCGAACGCGAGTTCGCCTGGTGCGACGCCGAGATGGCCAAAGCGAGCGCCGAGATGGGGTGCGGCGACGACTGGCGCGCCGCGCTCGAGAAGGTCAAGAACCGGCACCGCGCGCCCGGCGAGCAGCCGCAGCTGATCAAGGAACTGGCGCACGAGGCGATCGCGTTCCTCGAGCAGCGTGATCTGATCACGATCCCCGCGTTGGCCAAGGACTGCTGGCGCATGCGCATGATGAGCCCGGCGGCGCAGCGCGTGAACCCGTTCTTCCTCGGCGGTGAGACGATCCAGGTTTCGTTCCCGACCGACGCGATGGCGCACATCGAGAAGCTGCAGAGTCTGCGCAGCAACAACGAGCACTTCTGTCGCGCCACGGTGCACCACGAACTGATCCCCGGCCACTGGCTGCAGCAGTACTCGCAAGCGCGGTACCGTACCTACCGGGCGCCGTTCGACACGCCGTTCTGGATCGAGGGTTGGGCGCTCTATTGGGAGATGCGGCTCTACGACTTGGGGTTCGCGAAGAGCGCCGAAGATCGCGTCGGCATGCTGTATTGGCGCAAACATCGCTGTGCGCGCATCGTGTTCTCGCTCAACTTCCACCTCGGTCGCTGGACCGGGCCCGAGTGCGTGAAGTACCTGATCGATCGCGTCGGCCACGAACCCGCGGCGGCCGAAGGTGAGGTGCGGCGGTCGGTGGGTGGCGGTTACGGTCCGCTCTACCAGGCGGCCTACATGCTCGGCGGTCTGCAGATCCGCGCGCTGCACCACGAACTCGTCACGCCGGGCTCGAAGTGGACCGAGCGAACGTTCCACGACGCGGTGCTGCAGCAGAACTCGATGCCGATCGCGGTGCTGCGCGCGGCGCTGCGCGACGAGTTGCCGGGGCGCCAGCTGCAGGCGTGGCGGTTCGCCGACTGAACGGTCTGGCCGGCGTCAGCGCGGAGTGTCCTTGCCCTTGATCTTGCCCTCGTCCAGCGGCGCCTTCGCCGCAGCGATCTTCGACTTCTCGGCGAGGATCGCCTTCTCCCACGCCGCCGGGTCGAAGCCGCGTGGCCCCTGCTCACCTGCGTAGGCGATCTTGCCGTCGAGGCCGATCAGGTAGAGGCGATCCGGCCAGCCGCCGTAGGCCTTGCCGACCTTGTCGTCGACGCCGTCGACCAGCGCGCGCATCGGCAGATCCAGGTCTTCGACACAGGTGCCCGCGACCTGCTGGCGCTCCGCGTCGTCGATCGGATCCTCGACCAGCTTGAACTCCGACGGCATCGCGCTGTCGATGGCGTGGGCTTCGCGGATGTAGACCAGGAAGAACTCGACCTCGTCGTGGTGGTCTGAGTGGATCTTGCGCAGCCGACCGGCGGCGCTGCGGAACGGCGGTCAGGTGTAGCTGCCGAAGATCAGCGCGACGGGCTTCTTGCCGACGAAGGAGCTGAGCTTGACGGTCTCGACGGGCGCCTTCCCGGGCTTGGCGGCTCCGCCTTCGGCGGCGGGCTTGCCGGCCGCTTCGCCGTCCTTGTCTTCGGTCGGCAATTCCTTGGCTCTTGCCGACAGCAGCGGCAACTCGAAGTCGGGCGCCATCTCCCCGACCTTCGGCAACTTCGCCGGGCGTGGTTGCCGGGCCTGGCCAACGCCGCGCGCGCGGCCCGCGGTGGGCTCGAAGTCGGTCGCGTCGATGCTGCCGTCGCGGTTGCGATCGAGGTTGGTGAACGCCGCGTCGGTGCGCGGATACTCGCTGCGGTTGATCTTGCCGTCGCGGTCGGCGTCGTACTTTCGCAGCAGGTTGAAGAGCACTTCCTTGTCGAGCGTGCGTGCAGGTCGCTGTCCGGGGGTGTGCCCGGCCAGCAGCAGGGTCAACAAGGCGAGCGGTAGGTGGTTCTTGATCATGGGTCACCTGGGCGGTCGGCGGGGGGCAACGTACCCGCGCTGGCCTTGCCATGTCTCATTTCGATTCTTTCGGCCTGTCGGCGTGCAGATCCTTGCGCGCGGCCTCGAGCCAGGCGCGCATCGTCACCGTGGTGCCGTCGGCGCGGCGCACCTGGTACGGGTCGCCGTTCCGGCTCGATCGACTGGCGAAGGTGGCCACGAATTCGTCGACGGTCGGTGCCCGATCGCGGTGGTTGGCGAGCTTGGCGGTCAGGAACTGCGCCGCCAGACGGCCCGTGTAGTCCTTGCCCTCGCGTACGAACGTGTCCTGGCTGGCCGCGACGGCCGCCACCAGCAACCCGATCTCGTCCGGTGCGAAGCCCGCGGCGGGGCGCACCAGCAGTTCGGCGTGGTCGTCGCCGACGAGCAGGTTGACCAGCGATTCGACGACCAGGACACACTTCTGCTCGCCGAGGGAGAACTCCACGAAATCGCGTTCGCGCACCAGCCGGGATCGGACCAGGGATTGTCCGGTGGCGGTCGTCAGGTCGAGCAGGACGGTGCCGCCGGTGATGTCCTCGAGGTGCACCCGCAGCCAGCCATCGGTGCCGGGCAGCGTGGTGCGCCGGCGTTGCTGCACCACCAGGCGCCCGCCGTCGTCGGGCAGGCGCAGCCGCTGCGGCACCAGATCGAACGCGAACAGGCAACTCGTGCTGCCCTGCTGCACCTCGATCTCGAAGTGATCGGTTTCGCTGGCGATGCGCCGCAGCGCCTCGTCGTTGGTCAGGGTCCAGATCTGCTTGTCCGCGTCACGACGCAGTGGCAGATCGAGTGGGCCGACGCGGGCGACCGCGGCGCTCTGGCGTTCGCCAGCGCCCTGCACTTGCAGCGCCGTGAGTTTGCCGAGATCGATCCAACAACGATGTCCCGGTGCGAGGGTCGTGGTCTCGGCGCCGGCGGTGCGCACGAGGCAACGAAGGGCCTGGTCCTCGCCGGCGGCGCGCGACCAGGCGATCGCCGTGCTGCGCGCCAGCGTCGGGCCCTTCTTGGCGAACACGAACAGTTCCCCGTGGTCGATGCCGGCCGGCAGCACCGCGGCCAGGCGCGGATCGGCGAGGTTGATCTGGTAGCGGTTGGCCCCGGCCGGGACCAGGGGCAGCGAGTCGGTCGCCGTATCGCTGGTGGCGATCCAGATCCCGTCGGCCCCGGTCACGAATTCGACCTCGAGCAGCAGGTTGGTGCCGTGTGCTGCCGGCAGCCGCACCCCATCGGGCACGCGCAGGATCCTGATGCCGTCCTGGGCCGTGATCGGGTTGGCCAATGCGATGGCGAGGACAGCGATCTTGATCATCATGTTCACCTCCGGTGGTCAGGATAGAGGATCGCCGAGCGAACGGGGCTTTCCTCGCCGGCGTCGAGTGTGGGTCGCGCCGTCGTGGCGCGGCGTTATCCTCGCCGTACCTTGAACCCATCACCTGCCAAACGCTTTGCCGGCAAAGTTTCCTTGGTCACGGGTGGCGGCTGGAACATCGGTCGGGCGATCGCGGTGCGGCTCGCAGCCGAAGGCGCCAAGGTGGTCGTCGCCGCGCGTCGCAGGTCGCAGCTCGACGAAACCGTGTCGCGCATCGAGGCCGCGGGCGGCGCCGCGCTGGCCGTCGTCGCCGACGTCACCGTCGCTGCCGACATGGAGCACGTCGCGGCGCGCGCCGAGGCCACGTTCGGGCCGGTCGACTGCTGCGCCGCGATCGCCGGCGGCAGCGGCGCGCATCAGCCGATCGATCGCGTCGATCCGGTCGAGTGGTCGCGCGTGGTGCAGGTCAACCTGGTCGGCGCGTTCCACACGATCCGCGCGGTGCTGCCGCGCATGCGCGAACGGCGCGCCGGCACGTTGCTCACCTGCAGCGGCGGCGGCAGCTGGTTTCCGATGCTCGGTGAGCACTACACCGCCTACGCCGCCGCCAAGGCCGGCATCTGCCGACTGACCGACCAACTCGCCGTCGAGCTGCTCGACGCGGGCATCCGCGTGAACTGTCTGCAGCCCGGCATGGTCTGGCACGAGGAGCACGAACGCGCGGTCGCCGCCCAAGAGCGTCGCACCGGCGAGCCGCATCCGCAGCGCGCGCAGAATCACCCGCCCGAAGATGCCGCCGAACTCGCCGCCTTCCTGCTCGCCGACGACAGCGCCCCGCTGACGGGACGCATCGCCTCGGTCGACGAGGACTGGTGGCGAGACCCGGGCCAGGTGCAGGCTGTTGCCCGCACCCAGCATGCGTATTGTCTGCGGCGCATCGACCACCTTTGAACCCAGGAACCGACCATGACCGACCCGATCGCTTCCGTCGTCCGCGTGGCGGCGACCTCCGAACAGGCCAAGATCTTCGTGGCGATGTTGCAGGCCGAGGGCATCCCCGCGACCGTCGAAGGTGATTCGCTCGCCGACGAGTTCGCGATGAGCCGGCGGCTCATGAACCTGGGTGGCACCAAGGTGATGGTGCCCACGGCCAGCCTCGAACGGGCCCGCGAGATCCTCGACGTCGGCGAGGTCAACTTCGTCGATCTCGAGGCCCAGGCGCTGGCGGCGGATCCGCGTGCGGCGCAGGCGAGCGCGGCGCGGGCCGCATCGACGGCGCCGCAAGAATCCGCGACCCGCGGGGCGCCTTGGTTGCTGCTGACCAGCATTGCTGCTGCCGTCGTGTTCTTGGGGCTATGGCTCAGTGAGGTCGATGCGCGGGCCAGCGAGCGGAGCCCGCTGATCCGCTACGAGCAGCGGCGCGACGGGTTGCGCGAGGTGCGTCGGTCGGACGACAAGGTCATGGCCGACTACGTCGACGAGGATCGCGACGGCTGTTACGAGCGCATCGTTCTCCATGCCGAAGACGGCTCGCAGTTGCTCAGCGTCGATGCCGATCGCGATCTGCGTTACGAGCGCCACACCGAGCAGCGGGGCGGCCTCGTCTACGGCTGGGTCGACGAGGACCGCGACGGCCTGATGGACACCTGCCTGGTGACCGACGCCGCCGGCAAGAAGCTGCAGCAGTTGCGTTACACGCCCGGCGCGGGGTTCGTGCTGCAGCAGTTGTGAGTTCGCCGCGCCGGTGGGGTGTGCGACGCCGGACGGGCCGACTAGACTGCCGCCTTCCTCAACCCTCAACGGAGACCCCGATGCAGCTTGCGACCCCGAAGCTGTGCGCCCTGGCCTGCAGCAGCCTGGCGCTTTCCGTCACCGCCCTGATCGCCCAGCAGCCGCCGCAGTTCGCGGCGCCCGTGCGGCTCGAGGCCGGCGACTCGTTCCTTGGTGTCGATCGCCTCTACCCCTCGCCGACGTTGCACGACATGAACGGCGACGGCCTCGCCGACATCGTGATCGGCGACCTGCGCGGCCGGCTCACCGTCGCGCTGCGTCAGCCCGGCACTGCGCCGGCGAGTTACGCGGCCGAGACCAAGGTGATGGCCGTGGACGGCAAAGAGCTCGACTTCGCCAATTGGTGATGCATCGGCATGAGTCCACAGTTCGTGGACTTCAACGCTGACGGTCACCTGGACATCGTCGCCGGCATCTTCGACGGATCGCCGCACGTCGCTTTCGGCGACGGCAAGGGCTGGCAGCAGCCGGTCTCGATCCTCGACAAGGAAGGCGCCCGCATCGTCATGAACGACTTCTGGAACTTCGACACCAAGAAGTGGGACGCGACGACGCGCTGCGATCCGCAGGGCGCAAAGGTGGTCACCGGCCACCTGACGTCGACCTGGGCCGCCGACTGGGACGGTGACGGCGACTTCGATCTGCTGCTCGGTGACCACAAGGGTGGTCAGGTGATGGTGCGCAGCAACGAAGGCAGCAATGCCAAGCCGGCGTTCGCGACCACCAACACCCCGGTGCTCGCTGGCGGCAAACCGATGATCGTGCCGGGCACGGTCACGACCCTGCGCCTCGTCGACTGGAACAGCGACGGCAAGCAGGACCTGCTCGTCGGCAGCATGGGTGACCCCTATCGCGACGGCGCCGGCGGCGGCGTCTTCGTCCATCTCAACGAAGGCAACGACGCGTCACCGAAGTTCGCAGTGGCGACGACGTTGATCGAGCCCAGCGCCAAAGGCGCCGCGGGACCCAACCGGCCGGACTCGGGCCTCTACATGGATGTCGGCGACGTCGACGCTGACGGCGATCTCGATCTGGTCGTCGGCGGTTACTCGATCTGGACGCCACCGGCGCCCGTGCTCGACGACAAGCAGAAGGCCCGCGTCGACGAGTTGAAGGCGCAGATGGCCGAGCTCGACAAGGTGATGCAGGACTTCTACGAGAGCCTCGAGGACGCCACCAAGGGACTCGACGAGGCGGCTGCCCAGGCCAAACGCAGCGAACTGCTCAAGGCCCGGACCTCGGAGTTCCAGGAAACGAGCAAGAAGCGCGCAGCGATCCAGCGTGAACTCGAGCCGTTGACGCCGGGACAGAAGCGCAAGTCGTTCACGTGGCTCTACCAGAACCTGACCAAGGGTGGCGCGGCAGGCGCGGTCGAAGCCAGCGCGGGCCGCTGAGCATCTGCGCCCGGTGTGGGGCGCGGCCTTGCCGTTCCCCACACCGATCGAGAAGTGCTTCTCGTCGATCCGATGCCGAGGGATCTCAGCTTTCGGCCCGCGGTCGGCGGATGACGGTGTCGATTGCCCAGGCCAACGCGGCGCCCAGCGCGTAGGCGAGCAGGTCGGCCCAGACGAAGCCCTGGCCGAGCAGCAGCGCGCCGACGCGAGTGTGGCGCAACGACACCAACCAGGGCCACTGCAGCAACTGGGCGAACTCGACCAGCGTCGAGCAACTCCAGGCCAGGAAGGCGAGTTGCAGCGCCGTGGTGCGCGGTCGTGCCACGGCGAGAACCAGGTAGACGGCAACCGTGTAGAGCGCGTCCCCCGTGTGCTCGGCGAACCAGCCGGGCAGCGGGAAGCGTCGCGACAACAAGCCCAGCGCGATCGTGCCCGCGAGCGCGAGGCCGTATTGCCAGCGCAGGCGGCAGGGGGCGGTCATCGCGCGATCACCGAGCCCGGATTGGGGGTGGTGCCGAGTGGCCTCAGGGCACTGCCCAGACACAGGCGCACGCGGGTGACGGGCAGGATGGACTCGATCACCACGGTCGTCAGGATCTCGCGTCCCGCCAGCATTGGCGCATCGTAGGCATCGCGATCCACGTTCCCAGTCCACGGGTCTCGCCGCCGAGGATCCGGGGCGAGGCGTGATTGGCGTCCCGCTGCGCCGCGGTTGTCGACCGAAGTGAGATGTTCGGGGAGCGCGCCGCGAGCCTGCTGGCGGAACTGCCGATGAGGGGTGCAGGCACTCGTGCTGGGTCGGCGGTTTGGTGGGAAGCTTGCGTTGCCGCCGAGGATTCGTAAGCAGATGCCTGTTGCGGGGCGGTCGGTTGGTTGCGCAGTATGTTCTTCATCCCCATGGGCGAGAGCGTTACGGATCGGTTCGACGTGGTGGCCGCGGCGCACGCCGATCGGCCGGCGTTGACGTTCCTTCATGGGCAGGCCTGGCGATTCCTCACCTACCGGCAGTTGGGAGAACGAATCGCCGGCGTCGCCGCGCAGTTGCGTGACCGCGGCGTGCGGGCTGGCGACGCCGTGGTCGTGGTGGCGCGCCGCCATCCCGACACCATCGCGACGTTCCTCGCGATCTTGCGGCTGGGTGG
Organism: uncultured candidatus Brocadiaceae bacterium; assembly: GCA_964392305.1. GTDB lineage: Bacteria > Planctomycetota > UBA1135 > UBA1135 > UBA2386 > JACKIC01. The sequence goes on from CAYMPV010000021.1 coordinate 59,099, forward strand.
GTGTTACGTGCCCGTCGATCCGCGCGATCCGCCGTTGCGCCGGCAGCTGGTCGGCGACGCCGTCGGCGCCGACCTCGTGGTCGACTGTTCGGCATCGCCTGGTGCGGTCGGTGTGATGCAGGTGTCCCGGGCGCCGGGAAAGACGCGCACGACGGTTTGGCCCCGATCCACGAACGCGCCCGACGAGCGCCCGGCCTACGTGATGTTCACCTCGGGTTCGACCGGGCGACCGAAGGGGGTGGTCGTGCCGCACCGCGCGATCGTGCACCTGGTCTGTGGCCAGGACTATCTGCGCTTCGATGCGAGCCGCGTGTTCCTGCAGTCGATTCCGCTCGCCTTCGACGCCTCGGGACTGGAGCTCTACGGGGCCCTGTTGCACGGCGGCAGGTTGGTGTTGTTCCCGACAGACCAGTTGCCCAACCCGGCAGGCTTGCGCCGGGTCATCACCGGGCAGGGGGTGACGACGGCGTGCTTCACCGCCTCGCTGTTCCACACCTTGGTCGACGGTGACGTCGACTGCCTGCGTGGGCTCGAAGAAGTCGTCATCGGCGGCGAACGCCTGAGCGTGCCGCACGTGCGGAGGGTGCTGACGGCGTTGCCGGGCATCCAGCTGATCAATGGGTATGGCCCGACCGAGAACGGGGTGCAGTCGACCAGCTATGGCATTCCGGCCACCCTGCCGGCGACGAGCGTGCCGATCGGCGTGCCACTGCACGGCACCGAAGTGATCGTCGTCGACGAGCACCTGCACGAACTGCCGGTCGGTGTGCCCGGTGAACTGGTGCTCTTGGGAGAAGGGCTGGCGCTCGGTTACCTCGACGAGTCCGAGGCGACGAGCGCGGCGTTCGTGACCGTCACGCGGCGCGGGCAGTCGCAGCGCGCCTACCGCACCGGCGATCGCGGCGTGCAACTCGCCGACGGCAACTTCGACTTCCTCGGGCGCATCGACCGGCAGGTCAAGATCTCGGGGCACCGCGTCGAACCCGACGAGGTCGAACGGGTTCTCGCCGGCCTCGACGCCGTGGCGGCGTGCCGCGTGATCGTGGTTGCGGATCCGATCGGCGTGTCGCGCCTGGTCGCCTACGTGGTGCTCACGGCCGGCGCCGAACTCGCGCACGTCACCGCCGCGGCGGCGGCGCAGTTGCCGACGTTCCTGGTGCCGACGCGCGTGGTGCCGATGCCGGCTTTGCCGCTGGGTCACAACGGCAAGGTCGAAGACGCGGCGTTGCCGTCGCCGTGGGCGGCAACGGCGGCGGCAAAGGCGACGGCGCCCGAAACGACGCCCGCGGCGCTGCGGCGCGCCGTCGAGACCGCCTGGCGCGAGGTGCTCGGCAAGGATCTGGAACGCAACGCCGGTGGTTTCTTCGAGGTCGGCGGCCGATCGCTCGACGCCGTGCGGCTGCACGAGCAGCTCGAACGGGTGAGCGGTCGTGCGCTCGATCCGACCTTCGTCTACGAGTTCCCGACGCGGCAGCGTCAGGTCGAGGCGTTGACCAGACTGGTCGCGGGAGGATCGTGACCGACGCCGACGAACCTTTGCCCGAGCACGCGATCGCCGTGATCGGTTTCGCCGGCCGGTTCCCGGGCGCCCCGGACGCGGAGTCGCTGTTCGCCAACCTCTGCGCCGGCCGAGAGGGCGTGACGTTCTTCGGCGACGACGAACTCGATCCGTCGATCCCTGCGGCGGTGCGCGATGCGCCCGACTACCGCAAGGCGCGCGGCATCCTTGCCGACCACGATTGCTTCGACGCCGAGTTCTTCGGCATCTTGCCGTCGGAAGCCGAGGTCATGGATCCTCAGCATCGCCTGCTGCTCGAACTGTCGTGGGCGGCGCTCGAACGCAGCGGGCACCGGCCGTCGGACAACGATGGCCGCACGGGTGTCTACCTCGGCGCGCAGTGGAGTCACTATCTGCGGCACAACGTGTCGACCCGCGCCGACGTGTTGGCGCGTTTCGGCGAAGGCAACGTCACGCTCGCCAACGAACAGGACTTCCTGGCGACCAGGGTGTCCTACAAGCTCGGGTTGCGCGGCCCGAGTTACACCGTGACCACGGCCTGTTCGACGTCCCTGGTGGCGATCGCGCAGGCCGCCCGCGCGTTGGCCGACGGCGACTGTGATCTGGCGTTGGCGGGCGGGGCTTCGATCGTCGTGCCGGTGCGTTCGGGTTACCGCTACGAGCCGGGCAGCATGTTGTCGGCCGACGGCCACTGTCGCCCGTTCGACCGCGATGCTGCGGGGACCACCTTCGGCGACGGCGCCGGTGTGGTCGTGTTGCGCCGGCTCGCCGACGCGCTGGCCGACGGTGATCCGATCCACGCGGTGATCCGCGGTTTCGCGGTCAACAACGACGGCGACGACAAGGTCAGCTTCACGGCGCCGAGCATCGCCGGGCAGACGGCGGTGCTCAGCGCCGCGCTGGCGCATGCGCAGGTCGATCCGCATTCGGTCGGCTACGTCGAGGCGCACGGCACGGCGACGCCGATGGGGGACCCGATCGAGTTCGCCGCGTTGACGCGGGCGTACCGCGGACTCGACCCGGGAGCCCCGCCGTGTGTGATCGGCTCGGTGAAGAGCTCGGTGGGGCACCTGGTGCACGCCGCCGGTGTCGCCGGTTTCCTCAACGCGACCTTCGCGGTGCGCGATGCCGTGTTGCCGCCGACGCTGCACTTCCAGACGCCCAATCCCCGGCTGCAGCTGGAACGCACGCGCTTCGGCGTCGCCGCGCAGGCGCGGCCTTGGTTGACGCAATCCGGCCCGCGCCGTGCCGCCGTGAGTTCGTTCGGCGTCGGCGGCACCAACGCCCACGTCATCCTGCAGGAACCGCCGTCGCGGCCCGCGCCGGTCGGTGATGCCGGAGCGCCGCAGTGGTTGCGGGTCTCGGCGCGCACCCCGGCGGCGTTGTCGCGGCGCATCGACGACCTGCGCGCGTTCCTGACCAACGCGGATCCGGCGCTGCGCCTCGCCGACGTGGCGTTCACGCTCGACGTCGGCCGGGTGACGATGCAGCACCGCGCGGCGGTGCGCGCCGTGTCGATCGCGGATGCGGTGGTCGCACTCGGCGACCGGCGGCGCCTGCGGCGCGGCGAAGCCGCCGCGGCCCGCGACCTCGTGCTGCAGTTCCCCGGCCACGGCGTGCAGCGCATCGGCATGGCCAGGTGGCTGCACGCGGAATTCGCGGCCAGCCGAGAACGAATCGAGGTCGGCATCGCGCAGGTGCTGGCTCGCGGCGGCCCCGATCTGCGTGCGGTGCTGCTCGGCGGCGCCGAGGCTGCGGCCCTCGACGACGTCTTCGTGGCCCACCCGGCGTTGTTCGTCTGCGAGTGTGCGCTCGCCGATGCGCTCGATTCGCTCGGGCTGCGACCTGCCGCGGTACTGGGTTGCAGCCTCGGCGAGTTCGTCGCCGCGACGGTCGCCGGCGTGTTGACCTTCGAGGACGCGTTGGTGGCAGTGATGGCCAGTGGCGAGGCGATCCTGGCGACGCCGCCCGGCGCGATGTTCACGGCCTACTGCAGCGAGGCCGAGGCGCGTGAACTGGCGGCCGACGTGGCCATCGCGGCGATCTACGACGACGACGCGGTGGTGCTGTCGGGCGAAGCGTCGGCGGTGGCCGCGGCACGGCGCCGCTGCGAACAGGCCGGTGTGCGCACCGCGCCACTGCGCGTCGACCGCGCCTTCCATTCCCCGCTGATGGATGCCGTCGCGAATGGGCTCGAGGCCACGTTCGCCGGCTTGACCTGGCGCGCGCCGCAGCTGCCTCTGTACTCGGCCGCGGCCGGTGGACTGCTGTCCGCCGAGCAGGCGGTGTCGCCGCGTCACTGGGCGAGGATCCTGAGCACTGCGGTGCGTTACCGGCAAACCCTCGTCGAGCTCGAGGAACAGGGTGAGCACGTGCTGGTCGAGGCCGGTCCGGGGGTGAGCCTCACGGCGCTCGCGCTGCAGTGCCGTTGCGGCGGTGTGCCGGTGGCCGCCCTACCCGGTTCGGGTGTCGATGCGACGACCATCAGCGACCTGTTCGCGGTGGTCGCGCACTGTTGGGCGAACGGCGTCGCCGCTGCCGCCGCGGTGCCGGCGCCGATGTCGCCGCGCCGCGTCGTCCTGCCGAGTCATCCGTTCGCGCGCACCCGGCACTGGTTGGAGCCGGGGAACGGCAACGGCGCGCCGGGGTCGGCTGTAGCCGCGGTCCAAGGCGAGGCGGCGGCGGCGGAACCGTCGCCTGCGGACATGGCGTCGCGCCTGGCGACGATCCTCGACGGGGCGGCGGGTCGCGCCGTGTCCTTGACCGAGGAGCGGCATTGGACCGAACTCGGATTCGACTCGCTGGTGACGACGCAGGTCGCCATCGGCGTGCGCCGCCAGTTCGCCGTCGAACTGGGCTTTCGCGATCTGATGGAGCGACTGACGTCGCCGCAGGCGCTGCACGATTGGCTCGTGGCGGTGGCGCCGCCGGTCGCGGCACCCGCCGCGGTGCCGTCGGTTGCCGCGGCAGCGGTCTCGCCGTCGGCCGGATCGCCGTCAGCCGGATCGCCGCCAGCCGGATCGCCGCCGCGCCCCAACCCCGGCGCGCAGATCGAGCGCAAGGTCTCGGATCGGTTCCGGATCACGGCCGACCAACAGCAGTTCCTGGCCGGCTTCTGCGCCGACTATGCCCGGCGCACGGCGCGTTCGAAGGCGTTTGCGCAGACGCATCGGCGGCACCTCGCCGATCCGCGCACGGTGACGGGCTTCCACCCGTCGTGGAAGGAGATCGTCTACCCGATCGTCACCGAACGTTCGCGCGGCTCACGGCTGTGGGACCTCGACGGCAACGAGTATCTCGATCTGCTCAACGGTTTCGGCAGCATCCTGTTCGGCCACTCGCCCGACTTCCTCACGCAGGCCGTGTTGGAGCAACTCGAACGCGGCATCGAGATCGGGCCGCAGTCGGCACTCGCCGGCGAGGTCGCGCAGCTGTTCTGCGAATTGACGGGCAATGAACGGGTCGGTTTCGCCAACACCGGGTCCGAGGCCGTCACGGCGGCGCTGCGCATCGCGCGCACCGTCACCGGCCGCGACAAGGTCGTCATGTTCGAAGGGTCCTACCACGGCATCTTCGATGAAGTGCTGGCGCGGCCCGGCGTCGGCGGCGGCGTGTTCCCGGCGTCGCCTGGCGTGCCCCAGTCCCACGTCGGCGAGATGATCGTGTTGCCCTACGGCGCCGCCTCCAGTCTGCAGGTGATCGCGGGCATGGCCGGGCAATTGGCCGCGGTGCTGGTCGAACCCGTGCAGGGGCGCAACCCCAATCTGCAACCGCGCGAGTTCCTGCAGCAGCTGCGTGAGATCACCAGGGACAACGGCTGCGCACTGATCTTCGACGAGGTGGTGACTGGATTCCGATCGCACCCGGGTGGGATCCAGGCGTTGTTCGGCATCGACGCCGACATCGCCCTGTACGGAAAGGTGGTCGCGGGCGGCCACCCGATCGGCCTGGTCGCCGGGAAGGCACGGTTCCTGGATGCTCTCGACGGCGGATACTGGAGCTTCGGCGACGACAGCGTGCCCGAGGTCGGGGTGACGTTCTTCGCGGGCACCTTCGTGCGTCATCCGATCGCCTTGGCGGCGGCCCGCGCCACCTTGCAGCGCATCGCCGAAGCGGGGCCGGCGTTGCAGGATGCGCTGGCCGCCCGGACCCGCGGCATGATCACGCAGCTCGAACAGGTGCTGCTGCAGAGCGGCGTCGGCATCACCGTCGGTTCGTTCCGTTCCGCGTTCTACTTGTCGGTGAAGTCGAGCGAGCCATGGGGTAGCTTGCTGTTCGCGATGTTGCGTCACCGGGGAGTCCACATCTGGGAGCCGTTCCCGTGTTTCCTGACCACGAGCCACACCGACGACGATGTCGCGGTGTTCGTGCGGCACTTCCGTGAGAGCATCGGCGAGCTGCAGCGTGTCGGTTTGTTGACGCCGCCGCCGGCGCGGCCGCGCGCCGGCGTGGATCGGCCGCCGCTGCACGGTGCGCGCCTGGGGCAACGCGCCGACGGCACCCTGGCATGGTTCGTCCCGGACCTCGAGCGTCCCGGCAAGTACCGGGAAGTCGCCGACGCGGAGTTGCCGTGACCGCGGCGCTGCATTCCGAAACGCCCGAACACGACCCCTTTCGTTTCGGTGCGATCACGCAGGTGGTTCCGACCACGGATGCACAACAGGAAGTGCTCGCCGCGGCGGCGCTCGGTGACCTCGCCAACTGCGCCTACAACGAGGCCATCGCGATCCGCTTGACCGGCCCGCTCGACGCGGCCGTCGTCGAGCGAGGGCTGACGGCCCTGGTCGCCCGGCACGACGCCTTGCGCGCATCGTTCACGCCGCAGCTCGACGCCCTGTGCATTCGCGCCGAGGTGGCGGTGTCGATGCCCCGGGTCGATCTGACCACGCTCGATGCGGATGCGCGTGAGCGAGCCGTGCAGAGCGCGCGGCACGATCTCGTCGCGACCCCCTTCGCCCTCGTGCAGGGCCCGCTGTTCCGCGCCACCTGGTTGCAGCTCGGTGCGGAGTCGGCGGAGTTGTTGCTGGTGGCGCACCACGCCGTCTGTGACGGGTGGTCGTATCACGTGCTGCTGCGCGAACTCGAGCAGTTGTGCGGAGCGTCTGCCGACGGTTCGCTGGCCGACGGTGAGTTGGCCGACGGTGAGTTGGCGCCCGCACCGTCGTTCGCGGCGTTCGCGTCCGAACGTGCCGCCGACAGTTCCCGTGCGCACGGCGGTTACTGGTTGCGTAAGTTCGCCACCACGCCGCCGCCGCTCGATCTGCCGCTGGATCGACCGAGGGGGGCGCAGCGCACCTTCGCGGCCGAACGCGTCGAGCGGCGCCTCTCGTCGCAGGTGCGGCTGCAGGAGCTCGCGAGCAGCTTGCGCGTCAGTCCGGTGACGGTCGTGATCGCCGGCGTGGCGGCGCTGCTGCATCGTCTCACCGACAACGAGGACCTCGTGTTGGGCCTGCCGGTCGCGCGCCAGGCGCTCGAAGATCGCCGCGATCTGATCGGGCATTGCGTGCAGCTGTTGCCGGTGCGGCTGGCCGTCGATGGATCGACGCGCTTCGACGCCTTGGTGGCCGCGGCGCAGCAGGAAGTGCTCGACGCGACCGAGCACTACGACTTCACCTTCGGCAGCCTGGTGCAGGCGCTGCGTCGCTCCGGCGACGCCGGGCGCGTGCCGTTGATCCCGGTGTTGGTCAACATCGATCAGACGGCGCCGGAGCTGCGCATCGGCGCGGCGCGCGGCGTGGTGACGACGGTGCCGCGGATCGCCGAAGGCTTCGAGGTGTTCTTGAACGTCGTGCCGCAGGCGGATGGCTTCCTGCTCGAAGCGACGTTCTCGTCCGATCTGTTCGACGCAGCGAGCGTGGCGGTGTGGCTCGCGGCGCTCGAGCAGTTGCTGATCGGTGCCGCCTTCGCGCCGCAAGCCGAGATCGGTGGCCTGCCGCTGCTGGGTTCGGAAGGGGGCGCCCACGGTTCCGTTGGGCCGGCGATGCCGCTGGTGTTCGAACACTGGCTCGACGCGTTCGCGACGGTGGTGCGTGACCACCCCGGCGCGGTGGCGGTTCGCGACGATCGCGGCGCGCTCAGCTACGCCGAACTGCAGCGGAACATCGAGGTGTTGGCCGCCGAACTGCGTAGGCGTGGTGTCGGGCGCGGCGCCGTGGTCGGTCTTGGGATCGGGCGCTCGCGGTTGCTGGTCGTCGCCATGGCCGCGGTGCATGCGGTCGGCGCGGCCCACCTGCCGCTCGATCCGTCCTTCCCCGTGGTCAGGCTGCAGCAGTTGCTCGAGGGCGCGCACGCGGCGCTGGTCCTGGTCGATGGCGAAGGCGCCGCGCTCGGTCTGGTCGCCGAGCAGCTGCACCTGGACAGCGTGTCCACGATGGTTCCCGAAGCAGGCGTCGAGCCGGGGCGGATGACGGCGTCCTCTTCGCCGCGGCGCGGCGACGACGTCGCCTACCTGATCTACACCTCGGGTTCGACGGGCGTGCCCAAGGGCGTGAAGGTCACCCACCGCTCGTTGGCGAACCTGCTGGCCGGCGTCGCCGTGACTCCCGGCTTCTCGGCCGCCGACACGCTGTTGGCGGTGACCACGATGTCGTTCGACATCTCGCTGCTCGAGTTGCTGTTGCCGCTCACGGTCGGCGGTTGTGTGGTCGTGGCGTCGCGCGTCGATGTCGAGGATCCGCAGAAGCTCGCCGCGTCGTTGCGCCGCCAGCGCGCGACGGTGATGCAGGCTACGCCGGCGACGTGGCGCATGCTCGTCGACGACGGCTGGACCGGCGCCGCCGAACTGGTCGCGTTCTGCGGCGGTGAACGGCTGCCGCCGGAGCTGGCGCGTTGCCTGTTGCCGCGGGTGCGGGCGCTGTGGAACCTCTACGGGCCGACCGAGACGACGGTCTGGTCGACGGTGGCGCGCGTCGCCGACGCCGACACGGCCGCGAGCATCGGACAGCCGCTGCAGAACACTTCGGTGTTCGTGCTCGACGGGCGTGGTCAGGCCTTGCCGCGCGGGGTGCCGGGCGAGCTGTGCATCGGCGGCGACGGTGTCGCGGTCGGTTACCACGAGCGTCCGCAGCTGACCGCGGAACGGTTCATCGACCACCCGACCTTGGGGCGGCTCTACCGGACCGGCGATCGCGGGCGTGTGCTCCTGGACGGATCGTTGGCGTGCCTGGGGCGCATCGATCAGCAGGTCAAGGTGCGTGGTCATCGCATCGAGCTCGGCGAGATCGAAACCGCGTTGCGCGGTTGCGCGGGGGTGGTCGACGCGGTGGTCACCGTACAGGGTGCCGATGCTGCGGCTGCGCGCCTGGTCGCGTTCGTGGTCACGAGCGCGGGTGCCGCGCCCGACGGCTGGCGCGAGCAGTTGCAGCGCACCTTGCCGGGTTACATGGTGCCGCACCAGTTGGCGGTGTTGGCGGCGTTGCCGCGTTTGCCGAACGGCAAACTCGATCGGCGCTCGTTGCCGGTGCTGGCGGCGACCCCTGCCGACGGCGCGGCGTTCGTCGAGCCCGCGACCCCCGAAGAGCGGCTGGTGGCTACGGAGATGGCGGCGGTGCTCGGGATCGAGCGTCTGGGCGCGAAGGACGACTTCTTCGCCGCCGGCGGGCACTCGTTGCTCGCCGCCCAACTGGTGGTGCGCCTCAATCGCGCGGCGACGAGCGATCTCTCGATGCGTTCGGTGTTCGAGGCGCCGACGCCGCGATCGCTCGCCGCCCGACTCAGCGCCGCATCAGGAGATCGCCTGCCGCGGGTCACGCGGCGCGCGCGCCGCGACATCGCTCCGACCACGCTGGTGCAAGAGCGCATGTGGCACATCGAGCAGATGGGCACTGGCCACAACGGCTACAACCTGCCCTCCGCACATCGACTGCGCGGCAGCTTGGACGAGGCCGCGCTGCTGGCCGCCGTGCAGGAGATCGTGAACCGGCAAGCCGCCCTGCGCACGACCTTCGAGCGCCGCGACGGCGCGGTCTGGCAGATCGTGCACGAGCACCTGCAGGTGCAGTGGCCGCCGGTCGTGGACCTGTCGTCGCTGTCGCCGTCGCGGCGGGAGGAACGGCTCGCGGCACGTCTCGACGAGCTGGCAGCGGTGTCGTTCGATCTGGGGCGGCTGCCGTTGTTCGTGGTGCAGTTGATCCGCCTCGCGGCCGACGAACACGTGCTGTTCTTCATGCCGCACCACGGCGTCTGGGACGGCTGGTCGTTCGACCTGTTCTACCAGGAGATGGACGCGCTCTACGCCGCGTTCGTCGCCGGGCGTTCGTCGCCGCTGCCCGAACTGGCCATCGACATGGGGGACATCGCGCAGTGGCAGCGCGATCGTGCGGCTTCGGCGGCGGTGCAGCAGCGCGTGCGCATCGTGCGGGAACGGCTGCTCACCTTCGGCACGGTACTGCCCCTGCCCGTGGATCACCCGCGCCGGCCCGGCATGTCGGGCCGCGGCGCGTGTGAGTGGCTGAATCTCACGGCGGAAGTCACCCAGGCGCTGCACCGGTTCGCCGGCGCGCGCGGTCTGACGTTGTTCCATGTGTCGCTCGCGATCTATGCCGTGCTGCTGCACGAGTACTCGCGGCAATCGCGGGTGTTGTTGGCGTCGCCGGTGCGCGGCCGCAGTACACCCGAGCAGGAACCGGTGATGGGGTGCTGCAATTCGCTGGTGCCGGTGCCGCTCGACGTCGGCGCGTCGGCGTGTTTCGAGAACCTGGCTCGCGGCGTGCGCGCGACGGTGCTCGAGGGCCTCGCCACGGCTGATGTAACTCTCGAGCAGATCGGCCGCGAGGGTGTGCGTGCCGGCTCGGTCCTCTACCAGGCGCTGTTCTCGTTCCAGGACGCGCGCGGCCGTCGCCGCCATTGGGGGGATCTGCAGCACGAGATGATCCCGCTGTTCCAGCGCGGCGCGACCGAGGATCTCGGCTTGTGGTTCGTCGAGCGCGAACAGGGACTCAGCGGCGTGCTCACCTACAACGCCGACGCGCTCGATGGCGCGACCGCGCGGCGACTTGCCGTCCGCTTCACGGAACTCGCGTCGATCCTGGTCGCCGCGCCGCTGGCGTCGTTCGGCGAACTGCCCGGCAAGGTCGAAGCCGCAGTGACACCGCCAGCGATGCCGACGCAGACCGAGGAGGTGGCCGCAACCGACGCCGTGGCGAACGCTGCCGCGGCGGGGGCGAAAGGAACGACAGCGGCGCCGCAGCAGATCAGTGACTTCGAGTTGATCCTGATGCGCATCTGGCGCGAGATCCTCGGCGTCGCGGAGGTCGGCCTGCACGACGACTTCTTCGAACTCGGCGGCAACTCGCTGACGGCGATCCGCTGTGTCGATCGCTTCGAGGCCCAGACCGGCGTGACGATCGATCTCGGTGAGGTGTTCCGTTCGCCGACAGTGGCGCAGTTGGCAGCGTCGCTGCAGTCGCGCTCGGCGCGTTCGGGGCCGATGTTGATCCCACTGCAGGAGCTCGGTGACGGGCCGCCGCTGTTCTGTCTGCTCGGCATCCAGATCTATCGCCACCTGGCCAAGGGTCTGGGGACCAGCCAGCCGGTCTACGGCGTCTACGTGCCCGAGGAACAGGCCATGGTCGAAGGCCTGCCCGGCGAACGCACGGCGTCGGTGTCGATCGAGCGCCTCGCCGAAGCCTACGCCCAGGTGATCCACAGCAGTCACCGAGACGGACCGTGCCGCCTGGCGGGGTTGTCGTTCGGCGGTGTGGTCGCGCTCGAGGTTGCGCATCGTCTTGCCGCAGTCGGTGTCGAAGTCGATCGTGTGGTGCTGCTCGACACGATCCTGCCCGGGAGTTATCTGCGCCGCTGGTGGCACGTGCCGGTGCGCACCTGGCTGCGGTCGATACATGGCGCGGTGCGCCACGTCGTCGGCTGGGTCGGCAGCCGGAACGGGCGTGACGCAGCGGATTCCAGTCCGCGCCACGACCAGGCGTTCCGCCATGTGCGGGCCGCGATGCAGCGGGAGATGCTCCGGTGGCAGGTGAAGTTCTCGCCACCTTCCTGTCCGGTGTTGCTGCTGCGCGCCCGCGACAACTGGTGGGGGCGCGGTTACGTCGCCCTGCCCGACTACGGTTGGGGCGGCTTGATCGGACCTTCGCTGCAGGTGCAGACGATTCCCGGAGATCACCTCGGCATCCTGCTGACCCCCGAGATCGGCGACCTGGCCGGGATCGTGCACGCCTTCCTCGCGTAGTCATCCTCGCGGTGTGGCCGCATCGGATCGGAGGAAGCGACGCGGCGGCGGCCGACGGCGTGACCGGGCAACCCGTTGCTCTCGACCGCACACCGTCGCCCGAGGGGGGCGGTTCTCCTGATCGATCGACGCGCCTACCATGCTCAGCCCCTCGCCCGCTCGCCAGCCACAGGCTCAGTCATGCATCGTCTCCTGCTCGCCGTTTCTCTCACCGGAGTCTGCTTCGCCCAGGCACCGACAGTGATCTCGACCTCGCCTGCCGCATTCGGGACGGCCGGACCGTTCGATCCGATCGAGGTGCAGTTCGCCGCGCCGATCGATCCGCTGACGGTGACGGCCCACAGCTTCGCGGTGTTCGGGCGCTGGACCGGAGTCGTGCCCGGCATGTTCAGCTTCGATGCCGCCAATACGCGGATCACGTTCCAGCCGACGCGGCCGCTGTTCGTCGGCGACGCCGTGCACGTCGACCTCGCGGCCTCGATTGCAGCGCCCAGCGGACCGGGTTTGGCCGGCGGTCACCACTTCGAATTCGTCGTGCGCACCGGGCCGGGCAGCGGCGTGTTCCAGTCGACCCAGACGATCTCGTTCCGGTTGCCCAACGAAGGCCAGATCTCGACCTACGGCATCCACGCCGGTGACGTCGATCGCGACGGCGCTCCCGACATCACCGCGATCAACGAGTACTCACACGACTTGCGCACCTTCCGCAGCGACGGCTGCGCGACCTTCGGGCCGATGACGCAGGTGGCCGACGGCGCGAACTGGCCGAGTCCGCACGAGAGCGCCGACTTCAACCGCGATGGTTGGATGGACCTGGTCACCGGCGACTACATCTTCGGCAACGTCTCGGTGTTCCTGAACGACGGCAGCGGCAACTACACCGCGCCGATCAGCCTGGTGGGAGGCAACTACGTGCGCAGCGTCGGCGCCGGCGATCTGAACGGTGACGGGTATCCAGACGTCGTGGCGGGCAACGGTGGCACGACCCTGGTCTGGCTCAACAACGGCGCAGGCGGGTTCTTGCCGGCGGCGTTCTATTCGGGTCCCAACGGCAGCGCCGAACTCAACCTCGTCGACGCCGACGAAGATGGCCACCTCGACATCGTGTCGTGCAACCTCGTGCCCGGACAGACCTGGGTGATGCTCGGCAACGGCGATGGCACGTTCACGGGCAATGCGACCCTGACGTCGATCGGCGGTGCGCCGTTCGCCAGCGCCGCTGGCGACCTCAACGGTGACGGCCACGTCGACATGGCCTACTGCTGTCACAATCCGGATTCGTTCCGGTGGATGCTCGGCGATGGTCTCGGCGGCTTCACGTTGGGTGGATCGTTGGCGGCGGGCGGCGGGCCGACCTCGGTGCACCTCGGCGATCTCGAAGGCGATGGCGACCTCGACGCGGTGATCTCGCACTACTACAGCGGCGATTGCTTCGTCTACCTCAACAACGGCCAGGCGGTGTTCGCGGCACCCTTCGTGTTGTCCGCCGTGTCTGCCGCGGCCTGCACCACGCTCGCCGACTTCGACCGCGACGGCGACCTCGACATCATGGTGGCCGACGAGATCGCCGACGTCGGCATCCTCTACTCGCAGCAGAGCCCGGCCGTGCCCGGCCTGCAGCCGTCCGACTGCGACGCGACGCTGCGTATCGACCAGCGCGCCGACGCAGCCGGTTTCGGCGGCCGCGCTGCGGTGCCGGTGCACATCGGCAACCAGATGGCCCTGTCGGTGTCCGGTCCCGCCAACGCGTTGACCCTGTTGGCGGTCGGGTTCCCGTCGACCGTGAGCGTGCCGTTGGTGCATCTGGGGCTGATGAGCTTCGATCAGAGCCTGCCGCTGGCGATCCTCCAGGTCGCCCTGCTCGACCCCCGCGGTGAGTTCCATCGGCCCTACTCGCTGCCGACGTGGGTGCCGGCCGGCTTCGGCCTGTGTCTGCAGGCCGGGGTGCTGTCGCCGACCAGGGAGTTGTTGACCAACCCGATGCAGTTCGTCATGGTGCCGTGACCGACGACCGCGTGCGTCGTCGGCGCCGACGTGGCGTCTTCGCCGCGCTGATGGTGCTGTTGCTCATGGTCTGTGTCGGGAGCCTGATGGGCAGCGGCCTGTTCGCCGACTCCTACCGCCAACGCGGCGCCGACGATCGGCGGGTGCCGATCGCCGTGCTCGGCGACTCGGACAGTCACGGTTATCGCGATGGCCTGGCGTTCCCGCCGGGATCCCCGGCTCGCGGTGGCCGGTATCGGCAAGCCGCGGCGCAGTGGACCGAGGTCCTGAGCGAGCTGGCTGGCGATCGCCTGGACCTCGGTGACTTCGGCGTCTGGGGCGGTCGCCGCAGCGTGGTGCGGGTGCTCGAGGCGTTGGGCTGCCCGCGCCGCGCGCCGCGTAAGCAGGATCATCAGTTCAACTTCGCGTTCAGCGGTGCGTCGAGCGCGACGCTGTCGAGCGGGACCTTGTGCCAGGTGCCGCGGTTGCTGGCGCTGATGGCCCAGGAGCCGGAACGTTGGCGGCGCGGCGTGGTCGTGATCCGCATCGGCATCGTCGACCTGGGCGGCGAACCGCAGCTCGAACGCATGGCGACCGACCCGGACGATGCCGCGCTGGTGCGGAGCATCGAGGCATGCGTGGCCGAGATCGCCGCGGCGCGGGAGGCGATCCGCGCGGCCCATCCGCAGACCAGGGTGGTACTCGTCGGCCTGTTCGACAATGCCGAGGCCCCATCGTTCCTGCAGCGTTGGCGTTCGCGGTCGGCGACCACCAATCGGCGCGCCGCGCTCGACCGCTTCGACACGGCGCTGCGGGGCCTGGCCGCGGCCGATGCACTCACGGCCTTCTTCGACGATCGCGCCTGGTTCGCGGCGCGGTGGGGCAGACGCGACGACGATGGTGTGCCCGCGCATCGCGCCGTGGTGCTCGCCGGCTTGCGCGTCGAACACGGTGCGGGCGACGAGCCGACCCATACGGCACTGGCCGACGGCCATGCGGGCCTGGTCGTGAACGCGCTCTGGGCGCAGTCGCTGACCAGACTGCTTGCCGACGAACTGAATCTGCCCGTGTCGCCGATCACGGACGTCGAGGTCGAGACCTTCGTGCGCGGGCGTTACCCTGCGGCACGCTGAACGCATGGCCTTCGACAAAGCACATCGTCTGATCGACCGTGTCGCCGACCTGCCGGGCATTCGCGGCTGGCGCCGGCGCCGGCACGAGCAGCGCTTCCGCGAGCGACTGGGCCACGCCTTCAGCGGCGTCTACCCGACGTTCGCCGCCGCCGCGGCGGCCGTGCCCGAAGGGCTGCCCGGTGACTACGACAACGAGGCCGCTGCGGGCATGTACGTCGATCGGCTACAGGTCGACGACCACGACCGGCCGGCCCTGTTCTGGCTGCTCGAGGCGCTCGCCGCCGGTGCGCGGCGCATCTGTGATCTCGGCGGCAGCACCGGCATCAAGTACTACGCGTTCACGCCGCTGCTCACGCCGTTCCTCGCACCTGGCTCGGCCGTGAACTGGCATGTGATCGAGGTGCCGGCGGCGGCCGAACTCGGCGCCAGGATCGCGGCGCAGCGCGGGGTCGGCCAGCAGTTGACGTTCGGCAGCGAGGTGGCGGCGGCGTCGGGATGTGACGTGCTGTTCGTGTCCGGCGCGTTGCAGTACCTGCCGCAGTCGCTCGGCCAGATCCTCGGTGCGTTGGCGGACAAGCCGCGGCGGGTGCTGATCAACACCACGCCGATCCACGCCAGTCGCTCCTACTTCACGCTCAACAACATCGGCACCGCGTGTTGCCCTTACCGCGTCACTGCGCGCGACGAGTTCGTCGAGGAGGTCCGGTCACAGGGCTACTTGTTGCGTGACCATTGGCAGAACCTCGGCAAACGCCTGGATCTGCCGTTCGAGGCCGGACTCACGATCGAACACTACTCGGGCTTCTGCTTCGATCGGCAGGGCTGACCGCCGCCGCCGCCGCCGCCGGTTCGCGGTCGCTGTCGCGCCGCGCTACAACTTCGCCGCTCATGCCCATGGTCTTCGTGCGCCTCGCCGTGCCGCTCGCGATCGGCTTGCTGTGCCTGATCTGGAGCAGCACGTGGTACGGCATCCGCATCTGCCTGCAGGAGCAACCGCCGCTCACTTCCGCCGCGATCCGGTTCCTGGTCGCCGGGCTGGCGATGGCCGCGGTCGCCCCGTGGTTGTGCGCGCGCGAGAACGTGCCTTCGCCGCCGGCCTGGCTGTCGCTCACCGCCGGTCTGCTGACCTTCTCGGGTTCGTACGGCATCCTCTACTTCGCCGAGCAGTTCGTGCCTTCGGGCATCGCCGCGGTGTTGTGGGGCATCTTCCCGCTGTTGATGGCGGTCAGCGGCCTGCTGTTCCTGGGTGAGCGACTCGGGCTGCGCAAGTTGCTGGGCATGTCGATCGCCTTCGGGGGCATCCTGCTGGTGTTCGGCGGCGGGCTCGGTGGCATCGATGCCGACAACGCGCACTACGCGCTGGTGCTGCTGCTGAGTCCGGTGGTCTCGGCCATCGGCACGACGCTGATCAAGAAGTTCGGCAGCGGCACGAGTTCGGTGGTGCTCAACCGCAACGGCATGTTGGTCGGGTCGATGTGCCTTGCGGCAGCGGCGTTGATGCTCGAACAGCCGCTCGACGCGAAGTGGAGCCTGCGCGGTGTGTTGGCGCTCGGCTACCTGGCCCTGTTCGGCACGGCCCTGGCCTTCGGCATCTACTTCTGGTTGCTGCGCACCACCCCGGCATCGCGGCTGGCCTTGATCACCTACGTGACGCCGGTGCTGGCGATGGTGCTCGCGGCGGCGGTAGGTGACGGTGACATGGATGGCAACGCCTGGGCGGGAACGGTCGCCGTCGCGGTCGGCATCGTGCTCGTGGTGACCAAGGGGCGGGCGGCCAGCGGCCCGGTGCCGGCCCGTTAGCTCCGGGCTGCCCTGCCTCGCCGTTGCCGGGAGTCGTGCGGCATCGCGCCAGGACCGCGGCGCGGTCCCTTGGCATCGGCGCCACGGTCGGGGGCTGAGGGGCGGAACGGGCTCCTTCCCCCGCGGGCCGGCCAGGGTAGTCTTCTGCCATGTTCAAGACTCTCGCTGTCCTGGTCCTGTCCCTCGGTCTGGCTGGGTGTGGTGGCTCGGTGGATGCCGCCGCAGACTCCGGCACCGGTGCCGCGCTCGCCGCACCTGCGGAGGGTGGTTGCTGCGGTGGTTGTGCTGACGGCGCTGCGGCGCCCGCTGCGGACGCGTGCTGTGAGGGTGAAGCCAAGGCCGAGGGCGCCAAGGCCGAGGCCTGCTGCGAAGGCGAAGCCAAGGCCGGCGGCTGCGCCAGCGAAGGCCTCGTCGTGCCGCCTGCCGAGGCCAAGAAGGTCGACGGCAAGAACTGATCTGGCAGCCCAGATCTGGCGCCCCAGATGGCGACCCAGATCTGGCCGCCCAGATCAGGCCGATGCGAGCGGCTGCCTGGCCAGCTTGCGCAGCGCCGCGCGCAACTTCTGGTGCGCGTCCATTCGCCGCACGTAGTCGGACTCGCGCGCACCGCCCTTGGCGCGCGCGACTTCGGCGAGCGCCTGCAGTTCGGCGCCGCTCCAACTCGTGACGCCCGGCAGGCACAGGATCAGCGGGCTCCAGCGTGACCAGGCACGGCGCTCGTCCTTGGACCAACGGGTCCAGTCCGTCGCGCCGCACAGTTCCGCTGCCTCGTCGGCACAGACCTCGAGACCGCGTTCGCGATCGGCGCCGAAGCGCCGTGCCAGCAGGTCGGTGACGGCGACGCCGAGGTTGGCGATCGGGAAGACGCCGACGACGTCGTCGCGGTTCTTGCCCGCCGACCAGTAGACGTTGTGTTCGCTGATCTCGCGCAGCGTCGTGATCGAGGTCCGGTGACCCGGCTTCTTCTGCATCTTGGCGAGTTCGCGTTCCATCACCGCCAGCACCTGCGGGTCGCGCGCCCGGAAGCCGAGCTTCTGGTAGAACCACCACGCGCCCGATTGCAGGCCTTCGTCGTTGCCGCCGCCGCCCAGCTGATACGGGTAGATCGCGAAGGTGTCCGAGCCGTAGAGCTGCTGCGTCACCGCCAGGGCGCGACCGTAGACGTGGCCCGCCTCGCCGCCGCGCCAGGTGTCGAAGACGTTGTAGGCGACCTCGGAACTGCCGAACAGACCGCTGGTCAGCACGTAGCCGATCGGCACGCCGTTCTTGAGCGTCAGGTAGGCGTAGACACCCTCGATCAACAGGCGCCGTTCGGGGCGCATGCCGACGACGGCGAACTCCAGGCCGTCGTCGCACTCGAACAGGCGCACGTCGCGTGGGTCGCCGTAGGCGAACGCGTCGAGGTCGCGATGGCGCACGACCATCGCGTCGCGGGCCAGGTTGATCACGCGTGCGCCGTTCTTCTCGTTGAGCTCGACCTCGCGGGCGCGGAACTTCACCGCCTGCTTCAGGTCGGGGCGCGCGCGCCGCAGCGGCTCGACCTGGTAGTGCACGGGACGGCCGTGCAGCAGCGCGCGTGACCGCGACGGCGCGCCGATCACGGGGCGCAGGTCGAACTCGAAGTCCAGTTCCTCGAGGAAGGTCTCACGCTCCTGCTCGGTGCCACCGAGTCGCGCGCAGCGCTCGATCACGAAGTCGGCGTCGGTCGTCGCCGGACCGGCGAGGCGCCGGATCCACTCCTGCGCACTCCATTCGATCTCGTCGAGGCCGGGCGTCTCGGGCCACGTGGCCAGCAGCGGCAGCCGCTGCGCCAGCAGTTCCTCCTTCTCGAAACTGTCCCAGACGATCTCCAGCGCACCAGGCAGGCGCCGCGACAGCCAGGTCGCCGTGGTGGCGAAGAACGAGAACCGCGTCGTGGTGCCGGCGATGCCACTGTCGCGCAGCGCTTGGCGATGGGCCAGCAGGTCGTCGCGCAGGTCGAAACGGTCGAGGCACTCGATCACCTTGTCGAGCAGCGCCGCGTGGTCGGGATAGGCGCGCAGGTAACACAACACCTCGTGCAGGCGGCGCACGTCGTCGGCCGAACGCAACCAGCCGTGCTCGAGTTGGCGCAGCAGCTCGAACTTGCGGTCGCCGGAGCCGTCGCCGAAATGAGGAGCGAGTTGCTCGAGTTCGGCCAGTAGCTGGCGTGAGGAGCCGCGCGTCGCGGACGTCTTGTCGATCTTGGCCACGGCGCGACCCTAGCAGGCGGATCGTCGCGCCGCCATGCGCCGATGGCTGTAGCTCCCCGGATGTGGAACGGGGCCGCGCGGCCCTTAGGCAGCGCGGCCCCGTCCGGCGTCGCCGACCTCGCGGTCGGTCGACGTCGCGCAGCGATGGCTCAGTTGCCGATCAGCATGCCGGTCGCGTCCGACATCACCGCGCCGGCCGTGTTGGCCGCGAAGTCGATGACGATCGCCTGGTTGTAGAACTGCTGGCCCGAGAAAGCCGGGTCGTTCGGGATGTTGAAGTTCCAGACGACCTGGTTGCCGGCGCCGGCGATGAACAGCGGCGCTTCGGTTGACACGCGCAGGAAGCAGCCCGGCGCGCCGATCGAGGTCAGGTCGAGCGGCAGCGGGCCGAACAGCGACGTCGTGTTGCCGAAGCCCGTGCACATGATCGCGTTCGACAACGGCAGGTTGTTGACGGTCAACGTCAGGGACGAGTTGATCGTCGGGTTGCCGCTCGGCGTCATCGCCGAGACCTGGCCCAACGAGTTGGCGCAGCCCGTGCCGGCGAAGCCGATGCCGGCGGCGCCGTCGTCGTTCCACGTCGAGTAGTGGAACGCGCCGTTCCAGATGCGCGGCGAGTTGGCACCGGTGCCGAACAGGTTGTACTTGCCCGCACCACCGGCCACCGTCGGGTTGGGGCTGATGATCATGTTGCTGTCGGCGAACGGCCCCCAGTTGGCGGCTGAGCCGGTGGTGTAGCAGACGCCGGCGCTGCCCGTCTGGAACGTCATCATCACCGCCAGGCTGTAGTTGCCCTGAGGCAAGTAGGCATTGCTGGTCAGCGGCACGAAGGTCAGCTGGGCAGTCGTGGTCGTGCCACCGGCGGAGACCGCGGTGCCGGTGCCGATCAGGCGCCAGGCGCTGGGCACCGAGTGGCGGACCACACCGCCGACCATGTCGAGGTAACTGCCATCCGACGCGTACAGGTCCATCGTGAACGGACCGGTGTAGTTGTAGGGGCGGCAGGTGACGGCGCAGATGTTGACACCGTCCGGGTTGACGACCTGCACGTCGAAGACGTTGCCGGCCGAGGCGCCGGTCGTGCCGTTGCCACCGAGGCTCGTCGCGGCGAGCGTGCTCGGCGAGATCACGATCGAGCTGGTCGCCGTGTCGGCAGGGCCGCACAGGCGGCTCGCCGTCAGGCTGACGGTCGCAGCGGTGCAAGCCGCCGGGTAGAAGTGCGCCGGGTTCTGCGTGGTGTCGTCGATGACGCTGTCACCGTCGAAGTCCCAGGCCCAGCTGGTCGGCGTCGGCGTCGAGGTGTCGGTGAACTGGATCACGCCGGGCGCGATCAAGGCGTGGGTGAAGCTCGCGTCCACCGTGTCGGTGGTGATGTAGGCCGTGCGCGTCAACGTGCTCGGCGAATGCGAGGCGTCGACGACGGTCAGCGTGACGTCGTAGCTGCCGCAGTTCTGGTAGACGTAAGACGGGTTCTGCAGGGTGCTGTCGATGACGCTGTCGCCGTCGAAGTCCCAGGCCCAGCCGAGCACGCCGGCGGGATCACTGCTGAACGAGGTGTCCGTGAAGTTCACCGCGAGCGGCGAGGCTCCCGTGGTGACGTCGGCGCTGAAGCCGGCGTAGAGGCCCGACGCAGGTACGTAGACGACCTCGACGACGACGCCGTGGTTGAGGTTGATCGTCGCCGTGCCGGTGCCCGGATAGCCGGTGCTGACATAGACGCGGCTCGACAACGAGCCAGTGGACTGCACGTCGAGTTGCGGCCCGGAGCCGGTGAACGTCTGGATCGGCAGGTCACACTCGATGTTGAGGTCGCCAGCAGTCGGGTCGTAGAGGAAGGCCGTCTGCAGCGGGATGTCGATGCCGAACGGCGTGGGGCCCACCTGCGCAGCCTGCGCGTTCCACGAGACCACGCCGGTGAAGCAGGTCTGCAGATCGGGGCCGTGGTTGAGCGCGTGGGTCGTCGACGGCGCGAGCGCGTCGAGCGGGCATGTCGACAGGTTGACGCTGCAGCCTGCGGTGTAGCTCGACGCGACGAGTGCGACGTTCGTGTTCGGGCGCCAACGCAGGCCCTGGATCAGGATCGGGAAGTTGATTCCCTGCAGCGTGAAGTTGGTGCTGTCGTAGATCGACTGATGCAGCAGTCCGGTGCCGCCGCGCCCCCAGGGGAACGCGTTGCTGCTGTTGCCTTCGGTGGTGGCGGTGCCGTTGGGGATGACGACGGAAAGTTGCGCGGTCGCGACGCTGGCAAGCGCGGCGATGGCGAGGAGGGAGCGTTGCATGAGGTGCTCTGGTCTTGGGTGGAATTGCCTCCCGGGTACCCCCCGGCTGGCGCGAAGAGCATACCTCGGCCCGGTTGATGGCAATGCACCATCGGCGGGTGGATCGAGCTAACGCCCCGCGGAATACGCCCTTGCGGATGTCTGGCGAGGAGCACGAACGAACGCGGGGTCGCGCCTCCGCAAGGTGGCGCGACCCCGTGTCGACGCCCGTGGCACTGGGGCCACGAGCGCAGTCGGTGGATCGGTCTCAGTTGCCGATCTGCATGCTGGTCGCGTTCGACACCGTCGCGCCGAGCGCGTTGGCGAGCGGGTCACCCGCAATCGCCTGGTTGTAGAAGTTGAGGCCAGCGAACGCCGGGTCGTTCGGGATCACGAAGTTCCAGGTGGCCTGGTTGTTGAGCCCGGCGACGAACAGCACGGCTTCGGTGCTGACTCGCAGCAGACAGCCCGGCGCGCCGTAGGCACCCGCGTCGAAGGGCAGCGGGCCGAACAGCGACGTGGTGTTGCTGTAGCCCGTGCACATGACCATGCTCGACAACGGCAGGTTGTCGACCGTCAGGGTCAGCGTCGACCCCAGGGTCGGGTTGGCGCTGGCGGTGATCTTCGGGATGCCCAGCGAGCCGGTGCAGCCCGGGCCGAACGTGCCGATGCCGGCGGCGCCGCTGACGTTGAAGGTGTCGTAGTAGAGCACGCCGCTCCACCAACGCGGGGTGATGTTCGAGCCGGCCCACGGGTCGACGGTCGTCGAACCACGTGAGGTGCCGACCGTCAGGTTGACGTCACCGCTGGTGACCGTCGTGACTGCCGTGCCCGTCTGGTAGCGCGGGCCGACGCCGATGTACCACAGCTTGATGCCGTGCAGACCGGGGGGCAGGTAGATCGGCATCGGGAACGCGACTGCCGCCGAGGCGGTCGCCGTCGAGGCGCCACCGGCACTGCTGCCGATGCCGGCCGAGACCCACTCGGCGGCGGTGCCTTCGAAGCCGGTGTGGGTGCCGGGCTTGACGAACACCTCGACGGTGAACGCGGTGTTGGCGGTGCTCGGTGCGACATCGAGCGAGCCGATGCGCAGGCCCGTCGGGTTGACCACGTCGAGGTCGAAGTAGACCGACGCGCCGGTCGAGAGGCCGTTGTTCGGCGCCACGTTGTGGCTGATCTGCTGCAGCGGCACGATCGAACGCGTGATCGTCGACGGCGCCGAGCACAGGCGCGTGACCGTCAGCGAGACGTTGACCGGGTTGGCGTTGGCGTAGACCCAGGCCGGGTTCTGCAGCGTGCTGTCGACGACCGTGTCACCGTCGAGGTCCCACGCCCAGCTCGAGGCCGGCATGTTCGAGGTGTCGGTGAACGTGACCGTGAGCGGGCCGATCACCTGCGAGGTGAAGTTGGCGCTGATGTTGTCCGTGTTGATGTAGCCGGTGCGCGTCAGCGTGTTGGTCGGGCTCACGCCGTCGGTGACCGTCAGCGACACGGTGTAGGAGCCGCAGTTCGCGTAGACGAACGACGGGTTCTGCAGGGTGCTGTCGACGACGCTGTCACCGTCGAAGTCCCAGGCCCAGCCGATGATGCCGCTCGGCACGGTCGTGAACGACTGGTCCGTGAAGTTGACGACCAGCGGCGAGGGGCCGCTCGTGACGTCGGCGGTGAATCCGGCGTAGGCGCCGACGGGCGGGTCCCACGTGTAGGTGAGGCCGGTCGCGATCACGTTGGCGGGCGCGACGTTGTTGAACAGCAGGCCCGAGGAGTTGGCCGTGCCGGGCAGCGAGTTGATCCAGTCGTCGTTGACGCCCTTGGTGTTGAGCCGGTTGTTGACGTCGGCCGGGAAGGCGTTCGTCGGGCCGCGCAGGCCGACCTGGCTCGTCGTCGTGGTGGTCGTGCTGCCCGGCGAGCAGTTGCCGTAGACGACCTCGATCTGGCCCGAAGTCTCGTGCAGCCGGATCTGGAAGTTGAGCGCCATCTCGGCCGCGATGGTCAGACCCGAGGTCGTGTAGCGGCGGAAGTTCGACCACTGCACGACGAAGATCTGGTTGGGCGCCGAGCCCAGCGTGTCGTAACGCATCTCGGCCCAGGGGCCCGCTGCGTAGATGTAGCCGGCCGTGCCCGTGGTCGTGGCGTTCGCGCTCAGCGTGATCGTGTTGCCGGAGATGGCCGTGATCGTGGTGTTGGCGGGGATGCCGGTGCCGCCGATGAAGTCGCCGACCTGCATCGGGCCCATGTTCACGACGTTGTTGAGCACGTTGGTCGCGGTGACGCGGTCGGCCGCGGTCATCCAGCCAGCCATGAGGTCGCGACCGAAGGCGGCGACGAAGCCGGGCACCGCGATCGTGCTGTTCAGCGGCGTGTACGAGTTGGCGGGCGCCGTCGTGCCGAAGGCGATGTGGCCGTTCGTCTGCGCGTGGATCGTCGTGTAGGGCAGGCCGTCGAAGTTGAAGGCGAACGGCAGCGTCAGCGCGTAGGTGTTGTCATCGAGGCCGGCGACGCCGGTCAAGCCCGTGGCCGCGGCGATCTGCGTGCCGGTGATCGGCGTGTACGTGCCAGAACTCTGTGAGAAGATGTAGTTGGAACCGACTTGCGCGGTGCCGATCGCCGTCAGGGCGAGTGCGGCGGTGAGCGCCATGAGTGTGCGGCGCGGGGAGGGGGACAGCATGGTGTTCATCACTGGAATCCCGCCAGTAGCGGAAGGTTGTTTGGCGCTGCGCGTCCCAGGAAAGGCCCGAGGCGAGCGCGGAGCGCAAGCAGGCTATTGCGGGGCAAGAATAGCACAAGGCCCTGCGCGCGGCCGTGATTGCGTGGTGGCGCAATGGCCGCACCGTTGGCGAGATCGTCGTCGCGCGGCGAGCGCGACGCGCGGCGCTACGAGTTCCGAAGCCCCTGCGTCGAAGGGCGCTGTCAGCGGCTCATCCGTGCCGCTCGTTCTCGATCTGCACCACCCGGTAACCACCGATCGTGCGGAAGTAGATCAGCAGAAGTAGGTAGATCACGGCCATCGTGCCGGGGATCCACGCGTCGGCGCGCAGGGTGCGGCGGTCGCCCACGATGCTCGCCTCGTAGACCGCGCGTTCGGCCGGCGTCAGGCTGTCGATGGCACCGGCGGCATCCTTGCCGGCTTCGGCCAGTTCGGCGCGCGCGGCGTTGAGCTTCTCGGTGATCGCGCCGAAC
Source organism: uncultured candidatus Brocadiaceae bacterium (assembly GCA_964392305.1). Classification (GTDB taxonomy): domain Bacteria; phylum Planctomycetota; class UBA1135; order UBA1135; family UBA2386; genus JACKIC01. The sequence goes on from CAYMPV010000021.1 coordinate 83,389, forward strand.
TTCTTGCCGTCGATGCCGTGGGCTTCTTCGAACACGGTGAACTGGCTCGGCTTCTCCGCTTTGTACTCGGCGTAGGCCGCGGGGTTCGTGGCCTGCAGTTCCTCACCCGCGAAGCGGTCCTTGGCGTACCCGAGGCCCGGGCCACCGAGCAGGCCGCCGGCCATCATGCCGATGCCGCCCATGATCGAGATCGCGACGGCGCCCGTGCGCGGGAAGCGGTCGGAGGCGACGGCCAGCATCGTCGGCCAGAAGAACGTCTTGCCGACGGCGTAGATCGCCAGGGCGAGGATCGCCATCGCGAAGGTCTCGATCATGCTCGACAAGAACAGGCCGGCGCACGCCAGCGCAGCGCAGCAGCACAGCAGGCCGACCGGGGAAAGCTTGAGCGTGCGTTCGATCCAGTGCGCGCAGAAGCGCAGACCGAACATGATCAACGAGGTCCAGATGAACAGGAACTTGCCCTGCTCGGAGGTGAACAGGTTGCCGGTGATGTTCTGGATCCAGCCGTCGGTGCCGAGCTCGACGGCGCCCACCAACGCGTGGGTCACGAAAAGGACGAACAGCATGAACGAACCGATCGAGAACCCGGTGATGACGCCGACCGCGAGCAACAGCGCGCCGGCAATTGCGTAGGACACGCCGGCGGAGAGTCCGACCGCTCCCGAGAAGAACAGGGACAACAGGTAGCAGATGACGAGCGCGCCGAGGATGCCGACATCATGGAGCATGTCGCCGAGCTTCATGCCCTTCGCCGAAGCCTCCGACTTGGGCATGTGCTGCCCGAAGAACATCGCGCCGTAGCCGACCGTGGCCACCAGGAACAGGGTCAGCTGGACCTTCCAGTGCACGTGGTAGAGGTCGTCGAGCACCCAGCCGACGGCAGCGCCGAGCACCAGTCCCAGCGGCCACGACGCGTGCAGGATGTTGAGGTAGTGCGTGCGACGGTGCGGGAACAGCGTCGCAACCAACGGGTTGGCGACGGCCTCCAGTGTGCCGTTCGCGAACGCGAACAAGAACATGCCCCAGTACAACCACGAGTAGGCGCTCTCGCCGCCGGCGACCAGGGTCACCACCGCCGACAGGAAGTGCAGCAGGAATGCCGCGATCACCAGCTTGCCGTAGCCGATGCGGTCGGCGACGACGCCGCCGCTGATGATGCCGAAGCAGAAACCCGTGAGTCCCGCGCCCGTGATCTCGCCGATCTGCGCGCCCGTGAAACCGAACTCGGCGCTCCAGTTGTCGAGGATGCCGCCGCGGATCGAGAAACCGATGCCGGTGGCGAGGATGGCGACGAAACCCGCCCAGAGCAGGCGGGATGCGTTCGGAGCGGTGGCGGTGGCGTCTTGCATGGGACCTGCGGCGTGAGGGAGAGAGGGAACGGGCAAGGAGAGGGCGTGGAGGGCGAGGGCGGCGCGACGACTACACGGTGAACGCTGGCAGCTTGATCAGCTTGCCGCCGTGCAGCGCCGACTCGTGCGCGCACAGGCCGACGCAGGTCCAGTTCGCGGACTGCTTCGCGTTCGGGAACGGCTGGCGCTTCTCGACCAGCGCCATCGCGAACTCGTGCGCGAGGTGCGGATGGCTGCCGCCGTGGCCGCTGCCCTGCGTGAACGACAGGTGCGTCTTCTTGCTGGTGTCGTAGACGCCCTTGGTCGTGTACTTCGCGATGCTCTTGGGCAGCCGTCTGGCGTAGTCTGGCGTCTTGATCAACCTGGGGATCTTCGGCTCGGGCTTCTTGGCCGTGTGCAGCACCAGCGGCTGGTGTTCGATCAGCGGCCACTCGACCGACTGCTTGCTGCCGTAGACGTCGATGCTCTCGCGGTACTGGCGCGCGGTGTCGAACAGCGAGCGGATGATGCGCGCGCTGACGTCGCTGCCGGCGAACGCGACGTGCGCCGTCTCGACCGCGAACGGGCTGCCGTAGTGCTTCTGCAGCGCCTTGCGGATCGTGCCCGAGCCGAAGCACGACACGTATTCGGCGGGTTTGCCGATCAGGCCCGCGACCGGACCGACGCAGTGCGTCGCGTACCACATCGGCGGCAGGCCCGGCCAGTAGTTGGGCCAGCCGTCCATGTCCTGCTGGTGACTTGCCTGCACGAACTGCAGCTTGCCGAGTTCGCCGTCGTCGAGCAGCTGCTTCATGAACAGGTACTCACGCGCGTAGACGACCGTCTCCATCATCATGTAGGTGAGGCCGGTCTTGGCGACGAGGTCGACGATGCGTTTGCAGTCGGCGATGTTGGTGGCCATCGGCACGGTGCACGCGACGTGTTTGCCGGCTTTGAGCGCCGCGATCGACATCGCGGCGTGGTCGGGGATCGGTGTGTTGATGTGCACGGCGTGCACGTCGGGGTCACGCAGCAACTCGCTGTAGCTGCGGAAACGTTTGGCGACGCCGAAGTAGTCGCCGACCGCATCGAGCTTCTTCTGGTCTCGCTGGCAGATCGCGTGACACGTGGTGTGCGGGTGCTTCTGCCAGATCGGGATGAACTCGGCGCCGAAACCGAGGCCGATCACGGCCACGTTGATGGGCTGCTGCATGGACCTTCCTGCGAAGAGCGGGGGAGGGCGTGCGCGGGCACGCCCGGGCGAGTTGCAGGAGTGCAGCGGCGTTGCCGCGTCGAGTCAACGCTCAACCCGGCGGCGCATGCGAGAAGACGCTGTCGACCTCAGTCCCAGCGCAGCGGGTTCTTCGGCGCGTCGTCGCTGGCGGCTTCGCCGGCGGGCGCCGATGGCTGGAGGTGTTCGTCGAGGCGGTCCGGTGTCACCTCGAGCAGGATCGAGCGCGCGGCGCAGCAGGTCACGTCGCTGAGGTCGAGCAGCTGCTCGTCGTCGTAGGCGAGCTGCTCCCCGGTCTCCGTCTCGAGCAGCTCGACGACCGGCCGCTGCGGGTCGTTGCTCTGGGCTTTCACCACCGCGATCGCGCCGTCGTCGAGTTTGACGTGCTGGCCGATCGGGAAGATGCCGTTGACCTGGACGAAGCGGCTCAGCAGCCGTTGGTCGAGTTTGTCGCCCATGGCGATCATCACGCGGTAGGCGCGGATCGGCGACATCGGTCGCTTGTACGGGCGCGCCGCCGTCAGCGCCTCGTAGATGTCGCAGATCTTGACGATGCTGGTGACCATCGTCGTCTCGTGTTCGTGCAGCGTGCGTGGATAGCCGGTGCCGCCCGGACCGCGGTGATGGCCGAACGCCGCGGCGATCGCCAGCGGATCGGAGTCGGCGTGGTCGAGCAGGCACTCGGCGCCGAGCGGCGCGTGCGTATCCATCACCCGCCGTTCCTCGGCGCTCAGCGTGTTCTGCGAGTGCAGCAGTTCGAACGGGATCAGCGACTTGCCGACGTCGTGCAGCAGCGCGGCGGTACCGATGCGGATCAGCAGCTCGCGGTCGCAGGTCAGCTCACGCGCGAAGTTCATCGCCAACACGGCGACGCGCACCGAGTGACCGAACGTGAACGCGTCGTACTGATCCTGACGCGCGAGGCCCAGCACCGGCGCGTCCTTGCTCTCGAGCTGTGCCAGCACCTGTTCGGCCTGCGTCTGCACCGGCGCAAAATCGATGCGCCCGCCGCGGCACACCGACACGGTGACGCTCTGCAGCAGGTCGACCACGGTCTGGTAGAACTGCACGCCGACTCGCATGCGGCCCACCTTCGCGTTGCGTTCGGCGCCGGCCAGGCCGTCGTCGTACGGCGGCAACAGGCGCAGGTTGCGGCACTGCTTGGCGACCAGCTGCGTGTTGAGCCAGGTGTAGTCCTTGCCCGGTTGCGGTCTGCCGCCGATGCCGACCAGCAGTTCCTCGAGTTCGGTGGCGCTGGCGCTGTCCCACAGTTCGAGCCCGCCCGAGCCCCACTGCTGCAGACACTGCACGAGCCGCGCGGCACCGATGCTGGCGCCCATCAGCGGGCGCTGGTCGAACACCACCAGCCCGTCGGCGACGCCCAGGCACACGGGGTTGTGGCGCGAGTCCGCGACCAGGTCGTGCAGACGCTGCAGGGTCGCCTCGACGGCGTTGCGCACGCGCGGATGGCTGCTGGCGTAGATCTTGGCGTTGACGAGGCAGACGACGAGTTCGTCGACGAGCAGCGTCGCCTGCGTGTTGACGTCCTGCTTGGTGGCGGTGCTCACGGTTGCCCTCCCGATTCGATGCTGATCAAGGTCTCGCGCGCGATCTTGCGCACCGCGCGCGCCGCAGCGGAGAACTGGCGGAAACGACCGCGTCGCGACAGTTCGACCAGCAGTTGTTCGGTCTGTGGCGAGGGCACGTGACGCAGGTTGGCGATCGCTTCGACCAGGGTCGCCGTGGGCAGTTCTTCGAGCCCGGCGACGATGTAGGCATGCAGGACCGCTTCGCTGCGATTGCGCATCGTCGCGTCGAACTTGCCCTTGATCGCGGCCGTGAACAGCGCCGCCAGGTAGTCGCGTGGAATGGCCTCGGGCGGCTGCAGGCAGCTCAGGATCGCCCGCTCCGGACTCGGCAGGTCCAGGCGCGCGGTGTAGTTCACGACCCGCACCAGACACGCGGCGGGGCACTGCTCGGCGATCGCGGGCATCAGCGGCAACGCGACCTTGCCGCCCAGTCGCAGCAGCGCTTCGACGACTTCTTCGCCGGCCAGCACACCGGTCTGCGCAGCGGTGTCGGCGCCGCCGATGGCCAGCATCGGCGCCAGCGCCTGCAGTCCGCGTTGGAACTGGTCGACGTCCGACTGCCGCGACATCAGCACCTTGGCCGCGATCGGCAGGGAGTGTGGGAAGCTGCGCGTCACGAAGTCGGCGTCGACGTAGCCGTAGTTGCGCACGGTCTCCGCCTGGCCAGCCTCGACCATCATCGCGATCAGCTGGGCGCGCTGCCGTTCGGGGATGGCGTTGGCGGTGCCCGGCTCCTGCAGGTAGGCGGCGATGCAGGCGAGCAGGCCGAGGTCCATGGCCCGCAAGTGATCGACGATGTGCAACCTCGCCGCCGTGCGCACCTCTTCGCGTTCGGTGTTGACGAAGGTGTGCAGGAAGATGCCGAACAGTTCGCGCGTGATCTTGGTCGCGGTCGCGGCCAGTTCGGCAGCGGCGGGCAGTCGGACCTTGCGGCCGTCGGGCAGGGCCGCGAGTTCTCGCGCCAGGTCTTCGAGGTTCGCGGTGATCGCCTCGTCGCCGGGGCGGCCGCTGGGCAGGTTGTGCCGCACCGGCAGCGCCGGCGCTTCGGTCTGGAAGTACTTACGCGCCACGCGCAGGGCGGTGCGCAGCAGGACGCCTTCGTCGAGGCGTTCGCCGTCGCGCAGGGCTGTGGGCAGCTCACGCTCGAGGACCCCGAGGATCTCGACGATCTTCTCGGCGGCGACCTCGGGATGGGCGGCGACCTCGGCGGGCAGCAGGTCGGCGATCGCTGCGAACAGGTCGAGCTCGTGGCCCATCTCACCTGCGTGACCGCAGACGCCCTGGAGCATCGTCATCTGCTGCTCGAGCCGCGAATCCCTCGCCAGGCGTTCGAGCACCGCGACGCGCCGCTTCTGGGCCGTCGCGTCCATGGGCCCCAGGTTGATCGCGTCGGCGTCGGGGCTTTGGGCGCCTGGCTCGCCGGATTCCCCGTCGGACTCGCGGAACGTGCCGCTGAACACCAGATCGTGCGCACGGATGCGCGGATGGGCGTCGGGCCACAGCGACCGGAACGCTTGCCCGGTGCGTGTGCGCGCCTGGTTCAGGGTCAGCGCGAACTCGACGATGTCCTCCGTCGTGCAGGTCGGCTCGAACGTGAAGCCGCGCAGGCCCGCATCACGCAGGCGGTTCAGCAGCCACGTTGCCTGGCCGTCTTCGGCGGGCAGGCGCAGATTGTCGACCCACAACTCCTCGCCGCGCTGGCCGATGGTCATGGGTCGGCGCTCCTCGAGACCCGCGGCGAGGCGGCTGACGAAGTCCGTTGCCGCGGCCGTGACCCGCGGATGCTCCGGCGGGTAGATCGCGACGTTGCGCAGCGCGAGCGCCAGGGCGGTAGCCGCATCGGCTGCCACCAGATGGTCGCCGGTCAGGGTCGCGAGGCGTTTGGGGTTATCCTTACCCACGCCGCGGCTATCGGTAGCTGGTCGGGCCCGCCTTGCCCTCATCCAAAGAAACTGCGAAACGACTCAAGTTCCTCAGAGCCGCGTGCCATCGCGGGCAGCAGTGACTCCGATTAGCTGGTCTCCCGTTCCGGAAACTGGAGGGGAGCAGCACCGGGCAAACCCCTAGGGGAGGTCTTGCGAGTTACTTGTCGTTCGGCGCTGCCGCCACGCGGATCCACGTCGCCACGATCGCGGGTGTTTCGGGCAATGGGTCGCCGTCCTTCTCGACGCCGCAGGCCTCGATCGCCGCGAGCACTTCGAGCCCCTCGACCACCCGGCCATAGACCGTGTGTTTGCCGTCCAGGTGCGGCGTCGCCACGAAGGTCAGGAAGAACTGCGAGCCGTCGGTGTTCGGGCTGCCCGAGTTGGCGGCGCTCAGGGAGCCGGCGGCGTCGTGTTGGCGCGGTTTGTCGAACTCTCCGTCGAGCGTGTAGCCGGCATTGCCGGCGGTGCTGTTCAGGGGGCTGCCGCCCTGGGCCATGAAACCCTTGAGGATGCGCGGAAACTGCAGGCCGTCGTAGAAGCCGATGCGCGACAGGTAGATCGCGCTGGCGACGTGTTTGGGCGCGGTGTCGGGGAACAGGCGCACGACCATCAGCCCCTTGGTCGTCTGCACGTGCCAGAAGTAGTCGAACCCGGCCGTGAACTCGAGCGTGGGCGGCGCCGGCAGCGCGCTCTTCCAGTCGGCGCGTTTGGTGCTGACCTTCTTCTTCGCGAACTTGTCGATCGCGACGATCGCCTTGTCCTTGGTCGTGACGGCGTCGTCCTTGGCTGGTTTGAGGCTCGCGACCTTGTCGCCCTTCTCGTTCTTCTCGCCCTTCTCGTTCTTGCCCGCCTTGGGCGGCTTGTCGTCCTTCGGCTTCTTGCTCTGCGCCGCGGTGGGGGCGGCGACGGCGAACAGGGCGACGAGTGCGGCGGCGAAGCGGATCGAGGTGCTCATGACGCGCGGCATCCTAGCCCGGGTCGCGGCGCTCGGCATCGACGGAGCCGGCTGGCTGCCTTGGCTCGCGCACCGATGTCATCCGCATTTGCGGCGGCGACGAGAAGGATGCTGAGCTGCGCGGTCCGCCTGGCGGACCGCACGGATCACACGCCGTCGACCTGCAGGCCGTTCGTCGTCTCGACGGCGCGGCCGCGGCGATTGAAGTCGATGGTCGCCGCCTGCAGGTGCACCGTGAACGGCACGGTCGCGGGCAGGCGCAGGCTGAAGTGGGCGTTGCCGCGGCCGTCGGTGATCGAGGCCTGGGTGCCGCGCGGATCGACCAGCAGCATGCAGTTCGTGCCAGGCAGCGGTTGCGGCACCGTGGCCAGGCCACCGAGCACCAGCACCGTGACGGTGTTGGGGGAGGCATGGGCAACTCGCAACCGCAGCCCCGCACCGGTGGGGGTGTTGACGACCTGCCCCTGCAGGGTGCCGCCGCAGCGAACGCCGAACGGGGTCACCGTGTAGGTCTGGGCGAAGGCGGGGGCGCAGAGCAGCGCGGTGCAGAGGAGTTTGCCGAGCATGGGAACCTCGTCCTGGTTCTGGGGCGATCCTGGTCCTGGGGCGGACACGAGGCGGCACGATAGCCCAAGCGGCGCACCTGGCAACGTCGCAGGTTTGTCGCGCCGCGGCCTCCCGAAGCTGGTTCGTGCAGCCGCAATGGGGCAGCATCTGGCGGCCCTGCAGGGCGCCGCTGCGATGTCCGCCGACGTTTCCTTTGCCGCTGTCATGAGCGATCTCGCCCAGGCTTTGGGCGTCGAGGTGCCGCCGTCGGCCGGCGTTGCGGTCAGTAGTTTCGACCTTTGCGACCCAGGCAGTCTGCTGGGGCGTGACGAGCCTTGGCTGCTCGAAGGCGTGCGCGCGGCGGCGTCCGGTGGGGACCCGCTGCCACGGGCGCGCGCCGCCATCAGCGGACTGGTGCGCGGCGGCGGGTCGGTGGCCCTGTTCGGCAGCGAAGCGGCGGCGATCGAGCATCTGTCGGCGGGTGGCGCGCAGGTGCTGGCGGTGGGGGATGCGCTGGCCGAGGCTGCCGAACTGCCCCGCTGCGCTCTGCTCGAAGTGACGGCCGAGCGGCTGGCGGCAGTCGACCTGCTCGTGGTCGAGCCGACCGCCCCCGCGGGTGACCTGGCGCGGCTGCGAGAACTCGCAACGGCTGCCGGCGCGAGGGTCGTGTTCGACGAACGGCGCACGGCGTTCCGGGCCGCGCCGACGACCGTCGCGGCGTTGCTCGTGGCCACCGGCGGGCGCGGGCCGGACGTGGTGCTGCTCGGTTCCTCGCTGGCCGCGGGGCTGCCGTTCGCCGCCATCGTCGGCGACGCCACCTCGACCTCGATCGGCGCGGTGACGGCTGCCGTCGTCGCCGTCGTCGTCGAACAGTTGGTGAGTACGCCGGTGTTCGCCGACCTCGAACAGCATGTCGCGACGATCGTCGCCGCCGTCGATGCGGCTGCGGCCCGCGAACAGGTGCGCATCGCGTGGTCGGGCCCCGCCGCGATGCCGAGCCTGTCGTTCGCCGATCAGGAAGGCGCCGAGGGCGCTCTGATCCTGCATCACTTCGGGCTCGAGCTGGCCGCCGCCGGCTGCGCCAGCAAGGGGCCGCTGCTGCTGCCGGCGTCGCTGCGCCGCGCCGGCGTGGCACCGGTGCTCGGCATGTTCGCGCACGCCGTCGCGCGCGTGCGCACGCTGCTGATCGAATACAACTCCTACCTGTCCGGGGGCCTTCCGTTCGTGTTCCCGGGCGGCGATCCGGTGCTGCGCGCGCGCGGCGTGGCGCGTTACCGCTACCCCAAGCTTGCCGAAGTCGACGTCGACGCGCGCGGTGACGCCATCCGGATCGCGTTCGCGGCGAGTGAACTCGGCGCGGTGACGTCGTCGGGGTTCTACGTGCCGACGCGGCTCTCGGGCGACGTCGACGTCGCGGTGCGGTACGTCGTGCAGCAGTTCTCGTCGGGGCCCGACGCGACCTGCCTGGGGCTGTTCCTGCAGAACGAGGCGTCGACGGCGCGTTACTACGCGCAGCTCATGAGCACCAGCGACGCGCCGACGGCGCGCAGCGTCGCGCTCGGCCACGCCGGCGCCGTGATCGGCCGCGGCGCCGTGCCGGGCGTGACCGGTTGGCTGCGCCTGCGCCGCGCCGGGGGCCGCGTCACGGCCTGGCATCGCGACGTCGCCGAGGCCGCGTGGCGAGAACTCGGCAGCGTCGCGGCGACCGGCGACGACCTGATCGTCGGCGCCAAGATCTGGTCCAAGGTGCGCACCGAGGGGCTGGTCGCCGAGCTGTCCGACCTGTCGATCGATGCGGTCGTCGCCGCCGATCAGGCGCCCCTGTTGGCGAGTCGGCCCGATCCCAGATGCGCCGCCAGGAACCGGTAGGCGACGGGCGTCACCACCAGACTCAGCACCAGGCTCAGCAGCTGGCCACCGATCACCACGATCGAGATCGCCTTGCGTTCTTCGGCGCCCGGGCCGGCGCCGAGCGCCAGCGGGATCATGCCGGCGACGAACGCCAGCGTGGTCATCAGGATCGGCCGCAGGCGGTCGCGACTGCCCTGGATCACCGCTTCGTCGAGCGGCATGCCGCTGCGCAGCAGCTGGTTGCTGTGGTCGATCTGCAGGATCGAGTTCTTCTTGACCATGCCGAACAGCACCAGCACGCCGAGCGCCGAGTAGAGATTCAACGACTCGCCGGCGATCAGCAACGAGAGCAGCGCGAACGGCGCGGCCAACGGCAGTGCCAGCAGGATCACCAACGGCTGCAGCACGCTCTCGAACTGCGCCGCGAGGATCATGTACATGAACAGCACCGACAGCGCGAAGGCGATCAAGAACTCGCCGCCGGTGCGTTCGAGTTCGCGGGCGCGGCCGGCGACGGCGGTGCTGTACTCGGGGCCCATGCCGAGCTCGTCGGCAGCCTGGCGCAGCGCGTCGATGCGTTCGCCGAGCGCGTAACCGGTCGCGATCGAGCCGCGCAGGCTGTTCTGGCGCTGCCGGTCCAGGCGGTCGATGCGCGAAGCGCTTTGCGCCGGCACGATCTCGACCAGGTTGTCGAGTCGGATCGGCGGACCCGTGCGGCGCGGCACCATCAGGCGGCCGAACTCCTCGACGTCGGCGCGGTCGACTTGCCGCAGGCGCAGACGCACGTCGTACTCCTCGTCGAGCATCGGGTCGCGGAAGCGACTGACCTGGCGGTCGCCGCCGACCATCAAGCGCAGGGCGAAGGCGACGTCCTCGACGTCGACGGCGAGTTCGGCGGCGCGGGCGCGGTCGACCTGCACGCGCAGTTCAGGCTGGGTGAGGCGCAGCGTGGTGTCGAGGTCCTCCATGCCGCCGAGTTCGCGCGCGCGTTCCTTGAGGCGTCGCCCGTACTCGTCGAGCTGCACCAGGTCCGGGCCGCGGATCGCGAAGTCGATGTCGAAGTTGCCGCCGCCGATGTTGAAGCTGCGCTGATTGCGCACCGAACAACGCAGGTCGGGGAACTTCCGCAGTCGGCGGCGGATCTCGCTCATCACGTCGCGCTGCGAGTAGTTGCCGCGGAACGCGGCCAGTGGGTCGCCGGCCAGGGTGCTGTCCCACAGGCGGCCGATCGAGAAGCGGCGCTGTTCGTGCGGTTCGATGCGCACGTAGAGCGAACCGCTGCTGACGCCGCCGAGGAAGCCACCGCCCGATTGCGCGAGCACCGTGGTGACGCCCGGGATCGCGCGGACCTCGGTCTCGACCGCGAGCACGGCCTGGTCCATCGCTTCGTAGCCGACCTGATCGGGGCCGCTGATGCGCACGTCGAACTCGCCTTCGTCGACATCCGAGGGGATGTAGTCGAGCTGCACGTGCTGGACCAGCGGTACGACCGAGAAGGTGACCGCGATGGCCACCATCAGCGTCAGCACCGGGTGACGCAGCGCCTTGCGCAGCAGCCACAAGTACGCCCGTTCGGTGACGGCGGCGCGATTGCCGTGCATCGCCGCCATCGAGTCGGTGCGCAGCCAGCGCGCGCTCAGCATCGGCGTCAGCGAGAACGACACCACCAGGCTGACCAGCACGGCGGCAGCGGCGGTGATGCCGAACTGGAACAGGAACCGGCCGCTGATGCTCGACATGAACGAGACCGGTACGAAGATCACGACCAGGCTGAAGGTCGTCGCCAGCACCGCGAGGCCGATCTCCTTGGTGGCGCCGGTCGCCGCCGCGAACGGCGTCATCTTCTTCTCGTTGGCCCAACGGTGGATGTTCTCGAGCACGACGATGGCGTCGTCGATGACCACGCCGACCATCAGCACCAGGGCCAGCATCGTCACGCTGTTGAGCGTGAAGCCCAGCGCCCACATCAGGCCGAAGGTGGTGATCACCGATGCCGGGATCGCCAGCGCCGCGATCACCGTCGCGCGCCAGCTGCGCAGGAACAGCAGCACGACCAGCGATGCCAGGATCGAGCCGATCACGAGATGCAGCTCGATCTCGTGCAGGGCCTCGTAGATGTAGCGCGACTGGTCGCGGATCACCTCGAGGCGCAGGTCGGACGGCAGCTCCAGGCGCAGTCGTTCGACGGCCTGCTTGCAGCGTTCGATCACCGCCACGGTGTTCTCACCGGATTGGCGGCGGATGTCGAGCTGTACACACGGCACGCCGTCGAGCCGTGCCGCCGAGCGCGGATCCTCGGTGCCGTCCTCGGCGCGCCCGATGTCGGCGATGCGCACGCCGACGCCATCGCGGGTCTCGATCACCAGATCGTCGAAGCGGCGTGGGTCGTAGATGCGCCCCATGGTGCGCAGCACCAGTTCGCGGTCGGCGGTGCTGACGTTGCCGCCCGGGGTGTCGCTGTTCTGCCGCACCAGGGCTTCGCGCACCTTGGTGATCGGCAGGTCGTAGGCGGCCAGCCGGTCGGCATCGAGCCAGATGTTGATCGTGCGTTGCCGGCCGCCGTCGATGCGCACCTCGCCGACGCCCGATTCGCGTTCGAGGCGGCGCTTGATCCGCTTGTCGGCAAACTCGGTCAGCTCGCGCAGCGGGCGATCCCCGGACAAGGCCAGGGTCAGGATCGCGTTGCTGTCGTTGTCGAACTTCGACACCACCGGCGGCTCGATGTCGCGCGGCAGGTTCCGCGCGGCGACGGCGACGCGGTCGCGCACGTCCTGCGCGGCCAGGTCGATGTCGCGCGACAGGTCGAAGGTGCAGATCACGAACGCGCTGCCCGTGCTCGAGATCGAACGCAGTTCGGTGATGCCGGCGACCGAGTTGAGCGCCTCTTCGATCGGTTGCGACACGGTGACCTCGACCTCCTCGGGTGAGGCGCCGGGCAACGTCGCGCGCACCGACACCGTCGGCAGGTCCACCGAGGGGTAACGATCGACCGACAGCTTGCTGAAGCCGACTGCGCCGACGACCACCATCGCCAGCACGAACATGCAGGCGAACACGGGGCGGTGGATGCAGATCTCGGCGAGCTTCTGCATCTCAGTTGCCCTCGATCCGCACCGGGGCACCGCGGGTCAGGTCGGCAGGAGCACGGATCACGGCGGCGTCGGCGCCGATACCGGCGACGATCTCGATGCGATCGTCGAGCCGGCGTCCCAGCGTCACCAGATGTTCGACCGCCTTGCCGTCGGTGACCGTGAACACGCGGTCGACGCCAGCGAACGAGACCACGGCGGACTGTGGCACGACCAGCGCCGGCTCGTTCGCGGCGATCACCACCTCGGCGCGGCAGAAGGCGCCGGGCAGCAGCTTGCCGTCGTCGTTCGCGACGGCCGCCTCGACCAACAGGGTGCGGTTGACCCGATCGATCTGTGAACCCAGTCGCGTGACCTTGCCGGCGAACGATCCGCTCAGGCCATCGACGGTGAAGTTGACGGTCAGGCCCAGGCGGATCTCGTTGGCCTGGCGCTCGGGGACCTCGAGCCGCAGGCGCAGCGGGTTGGTGCGCAGCAACGTGAGCACCGGGGTGCCGGCGCTCAGATACTGCCCGACGGCCGCGTGCCGCGACGCGACGCGGCCCGCCCACGGAGCGTGGATCTCGGCGTCCTGCCGCCGCTTGTCGGCGATCGCGAGCTGCTGGCGCCTGACCTCGAGTTCGGCAAGCCAGGTGCGCGCCTGGTCGCGCGCGCGTTGCACGCGGCTCTGGGCGACGGCGAACGCGGCGTTGGCGGCGTCGAGCTCGGCTGGCGACCGCAGCTGCTTCTGCACCAGTTCGAGGGTTCGATCGCGCTGCAGCCGCGCGTCGTCGAGCACGGCCTCCGCCTCACGCACGGCGGCGACGGTGCCGATGTCGAGTTCTTGTCCCTCGACGCTCTGCAATCCGAGTTGGGCGCGAGCCTGTTCGAGTTGTGCGGCGGCGGTGGCGCGCTCTAGTTCGAAGTCACGACGGTCGAGGGCGGCGAGCAGATCGCCCGCACCGACGTCGTCGCCGAGGTCGACGCGCAGTTCGACCAGCCGGCCGGTCACCTGGAAGCCGAGCACCAGTTCGTCGAGCGCGAGCAGGGTGCCGTGCACCTGCACCTGCCGCGGCAGCTGGGCCGGCTCGACCTTGACGAGGGAAACGGCGCGCGGTGCCGGCGCCGTGCGTGCGGCGGCCTTGCTGTCCCCGCCACCGCAAGCGGCGAGCAGCAGGGAGGCGGCGATGAGGCGGGGGTGGTGGGGCATCGGGACGCGGATGCTAACAGCTGAGCAGTCGAGGTCGCGCACCGAGCTGGTTGCGAGATGCCCGGGCGGCGCAACAGTTCGGTCGCACCAGCGACCTCGCATCGCTGATGGTATGGTGCCGCTCCCATGCTGCTACGCATTGCACTGGCAGGAGCCCTGGCGATGGCAACGGTCGTCGCTCAGGCGCCTCCTGGCTTCAAGACCTACGAGAACAAGCTCGCCGCGCTCACCTTCTTCTATCCCGTCGTCTATCAGGAGGTGTCGGTGCCGCCGACCGAGCAGACGCTGGTCGCGCGTTACGTGCTCAAGGACAAGCCGCGTGAGCTCAAGAAGGTCGATGACCGCGCCTACAAGGCCGTCGAGCCGCAGTTGTACTACTACAAGTTCGAGCTGCCGCAGGCGGTGACCGGTGCGGCTGCCGCCGAGCCGTCCGAGCCGGGCAAGCCATCGACGGTGCGCGAGGCGATGGAGGCGAGCAGCAAGGTGGCCTCGTGGGAAGACTTCATCAAGCGCTTCGCCAATTGGCGGCTCGAGGAAGACGCGCGGCGCCCCGGTTACTTCACGCTCGTCTACACGGAGCCCTGGACCATGCCCGAGACGGTGCCGGTCGGGCGCCTCGTGCGCTTGCAGGAAGGTAATGACATCTTCGGCGCGTTCGGGTTCACGCCGACCGCCTACGCCAAGGTCTTCGATCGCCAGTTCGACAAACTCGCCAAAGGCATCGCGCTCGGCGACGACGCCGACGATGCCAGCGAACGCGCCAGCGAGAAGATCGACCGCATCTACGCGAGCGGCGACTTCAGCGCGGTCGAACTGCGCAAGAAGGCCCGCAGTGAGATGGCGCGCGGTTGGAAGGCGTACGACACGCCGAACTACCTGATCGTGCACCACTCGAAGAACGAGGGGCTGATCAAACGCATCGGCCGCGACATCGAGGCGATGCGGTCACTCTACATGGAGCTGTTCCCGCCGACCAAACCGGTCGAGGCGGTCAGCATCGTGCGCGTCTGTCGCACCAAGGAGGAGTACAGCCAGTATGGCGGTCCGCCCAACACCGGCGGCTACTGGCATCCGGGCAACGAGGAGCTCGTGTTCTACGACTACTCGTACACGATGAAGACGCTCGACGACGACGAGAAGAAGGCGATGGGCAAACGTAAGCTCACCGACGACGACTCGCTGCTCGTGCTCTATCACGAGGCCTTTCACCAGTACATCTTCTACGCGGTCGGCGAGTTCGCGCCGCACGACTGGTTCAACGAAGGCTACGGCGACTACTTCTCGGGCACCGACATCGGCAAGAGCGTCGGCAAGGTGCAGGGCATCGATCCGAGCCCGTGGCGCATCCACCTGGCCAAGGACATGTGTGAGTACGGCGAGGGTTTCGTACCGCTCAAGCAGATCCTCGAGGCCGAACGCGCGGTGTTCTACAACCGCGCCCGCATCGCCTTCTTCTACGCCGGCGCCTGGTCGTTCGTCTACTTCCTCAAGCAGAGCCCCGAGGCCCAGGCGCATCCGCAGTGGTCGAAGCTGTTGCTGACCTACTTCGAGACCGCCAAGACCGCGTATGCGGAGGAACTGACCAAGCTCGGTGAGAACCCCGATCTCGGCCAGAAGCAGGTCGCGCAGTTCAACGCGCGCAAGGCGGCGCTGAAGGCTGCGCTCGACGGCGTCGACATCGCGGAACTCGAGAAGGCGTGGAAGAAGTACGTCGTCGAGATGCGCGATCCGTGGCCGTCGTTGCGCAAGAAGCGCAAGTGAGCGCCTCACTGCGCCGTCGATCGAACGTGCTCAGCGATCGCCCTCGATCGCGCGCAGCGCTGCCTTGGCGAGCACGGCCTCGGCGCCCTTGCCCGCGGCGAGGCGGTGCAGCGCGGGGGCGGCGTCGGCCGCACCCTGGCCGATCGCGGCGAGTGTCGTGATCGCGTCGCGGCGCACCGTCGTATCCTTGCCTGAGGTCACGATGCGCGCGAGCGCGGCCGTTGCCGGCTTGGCTTCGGCGCCGAGCGCGCGCAACTCCGCGAGGGACGACACCGCCTCTTCGACGGTGCCGTGCTCCGCGAACCAGCGGTGCGCGACGAGGGCTTCGCGCGGCGTGCCCGAGACCGCGACGATCGCTTCGGCCGCGGCGCGGCGAAGGTCGAGTTCCGGTCCGTTGACCCACATGGGTGGGTTTGGGCTTTCGAGTTGACGCGTCAGCGCGTCGCGCAGCCCTGCCGCCGTTCGGCCGCGGTGTCTGCAGACGTCGATGGCCGCCTCCGTGGCGTAGCAGCGCTTCTCGTTGTCGAGCCAGTCCTCGAGCAGCGTGTCATGGATTATGTCGACGCGGCGTTGCCGGAACACAGCCCGTGACACGAGCCAGTGACGTTCGATCACCTCCGGGGTGGCCACTACGGCCTCGGGCCGTCCCTGCGACACCAGGTGCTGCCGCAACTCGCGCACATGGGCTTTGCCCTGGTCGTCGTCGACCCAGAGCACGATCGTGCCGATTGCCCGACAGGCGTCGAGTTTGGTACGTACTTCGAGCTCCTCCTGCAGCAGCGCCAGCAGCACCGGCATCGCCTCCGTGGAACGAGGGCCGAGCGCGTCGAGTACCGCGATCGCGCGGCGCAGGCGCTGCTCATCAGCGCCGCGCCGCCTGTCGCGCACCGCATGCAACGACTGCGCGAGGGCGTCGTCTGCTGCCACAACCTGACGCATGGGCACATCCGCCTTGCCGTCGAGGTAGTCGGCGACGAATGAACGTTGCTGCGCAGCGACGGCGGCCGTCAGCAACGCCACCGCGGCGGCGAACTGCCGCGCCGACCGAGGCGCGCACAGCGACGGCGTGCAGGTCCTTCGCATGGCCGCAGCATAGCGGGGGTGCGGATCAGCGGATCCATACGTCGAGCCCGCTGGTCGCCGAAAAACCGGTGTTGCTGCCCGGCGAGAAGTAGCCGGCCTGGAAGTAGAGGTGCAGATCGCCGAACGCTGCGACGGGCGGCACCGCGAACGGCACCACCAGCCGGCCCTGCGCGTCGAGGCGGTGTGAGATCGACACGGTCATGTTGGTCAGCACGTCGACGCCTGCGATTTGCCAGTTGGCCGGGAACGTGCCCATCGCGAACGCGCCGAGCGCGTTCGGTTCGCCCTGCACGGTCATCGTGAACGTCTGGCCCAGCCGCGCACAGCCGACCGCAGTCAGCGTCGGCGTGAGGTTCGCGCCTGCGGTGGCCTGGCCGTAGTTGGTGATCGTGCCGCAGGTCGCGCCCAGCTGCATCGCCACCAGGTGCCCGCCGCCGGCCGTGAACAGGAAGTCGCCGGTGATCGGATCGATCGCGCCGCCGCCGTTCGCGCCGACGCCCGTGATCACCATCTGGCGCGAATTCGGCAGCGGGTCGCCGTTGCCGTCGGTCCGGTAGGCGGTGATGCCGGCGTTCCACTCGCAGACCAGCACGCAGTCGCCGAGCAGCGGCGACGTGGCCGGCGGATACAGGATGCCTTCCGGCCCGCCTTGGATCTGCACTGGTGGTGCGGTGATCGTCGGTGCGAAGGTGCCGTTGCCGTCCGGCGTCAGCACCACGTCGAACCACTCGCTGCTGGCGTAGCTGGTGAGCTTGAAGCGGCCGGCGCCGGCGCGTCCCGTCGGCACGAAGCCGCAGCTGCCGACCGACGTGCCGACACCGAGCGGGCCGAGGTCGTCGACGCGGTCGGCGACGATGCTCGTCGGCAGCACCTGGCCGAGCCGATTGGCCCCGTACCAGGTGAACAACAGCACGCCGCCGGGCCCGACCGCGAGCCCGCCGTCGTTGCCGCCGACGGTGGCGCGCGTCGTCGTCGCGCCGAAGCCGACGATGCGGCCCGAGCCGTCGCGCTGCAGTGACACCGCCGCGATGCGGCCGCTGCCGTAGGCGGAGACCAGCAGCGTATCGGCGTCACCCGGGGCGAAACACAGACCGCCGTAGTTGTGGACCTGTGGCATCTGGCCGAGGTCGACGGCCTGGTAGTAGGTGTTGAAGGGCGGCAGCACCGACTGGGCGGGAGCCGAGGCCGACAGGCCGAGAACGGACGCGAGCAGGAGCTTGTGCATTGCCCCACAGCAGTGCCAGCGCCCTCCCTTCGTCACAGGGTTGCGTACGGAACCGGGTAGTGCGCCAGGCCAAGCCTGGGAGGTGAGAAAGTGAAGTAGACCCGAA
>CAYMPV010000022.1:0-98439 GCA_964392305.1 uncultured candidatus Brocadiaceae bacterium
CAGGGCGGCAGCAACGCCCGCGGCGCGGTCTGCACGATGGTCGACTTCGACTCGCTCGAGGTGCAGGCCAACGTACCCGAGACCACCTTGGCGTCGGTGCAGGTCGGCGCGCCCGCCGACGTGTTCCTCGACGCGTTCCCCGACAACCGTCTGGCCGGCACCGTCGATCGCATCTGGCCCACCGCCGATCGGCAGAAGGCCACCGTCGAGGTGCGGGTGCGCCTGGCGCAGCGCGACCAGCGGCTGCGCCCGGAGATGGGCGTGCGCATCGTCTTCCGGCAGGGCAAGGAACCGGACGGCGCGGTCGAGGCCAGTGCGCCGCGCGCGCGGGTGTTCGTGCCCGAGTCGGCGGTGGTGACGATCGACGGCAGCACCGGCGCCTTCGTGCTCGAGCGCGACGTCGCCACCTTCACGGTGGTCGCCGCCGGCGAACGCCGGGGCGGCCGCGTCGCGATCGACAGCGGCCTGCAGGCCGGCCAACGCATCGTGCTCGACCCGCCGGTCAGCCTGCGCAGCGGCGACCGCGTGCGCCTCGACACGCCGTAGCAGTTGCACCGGCAGGCGGGCGCCGCGAGACTGCCCGCCCCTCGCACCGGGCCGCCGCGCGGCCCTCGTCAGGACCCTCGCCATGGCCGTAGCGATCCAACTGCACTCCGTCACCAAGACCTACCACCGCGCCGGCGAAGCGCTGCGCGTGCTCGACGAACTCGACCTGGCGATGGACGCCAGCACGTTCTACGCGCTGATGGGCCCGTCGGGCTCGGGCAAGACCACGCTGCTGAACCTCGTCGGCGGTCTCGATCACGCCGACAGCGGGCAATTGCTGGTGGGCGACGACGACCTCGCCGCACTCGACGGTTCGGAGCTGGCGCGGTGGCGCGCCGAGAACGTCGGCTTCGTGTTCCAGGGCTTCAACCTGCTGCCGGTGCTGAGCGCCCGCGAGAACGTCGAGCTGCCGCTGTTGCTGGCGCCGCTGTCGCGCGCGCAGCGCCGCCAACAGGCCGAACGCGCGCTCGAGTTGGTCGGCCTCTCCGACCGCATGGACCACAAACCGCGGGAACTCTCCGGCGGCCAGGAGCAGCGCGTCGCGATCGCACGCGCGATCGCCACCGACCCGCAGATCATCCTCGCCGACGAACCCACCGGCGACCTCGACCGCAGCACCGCCGACCAGGTGCTCGAACTGCTGCAGCGTCTCAACCGCGAACTGCACAAGACCATCCTGATGGTCACCCACGACCCGCAGGCCGCGACCTACGCCGACAAGGTGATCCACCTCGACAAGGGCAAGCTGGGCCGCATCGACGACAACCGCGATCCTGCCGGCAGAGCCGCCGCCGGCGCGAGGAGCTGAGAGATGCCGTACAAGCTGCTCTGGCGCAACGTCACCGGACATCCGATCCGATCGCTGCTGACCATCGCCTCGGTCGCGGTCGCGGTGTTCTTGATCTGCATGCTGCACGCGGTCACTTCGGGCCTGACGCGAACGCTGAGCGCGGCGGCCTCCAACCGGCTGCTGGTGCAGTCCGCCGTCAGCCTGTTCGTCGACCTGCCGATCTCCTACCAGCAGAAGATGGCGTCGGTGCCGGGCATCGAGGCGATCTGCAAGTGGCAGTGGTTCGGCGGTCGTTACGAACAGGACAAGGGCGGCTTCTTCGCGCAGTTCGGCATCGACCCAGACACCTTCCTGCCGAGCTATCCGGAGATGTCGATCGTCGACGGCAACTACGAGGAGTTCTGCAAACGCCGCACCGCCTGCGTCGTCGGTGAGGACCTCGCCGCCCAGTACGGCTGGAAGGTCGGCGACACCGTGCCGATCACCGGCACCATCTTCACGCGCACGGACGGCAGCCCGTGGCAGTTCGACGTCGCCGCGATCTACCGCAGCAGTTCGGCGTCGATCGACGAGCAGACGATGTGGTTCCACTACGACTACCTGCGCGAGTCGCTCGAGACCGGCGGTGCGGTCGGCCCCCAGGGCGTCGGCGTCTACATGCTGCGCATCTCGCCCGGCACCGACCCGATCGGCGTGCAGCAAGCGGTCGACGCGCTGTTCGAGAACGGCCCGCAACGCGTGCAGACGACCACCGAGGCCGAGTTCAACCGCCAGTTCGTGTCGATGCTCGGCGACGTGCCGTCGTTGCTGCAGATGGTCGGCGGCGCGGTGCTGTTCGCGATCTTCTTCGCGGTGCTCAACACCATGATCATGGCCGGGCGCGAACGCACCCGCGACCTCGGCGTGCTCAAGGCACTTGGCTTCACCGATCGCACCACCGCGCTGCTGCTGATCGCCGAGTCGCTGCTCGTCTGCGGCCTGGGCGCCGGCCTGGGGCTGCTGCTCGGCATCGTGCTCGAAGGCCCCTTCGCGACCGTGACCGCTTCGTTCATTCCCGGCTTCGGCTTCGACCGCGGCACACTGCTGCTCGGCGGCGGCGTCGCGCTGGCCGTCGGCCTGGTCTCGGGCATCGTGCCGGGCCTGCGCGCGGCGCGGCTGACCACCGTCGCCGCCCTTCGGGAGGTCGGCTGATGGCCCTCGTCCCCCTGCGTTACAACCTGCGCAGCCTGTTCGTGCGCAGCTCCTCGACGTTGCTGACGGTCTGTGCGATCGGCGCCACCGTCGCCGTGCTCGCCGGCATGCTGTCGCTGCAACAGGGCTTCGTGAACCTGTTCTCCGAACGCGGCCGCGACGACCTCGCCGTGTTCCTGCGCAAGAGCGCCACTTCGGAAGGCGAGTCCGGCATCACCCTCGAGCAGTGTGAGATCCTGACCAAGGAGACCGCCGAGATCGAACGCGGCGCCGACGGCAGACCGCTGGCGAGCGCCGAGCTGTTCCTGGCCGTGCGACTGCGCAAGTTCGACGGCGGCGAGACCAACGTGTCGATCCGCGGCGTGCAGCCGCCCACGTTCGCGATCCACGGCGACGACATCCGCATCGTGCAGGGCGATAACTTCAAGCCCGGCCACGACGAGTTGATCGTCGGCCGGGGCCTGACCGGCCGCATCGCCAACTGCAACGTCGGCGACACCCTGCGCATCAACACCGCGCGGTTCACGATCGTCGGCATCTTCGAGGGCAAGGGTGGTTATCAGAGCGAGATCTGGGGCGACCTCGACCGTCTGAGCGAAGCGCTCGAACGCCCGGTGCGCAGCCGCGTGCTCGCCAAGATCACACCGGGCACCGACGTCGCCGCGATCGAGGCCCGCTACGCCGACGACCTGCGGGTGCAGCCGCAGGTGAAGACCGAACGCGCCTACCTGGCCAGCCAGACGCAGCGTCTGTCACTGACCTTCTCGATCCTCGGCGGCTTCCTGGCCGTGATCATGGGCATCGCCGCGGTGTTCACCGGCACCAACTCGATGCTCTCGGCGATCGGCGCGCGCACCCACGAGATCGGCATCCTCAAGGCCATCGGTTACCGGCCGTTCGCGATATTCGCCGCGTTCCTGTTCGAGGCCGTGCTGCTCGGCGTGCTCGGCGGCGTCGTCGGCTGCCTGCTGGTGTTGCCGTTCCAGGGCGCCGAGACCGGCACCATGAACCAGACCTTCTCCGAGGTCACGTTCGCGTTCCGCACGACGCCGGGGGTGATGTTCTGGTCGGTGTTGTTCGCGGCCGTGCTCGGCCTGATCGGCGGCATGTTCCCGGCGCTGCGCGCGGCGCGCATGACGCCGACGCAGGCGCTGCGCCGCGGCTGAGAGGCCGAGAAGAAACCATGATACGGGCTCTCAGAATGCCGATTGGCGGCCGCCCCCGCGGCCGCGCAGAGCCTTCGAGAGGATTCTCTCTCAGGCTCTGAGCCGCCTGCATGCGCCAGCTCGACCGGATCGTCAACCTCTATCGCGACGCCTTCGGTGGTTTGCCGCGCCGCACGTGGCTGCTCTGCGTGGCCGGGTTCTTGAACCGCTGCGGCTCGATGGTCGTGCCGTTCTTGAGCCTGTACCTGGGCAAACGGTTCGGCTTCTCGGTCGCCGAGGCGGGGCCGATCATCAGCGCCTACGGCCTGGGCGCGGTGCTCGGCAGCCTGATCGGCGGCCGCCTCGCCGACGTGCTCGGCCCCGTGGTCGTGCAGGTCGTGACCCTGGGCGCCACCGCGCTGTGGATGCTGGTGATGCCGTGGCTGCACGACCCCTACGTGTTCGCGGCGAGCGTGTTCGTGCTCGGCGCGCTCTACGACGCGTTCCGGCCCGGCAGCATCACCGCGGTTGCCGTCAGCTGCGAGCCGGCGCTGCGGCGCAAGGCGCTGTCGCTGAACCGGCTGATGATGAACGCGGGCTGGGCGTTCGGACCGACCATCGGCGGCTTCCTGGTCAGGATCGACTACACCCTGATGTTCTACGCCGACGCCGCCACCTGCGCGCTGGCGGCGACGTTCCTGTGGTTCTTGTCGCGCTCGTGGTCGCCCGAACGCGTGCTCCGAGCCGAAGGCGAGACACGCGCCGGGCGGCCCTTCCGCGACCGCCACTTCCTGCTGCTGATGAGCTGCAACCTGCTCGTGCTGGTCGCCTTCATGCAGTACTTCACCACCGGCCCGCGCCACTTCGAGGAGGCGCTCGGCCTCGACGAACGCACCATCGGTTTCCTGCTCGCGATCAACCCGATCCTGATCACGCTGTTCGAGATGCCGATCGTGCACAGCCTGCGCGCCCGCCCGGCGCTGCCCATCGTCGCGCTCGGTTCGCTGGTCGTCGGCCTTGGTTACCTGCTCTTGCTGCCCCCACTCGGCGCCACCGGCGTGGCCATGGCCATGGCCGTCGTGGCCGGCGGCGAACTGCTGCAGATGCCGGTGCTCGGCGCCTACGTCAACGACCACGCCCCGCCGCACGCGCGCGGTGCCTACAACGGCGCCTACGGGATGTTCTTCTGCCTCGCGCTGGTGCTGGCACCGTGGCTCGGCGGCCTGGTCTACGAAGGCGCCGGCGACTCGGCGCTGTGGCTGGCCTGCGCCGCCGCCGGCCTGCTCGCGGCGTTGGGATTCTGGCGCCTCGGCCGATCCACCTGAGTTGCGTACGGTACCGGGTACAAATGACAACCAGGGCCGCCGCCGCGGCGACCGTGTGTGGTTTGCACCCGGTACCGTACGCTACTGCAGCGCGGTCAACTCCACCCGCTGCGCGCCGCCGCCCGGCCGGAACCAGGTCGCCTCGGCGTGAGGCTCGAAGTGATCACCAGCCAGCGTGAACTGCAGCGTGATCACACCGCTGCGCAGCTCTTCGTAGTCGAAGAAGCGGTCGTTGCTGAGCACCAACGCATCGTGGTCGCGCGCGAACTGCAGCACGTGTTCATCGGCGAACTCCTCACGCGGCACCACCGCGTAACGCGGCCGGCCCGGGGTGACGTCGGCGCAACGCGCCCGCAGAACGTCCTGCTGCGCCGGCACGCAGCGGCGCGCGGTGGCCCAGTCGAGGAACACCATCACCGGCAGGTCCGGGCGCCACGTCCGACACCACGCGATCGCCAGGTCGAGCCGTTCGATCGCGCGGCGGCTGCCGCTGGCGATCACGTTCGCGCCGTCGAGCACGATCGCGCGCAGCGGCGGCGGCTCGGGCAACGGCGGCTTGGGCTTCTTCACCGCGCCCTCGCGCCAGGTCCACGAAGAACGAGCAGTTCGCGCAGCCGGTCGAGCGGCAGCGCCGGCACGGTGCGCCCCATGCCGGTCGTGGTCTGGGCCGCGCACAGTGAGTCGACGATCGCCTGCTCGGTGGCATCGGCGACGGCCACGAACAGCGGCGACAAGCCATCGCCGCGCCACGAAGTCGCCCCCTGTGCCGCCGTCGAGAACGCGATCGCGTAGTCACCACTGCCGCTCGAGAACGACGCGCCGGTGCGCGCCATGCCGGCGAACGCGCGCACCGCGAGCCGCCGCAGCGCCGCGGCGTCGAGCGGCGCGTCGGTGGCGATCACGATCATGCACGAGCCGTCGCGGTCGGCGACGCCGTGATCTTCGGGCGACAGATGCTCGTGCACGGGCACGCCGTCGATGACCAGCCGCCCACCGAAGTTGCTCTGCACCAGCACCCCAACGGTGTGCCCGGCGACGACGCGCGAGGCGGTGCCGATGCCGCCCTTGTAGCCGAACGCCACCGTGCCCGCGCCGGCGCCGACCGCGCCGACGGCAACTTGACCGGTGCTCGCCGCCGCGATCGCCGCGCGCACATGCTCGCTGCCGAGCGGCCGACTGCGGATGTCCGACAACCGGCCGTCGTTGGTTTCGCCGACGACGACGTTGGCCGAACGCACGTGCTCGTTGCCCGGCAACGCCAGCAACCAATCGAGCATCCCGTCGGCGACGCGGAACACGTTGAGCGTGCCGCACAACGCGATCGGCGCCTCGAGTTCGCCGAGTTCCTGCACCTGGGTGCTGCCGATCAGCTTGCCAAAACCGTTCTGCACCACCACCGCCGCATTGCAGCGCTCGCGGAACGGGTTGCTGCCGGGGCCTCGCGGCAGGATCACGGTGACGCCGGTGTGTAGCCGTTCGCCCTCGTGCAGCGTGCTGTGCCCGACGGCGACCCCCGGCACGTCGGTGATCGCGTCGAGCGCGCCCACCGGCAGCGCGCCGATGTGGATGCCGAGGTCGTGGGCGCGCGATCGTTCGCCGGGCGCCGGAGCGGTCGAGACCGCCGGGGGATCGCCCGGTGTGGGCAGCACGCAGCCGCTGGCGGCGGCCGTCACCATCACCGCGAGCAGTCTGCGTGTCCGCATCCGCGCAGCATGCAGCACTCGCGCCCCGTTCGCCAAGCAGCACTCCGATGCCGGGTGCCCCAGGGTGGGCCGACCGCCACACACTCGCTACCCTGCCTGCCGTGCAGATCCCGCAGGTCTGGGCCGAAGCGCGGCTGACCACGACGTCGTGCTTCTTCCGATGTGACAGAACCGCCCAGCCATCCCCACGCCCTGGCGCCCGGCACTGAGGCCGACGACCTACAGGTCGACCAGCGTCTTGAAGCCGCCATGCGACATGCGCGACATGTCGAACGGCATCTTGCCGGTCAGCATCTTCGCAAAGCGCGGGTCGGCCATCACCTTGCGGTTGACGCGGTCGCGGTGCGCCTTGCTGCGATAGACGATCCACGAGAACACCACGTTGTCGCCCCGTTTCGCCCCGGTCAGCTTGTCGAACGGCGGTCCGCACGGCGTGGTCAGGTCGTCGCCGACACACTCGCGGTATTCGAGCGCACCGAGCTCGCGCCACACCTTGCCGGCCTTCTTGGCCAGCGCCTTGTAGGCAGGGAGTTGCTTGTTGGAGACGACCAGCAGGAATCCGTCGACGTAGACCATGGTGGCATCCTACGCGACCGCGGCGAGCTGAGAGGTTCCGGTCTTCTGCTACAACTCGCCCGCGAAGTCGCAGCAACCGACCACTCACGACAGCCAGCAGGCAGTTGGTCCCAACTCGCTGAGGGTCGGGACCGATGCGCCGTAGATAGCCCCCATGAGCAACGAGCACCCACCGTCGAGCTGGCTCACCATCAGGTTCCTCGGGGCCAGCGCGCTGTTCTGGCTGCTGTTCGCCTTGCTGTTCCGCGTCTCCCTGCTCAGCTACGGGGGGCTCGTTCTGCGTTGGCATGAGTTCTTGCAGGCCTACCTGTTGGGGTACGGCCCGTTTGTGCTGGCGACCCCACTGCTGTTCGAGCTGACGCGCCGGCTCGAACGCGCCGGCCTGCGACCGTGGCGCTATGTGCTGCAACTGATCGGTGTCGTCTTGCTCATGACCCTCGGCCACGCTGTCCTCGGCAGGGTCATCTCGCCGGCGTCCGCAGGCCCGGGATTCTATTGGATGGTCATCGCGACGAAGTCCCTGCCATACACAGCGATCCTCGCCACCGGCGTCGCCGTCAACATGGCCAAGCTCGCCGAGACCCGCCGTCGCGACCTGCTGGACGCGCAGCTTCGCACGCTGCGTTCGCAGCTGCAGCCGCACTTCCTGTTCAACACGCTGCAGGCGATCGCGGTGACGACTCGGCGCGATGCCGATGCGGCCGTGGGCATGCTGACCCTGCTCGGCGACATGCTGCGACAGACCCTGCGGCGGCGCGACAGTCAGCTGGTACCACTGTCCGAAGAGTTCGCCCTGCTGCAGCCGTATCTGCGCCTGCAGCAGCTGCGCTTCGCCGACCGGCTACAGGTCGAGATCGACCTGCCGACCGGACTGCTCGGTGCGGCGGTGCCCGACCTGCTGCTGCAGCCACTGGTGGAGAACGCGCTGCAACACGGCATCGAGAGCACGCCGGGCGCCGGCAAGGTGCGCATCCGCGCCCGACGCGACGGCGGCAACCTCGAACTGCAGATCGCCGACGACGGCTCCGGGGGCGAACGCCACGACGTCATCGACGGCATTGGCCTGGGGGCGACCCGCGCCCGCCTGCGCGCCCTGTTCGGTGATCGGGCTTCACTCGAACTCGACACCAGGTCACCGAACAGCACCGTCGTGACCGTGCGTTTGCCGTGGCAGGAGTTCGACGTTGCAGCCTGAGCCGCGACCGGTCCGCGTGCTGCTCGTCGACGACGAACCACTGGTTCGCAGCGGTCTGGGCGACGCGCTGGCCACGCGACCCCGCGTCGAGATCGTCGGGGAGGCCGGCGACGGGCTCGCCGCCATCGAAGCCATCGAACGCCTGCGTCCTGACCTGGTCTTCCTCGACGTGCAGATGCCCGGCTGCGACGGCTTCGAGGTGCTGACGCAGCTCGAAGAGGAGTCGCGACCAGCCGTCGTATTCGTCACGGCCTACGAACAGTACGCACTGCGGGCCTTCGACGCGCATGCCGTCGACTACCTGCTCAAACCGTTCGACGATGCGCGCCTGCTGGCAGCCCTCGACCGCGCCCTGACATGGCTCGACCGTCAACAGCCGACGCCGCAGCCCGGCATGCCGCAGTTGCTGACCGACATCGCGGCCGGTCGCCGGCGTTCGCGTTTCGTCTGCAAGCACGGTGGCCGGCTGCGGGCGGTGCCCGTCGACGAGGTCGAATGGATCGAGGCGCGCGGCAACTACGTGCATCTGCACCACCGCGACGGTCCGTTCCTGCTTCGGGAGACGTTGGGCGCGATCGAAGCGACGCTCGACCCGCGGCGCTTCCTGCGCGTGCACCGTTCGGCGATCGTCGCACTGCCCGAAGTGCTGGAGCTCTCGCGGCGCAGCAGCGGTGACCAGGAGGTCGTGATGCGGTGTGGCTCACGCGTGCCCCTCGGCCGCAGCCACCGCAAGGCGTTCGCCGATGCCTGGCGAGGTTGAACGCGCTGCGTCGTCACTGCGTGTGACTGACGAACGTCTTGCCGTCGTAGCTGTAGAGCGTCATCCAGCCCCCGAACCACATCAGCCCGTCGCGATCCTCGTAGACGCATTGCACCGCGTTGCACCGCAACCCTTGCTCGACGTGATACCTCGTGAACGTCGAACCGTCGTAGCGGTAGACGCCCGCGTGCTCGATCGGGAACCAGAGGTTGCCGGACCGGTCGTGGTAGAGCTTCCAGGCCTCGGTGCCGGTGATGCCCTGCTGCTCGCCGAAGTGCGTGAACGTGGTGCCGTCCCAGCGGCAGACCCCGTTGTGGTGGGTCGCGAACCAGATGCTGCCGTCGGTGTGCTCGAGGAAGCCGTTGACCGAGTTGCTGCACAGGCCGTCGCGTTCCGACAGCAGGCGCAGCGACTCGCCGTCGTGCACGTAGGCGCCGTCGTTGCTCGCGAACCACATCCGCCCCTTGCTGTCCTCCATGATGTCGTGGCAGATGCGCGCCGAGGTGACGCCGCGCGTCGGATCGGGCGTCGACGGCGGCAGATGGAACGCCGTGAACACGCCGTTGGCGAACCGGCACACGCCTTCGAGCGTGCCCACCCAGATCGTGCCGTCGCGCGCGATCGTGAGGCTCCAGACGTCGGCGCTCGGCAAACCACTCGTCTCGGTGAAGTTGACGAACCCCGTGCCGTCGTGACGTGTCACCCCACCTGACGTGCCGAACCAGACGTTGCCCGCCGCATCCTCGGCGATGGCGCGCACGGCCCAGCCGCCGAAACCCTCTTCGATCGAGAAGAACTCGGCCTTGCCGTTCGCGTACCGCACGACCCCCTTGCTGTTGGTGCCGAACCACATCGTGCCGCGCGAATCCTGGAAGATGCGGCGCACGACGGTGTCCCCGAGCTGCAACCCGGCGTGGGGCGCGGGTGTCGCCACCGGCGCGGCCCCTGTTCCCGCCGGCGCGGCATCGCCACAACCGATCATGGTGTGCGCGAGGCCGACGAGCAGGACGCAACGCAACACCACGATCTTCGACTTGCCGATCATCGTTGCAGCATGCGCGTGGCACGCTGGCTGCGGGTCAGGGTTCTGTAAAGCAGAACGGCGAGGCCAGCGAGGCCACCGACTTGCCGGCCGCCCGGCAACCGGCATCATCTCACGCTGGAGACCCCATGAAGACGAAGCACACCGCACTCGCCGCCGTCCTGGCTCTCACCGCCTGCACCAGCCAGAACAATGGCAACCGATCCGGCGACGACGCCACGTTCGTGTTCACCGCCGGAGAGGTCCCGATCACCGAACTGGTGGCGCGCTGCGGCGCCTTCCTCGACTGGAACATCCTGCTCACCCCCCAGGAACTGCAGTCCGTGGCCAAGCCGGCGACCGTGACGCTCGAACGCCCGATCCAGACCGATCGCGAAGGCTGCGCCGACCTGCTGTCCAGCCTGCTGTGGACGAAGGGGTTCGCGATCACGCCACTCGACGCGGAGCACGGGGTCCATGAAGTCGTGTTCCTGCACGGCCCGCGAGCCCGGGAATTCACGGCGCGCACCGTGCACCGCACGGTCGAGGAGGTGCGGGCGCGCCCCGACTCGTACTACTGCGTGACCGTGATCGCTCCGCTGCAGCACATCAACTCCGTCATCGCCACCAACGCGCTGCGACCGTTCTTCGCGAGCACCGCCGGCGGCGGCGGCAATTCGATGACGCTCGGCAACGTCGGCAAGGAGAACTCCCTGGTGCTCTGCGGCCCGCAGCACACGGTGGTGGCCGCGCTCGACCTGCTGCGCTCGGTCGACGTGCCGTCCGCTGCTCCCGCGGCGCCAGGGCTCAGCCAACGCGTGGAAGAGTTGACGCGCACCGTCGAACGGCTCGCGACGCGGGTCGAGGCGCTCGAGAAGAAGTGAGTCGTGGTGGCGAGCCCTGCACAGGTGCTCGCCGCTGCCGCGCGGCTCACTCCACCCCCACCACCCGCAACCCGATCCCGCCGAGCCGTTCCTCCACCACCCCGCGCACCACGAACGGCCCGCGTCCCTGCAGCGCGCCACCACACTGCTGGTGGACCTTGGGGAACAGCGTCGCCTCGACGATGCCGGTGCCGTCCTCGATCGTCACGAACAGCATCTGCCCGGTCTCCGCGCCCCCCTGCACACGATGGCCGCGCAACGCCACCGCAAAGCCGCACACGGCGACGCGCGCGCCGACGTGTTCGTGAAGGCGCCCGCACGGCACCACGCCGGGCACCTTGGGCAGTTCCCCGCGACGCCACAGCACGTCGACGGGATGGCTACCGAGCGCGAAGCCCAGCAGGTGCAGTTCGTCGGCGGTGCGCCGCCCTTCGTCGAACTCGGGCAGCGCCGGATACTCGACGGGCCGCGGCGCCAGCGCGTCGGCGAACAGCGCGTCGCGCACCCCTGACGCCGCGCGCGACAACACCGCCTGGCCCTTGGGCGTCGACGCCACCTGCAAGCGCCACAACAATTCGGGCCGCGTCACCCCGAACGCGTCGAGCGCGCCGGCGAGGATCAGGTTCTCGGCTTCGTCGCGCGCCGGGCGCACGCGCGCCAGGAAGTCGTCGAGTGAGCGGAACGGTCCGCCCGCGCGCCGCGCCGACAAGATGGTCTGCAGCGTGCGTTCACCCAGACCACGCACGACCTGCAGCCCGACGCGGATCGAGGTCGGCGAGACCAGCTCGTACTCGGCGTCGCCGTTCTGCACACACGGCGCCAGCAGCGCGGCGCCGAGCCGTTTGGCTTCCTCGGCGTAGACGCCCGGCGCGAAGTAACCGGCCTCATTGCGCAACATCGCGGCCAGGAACGCGGCGGGCCAACGCGACTTGAGGTAGACGCAGCGGTAGGCGAGCCGGCCGTAGGTCACCGCGTGCGCCTTGCAGAACGAGTAGGCCGCGAAGCGCGCCATCTCGTTCCAGACCTGCTCGAGCGCCGGCCGCGGCAGGCCGCGGCGCAGCCCGGCGACGACGAAGCGGTCGAACTCACCCTGACTGTCGCCCGCGCCGCGTTTGCCGAGCTGCCGCCGCAGCCCGTCACCGGCCGTCGCGTCGACTCCCGCCACCGCCATCGCCGCGCGGATCACGTCTTCCTGGTAGAGCATGATGCCGAACGTGTCGGCGAACACCTCGGTGAGCAGCGGATGCGCCGCGGTCACCGGTTCGAGTCCACGCGCGCGCCGCACGAACGCATCCTTCATGCCGGCCGCCGCCGGCCCCGGTCGCACCAGCGCGATCGCCTGGATCACGCGGTCCATCGTCGCCGCGCCCATCTGCTGCAGCAGCGAACGCATCGCCGGCGACTCGACCTGGAAACACGCCAGCGTGCCGCCGGTCTGCAGCAGCTGCGCGCAGCGCGGGTCGTCTTCGGGGATCTGTGACAGGTCGGGAACGACGACACCGTGCCGGCGCAGCGCGGTCACGCAGTCGTGCACGATCGACAACGCGCGGTTGCCGAGCAGGTCGATCTTGACCAGGCCCAGGCCCTCGACGAAGTGCATGTCGTACTGCGTCACCACCACGCCCTTGGCGGCGCGTTCGAGCGGCGCGAACGTGCGCATCGGCAGAGGTGTGATCACCACCCCGCCCGGATGCACGCCGAGGTGGCGCGGCGCGTGCAGCAGCTGCTGCGCGGCGGCGAGCAGCAGTCGTTCGCGCGCGGCCGGCATCACGTCGCCGTCGGGATCGGCCGAAGCCTTGGCGCCGCGCCGCCAGAAACCCGGCGTCTGGGCGACGACGTGCGCGAGGTCGAGCCCCGAGCGCGCGTGCCACGGCAACAGCTTGCTGCGCCGCGCGGCCTCGTCGGGTGGCACGCCGAGCGCCTTGGCCGCTTCCTGATACGCCGCGCGCGGCCCGCAGGTGTTGTAGGTGGCGATCATCGCCACGTGCTCGTCGCCGAAGTGCGCGTAGACCGCCGCCAACAGTTCGTCGCGGCGCCGCCAGCAGAAGTCGAGGTCGATGTCGGGCAGGTCGCTGCGACCGGGGTTCAAGAAGCGCTCGAACAGCAGTCCGTAACGCAGCGGGTCGGCATCGGTCAGCCCCAGGCAATACGCCACCAGACTGTCGGCTGCCGAACCGCGGCCGACGAACGGGATGTCGCGCGCGCGCGCCAACTCGGCGATCGAGTTCACGGCGAGGAAGTACGGCGGAAAGCCCATCTGCTCGATCACGCGCAGTTCGTGTGTGCAGCGCGTCTCGGCCGCGGCGCGGGTCGCCTCGTCCCGATCGCCGAAACGCCGCTGCCGGCCGGCGACGACCAGTTCCCGCAGGTGTGCCGCGGCCCCCACGCCGTGCGGCAGTTCGACCGGCGGGAACACCGGCGGCGCGCGTTCGGGGAACGACAGCGTGCAGTTGGCGAGCAGTTCACGCGCGTTGACGACCGCCTCGGGCACGTCGTCGTGACCGACGGCACGCTGCGCGGCCGTCGGCAGGTGCGCGTTGGTGTCGGCGGTGACGATGCCACGCAAGTCGACCGCCTGGCCGTGCCAGCTGCGGTTCCACTTGACCGCCAAGAACAGTTCGTGCAGCGCGCGATCGGCTTCGGTCGCAAACCACACGTCGCGCACCGCACACGGGCGCAGGTCGAGATCGACGGCGATCTGCAGCAGCTGGCTACGCGGCGCACGCGGCGCCGGATCGGGGAGCTTGCGGTCGGGCAGCTGGCGATGACCGTCGCCGCGCGGCGGCGGCGCGGCGACCGCGGCGGTGCCGCGCGGCGGCACGGCGACGAACAGACGCTCGCGCGGCAACCGCACGGCGAGCTGCGGCAGGATCTGCACGTCGCCGCACAACCACCACAACCCCGCGGCGTGCCGTTCACACGCACGCACCAGGTCGAAGCCGCCGACGTCCCCCACGCCGTTGCGTTCGCTCAGCAGCGCACACAGCGAGGCGTAACCGACGCGGTCGGCGGCGATCGCGATCACCCGCCGGCCGTCGTGCTCGAGTTCGCAGCCGAACGCCGCCGCCAGCCCGACGCGGGCCGCCTCGCGCGCGAACGGGTAGAGCCCGTAGAGCGCGTTGCTGTCGGTCAGCACCAGGTGATCGTTGCCGCGCCGCACCGCCTCTTCGCACAGCGCCCGCGGCGCCGTCGGGGCCGTGAGCAGCGAGTAATGGGTGCGGGCGAGCAGCAGGGTCACCCCGGCTGTATACCTAACGGATACCGAACATCACAAGCTCAGGCCGGGATCCCGGAGGTTCCCGTGCCCAGAAGGGCTCGAGCGATTGCCTTCGACGCGGTGCGCCGCACCGGACCACAGACCCTCCCGGGGCTTTACCAAGACCGCAGTTCAGACGATATTCCGTACGTATTTCCGTACGCACACCGATGGCGTCCATCAGCACGCAGACCCTCAAGCAAACTCTCTCCGACGTGCTGCGCCGCGTCGCGCTCGGCGAATGGATCACGCTGCTCCGGCATGGTCGACCCGTCGCACGCCTGGGCCCCCCCGACGAGCCCGGTCTGCACGTCGGGGCGCGCTACGGCGCCGACGTCCGCATCGAGCCGGCAGGTCGACAGTTGACCAAGGGCGCCTACCTCTCGGTACTCGCCGATGATCGCGGCAGCGAGCAGACGTGAAACAGCGCGTCTACGTCGACACGTCCGCCTATCTCTGTCTGTTGCTCGGTGAAACCGGCGCCACGGTAGTCGCAAGAGAGATCGAGAACGCGTCACTGCATTCGTCAGTCCTGCTGGTGCTCGAATCACGCCGCAATCTCGTGCGACTGGCACGCGACGGCCAGCTTGCCGCAGGCAAGTTGAGCGACCTTCTCGACCGGCTCCAACGCGACCTGGAGGCGTTCGCGTTGCGCGACCTCACGCTCGATCTGTGCACGGACCATTCCCTGCCCGCAGTCGGCACGCCGCGCAGCCTCGACCTCGCCCATCTGCGCACGGCCCTGTGGTTCCATCGCCTCGAACCACTGAACCGGTTCGTCACGCGCGATGAAGGACAGCGAGAGGCTGCCCGCGAACTCGGCTTGCCGACGGGATAGGCATGCCCTGCAAGCGGCGCGAGGCCGTCCCGTTCAGATACCGCGTGCGTCATCCGGGCTCGCGAACCAGCACGCTGCGGCTGTAGAGCAATTCGAAACCCTGACGCTGCATGTTCTGCTGCGACTTCGAGCCTGGCATCGTGGTGACCACCGCGAGTTCACAACCCTGTCGCGCCGCGTGAGCGAGACGGTGAGTCAGCAGCGCCGACTGCACGCCGCGACGACGGCACTCTGGCAGGGTCGAGGCGCCGCACAACTGGGCGATCTTGTCGTGCCGGCGCATCGTGCCCGCGCCCACGATCTGCTCGTCCCTTCGCGCCAGGAACCGCTCGACGCCGACGGCTGCGGCGAAGTCGCCGATGATCCGTTCCAACACCTCGCGGGCGAACGTCTCGTGCGCAGCGATACCCTGCGTATCTGGCGTGAGGAACCCGGTGACCACCACCTCGAGCCAGTCGGCGAGCGCCGAATCGGGCGACGTTTCGATGTCCACGTCACCGGCCGGCGAACCACCCGGCACCGTCAGGGTCCGGCCCAACACGTTCTCGACAGCGACCAGTCGGTAACCGCGCGCGGTCAGCAGCCGCGCAACCGCCGGATCGGCGAGCGTACTGATCTCGACCTGCACCGCTGCCTGGAGTCGTTCGTACTGCCGTTCCACCAGCTCCCAGGCTTGCACATCGAACGGGGCAAAGCCGAGGCCGATGACCTTGTTCAACGGTGAACCAGGCTCGGTGAACGCGGCGAAACCACCCCCCACGTCCGTGCCCAGGCAGTCGGGCAGACGCCGACGCACGTTCGTCAGCGCAGCCGCCAGCAGGCTCTGCTCGGCGCGTTCGATCCGGCACGCGAGAGTGATGTCGCAGAAGAGCATGCTCGCCAGTTCACGCGGCACCGGCACCACGATCAAGCGGCGACGTGACGCCACGCCCGGTAGGATCCCCGCATGAGCTACTTCGCCCACGATCTGGCCGCAGCCGACGGACTCCGGGTGCAAGAACAGGAACACGACATCGAGGTCGCCGACGGCGTGGTGATCGAACGACGCAGCGTGTTGTGGTTGTCGGCCGGCGCCGTGGCCTCGCTGCTGTTCGGCGGCGCGCGGTTGCGCGCCCAGGATCCTCGGCCGCAACCCGGCACGCCACGCAAGGGGCTCACCTTCGAGCAGTTCCTGGAAGAAGCGCTGCCGCTCGCGCGCCGCGTCGTCGCCAGCAAGGGCGAAGACGAGGAGGCCTATCTGTTGACGATCGCGGCGGCGCTGAGCCGGCTGCAGGACCCGGGCGCACCGATCCGCGAGGCGATGCGTGAGTTCACGCGGGTCAACCGCCAACCCGAAGAACGTTTCCCGCTGTCGGCGGTCGCGATGCGCCTCGAACCGGGCAAGGGCTTCTCGCACCACGATCACCTGAACTACGACGGGGTCATCATGGGTCTCTCGGGAGAGGTGCGCATCCGCAACTACGACCCGGTCGGCGAGGTGCCCGCGATCGACTCGAAGAGCACATTTGCGATCCGCCAGACGCGCGACGACCTGATCCTGCCGGGCCGCTTCTCGACGCTCGGTCGCACTCGCGAGAACATCCACGACCTCGTCGCGGGCAAGGAGGGCGCGCGCGTGCTCGACGTGTTCACGTTCTTCTCGACCGACGCGACGTCGCGTTACCTCGACGTCGACCCTCAGCCGCGCGACGCCGAGCTTCGCATCCACGACGCCTCCTGGCAGCAGCGCCGGTCACGCTGAGCGATGCGGCTGCTCTGTTTCCAAGCCCGCCACTTCGCGTGGAAGAGCTTCGTGCGCACGATCGGCGACCAACGGGATCACGATGTGGCCGACGAGTTGCGCGACTGCGTGGTGGTGTTCGCCCACGCCGAACGTCAGGACGAAGATGAGGCGGCACGCCCACGCGCCTTCCGCCACACGCTCAAACACGTCAAGTGGCTGGCGAACAAACGCGAACTGCGCAGCGTCGCGCTGCACTCGTTCACCCATCTCGGCGGCGACAACGCGACGCCCGCGTTCGCGCGCGGTTTCCTCGCCGAACTCGCCGCGCGCCTGCAGGACGGTGGCTACACGGTGAAGTGCACCCCGTTCGGTTACTTCTGCGAGTGGCAGCTCGACGTCTTCGGCGAGAGCCTGGCCAAGGTCTACAAGCAGATCTGACGGCGGGCGCTCAGGGCTTGCGGAACCAGATCACCACGTCCCACAACCGGCTGGCGACGTCGGGCTCCAGTTCGAACGTGAAGCTCGCTGCCTGCGCCGCGATCACGTCCGAACGGACCGTGCCGATCTGTTTGCCGGTCTGATCGAACAGACCGATGTTCATCACCACCTTGCCGAACAGCGCGTGGGCCTTCGCGAGTTCGTACGGCACCACCGCGAGGCGTTTGCCATCGAGCAGCCGGAACTTCCAGCCCACGGCGATGGGCGGACCGTCCTTGCCGGCGCCCTGCGTGTGCACGGCGGTGGCCCCACCGGTCGTCGGTCCGTAGGTCCACGGGATCTCGCGGTTGTTCGGGTCGGTCTCCTTGCCGCTGCCACACGCGGCCGCCAGCAGGAAGGCCAGGGCAGCGGCGCGGCACGGACCGCGACTGTCGCAGTTGCTCATCGCGAAGACGATCGACGGCTGCCGCGGCGGATGCAAGCGACTAACGTTGGCAGGGTCACCACGAAGTCGCCATGCACGCCGTCACCTTCCGTTCACCGTTCGAGGTCGCCTGCACCGAGGTCGCCGACCCCGTACTCGAACGACCGACCGACGTGATCGTGCGCGTCGAACTCGCCGCGATCTGCGGATCGGACCTGCACGTCTATCGCGGTGTCGAGGCGGGACTCGACGTGGGCACGGTGCTCGGCCACGAGTTCCTGGGCACCGTCGCCGCGGTGGGTTCGGGCGTGCAGCGGTACCGGGTCGGCGACCGCGTCGTCAGCCCGTTCAGCAGCAACTGCGGCGCCTGCTGGTTCTGCGCACGCGGCCTGACCAGCCGCTGCCAGGACAGCCAGTTGTTCGGCTGGGTGCAGGACGGCCGCGGCCTGCACGGCGGTCAAGCCGAGTTGGTGCGCGTGCCGCACGCCGACGCGTCGCTCGTCGCCGTGCCCACAGGCGTCGGCGTCGAACCCGCACTGCTCGCGGGCGACGTGCTGGCCACCGGGTTCCACGCCGCCGAACAGGGCGCCGTGAGCACCGGCGACGTGGTGGTCGTGCTCGGCCTGGGCCCCGTCGGGTTGTGTGCGCTGCTCGGCAGCAACGAACGCGGTGCGGGTGCGGTGTTCGGCGTCGACTCCGTTCCCGAACGACTACAGCTCGCGGCGCGGTTCGGCGGCATGCCGCTCGACCACACCGCGCAGGACGTCGAGGCCGCCGTGCGCGCGGCGACCGGCGGCCGTGGCGCCGACGTCGTCATCGAGGCGGTCGGTCATCCCGATGCGACTGCGCTCGCATGGCGTCTGGTGCGCAACGGCGGCACCCTGAGCGTGCCCGGAGTGCACAACGAAGGCGCGTTCGCGTTGAGGCCAGCGCAGCTCTACGACAAGAACCTCACCTACCGCACCGGTCGCGCGCCCGTGCGCCGGTTGATGCCCGAACTGCTGTCGCGCCTGCGGCGCGGCGACCTCGACCTCACCGCGCTGATCTCGCACCGGTTGCCGCTGGCGGCCGCAGCGCACGGCTACTCGCTGTTCGACCGCAAGCTCGACCGCTGCACCAAGGTGCTGCTGGTGCCGGGCGAGCCGTGAAGTGGCATCGGCGCGAACCGCGAACGGCGGGATTGGCGTTCGCCTGGTGAGTCACAGGCCCATTCGCCAGCCAAGGGCGCCGGGCTGCTCGTCGACCCGTGGCGTGTTCGTCAGCCTTCTTCGCTGCTGATGAACTTGTGCACCACTGCACCGAGCAAGGCACCACCGATGGGGGCGATCCAGAACAGCCACAGTTGGCCGACGGCCCAGTCGCCCACGAACAGGGCCACGCCCGTGCTGCGCGCCGGGTTCACCGAGGTATTGGTGACCGGGATGCTGATCAGGTGGATCAGGGTGAGGCCGAGCCCGATCGCGATCGGTGCAAAGCCGGCGGGTGCGCGTTTGTCGGTGGCGCCGAGGATCACGAGCAGGAAGAACATGGTCATCACGACTTCCGTGACGAGCGCGGCGACCATCGAGTAGCCGCCCGGAGAGTGTTCACCGTAGCCGTTCGACGCAAATCCGCCGGCGAGGTCGAACCCCGGCTTGCCGCTGGCGATGAGGTAGAGCACGCCACCGGCAGCGAGCCCGCCGAGCACCTGGGCAACGATGTACGCCGGCAGTTTGCCGGCCGGAAAGCGTCCGGCCGCCCACAGACCGATCGAAACGGCCGGATTGAGATGGCAGCCCGAGATGTGACCGATGCCGTAGGCCATCGTCAGCACGGTCAGGCCAAACGCGAACGAGACCCCGAGCAGACCGATGCCGACATCGGGGAAGGCCGCCGCGAGTACGGCGCTGCCACAGCCACCCAAGACAAGCCAGAAGGTCCCGATGAATTCCGCTGTGTACTGTTTCATGAGATTGGCGCCGAGGGCTCGGCGTTGTTCGGTGGACGACAAGCTATCCAGTGGGTCGCGACGAATCCTCACCACCCCGCTGTGGCGGTGTTGCTTCCCGGCGGTCCTGCTGCCCGCGGGTGGTTGCTGCCCCGAAATCAGTAACCCGCCTGCTTGTCGACGACGTTGCGCAGCTCTTCGCCGGCCGCGAACCGGCGCAGGTTCTCGACCAACATCTCCTGGCTGCGCGTCCGGGTCAGCTCGGCCCGGCTCGCGACGTGGGGTGTGATCACGACGTTGCGCATCGCCCAGAGCGGACTGTCTTGCGGCAGCGGTTCGGGCTCGGTCACGTCGAGGCACGCGCCGGCCAGCCGCTGGTCGCGCAGCGCCGCAACGAGCGCCTCGGTGTCGACGATCTTGCCGCGACCGATGTTCACGAAGAAGGCGCCCCGCTTCATCGCCGCGAACGCCTTCGCATCGAACAGCCGCTCCGTTTCCTTGGTCAGCGGCACACAGACGACCACGACGTCCGCCTCGGGCAACATCGCCAACAGCTCGTCGGGCTTGCCCATGCGCGCGATCCACTGCGGCGCGGGCGCGTCGGTGCGGCGGGTCGCGATCACGCGCATGCCGAAACCGTGCGCACGCTGCGCGACTTCGCTGCCGATGCCGCCGAAACCGACGACGAGCATGGTCGATCCCTGCAGCGCCAGCGGCGTGACCCCGGAACCCTCGGCGTCCCAGCGTGCGGCCGCCTGCTGTTCGAAGCGATGACGCAGATCGCGTGTCAACGCCAGCAGCATGGCGAAGACGTGGTCGGCGATGCACGGACCGTGGGCGCCGCGCAGGTTCGTGAGCACGATGCGTTGTTCGCCGACGATGCCCGGCAACGCCAGGTAACGATCGACGCCGGCGCTCATCGCCTGCACCCACCGCAACTTCGTGGCCTTGGCGAAGAACTCGGCGTCGACGAGGCGGCCGTCGACGCCGTCGGCCTGATCGGCCATCGCGATCGCCTGGTCCGCGGTGAGCCCGGCGACGATGCGCAAACCAGGCGCTGCGCGTTCCGCCGCGGCGATCACGTCGGCCGGCAACTCGCCCGCGAGGTAGGTGCAGGTCGCCGGTGTGGCCGGCGGTGGAGCGGTGCAGGACGCGACGAGCAGCAGGATGGTGGCCAGGGTCCGGTGGAAGCGGTGCGGCATGGCGACGCAGCTTGCCGCACGGCCGGCGGACTGGCCACCGCGCAAGCGCTCATGCGACGGTCACCTCCCGCCGTCCGCCACCCCGCCCCGAACCGGCCATGGCACGGCCACTTGCAAGCGTGCCAATTCTTGGCCGATGATGGCCGCATGAAGTCCACCCTGAACGTGTCGCTGTCGGCGCAGCTCAGCGAGTTCGTTCGCGAGAAGGTCGCGAGCGGCCGATACTCGACCGCCAGCGAGGTGGTGCGGGAAGCACTGCGCTGGTTCCAGGCGGCTGGCGACGAGGCGCAACGAGCACCGACGCTGCTGGACCTGCAGGAACAGGAGATCGACCGCGCACGGGCCAGGGCGGCCGTCACCCACCTGCGCGATTTGCGCGCCCGCGCGCGCCTCGGACCCGACCTCACGCCGAATGAATTGCGCGACGAGGAACGCCGGTGAGGCTCTGCGTGCTCGACACGTCGTTCGCCATGGGATGGGTCTTCGCCGACGAGGCGAACGAACTCGCCGAACTGCACCGGCTCCGCTCGCGACCGCCGACGAACGCCTGGCTACTGCTGCGGCCAAGGCCGGCGTGCTCCGCTACGCAGGCTGAGAGGCCGAGAGGAAATCATGATACGGCCGCTCAGAATGCCGATTGGCGGCCGCCTTCGCGGCCGCGAGTGGCCAGAGCTGCAACGGCGCCACGGCCCGCAGGGTGATGGCGGAGGTCCCGCGGCGTCGGCGACCGCGCCCCGGCGAACGCTCACCTTCGCCGTTCCGCCTTGTCCTCACGACCGGCGGTACGACCGACCAGCAGGCCCGAGAGCAGACCGGCGAGGTGCCCTTCCCAACTCACCTCGGCGCGCGACGGCAACACGCCCCAGATGATCCCGCCGTAGAGCACGATCACGATTGCTGCGAGCAGCAGCAGGCCCAGATGCCCGGCGTACACTCCCCGCGCCACCGTGTAGCCGAAGTAGCCGAAGATCAGCCCGCTGGCGCCGATGTGCACCCCGCTCGTCGCGATCAACCAGGTGCCGAGCCCCGTCAACAGGACCAGGGGAATGGTCACCGCGGCGAACGAACGCTGGCCGATCGTCGCGATCGCGCCGAGTACGAGCAGCGGCACGGTGTTGGCGATGAGGTGATCCCAACCGCCGTGCAGGAACGGCATCAGCGGCACACCGATCAAGCCTTCGACGGTGCGCGGCTGCACCCCGAAGCGGTCCAGGCCGAGCAACAACCACTGGTCGAGCGCTTCGACGATCCACGAGATCGCGACCAGCAGCAGCACAGGCAGCAACTTCTGCATCATCCACGGCCTCGCTCTGGTTCGGCCGCGTTGCGGCGACGGTGGCGGCAGTGTGCCGGATCGGACACGCCGCGTCACCCGCCGATCAGTCGTCGTCCGTGCCGCCCGCCTGCCACGCGGCATCGAACGCGGCGCGGAACGTGCGCCCGAGCGGCACCAGTTCGCCGTTGCGCAGCAGCAGCGCATGGCCGCCGCCCGGCTGCCGCCGCCGTTCGACGACCTGGGCCAACGCCACCATCGCCGAACGGTGCACACGCACGAACCGGCGCGGATCGAGGCTCTTCTCGAGCGTGCTGATCGTCGTGCGCACCAGGAACGTCGCGTCCGGGTGATGCAGGTGCACGTAGTTGCCGCGCGCTTCGATCCAGGCGACCTCCGTGGCCGCAACCAGGCGTAGCCGGCCGGACTGCTTGACCACGAACCGGTCGCGCCGCCGCGTCGCCGCGACGTCGGCGAGCAACGGCTCGAGGCGCTCGGGGTCACGTATGCCGAGCCACTGCCGCGCGCGGTCCACCGCGGCGAGCAGCCGCAGGTCGTCGAACGGCTTGTGCACGTAGTCGATGGCGTGGGCCTCGAACGCGCGCAGGGCGTAGCGTTCGTGCGCAGTCACGAACACCACCACGGGATGCTGATCGGGCGGCACCTGCTCGAGCACCTCGAAGCCGTCGCAGCCCGGCATCTGCACGTCGAGCAGCACCAGATCGGGCCGCAACTGTTCGATGGCCTCGATCGCCTGCAGCCCATCACCCGCCTCGCCGACGACGGTGACCTGCTGCTGCTGCGACAGTGCGTGCCGCAGCGCCGCGCGCACCGGCAACTCGTCGTCGACGAGCAGCACGGTCATCGCCCGGAGCGGCGCGGGATCAGGCGGCACGAGCCACCACCGAGAAGGGCAAACGCAGGGTGACGACCGAACCGCGCACCGGGCCGGCCGCCAGTCGCAACATCGCCTGGTCGCCGAACAACGCCACGAGGCGAGCCCGCGTCGCGCCCAGCCCCACGCCTTCGCCGGCGCCGCCATCGGGGCCGGCACCGTCGTCCGCGACCTGCAGTTCGAGCACGTCGCCGTCGCGACGCGAACGGATCACCACGGTCCCGGGCCCGGGCACCCGCTCGATACCGTGGCACAGCGCATTCTCGACCAGCGGCTGCAGCAACAGATCCGGCAACTGGGCGTCGAGCGTTTCGGGCGCCAGATCGACCGTGATCGTCAACCGGTCGCCGAAACGCAGCCGCTGCAGTTCGAGATACGGCGACAGCAGATCGCGCTCTTCGGTCAGCGGCACGAGGTGCCCCTGCCGTTCGCACAGGGTCTGCCGCAGCAGGTCGCCGAGCAGGGCCAGCATGCGCACCGTGACATCCGCGTCCTGTCGCGCCGCGCTCGCGATCGCCTGCAGCGAGTTGAACAGGAAGTGCGGCTGCAGCTGGCCGCGCAACACCCGCAACTGCGCCGCGAGCAGTTCCCGTTCGCGCCACGACGCAACCCGCTGCTCACCCAGCGCGATGCCGACCGCTGTGATCACGGCGTACGGCAGGCCCCAACTGAACGAGCTCATGGCGACGACTCTCCAGCTGCCCTCGGGCCAGCCCTGGTGCAGCGAATAGACCACGCCGTGCGAGCCGGCACAGACCAGCACCCACAGCGCCGGCCGCCACCAGGAGCCGCGCCGTGACGACGCCGCGAAGTTCGCGCCGAGCTGCAGCAGGATCGGCGTGGCGAGTCCCAGCGGCACGGCCTGCACGGTGAGCAGCAGCAGCACCTGTCGGGAGAACAACGGCATCTGCACGCCGTCGACCCAGACGCCGAGCCCACCCACCATCGAGACGGCAAACCAGAAGGTCCACCACGCGAAGACCGCCAGCACGAAGGTCCGCGGTCGCAACCAGGTCGAATGTTCGCTCATGCCGTTCCTGTAGGCCGGCCCACGATGCCCGTCGACCGCGCTGGGACCAACTACCTGCTCGGAGACGTGGACGACACCACCCTAGCCCGGACGTCACCCTCGCGAGCAGCTCGCGGCGAGTCACACGAGCAACCCTGCACACTACCTGCGCAGCGGCGCATCGGCACGCAGCAGCACCGCCGCACCCCGCGTCGTCCGGCGCCCATCGCGGCGTGCCGCGACTTCGCCTCGCTCGGCGAACATGCGTTCGGCTGACGGACGCCATCCCGTTACCATGCGCCACCCCTTTGCCATGCATGCTCGTGAGTTGCACCACCGCCACCGTCGCGCCATCGGGTCTGCCGCGGGCCGAGGCAGCAGGCCGCGCCAGGCGAATCCTTGCGACCGGCGGCAGGTGAGGAGCGCGCGGAATTGACGGAAACGGCGACGTTACCGGCTCGGCCCAGGCGGCGGTGGCTGCGGCGGCTGCGGCGCGGCCTGTTGGTCTTGGTGGCCTTGCTGCTGCTGGTTTGGGTCTTCCGCCAGCAGCTGCTGGTGCCGCTGTTGCGGCCACGGCTCGAAACCACGATCGCGGACCTGCTCGGCGCCAGCCGCGTGTCGATCGGCGCTCTACACGGCAACTGGCTCGGCAACCTCGACGCCGAGGACATCGTCGTCGAAGGGGCGGAACCACCGCTGCGCGCCATCCGTGGACTGCGCGTCGCAGCGAGTTACTCGCTGCACACACTGCTCGGCGGCGACCTCGCCGGCCTGCACACCGCCACGCTCACCGCCGCCGAGGTCGAACTCGACCTTCGGCCGGCGACCTCGGACACGAACGCAGCGCCGAGCGTTGCGCCCGATCCGAGCCATGCGCCCGAGCCGTGGCGGCGCTGGTTGCCACACGGAGCCAGCCTGCACATCGATCGCCTGCACGTGCTGACATCGCACGGCGAACGGCGAGGTCCACTCTCCGCCCTACTGCAACCCGGTGCGGACGAACGCGAACTCATCGCCGACTACGCCGGCGTCCGCGTCGCCGTTCGCGCCCCAGCGCCCGGCACCTCGCCGACGCCCGAACGGCTGCGCGTCACCTGTGACGCCGCCGATCCCGGCGCCGTGCTCGACCTGTTCGGCCTTGGCGCCGGCGTGCGCGAGGGCACGTTGCACGCCGAAATCGGCTTCGGCTGGGCGCCGCTGTGGCTGCAGGCCAACCTCGATCTCGACGACCTCACCCACGGCGAACAACGTCTGGCCAAGAGCCGCGTCGTGCTGCAACTCGACGAGCAACGACTGGCGATCGAACGCGCGGCGCTCGACCTGCCCGGGATCACCGTGGAACTGCAGGAGATGACCCTGCCGAGTCCGTTCGCGACCGCACCAGACCTGCGCGACCTCGCCGGCAGGTTCGTGGTGCGCATCGACGACCTGGCCCCACATGCAGCGCTGCTGCCGGCGGCGCTGCAGGAGTTGCTGCCGATCGAGGGCACGCTCACTGGTTCGGCCAAGGACGGCCTGCTGCACCTGGGCAGCGCCGCGTTGCGCACGCGCGGCGCCGAACTGGTGATCGAGAGCGGATTGTTGCCGCTGACCACACTGACCACACTGACCAGTGACGACTGGGATGCGGCCCAGGGATCGGTGCAGTTCGCGCTGACGTTCACCGAGTTTGCGCGCACCCTGCCGTGGTTGGGGAACACGACGGCTTCCGGCAGCTGCGCCGGCAGCCTGACCGGCAGCCTCGCCGAGCCGCGATGGCAGGTGCGCCTGGACCTCGGTGAGTGCCGCAGCGAACGCGGCGCGATCGGCGGGCTGCGAGGTCGATTGCGCGCCGACGCCACCGCGATCGTCGCCGAAGAACTGAACGTGTTGGCGCTGCGCACGGCAGGGTTCGCCGCCGACGCGCCGACGAACGTCGTCGTCGACGGCAGCCTGGGTCTGCGTGCTGGAAACATCGATCCGGACTCGCTGGCCGTCGAGCTGCAGCTCGACAGCATGGTGCCGGCCGCCGTGCTGTCGCCGCTGTTCGCCGCGCACGACCTTGGACCGGGCCCGACCGGTCCGGTGACCCTGCAGCTGTCGGCGCATCACGACGGCGACGGCATCCACGTCGACAAACTGAACCTGCGCAGCGCGCCGGAATCGCCGGTCGAGATCGTGATCGACGGCGACGGCATCGTGCCCGTGCACTGGGCGGGCAGCGCGGCCCCCGCGCCCTTGCGGGAAGGTGCCATGGAACTGCGCATCCGCACCCGACTCGGGCCTGCGGCAGACGGTGTTGACACCCCGCCGACGGTGTGCGCAGGCACGCTGCGGCTCGATGCCGACTCCGCCAGGTTGAGCGGGTTCGACCTCACGATCGGTCCGGCGCGGCTGCACGGCGGCATCGAAGTGGCGCGCGGTATCACGTCGCTGTTCGCGCCGGTGACCACCTGGTCGAGCGTGCCGCTGCAACTCGCGTTCGAACTGCAGGAGCTCGACCTGGCGGCCTTGCCCGGCGTGTGGGTCGACACCGCCGGACTGGGCGGCCGGCTGAACGGACACGTGCGCGCCACCGGCAACCTGCAGGAACTGACGCCGCACGTGCTGCTGACACTCACGGACGGTGAGGTGCGCCGCGAGGGTTTGCCGGCGCTGACCGACGCGCAGCTGCGGCTCGAAGCGAAGGCCGACGACGCGGCGGCGAAGACCCTGTCGATCACGACCAGCGCTTCGGCATCACTCGATCCGCAGCTCGGCATCGGGCAGGCCGTCTCCTTCACCGCGACGATCCGCAGCGACGAACAAGGCACGACCCTCGAGCCCT
Organism: uncultured candidatus Brocadiaceae bacterium; assembly: GCA_964392305.1. Classification (GTDB taxonomy): domain Bacteria; phylum Planctomycetota; class UBA1135; order UBA1135; family UBA2386; genus JACKIC01. The sequence continues at coordinate 26,928 of CAYMPV010000022.1, forward strand.
CGGTGCTGCGCATCGGCGACGGCGAACTCACCGTGGCGCTGGCCAGCAATCTGCGCCGCAGCCATCTGCTCCTGGCCACCATGGACCCCAGCCGGACCACGTTGACCGGCGCGGTCCGACTGCACGAGTTCCCGCTCGAGAAGCTGCCCGCGAACCTGCTCGGCAGGTTGCCGGTGCGCGGCCTCGTCAGCGGCGAGGTCACTCTCGACGGCATGCTCGGCCCGTCCCTGGGCTTGTCCGTGCTGCGCACGGCGCAACTGTCCCTGTGGGACGGCGAACTCAAACTCGACGACATGCCGCGGCTCGAGCGCCTCACGGCCGAACTGCGCGGCGACCGGCACGAGTTGCAGCTGCACTCGCTGACGGGCGTGCTCGGCGCCGGCCGGTTCTCGGCGCAAGGCTCCCTGCGCCAACCGGACGGGCTGCTCGTCGAGTCGTTCGCGAACGCGGCCCTCACGCTGCGAGTCGATGGCGAAGACCTGCTGCTCTATCGCGGCGACGGCGCCAAGGTCCGCGCCAGCCTGCATACGACGGCGACCGGCACGCCGCAGGCCATCGCGGTCCGCGGCGACGTGCGGCTGGGGCGCGGCAGCAAGTACGTGCGGCGCATCTCGGTGCTGCCGGCCCTGGGCAGCCACACCGGCGCAGCGGTGAACGAAGGCCTGCAATTGGCCCCCTTGCCCCCGGCCATCGGCGACCGCATCGACCTCGACGTCAAGATCACCACGCGCGATCCCTTCGAGGTGCGCACGCACGTGGTCGACGGCGACATCGACGTCGCCGCCCATCTGCGCGGCAGCGGCAGCGCCCCGCGGCTCGAGGGCACGATGTCGATGCGCAAGGGCATGCTGCGCTTCCCCGGCGCCAACCTCACCGTCGACAGCGGGCTGTTGACGTTCACGCGCGGCCAGCCGTTGTTCCCCGAACTGCTGGTGAACGCCACCGGCAAACGCATGGGCATCGTCGTCACGATGTCGATCACCGGGCGCTACGACCAGCCGCAGGTGCAGTTGACGTCGGTACCGGCCCTGCCGCCGCAGGACTTGATCGTGCTGCTGACCACGGGGCAATTGCCCAGCACTCTCGCCGAACGCGGCGTCGGCGAGCAGGCGCGGTTCGTCGGCGGTTACCTGGCCAAGGAGGTGTTCGAGAACTACTTCGGCAGCGAGAGCACCGAGCGCGGGGGCAGCTTGTTCGACCGGCTGACCATCGAAACCGGGCGTGAGGTCAGCCAGAACGGCACCGAGAGCGTGTTGGTCGAGTACGAGCTGCTGCCGCGCTTCTCGGTGCAGGTCGAGCGCGATGCCTACGAGGACTACAACCTGGGGCTCGTGCTCCGGTTCAGGTTCCGATGATCGACCGACCCGCGTCGGCATCGCGCGGCTGCCCCCGGCCATGTCGGCGCCATCGCTGGTGCGCCGCGCTGTCGTGGCTGTTCGCCGCCGCGTGCGGGGTGCTGCAACCCGGCTACAAAGCCGACCGGCCCGACGCTTCCGGCAAGGCCCCGGTCGAAGTCACGTGCACCATCGTCGGCAACGATGGCCTGAGCAGCAACACGCTGCTGCGACGCATCGAAGACTACTTGTTGGACCTGTCGCGCGATCCGACGCGTGAGTCGGCGGTCTACGACGCCGCTCTCGAGGTCGAGGACCTCTACCGCACCCAGGGTCATCCCGTGGCGAAGGTCAGCTACGAGTACTCACCACCGGCCGAAGATGCACCCTGGCCGACGACTGTGCAGGTGAAGCTCCTGGTCGACGAAGGGCCGCTGGTGACCACCCTGATGAAGCTGTCGGGCAACAGCGTCTACGACTCCGGCCAACTGCTCTCCCTGTGGTCGCGTCGGCGCATCGGCCTGCTGAGCCTGGGTGGAGTGGCGTTCGTCGAAGCCGAAGTGCTCAACTTCGTCGAGCAGCTGCGCACCTTCTACCGCGCCCGCGGCCGCCTCGACGCGGTGGTCGCCAGGCCGCAGATCGACCTCGACCTGACCCAGGGGGTGGCCTCGGTCGAGATCGCGATCCAGGAAGGGAACGTGCACACGATCCGCACGGTCGAGGTCGCCGCGGCGTTGCGCACCGCGCTCGGCCCGGCCCTGCCCACGCTGCCGGTGGGCAAGGTCTGCGCCGACAACGAGATCTACGGCTACCGCGATGTCCTGCGTAATGCCCTGCGCAGAGCCGGGCACCCGCGGCCGCAGGTCGAGGTGGCCACGCAACCCGTCACCGGCGAGCCCTTCGCCTGGCATCTGCGCGTGAGCGGCGATCCCGGCCCGCGAGCGACGATCGCCAGCGTCGCGGTCGCGGGCAACCAGAAGACCATGGACGGCGTGATCCTCGGCAAGCTCGATCTGGCCCCCGGCGACCGCTACGACGGCGCCAAGGTCGAAGAAGCGCTGCGGCGGCTCTACCGGATCGGCCTGTTCCGCAAGGTCGAGATCGCCGAAACGCCGCTGCCCGAGGATCCGTCGCGGCTGGCCCTCACCATCGCCGTCGAAGAGAACGATTCGCGCTCGATCGAGTTCCTGGCCGGCTACGGCTCCTACGAGCAGTTCCGCGCCGGCCTGCGCCTCGAGGACACCAACGTCTTCGGCACCGGCCGCGGCCTGGCACTCGACAACCGCGTCAACATGAAGGGGTACTCGAGCGACCTGACGCTGACCGACTCCGACTTCCTGGGCATCGGCTCGACGCTGACGGTGAGCGGCGAGTACTTCCGCCGCGAGGAGCCGTCGTTCACCGACGAAGCGTTCGGCGGCACGCTGGCCCTGGCCCATCCCCTGGCCGAGGGGCTGACGGCGCGCGTGGGTTACACGTATCGCAACCGCACCGACGCGACGGCGTTCACCTCGCTGCCCCAGGACCAGCTGGTGGACTTCGTCGAGGGCAAGGTCTTCCTCGAACTGCGCAACGACCGCCGCGACAACCTGCTGTTCCCCAGACATGGCCACACCGAATCCCTGTCGTTCGAACGCATCGCCCCCGAGTTCGGCGCCAACGTCGACCTCGACCGGCTGACGTTCCGCGCGGCGTTGCACCTGCCGCTGTCCGAATCGGCCCATCTCGTGCTGCGCACCGAACAGAGCGCCCTGTGGGCGCACGACGGCTCGGCCAACGTGCCGCTGCAGTTGCGCTGGTTCAACGGTGGCGAGCGGTCGGTGCGGTCCTTCGAGGAGTCGCAATTGGGGCCGAAGGACACACAGGGCAACCCGACCGGCGGCGAGTACCTCAACCTCTTCGGCGCCGAGTTGCGCTTCCCGCTCCTCGATACGCTCGAGGCGGCGTTGTTCGCCGACGCCGGCAACGTCGGCAGCAGGGTGCAGGACTTCTCGCTCGACGAGATGCGTTACGGGCTGGGCGGCGGACTGCGGCTGCTGTTGCCGATCGGCCCGGTGCGCCTCGACGCCGCGTGGAACCCCGACCAGCAGCCCGGCGACGAGGAGTGGGTGCTGCACTTCAGTGTCGGCTACCCGTTCTGACCGCCGATCAGCGGGCAGGGGCGCAGCACCACGTTCGGCGGCGGCCGGCCACGCCGAACGAGCCGGCCGGTTGGGGCCGGCGATGGTCGCGGCGCGCGCGGTCAGTCCGAGTTCGAAAGGCGTCGCACGCTAGGATTCGCCCCCGAGGTCACACCATGAATCGCCGTTCCGCACTCGCTGCCGTGCTCCTGCCGTTGACCGGGTGCTTCATCCCCCCGCCGCCGCCGGTGCCGGTGCCGGTGCCGTCGACCTACGACCGCACGTTCGACGCAGCGCTCGCGGCAGCGACGGACGTCGGCGTCGAGGTGCGTTCGGCCGATCGGGCCGCCGGCCACATCGTCGGCACGACGGCTGCCGGCGAAGTGACCATCGATCTGCGGCGCCAGCCCAATGGCAGCGTGCAGGTGGAGTTCACGGCGCCGGGTGCGAGCGACACCAGCCCCAAGCTCAGTGAACGCTGGCAGCAGGCCTATCAACGGCGCATGACTCGGTAGCGCGCAGGCCGACTCCAACAGGGTTCGGATGCGCCGCGAGCCGCCGCCGGTGAGGGTCACGGCTACACTGCTGCCCGCATGTGTGCCTCCCGCTTCGCCCCCCTCGTCACCGCGCTCGCCGTTGCCGCGTTCGCGCCCGCGCAGACGCCGACGATCTACGTCGCCAAGGACCCGATGGTGCAGATCGCGGTCTACGACGCACCCCGGTTGCTCGCCGCAGCCGAGGGCACGGCGCTCGGCCGGCTGTTCGCCGAAGCCGACGTCGCCGCGGCGTTCGCGATCGGCAAACAGGGTTACCTCGAGCCCGTGGCCCAGTGGCAACAACTCGTCAACCGGCTGCGCAAGTTCGACCCGCGCGAAGGCGACGTCGCGACGCGCGCCGAGCTGGCGATGTTCGAGATCGACTGGCGCGACGTGCACACCTGGATCGCATCCTCGACCCCGATCTGGCCCGAGAACGAAGCGGCGCCCGCGGAACTGCAGTGGCCGACCATGGCCGTGTCGTTCGTCCTGGTGCCGACGTCGTCGGGCCGCGAACGGCTCGCGGCGCGTTTCGAGGCGCTCGTGGGCGACCTGCGACAGGACGTTCCCGCCGGCATGAAGCTCGCCGAGACACAGACGGCGTTCGAGCGGCCCGCGCTGCGACTCGAGATCGACGACGAAGCGCCGCCGCAGCACATGGGCATGGTGAGTTTCGGACCGCCCACACCGTGGTGGCTGCTGGGCACCGAGGACTTCTTCGCGGCGGGCAGCATGGCGCCACAAACCGGTGGTCGACTCGAAGCGCGCGAGAACGGGCCACCGCGAGTGGAGATGCGCGTCGACATCGGCCAGTACCTGCGCATGATCACCGTCTTCGAAGACGACGACGAGACGGTGAGCACGGTGCTCGAGGCACTCGGCCTCGACAAGGTGGCAACGCTGACGCTGTGCTGGTCGGTGGAAGACGGGCAGATCCGCGAAGACGTGTCGGTCGGCTTGAAGGCCGAACCCGGCGGCTTGCTCGGCGCGCTGCTGCGCGGCATGGCGCCCCTGCCGCCGCAACCGCTGCCCGACGGCGCACTGCTGCAGGTGCGCACGGCGTTCGACGTCGAAGCCCTCACGCGTTCGGTCGACGCGCTGCTCACGGTCGCCGAACTCGACACGCTCACCGAACTCGAACTCGCTGAAGACATCGAGCGCGCCTGGACCGGCGGCGCCGCACTCGCGATCGGCTGCCCCGCGAAGGGCGCAGTGGTCCCGCGCCTGTTCGCGAGCTTCGGCATCGTCGACGAAGCGGCGCTCGGACGGCTGCTCGAACGTCTGCACCAGCACCCCGGCCTCGAGATCAAGGAACGCGAGCTCGAAGGCGCCAAGACGGTGCAGCTGCAGTTCGAGGGTTTGCCGCAGGGACTGCAGCCGACCTACGCCCTCGTCGACGGCACGATCCACTTCGCGGAGAGCCCGGCGACCCTGCGCGCGCTGCTGCGCGCGAAAGCCGACGGCGCTCCGCCTGCGCTCGACGTCGGCGACGCCCGGCGCGGCGATGGCCCGGGCGTGCCGATGCCCGGGTTCGAACTGCGCTTCGACGGCGCCGCGATCCACGCGACGCTGCACGATGTCTGGATGCCGCTGGCCAGCCCGATGCTGGCGATCAGCGACAGCAAGCCGCTCGTGCCGCTCGACGAGATGCCCGAACCCGACGTCGTCGGCCCCCATCTGTCGCGCGGGCGCGGTGTGCTGCGCGTCGCCGACGACCACGCGACGTTGGTGATGTTCGGCGCACTCGGCGGCCCCGACGGCCACGCGATCGCCACGGCGTTCGGACCGCTCCTGTCGACGAACTTCCAGATGGGCTGGCAGTGGCTGCTCGAAGACCTGCGCAACCGCATCGCCAACCACCACGCGCGCGCCGTGCACACCGCGCTCACCGCGTTCGAGAAGCGCACCGGCAAACGCGCCGCCTCGCTCGGCGAACTCGTCGGTTCGCCCGAGCTGCCCGACGCAAGCGTGCTCGCGCTGGACGGCGACACCGGCGCCGAGCCCGTGATCGTCGACGGCAAGGAGGTCGCGCGTTCCTCGTTCCGCTACTACCCCGAGGGTCTGCAGGTGGAGGCCGACGGCGAGACGATCAAGGCGCGCCTGATCGCCGTGAAGGGCACGGGCTGGTGGCGGGTCGCACTCGACGCGGAGGGCGGTGTGCACTCCCTGTGGGGCGAGGAGCCGATCGAGGCGATCGAGAAGGCGGCGATGGAGCGCGGCAAGGACGCCGAGCCGTCGCCACGCCGCCCGTAGTTCTGCCGCGCAGAGCGACGCGCCGACTCAGAAGTTCCAACCCAGGCCGATCCACAGGCGGACTTCGTTCTGACTCGGATTGTGCGGGTTCTCGTGCCCGAGCGCGTTCGAGATGTGGTGGTAGTCCGCGGCCATCAGCAAGCTCGTGTGTTCGGCGATGGGAACGTCGTAGCCGGGGCCGAACCCGAACGTGAAGTTCCATTCCGTGCCGCCGGGTGGGATCGCGTCGTTGGCCTGTTGGAAGCCCGTGTTGCCGCTCAGGAACAGCCGCGAGCCCGCGAACGGGTAGCAACGCAGCACCCCTTCGGCCTCCAGACTCTGCACATCGGCGCCGGATACGAACCAGTTCGACGCGACGATGCCGCCTCCCAGGGCCCAACCATCGGCGATGTTGCGATAAACGCGCAGACCGACGCCGACGTCGTCCACCTCACCATTGCCATCCCAGAAGATCGACTGCTGCAGCACCGGGATGCCGTAGTGCGCCTTCGCTTCGACGAACGCACTGCCCGCGCGCAGATCGAGCCCCGCGTCGGGTCCTGCGCATGGCCTGCGCCGCAGCGGCGCGGCGCAGGCGCTGCCGAGGGGCAACGCCACGATCAGGATCACCAAGCGGCAATGCCGTCGGCGGAAGGACGATCCTCGCATGGGCTAGTGCGGGCGGGGACCAGCGTAGTTGCGACACAGGTAGAGATCGGCGTCGAACACGTGCACGCCGACGCAACGGATCGGCAGGCTCTCGACGAGTTCGACCGACGCAAAGCGGGCGCGTGCCTGTTCGACCATCTCCTCACGGCCCTTGGGTCGGGTCAGCACGAACACGGCGTGCTGGCCGATGCGCGCGCCCGGTTGTTCCCAGAAGTCGAACTGCAGGGCCGGCGTACCGAACACGTTCTGCGCCAGGATGGGCTCTTCCGGAGCCGCTGCTCCACCTTCTTCGGCAGCTTCGAACTGGTGGAGGCCGCGGGTGAGTTGCGCCGCGTCGCGGTAGTCGGCGGCGAAGAAGAACATGTTGCCCTCGACACCGTCCTCGACGTCGACGAGGTCTTCCCACTTGTCCGCACAGGCGGCGATCTCTGGCCAGCCGCTCCACGAAGTGCCGCGGCTCGACGGCACGAGCCGGATCATCGGCGCGAGCGGCAGCAGCATGGGCACGAACAGCAGGCTCGCGACCGCGACGCGGCGCACGCGTGGCCCCCAGGTGACGTTGGCGGACTGGCGCCACCAGAACACGATCGCGAGCGTCAGCGGCACGTAGGCCGGGACCAACCAGTTGGCCTTGACCTGGATCCACAACGACGTGAACATCAGGTAGAGCGGCAGCGGCAACGTGAAGGCGAGCAGCCACAAGCCCCGCAGGTCGCCGCCGCGCCAGGTGCGCAGCAGCCACAGGATGGCGAACGGGGTCAGCAGCGCGATCAGCGGGTGCAGCAGGCCGAACTGCGTGATGAGCAACTGGAACAACCAGTGTGTGCCCAACCTGGCATCCGCGAAACGGTGCTCGGATTGGAAGCGGAACGAAGCGAAGTCATGGCTCGCGTTCCACAGCAGCACCGGCAGGAAGACGCAGGCCGCGGTCAGCACCGCCAGGTAGGGCCATGGGCCGGCGAGTTGGCGCCGCATCTTGGCATCGACGAGCAGCAGCGTGGCGCCGCTGACGGCCAGGAAGACGCCCGTGTACTTGCTCAACAACGCGCAGCCCGCCGCGACGCCGGCGATGATCCACCACTTGGCTCGCTCGCCCGATGCCCGCCCCTCGCGCGCGCGCCACAGCGCCAACAACGTCACACTCCAACTGGCGACCAACGGCGCGTCGGGGTTGGCCAGGAAGTGCGCCATCAGCAACACCGGCGACGCCACGGCCGCCAGAATCCACAGGGACTGACCGCGGCCGTCGACGCCGAAGTCCCGCAGCACCTGCAGGCCGGCCCAGGTCGTCACCATGCCACACAGCCACGACCCCAGCCGCAGTCCCATCGCGCCATCGCCGAGCAGCCTGGTGCCGAGCCAGATCAGCCAGGCCACCATCGGCGGATGGTCGAAGTACGACAGATCCGGATGCAGGGAGTAGGTCCAGTAGTAGGCCTCCTGCGAGAAGACCGGCAGCGTCATGGCCAGCCACAAGCTGGCGAGTGCGACCAGCAGGAACGCGATGTTGACCGCGGGCGGGCGCAAGGGCATGCGGCGATGTGCGCAACCGACGTGCCGCGCGCCGGGCGCAGGGTGTTGCAGTGCGTTGCAGGGCGGAACTCGCGCCGCGGCCGATCGGCGTTGCAGGAACTACACGCGGCTTGGCGTTCTTGCACAGCGGGCAGCCAGGTCCTCACGCCGACTCCGCGGCCGCCGGCATCGGGCGTCACCGCGCGCCACTTCCCCCGTTCTTCTCGAGCCACTCGACATCGGCCAGGTCCTGCTTTCGCCCGGCCTTCTTCTTGTTGACGATCAGGTGATGGCGTGAGAGCACCGGCACCTCGACGCCTCCGAGCCTCGCGGTTGCTCGCGATCGCCAGGCGTCTTCGAACTCGACACCGTCGATGACCGTGATCACGTCGATGCGCACCGGCGGCACACCGATCTGGAAGATCAGGCCAGGGGTGCCCAGATCCTGCTCGGTCAGATCCTGCAACGGGGCGCCAAAGGCCGCCAACGCCGCGAACACCCGAGGCGCATTCTGGGGACTCGGCCGCACGAGCACATCCATGTCCTTGGTCGCGCGGATCAAGCCATGCGCCGCCAAGGCATGGCCGCCGACCACGAGGTACTCAACGCCGTGGGCGTTGAATGTGGACAACAAGTCGCTGAAGTCGGAGTGCACCGGGGTCGTCGTGATTCCAGGAGTAGCAGAGTTTGGTGAGTTCCCAGACAGCGTCGATTCGTTGTTCCATCGACAGGGCTTGCCAATCGAGGTCGGGCGGCTCCTGCTGCCCCGGCCGGATGACGCGGGAGGTCACGCTGCGGTTGGAGCGATCTCGCACGCCCCCATGCTAATCGTGGAATCCGGAAACGAGTAGCGATCACGCCGATCGCCGCGATCTGCATGGTGCGGAACTGAGGTAGCCATGGACTGCTGCCCCGGGACAAGCCTCACGAAGCTTCGGCCGGCGCGCGCAGATCTCGTGCTCGCCACGCAATCCGTGATGCATCCCGGAGCTGGCCAGGCCAAGAGCCCGCCCTGTTGACGGCCTCACCCCGCCCCCCGAGAGTCTGCCGTCACCATGCCCTCCATCGACGACAATCGCCGCTCCTGGTCCTCGTTCGCGTGGCGCGAACGCGGCGACGAATGGTCGGCGGCGTGGGGTGGCTCGCAGTCGCTGTGGCGCGGCACCCTGTTGCCGCGCATCGGTTCCCACCTGCCCACCGACCACGTACTCGAGATCGCGCCGGGCCACGGGCGCATCACGCAGTTCCTGCTGCCGGTTTGCACGCGCTACACCGGCGTCGATCTGGTCGAAGGCTGCGTCGCGAGCTGCAGGCAGCGGTTCGCGGACGTCGCGCACGCGCACTTCGTGCCCAACGACGGCCGCAGCCTGCCCGGCGTCGCCGACGCCTCGATCGACTTCGCGATCAGCTGGGACTCGCTGGTGCACGTCGACCTCGAGGTGCTGACCGCCTACCTGCACGAACTGGCGCGCGCGCTGCGACCCGGAGCGCACGCGTTCTTGCACCACTCGAACCTGGGCGCGTTCCGCGGCGAAGACGGCAAGCCGACGATCGCCAATCCGCACTGGCGCGATCCTGGTGTCGACGCGGACGCGGTGCAACACGCGGCGATCACGGCCGGGCTGTCGTGCGTGGCGCAGGAACTGGTGCAGTGGTCGACGCCACACCTGCAGGACTGCTTCTCGCTGCTGCGCCGCCCCGGCGCCGGTGAGGAGCTGGCGCCGGCGCCGGCGACACGCCGCTCGGAGCACCCGGGCTTCGCCGCCGAGATGGAACACCTGCAGCGGATCGCGGCGCTCTATCGACGCGACTGAACGGCCGGCGCGAGGGCCCGCCTATTCGTCGTCGTCGTCGTCGAAGCGATGACCACCGCGACGGCCGCCGAAGTCATCGTCATCACCATCGTCACCCAAGCGCCGCTTGGGCTTCTTGCTGAATTCCTTGTCGCGTTCCCGCTTGGGCCTGGCATCGGGGCCAAAACGCGGACCGCGGTCGTCGGACCCGCCGCCGTAGCCACCACCACCGCCGCCGTAGGAGCCGCCACCGCCACCGCCACCACCGCTCGGCGCGGGGCGCGGGCTGGAGCTCGGCGCCGGCCGGCCCATCGGCCGTTCGGGGCGCGGGCCGCGCGGCGGACCGCCAGGACCGCCACCGCCGCCGGCGAAACCACCGCCGCCGCCACCCGGGCCAGTCGGACGGCGGTCTTCGGCTTCGCTGATGCGCAGGTTGCGCATGCCGAACATGGTGCCGTCGAGGCTGGCCAGCGCGGCGCGCGCCTGTTCTTCGCTGCCCATCTCGATGAACGCGAAGCCGCGTGGCTTCTGGGTTTCTCGATCGAGCACGATGTGCACACGCTCGACGACGCGGCCGTCCTGTGCGAACAGCTCGCGCAACCCGGCTTCGTCGGCGTCGTACGGAAGGTTCCCGACGTAGAGTCTCTTGCCCATGCAGGTCTGACTTCCTCGCGGCACTACAGGCTGGCAGGGGCGGACCGACGAGGAAGCCACCTCGTCGTGGTGTCGTTTCGGTGCGCCCCAGGCCGGCGTGGTTGGTGAGCCGCCGGCGGCGCGCATGTTACTGGAGGGCCTGTTCTCAGGAAGGGCCACCATCACATTCGCGGCGGCCCTTGGCCTGAACACACCGCGACCTATCCTGCCCGCCATGTCCACCGTGCACCGCTCGTGGTCGGGACTCAGCCTGCTCTACTGCCTGATGGCGCTGCTGTCCGTCGCCTGTTCCCAACCGCCGGGCTCGCTGCCGTCGCCGCCGATCGGGCCCGGTGACAGCCCCAGCACCGTCACCTCGAGCACTCCCGCAGACGGCAGTCCTGCCGCCCAGCCATCAGCAGAAGCCAAGGTCATGAACGACTCCCCCACGCCCGCCGACTCCCCGACCGACCCGGCGCCGACCGCAGCGACCACCGAACTCGCCACCTTCGGCAACGGCTGCTTCTGGTGCACCGAGGCGGTGCTCGAACTGCTCGACGGCGTCAAGGACGTGGTCTCGGGCTATGCCGGCGGCACCGTCGACAAGCCCACCTACGAACAGGTCTGCTCGGGCGCGACCGGGCACGCCGAGGTCGTCCAGGTCACCTTCGACCCGCAGGTGATCTCGTTCGATGCGCTGTGCGACTGGTTCTTCAAGTCGCACGACCCGACGACGCTCAACCGTCAGGGTGCCGATGTCGGCACGCAGTATCGCTCGGTGATCTTCTTCCACAGTGAACGGCAGAAGGCCGCGGCGCTGGCGGCGATCGCGCGCGCGCAAGCGAAGTGGCGCGACCCGATCGTCACCGAACTGACCCCGGCACCGACGTTCTGGCCCGCCGAGGCATACCACCAGGACTACTTCCGCAACCACCCCAACCAGGGGTACTGCCGCGTGATGATCGCGCCCAAGCTCGAGAAGCTCGGGCTGCACGGCCAACCGAAGAAGTAGCGCCGCGGCGGCGGGCAATTGTCCGCCCGCGGGGCTGCGCAAGGCGACGTGCTTTGGCTACGGTGTCGCGGCCCCCTCAGCCGCTCACCAGTGCTCCGACTCGCCCTCGCCCTCTTCGCCGCGGCCACCACTCTGTTCGCACAGACCACGGTCCAGGTCCCCCTCACCTACAACTGGAACGGCATCGCGCACCTGGGCGAGACCGGCCAACCCGACGCGCCGAACGGTTTCCGCGCGATCTCGGACCGCGCGCTCGACTTCACCGCCGGCGTGCCGGTCGATCCGCTGCTCAACCGCTACGCCGTGGTCGCGGTGCCCGGCGTGCTCGACATGGTGCACCTGGGCAACCGCAACACCGTCGACAACGGCAACTGGCCGTTCGACACGGTACCCGACAACGACGACCTCGGCGTGATGCCGAACTGGTTGGCGAACGCCAACCAGACCGGTCCGCAGAGCACCATGCTGGCGACGCCGCTGCCGATCGGTCTGTCGTCGCGAGCGAGTGTGCTGTTCCACGTCAGCAACGGCGGCGGTTCGTTCGACGTGACCTTCGTCTACCAGAGCAGTGCCACGCGCACGAGCACGCTGACCGGCCCCGACTGGTTCGGCGGCGTGTTCCCGGGCCGCGCCAACGTCGACCGCGCCAACCCGGGCAACAACCTCAACCTCGTCGAACACGTCGTCGACCTGTCGGGTGACGCCGGTGAGACCCTCGTCGAGATCCGCTTCGGCAATCGCAGCAACCAGACCGCCGGTTACGGCATCTACGGCGTCAACGTCGAGCCGGCGGCGACGCCCAAGCTCGTGCACCAGCTCGAGCTCAACTACAACTGGAACGGCGTCGTGCACGCCGGTGAGGACCAGCTGCCCGACGCGCCCAATGGTTACCGGTCGATCGCCAGCCGCGGCCTCGACTTCCGCGCCGGGGTGCCGAACGATCCGCTGCTCGCCGAGTTCGCGCTGGTCGACACCGCCGGCAGCCTCGATCTGGTGATGCTCGGCAACCGCAACACCGTCGACGGCGGCGCGCGCGCCTTCGACACCGTGCCCGACGGCGACAGCTACGGCGTGCAACCTGGCTGGTTGCCGACCGTCGACCTCACCGGCCCGCAGACGACGACGTTGGCCGCGCCGATCCTGCTCGACGCCGCGTCGACGGCGAGTTTCCTCTACCAGAGCAGCGGCGGCGCCGCGTTCGACGTGACCTTCGTGCTCGCCACCGGCGCCGTGACCACGACGCTGGTCGCGTCCGACTGGGTCGGGGGCAGCTACCTGGGCTGCGGCGACACCGATCGCGCGCTGCCCGGCCTGCCGCTGCGCATCGAACGCAGCACCGTCGACCTGAGCCCGCTCGCCGGACTGGTGCTCACCGGCATCACCTTCGGCAACAGCTCCAACCCCAACGGCAGTTGCGCGATCCTCGCCGCGAACGTGTCCGGTTGCCTGGCGTGTGGCAACAACGGCGGCCCGACGTGGCTCGGCGGCGGCAACGGACCGACCATCGCGACCACCAGCCCCGGAGCGCTCGGCTGCCCGCTGGTCTGGAACGTCGCCGGCGCCACGCCTTCCACGTTGCTCGGCTTCTTCGCCGCCGGCATCGGCGCCAACGCCCAGCCGCTCGGCGGCCTGTTGCCGGGCTGCACCGGCACCGTGCACGTCGGCAATCCGTTCGTCAGCGGCACCGCCGTCGACGCGACGGGCGCAGCTTCGTTCGCGATCGGCGCGGTCACCGACCCCGCGTTCTGCGGCCTGCAGCTGACCGTGCAGTACGCCGAGTTCGTCGGCGCCGCGTGTCCGCTGCGGCTCAGCGACGCGCTGTCCATCACCATCGGCAACTGACCACGGCCTCACGATGACCGCCAGACAGATGACCGTCAGACAGACGACCGCCAGACATTCGCTCCTCGTCGCCGCCTTGTCGGTGAACCTCGTCGCCGCACTCGCGGCGCAGAATCACCCGCCCAGCGCACCGACGATCACCGAACCGTCACCGCCGGGCCGCATCCTCAACCCCAACGACGTGCACATGGAGACGGCGCCGTTCGCCGATCCCGACGCCGGCGATCAGCACGCGGCCACCGACTGGGAGATCTGGACCGTCACCCCCAACCAGCGCGTCTGGGTCGCTGCGGGACTGACCGGTGTCGAACGTGTGCACACGCACCTGGGCGACGGCACCTTCGAGAACTCGCACGGCGGCTGGAACCGCCTGTTCGCGAGCACGCAGTACGTGCTGCGCGTGCGCCACCAGGACGACAGCGGCGCGCCGGCGACGCAGTGGAGCCCGTGGACGCAGGTGCCGTTCGCCACCGGCGCCGCCGACGTCAAATCGCCGCTGCTGCTCGACGACGTGGTCGGCAACCCGCCGCCGACGTGGACCGACGGCAACGGCGTCGCCATCGACCTGCCGACCGGAACGCCGAACCCGCTGCTGCGGCTCGAGACCGATTCGCGTTGGCTGCTGCTGCGCCTCGACGCCGATCCCGGCCAAGGCAACCGCACCACCGATCCCGGCCCGTTGCCGCTGCACCGCGCCGTGCGCGTGGTGATCGAAGCCGGCAACACCGGCAGCGTGCTGAGCCTGCCGGCGACCGATCTCACGGTGCATTCGGGCAACTGCGAACGGCACGTGATCCGTCTGCCCGCGGTCACGCTGGCACCGTTCCAACGCCGCGCCTTCTGGGTCGGTGAACACGGCGCCACCTTCGACGCCGTCGCCACCGCCTACGTGCCCGAGTTCAGCACGCTGGCGCGCGGCCTCGACGTGCCGTGGGTCGCGCGGCGCCCGGGCTTCGTCGTCGACGTCGTCGCCACCGGCATGACGATGCCGGTCAACATCGCCTTCGTGCCCAATCCCGGCAGTCTGCCCGGCAGCCCCAAGTACTACGTGAGTGAGCTCTACGGCTCGATCCGCACGGTGACCAACGACGGCACGGTGCTGTGGTACGCGTCCGGCCTGCTCAACTACACGCCATCGGGGTTGTTCCCGGGCAGCGGGGAACAGGGCCTCACCGGCATCTGCGTCGACCCGGTCAGCGGCGACGTGTTCGCCTCCCACCTGTGGCGCACGAGCGGGCAGAACTACCCACGCATCACGCGGCTCACCAGTACCAACGGCGGTCTGACCTCGTCGTCGCGGCAGGTGATCCTGAACATGACCGGCGAGGTGCAGGGCCAGTCGCACCAGATCTCCAACCTCGAGATCGTCGGCGGCGAGCTGTACTGCCACATGGGTGACGGCTTCAACTTCCAGACGGCGCAGAACCTGTCGTCGTACCGCGGCAAGATCCTGCGCCTGCAGCTCAACGGCGCGCCGGTCACCAGCAACCCGTACTACAACGGCGGCACCGCCGACGCGCGCGACTACATCTACGCGCTCGGCGTGCGCAACCCGTTCGGCGGCGCCTGGCGCGCCGCCGACGGCAACCGCTACTGCGTCGAGAACGGCCCGTCGGTCGATCGTTTCAGCAAGCTGGTGCTCGGGCGCAACTACGGCTGGGACAACACCGACCTCAGCATGACCAACTTCGCGCTCTTCAACTGGGACCCGTCGAGCGGTCCGGTGAACATCGCCTGGGTGCAACCGCAGACGTTCGGCGGCAGCGGCTTTCCGGCGTCGTTCTTCGACCACGCGTTCGTGACCGAGTCGGGCGCGACCTACGCGCAGGGCCAACAGGCGATCGGCAAACGCATCACCGAGTTCGAACTCGACGCCGCCGGCAACCTCGTCAACGGTCCGATCCCGTTCGTCGACTACGTCGGCGACGGTCACGCCACCGCCGCAGCGCTGGCCGCGGGCCCCGACGGGCTCTACTTCAGCGAGTTCTACCGCGACGTGGGTTCCACCGGCCCGACCAGCAGCGGCGGCCGGATCCTGCGCGTGGCCCACGGCGACGTGAGCGATTGCGACAGCAACGGCCAACCCGACCTGTGTGAGATCGCCGGCGGCCAAGGCGACTGCAACGGCAACCTGGTGCTCGACGTCTGCGACCTGCGGGTCGGCACGTCACACGACTTCGACGGCAACGCGGTGCCCGACGAATGCGACCCGCTGTTCGCGACCGTCGACAGGCTGTCGCTCGGCAGCGGCGGTCGCGTCGACTTCGCGCTCGACGCCGGCACGGCCGAGGCCGGCCGGCTCTACCAACTCGTCGGTTCGATGACCGGAACCGCGCCCGGCACGCCGTTCGGGCAGCTGCTGCTGCCGCTCAACACCACCAATGACCCGTGGTTCCAGTTGACCTGGACACCGTTCAGCACGGCGATCCTGCAGAACACCGTCGCCAACCTCGACGCGACCGGCCGCGGCCAGGCGGCGATCGTGATCCCACCGTTGCCGAGCAGCCTGATCGGACTGCAGTTCCATCACGCCTTCCTGGTCTGGGATGCGGCGACGCAGCAACACACCTTCGTGAGCAACGCGGTGCCGCTCCTGCTGGTGCCCTGAGTGCCGCCCTCCCGGTCGGCAACACCGCGCCGGGAACATCACCCCGCGACCACACTCCGCATCTTTCATCCCCTACACTGCCGCGCGAGGCGAAAGGGCGGTCGGCACGTGCCGGCTGCGTCCCTGCGACATCCCCGACGCCCGCACACCACTCGCCACCTGACACCGATGCAAACGTTCGCCCCGATCGCCGTGCTCGCTGCACTCGCCGCGCCGCTCACGGCCCAAGCCATTCCCGTGCCCTTGAACTACAACTTCAACGGCATCGTGCACGCGGGAGAGAGTTTCCTGCCCGACGACCCCAACGGCTACCGGTCGATCTCCGACCGCGGTCTGGACTTCAGCGCCGGCGTGCCCAACGACCCGTTGCTCGCGGCCTACCAGATCGTCGCCACCCCAGGAACGCTCGACATCGTGCACCTCGGCAACCGCAACACCGTCGACGGCGGCACCAAGGCCTTCGACGCGACCCCCGACTTCGACGACATCGGCATCCAGCCCAACTGGCTGGCCAACCCCGACCAGACCACGCCGCAGGTGACGGTGTTGCCGTTCCCGCTGCCGATCGGCTCGACCACGAGCGTCGCCTTCCTCTACCAGATCAGCAACGGCGGTGGCTCGTTCGACGTGACGTTCACGTTCGCGAGCAACAACACGCACACCGCGACCCTGTCGGCCAGCGATTGGTTCGGCGGCACCTTCCTGGGCACGCAGAACATCGACAACGCGGCTCCGGGCGCCAACCTGTCGATCACCGAAGGCCGCATCGACATGAGCGCCCTCGACGGTGAGGTCGTGACGCAGATCAGCTTCGGCAACCGCAGCAACGGCAACGCGGGCTACGCGATCCTGGCCTGCAACTTCGAGTACCCGCCGGTGCCGCGTCGCGTCAACCAGATCGCGCTCAACTACAACTTCAACGGCATCGTGCACGTCGGGGAAGACCTGCAGCCCGACCTGCTGACCGGCTACCGGTCGATCTCCGACCGCGGCCTGGACTTCCGCAGCGGCCTGCCGAACGACCCGATCTTCGCGCCCTACGCGATGGTCGTGGCGCCCGGCGTGCTCGACTGTGTGCACCTCGGCAACCGCAACACCGTCGACGCCGGCAACCGCCAGTTCGACCTCGCCCCCGACAACGACGACATCGGCGTGATGCCGAGCTGGCTGGCCAACGCCGACCAGACCACGCCGCAGACGACAACGCTGGTCGACCCGATCCTGGTCGACCAGACCTCACGCGCCAGCCTGCTGTTCCAGATCAGCAACGGCGGCGGCACGTTCGACGTCGAGTTCGGCTTCCAGACCGGCGCGCCGTTCGTGACCACGGTCAGCGGCGGCGACTGGTTCGGCGGCACGCTGCCGGGCACTGCGAACACCGATTCGGCCCTGGTCGGCAACAACCTGTCGCTGACCGAACGCGTCATCGACCTGTCCGCGCAAGCCGGCCGCACGTTGCTCTCGATCTCGTTCCAGAACCGCAGCAACGCCAACGCCGGCTACCTGATCGCGGCGATGAACGTGACCGGCTGCCTGTCGTGCGTCGCGGGCACCCCCGGCAGCGTCGTGAACCTCGGCGGCGGCACCGGCCTGGCGATGACCTCGTCGACCAACGGCAACCTCGGCTGCGACCTCGACTGGACCGTGCTCGGCGGCACGCCCAACAACGCGCTGGGCTTCTTCGTGCTCGGCCTGGGCAGCAACTCGATCCCGATGAACACGATCCTGCCGGCGTGCCTGGGCACCGTGCACGTGCCCAACCCGATCGCGCTGCTGAGCGGGCTCGACGCCAACGGCTCGGCGACGACGAGCATCGACGCGCCGACCGCGCAGGGTTACTGCGGCGTGCAGATCACCGGCCAGTTCCTCGAACTGGTCGGCGGCGCCTGCCCGGTGCGCATCAGCGACGCGCTGTCGATCACGATCGGCAACTGAGCGTTCGGCGACGGCTCGCCCGGCTTCACAGCTGAGGCCGGGCGAACGGCACCCGCTTGCGCCTGCCCACTTGCGGCGCGCGTCGAAGTCGGGTGTCCTGGCGCCTTGCTCCCCCCTCCGGACTCGGCCCGCGGCGGCAGACGACTGCTCTGGTGCGCGGTCGCCGCGATCGCACTGATCGCGGCGTGGCTGGTGTTCGCGCAGCGCCCGGCGCCGGCGTTGCCGCCGCAGGCCACAGCGACGCCCGCGGCGGAAGTTCCCGGCGGTGCCCGGGCCGATACGGATGCGGCCGAGGATGCCGGCGCGACCGACGTCGAACGCCAGCAGGCCGAGGCTCCCGGCGGCACGCTGCGCGTGCGCGTGCTGCGACTCGCCGACCGCAGGCCGGTCGCCGGCGCGGAGGTGCTGTGCCTGCCGCCCGACTACGACCTGTTGGCCATGTCCGCCGAAGACAGTCGCGACGCCGACGACGATTTCGATGGGTTCCTGCGGCGCGTCGGCCTGCACCAGGTCAGCGACGACGACGGCTGGTGTGAGCTGCCGCTGCACCCCGACCACAACGTGATCGTGGCCACGCAAGCACGCCCGCACGACCGCCTGCGTGGCCGCCTGCAGGTTGCGCCGGGCACGACCGGAACCGCCGAAGTGCTGATTCGCGCCGATCACACGCTGCGGGTGGTCGTGCTCGACTTCGAAGGTGCGCCAGCCCCTGGCGTCGCGATCGTCGCGCAGCCGAAGAACGGTCCGCCACCCGATGGCTGGACCATGGGGCCAACGGATGCCAGCGGCGCCGTCACCGAGAATCACTTCCAGGAACGCGCGACGGACGCGTCGACCTGCCCACTGCTGCTCGAGGCCAGAGCCATCGGCGCGATCAGCGAGCCCGTGGAGATCGACGCCGCTGCGCCGCCTGCCGAGGTCGTGTTGACGCTGCCGCCGACGGGCACCGTGACCGTGCACGTGCGCGACGCCGCGGGCAAGCCGCTGCCAACGACCTACCTGCACGACGACCATGTGGCGCTGCGGACCGCGCCGACCGCACTGAGCCGGTCCTCCGTGGGCGCAGGGCAGAAGTCGGCTCACGCCCAACTCGACGCCAACGGTGACGCGACCTTCCATCACGTCGGGTTGGGTGGCTATGTGCTGGCTCAGTTCGGCGCGCTCAGCAGCAGCTACGTACCGGGCCCGACCCGGGACCGCCCACACTTCGAGCTGCTGCTGCAGGAACCTGCAGGCACCGCGCTGTGCGTCGGCATCGCACTTGGCCCCAGTGGTGCGCCGCTCGCGGATTGCCCGCTGACCTTGCGGTTGGACGACGACAGCCGAAGTGGCAGCGCCTTCGCCGGCAGCCAAACCGATGAACTTGGCCGCTTCCAGTTCCGCTTCCCCCAGTTCGAGCCGAACCCCGGCACCCTGACCTTGTCGCACCACGCTGTGCCCCCCAAGCAGGGAGCGAGCGTCATCTGGCACACCACCGGACTCGTGCCCGGCGAGAACGACCTCGGCATCCGCCAACTGCGACCCCCGCGCCTTCTGCTCGGGGTGCGCTTCGTCAGCAACACGGCAACGGTGCCCGCGATGTTCGGCGTCAAGGTCGAAGCGCGCGTGGGCGAGGCATGGCATCGGCGCTCGGACCTGCGCCTGCAGCGCATCACGGAGGCGACCTACGAACTGCGTGGCACCATCGTCGACGGCACAACCCTGCGCCTCGTCGTGCCCGAACGCATCGCCAGGAACGTGGCGCCGATCGAGTTCGCGCCGGGCACCGAAGACCTCGTCGTGACGCTGGACCTCGGCGGCTCGGTGACCGCGGTGTTCGTCACCGACGAGTCGATGCCTCCCGACGCATGGTACGCAGGGCTGCTGCCCGCGATCCCCGATCCGGACTCGCAACGCGAGGTCTCTCCGTACCCAGGCGCCCTGTTCGGAGAACGTTACGACAACACTGTCACCTGGCAGGCGCTGCGGGCCGGCCGCTACCGCCTGGTCGTGCTCGGCATGGCGACCAATGCGCCGTTCGTGACGGTCGATGCGATCGAGGTCGCCGCGGGGCCCTGCACGGATCCGCGGCTGACGGCCATCGACCTGCGCGGCCGCCTGCGCCCGCTGGAGATCCGGGTCACCGATCCGAGCGGTGCAGCGATCAGGAACGAAGCCGTCACCGTCGCGGTGCGCACCGGCTCCACCTGGTCGACGTTCCCGCTCGTCGGTGGCGTGGCCACGATCGCGGCTCCCGCCGGCGTGGACCTCGCCGTCTTCGGCCCGCACTTCCTGACGAAGTTCGTCGACGGCGTGACGCAATCGCTCACGGTCACGTTGTCGCCCGCCACCACCGTGCGCGCGTCGATCGACTGCCCTCTGCCACTGCCGGCCGGGGTCACCCTGCAACTGCGGGCCGTGCCGAGCAGCGTTCCTGCCGACGGCAGGCTCATTCGCGGCCCGGGCAACAACATGGCGCTCGCCAACGTGCTCACCGACGGTGTCATCGTCACCGCCAGCGGCCCGTGCGAATTCGAGGTGCGGCAGCCCGGTCCACACCGCTTGTCGGCCGTCGTCGCACGCGACCGCTACTCCTACTGGGTCGCGCCGCAGGGCAAGACGACGATTGACCTGCCGAGCGATGGAGTGCTCGAAGTCCGCGTCGACGCCGACTCGCTGCGCGCAGCGCTGCAGCGGCTGAACGGACAGCGGTGATTCGCCGCGCGCGAGGCGCGCGCGAACGGTGAGCACTTGCGCCGCGGCGGCGCGTCGGGTGTCGTGCGCGCTTGCGCCTGCCCCCCTCCTTGCACCGCCGCGGCTGGCTGCTGCTGTGGCTCGCGATCGCGATCGCGCTGGTCGCGCGCGCGACCAGCCGCCGCGAGTCGAAGGGCGTGATCCTCGACCACCTCGAGTTCGGGCGGCGGCTGCTGCACGGCGAGGACGTCTACGGGCCGTGGAAGAGCGACCCCGACGCGCCGATCCGGCCGCTGCACGCGCCGTATCCGCCGTCGTTCGGCCTCTTGACGATGCCGTTCGCGATCGTCGACGCGGCGCTCGGAACGCGCGCGGCCCGCGCCGCCTGGGCGCTGCTGCAGCTCGGTTGCCTGCTCGCCGCGGCGCTGGCGCTGCGCGCGTTGACGGCGCCGCGTGCGCCGCCCGGTGCGCCATCACCGACACCGCCGCGCTACTGGCACCTGCTGTGGCTCATGACGTTCGTGCTCGGCCTGCGGTTCGTGCTGCGCGACATGCACGGCGGCGGCGGCAACATCATCAACCTCGGCCTGTGCCTTGGTGCGTTCTGGCTAGCCGAACGCGGTCGCGCGCTGCCCGCCGGCCTGCTGCTCGCGTTCTCGCTGGTCACCAAACCCACCCAGCTGTGGCTGCTGCCGGTGTTCTGGCTGCTCGGCCATCGTCGCGCGCTGGGCTGGACGCTCGCTGGTGGCGCGCTGTTCGTGCTGATCACGGCCGTGCTGCAACGCTTCGAACTGGCGCCGTGGTGGCGCTGGATCCAAGGCAGCTGGAGTCTGGGCACGCAGGCCGACCCGTTCGCCGTGCCCGCGTTCGACTTCCCGCCGTTCGAATGGATGAACCAGGCGCTGCGCTGCGCGATCGCACGCTGGTTCGGCACCGTGCCCGACGAGTACGCGGCGAAGGTCGCGTTCGGCGTCGTACCGGGCTTGGGCTGGTCGGTCACGGCAGTCGCGTGGTTGGTGCGCGTGGCATCGCTCGGCGGATTGCTGCTGGTGTTGACCACGGCGCGGCGCGTGCGGCCGTCACCACAGGCGCGCCTCTGGCTGTTCGCGAGCGCGCTGGTGCTGTCGGTGCTGCTGAGCCCGCTGAGCTGGAAGGCGCATCACGTTGCGCTGTTGCCGGTGTTGTTCTTGCTGCTGCAACGCGCCGTCGCGCATCCGGGAACGACGCGCCGTTGGCTGATCGCGGTGCTCGTCGCCTGGGCGGTGTGCTGCCTGCCCGGCGGCGACCTCGTCGGCGACGACCGCGGCGAGTGGCTCAACAGTCTCTACGTGGTCACGGTGTCGGACGTCGTCTTGCTGCTGAGCACGGTCGCGATCGCGCGCTCGATCGCCAGGTCAGCGGCGCGCGAACACGACGACGCCGCGCGCGACGCAGCCGGCGTACAGGTCGGGGTCTAGCGGCAAGGGTACGAATCCGGCGGACAGCGCCGCGTTCAGTTGCGGGCCGCGGCGGTTCGGATCGCGTTCCCCGAGCACCACGAAGCGCACCTCGGCTACCTGCACCATCGCCGCCAGCTGGCCGTCGTCGAAGTGCCGCGGCGGCAACGGCGGCAGGCCCGCAAACCACAACACCCGCGTCAGATCGCCCGTGATCGTGTCGCCAACACGCAGTTGCTGTCGCAGATACTCGCCGAGTTGCCGTTCGACGACGCGATCGGCGTCGATGCCGCCGTTCCAGCCGGCGAACAACCCGTGCAGCATCGCCAACGTCAGCAGCACCGCACCGACGCGACGCGGCAGGCGCTGGAGGCACGCGGCCGCAAGCGCGACGACGGCCACGCCGCACGAGACGAAGAACCGCCGCCGCACCACGAACGTGCAGACCACGGCGAGCTGCAACACGATCGCCGTCAGCAGCGCATGGCCCGGCGCGCGCCAGCGTGTGCACCAGCACAGCAGCCCGGCGAGGCCGAGCGCTTCGAGCCACGGACCCGGTACCGCGAGCAGGTTGGTGAGGAACGCGCCGCGACCCGGCAGGTCGTCGCGCTGCTCGTGAAAGCCGTGGATCGGCAGCGCGTCCCAGCCGTGCCCCGCGAGCTGCCGCAGTGCGCCGAGCGCCAGCACGAACAACAGCGCGGGCACCGCGGCGCGGGCGGTCGCCGCCAACGCGCGGCGAGGCCCACCCGCGACCAGCACCATCGCCGGCACCAACAACAGCCCTTCCGGACGGATCCAGAACGCCGCGCCGGCGATGGTCCCCAGGACCCACCAGCGCTGCTGCATGCCCTGCCACGTGCCCAGCGCCATCAGCCACAAGAACGCCGGCTCGCTGTAGACCTCGGCGGCGAGCCGGCCGAGCAACGGTGAACCCACGAACAACACCACGGCCGCGAACCCCGCACCGGGCTGAAGCCGTTCGGCGATGCGCCACAGCGGTGGCAGGGTCAGCAGCAGGCACGTCGTCGACACCGCACACGCGGCCCGTTCGGGATCCGCGCCGCACCACAACCACGGCGCGAGCAGCAGCGGGTAACCGGGCGGGAACACGGGGTTCAACGCGTCGTGCCAGCGGCCCGCGGCGAACTGCTGCGCCATCCACAGGTAGCTGACCCCGTCCTCTCCGGGCACCGGGGTGCGAACGAACAGGATCGCGACCCAGACCGCGGTGAGCGCACCGACCAGCAGCAGCGCGGCGCGCGGGTGCGGTTGGTTCACCGCCCGCCGTCCTGCGCCGGCGCGCCGCCCGAGAGCGCGTGACCGTTCTTCGGATCGACGTGCAAACCGAGGTTCTCGTGCTCCTTGGTCCAGAACAGGAACGCGTACATCATCTCGTCGGCGGTCTGCAGGCCGAACTTGACGGTCGCCTCGGGGTCCGGATTGAACGGGTTCCACACCGAGTTGTCGTAGTGCGCGAGCGCGTGCAACCTGGTGCCCTTGGCGAAGCGGCGTTGTTGTGGCGCCCAGCGATAACTCTGCTGCCAGTCGAAGTTGTAGTTGGGCACGACCAGCAGCGTCTGGCGACCGCCGTCGGGCCCTTCGGCGACCACCGTCATGTCGCGGCCGCGCACGTGCATGTGCACGAACAGGCCGATGCCGACCGCGTCGTCGCGCAGCGCCCGCGAGGCCTTCACGGGATGGGCCATCGCCCCCGGCGGGATCGCGAACCGCAGGTTGGTGACGATCGAGACCTGCATCTCCTTCTGCACCGGCACGCGCGGAAAGCGCAGCCCGACCGAGATGCGATCGGTCTGCGGCTCACCCGTGGTCACGTAATGCGCCTGCAGCGCCAGCGCCGAGCCGGCGGGAATGCGCACCGCGGTGCCGGGATCGAGCACGTGCGGATCGCCGCCGGGCACATAACCGGTGATGAAGCCGTCCTGCGAGAAGCTCGTGCCGGTGATGCGCGCCAGGTTGCAGTGGTGCAACACGGCCGGGTTCTCGGGTTTGATCTCGATCGCCTCGACCCAGGTGTCCTGTTCGAAGCGGAACGGCAAGACGAAGTACTGGTACGGCACGATGCCGTCGGCCGGCAGCTTGACGCGGCCCAGCGGCTTGAGCACGAGATCGGGCGCGCCGATGCGCCACTCCGCGGTCGGCAATTCACGTGGTGGCGGCAGATCGGCGGCATCGCCGCTCGGCATGCCCGCGGCGAACCAGGCCGCCAACGTCCGCCGCTCCTCGCTGCTCATCGCCCGACGGTTGACGAACTCGCCGTGATGGCTGTCGCCGTACCACAGCGGCATGCGCCCCTGCGCGGTGACCTCCGCGAGCATCGCGCCGTGCTTTCGGGCCTCGGCTTCGGTCAGCAGCGAGAACGGCCCTTCGCCGCCGGGACGGTGGCAGTCCTGACAGTGTTTCTGCAGCAGCGGTGCGACGTCGCGCGCATAGGTCGGCGCGGCGCCGGCGCGCGGCGCTGCCGGCGGCGTCAGCACACAGCCCAGCACTTCGGTTTCGGCGACGGCCACGGGACGGCCGGCGAGCACGTCGTCGACCGCCAGCCGCAGATCGGCACGCGACGGCTGTTCACGCGCGCCCGTGTAGCCGTACTGATCGTCGACGCGGCCGCGATAGACCAGCCGCCGCTGCGCATCGAGCACCACCGCGGCGCCGGTGCGTTCGACCCCGCAGGCCTTCGCCAACGACAGGTCGAAGTCCTTGCCGAACACCGCTGCCGCCGCCGCAGTGACCACTTGCCCGGCCGCGTCGACGAACAGGTCGTCGGCACCCACGTTGACGACCAACGTGACCACGCCACGCGCGGCGTACTCGGCTGCCAGTTCGCCGATGCGCGGCAGGTATCGGCGCGCGATCGGGCAATCGAGCGTGGTGAAGTAGACGACGGTCGCGGCGGCCCCGCCGAGCTCGTGCAGGCGGCGCGGCGACCAGCGGCAATCGTGGAAGCGCGCATCGACCGTCGCGCCGAGCGGCACGGGCGCCTGCTGCGCGGGGAGCGTCGCGATGCCGAGGAACGCGACGAGGGCGGTTGCCGTTCGCATCGCGGCAGCGTCGCGTTCATCGCCGGCCGAGTCCAGCCCCGACGTTGCCGGCGCGCCCCACTTCGGCTCAGCTGCCGCCATGCTGAGCGCGGGTGAACTGGCCAGGCTGGCCGCGGCGGGCGAATCGTTGCCGCAACGCGAGGCGAACGCCTTCGCACGACTGGCCGCCGCCTGTCGCCGCAGCGTCACCGCGCACGCCGATGCCTGGGTCGCCGCCAGCCAACGCGCCAAGGGCTGGCAGGATCAGCCCCACGCTGCCGCCGAGGAATGGGCCAGCGGCCCGCTGCCGGTCGCCCGATTCTTGGCCCTGCTCGAGGCGCGCTACCGCGATCTGGCGAGCGGCCGCGACCGTGCGCCACTTCAACGCGGTGATCACTTCCTCACGTTGCCAGCAGCCGGGCTCGCCGACGGTTTGCTGTTGCGCGGCTACCGCGCCGAACTGATCGGCGATGCCGGCTCCACCGCTCATCGACCTCACCACCGCGGTGGCCTGGCCGTCGTGCTCGGCGCCGGCAACGTCACCTCGACGCCGCTGCTCGACGTGCTGCAGCAGGTGTTCTGGCACGGCCGTGCCGTCGTGCTCAAGTGCAGCCCCCTGCATGCGGCACTGCGGCCGCACTTCGAAGCCGCGCTCGCGCCGCTGCACGACGCCGGTCTGTTGCGCCTCGTCAGCGGTGACGCCGATGTCGGCGGCGATCTGGCGCGCGACGCGCGCGTGACCGCGGTGCACCTGACCGGCAGCACCGCGACCTGGCTGTCGCTGCGCGCCGATTCGCGGCTGCAGGGCAAGGAACTGACCGGCGAAGTCGGCTGTGTCACCCCCGTGTTGGTCGTGCCCGGCGAGTGGCGCGACGCGGAACTGCGATTCGTGGCGCGGCAGCTCGCCGCGTTCACGGCGATGAACGGCGGCGCGACGTGCCTGGCGCCGCGGCTGCTGCTGACGCCGCGGGTGTGGCCACAGCGCCGAGCCCTGCTCGACCACCTGCGACAAGCGCTCGCGGCGTTGCCGGCGCGGATCCCGTTCCATCCGGCAGCGACCGCTGCGTTCGCCATCGCCACCGGCACTGCGCCACCGATGGCACTGCCGCCGACGCTTCGTCGTGACCTCGATCTGCAGCGCGACGCGGCGTTGCTGCGACACGAGCACTTCACCCCGGTGCTGCTCGAACTGCCTCTCGACGGGGACGACGCCGCGACGTTCTGCACCCATGCGGCCGACGCCGTACGGGCGCACGTCTACGGCGCGCTCTCGGCCTACGTGTTCGCACCACCGCGCGTGCTGGCGCGCGAACGTGGCGTCGTCACGCGCACGATCGAACGGTTGCCGCACGGCACCGTCGCGATCAACACCTGGACCGGGCTCGGCTACGGCTTGGGCAACACGCCGTGGGGCGTGCCCGACGACGCCGCGCGCGAACACGGTGCCGGCTGGTCACGCGGCACCGCCGGCGTCGCGCCGGTGCGCCGTTGCGTGATCGAGGCCCCGTTCCGCCCGCGGCCGCTGCCGCCGTGGTTGCCCGACCATCGCGCCGGCGCGGCGACGCTGCGCGCGCTGACCCGGTTCTACCTGCAGCCGGGGCCGCTGCGGCTGGCAAACGTGCTCTGCCGCGGGATGCTGTCGCCATGAGCCCGCGTCGGCATCTGCATCTGCACCAGCGCCTGCAACGGCTGCTCCCCGCGCGCCCGCTCGGCCGCGGCCCGCGCATCGCGTTGGCGGCCCTGTTGCTCGGCGTGTTGTGGTGGTCGGCCGGCGACGCCGAAGCCCGACATTGGTCGCGCCAGCAGATCCTCGACGCGATCCGCTTCGTCGAGAGCAGCGATCGCGAGGACCCGCCCGACGGCGACGGCGGCCTCGCGATCGGGCCCTACCAGATCCACCGCATCTACTGGCAGGACGCGATCACGTTCCGACCGGAACTCGGCGGCGACTACCAGGACTGCCGCCAACGTGCCTACGCCGAACGCGTGATCGACGCCTACATGAGCAAGTGGGCGCCGGATGCGTGGCGCGACGGCGACGCCGAGCGCATCGCGAGAGTGCACAACGGCGGCCCCAGGGGGCACGAGAACCCCAAGACCGATCGTTATTGGCAACGCGTGCGCGCGCGCTTGCCGTAGCGGTCGCGGCGAGAGCGACGCAGGCAGCGAGGGGCAGGGCGGGTTCGCAGCCTTTCTCTCATGAATGGTCCGGGCTAGGAGTCGGTCGCGGCGCGCGCGGCGACGACGGCAGCGGCGACGCTGTCGACGTCGGGGAAACCGCAACCCGCGCCCACGACGACGCGCACGTGCGCCCCCACGGGCGCCCATACCGCGGGATCGGTCGGCCCGAAGACGGCCACCGTCGGTACACCGAGCAGGGCCGCGAGGTGCGTGACGCCGCTGTCGTTGCCGACGAAGACACCGGCCGCGCCGAGGTCTTCGGCGAGTTGCAGCGGCGTGCGCCCGATCAAGAACTGCACGGCGATCGGCCACGACCAGGCGCGCGGATCGTCGCGTTCGAGTTCGACCGGCCCGACCACGACCTGCAGTTCGCCGCGGCAACGTGCCGCCAGCGACAACCAATGATCACGCGACCAGCACTTGGCGCGGCCGCCACTTCCCGGCGCCAACACCAGCGGCCCGGTCCGGCGCGGATGTGGCGGCACCAACGAGGCATCGTCTGGCCAGCGGGGCTCGAGCAGCGCCTGGCGCGCCAACTGCAACCCGAACGGCACGCCGCGCTCACACCGACCCGGCTCGAGCGGCACGTGCACCACCGCAGGTTCGTCGCCGATGACCAGGCTGAACGGCGCCAGATGGCGCGACGCGCGTTCGCCCGACCACAGCTCGAGATCCTCGGCGCTGCGCGCGACGTCGACGGCGCCGTGCGCGACGAACACCGCGGCGTACTCGCGGACTCCCGCAAAGTGCAGCGCCGCGCCCGGGTGGGCGCGGCGCAGCGCGCGCAACAGCGGCAGCATCAGCAACGTGTCGCCGAGGCCGCCGCGGCGGATCACCAACACACCGGGCAAGCGGCTATCGGCTGTCGCTGATCATCTTCGTCGCCTGCTGGCCGGCGTACGTGTTCTCGTACTTCTTGGCGAACTTCGGCAGCTCTTCGATGAGCTTCTTCGCCTGGCTCTGCTTGCTGCGATCGTACTTCTCGAGCAGCTTGGCCAACGCCTTGCCGGCCGCGATCTCCTTCTTGATGTCGGCGTCCGTCTTGAACGTCTCGAGCGCCTTGTCGGCCTCCTCGGCGACGACGAACCCCTTCCACTCCTTGCTGAGTTTCTCGAGGCTCTCCTTGGCGGCGTAGTAGTCGGGCCCGGCTGCCAGCTTGGCGACACGCTCCACCTGCTTCTTGATCTTGGTGTCGAGCGCCGCCTGCTGTGCCTCGAACACACCGCGCATCTCGGCGTCGAGATTGTCGGCGGCCAGCATCTTGACGAGGTAGTCGCGGACCTTGCCGTAGTCCTTCTTGTTCCACATCGACCGCAGCGGGTCGTAGCGGGAATCCTCGGGCAGCTTGGGCGCGAGGGTCACGGACTTGAGCAGGTCCTCGATCGTCGACTCCGACGGCATGCGGTCGTCGGGCACCGAGTGCACGACACCGTTGGCGTCGATGCAGTAGATGCTCGGGAAGAACTTGATGCCGAACAGCTCGTTGACGCCCTTGGCCTTGATGAACGGGTACTTCGCACCCAGCTTGGTGATGAACGTCTCTTCGATCTTGCCTTCATCCTCATCGGACACGCCGATGAGCAGCAGCCCCCGCTCCGCGAACTTCTCGTGCAGTTCGTTGAGGTGCGGAACGGCCGCCTTGCAGGGGCCTCACCAGGTCTGTGCGAAGTCGAGGATCACGACCTTGCCGGCGAGGTCGTCGAAACCCGCGGGCCCGTCGTTCCAGACCTTCTCGAACGCGAAGGAAGGTGCGGTGGCGCCTTTGGCCACCTGCGCCGGGGCGTGCGCCGCGAGGGCGCCGAGAGCCAACACCAAGGGAATGGTCGTCTTCATGGTCGGAGCACGATAGCGCCGCGCTCGCGAACTCAAGAGTCTTGCGGCAGCAGGCACACAAACGACACAGGCGCGCGCCCACGGGGGCACGCGCCTGTCTCCGGAGCGCCGATGGCATCGCGCTCAGCCCAAATCAGTCGATTACCTCAGCCCTGGTGGGCCTGGTGCACGCGGCCGACCATCTCGGGGCCGGGCGTGAGGGTCTTGTCGCCCTCGTCCTTCCACTTCGACGGGCAGCCCTCGTTGGTCTTCTTGCCGAGGTAGATGTTCGCTTTGAACTTGCGCATGATCTCGTCGATGTTGCGCCCGAGGTTCAGGAAGTTGACCTCGGAGTTCATCAGCGTGCCGTTCGGCGCGATCAGGTAGGTGCCGCGCAGGCAGAACCCGCCGTTCCAGATGCCGAACTGCCGGGCGAGATCGCCGTTGCGGTCGGACCCCATGTGGAACTTGACGTTCTCGAGGTCCTTCTCCTCACGCTGCCAGGCGAGGTGCACGAACTGCGTGTCCGCGCTGACCGTCACGATCTCACAGCCCATCTTGGCGAACCGGTCTTGCTGCTCTGACAGAGCAGCGAACTCGGTCGCTCAAACGAACGTGTAGTCGGCAGGGTAGAAGAACAGCAGGGTCCACTTGCCGTTCTTCTTGGCGTCGGCCAGCGAGAACGAGCCGAAGCCCTTCGTCGTGGGTTCGAACGTGGTGAGGGTGAAGTCGGGCACCTGTTGCCCGACCTGCAGAATCGAGGTTTCGGTCATGGTCGTTGGGTCTTGGAGTTGGCTCGGCCGGCGGACCGGCCGAGCGGAAAGGTTTCGGCCTGGATCAGCCCTGCATCGCCTGATGCACGTTGCCGACCAGCTTGGCGCTCGGCTTGAGCGACTTGTCGCCGGCCTTCTTCCAGGTCGCCGGGCACGCCTCTTCGGGCAGCTTGCTGAAGTGGATGAACGCGGTGACCTTGCGGGTCAACTCTTCCATGTTGCGGCCGATGTTGAGCTGGTTGATCTCGCAGCTGGCCAGCTTGCCCTCGGGGCTGATCAGGAAGGTTCCGCGCAGGGCGACGCCGGCGTCGGCCAGGTAGACACCGAACAGCTTGCTGACCTTGCCGGTCGGGTCGGCGGCCATCGCGTACTTGACGTTCTTGAGTTCGCCTTCGTGCTTCTGCCAGGCGAGGTGCACGAACTTGGTGTCGGTGCTCACGGTCAGCACATCGCAGCCGGCCTTGTTCAAGGCCTCGTGCTGCTCGGCGAGAGCCGCGAACTCCGTCGCACAGACGAACGTGAAGTCGGCGGGGTAGAAGACCAGCACGGTCCAGCGGCCGTTCTTCTTCTGGTCGGCGAGGCGGAACCGGCCGAAATCGCCGGTCGTCGGCAGGAAGGTGTCCATCTCGAAATCGGGCAGGGACTGCCCGACCTGGGTCGTCGTCACTTCGGTCATGGGTATCACTCTTGGGTAATGCGTACTGATTTGGGGCGATTAGGCTAGGGCCCGGTTTGCGACGACGCCAGCACAGAGTGAGCAGGCTCGCGACGAAAGGAACGCCGCAGTTAGGACGTTCCCCCGGGGCCACCAAACAGGCACCATGTTCGCCCCCCGAGAAGCGCCGTGACGACCCAGACCAACCTTCATCAGCCCGCCTCCCCCACGACATCGACTGCCGCCCAAGCCCTCGCCGCGGCGGGCGACGCCGACTCCGCGCGCGATGTCGGCGCGCTCGACGACGCGGCGCGGCAGGCTGCCGCGCGGCTGGGCCGCAACAAGAAGGGACTCGTCGAACGGCTGATCTACGGCCCGCGACCCACCACCGAAGAACTGCAGGGCGGCGCCCTCGCCGCCGACCGCGCGGGTGTTGCCGACGCAGCGGTCCTGGGCGCGGCGCTCGACTGCCTTTCGCGCGGCGAGGCGTTCACGGCCGACGGCAAGCTGTCGGCGACGCTGCGTTCGGCCGTCGCGCAGAACGGCGCCTACGGCTTCACGGTGCCCGGCGAGTTCGGCGGCCGCGACGGCAGCTACGTGCAACTGGCGCTGCTCGAGGAGGAGATGGCGGCCAACGGCCTGGGCCCGCTCGCGGTCGAGATCTCGGGCGAACTCACCATCGGCGCGGGCTCGCTGCTCGCCTACGGCACCGACGCGCAGAAGCGGACCTTCCTGCCGCTGGTCGCCGAAGGCCAGCTGATGGCGTTCGGGCTCACCGAGGTCGGCATCGGCGTCAACGCCAAGAAGGTGCGCGCCTACGTCGAACCCGCGGCGGACGGCGACGGCTTTCGGCTGTTCGCGGACGGCGACCGCAACAAGCTGTGGATCACCAACGCCACCCACGGCGCGCTGGTCGGGATCGTGGCGCGGCTGGGCAAGGACGGCAAGAAGGTCGGCTTGTTCGTGACGCGCCTGCCCGAACAGGACGTCGCCGCCGGCGACGGCCAGGACTACGAGTTCCGCTGCGAACCGTCGCACACCGGCGCGTTCACGGCCAATCACAACTCGCGGCTGCACTTCCGCAACTACCCGCTGCAGGTGGGTGAGCAGATCGTCGCCGACGGCGTCGAGGTGCTGTTCTACTGCCTGCGCATGGGCCGCTGCATGCTCGCGGCGATGGCCGCCGGTTACCAACGCATGTTCGCGGCCGACGCCGCCGCCTACGCGACCAGCCGCGAGGGTGTCGGCGGCATGGTGATCAAACACGAACTGCCGCGCCAGCACCTGGGCAAGATGCTCGGCGGCGCACTGCAGTCGCGCGCCCTGAGCCACTTGTCGCTGCAGCAGGACGCCAGCGGCGTCGACCTGGCCGGCCTGCGCGACCTGACCAAGTCGGCCGCGGCCACCAGCGCGCTCGAGTCGCAGATCGCCTGCGAACGCGTGCTCGGCGGTCGTTCGTTCGACCAGCGTTCACGCGTGCACGACGCGCGTCACAACATGCACGTGTTCGGCGTCGTCGAGGGTGAGGACGACCTGATCCTGATGGGCATGGTCAAGGACGTCACCGACACGTTCACCAGCCGCTACATGGCCGGCATGCTCGGCGTGCTGCAGTCGATCAACATGGGGCCCGACGGCAAGCCGTTGCCGCCCGCGCAGCGGCTGCTGCGGATCACGCCGCTGACCGTGTTCGACGCCCCCGGCAAGGTGCTGACCGCCACGGGGCGCCTGCTCACCAACGGCTCGTTCTGGAAGTTGAAGTTCTGGATCTTCTGCAACCTGCTGATCGAACTGTTGCTGCTGCCGCTGCTGCTGGTGCCGACGGGTTGGATCCCGCGCTACCAACTGCTGCCCGAGGGCCTGCGCCGCTACGCGCGCTTCGCCGAGACCCGCCTGCGCTGGCTGCGTTGGGCGTATCTGGGCATCAACCTGTGGTTCCAGCTCGAACTGACCCGCGCGCAGATCCCGCTGCAGCGCCTGGGCAAGGTGATCGAACACCTGGTGACGATGCTGGCCCTGTGCCACCACAGCGCCAAACACGATGCCAGCGAACAGCGCATCGCCGCGCTGCAGTGTGAGCAACTGCGGACCCGGGTCGCGGGCCTGCGCCTGCTCACGGGCCTGCGACAGATGGAACGCCTGCGCGGCCTCGTCGCCGGCGTCGGCGAGGACCTCGAGAAGGGCCAGTGTTCGTTGCTCTCCGGCGTCGCGCCGCAGGCGTTCGCGCATCCGTTCGAACGGCGCGAACGCGCGCCGAAAAAGTAGACGCCGCAACGCCAGAAGTGCCGGCCCGCGATCCACACGGATACGGGCCTATGCCGACGCCGTTCGACGACCTGTTCCACTTCGTGTTCCAGCACCGCCTCCACGCGGCGGCGCTGCTGCGTGCGTTGTTGCCGCAGGTGCTGGTCGCCGCGATCGACTGGACGACGCTGCGCGCCGCCAACGAGAAGGTGCACGACGGCACGTTGCGCCAACGCATCACCGACGTCCTGTTCACCGTCGATCTGCTCCGCGGCGGTACGATCTGGCTGCTGCTCGAGCACAAGAGCTTCTCGATCCGCGAGCTGCTGCGGCAGCTGTTCCGCTATGTGGCGCTGCTGCTCGACCTGCCGCCGGGGCCGGGCAGGGCGCTGCCGATCGCCGTGATCCCCGTCGTCGTCTACCACGGACCGGCCCGGCGGCAGGCGATGGCCAAGCCGCCCGACCCGGTCGACGCGGCCCTCGCCGCGCTGCAGCCAACCGTGCCGTTCGTGCTCGACGATCTCAGCCTCGCCTCGGAGGAGCAGCTGCGCAGCCGGCAACTGACGCCCTTGGGAACCTTGGCCCTGTTGTGCCTCTCCACCCTGCGCGACCTTGATCCGGTGAAGGTCCTCGAGTGCATGGACCGCTGGGCCGACCTGCTGCGCGCCGCCGACCAGGATCCACATCCTCCGGGCGGCGCAAACGCCGTGCGCGCCATCTACTGGTATGCTCTGCGGGTCACCGAGGTCGACGCGCGCGAACTGCAGACGACATTCGAACGTATCCTGCAACGACCTGAGGATCAGATGGGCACACTCGATCGACTGTTGCGTGAAGGGCATGAACGCGGCCTCGCGGAAGGCAAGGCCAAGGGCTGGGCCGAGGGCAAGCTGGAGGGCACGGTGGACGGAGTGACGAGGACACTGACCCGCCTGCTGCGTCGACGCTTCGGCGAGCTGTCCGCCGACACCTTGGCGAAGATCGACGGCGCCAGCCTCACCCAACTGCAGATCTGGACCGATCGCTTGCTCGACGTCGATTCGATCGACGAGCTGCTGCGCAGCTGACGCCGCGTCGCGCCACGCTCTCAGCTGCTCTCGAGCTTCTCCAGCTGCTCGAGCTGCAGCATCTGCGCCTCCCACAGCGGCATCACCTCGGTCAAACGCTCGGTGTGCTCGTCGAGTTCGTGGCTGAGCTGGCTGGCGCGCGGCGCGTCGTTCCAGATCTCCGGCTGGGCCAGCAACTCGCCGATCTCGGTCTGCCGGCGCTCGAGTTCGGCGATCTCCTGTTCGAGCCTGGCGACGCTCTTCTGCAGCGACTTCTTCTGCGCCTGCGCGGCGCGCTGCTGATCGCGGCTGCTGACCACCACGGCCTTGTTCTCCTGCTTGCTGCCCTTGGCCAACTTGCCTGTGCCGACCGCGCCCGCGGTCAACGCCGCGCGCGCCGAGGTCGACTTCGTCTTGTGCAGGTAGAACTCGTAGTCACCCTGGTAGTGCGTGAGCTTGCCGCCGGCGACGTGGATCACCTTGTTGGCGAGCGCCTTGATGAAGTAGACGTCGTGCGAGATGAACACGAGCGTGCCCTCGAACTGCTTGAGGGCGCCGACCAGCGCGTCGATGCTCGACATGTCGAGGTGCGTGGTCGGCTCGTCCATGAGCAGCAGGTTGGGCGGATCGAGCAGCAACTTGACCAGCGCCAGCCGGCTCTTCTCGCCGCCGCTGAGCACCTCGATCTTCTTCTGCACGCTGTCGCCCGAGAACAGGAACGAGCCCAGCAGCGTGCGCACGAACTGCTCCGTCACCTTGCTCTCGGTGTCGAGCGCCTCGGCGAGCACGGTGCGTTCGGGCTGCAGCATGTCGACGCGATACTGCGAGTAGTAGCCCGTGACGACGTTGTGGCCGAGCACACGCTCGCCGCGCTGTGGCTGCAGTTTGTCGGCGAGCAGCTTGAGCAGGGTCGACTTGCCGGCGCCGTTCGGGCCGACCAGCACGATGCGTTCGCCGCGTTCGACCTCGAGGTCGATGCCCTCGTAGACCTTGGTCTCGCCGTAGGCGAAGTGCAGCTCCTTCAAGGTCATGGCGCGCTGGCCGCTGCGCAACGGCTGCGGAAAGCGGAAACTGACGCGCTTGTCGTCGGCGACCGGCGCCTCGATCTTGTCCATGCGCTCGATCTGCTTGAGCTTGCTCTGCGCCTGCGTCGCTTTGCTGGCCTTGGCCTTGAAGCGATCGGCGAACGCCTGCAGGTGCGCGATCTCCTTCTGCTGCGTCTTGTAGGCGGCGAGCAACTGCGCGTCGGTGGCCTCACGCTGCGCCACGTACTTGTCGTAGTTGCCCGTGTAGCGGATCAGCTTCTGGGCGCGGATCTCGACGATGCCGGTGACCGGGTGGTTCAAGAACTCACGGTCGTGCGAGATCACCAGGATCGCGCCCGGGTAACCGCGCAGGTAGTCCTGGAACCACAGCAGCGAGTCGAGGTCGAGGTGGTTGGTCGGCTCGTCGAGCATCAGCAGGTCCGGCTCCTGCGTCAGCAACCGCGCCAGGTGCGCGCGCATCACCCAACCGCCGCTGAGCTCGCGCGCCGGCCGATCCATGTCGCGATCGCGAAAGCCCAACCCGCCGAGCAGCTGCCGCGCCTTGGCCTCGACCTGGTAACCGTTCAGCTCGTGGAACCGTTCGTGCGCGTCGTCGTGCAGGTCCTCGGGATGCTCGGCCTCGACCGGGTGGTCGTGGTCCCAGGCCAGCACCTGCCGCCGCACCTCGACGAAGTCGGGCGTGATCGCCACCGCGATCTCGAACGCCGTCTCGTCCCCCACCGGCGCGCTCTCCTGCGGCAGGTAGCCGATGTGGCTGCCACGCTCGCGGTTGATGCGGCCGTCGTCGGCGGGCTCCTCACCCAGGATCAGGCTGAAGAGGGTCGATTTGCCGGCGCCGTTCGGACCGACCAGACCGATGCGGTCACCGCGGTTGACCTGCAAGGCGGCATCGGCGAACAACGTTCGATCGCCGTAGGACTTGGTGACGCCGGACAGGGTGAGCATTGGGGGGCGAAGAGTATGGCGATTGGCCGCCGCGGACGCGAGGGCCCCGCGGGCCTTCTGGCCGTGGTTTCGCGCTATCCTGCGCGCCATGAACCAGCTGACGAGGCCATTCGCCGTTGCCACTGCGCTCGCCGTGACGACCGGCGCCCTGTGGGCGCAGCAGACCACGGCTCCCGACACCACCGATCCGGCCGCGGCGGCGCGCGCCGCCTACCGCGAAGTCGACTACGCCAAGCTCGACCGCCGCATCGCCAAGGAGCCCACCTACGTCGCCGCGCCGCGTTACGCGCTGTTCGTGTTCGACCTCGCCGGCAGGCACCGGGTATGGGCCGTGCTCGACAAGACCGCTGCCGATGCGCCGCACTACGACGTGCTCTACCTCGATCTCGACGGCGACGGCGACCTGACCGGGTCCGGCGAACGCTTCGTCGGCAAGTTCGACGAGAAGCTCGTGCCCGCGGGCATGGGCCTCACCATCCGCGTCGGCGACATCCGCGTGCCGGGCACCGATCTCGTGCACAAGAAGTTCCTGGTCTCGACCACCCCCAAGCAGGGGCGCAAGGGCTTCTGGTTCCGCATGAACTGGAACGGCGAGCAGCAGATGTCGGGCGGCTACGGCGCGCTCGGCAGCGACCTCACACAATGGGCCGACTCGGCTGCAAACGCACCGGTGCTGCGACCATGCCCGTTCGGGCCGTTGTCGTTCGCAACCTGGGGCGACGACGAGATCCTGCTGCGCCCCGGCGCGAGCACCAAGATCAACGTGATCGTCGGCAATCGGGGCAACGGCCCGCACACGCTCGCCGTCGTCGACGAACACTTCCTCGATCTGTCCGCCGAAGAACTGCTGGTCACCGTCGTCGCCAAGGACAAGGCTGGCAACGAGGTCACCGAGACCTCACGCATCCACGACCACTGTTGAGGCATCCTCTACGACGACTCCGTGCGAGTCCCCGCTGCTGCCGTCGCTGGTCCCGCCGTGTTGCGCATCACGCTGCTGTCGCCGCTCGGCAAGGCGGCGTACGTCAGCGAGGTGCCGGCCGTGGTGCGCTGAGCGGCGCACCACAGCTCAACTGATCAACAACAACCGCGGCGGGCCGCCAGGCACTTCCTCTGGCGCGCGGTGAATGCACGCCGGCACCGCGCTGCCCGGGTGGGCCACCGCGAGCCGCCACAGGTTGCCGACGCCGAACGAGAACGGCGCCGCGCCCGGCACCGGCAGGTAATGCAGGTCTTGAGACGTCTGGGCCAGGTAGGCGTCGAAGTCCGGCCCGTCGCCGCCGCCGAAGCGCGCCAGCAGCACCCTGCGGTGTTGCTCCACGTCGCAGCGACGCACCGCCTGGTCGTTGCGCAGCCCCTCGCTCGCCGGTCCCGTGTAGCTGCACAAGAACGTGTCGGTCTCGGCGTTCGCGCTGTCGACGTGGAACGAGAACACATCGGTCGGCAGGCCGTCGGAGTCGTCGTCACGCGCATACTCACGCACGCACTCGAGCAGCGGCGCATGCCCCGCTTGCCGCAGCAGCCGCTGATCCTCGAGCATCGTCTCGACGGCCACGCGCCCTCGAGCACTCACGCGCAGCTCCTGCAAACATGCCAGGTCGATCGAAGTGACGCCCGCGCCGGCGATCAGCTTCGCCACCACTTCGTCGAAGTCGCCAGCCAGCGCGCGACGCCAGCAGACCGCGTTGACGTCACCGGTCAGCGGCGTCGCCAGGAGATCGGCGAAGCTGTGCACCACCGCGATCCGGCGGTAGTCCACAGGTAGGGTGAAGTCGGCCAGGGACATCGCGATTGCCATGGCATCATGAGCCCCGCGGCAAGGCTTTGCGACACGCACGACACAGCCGCGGGATCGCCACGGTCACGGCGACAACCACGCTGCACGCTTGCGCCCGCGGCACGCTGCCGCCAACGTCAGCGGCAGAGCCTCTGCATGCCGCCGTCCGATCTCGTCACCCAGCTGACTTCCCCCGCGGCGACCACCACCTTCGCGATCGTCGGCGTGCTGCTGGCGGTGACCCTGCTGCGGGAGCTGCCGCGCATTCCCCGGCGGCTCCTGGTGCTGATGCTGTGTGCGTTCCTCGACATGGTCGGGCTGCTGATGATCGTGCCGCTGCTGCCGTTCTACGTGCAGCGCCTCGGCGAAGGCGGCGTCGAGATCGGCGGCACCACGCTCGGTGAAGGCACCCTGGTCGGCATCGTCGCCGCGGCGTTCACCTTGGCGCAGCTGATCAGCGCGCCGTTCTGGGGCCGCTTCTCGGACCGGCGCGGCCGGCGCCCGGCGCTGCTCGCGGCGCTCGCGGCATCGAGCGTCGCCTATCTGGTGTTCGGCTTCGCCGAGGCGCTGCCGCTGCTGCTGCTGTCGCGGCTGGTGCAGGGCGCCGGCGGCGGCACGGTCGGGGTGATCCAGGCCTACGTCGCCGACACCACCGAACCCGCGCAACGGGCGCGCGCACTGGGCTGGTTGTCGGCATCGACCAACCTCGGCGTCGCGTTGGGACCGGTGCTCGGTTCGTGGGCGGTGACACGGGGCCATCAACTCGATGCCTGGCGCGGCGGCGGCGAACTGTGGGCCCACGCGGCGCCCGGCATCCTCGCCGCCGTGATGTGCCTGATCACGATGGTCGTCACGTTCTTCTTCCTGGTCGAGCCCGCAGCGCATCGCAGCACCGACGGCAAGCCGCGCGTACCGATCGGGACCGCTCTGGGAACCGTCGTGCGCCACCCGCTGCAGGTCACGTCGCGACTGATCCTGACCTACGCGATCGCGATCGGTGCGTTTTCGGGGGTCACCACGGTGCTGGCGCTGTATCTCGAGAAGCGCTTCGCGATCGACGAACGCACGATCGGCTACTTCTTCCTCTACATCG
This sequence comes from uncultured candidatus Brocadiaceae bacterium, assembly GCA_964392305.1. Taxonomy (GTDB): domain Bacteria; phylum Planctomycetota; class UBA1135; order UBA1135; family UBA2386; genus JACKIC01. Next base: position 65,873 of record CAYMPV010000022.1, read on the forward strand.
GCGCGATCGCGGTGTTCACCCGCACGCTCGCGCTCGGGCCGCTGGTCGACAAGCTCGGTGAAGCGCGGCTGTCGCGCATCGGCATCGTCACGCTGTCACTGGGCATCCTCGGCCTGCCGTTCGCGAACGGCCTCGCTTCCCTGGCCGTGACCGTGGCGATGATCCCGCTCGGCACCGCGTTCACGTTCCCGTGCGTCACGGCGCTGCTGTCGCGCGTGATCCCCGGGTCCGAGCGCGGCCTCTACATGGGCATGCAGCAGACCTTCGGCGGCCTGGCGCGCATCGCCGCGCCGCTGCTCTACGGCCACTCGTTCGACGCCTACGGCATCAGCACCCCGTTCTTCCTGTCGGCGGCGTTCGTATTCGTGACCTTGCCGCTGGGTTTCGGCCTGCACCAGCACGCCCGGCCCCGCGCGCCCGAGACCCCCGCCGCGTAGGCTGCGGGCATGACCCGCAGACTCATCAGCACCGGCTCTTCGTTCGAAGCCGCGATCGGCTACTCACGCGCCGTCGTCGACGGCGACTGGATCTTCTGCTCGGGAACGACGGGCTACGACTACGCGACGATGCAGCTCGAAGAAGGCGTCGTCGCGCAGTGCGAACAGTGCCTGCGCAACCTCGAGAAGGCGCTCGCCGAGGCCGGCGCGAGCCTGCACGACGTCGTGCGCGTCACCTACATCCTGCCCGACGCGAGCGACTTCAAACTGTGCTGGCCGACGCTGAAGGCGGCGTTCGGTGAGATCCGGCCGGCGGCAACGATGTTCGCGGCCGGACTGGCCGATCCGGCGATGCGCATCGAGATCGAAGTCACGGCGCGCCGGCCCGTCGGGAGTTGAGCCGATCGGGCAGAACGCGCATCGTGTGTCGGCCCCCGCCGTCCCTGATGCACCGCCTCTCCTCCGTTCGTCTCCTCACCCTGCTGCTGCCCGCCGCCGCGGCGCTCGCGCAACAGCATTACCCCGAAGGTGTGCCGATCCCGCGCGCGCTGACCCCGCTCGAACGCGCCTGGCTGGTGACGCATCCGCTCGACGCCGGCACCGATGTGCCGACGCCGCCGCCGACCGGTCCGGTGCACTGCGCCGCCGAGTACGAGCCGTGCGACGGCCTGGTGATCGCGTGGGAAGGTTCGTCGAGCTGGACCGCGATCCTCACGCAGATCGCCTACCACGTCACCACCACGGGCAACGCCAACATCTACTGCTACGTCGACACGAGCAGCGAGCAGACGACAGTGCAGAACACGCTGACCAACGCCGGCTGCACCATGAACCGCGTGCACTTCCGCGTGCGCACCACCGATTCGATCTGGTGCCGCGACTACGGCCCGCGCTACATCTTCGAGGGCGACTGCCGCGCGATCGTCGACCACACCTACAACCGACCGCGCCTCAACGACAACGCCGTGCCCGCGCACTTCGGGCCGAGCAAGGGCCATCGTGTCTACGAGATCCCGCTGGTGCACGGCGGCGGCAACTTCCACCTCGACGCTCTCGGCCGCGGCCACAGCACGCTGCTGATCGCCAACGAGAACCCGAGCCTCACGACACAGCAGATCCAGGGTCACTGGCAGGCCTACCAGGGTCTGTCCACGACCCTCTACACGCCGTTCCCGACCTCGATCGACAGCACCCAGCACATCGACATGTGGATGCAGGTGTTCGCCGACCAAGGGGTGATGATCAGCGACTGGCCCCTGCAGGCGAACAGCACCCAGGACCAGATCTGCGACGCCGCGGCGGTGTCCCTGGCCGCCGCGGGCTACACCGTGCATCGCGTGCCGGCGTTCTCGGTGTCGGGCACGCACTACACGTTCACCAACATGGTGATGTGCAACGACCTCGCCTTGGTGCCGAGCTACACCAACAGCACCGTCGCCCCGTACAACAGCCAGGCGCTCGCCGCGTGGCAAACGGCGCTACCGGGCAAGACCGTGGTCCAGATCCCGTGCCAGGCGATCGTCACCGCCGCCGGCGTCATGCACTGCATCGTCATGCACGTGCCGGCACACCGCGGTGGCGCCACGCCGACCGCCTATCTGAAGTCGCCCAACGGCGGTGAGGTGCTGCAGCCGTCACAACCGGCGTCGATCGAATGGAACGCCGACGACGACGAACAGGTCGCGTCGGTCGACGTGCAACTGTCGGTCAATGGCGGCGTGTCGTTTCCGTACACGCTGGCCGCCAACCTGCCACACACCGGCAGCTGGACCTGGAACGTTCCCGACCTCTACGCGCCGGCGGCGCGGCTGCGCGTGATCGCGCGCGACGCCCAGGGCCGCACCGGCTTCGACATCAGCGACCAGGACTTCGCGATCACCGGCACCGGCTGCCAGGCGCTCGCGACGACCTACGGCGTGGGCAAAGCCGGCAGCCTCGGCATCCCGCAGCTGAAGGACAATGCTCCGGTGCTCGGTGCGACGCTCACCGTGACGCTGCAGCAGGCGCTGCCGGCGAGTACGTTCCTGCTGCTGCTCGGCAACCAGCAGGCGGCGACGTCGTTCGACGGCGGCACGATGCTGGTGCTCGCCAACAGCGGCTTCTTCGCCAGCACCGATGCCGCTGGTCAGTGGCAGCTGCCCGTGCCGCTGCCCGACGACCCGGTGTTGTGCGGCGCGACCCTGTTCGCGCAGGCGTGGATCCCGTTCGACCCGCTCGCGGCAGGGGCCGGTTGGGCCGCGTCGAACGGCCTGTCGCTCATGCTCGGTCACTGACGCCGCGGCCCGCGCAGCGTCGAGCCGGCAGCGTTGAGACGCAGCGTTGAGTCGCAGGGTTGAGTCCGCAGCGGCGCCGCAGTAGCACAGCGCCATGTCCGCGCCATCCCTGCCGCAGCTGCTGACCTTTGCCGAGACCCTCGCCGACGTCGCCCGTCCGCTTGCCAAGGCCCACTTCCGCGCGCTGGTCAGCGTCGAAGCCAAATCCGACCGCACCCCTGTCACCGCCGCCGACCGGGCGATCGAACGCGCCTTGCGCGAACGCATCGCCGCGTCGTTCCCGGCCCACGGCGTCCTCGGCGAAGAAGAAGGCGCCGACCGGGTCGACGCCGAGTGGCTGTGGGTGATCGATCCGATCGACGGCACCAAGGCGTTCGCAACCGGCAACCCGATGTTCGGCACGCTGATCGGCCTGCTGCACCGCGGTGAACCCGTCGTCGGCGTGCTCGATGCGCCGGCGCTCGGCGAACGCTGGTCGGCGGCGCTCGGCCTCGGTGCGTTCCACGACGGTACACCGATCCACGTCCGCCGCGAACGCCGCCTCGACGAAGCCGTGCTCTATTGCACCACTCCCGATCCGGTGCTCCACCATGCAGGACATCGACAGCTGCGTGCTGCCGTGCAGTGGACCAGCTACGGCGGCGACTGCCTCGCGTATGCCTTCGTGGCGATGGGCGGCGCCGATCTCGTCGTCGACCGCGGCCTGCGGCCGTACGACTGGTGTGCGTTGGTGCCGATCGTCACCCAAGCCGGCGGCGTGTTCACCGACTGGCGCGGCGCACCGCTGCACCTTGGCAGCGACGGCAGCGTGATCGCGGCCAGCTGCAGCGCGCTCGCCGAGGCCGCATCAGCAAAGCTGGCCGCGCCGGCGTGAACGTGCACCCTCAGCAGTTCGGCGCGATGCGGTGACTGCCCGACAGGTGTCGACGCTGGTGCCGCCGGCGGCGGCGATCGAGGCGGATGCGCAACGGCACCGGACCACGCTGGACGACGCGCGGCGCAGTGGCCTGTTGCGCCCGGCAACGGCCCAACAACCCAGCCCCGGCACGGCGCAGGGCGCGGATCGAGGCGGCGACGAACGAGGCGGCGAACGCGGCGGCGAGGCGGCGTGTGTTCATGGCAGCGGTCCCCTACTGCCGATCCGCCCGAGGTCACCAAGAAGCCGGTCCTGCGGGGGCGCCGGGGCGGTCTGGATCGCTCCGACTCATCCATGCCATGGGTCGTTCCGGCGAAACGCGGCCGCGTAGGAACGATGCCTCGTCGGCGGTAGCGTTCGCGCCGCTTGGACCTGACCCTCGTCGTCTTCGCCGGCGTCTACCTGGTGATGCTGCTCGGCCGCGTGCCGGGTCTGCAGATCGACCGCACCGGCGCGGCGCTGCTCGGCGCCATCGCCCTGATCGCCGGCGGCACCACCACGAGCGCCGCGGCATGGCGAGCGATCGACGTCGGCACCATCGGCCTGCTGTTCGGTCTGATGGTGGTCTCGGCACAACTGCGGCTCGGCGGGTTCTACGCGCTGATCACCCGCAAGCTCGCGGCGCGACCGACGTCGCCCGAACGGCTGCTGCTCGAACTCGTGCTGACCGTCGGTGTGCTCGCGGCGGTGCTGACCAACGACGTCGTCTGCCTCGCGATCGCACCGGTGCTCGTCGACGTCTGTAGAAGGCGACAGCTCGACCCGGTGCCGTTCCTGCTCGGCCTCGCCGCCGCCGCCAACGTCGGCTCGGCGGCGACCCTGATCGGCAACCCGCAGAACCTGCTGATCGGCCAGGCGCTGCACCTGCCGTTCGCGCCGTATCTGCTCGATGGCGGGGTGCCCGCGGGGCTGGGCCTGCTCGCCACCTGGTGGCTGCTCGCGCGACGATACCGCGGTCGCTTCGCTCGCCAGCCGGCGGCGATGGCCACCGACGATCCGCCGTTCGATCGCTGGCAGACCGGCAAGGGGCTCGCGGTGTTGCTGGCCCTGGTCGCGATGTTGTGCGTCTCGCCGCTGCCGCACGAAGTGCTGGCGCTCGCCGCCGCCGGCCTGCTGCTGCTGTCCCGGCGCCTCACCACCAGCCGCATCATGAGCCTCGTCGACTGGCAGCTGCTGGTGTTGTTCGCGGGCCTGTTCATCGTCAACGACGCGTTCCGCGCCGCCGGTCACGCGGCTGCGGCGTTCGACGGGCTGCGGGCGCACGGCTTCGACTGCCGCGATCCCGCGCTGTTGTTCGGCAGCGCCGTGATCGGCTCCAACCTGATCTCCAACGTACCGCTGACGATGCTGCTCTTGCCCGAAGCCACACACCCGCAGGCAGGCGCGATCCTGGCCCTGGCGACGACGCTCGCCGGCAACCTGCTGCTGGTCGGCTCGATCGCCAACCTGATCGTGGTCGAACAGGCGACCCGGCTCGGCGTCGCCCCGCAGCATCGCAGTTGGGTACGCGAACACCTGCGCACCGGCGTGCCGATCACCGTGGTCACGTTGGCGATCGCCGCGATCTGGCTGTGGTTGCGGAGCTAGCCCGGGGCGTCTGACGCAGCGACGAAGGGCAGCTGGCCCGGACCATTCACGACGGAGCGAGCGAGAGCCCGCAGTGCCGCTTGCGTCCAAGGCATACGGCCGGCTCGCCCAGAAGCGTGGCAAACTTGCTGGACCACCCAGTCGTCATCTGCTATATCTGCGCAATCAACATGGCGGCGACTTCCAAACGGACCCAGACCCGCGGCACCAAGACAGGTGAGGCAAGGGCCAAGTCCATGCCCAAACCCAGGCCCAAGGGCAGCGCGACCAGCACGACCGGCAAACGCACCGCCCCGCTGCTGCCGTTCCGCCCCAGCCACGGCGGTGCCCGTCCCGGTGCCGGCCGCAAGCCCAAGATCAGCGGCCAGCCGGGCGTCGATCACCGCGAGCGCGCCGCGCTCGCGTCGCGCTTTCCGGTGCACGTCACGATCAAGCTGCGCTCCGGCCTGCCCCGCCTGCGTAGCAAACCCGCCTACGAGGCCCTGCGCGCAGCGTTCGCCGCCGGCTGTGCCCGCAACCTGAGCGGCACGTTCCGGCTGTGCCACTACGCGGTCCTGAACGACCACCTGCACCTGATCTGCGAGGCCGAGAGCCGCACCGCGCTGAGCCGCGGGCTGCAGGGCCTGCTGATCCGCATCGCCAAGGCGCTCAACAAGCTGTGGTCACGACGCGGCAGCGTGTTCGCCGATCGTTACCACGACCACATCCTGAAGTCGCCGCGCGAGGTGCGCAACGCGCTGCGTTACGTGTTCGGTAACGGCAAGAAGCACGCGGCCGAGGGCCGCGAGATCAGCGTGCCGCAGGCGATCGACACGTTCACGTCGGCGCCGTGGTTCGACGGCTTTCGCGAACGCATCACGGTCAAGGGCATCGAGGCCATCGTGCGGCCGGTGACCGAGGCGCGCACCTGGATGCTGACCCAGGGCTGGCTGCGGCACGGGCGGCTCAGCGTGCACGAGGTGCCGGCAACCGGGTGAGACCGCAGCGGCACCCACAGACTGCATCAGACACTGGCCCGGATCTGCCGCCGGCAGCACGATGGCGGCATGCGTGGTGCCGTCGTCGCGATCTTCCTGCTCCTCGTCGCCGTCGGTGTCTGGCTGTGGCGCAGCAACACCTCCACCGTGGTCTTGCCGGACGAGATCGCCGAGAAGGTCGAGGACCAGCCCGGCGCCACGGCGCCGGCGGCCAGCGAGCGGCTCGAGGCGACGCCGGCCGCACCACCCGGCGAGGCACCGGCCGAAGCGCCAGCGCCGCTGCCGATCGAGCCGCAGCCGGGTTTCCCCCTGCCGAGCAAGAACTTCTCGATCGCGGTGGTCGATCGCGTCACGCGACAACCGGTGCGTGGGTTTCGCGTCAGCGTCGCACTGCCCGGCGGCCGCACCCAGCTGACCAGCCTCAGCGGCACGCCCGTCTCGGTGACCGAGCACGCGCGCGGCGACCTGCTGGTCGAGGCGCGCGGTTACGAACCGTGGCATCAGAGCGACTTCGTGCCGCCGACCATCGGCGAGGATCCGGTCACCGTCACCATCGAACTCGACCAGGCCCTGGTCGCCGCCGGCATCACCCTGCACGTGCACGACACGGCGCTGCAGCCGATCGGCAACGCGCGGTTCGAGGCGTTCCTGCTGCAACCGGGCGACCACGAACGCGACTGGTGGAACGGCAAGCCGATGTGGTCGCGGCGCACCGCAGCTGCGGACGGCAAGTACACGTTGCCGACGCTGGCGCCCGGCGACTACGGCATCCGCGCGCTCGCCGTCGACGCGCAGGGTCTGGTGTTGCCGTTCTTGCCCTACACGCACGTGTTCACGCTGACCGGCAGCAACGGTTTCGTCGAGGATGTGCCGCTCGAGGCCGGCTGCATCCCCGAGTTCGAAGTCGTCGACGCCTACGGCAAGCTGCTCGTGCCCGGCACACCGTCGATCGGCCTGTCGCTGCGCCTGCCCGGAGGCCCCGAGGTCTCGCGGCAGTGGCTCGTCAAACAGCAGGAGGAACTGTTCCGCGGTCTGGATCTGTTGCCCGGTGTCGGCCCGGCGTCGCCCGAGGTGCCGGTGGCGGCGGGCACCTGGCAGTTCGAGGTGCGGCGCGACGGCCTGTCGCCGCACGTCGAAACGGTGCTGTTGCGCAGCGGCGAACGGCAGCGGATCCGCGTTGCCGTGCCGTGACCAACGGCGTCGCGCCGACCGTCAACTAACCGCGATCGTCCGCTGACTTGCGCGGCGATGCGGTGGTGTCGCCGACGACTTCCCCAGGCCGCGGGCCCTCGACGAACCCGCCCGAGGTCCGCATCTCGCCTTCGATCCCGAACAGTGCGGCGATCGCGGTGAGCAGCAGCGCGTCGAACGTCAACGATGGCGACAGCGAACCGTTGACCGCCAACGAGAGCGCGTGCGTGACGAAGAAGCACGTGATCGCCGTGACGGGATCGAGGATGCGATCGGGCCGCGTGTGCCGCCACCAGACGGCACACAGGCCGCCCGCGGCGAACGCCAACCACGCCGAAGCACCACCCAACACGGCGACCAGCGCGAACACCGCCAGCGCCGCGGCCGATCGACGGTTCTTCTGCCGCCGCCGCCATGGCACGTCGAGCAACAGTCGCTGCTCTTGCCGCGCCCAGGCCACCCGCAGACGTTCCTGTTCGGCGGCTGGCAGACCGGTGAACCAGGCCTGGTCCTCGGGCCCGAGCGGCGGCGCAGCAAACTCGGGCGCCGCGGTGGCCACCGCGGCCAAAGGCGCCACAGCAGTTTGCGGCGTGGGCTTCGGTTTGTGCCGCACCGCTCGCGCACGATCCTGTTCCTGCTCACGGCGCATCACCTGCGCGACGAGGCTCGCGGACGGCGGCGCCTTGGCGAGGCGGTTGTGCAGTTCGCGCAACGCGACGTCGGCGGCCACATCGCGCCCCGATGCGGGCGCCGGTGCGGGCAGCGGTGCGGTCGGCGACGGCAGCTGCCGGGACGCGACATCGACGCGTTCGCCTGGATGCGCACACTGCGCCGCTTCGGGCAACGGCTCCCAGTCCTGATCGCTGCTCATCGTCGGCAGGGCTCTTCGGCATTCCGCACCACGGTCCTTGGCCACCAGCGAACAAGCGGCTTGCGAGGCGACATCGATCGCGCCATGGCAACGGGGCCTGCCGCCGACGCGGCGGTTGTTAGACTCGCGCACACATGTGGTTCGCTCCGTCCCCCGAACGCCGACTCCCCTCCCGGCCTGAAGACCCGCAGTGGCGCCTGATCCTGTTCGTGAGCGCCGCGGTCGCCGCGGTCAGCACCATGCGGCCGTGGACGATGGTCGCGTTCGAACGCCTGTGGGGACAACTCGCCGGGCCCCCGGGATGGCAATCGTCGGCCGGTTTCACGTGCCTGTGCACGAGCCTGCTGGTGGCGGTGATGACGCTGATCGAGACGTCGACGCCCAGCTCGCGGCAAGCCGTGCGGCCGGCCAGTCTGTTGTTGTCCGCGATCGCGCTGCTGTCGTTGCTCGCTTCGTTGCTGTCGGGCCCTGGGATGCTGCGCGGCGTATCTGCGACCTGGACGCTGTGCTTCTACCTGGCGTGCGTGAGTCTGCTGACCCTGTCGTTCGCCTGCGTCTGGCGTCAACTCCGGCATCGCCAGGTGATGTGAGGCACGGCTAGACTCCGCGCCACCAATGAACCACACGACACTCTCCCCTCTGTGTGTCGCCGCGCTCGCTGCGACCGTCTCGGCTCAGACCTGGATCGAACTGACCCCCAACCCGTTCCCCAACACCACGCAGGTGCGCCGCCAGGGCGCGATCGCGTTTCACCCCGTGCAAGGCGGCCTGGTGACCTACGGCGGCCTGCAGTCGACCCCGACCGCAGTGCTCGACGACACGTGGTCGTTCGATGGCACGACCTGGACGTTGCTCACACCCGCGACCACGCCGCCGCCGCGCTGGGGTCATCGCATGGTCTACGACTCGCGCCGCGCGCGCATCGTCACCTTCGGCGGCCGTTCGCCGACGACCACGGCGACCGCCAACGACACCTGGGAATGGAACGGCGTCGACTGGCAGCAGGTCGTGACCGCCAACGCACCGAGCCCGCGCGCCTTCTACTCGATGGCCTACGACTCGCGCCGCGGCGTCACCGTGCTCTACGGCACGCAGAGCGGTTCGACCATCGGCACGTCCGGAGGTGACCAGACCTGGGAATACGACGGCACCAACTGGACCCAGGCGATCACCGCGACGACCCCGCCCGGGCTCGAAGCACCGGCGATGGCCTACGACGCGGCGCGTGGCGTCACGGTCATGTTCGGTGGCTGGAACGGCACGCCGCCCGGCACCGACTACCGCACCACCTACGAGTACGACGGCGTCGACTGGCGCCTGGTGCCGACTGCCAACGCGCCGCTGACGGGATACCGCGCCGGCTGCGTCTACGACGAAGCACGCGGCCGCGTGGTCGTCTACGGCGGCTACGCCAACGCCACCGCGCAGACGACGACGTGGGAGTACGACGGCAACGACTGGACCGCGGTCACCACCGGCGGCTCGCTGCGCATCACCGAGGCCTACATGGGCTACAACCCGATCAACCGCACCACCGTCTACTTCGGCGGCAGCGGCCCGGGCACCAACCCGATCAACTCGACGTGGGTCTACGCCGGCGCCAGCACCGCGATCGCCGCACCGTTCGGCCGCGGCTGTGCGACCAGCGCCGGCGTGCCGGTGTTGAGCCCGACCAATCGGCCGGTGCTCGGCAACCTCTACCAGCTCGACCTCACGGGCGCGCCGACGAGCAGCTTCGGCGTGTTCATGCACGGCCTGTCGAACTCGACCTGGGCGCTCGGCGACCTGCCGGCGGATCTCGGCCCGTTCGGCCTGGGCGGTTGCGGCCTCGAGGTCAGCCCTGATGCCTCGGTGTTCGTGGTGTTCCCCAACGGCTCGGGCAGCCAGTCGCTGAGCATGCCCGCCTCGACCGCGTTCCTCGACATCGCGATCTTCTCGCAGGCGTTCGTGCTCGATGTTGCGGCGCCCAACGGCGTCGGCGGCGCGAGCAACGCGGTGCACGGCCGTCTGGGCCTGTGACCAGAACGCGGCGGCAGCGATGTCGTTGCCGCCGCACGGACCGAGCGACGCCCTACTGGTGCTCGAAGAACGTCACCGGGCAGTAGTTCCTGCTCAACGACCCGGTGGTGATGCCGACCGGCGGACCGCTCGCCGCGAGAATCGTGCAGCGCGGCTGGATGCCGACCTGCACCTGCGCGGCGCGTGAGGTGACGATGCCGCCGGGCGCGAAGAAGTCGAAGAACGCGGCCTGTGCGGACCAGTAGAAGCCGTTCCAGACGGTGCTGTTCGGCACCGTCCACGACCAGGTCCGGGAACCGCCGCTACTGCTCACACCCGACAGCGTCAACAGGCCGCTCAGCGGCAATTGCCCCGTGCATGCCGGCTGGATGCCGGGCACGAACGCCTGCAAGCTGAACGGCGCCACGATCTGCTGGCCGGGAGCGACCAACAAGAGGCCGAAGCTGTTGCCGGGCGCCGAGGTGACGCTCATCGACACGGCCTGACCCGGCCGCATCGGCGTCGTCGTCAGGTTGGTCGTGGCATTGCCCGAGTGTGGGCAGCCGGCCGGCCCGTAGACGATCTCGGACACGTAGTCGGCGCGGTCGAGGCGGTAGTTGAACTGGCCGCCGCCGCCGCTCGCGCCCGAGACCAGGTACTCGACGACGAGGTTGTTGCCGCCGGGCACGTAGGCGAACGGCGTCGTCAGAGTCAGGAAGAACTGCCCGTTGGTCAACGGGTTGGCGGGATCGCGCAGGTCCGGGAGCGTGAACACCGCCGGCCCGAACACGGTCACCGGTGTGCTGGCATAGGCGTTGGCGAAGTTCGTGGTCAGGCTCGCAGCGGTGTCGGTGCTCCAGCCCATGCGCACCTCCAGCTGCAACATGCGACCGGTGTCGAGCGTGGTGATCGAGCCGTCCTGACGAAACCCGATCTTGGTGATCTGGCGGCCGCTGGGGATCGCCAGGTCGACGGTCTCGTAGAGGCACAACACCCGCGACGTGCCACGGGCGAGCGGCAGGTTGGGTGAGTTGAACGGCCCTTCGGCGATGGTGGTGTAGTTGTCGGGGAACGTCGCGACGGACTGCGCGCCGGCGATGGCGCTGAGCAGTCCGAACGAGAGCAAGGCGGGGAGGGTCTTCATCGGTTTGCAGATGGCTGGGGGAACGCTGCCGATGAGGCGGCGCGACGGTCGCACCACCTGCATCACTTGCAGCAGCGATCCCCACCCCCTGTTCCGAGTGGCCCTTCTGCAAAAAAACGTTCCGAACCGGCGGTGCCACGGGCGGACGAGCCGCCTGCCCGCCCGATCCGATTCCCGCAGCACGACCTACAGCTCTTCGGGCCCGCCGACGTAACCGAGGAACGCGCTCGCGACGACCACCAACGGGCTTGCCAGGTACACCTGCCCCGGCCCCGAGCGTCCCGGGAAGTTGCGGTTGATCGCCGACACCGTGACCTCGTCGGGCGTGAACGACACACCCGGGCCGGCCTTGATGCAGGCGCCGCAGCTCGGGTCGATCAGCTCGACGCCCGCGCTTTCGAACAAGCTGACGTAACCCATCTGCTCGGCGTAGTCGCGAATGCGCTGGCTGCCGAACTGGATGTAGGTCTTGGCCTGCAGCGTGCGGCCCTTGTCGAGTGCCGTGCGCACCACGCCGGCATACATGTCCATGTCCGCCTTCTTGCCGCCCGTGCACGAGCCGCCGTAGGCGATGTGGATCGCGACCTGCCCCTTGTCCTTGCGCAGTTGCGCCAGCGGCACGCCGTTGCGCGGGTCACCGGGCGTGGCCACGGTCGGCTCGACGGTCCTGAGGTCGATGTCGAAGGTCTTGCAGTAGTTCGCGCCGGGGTCGGCCTTCACGATCTGCGCGCGCAGCTTGTCGGCATCGGTGCCACGCTGCTTGCTGATGTAGTCGACGACGACCTCGTCGGCCTCGATGATGCCGGTGAAGCCACCGGCCTCGACGGCCATGTTGGTCAGCGTCGCCCGTTCGTCGAGCGGCAACAACATCGTGCCGGGGCCGGCGAACTCGAGCACCTTGCCGATGCCGGCGCCGGTCTTGAAGAACGCGTCGCTGAGCAGGTGCAACATCACGTCCTTGGCGCAGACGCCAGCACGCAACGCGCCGGTCAGGTTGACGCGCACCGACTCGGGCACCTTGACGCGCACGTCCTTGGTGAACCAGCTGTTGGCCATGTCGGTCGAGCCGACGCCGAACGCAAAGCAGCCGATCGCGCCCGCCATGCAGGTGTGGCTGTCGGTGCCGATCACGAGCTGGCCCGGCTCGGCGATGTCCTCGATGACGATGTTGTGGCAGATGCCTTCGCTGCCGACGAGGTGACCGTCGCGCTGCACCTCGCCGTAGAGCTTGACGCCCTGCTTCTTGGTGAACGCCTCCTGCACGGTCGCCAGCGACGCGGCCTGCTCACGCAGCCCCATCTTGATGTGTGCCTCGGGCATGATCCGGTCGAGGAACGTCAGGTGGTCGCGGAACGCGAACACCGACTTGGGGTCGGTGACCTTGGCGTCCTGGCCCAGGCCGAGCTTGAACAACGCCTCGGCCATCGGCGTCACGTATTCGTGGCTGAAGCGCACGTCGGTGCGCACGAACAGCGCGTCGCCGGGCTGCACCGCGGGGATGCCGAGCTTGCCGGTCTTGGCGTCGGCGATGGCGCGCTGCGCGATGATCTTCTCGCACAACGTCATCGGCCGCGTTGCGGTGGTAACCGCCGGCGGCGTCGTCTTGCCCGCGAGCCGCGCCTGGTTGTAGGCGAACAGCCCGCCGTGGCGCACGATCTCGGCCGCGATCGGATCCAGCCCCTTGGTGAACTCCTCGATCGGGATCGCTTCCCCCGCGGCGATGCGCGGCAGCAGCGAGAAGTCGGTCGAGGTCAAGAGACCGATGTTCTGGCAGTTCTGGCCGTAGATCTTCTCGATGTTCTTGGCGATCACGAGCCGGATGCCGGCCTCGAGTTCGCTGTACGGCGCGGTCTCGCGCGAGCTGCCGCAGCCCTTGCTGACGCCCGAGACGATCACCGAGAAGCCGCCGTTCTTGATCGCGTCCTGCTTGATGTTGCCGCCGCGCAGCCCGACGAGGCAGTAACGCGCCAGCGTCGCATCGTAGTAGTAGCAGACCCAGCCAGGGGTCAGTTCGTCGGTGGAGATGTTGTCGACCAGCTTGCGGGCCGGGTCGTAGGGCAGGTCCTTGCCCTCGTAGAGCTGGGCCTCGAGCAGGTCCTGGTCCTCGGTGAGGAACAGCACGCGGCCGTCGAACTTCACGGTGTCGTCACGCATCAGAGCTCCTCCTCAGCAACGTTCCAGGATCATGGCGATGCCTTGCCCGCCGCCGATGCACGCCGACGCGCAGCCGAGCGCCTTGCCCGACTCCTGCATCTCGCGCACCAGTGTGAGCAAGAGGCGCGTGCCGGTGGCGCCGAGCGGGTGGCCCAACGCGATCGCGCCGCCGTTGACGTTGCACTTGTCGCGATCGAGGCCGAGCTCCTTCTCGCAGCCCAGGTACTGCGCCGAGAACGCCTCGTTGATCTCGATCAGGTCGAGGTCGGCGACCTTCAGCTTCGCCTTCTCGCACGCCTGCCGGATCGCGGGCACCGGGCCCAGGCCCATGACCTCGGGCGGCACGCCGGCGATGCCCCACGAACGGATCTTCGCCTTGGGGGTGAGCCCGAGCTCCTTGGCGCGCTGCGCGGTGGTCACCACCAGCATCGCCGCGCCGTCGACGATGCCCGACGCGTTGCCCGCGGTCACCGTGCCGTCCTTGCCGAACGCCGCGCGCAGCTTGGCGAGCGCCTCGAGCGAGGTCTCCGGCTTGATGTGGTCGTCGGTGTCGACGACGAACTCCTTCTTGCCGGCGGTCACCGTCAGCGGCGCGATCTCGGCCGCGAACTTGCCGGCCTTGACCGCGGCGGCGCCGAGCATGTGGCTGCGCAGCGCGTACTCGTCCTGTTCCTGCCGCGAGATCTCGTGCTTCTTCGCGACGTTCTCGGCGGTCTGCGCCATGAAGAACTTGCAGTACGGATCGTAGAGCGCGGCGAACAACAGGTCCTCGATCTTGGGCTCCTGGCCGAAGCGGAAGCCGTCGCGCGCGCCGCGGATCACGTGCGGCACCTGGCTCATGTTCTCCATGCCGCCGGCGAGGCACAGGCGGCTCTCGCCGAGCAGCAGGCTGTGCGCCGCCGAGACCACCGACTGGATGCCCGAGCCGCAGATCCGGTTGACGGTGAGCGCGGGCTTGTCGATGCCGACGCCGGCCTTGAGGGCGACGTGGCGGGCACCGTAGATCGCGTCGCTGCTGCTCTGCGCGACGTTGCCGACGAAGGTCTCGTCGACCATCTCGGGCCCGACGCCGCAGCGTTGCATGGCCGCCTTGGCGGCGTGCGTGGCGAGGTCGATCGCCGTGATGTCCTTGAACTTGCCGAAGCCCGGCGTGCCCGAATACTCCGCCATGGCGGTGCGCGCACCGCCGACGATCACCAGTTCTGCTTGCATCCGCAGAGCATCGAACACCGCCGCCCCGATCGCAAGGTTTGGCCCTGCAGGCCGTGGGCCGACGTCGTGGCCCCGGCCACCCATCGACCGTAACATCGGCGCCATGGCGTCCTTCCTGCGCACCCTCAGCCTGCTCGTGCTGGCCCTGGCGAACACCGCCTGCGCCAACCTGAACTTCTTCTCCGACGCCGAGCTCAACAAGCTCGGCGCCGAGGCCTACGTCGAGTCGACCAAGGACCACAAGCTGATCACCAGCGGGGCGGACTACGTGATGCTGCAGCGCGTGGCCACCAGGATCGCCGCGGCGTCGGAGGAGCCGTTCGAATGGGAGTTCAAGCTGCTCGACGCGCCGGACGTTCCCAACGCCTTCTGCCTGCCCGGCGGCAAGATCGCGGTCTACACCGGCATCCTGCCGCTGACCGCCAACGAAGACGGGCTCGCCGCCGTGGTCGGCCACGAAGTCGCGCACGCGATCCTGCGTCACGGCGGCAAGCGCATGACGCAGCAGACGATCTTCGCCGTGGCGTTGGCGGCTGCGGCCGCGGGGCTCGATTACGCGGAGATGAGCGGCGAGCAGAAGGAGCTCACGCTCGGCGCGCTGGGATTGGGCGCCCAGGTCGGGCTGCTGCTGCCGTTCAGCCGCGACCACGAGAGCGAAGCCGACGAGCTCGGACTGCGTTATGCGATCCGCGCCGGCTACGACCCCAACGAGGCGCCGCTGCTGTGGGAGCGCATGGCGCAGCTCGGCAACGGCGGCACACCCGAATGGCTCAGCACGCATCCGGCCAGCCTGCGCCGCGCCGCAGAGCTGCGCGCGATGATCCCCAGGCTGCAGGCCGAGGAGAAGGGCTGGAAGCCCAAGGCCGAGGCCAAAGCGCCGTGAGTTCGCACCGCCCGGCCGACGGCTAGTCGACCTTCCACGCCGGCTTGTAGGCCATGCCGAGGTTCAGGATGCGTTGCAGCAGCTGGCCGTAGTCGAGGCCGACCCGCTCGGCCGACTCGGCGAAGTCCTCGTACGACGTCAGGTCCGGATTGACGTTGGCCTCGATCACGTAGACCTTGCCGTCCTCGGCCATGCGCATGTCGACTCGGCCGTAGCCGGACATGTTGAGCGCGCGGTAGGTGCGTTTGGCGATGTTCTGGATCTGCTTGCCCTGCTCGGGCGACAGGTCGCGGGCCGGGCCACACTGGTAGCCGATCTTCTGCGCGTAATCGACGTCCCACTTGATGCGCGAGGTCGCGATCGCCTCGTTGCCGGCCGGCAGCTTGTCGAACCAGGTCTCCCAGACCGGCATCACGTCGAGCCGCTCGTTGCCGAGCACGGCGACGGTGATCTCGCGCCCGGGGATGAACTGCTCGACGACGACGTCGTCCTGCACCGTGCGGTGCATGAACTCGACGCGTTCCTGCAGATCGGCATCGTCGTAGACGATCGAGGCCTGCGAGATGCCGGCGCTGCCGTGCAGGGTCGCCGCCTTGACGATCACCGGGAACGCGAGCCGCGACGGCAGCTTCGCCTTGCGCGCGCGCTGCGGGAACACTGCAAAACCCGGACAGGGGATGCGGTGCCAGCTCAGGATCTGCTTGCTCAGCGCCTTGTCGCCGGCCAGCACCATGCCGCGCGCGTTGCAGCCGGTGTAGGGCTGCTTGAGCAGCTCGAGGTAACTGACCACGTGGGCCTCGTAGGCGACCACGCCGTGGAAGTCGGTGAGGATGTTGAAGGCGATGTGCGGCCGCCACTGTTCGATGCGTTCGCGGATCGGCCGCAACTCGTCGCCGACGCCGAGCACCTCGACCTCGTGCCCCAGCCTGGTGAGGGTCACCTTCACGTCGAGCTCCATCTGGTACTCCCAGGTCTTCTCGGGATCGAGCTCTTCGGCGCCGGGCGGCGGCACCATCACGTCATGGACCAGGACGAGCACGCGCAGCTTCTTCATCGGCTGAACCTCGGTCGACCCCCGCCAGCGAGGGACATGGTGATCACGGTCAGCAACACGGCGGCGCCCAGTTTCGCCTGCGGCCGCGGCCGGGAAAGCCGCATCTCCAATTCCCGGCAACGTTGGATCACCAGGTCGAGCGCCTCGTCGACGATGTAGCGGTGCGTTCCCGTCAGCGCCGACACCCGCGCCCGCAGCTGCACCCGGTTCTCGCGCAGGAACGTCGAGGCGCGCTCGCGGCGCGTCGACTCCGACTTGGGGGCGAACACCAACCGCAGCTGCCGGTCGTACCGCCAGGTTCCGTCCCAACCGTACGCGGCCTTCTTGCGACGGTAGTACTCACGCAGCGTCGTGCGCATGCGCGGCAACGAGTCCTCCTTGCTGCGCGTGCTGTGTTCGGGGCGCTCGTGGCCGATCTCGCCCATCATCGCATCGAGAATCTCGAGCTTCTTGAGCGCCGGCCAGCCCGCGTAGACCTTGCGCCAGCGCGAGTTCGGCGCGAGCCACACCGAGAACGTCTCGGCGTAGTCCTCGGCCGGGTGACTCTGCGCGTACCAGTGGCCGAGGTTCTGCACGAAGCTGCGGCTGGTCGGAATCGGTTCGTAGTCGGTGCGGTACGGTTCGGAGAAGCGCCCGAACGCCTTGCGCCAGTCGGCGCGCTTGTGCAGCAGGTAGGCGTTGTCGAGCGCGTGCGCCGTCTCGTGGCGCAGGATCCTCATGCACTGCTCGAGCGTGCTGCCTTCGGCTTCGAGCATCTGCGTGTGCTCCAGCCGCACGAGGCGCGGGTGCGCCAGATAGAACGGCACGGCAAAACCCGTCGCGTCCTCGGGCGTGAACCAATCGGTCGACAGCCACACATACGGGCGAAAGCGCATGCCCGCGCGCGCCAGCTCCGCGTAGAGGCGCTCGATGCGCGCCTGCAGCGCCGAACCGTCGATCTGCAGTTCGAGGTCGCACAGGCGCACGTCGAGCAGTTCTTCGGTGTCGAGGTCGACCCACCAGGGCCGCAACTTGCGCCGCCGCGCCACGACATGCGCCTCCTGGGCCCGCGACTTCGCGCCGGCCTTGGCGCGAACGCCGCCCTTCCCGGCCCCCCGCGTCTTGGCGGCGCTCGCCTTGGGCGTCACCGGCAGAACCCGGCGCGTCTCCGGGTCACCTCGTTCCGGCTCACCGGCCTTCGACCGGCGCGTAGCTGCGCGGCGCCGAGCCCATGTAGATCTGCCGCGGGCGGGTGATACGCGCCTCGGTGTCGCGGTTGTACTCGAGCCACTGCGCGATCCAGCCGGGCATGCGGCCGATGGCGAAGAACACGGTGAACAGCTCCGTCGGGATGCCCAGCGCCTTGTAGATGATGCCCGAGTAGAAGTCGACGTTGGGGTAGAGCTTGCGCTCGACGAAGTAGCTGTCGCTGAGCGCGATCTGTTCGAGCTCGAGCGCGATGTCGAGCAGCGGGTCCTTCTTGCCGAGTTCGCCGAGCACGTCGTAGCAGGCCTGCTTGAGGATCAGCGCCCGCGGGTCGTAGTTCTTGTAGACGCGGTGGCCGAAACCCATCAGGCGCACGCCGCTGTCCTTCTTCTTGGCGAGCTCCATGAACTCGCGCGCAGTGCGACGGCCCTCGCGAATCGACAGCAGCATCTCGATCACGGCCTGGTTGGCGCCGCCGTGCAACGGGCCCCACAGCGCCGAGATGCCCGCCGAGACGCTGGCGAACAGGTTGGCGCCCGAGCTGCCGACGGTGCGCACCGTGCTGGTCGAGCAGTTCTGCTCGTGGTCGGCGTGCAGGATCAGCAGCAGGTCCAGCGCGCGCGCCATCACCGGGTTGGGCTCGTACTGCTCGCAGGGCGTGGCGTACATCATGTGCATGATGTTCGCCGCGTACGAGAGGTCGTTGCGCGGATACATGAACGGCTGCCCGATGCTGTGTTTGTACGAGTAGGCCGCGATGGTCGGCATCTTCGCCAGCAGGCGGATCGCATCGATCCAGTTCTGCTCGGGCGTGTTCGGCGCGGCCTTCTGGTAGTAGGTCGAGAGCGCGCCGACCGCCGCCGCACACACCGCCATCGGGTGACCGTCCTTGGGCAGGCTGGAGAACAGCCGCTTGAGGTCCTCGTGCAACATCGTGTGGTAGGTGATGTCGTGCGTGAACTGCTCGAGCTGCTTCTTGTTGGGCAGCTCCTGGTGCAGGAGCAGCCACATCACCTCGACGAAATGGCTCTGGTGCGCCAGTTCTTCGATCGGATAACCGGCGTAACGCAGCACACCCTGCTCGCCGTCGAGGAAGGTGATCTTGCTCTGGCAGGCGCCGGTGTTGCCGAGGCCCGGGTCATACGTGACCGCGCCGGTCTTGGCGCGCAGCTGACGGATGTCGATCGCCGTCTCCCCCGCCGTTCCGACCATCACCGGCAGGTCGAGTTCCAGGTCGCCGAAGGTGAGTTTCGCAGTCTTGGGAACGGTGTCGTTGGTCATCGGAACAGCAGCTGCAGCAGAGGGGTTGGCGGGGGCTGACCTGTGTTTCGCAGAGTAGGCGTCGGCGGCGCTGCAGGCTTGCAAAAAACCGCACGACCGACGCTCATCGGCACGGCACGCGGCGCACCTTCTGTCCACCCGTCGCGAATGTGCCAGCGCGCGCGCCGCGACCGATCAGTACACGGTCGCCTCAGTACACGGTCACCTGACAACTGTTGGTGATGTGCAGCGGCCCCGCACCCGCGAGGCGCCCGGCCTGGAAGTAGAGATCGAGCCCAGCGAACCCGGGGTCGTTGGGCACGCTCAACGTCCAGGTCGCCACTCCCTGCGGCAGCGGCAGGTAACCGACGGTGAACATGCTGCCCTGGTCGAGGTGCACGCGGCGATTGAGCCCCAGATCGTGGCCCGGAGAGCTGGTGGCGAAGCTGCCCAGCAGCAGCGCGCCGCTGCCGACCGGACCGTCGAGCATGGCCACGATCGAGCCGCCCACCGGCGTATCCGGCGCCGCCATCGACAGGCCGTCGAGGATGCCCAACGACCGCATGATCGCCGGCACGTCAGGCCGCCTGCCGATCCCATCGTTGGTCGCAGGTCCATGCGTGGCGAAGAGTTGCCGGATCTCGGCGGTGGTCAGCGAGCGCTCGAGTTGCCGCCGCGCCGCTCCCTGCAAGGCGCAGACGATGCCACACGTCGTGGTCGAGCCGGCGGAGGTGCCGCTGTAGGCCTGCGTGTAGGCCTGGCGGCGATCCAGGTTGGGGTAGAAGTGCGTGCCGTAGCCGGTGGCCACCACGTCGTCGCCCCAGCTGTGTGCATCGATGCGCGAACCCCAGTTGGCGTAGGCCGCGCGCTGCAGCGCCCCGGCCGCCGACGACGACGCCATGATCGCGCCCGAGTCGCGGAAGGTGCGGTCGAAGCGGCGCAGGAACCGCGGGTCGTCGAGGCTGGCGAACCCGTTGGCCGCGTTGTTGACGACGATGCGGCCGTTGGCGGTCACGGTCAGGGTGGCGTCGAAGGTCGCCTGCAGGAACTCGAGCGGCACCCAGTCCTGGTTGCCGTACTGCCCCAGCAGGAACTGCAGCACGGTCAGCACCACGTCGCCGGGCTGGCAGGTCGCCGCCGCCATGAACATCGAGTTCTCGACCCCGCCGTTCTGCGGGTAGGCGACGTAGGCCATGTCGACCTCGTCGACGACGCCGGTGAGGCCATAGCCGTTGCGCTCCCCGGTCAGCAGCCCGGCCGCGGCGACACCGTGGTTCGATTGGCCCGGCAAGCCCGGCGGCAGCGTGCCGAGCACCTGCGCGGCGACCAGCGAGGGCACGTCCTCGTGATCGAGGTAGAAATCGTACTCGACCATGCGCAGCGCCACGCCTTGCCCACGCGCGCCGAGCACCCCCTGTGCGAACCAGATGCCGTGCCCGTACGGGCTGGGATCGAAGGTGTACTGAAACTGCGTGAACGACGGTGTCGGCGGCGGGATGTCCTGCGGCGGCGCGGCGCAGGCCTGCCCGGGGATCGGTTCGCGGTAGACGTTCGTCACCAGCGGCTCGGCCTGCAGCCGCTCGAGCAGGAACGTCGCCAGCGGCGCCGTCGGCGCCTGCAGCCGGAACCACAGGCCCATGTGACCTGGACGGCGGCCCGGTGGCAACTGCTCACACGCGCGCTGATGCCAACGGTCGAGTTCGTCCCACGACAACGCCGTCACCAGGGGCGTCGCCAGGCCCTGCTGAAACCACGCATCGACCGCGCGCAGGTCGACGCCGACCCGCGAACGCAGCTGACCGTCAACCAGTTCGGCTGCCGAACCTTCGGCGAGCTTGACGCACAGCCGGTCGGCATGGACCCGCGGACCGGGTCCCAAAGGCCCATGCAACTCGGCCCGTGGTGACGCCGCGTGCTGCGCCGCGGCGAGCGCGGCCAACACGAGCATGAGCATGGAACCGAGCACGAACGGACGAGGCGCGTGCACGGCGGCGAACCATAGCAGGCCGCGCCGCGGCGATGCGACCTGCGGCGTCCATCGACAAGCCTGTTACGGATCGGCTGTCAGCCGACGGTCGTCAGCGGATCTGCGGCGCCGTCCGAACCAGGTTGGCCTTGCGCTGGGCAGTCTGCAGCGCCAGCGAGTAGAGCGCCGTCGAGTAGATGCGGCCGCCGTCCTCGTCCCAGACACCGATCGGATCCCACGAGCCGGCAAAGTTGCCGTCGTGGCGCTGGTGGCTGACCAACCCGCTGAGGCACGGTGCCCAGGCGCTCCAGAACTCCTCGCCCATCTGGTACATCGCGAACGTGCCGAAGAACCAGTAGTAGGCGTCGATGCGATCCTTCTGCCATCGCGGCGGCTGCGCCAGCAGCACCTTGGCGGACTTCGCCATCACGTCCTTGCTCGCCGGGTCCTGACCGATCATGAAGCGTCCCATCAGCGCCGCGGCCGTCAGCGCTTCGCCGCGTTCGACCGGGAAGCGCGTGGCGTGGTCACCGGGTTTGCGCGACGAACGCTCGCCGAGTTTGGTGTAGCCGCTGCGGCCGTTCGCATCGGTCACCTGGTCGTACCACACGCCGATCATCTGCACCGCGTTGGGGTTGACTTCCAGACCGAACGAACGGCCCGAACACAGCGCCATCGCCGCCCACGTGGTCACCGACGTGTCGTTGTCGTTGTCGCGCGGCTGGTAGCGCCAGACGGCGTAGGGATTGCGATGCGACTCCAGGTAGTTGAGACCGCGTTGGGCAACCGGCTCGAGCAGCTTGTACTTGGACAAGCCGTAGGCCTCGCACATCGCCCAGGCGGCGATCGCGTGGTCGTAGATGAAGTCGTGCGACGCGTTCACGCCGAACATGCCGTTCGCCTGCTGCTGCTCACGCAGCCAGTTCACGGCCTTGGTGATCTGGTGTTTGTAGGGGCCGA
This sequence comes from uncultured candidatus Brocadiaceae bacterium, assembly GCA_964392305.1. Lineage (GTDB taxonomy): Bacteria > Planctomycetota > UBA1135 > UBA1135 > UBA2386 > JACKIC01. The sequence goes on from CAYMPV010000022.1 coordinate 87,941, forward strand.
CGCGCATCGTGCTGCCGTCGCCGAGCATCGCCAGCAACGCGAGGCCGGTTGCGCCGACGTCGTGCACCGCGTTGCCGGGACCGTCGCAAGGCTCACCCTCGGTGTCGTGCTTCATGAAGCCGTCCGCGTCGAAGCGGCCGTCCTCGTCCTGGTGTTTGGCCAGCCACCGCAGCGACTGCTTCACGGCCGCCTCGACCGCCTTGGGTTCGAGTCCCACCTGCGGCTCCGCCCCTTCCTGGAGCACGATCTCCTCGACGACGGTCTCGGTGACCACGACCTGCTGTTCCGTGACCTCCTGCTCCGTGACCTCCTGCACCCGCACCGGCGGCTCGATCACGAGGCCCGGCTGCCGACGCGGTTGGGCGCGCGGCCGGCGGCCCTCGCGCTCGAAGTCGAACGAGTGCAGCAGGCTCAGACTGCCGACGTCGAACTGGTAGAGCACGTCGCCGCGCAGCACGAACAGGAAGTTGCCGTGCACCATCATCACGCCGTTGGCGGGTGCTGGCGGCACGGGCAGCGGCCGCGCCGCCGACTGCGCAACGGTCGGGTCGAGGAACACGCAAAGCGACAGCAGCAGTGCGGCAAGAGAACGCCTGTACATGGGACCTCCTGGGATCCGGGTGGGAAGATGGCCGGCCAACGCAGGTCGCGAGGCGCGGTTCAGTATCATCGGCCCCAGACCCTGGATGGTCCGACCCGATCGCCGGACCCGACTCGCCATCGACCACCTCGCCCCGGTACCCGGGGCTACTCTTGCCCACCATGCCCGAGCCGGATCCCGGTCTGCAGCAGTTGGCGCACGCACTGCAGATCGTGCAGGCGCACCGCCGCCAACCGTTGATGAGCGACCCCGAACTGCTGGCGGCGCACCCGGCCCTGCGCGAACTGCTCGAGGCGCTGCTCGAGCCGGCGCCGGAAGTCCCGACGTCGGCCGGATCTTCCGCAGCCGCGGCACCGACCACGCTGGGTGACTTCCGGCTGCTGCACGAACTCGGCCGCGGCGGCATGGGCGTCGTCTACGCCGCACTGCAGTTGTCGTTGCACCGCCGCGTCGCGCTCAAGGTCCTGGCCGGCCACCGGCTCGCGAGCCCGACCGCGCTGGTGCGTTTCCGTCGCGAGGCCGAGCTGCTCGCGCAGCTGCAGCACGAGCACCTGGTGCCGGTGTTCGCCAGCGGCGAAGCAGCTGGCGAACACTTCTTCGCGATGGAGCTGATCGACGGGTGTTCGTTGGCGAACGTGCTGCGGGCACTGGTGCCGACGGCCACCGCCAAACTCGACGGCAACAGCCTCACCGACGCCTTGCGCCGGACCCTCGACGATCCGCATGCCGGCGCCAGGTTGCTCACCCGCAGCCACGCCGAAGCGGCCCTGCTGTGCCTGCTGCCGATCGCCGAAGCATTGGCCCACGCCCATGCGCACGGCGTGGTGCATCGCGACGTCAAGCCGGCCAACATCCTGCTGCGCCGCGACGGCACCCCGCTGCTGTCCGACTTCGGCCTGGCGCGCAACCTCGACACGCCGGGGCTGACCGTCACCGGTGACTTCGCCGGCACCCCGCACTACGTCGCCCCCGAGCAGATCGAAGCTCGCTCGGGCGGCGTCGACGGTCGCGCCGACGTGTTTGCGCTCGGCGCGACGCTCTACGAACTGCTGACCCTGCGCCGCGCCTTCGACGGCCCCAGCACCGAGGCGGTCATGGCGCGCGTGCTGCGGACCACCCCGACGCCGCCGCGCAAGCTCGGTGTCACGCTGCCCGCCGATCTGACCGCCGTGCTCGACAAGGCGCTGCAGAAGGATCCAGCCGATCGCTACGCGACGATGCAGGAGTTCGCCGACGACCTGCGGGCCGTGCTGTCGCTGCGTCCGGTGCGCGCCCAGAATCCCGGCCTGGCCACGCGCGTCAGCCGCTATGCCCGTCGCGAGCCGCTGCGCGCGACGCTCGCGCTGCTGCTCGCCACCGGCGTGCCGACGTTGCTCGGGCTCGGCGGTTACCTGTGGGTGCAGCGACCGCGCATCACGGCGGCCGCCGCGCACGAACGGCGCGCGCGCGTCGAGGCGCTGCTCGAGGACGCGTTCCTCGAACTCGGCGAAGGCAGTGCGCAGCTGGCGGTGCGGCGCGCGCTCGCCGCCCGCGAGTTGCTGCCCGATCTGCCCGAGACCACCGTCGCCCTCGTGCTGGCCTACGAACGGCTCGGCAGCCCGCGCGCCGATGCGCTGCGCGAATCGCTCGCCGCGCCGCACCCGACGCTGTACGCCGAACTGCGCGCCGCGGTCCTCGACGTGCAGACGGCGAACGCCGACCTCGCGCCGCACCGCCCCGACGGCGCCAGCGATACTCACCAGCCGCTCGATGCACTCGCCTACTACGTGCGCGGCATGCGCTGGTTGGCCTTCGCGCACGACAGCGGTGAGTTGGCCGCCTACGAGCACGCCGAGCGGGCGTTGCGCGCGGCGATCGACCGGGCGCCGACGGCACGCGCGCTCTACCACTGCCAGTACCTGCACGCGCTCTACCATCTGGGCGACTCCGATGCGATCGACGCCTTCGCGCGGATCGTCGCGGAGCTGTGGCCCGACGCGCCGGTCGCACGCTATTGGGTCGGGTTCTCGCTCGAGGGCCACCGGCACGAACGTGCCTTCGAGCTGCAGCAGCAGGTGGTGCAGGCGCGCCCGGACCTCGGCCTGCCGCTGGCCAGCATGGCCCGTCTGCACGAACAGGCGTTGCGGTACGACGCCGCGGTCACCTGCTACCGCCGGGTACTCGAGCTGCAGCCCGACGAACCGACCGCGCTGATCGGCCTGGCGCGGTGCCTGGTGCACGTCGGCGATGCCGAGGCGGCGCTGCGCACGGCCGACCGGGCCGTGCAGGTGGCGCCGATCGCGCACATGGCGCATCTCGCGCACGGCTACGCCCTGCTCGCGTTCGGCCGGGCCGAAGAGGCTGCGGCCGACGCGCGGCGCGCCATCGAACTCACGCCGCGCAATCCCGAATGCCATCTGTTGCTCGCCAACGCGTCGCTGACCAGCGGCGACCACGGCGCGGCGCTCGCGGCGATCGCCGAGGCGGCGCGCCTGGCGCCGGCCGACAGCGAACCACACGTGCTGGCGACGTTGGTGCACGACGCGCGCGGCGACGCCGTCGCCGCCGCGCAGAGCGTCGAGCAGGTCGTCGCGCGTGAACCCGGCCGCTGCCAGGCGTGGATCGACCTGACGTTCCGGCGCCTGGATCTCGGCGACGAGGCGGGCAGCGAACGAGCCCTCGCCGCCGCGCTGCAGCACGGCGGCGACAGCGCCTACGTGCACCTGCAGGCAGGCAACTGGCACAAACGCCGCGGCGACGCGACCGCCGCCGAACGACACTTCCGACGCGCCATCGAACTGGACCCGACCACCGGTGCGGCCTTCGTCAACCTCGCCGCGCTGCGCTGGGTGCAGGGGCAGATGGACGAGTGCATCGAGCTGTATCGACAGGGTCTGCTCGCGCAACCCGAACTGCAGACCGCGAGCGAAGGGCTGGCGCGGGCGCTGACCGCGCAGGGGCGCGACGCCGAAGCGATCGACGAACGGCGCCGATGGGCACAAGCACACCCCGACTCCCTGGTGGACTGGCTGCGGCTCACCGCGAGTCTGTTGCGACGCGGCCAGCCCGATGACATCCGTGCGGCGCTGTTGGCCGTCGAGCGCGCCGAGGCGCTGGCCGGCGGACCGCGCGCCGACGTGCTCTACTGGCGTGCCGAGGCGCTGCGGCTGCGCGGCGACGCAGCGCCGACGTTGCGCGAGCTCTATCAGCAGGTGCGGGACCGGCCCGACTGCAGCGACGCACTGCGCGCCGACGTCGACAAGCGGCTGCAAAGCCTGCCGAAGTGACCTCACCAGACGGCGCCAGTGGCGGCGACGACCGACGGCGGCGACGATGCGCACGTTCCCCCCCACCATGTCAGAGCCTCCCGACGAAACCGTGGTCTTGTTGCGCCAGTGGCACGCCGGCGATCGACAGGCCCTCGAACACCTGGTCGCTCGCGAATTGCCGTGGATCCGCAACTACGTGCACGGCCGGCTCGGCAAGCTGCTGCGCGCGCGCGGCGACACCGAGGACTACGTGCAGGAGGCGATGCTGCGGGTGTTGTGTTATGGACCGCGGTTCGCGACCGGCAACCGCCAGGCCTTCCGTCACCTGCTCGGCCGCATCGTCGAGAACTCGCTGCGCGACCAGGTGGACTGGCACGGTGCCGAACGGCGCGCGTTGGCCAAGGAACGGCCGGTGCCGTCCGATTCGGTGCTGCATCTCGACCAACCGCTGCAGTCGGTGACGCGGCCAAGCGAGGTGGTGGCCCGCAAGGAACAGCAGGCTTGGGTGGCGCTGGCGCTCGAACTGCTCGAACCCGACGACCGGCAGGTGATCCGCCTTCGGCAGTGGGAAGGGTTGCCGTTCGCGGAGGTCGCCGAACGCCTGGGGCTGCCCGAGGACACGGCGCGCATGCGGTTCAAACGCGCGCTGCCGCGGCTGGCGCGCAAACTCGAGCAACTGCAGTCGGGTGCGTTCGACGGGAGCGACGACGACGGCGGGCCGGGTGGGCAAGACAAGGACGGTTGAGGCACGGTTGAGACGACGGTGAATGCGGCGCAACGCGTGCCGCGGAATTTCTGGGCCTGCCGGCAACTGCCTGTTCGGTCGAAAACGACCGATCCGCTCAGCAAGAGCAGGGACCCGTTGTGGGTCCGCACGTCCACCAAGGAGCTCTTGCCATGTTCACCCGCGCCCTGATCTTCTCGTCCCTGCTGACCTGTTCGCTGTTGCCGGCCCAAGGCACGGCCGTGTTCCCCAGTGATCACGCCACCGTGCTCAACGGTGACTTCTCGAGTCCCAACTACCCCTACGCCTACGGGGTCTCGCGCATCATGGCGATCTACGAGACCTGGGATCTGGGTGTGCCCGCCGGGCGTCCGATCACGCGCCTGGGCTTCCGCCAGGACGGCAACCAGATGTCGCTCGGCAAGTCGCTACAGCTGCAGGTGTTGATGGGAGCGACCGACCGCACCGCCGCCGACGCCCTCACCAACTTCGACAACAACTACTTCGCACCGCCGACCTCGGTGTTCGGCCCGGCCCTCTACGCGCTGCCCGACCTCGGCAACGTCAGCAACCCCAACCCCAACGGCAACATGGTGTGGCTGACGCTGAGCACGCCGTACACGCCGGTCGCGGGCAAGAACCTTGCCGTGGAGTTCCGCATCATCGCCAACAACAACGGCGGCGCGGCGTTCAACTACTACCTCGACCGCGCCGACTACGTGTCGCCACGCGTCACCGGTCCTGCCGGTTGCCAACACTCGGGCAACCAGATCGCGCAGCTGCAGAGCTTCGAGACCAGGGTCGGCGGCAACTGGATCTGCGACTTGACCCAGGCCCCCGCCAACCAGCTCGCGACGTGGCTGATCACGTTCGGCCCGCTGCAGCCGCAGTATCCGCTCGCGCCGCTGATTCCCGGCATCAGCGCGAGCTGCAACGGGCAGCTGCCGCTCAGCGGCCTGTTCGCCGTCTCGGCCATGACCAACAGCAACGGCTTCTACCGCCTGACCACGCCGATCCCCAACGACCGCGCCTTCAACGATCTGATGATCAGCAGCCAGGTGGTGTGCTTCGACTTCTTCTCGCCCGGCGGCGTCGCCGTGTCGAACGGGGACCAGATGCAGGTCGGCGTCCTGCCGGCGATGACGGTGATCCACAGCCAGGGCAACGCCAACGCGGCCACGGGCACGGCGTCGCGCAACTACGGCGTGGTGACGTTCTTCGACTGGCAGTGAGCAGAGGGCTCGGCGGTGCCGTAACCCTACTCGAATGCGTTACTCGACGCGGATCGCGACCAGGTCCCCCGGCACATCGGGCACGAACACCACCACCACGCGCCCGGCGCCGTCGACAGCCACCGCGGCGCGGCGCTGCGCGTTGAACGCGCTCGGGATCACCGCGATCGGCACGGGCGCATCGATGGCCTCGCCGGCCCGCCAGCGTTGCAACATCAGTTGGTCCGGCAGTCGGAAGTGCACGAACACCGCTTCGCCGCGCGGCGAGATCGTCCCCGCCAGCGGCTCGTCATCGAGGTTTGCCTGCGTCCAGACCGCCGAGCCGGCTTCCGAACGGAAGGCCAGAGTTCCATGCCAACCGACGATCGCACCCGTCGGTGCGCTGCGCCAGTTCGACCAGGTCGGGATCACGACCGGCACGTCCGTGGCGGGAGCAAAACCCTCGTCGGGCGCCGCGAAACTCTGCCTGGCGCTGCCCGGCGCATGCCAGATCGCACGCAGGTGACCGTCGGCGCTCGTGCTCAACGACTCCACCAACAGGAACGGGCCCTGCGCGACCGTGTAGACGGCCATCGCGCCGCTCGGACCGTGGCGCTCGGCCAGCACGAAGTCGCCGTCGTCGCGCAACGTCGCGATGAAACCACGTTCGTCCAGACAGGCGAACACGTCCTCACCGGCCTGCAGCAGCACTTCGGGCAAGTAATGCCAATTGTCCGGCGCGCCAGCGTTCGCCCAGCGCAGGTGATGCCGCGTGTAACCCGCCGGCGGATAACCGAGCATGCCGTGCAGCAACACGTCGCCGCGGTCGTTGCCCAGTTGGCGATAACCGACCAGCGTGGCGGCGGGGTCGTCCGCGATGAGGGTGAGGCTGTGCCAGAAACCTGGCGGCGACCGGCGCGCGAAGCCGGCCATCGCCGTGCCGGGCCCGAGCAGTCCGCCGGCGGCAGCGACGTGGCCCTGGGCATCGACGTGCAGCGAACCGGCCTGCACCACCGGCATCGGCTCGCCGGGTCCGACGATCCGGCCGTTCAGTTCCCACAGCTCCGAACCCGCAGCGACGAATGCGTTGCCGCGCCCGTGCATGCCCACGAACACGCCGCTCGTGGCAACCGCCTGGTCGCGCACCAGCAGAGGCGCCGAGGGCGCAGCCTGCTGCACGCGGAAACTCCAGGAGCGCAGGCCCAGCAGTCCGCCGCGATCCACGGCGCGAACGCTTTCGGCGACGACCGCGGTCAGCAACGTGCCGCGCGGCAGTTCGTCGTCGGCGACCCAGGTCCACGTCCTGGTCGCGTTGTCGTAGGAGTGACTGCCCGGGATCGTGCCGCCGGCGTCGGCGACGACCAGCGCCTCCACACCCAAGGTCGCAAGGTCCGGCTCACGATCGAACACCAGCCGCACGGCCGCGTCGGGGGCAACGATGTTTCCCGGCGCCGGCGACTGCGACGTGACCCGCAGCGGCGCCGGGCCGCCCGAGCCGCTGCCGTTGCAGGCGACGAGTACCGCGGCGAGACCGATCCACACACAGGCACGGGTTCGCATTCGGCAGGGCAGCATAGACGCCGCGCACCGAGGTGTCAGCGGCCCTGGTCGAGGTCGCGAGTCTGAGTCGCTCGGCGGGCCCTACAGCGGCTCGTTGCCAACGGGATACTGGCGCCAGTCCGCGAAGTCGAAGTGCCACCACTCGTGTTCGTAGACGGTGAAGCCCTCGGCCTGCATCGCGCGCCGCAGCACTTCGCGATAGTACCGCTGCCGTGTGGTGCCACCCGGGTAGTCCGGGTAGGCGCGTTCGGTGAACTCGTCGAAACCGCTCGGCATCTCGATCACTTCACCCGTGTCGAGGTGATACAGGGTCAGGTCGACGGCGCAGCCGCGGTTGTGGCGCGAGCCCTGCTTGGGGTCGGCGACGAAGTGCTGCATCGCCGCCGGCGTGGCGTCGGCGAACACCTTGGTCACGAACCACGGCCGGTAGGCGTCGAAGATGTGCAGACCCAGGCCCGCCGCGGCCAGCCGCCGATGCACGCGCGCCAGCGCTTCGGCGGCCGGGCGCTGCATCTTGGCGATCGGCAACTCGTAGACCCGGGTGCCGAGGAAGTTGTTGTCCGTCGCGTAGCGGATGTCGAACTGCAGCGTCGGGTCGAGCGAACGCAGGTCGACGAGATCGAACGCGCGCAACCCCGCCGGCTGCGCCGGCGGCGTCGCCAACTTCGCCGCGGCGCGCAGCGTCGCGATGTCCCCCACCGGCTTGATCCGGAAGTTCACGTCGGGGTCCGATCGCCGTTCGAACCGCGCGCCGCCGACGATCGCCGCCGTGACCTTGCCCGCGTCGTCGCGTTCGAACAGCAACTGGTCACCGCCGTACATTCCCGGCAGGAAGCGATAGCGGTCCGGCCCTTCGCGAGCCGGAAGGTCGCGCACCACCCACTCGATCAGCACCGCCAGCTGGCCGCGGTCCTCGTAGACGACCAGCACATTGTGGTCCCAGCCGTACTCACCGAGCAGCGGCAGCAGTTCGGCCGGCGGCGCCGGCGGCACGGAATCGTCGCGCACGTATTCGACCTCACCGTCGTGGGGGTTGCCGTTGGGCAGGATCGTGAGGCGTCGTGCACCGCCGACGCCGAGCGGGTCGTCGGCGATCAGCGCGCCGTCGGCGGCGCGCCGCAGCCGCGTGCGCACGCCGATGTTGGGGTCGTAGTAGAGGTCGCCGTCGCGTTCGATCAGTTCGACCCAGTTCTCGCCGCAGCGGTAGTGGCCCTCGAGCTTTCGCGCCGCGGCGACGCCGAGCGGCTCGGGGAACGCGGGCGGCGGCAGCGCCTCACCGCGGCGGTTGGCGAGCGCTGCGCGCAGCGCGCGGTCGGCGATCGCCTCGCTGACTTCGTTGGCGAAGTCCTTGGTACTGATCACCGCGACCGCGAGGCCCTGTTCGGGCAGCGCCTGCAGCGTCGACGCAAAACCGTAGACCGCGCCGCCGTGGCCCACCATGCGGTTGCCGTCGAGCGACGAGACGAAGAAGCCCAGCGCGCAGCCGCGATCGCTGCCAGCGGGCAGTTCCCACATCGACGCCTGGGTCACCTGGTCGAGCACCCGCGTGGTCGCGTCGGGCATCCAGCTGCGCGCGAAGCGCACGAGGTCGAACGCGGTGCTGTAGAGGTTGGCCGCCGGGGAATAGCCGAACGGCCACTCCGGCGTCGGGATCGCGCGACCGTCGTAGGTCCACATGATGCCGTGCGCCTTGCGCGCCAACAGGTCCGGCCGCGGTGCGAAATCGCTGTCGTGCAGCTGCAGCGGCGCCAGCACCAGGTCGCGCACGGCGTCTTCGAACGGTCTGCCGGTGACGCGAGCGACGATCTCGCCGACCAGGCCGATGCCGGGGTTGCTGTACTTGAACGTCGTGCCTGGCGCGTTCACGAGCGCCGTGTCGTTGAGGCTCGCGACCGTCGCCTGCAAGCTCGGCGCACTGGGGTCGAAGTAGTGGCCGACGGGCGATTCGCGCACGATGCCGGCGCGGTGCCCCATCAACGCGCGCAGCGTCACCGGCGCGCCGAACGAGTTGTGCGGCGCGAACTCGGGCAGATACGTCTGCACGGGCACGTCGAGGTCGAGCTGGCCACGCTGCACCAGCACCATCGCCGCCGTGTCGGTGAACAGCTTGCTGATCGACGCCACGCGCCCGATCGCGTCGGCCGGCAACGCCCCCTGGCCCGGCGCGAACTCGCCGTAGCCGCGCGCCCACAACCGTTCTTCCCCGGTCTTGGGATCGACGTCGAGCACCGCGATGGTCGCGCCCGGGATGCCCATCTCACGCAGCTGCCGTTCGATGTACGGCGACAGGTCGTCGGCGACCGCGCGCAATGCGGGGTGTTGCGGCGCGCTGGTCGCGCAGGCGGCGAGGGCGAGAAGGACCAGGAGCGGGCGTCGCAGCATCATCGCAGTGTGCCGGCCGAGTCTGGCGCAGGCCAGCGCCCAGGGCTGCCCTTCGGCGACCCGCTAGTCGTTCACGTAGGCCCAGCCGCCGAACCGCGTGACGCCGACACCATGCAGGCGGGGCGGGTAATCCTCACCCGGCCAGTAGACCAGTTCGTCGAAGTCCATCAGCAGCGAACACGGCAGCCGCAGCTGCCACGGCGGCGCGGCCGGTCCGGCACCAGACGGGGCACGTTCGTAGATGAACTCCGGATAGGCAGGCAACCCCGTCAGCGGCACCGCCGGCAGGTAAGCAGGGATCAGCGCCTGCAGTTCCGGCGGCGGTGCACCGCGGTCCCGTTCGTACAGGGCGATCGCCACCAGCAGCGGCCGGGCACGTTCCGTCGCCACCACCAGGCTCACCATGCGCGCGTGGCCCGCTGCAGCCGTCAGCACGATCCCGGTGAGCACACCGGCGCCGCCCCAGGCCGCGGCGCGCAGCCCGTAGCCTGGGCGAAACGGCGTCACCAACAGCCCCCCGAGCAGCGCGCAGACCGCGACCATCAAGGTCATGATCGACCCCATCACCAACCACTCCATCGCCGGCACACACTGCCACGAGCAGATCAACAGCGGCACGCCCATCGTGGCCTGCACCAGGACCGCGGTGGTCAGCACCCGTCGCCACGAGGTGTGGGCGGCCAGGGGCCAAGGATCGGTGAGCAGTCGAGTCATGTGTTGCGTACGGTACCGGGTACAAACCACAACCGCGCGGCCGCGCGGGTGTGGTTTGT
>CAYMPV010000023.1:0-96370 GCA_964392305.1 uncultured candidatus Brocadiaceae bacterium
TGGCTACGCCGCCGAACTACGCTGCGGCGGCACCCACACGAACGTCAGGAGCTCCTGTTTCTCGGGGGCCTCGTAATCGCTGGCCTCTTGGCAATAGTTGCTCTGAAGCTAGGATGGCGTCCCAACTAGGCGCAGCAGCTGTCGAGCCGGAACGCCGAGGGTGAGGAATCCCGACGCAGAGGAAGACCAAGGGCGAGGAACCCAGTCGCCACGGCTCGCAGCTGAGCGCCACAGACGTTGGCCAGACATGAGATGGTTCCCAGTCTTCTCCGCCGTAGTGTGCGTTCTTGGTAGCTGCGCAACCAAGAGCCAGGACCATTCCCAGCTGGCGGCGAGGATCGAGACTCTGCGCCCGAGGCCCGTGCTTGCTGGCGCCGAGGTGAGCCAGGAGGTCCTGGACTCCATCATCTACAACACGGTGGGAGGCGCGCTGTCGGACCCGCTTGGTGACGTGGTCATGGTCTGCGGCGACCGTGCCGCGGTCCGACTCAGAGACTCCTGGACTCAGGTCGCGGATCGAGTCTGCTTGATGGCTGTCTTTTCCAGGGACGGCTACGTCGGCGACATCCTTGTCCTGGACGCTTTCGGCGACTACGTCCTGGGGCGGTTTGTTGGCAGCGTCTGGCGAAAGGTGGAGGTCGGGGACAAAGCCGCTGCTCGGGCGCCTTATGATGCTGGCCAACACGGTGCAGCAGCCGACGAGCGCCCCGAAGCGGGCGCTCGCGGCTGAGCACCAAAGACGTTAGCCGGACAGTAGAGTGAGCATTGGTTCCGCATTCGAGTGGGTGCTTAATCGGTCGCTGACGCCGATCGTACGGGCGCTACATCGTGCGCGCTTGATTCGGGGCGTGCATGTCACGATGTCCAAGCGGGCTGAGGCTTGCTGGGAAGCGGCTCGGCACGACGCTGGTGGTCCGGAGTCGATGAACGCCGTCGGTCTGCTGCGGAGGCTGCTCGACGCTCCAGACTGTGGGCTAGTGCGGCTCCTGACATCTGAGGGCGCGGACATCGAGGCTCTGCGTGTACGCTTGCAGTCCATCGCCCCCACGGTTGAGCCGGAGCGCGGCTTCCACAGCGCGTTCTCTGCGCTGCTCCGAAGGAGCTACGAGGTCGTGCCTGAGGATGTCGTGGAAGGCCAGCATGACCGACGACAGGTGCTCCATACCGTCCACTTCCTCAGGGGCTTCGTGGTGGACCCCTCAGAGGCCGGAGCGGCGCTCAGAGAAGTCTGCCCCCTCGTTGATCGGTTGCGAAGAGACTCCATCAGGTGGACCGACTGGTATGATGCCGGCTAACTCGGCGCAGGAGCCGGCGAGCGCCCAGAGGCGCTCGCGGCTCAGCGCCACAGACGTTGGGCGTGCCCAGTCCGATGACCGAGAAGCCGAAGCCATCTCTGTTCCACCCAGGAATCGGCAAGCTGGGCATGACCGAGCTGCACTGGGCTGCGTACTGTGGCGATCCTGACGGGGTTCGGTCGGCGATTGATTTGGGATGCCGAGTCAACGCCAGAGACGAGTACCGCAGCTACACGCCGCTGCACTGGCTGGCGGACATGGCCGCAACTGGCGGTGACCGGATGGCCGTGCTGCACCTTCTGTTGGAGCACGGCGCCGACATCAACCTGCGCAGCGTCGGCGACATGACGGCCCTTGGCTTGGCGCGGGAGGCTGGCTCGGATGCTGGCGACGAGTTGGCGGGCGCGCTTCTTCGGCTCGGTGCGGTAGAGTAAGGGACGCCCAACACGACGCAGGAGCCGGCGAGCGCCCAGAGGCGCTCGCGGCTCAGCGTCAGAGACGTTGGACAGGCCCTCGCGATGACTGGACCAGAACTTGAAGCGCAGTTCCTCAGCCTCTCTCCGGGGAAGAAGATCGTGGCCGGACTGCTCCTTGGAGCGGGTGGTGCAGTCGCCTGCGTCATGCTGTGGGAGCGCGGCTGGATCGCGTGGGCCGCTGTCTTTGCTGCGCTGTTCGGTCCAGCTCTCGCGTTGATTGGTCTGCGTGAGCGGGCTCGCGAGCGTGCCGTCGACGCAGAGGTTGCGAGGGCACGATCAGAGTGGTCGGAGTTGGAGAAGGACATCAACGCAGCCCGGCGGGATGGTGGCAACGTTGCTCGCTACCTGCAGGGCAAGGGCTACAAGGAGTTTGCCGTTAGACGATGGATCGCGGCCGAATTGGATCCCGGCAAGCGTGCAGAGTAGGCTGCCCAACTCGACGCAGGAGCCGGCGATCGCCGCAGCGCGCTCGCGGTTCAGCGTCAGAGACGTTGGGCCGACCGTCATGAGGACCGAGGCGGAGTTCATCGAGGCAATCGACGGCCGGTTTCCGTACGGCGATGAGCGACTTGCCTTGGAGTTGATCGACGAGGGTTGTGCGATCTCGGCCAACGCTGCCTACATGGTGGTGCACGAGTTGGCGCGCCGACCGCACGGCAACAAGGCGGCAGATGCGAGATGCCTGCAACTCCTCGACTTGGTCGACGCACGTCTTGCGCACCCAGTCAAGGATCTGGTGCTCGGAGTCGCTCGACGCATGGTCCGGCGGGAGCGCGTTCCGCTCGATGAGTGCGCCGCGATCATGCGCGAGGTTGGGATGTATCGAGACCAGTGCAATGCCCTTGCTGTCGTCTACCTTGCCTGCGATGATGACCAGATGGAGACCGTCGAGCGACTCTACGCCGACGTCATTGCTGCGTGGAAGCGGTCCAACTAGACGCTGGAGCTGGCGATCGCCGCAGCGGCGCTCGCGGCTCCAGCGCCCAAACCGTTAGATGCGCGCGGCTTCGTTCAACACGATCCCACCCGGGGAGTCGCGTGGTTGCCAACCATGGTGCAGCCCGCCTCGCGGCCATCCTGCGGATCGGGTCCGGATCGTCTCGACTGACGTTTTGGAGGAGCAAAGTGATGAGCGCCGCCGCCTTGATTCCGTGCTTGGTGCCGATGTTCGTCGTCATCGCGATGAGGCGAGCCGAGGCGCGCATCCATCGACAACTTTCCGACGCTCGAGCTTTCGATGCTGGATCAGCGATCCAGTTGTCACCCAGTCGTTCGATCGACAAGAGACGCCTTCAAGGTCTGATTCACGGCGGCGCCGTGCATCTCACGCCGCAGAGCTTCCACTTTCTAGACACCGACGGTTGGAGCAACTACCAGCGGAACCGCCGCCGCCGTGTGTTGCTCGCGCTGTCGGTCGTCGTAGCGCTCGTCGGTGTGGTCCTTGCCGTGGCATGGGTCATGGCATCTTGATCGGCACGTCCGTCGGTTCGCCGATGGAGCTGCGCGGCCTGCTCGCCGAGTTGCGTCGTCGACGTCACGCGTCGGGCGCCCGGACCTGGGTGCGCGGCCGCTGCTGACGCGGAGCGTCACCACGACCGCGCTCACCACGCGGTAGACTCCGCGCCATGTTGCCGACTTCGTCACGCCTGCTCATCTGCGCCATCCTGCTGATCACGTCGGGCACCGCCGCCGGGCAGGAAGTCCTCGATCTGCTCGGGAGCTTCGCGCTGCGCAACCAGCTGCACGTCTCGGCCTACAACCCGCGGGTGCCGCCGCAGGTGCTCTGCATCCGCTCCGACGAGGAGGCCAGCGCGTTCTGCGCGCAGGCTTGGAACGAAGAGAAGAAAGAACTGCACATCGACTTCACCCGCGAGCAGATCCTCGTCGTGGCGTGGGGGGCGCTGCGCTGGGCCGAAGGCTCCACCGGCTTCGGCATCGAGATCCACCTCGAGAAGTTGACCATCTTGGAAGACACCCTGCGGGCCACCGTTCGCACCGTGCTGCCACCCGGGCCGGGCATCGACATCGCCGCCGATCAGGCCGGTCGCACCTGGTATCCATCACTGTTCGTGCGCACACCGCGCACCGACCGGGTCGTGGTGGACCTGATCGGGGCGCGACGACGTGAGCCCGCGGCGGACTTCCGCCCCGTGGCCACCAAGCTGCTCGAGGTGCGTATTGCGCCCGATGCCTGCCCGGCGCGCGAACGCATCACCATGGCGGCGCCGCGTCCGGCCGCGTTCGACAAACCACAGATCACGCTCGAACAACAGGACGACAAGACGCTGCTCTACGTCGCCTGGGGCAAGCTCGGAGCTGGCGCCTATCGCCTCGAACTCGTCGGCATGAGTATCGACGAGGGCATCGCGCGCCTGCGATTGCGCGCCGACAACCGCGAGATCGTGGTCTACAGCGGACCCGGCGAACATCACCCGCAGCTCGCGGTCGCGTTGCCCAAGGTCACCAAGGTGTTGCTCGACATCGACCGGGTTGGTGTGCCGCTCGCCGAAGTTGAGGAGGACTTCGCTGACCAGGCCAGTGAGGAACTGGTCGTCACCGTCGACCGGTCGGTGGTGTTCGTCAGGTAGTAGCCCCCGATGGTCGGCCAAGAGCAGTTCTGGAGTCGCCACGACGCGATCGAGGCCCGCCTGTCGGCGCCGCTCAGCGAGCGCTTGCTCGACCTCGCCGGTTTGCGCCCCGGAATGCGCGTGCTCGATCTCGCCACCGGCCGCGGCGAGCCGGCGTTGCGCGCCGCGCGCCGCGTGGCGCCGCTGGGCAGCGTGCTCGGCGTCGATCCCGATCCCGGCGTGCTGCGGTTGGCGCAGGCGGTCGCCGATCGGCAGGGAGTCACCAACCTGCAGCTGCGCGTCGGTTGTGCCGAAACGCTCGACGACCTGCCGGAGGGTTCGTTCGACGCAGTCACCGTGCGCTGGGGACTCATGTACATGGCCGCGCCGCTCGCGGCGCTGCGGCACGCGGCGCGGCTGTTGACCGAGGATGGCGTCTTCGTCGCCGCGTTGTGGGCCGAACCCGAGCGCGTCGCCTACCACACGCTGCCGCGACAGTTGCTCACGCGTCACCGCACTCTGCCGCCGCGCGACCCCGACGCCCCCGGCGCGTTCCGTTTCGCCGATCCTGAACGCACTGCGCGCGACTTCGCCGCCGCCGGGCTGCGCATCGAGCACTGCGAAGAACAACACGTCGACGTGTTCGAGGCCGCGACCGTCGCCGAGATGCTCGACTGGCTGCGTCCGCTCGGGCTCGAACCGCTGTTGCGCGACCTGCCCGCTGCTGCCGTGCGTCGTTGGGAACAGGACCTCGGCGCCGCGTTGGAGCGTGATCGCGTGCAGGGCATGCTGCGGCTCGGCGGCACCACGCGGCTGGTGGTGGCGCGACGTTCGCAGAGCTCGGCGGCGCGTTCACGTTCGAAGTCGCCCTGAATCAGAACCCGTCCTCCAGCAGTCTCTCCCAGTCGCGCTCACCGCGCTCGACGAAGAGAGCCTCCACGACACCATCGACCACTCGGTAGGCGAGGAGGCTCGGCCTCACCGACCAGAACAGGACCGCATCGTTGCTCGTGATGTCCTCACGGCGGTGCCCGATGCCCGGGCTCCTCGCGAGCAGTTCGAATGCGCCCAGCAGCTTGTCGAGAATCTGCTCAGCGACTCGCACGCCGAAGCGGCTCTCGGCGTAATCGAGGATGTTCCGAAGTCCTGTCCGTGCTTGCGTGGTGAGTCGGTAGCGGGCCACTACCGCTTCTTCCTGGCTGCGGATCTCTCGCGCACGAACGCCCGCATCTCCTCGATGACTTCCGGGCCATCGTGGAGTTCACCGCGGTCTGCCTGCTCGAGCCCCGTGGCGAGTACGCCGCGCAGTTTCACCAGATGCGCCTCGCGCAGACGGTCTTGCTCGGCCAGCAGGCGGAGCGCCTCACGCACGACCTCACTCTGGTTGTTGTAGAGGCCCGAGGCGACCTTCTCCTGGACCAACTTCTCGAGCTCGGGAGTGAGGTTCACGTTCATGCTTCCAGCGTAGTGCGGCTGTCAAGGATTGTCATAGACTGGCTATCGGCCGGGCCCGCCAACGCCTCGAGACAGCACGCCGAACGGACCATGACATGAGAGCCAACGGGACACCGCCGACCCAACCGTGGGCAAGGACAGGGCGCAAGGACAGCAAGCAGGGATGAGGCTTGCCCCGTGCGTCGCCGGCCCTAGCCTCGGCGAACGAAGATGACCGACCAAGAACTGCCGCCCTGCCCGAAGTGCGCGTCGACCTTCACCTACCTCGACCGCGACCTGTTCACCTGCCCCGAGTGCAGCCACGAGTGGACCGCCGCCGACCTCGCCGCCGCGGCCGAGGCCAGGCTCAAGAAGGACGCCAACGGCAACGTGCTGCAGGACGGGGACACGGTCACCGTGATCAAGGACCTCAAGGTGCGCGGCAGCTCGCTGGTGGTGAAGGTCGGCACCAAGGTGCGCAACATCCGCCTCGTCGACGGCGATCACGACATCGACTGCAAGATCGACGGCATCGGCCAGATGGGATTGAAGTCGGAGTTCGTGCGTAAGGTGACCTGAGTGGACGACGCGCCGACCAGCACCTGGGAACGCATGCGCCGCCGCACGTGGTTCTGGTTCGGGGTCGTGCAGCTCGCGGCGATCCTGTTCTGGTGCTGGGTCCTCTTCACCTACCGAACTTCCGGGCCCGGGCCGATCCTCGGCTTCGCGCTCGGTGCGCCGGTCTACCTCGTGATCGGCGTCGGTTTCATCCGGCGTTCGCGTGGGCCACTGGCGGATCCCCTCGAGAGTTGATCGCGCGATCTCACCCAAAGCCGCTCACACCGGCTTGCGACCGACGACGATGCTGATCCAGGCCTCGTCCATGTCGCCGACTTCCTTACGCTTGAACACGCCGTTGCCGCCGCCGGTCTTGTGGTTGGTGCCTTCCCAGAGCACGTGCACGTCCTCGAAGCCCGCGTCGACGAACAGCTCCCGCAACTCGGCGAGGGTCCACAGCCGCCAGTCGTAGACGAACGCGTTCTTCATGCGCGTGCCGTCGGGGAACGAGAAGTGGATCGCGCAGTCGATGTGGTGGCTGATCGGGTCGTATCTGACCTGCTCCCACTCGTAGGTGAAGCCGCCCTTGCGGCTCTTGTCGGTCTTCTGCTTGATCACGTCGGGGCCGCCCCAGGCGTCGGCGAACAACATCCCGCCGGGTTTGAGTGAGGCGAAGCAGTTCTTCAGGTAAGCGCCGAGCAGCGCCCGAGTCTGGAACACCGAGTAGCTGAAGTTGAGCGCCAGGATCGCGTCGGCTTTGGGCGAACGCACCTCGAGCACGTTCTTCTGCAGCAGCAACAGGCGCTGCTTCTGCTCGTCGTTGAGCAGCTTGTCGACGTTGTGCTCGCGGCCCCAGGCCAGCGTCGGGCCGTCGAGGTCGACGCCGATGGCGCGGTTCTCGGGGTGGCGCAGGACGTGGTGGCAGGCGAGCACGGCGGTGCCGCAGAAGTCCTCACGCAGCACGCGCAGCTCACGACCGGTGTAGTTGCGAAACCAGCGCGCATAGATGCGCGCGTCGACCTCGGGCGCCTGCACCGAGATCTGGTAGAGCACGTGGCGGTCGGCGGTGCGCGCCGTGAAGCGCGACTTCTTCTTCGCCTTCTTCTGCTGGCGCCTCTTCGCCTTCTTCTTGCCGGCGACCGATGGGGTGGAGGAACGAGAACGGGTGGTGGTGGGAGAACGCCGCTGCGCCATGGTCCTCTTGTTACCGCTTCGCCGGTCCCGGCTCCACCGTGCAGTAGGCGCTGCCGCGCCGCCGCGGGTGGGCCTTGTTGGCGGAGGCATCGGGGCTCCACGGCCCGAAGTCCTCGTCGAGGTGCAGCAGCAGCACGGTGTCGGCGTCGGGCTGATGGCGCGGCGTCGGCGCGAACGACGGGCCGGTGTAGCGCGCGGTCTTGGACAGGCGCACTTCGTCGATCCGGCCGGTCACGAACGACGTCGGCGCGCCGTCACCTTTGGGGTCGGCGCCGATGTAGAGCGGCAACTTGTTGGTCTTGCGCGGGCCGGTGCCGGCGGTCTCGGCGAGCAGTTTGCCGTCGACGTAGAGACGCACCGCCTGGCCGTCGTAGACGCCGGCGAGGTGATGCCAGGTGCCCGGCCGCAACACGGCCGCGTCGGCGCGCGCGGTCACGTAACGTTCGCCCAGGAACACGGAGAAGTCGGGCTTGCCGTCGCTGACGAAGATGCCGAACTCGCTGCTCTCGGTCTTGGCAAGGAAGCCGCGGCGACCGGTGAAGTCGTCGCCGTTGATCCAGCCTTCGAGCGTCAGCGGACCGTCCGGGACGAGCACCGCCGTGGCCGGCACCTGCAGGCAGGCGCCGTCGCCGTCGAGCGTCAGCACACCTTGGGCGGCGTTGGCCGCGACGCCGAGGTCGGCGGGCGGCGGCAGCTCGAGGTCGACGGTGCGCTTTGGCATCGGGATGCGCCGGTCGGCGGCCAGGTAGTCGCAGCGCACCTCGAGTCGCGGCAGCGTGAACGGCGCCTGGTCCGGCAGCGCCGCGGTGGGGCGCCGGCGCAAACCGAACGTGGTCGTGCTGCTCTTGCCGGGGGCCACCACCAGGTGCTGATGGTCGGGGCCGAACTGCCAGCTGGCGTCGGCGGTCGGCAGCAGTTCGAGTTCGATCAAACGCTGCGCGGGATTGTGCACGCGCAGCGTCAGCACGGCGTCGACGCGGCCGTCGCGACCGATCGGCGGCCGCTCGCCGCCGGCGACCAGGCCGTCGACCGTGATCGTCAGCCTCGAGTTGAGCCTGGCGACGTCGGCGCTGAGTTCGCCGGTGATCGTCTGTGGGTCCATCACCGTGCCGACCGGCAGCGCCGCGACGACGATGCCCTTGGGCCGCACCGTGACGACGTGGAACTGGTGCAGGAAGCCCGCCTCGGGCAGTTCCATCGACAGGTGCGCGCCCACCGACGCGACGGTGTAGTACTGGATGCCGTCGCGCGTGCCGTCGTACTGCATGTTGTGGATGTGCCCCGCGAACACGGCGCTGACGTTGCCGTTCTTGGCCAGCAGCGTGTGCACCTTCTCCCAGTCGTTGCCGTAGCGGGCCAGCCAGCGCGGGTGGTGCAGGAACACGAACACGTGTCGCGCGCCCTTGGCCTTCTGCAGGGTCGCGCCGAGCCATTGGAACTGCGCTTCGCTGATGCGCTGGCAGTCGGGGTCGTTGAAGTTCTTCTCGCCCGTGACCGGATTGCCCTCGTCGGAGTGCAGGGCGATGAACCAGCACTGCTTGTGCTGCACCGCGTACCACAGCGGTCCGAACTCGGCCTCGAAGTGGGCCTCGTGCTCGCCAGCCGGCTTGCCGGGGCCGCGCCAGTAGATGTCGTGATTGCCGGCGACCGGGAACCACGGCATGCGCAGCGCCGCCATCGTCTCCTTGTATTCCCTGGCCTGCGCCATCCACTCGTCGGTGGTGTTGTAGCCGTTGATGAGGTCGCCGACGGTGAACACCAGATCGGGGTCGAGCAGGTTGGTGTCCTTGACCGCCTGTGCGAGCACCGAGATGCCTTCGGGCGGGCCGCCGGTGCGGTCGCCGAACACGATGAAGCCGAAGGCGTCGTCTTCCTTGGGCAGCTTGATCAGCTGCGCGCCGGTTGGGCGGTCGGTGTGCAGGCGCGGGGACTGCGCCAGCGTCGCCGCGGCGAGTCCGGCGAGGGTGAGGCAGACGAACAGCGGGCGCGGGATCATGCGGCGGTGCAGTGTGCCGCGGCGCGTCGGGATTCGGAGCAGGTCGCGTGAAGATCTTCGCGCGCGGGGGCGTTACGGTGCGCGCCGAATGACCCGCGACACCGCTCCGCTGCGCGTCGGCATCGTCGGCGCGGGCCGCACCCGGCAGGGACTGGGACCGTATCTCGCGGCTGCGTGTGAGGCTGCGGGTGCCCGCGTGGCGGCGGTGTCGGGGCGTGACCTGCAGAGCGCGCGCCGCGTCGCCGACGAACTCGGCAGCGCGCTCGGTCACGCGGTGGCCGTCGCCGCCGATGCCGACGAACTGGCGCACGGCGTCGATGCGCTCGTCGTCGCCGCGCCGGCCGCGGCGCACGAAGCCGGGCTGCGCGCGGCGCTGGACGCGGGTGTGCCGTGCTTGTGCGAGAAGCCGTTGCTGCCGTTCGCCGACGCGGCCACCGCGCAACAGCTGATCGAAGGGTTCGCGCGGCGGCAAGCGACCCTGTTCGAGAACTGTCAGTGGCCAATGGTGCTGCCGGCGCTGCAGTCGCTGTTCCCCGAACTCCGCGGTCAGCCGGTGCGCAGCGTGACGATGGGTTTGTCGCCGTCGGCGGCGGGGCGCGCGATGATCGAGGACTCGTTGTCGCACGTGCTCAGCGTCGTGCAGGCGCTGGTCTCGGTCGACGCCGCGGCCGGGGTGCGGGAGGTGCGCCAGACCGATCCGGGCGACGATGCCGAACACAACGTGCTCACGTTCGCGGTGACCGGCGATGCCGGTCCGGTCGTCGTCGAACTGCGTCTGGATCGTTGCCCGCAGCCGCCGCGGCCCGCCTGGTTGGCGGTGAACGGTCGGCGCATGGACCGCCGCATCGGCGTCGGCTACGCGTTGTCGTTCGTGGCCGACGGTCGCGAACACGCGGTTGTGGACCCGCTGTTCGCGCTGGTCGCGCGCTTCGTCGCCGCGTGCCGCGCGGACTCGATCGAGCTGCGCGCCGCCCGCACCGCCACGATCGCGGCGCGCGCCCAACTCGGCGCCGCGGTGTTCGCCGCGTTGTGACGCGCGTCGTCGCGCCGGTGTCATGGGGCGCGCGGCAGCCGGCGGCGGCGATCGCCGTCCGCCTTCACACGGCGCGGGCCCGATGTCGAAGAATCAGGCTCCGATGCCCTTGCGAACGATGTTCACGCGCGCCTGGATCGCGGCCATGCTGGCCGTGCTGGGGGCGTGTGGCCAGGGGCGCCTGGGTGAGGACCAGCCGGTGCAGCTGCAGGTCTCGCCGACGCGCGCATCGATCGCGCTCGGCACCTCGCTGCAGTTCCTGGTGTTCGCCCGCTACCGCAACGGGGCGCTGCGCAATGTCACCGACGAGGTGCAGTGGAGTGTCGACGAGGCTTCGCTAGCGACGCTGTCCTCGCCCGGACGCGCCACCGGCGTGGGCGTCGGTGAGGTCGTGGTGCAGGTTCGACATGAGGCCGGCCAGCTGTCGGCGACCGCCGCGCTGGCGGTGACGCCGGCGGAACTGGTGTCGCTCGCGGTGACCCCGACCAGCCCGTCGCTGGCCGCCGGCACGACGCAGCAGTTCGCCGCGACGGGCACGTTCAGCGACAGCACCACGCAGGACCTCACCGACCAGGTGACGTGGAGCTCGAGCGCGACGGCGGTGGCGACGGTGGCCAACAGCAGCGGCGACGAAGGGTTGGCGACCGGCGTCGCGGTCGGCGCGGCGACGATCCGTGCGACGCACGTCGCCAGCGGCGTGCAGGGCGCGACGACCTTGGCGGTGACCGCGGCGGTGCTGACCGCGCTGGCGGTGACGCCCCCGGGCCCGTCGATCGCCTCGGGCACGACGCAGCAGTTCACGGCGACGGGGACGTTCTCGGACAGCTCCACGCAGGACCTCACCGATCAGGTGACCTGGAGTTCGAGCGCTGGCGGCGTGGCGACGATCGACAACGGCTCGGGCAACGAAGGGCTGGCCACCGCGGTGGCGGTCGGCAGCACGACGATCACCGCGACCCACGTCGCCACCAGCGTCGCGGACTCGACGGCCTTGACCGTCACGCCGGCCGTGCTCGTGGCGGTGGCCGTGACCCCCGCGGACCCGGCGATCGCGCTCGGCACGACGCAGCAGTTCACGGCGACGGGCTCGTTCAGCGACAGCAGCACGCAGGATCTCACCGCGCAGGTGACGTGGAGCACCACGGACGCGGGCGTGGCGACGATCGACAACAGCGGCGGCAACGAAGGTCTGGCGACGAGCGCGGGCGTCGGGCTGTGCACGGTCACCGCGTTGCACGTCGCCAGCAGCATCAGCGGCAGCACCTCACTGCAGGTGACTCCGGCGGTGTTGGTGTCGCTGGCGGTGACGCCGTCGACGCCGTGGGTGCTGAACGGCACGACGCGCCAGTTCGCGGCGACGGGCACCTACAGCGACAGCTCCACGCAGGACCTCACCGCGCAGGTGACGTGGAGTTCGTCGGCGACCGGGGTCGCGACGATCAGCAACGCGGGCGGCAGCGAGGGGCAACTCACCGCGGTCGCTGCCGGCAGCGCCGTGATCACGGCGCTGCACGTCGCCACGAGCATCCAGGACACGGCGACCGCGACCGTGATCGAGCAGATCGAACAGCGCAGCGTCGCCAGCGGTGGCCAGGGCACCGGCGTGTTGTCGTTGACCCTCGGCACGCCCGCGGATCGGGAGGTCGGCGACCTGTTGCTGGCGGCGGTGGCGATCCGACCGAGCACCGCCACGGTCACGCCGCCGTCGGGTTGGACGCTGGTGCGGCGCGTCGACAACGCCAACAACGCCGAGCACTCGTTGGTGATCTATCGTCGCGCGGTCGCCGCCGACGAACCGGCCGATCACACGTTCACGTTCTCGGCGTCGACGGGCTCGGTGGGCGGCATCTGCTGCTTCGCGGGTGCGAACACCTCGGCGCCGGTCGACGTCGACGACGGCCAGAACACCGGCAGCGGTCTGGCGCACGCCACGCCGAGCGTCGTGACCAGCGCCACCGACGAGATGGTGTTCACCGCGCACGCGATGTCGTCGGCGAGCAGCTGGACGCCGCCGGCAGGGATGGCGGAGGCGTTCGACGCGCGCAGCACGGTGGCGACCGGGGCCACCGGGATCTGCATCTGCGGTTGCTTCGCGGTGCAGGCCGCCGCCGGGGCGACGGGAGTGCGCACGGCGACGGCGGCGGGCGACGCCGACGTCGGCAACACCGCGATCGTGGTGCTCGAACGCGCGCCGTGAGCGCGGCTACTTCGGGGCCTGCATCAGTTCGCGCACCTTGGGCTCGAGCTTGGTGAGACCCGCGGCCTTGCCGATCGCCAGCGCATCGGTCGAACTCTTGCCGTCGAGCCAGAACGCCTGCAACGCGAACAGCGCGCCGACGCGGTTGCTGCTGCCGCAGCACACCAGCAGGTCACCGTCGCGCGCGGCCTGCAGTTCGTCGGCGAAGCGCCGCACGTTGTCGATCGACAGGCTGCCTTCGCCCTCGATCGGCAGGCGCACGAACTGCACGCCCGCGGCGCGGGCCTGTTCCTCTTCCCAACCCGTGCCCTTCTCGGTGGCCAGGCGCAGCTGGATCACGCGCGTGGTGCCGGCCGCCGCGAGCTGCGCGAACTGTTCGGGCGTCGGCTGGCCGGAGGTGTGCACACCGGGCAACGGCGTGCGCAGGTTGGCGATCTGCAGGGTGTCGATCGCGGTGGAAGCCGGCGCGGGTTCGGGCTGGTTCTGGCAGGCCACGAACAGGCTGGTCAACGCACCGAGCAACAGGGAGACGACGATGGGGCCGCGGCGGATCATGCGGGTAGCGTCGGGCACACGGAAGTTCGCGGCAATGCGTCGATGTGCGGAGCTGGGTGGTCGGCGAGGTTGGCGGTCGCTCACAGCTCGCCGACGACGTTGACCTCGAACCCCTGCTGCACGTCGTAGGTCATCAGCAGCGCGTCGTCGCGCGAGTGCCGGCGCATCAGTTCGTAGAGCCATTCCTCCTCACCGGGCCACGGAAAGGCGAACACCAGGTCGAAGTCCGACAGTTCCATCGACAGTTCGTCGTAGGCGCGGGCGCCGGCGGTCGGCGTCATGCGGTCGTGGGCCAGGTTCTCGACCTCTTCCTGGTAGGCGGGTGGCACGAACGAGCCCTGCGCGAACGTCGCCACCGAGCCGAACTCGCGCGCCAGCAGTTCGGACTGGTCGACGAGCCACGGTTCGATCTCGATGCCGCAGGCGTCGTAGCCGAGCAGGTCGGCGAGGATCGTGACCACACCGGCGCCCGAGCCGAACTCGAGGAAGTTGCCGGCGCGCGGGCGCAGTTTGCGCAGCATCTCGCAGGCGCCTTCCTGGTCGCAGGGCACGAACAGGTGATGGCGTTCGATCGCGCGGTCCTCGAACTCGTCCCAGATGGCGCGGCCGCGACGGATCAGATCGGCGAGGGTTTGTGGGGTGACGATTGGCAGGGGCGGCATCCGCGGTCACTGTAGCGCGCGGTGGCTGCAGATCTGACTTCGACTGCCGCGCGGCGGCGGGTGCTGTTCGCGCTGCTCTACCTGGCCGAGGGCGCGCCGGTGGGGTTCTTGTGGTGGGCGTTGCCGACGTTGCTGCGGCAGGCGGGGGCCGACGTCGAACGCATCGCGGCGCTGCTGGTGGTGATCGGGCTGCCGTGGACGCTGAAGATGCTCGGGGCGCCGCTCGTCGATCTGGCGCGCGGCCTGGGGTTGTCGCTGCGCACGGTGCTGCTGCTGGCACAGTCGGCGATGATCCTGACGCTGGTGCTCGCGGCGCGTGCCGCGACCGACCTGCAGGCGCTCGACCTCGCGGCGCTGCAGCCGCTGCTGCTCGCGCACGCGATCGCCGCGGCGATGCAGGACGTCGCCATCGACGCGCTGTGCATCGCGGTGACGCCCGAGCCCGAGCGCGGGCGAGTCAACGGCTGGATGCAGTTCGGCTACCAGCTCGGGCGCGGCGCGTTCGGCGGCGGGATGCTGCTGTGGGCGACGGCGTGGGGGCCGTCGGCGCCGTGGTGGGCGCTGGCCGGGGTGCTGACGGCGGTGTTCGTGGTCGCGGCCGCGACGGTGCCGCGCTCGGCCGGGGCGGCGCCGAGCACGCGGCCGCTGCGCGAACTGGGCGCGGCGCTGGTCGCGGTGGCGCGGCAGCGCGTGACCTGGCAGGCGATGGCGTTCGCGCTGGTCGCGGCGGCCGGCTTCGAGGCGGTCGGTGCGTTGGCCGGGCCGTTCCTGATCGACCGCGGTTTCGACGTGGCGACGATCGCGCGCGGCTACGAGCTGCCGAAGGTCGCGGCGATGGTGCTCGGCGGGCTGGCCGGTGGCTGGTGCGCCGATCGTTGGGGCGCGGGCCGGGCGACCAGCCGCATGCAGGTGTCGTTCGTCGCCCTGGTGATGGCGGTGGCGGGGCTCGACGCGGTCGGGGCCGGCGGCGGCTGGATGATCCTGGCGGTGCTGGTGGCGCTGTACTTCGCGGTGGGCGCGTTCACGGCGGCCTCCTACGCGCTGCTCATGGATCTGACCGCGCCGCGGCTCGCCGCGACGCAGTTCAGTGCCTACATGGGGGCCACCAATGCCTGCGAGACCTGGGCGGTGTTGGCGGCCGGGGGGCTGGTGCCCAGGCTCGGTTATGCCGCCGCGTTCGCAATCCTGGCGGGGATGTCGCTGCTCGCCGTCGCGCTGGTGCCGCGTTCGCAAGGGCCGGTCGGGCGCGGCTGAAGGGCGCGGCGGTTGTGGTTTGTACCCGGTACCGTACGCACGGCGGGGGGGGGCGTTGGTATGGTGTGCGGCCACCACCTCGACGACGAGAACCTTGACCGAAGCCACGCCATCGCCCCGTTCGCAGACGCCGTTGTCCCAAGCCGCGCCGCAGGGCAGCGCCCGGGTCGAGCAGGTGCACGACTTCGCGCAGAAGCTGCAGCAGCCGAGCCTGTGGCCCAAGGTGGTCGACTACGTGCGCTGGCAGCGCGCGGCGCGGGCGGCGAAGGCGGCGGGGCAGGCGGTGCCGGAGCTGCCGGACCTCGCGCCGCTGTCGATCAACCTCGACCTGACGACCGCGTGCAACTACGCGTGTGACCACTGCATCGACTGGGACATCCTCAACAGCAAGGTGCGGCACGAGGACCAGGAGCTGCGCGACTCGCTGGCGCGCATGGCCGAACGCGGTTTGCGCAGCGTGATCCTGATCGGCGGCGGGGAGCCGACGCTGTATCCGGGCTTCGCGTCGATGGTGGAGTTCCTCAAGGGCCTGAAGCTGCAGGTCGCGGTGGTCAGCAACGGCAGTCGCAACGACCGCATCCTGGCAGCAGCGCCGTTCTTCACCGAAGGCGATTGGGTGCGGCTGTCGCTCGACGCCGGCAGCAACGACGTGTTCCGGCGTATGCACCACCCGTCGAGCAAGACGCTGACGCTCGACGAGATCTGCGGCTGGATCCCCAAGATCAAGGCGGCGAACCCGGCGCTGCAGCTCGGCTTCTCGTTCGTGATCACGTGGAAGGGCGGCAGCCGCGGCGACGTCAAGATCGTCGAGAACATCCACGAGATGGTGCAGGCGGCGGCGCGCGCCCAGGACGCGCACTTCGACTACATCTCGTTCAAGCCGTTCCTCGAGCGGCAGGAAGACGGCGCCGAGGTGATGGACCCGGCGAAGTCGGAGGCCGAGCTGGCGCAGGTGACGGCGCGCATCGAGGCGGCGCTGGCCGAAGCGCGCGCGGCGGCGAAGCCCGGCTTCAAGGTGCTCGCGAGCACCAACCTGCGGGTGCTCACGGGCGGCACCTGGAAGGACCTGCTGCTGCAGCCCAAGACCTGCCACATGCAGATGCTGCGGCAGGTGGTGACGCCGCTGGGAACGTTCAACTGCCCGGCGCACCGCGGCGTGCAGAAGGCGCAGCTCGGCGGCAAGGAGTTGTGGCAGGACCCCAAGGCGGCGCATCGCGAGACGGTGCGGTTGCTCGACACGTTCGACGCCAGCCACGAGTGCCGCCAGGTGACGTGTCTCTATCACGGCACCAACTGGTGGATCGAGGAGATGATCGCGGCGACCGCGCCGTTGCCCGAAGAGGCGCCGTCGATCGAACGCAACGACGCGTTCCTGTAGTCACCGATCGGCGACACGAGCGGGCGGCGCGAGCAGCGTCGCGGTGGCAGGCCCTCGGTGGCAGGGCGCGTAGCGCGACGAATCGCGCGTTACCGGGTTGTGGGCGTGGTCTAGCTGCGCCGACCGGTCGCCTCGCTCGTCGTTCCAGCCCTCTCACTCCCCGAAGGAGAACGTCCGATGCAGATGCCCTGCCTGATCGGCATGGTCGTGGGATTGTCGTGTCTCGCGCACGCCCAGACCAACTTCCCACCCCCGCCAGCTCCTGCCGGCAACCCGGTCACCACCGAGAAGACCTTGCTCGGCATGGCGCTGTTCTTCGAGGAACAGCTGTCGAGCACCGGCATGGTGGCCTGTGCCACCTGCCACGACTTCGCCCGCGGCGGCGTCGATGCGCGCACGGGCACCCGTCGCCATCCGGGGCCCGACAATCGGCCGGGCTCGGCGGACGACATCAGCGGTTCGCCGGGCGTGGTGCGCACGGGCCTCGACTACACGATGGGCAGTCCCGCGTTCGGTCTGCGGCCGCAGGTGACGACGCGCCGCGCGCCGACGGTGTTCAACACCGGCTACCACACGCACCTGTTCTACGACGGCCGCGCCGAACGCGGTGACTATCGCGACCCGGTCACCAACCAGGTCGTGCTGACCGGGCCGGTGGCGCTCGAGAACCTGATCAAGGGCCCGCCCGTCAACGAAGTGGAGATGGGTCACGTCGGCCGCAGCTGGCCGCAGGTCGCGGCACGCATCGCCGACGCCGAGCCGCTCGTGCTGGCCTCGGACCTGCCGCCGCGGCTGGCGACGTTCGTCGGCACGCACACCTACCCCGAACTGTTCGGGCTCGCGTTCGGCACGC
This sequence comes from uncultured candidatus Brocadiaceae bacterium, assembly GCA_964392305.1. GTDB lineage: Bacteria > Planctomycetota > UBA1135 > UBA1135 > UBA2386 > JACKIC01. The sequence goes on from CAYMPV010000023.1 coordinate 17,453, forward strand.
CCGAGGTGACGCCGACGCGCATCGTCATGGCGATCGCGACCTATCTGCGCACGCTCAACACCGACCAGACGCGGTACGACGGTTACCTCAACAACACGGTGCAGCTGACGCCGCTCGAGACGCAGGGGCTGTTGCTGTTCCGGTCGCCGGCCCAGGGCGCGATCAAGTGCAGCACCTGCCACGGCGACTTCGAGAGCCGCGTACGGCAGGAAGGGCCGATCGCCGGCGCGATGACGCAGACGCTCACGGGCCCCTATGGCGCGTTCACGCCGACGCGGCTGGTGTTCCACAACGTCGGCGTGCGGCCGGCGTTCGAGGACCCGGGACGTTCGGCGATCAGCAACGTCGCTGCCGAGTTCGGCAAGTTCCGCGCGGCGAGCCTGCGCGGCGTGGAGCTGACCGCGCCCTACTTCCACAACGGCAACGTGCAGACGTTGCGCGACGTGATCGACTTCTACGATCGCGGCGGCGACTTCGTCCAGAACCAGTCGCCGGGGCTGCTGCCGCGCGCCTACACCAGCGCCGAGAAGGACGCGCTCGAAGCGATCCTCAAGACCCTGACCGACCCGCGCGTCGTCGCTGGCACGGTGCCGTTCGACCGCCCGACGCTCGGCTCGGTGAACGGCAATCTGCCGTTGCCGATCGGTCCGGGTTCCGCGGTCGGCAACGGCCGGGCCACCGCGACGACGCCGTTCGCGCCGCTGCTCGGCGAGAACTCGTTCTCGATCATGCTCGACGGCGTGTCGGTCGGCGCCTTCACGCTGATGATGTGGGACACGGAACTGCTGGCCAGCGGACCCGATCCGGGCAACTTCTACTTCGCGCTGGGCACCTCGGCGAACTTCATGGTGGTGCCGATCGGCTTCGCCGAGGACCTGTACGGCCAGGGCACCTCGCGGCTGCGCATGCCGTTGCCGAGCGACCCGGCCTTCCGCGGTTTGCGTCTCTATGCGCAGTGGCTGGTGATCGAGCCGAGCGTGGCCTGGAACCTGGCGACCTCGAACGCGCTCGAGATCACGCTGCGATAGGGGCGATCCGCGCTGGCCTCCTCGAGCCGCGGCGGCATAGTTGCCCGGCTCGATGTCCCACCCGCAGGTCGTCCGCGTCTACTGCACCTACCAGGATCCCGACTACGAGAGCCCGTGGCAGAGCGTGGCGCCGCGCCACAGCACGGGCTCCGGCGTGGTGATCGGCAAGCGTCAGATCCTCACCGGCGCCCACGTCGTCGCCAACGCGACGTTCGTGCAGGTGCAGCGACCCAGCGACCCCGAGAAGATCGTCGCCCGCGTCACTGCGATCAGCCACGACAGCGACCTCGCGCTGCTCGAGGTCGACGACGCACGCTTCGCCCGTGGCCTGACTCCGGCCGCGATCGGCGATCTGCCCAAGCTGCGCGACGACGTGCAGGTGGTCGGTTACCCGATCGGCGGTGAGGAGGTGTCGATCACCGAGGGTGTGGTGTCGCGCATCGAAGTGCAGCGCTACGAACACAGCCAGCGGTATCTGCTAGCGGTGACCGTCGACGCGGCGATCAACGACGGCAACAGCGGCGGCCCGGTGTTCGCGCGCGGCAGGGTCGTCGGCATCGCCTTCCAGTCGTTGCCCGATGCCGAACTGATCGGCGAGATGGTGCCGGCGCCCGTGATCAAGCGCTTCCTCGACGGCGTGCGCCGCGGCAAGGACCCGCGCGTGCCGGGCCTCGGCGTGACCACCCAGCCGCTCGAGAATCCGGCGCTGCGGGATCACCTTGGCATGCACAAGGGCGACACCGGACTGTTGGTGACCGCCGTGCAGTACGGCTCGAGCGCCTGGGGCGTGTTGCAGCGCGGCGACGTGTTGTTGTCGATCGCCGGCCTGCGCATCGCCGACAACGGCACCGTGCGTTACCGCGGCCGCTTCCGCTGCCAGTTCGACGTCGTCGTCGGCGACCACCACATCGGCGACCAGATCCCGGCGCGCATCCTGCGCGACGGAAAACGCAGCAACGTGCAGCTGCGCCTGCAGCCGATGTCGTGGCTGGTGCCGCGCGCCGAGTTCGAACGCATGCCGTCGTGGTTCCTGTTCGGCGGGCTGGTGTTCCAGCGGCTCACCGCCGAGTACCTGCGCATCTGGGGCGATCACTGGTGGGACAAGGCGCCCAAGGAACTCCTGTTGCTCTACCACGCCGGCAACCGGCTGCCCGAACGGCAGGAGGTGGTGGTGATCAACCAGGTGCTGGCCGACGCCGTCAACGTCGGTTACGGCCCGTTCGTCAACGACCCGGTGGTCGAGGTCAACGGCACCAAGCCGGCGAACCTCGCCGAGTTCGTGCGCATCGTCGATGCGGCCCAGGGTGAGGTCGTGCTCAAGCTGTCCAGCGGCGGCACGGTGTTGCTGCAAGCCGGCGCCGCGCGCGCCGCTCACGACCGCATCGTCGCGCGGTATCACGTGCCCGGCGATCGCTCCGCGGACCTGCCCGGACCCGCGTCACCGCAGGTCCGCCGGGTCGGCAAGAAGCGGTCGGCGGCGCGTTCCTGAGCCAGGCTTCGGCGACTGCGCCCGACGGCGGCAAGGATCGGTCGGGGGGCGCCGCCGACGGCGGCAAGGATCGGTCGGGGGGCGCCGCCGACGGCCTTCGAACCCGCCGCGCGATCGTCTTGATTCCGGCAATTGCCGAGATACAAGGCTGCGCGACTTGCAGCGCTCGGGACCCTGTTCGCCCTTCCGGCGACTCCTGATGAGCGGCTCCGGGTCTGCTGGGCCCGTCCCAGAGGAACGTTTCGATGACGAAGCGCGCGGCAGCCCCGACCATGGGTGGCTGTTTCGTTGCGGGTGCCGACGGCGACACCGCCGCGGCCGAGGCTGCCGGCGAAGAGCCGGACCCGCTGTCCATCCCCGCGGCGCCGTTGGCGCTCGCCAGGCCCGGTTTCACGATCGGTGCTGCGGCCGAGGCGTTCCGGCAGCGCTGTTTTCCCGAGGCCTCGCTGGCCGAGTGGAGCGACTGGCGCTGGCAGCTGCGCCATCGCATCCGCAACCTCGAAGGGCTCGAGCGCACGTTGCGGCTCAGCGACGAGGAGCGCGCGGCCGTCGAACGCCTGGGCGATCGCCTGCCGGTCGGCATCACCCCGTACTACGCGTCGTTGCTCGACGAGCGTGATCCCGCTGATCCGTTGCGGCGCACGATGGTGCCGGTGATGGGGGAGTTCGAGCTGTCCGCCGGCGAGGCCGCGGACCCGCTCAACGAAGACGGCGACATGCCGGTGCCGGGTCTCGTGCACCGCTATCCGGACCGGGTGCTGTTCCTGGTGACCAGCTTCTGCGCCACGTACTGCCGCTACTGCACCCGTTCGCGGCTCGTCGGTACGACCGGTGAGTACCACTTCAACCAGGCGCAATACGAACGCGCCATCGCCTACATCGCGGCGCACCCCGAGATCCGCGACGTGCTGATCTCCGGCGGCGATCCGCTGACGATGCAGGACGCGCGCCTCGAGTGGCTGCTGAGCCGCCTGCACGCGATCGAACACGTCGAGTTCGTGCGCATCGGCACCAAGGTGCCGTCGGTGTTGCCGCAGCGCATCACCGAGGAGTTCTGCGCGATGCTGCGCCGCAACGGTCCGATCTGGCTCAGCATCCACTTCATGCATCCCAACGAGCTGACGCCCGAGGTGGCGTTGGCCTGTGGTCGGCTCGCCGACGCGGGGGTGCCGCTCGGCAGCCAGACCGTGCTGATGCGCGGCGTCAACGACGACCCACAGACGATGAAGCGGCTGATGCACGGTCTGCTCAAGAACCGCGTGCGGCCGTACTACATCTACCAGTGCGACCCGATCCCCGGTTCGAGCCACTTCCGCACCGACGTGGCCAAGGGGCTCGAGATCATCGAGTCGCTGCGCGGCCACACCACCGGCTACGCGGTGCCGACGTTCGTGATCGACGCGCCCGGCGGCGGCGGCAAGGTCCCGATCAGCCCCGACTTCGTCGCCGGTCGCGACGGCGACGACGTGCTGGTGCGCAACTTCCGCGGCGACGTGTTCCGCTACCCCGACCCGGGTGGGCGGCTGCTGTCATGAGCGGAGTCGCGGCCGTCGTGCATCCGTGCGCACGCTGCGCGACGCTGCAGCGCACCTGCTGTCAGCGGGCCGAGATCCTGGTCACCGCCGGCGATGTCGAACGCATCGCCGCGCACACCGGCTCGCGCGCGTTCTTCGAACGTCGCGCGCCGACCGATCCGGGTTACCTGGACGCCGACGAGGACGATCCCAACTGGCTGCGCTACACGGTGCGCGGCGACGGCACGCGGCGCGTGCTGGTACGTCAGGGCAACGGCGACTGCGGGTTCCTGGGCGCGGCGGGCTGCACGCTGCCACTCCAGACGCGGCCGTTGGTGTGCCGCCTGTACCCGTTCGCCTACAACGAAACCGGTCTGTCGGGCGAGGACAGCGAGTACTGCCCTACCAAGGTGCTCGCGCCGCGCGGTCAGCCGATGGCCGAAGTGCTCGACATCACCGCGGCGCAGGCGCAGGGCTGGCACCGTCAACTGTACGAGGAGTTGCGTGATGGCTCGGCCTGACGTGACTGCTCCTGATGTTGCTGCTGCTGACGTCACTGCTCCTGACGTCACTGGGCGTGAGCTGCACATCGGTCTCACCTACGATCTGCGCGACGACTACCGCGGCGCGGGGTTGTCCGAGGAAGAGCTCGCCGAATTCGACCAGCCCGCCACCATCGACGCGCTGGCCGGCGCCTTGGCCGAGAACGGCCACCGCGTCGATCGCGTCGGCGGTTTCCGGGCGCTGCTCGGTCGGTTGCAGCGCGGCGACCGCTGGGACCTCGTGTTCAACATCGCCGAAGGCCGCCACGGCTTCGGTCGCGAGGCGCAGGTGCCGGCGCTGCTCGACGCGTTCGAGCTGCCGTACACGTTCTCCGATGCGCTGGTGTCGGCGGTCACGCTGCACAAGGGCATGACCAAACACCTGCTGCGCGACATGGGTTTGCCGACCGCGCCGTTCGCGCTCGTCGAACGGCCCGAACAGATCGATGCCGTGGCGCTGCCGTTCCCGCTGCTGGCCAAGCCGGTCGCCGAAGGCACCAGCAAGGGCATCGGCGAGGATGCGGTGGTGCGCGACCGGCAGCAGCTGCGGCGCCTGTGCGAACGCCTGCTGACGACGTTCCGGCAGCCGGTGCTGGTGGAGGCCTTCCTGCCCGGGCGCGAGTTGACCGTCGGCCTGGTCGGAACGGGCCCGGCGGCGCGCAGCATCGGCGCGCTACAGATCGCCTTGCTCGACGGCGCCGACGCGGAGGTCTGCACGTTCCGCAACAAGGAACAGTGCGAGCAGCTGGTCTCCTACACGGTGGTGCGTGACGCGGACGCGGCTCGCGCCGAAGCGATCGCGCTGCAGGCGTGGCGGTCGATCGGCGCGCGCGATGCCGGCCGCGTCGATCTGCGCGCCGACGCGCGCGGCGACTACCAGATCCTCGAGATCAACCCGCTCTCGGGCATGCACCCGACACACTCCGACCTGCCGATCCTGTGGACGCAGGGGGGGCGTCCGTACGCCGAACTGGTGGCGGCGATCGTCGATTCGGCCCGCGAGCGCATTCACCTGCCGGTCGCGCGATGAAGGTCGTGGTCCTGCACGAGCAGCTCGCCGCCGACGCGCGCGCCGACGAGACCGACGTGCTCGACCAGGTGCAGGCGGTCACCGCGGCGCTCGACGAACTCGGCCATCAGCACGAGGTGCTGACGATGACGCGCGACCTCGAACGCGCCGCGGCGGGCCTGCGCCGCGCCGCGCCCGACGTGGTCTTCAACCTGGTCGAGAGCCTCGACGGCAACGGCCGGAGCGTCGAGCTCGCCCCTGTGCTGCTCGACCGGCTCGGCCTCGCCTACACCGGCAGCGGCGTCGAAGCGACGCGGGCTGCCGCCAGCAAGATCGCCAGCAAACGTGTGCTCATCGAACATCGCCTGCCGACACCGCGGTGGTTGTCGATCGATCAACTGGCCGCGTCGCCGCCGGTGCCCGCGGGGCGCTACATCCTCAAGTCGGTCTGGGAACACGGGTCGCTGGGGCTCGAGCCCGACTGCGTGGTGCACGCCGACCGCGCCGAGCCGTTGCGCGAAGAACTCGAGCAGCGGCTGCAGCGGTTGGGCGGCGCCGCGTTCGCGGAGGCTTACGTGCAGGGTCGCGAGTTCAACCTCGCGCTGCTGGCGCACGATGGTGGTGTTGCCCATCTGCCGCCGGCCGAGATCCGCTTCGCCGACGCCGACCAGGAGGCGGTGCACATCGTCGGCTATCGCGCCAAGTGGAGTCCCGGCTCCGCCGAGGACGAGGGCACGCCGCGATCGTTCGTGGTCACTGCCGCCGACCGGCAACTGGTGGCGCACCTGCAGACGCTCGCCGCCACGACCTGGCACGCGTTCGGTCTGCGCGGTTACGCGCGCATCGACTTCCGCGTCGACGCCGCGGGGCAGCCGTGGATCATCGACGTCAACACCAACCCGTGCCTGTCCCCCGACGCGGGGTTCGCGGCGGCGGTGCGTGCGGCGGGCCTGCCGTTCGCGCGCGCCGTCGAACGGGTGCTCGCCGCCGCGATCTCGTCCTGAACCGCCGACCCGTCACCCGCTGACCGACCCATGTCCAGCAGCCGCCAGATCGCCGACGAGAACCAGCCGGATCACCAAGGCGGCTTCACGCTGCGCCACGAGTTGCGCGACGGCGACGAGGCGGCGGTGCGCAGCATCGTCGCGTCGACCGGGTTCTTCTCGCCGGCCGAGATCGACATCGCCGTGGAGCTGGTGCAGGAACGGCGCCGGAAGGGCGACGCCTCGGGTTATCACTTCGTGTTCCTCGATGCGCCGATCGACGGCGACTCGCGCACGCTCGGTTACGCCTGCTTCGGCCCGATCGACGGCACCGTTTCCAGCTTCGATCTCTACTGGATCGCCGTCGCCCAAACGCAACGCGGCCGTGGGCTCGGCGGGGTGTTGCTGCGGGAAAGTGAACGGCGGATCGCTGCGGCGGGCGGGGGGCGCATCTACGTCGACACGTCGTCGCGTCCCCTCTACGTGCCGACGCGCGCGTTCTACGAGCGTGCCGGCTACGTGCAAGAGGCGATGCTGACCGACTTCTACGGTCCCGGTGACGGCAAGGTCATCTACTGCAAGGTGGTGGCTGGCTGATCGCGTCGTGGCGCGCTCACCGCGTGGGGGCGAAGCCTGACGTGCGTGTCGCGGCGACCTTGGGCGTCGCGGCGACGCGGCGTTCGGCGGGCGCGTGCAGAGCCAACGCGCGCAGCCAGAAGCGCGCCAGCCAGTCGGTGAACGGCAACGTCGGCGGCACGTGCTCACCCGTGTCCGGGATCAGCGCCGCGGCCCGGCCGCCGGTGCTGGTGCGCGCGGTGAGTCGGCGGCGACCGAAGGCGACGCCGGTGCACGCCGTGAACTGCAACTCGCCGGGCGCCGGCAGCGTCAGCGCGCCGTGCCCTCGGAACGGCGGCCGCTGCAAGACGGCGGCGGCATGCTCGAGGGCGCGTTGGCTCGTGGCGCGCACGGTGACCTGTTCGGCCCGGACCGTGGCCCGCAGTTCCTGCCGCCACGGCCACGCGAAGTGACGTTCCCAGTCGCCGGCGAAGTCGAAGGTGACGAGGGCCGCTTCGACGGCGCCGCAGGCGACCAACCAGACCTCGGGCGGATCGCCGGCGCGCAGGATGCCGCGCGCGGTCTGCAGGAACGCGTCGAGCTCGGCCACCGCGCGGTTGCGGTCGCCGCCGCCCAGGGCGACGTCGCGCGCCGCCGTCGAGCTCAGCAGGGTCACGGGCGCGGGCCCGGTCGGCCGGCGGCGCAGGTTCTCGAGCACGATCTGATCGCTGCGGCCGCGCGGCCGCAGCGCCAGACCGCTGCGGTCGACGGCGATGCCGAGGTCCCACAGCGGGCCGCTCGCATCGCCCGCGCCGAGCACGAAGTCCTCCGGATCACGGGGCAGGTCGGTCAACTCCAGCGGCGTTGCTGACGCCGGTTCCGCCGCTCGCAGGCCGCCGAGATCGCGGGCGTGCAGGCCGTGGGCGAGCAGCAGCAGCAGCGGTCGGGCGGCGGTCGTCACCGGCCTCTCTTCGGTAGACAGCAAGTCACGTCTGCAGTCCGGTTCGCCGACCGCGGGTCGCCGTCTTCGCACGATCTTCAAGTGCCGGTATCCTTCCGCTGGCTTCGCGGTCCCCCCGCGCGGCATCGGTGCCCTCCGTTTCCCGTTCCGCATGCATCGCCCTTCCCTGTACAGAGCCCTCGCCGGTGTGCTGGTCCTGACCGGCGGCGTGGCGGCGCAGAACCGGAGCGACGACAGCGACTACTTCAGCCGCCTGTTCCCGAGCCGCGTCAAGACGGTCGTCAAGGCCAGCTACGACCCCGACGATCGTCTCAACGCGCCCAATCAGGGCAACGACGACGGCTTCACCGGTCAGAACCACTGCGAGTCGTACCGCGCCTACGACAACGGCACCCCGTTGGCGATGCTGGCGCACTTCGAAGGGCGCGCGGGTGTGCTCGGCCTGTTCTTCCGCAACTTCTGGAGCGACGCCGCCGGCGCCGCGCCGTATCCGGGTGAGAACAACCGCACGCGCGTGTGGGTCGACAACCAGCTCGTGCACGACTTGCCGTTGCGCGACTGCTTCCGCAACTCGGGGGATCCTGGTGGGCAGGTGCCGCCGTTCACGGGCCCGTTCACCGGCCACCGTTCGGGTGGTCACGTGACCCACGCGCAGCTGCGGTGGACGGACAGCTTCCGACTCGGGCTCGACGACGATCCGTACTTCAACGCGGCGCGATTCCATCGCGTGTCGGCGACGCTGGCCTCACCCGAAGGCGAACTGCCGGTCCCGGACCTCGCCGGCTGGGAGTACATCGCACGCAACCGCGGCCAGTGGCCGCACCGCAGCCGGCGCGTGGCGACGACGACGACGTTGCCGATCGCGGGCGGCGGCGGCACCGCCAGCCTGATGTTGACCGGGCCGAGCACGTTGCTCGAGCTGACCGTGCACGTGCCGCAGCACGTCGACTACCGAGGCCTGCGCGCGCGGTTCACGTGGGACCAGGCGGCGCGCCCGCAGGTCGACGTGCCGCTGCGCCTGCTCGGCGCGATGGCCCTGCCGCCGCACTCGTTCCCGGTCGACGGCTTGCTCTACAACAACGACGGCGACCGGCGCATCACCTGCTACTTCCCGATGCACTTCGCGATCAACGCGCGCCTGCAGTTCATCAACGACAACGCGCAGGCGGTGCCGCTGCAGGTCACCTATGCGCAGAAGCCGGGCAAACACCCGGCGCCGTGGGGGCACTTCCACGCGATCTACCGCAGCGAGCAGACCGGCACCGGCGAGCCGTTCGTCGGTCCGCACCTGACCGACATGCGCGGCACCCTGCGCATGGTCCTGCTCGAGGACAGCATGGACAACACGGGGCAGATCCCCAACATGACCACGACGCACCTCGAGGGTGACCTGTGCGTGCGCATCAACGGCAACCGCGGCGACGACCACTCGTTCGCAGCGTCGGAGACCAGCATCGGTCGCTGGGGTTGGTACCTGACGCCCGCCGACCAGCCGTTCGTGCAGGACACGTCGTTCAACTCGGGGCTGATGTTCGCGGCGCTGCCCAACAACTTCGCCGAGGCGCGGCGCATCATGGGTTCGACCTACGTGTTCGACCCGGTGCACTTCGTCAGCGGTCTGGACATGCTGCTCGAGCACGGCGTGCAGAACACCGCCAACGCCAACTACGGCCTGCTGGCATTCGTCTATGCCGAGCCCGGCGCCGCGCGCCGCACGATCGCCGAGATCGACATCGGCAACACCTCGACCAACGACCCGCTCGGCGAGCCCGCGCACAACGTGTCGTTCACGGCCTGGAACACCTACACGCAGCAGGGCCAGTTCATGCGCGACCAGTTCTACGGCACGCCGCTGGTCACCGAGTCGGTCCGACACATCCGCGACTTCCTGCGTTTCGACGTGGTGCGCAGCGACGACAAGCAGCAGCACCGCGGCGTCTGCGTCGGTCTGCGCCTCGATCGCCTCGGCGGTTCGACGCTCGGCATCTGCCAGGCCGACGTCCGGGTCAACGGCCAGCCCGCGGGCCTGCTGCACGTCTACACCCACAACGTGGTGTTCCCGTGGAAGGAAGGCGGCGAGTGTGAGGTCGAGCTGCCGCGCGCCTTGACCGACGGTCTGTCGCAGTTCACGGTCGAGATCCGGCCGCGGCTCGGCAGCGATCCGCTCAACGTCGCGCGCGTGTTCGTCTACGAGTACACGAAGTAGCGGTCGCTACGCGGGCTCGAGGGTGACGAACAGCGAATCGTGCGCGAACAGCAGCACGAACAGCTCACGCAGCGTGGCGTCGTCGCGCGTCGTCGCCGGCAGCGACGGGTGGCTGTCGAGGAACGCGCGCACCTGGTCGAGCGCCGTGTGGTCGTGGCGCAGGCGCACGTCGGCGTAGGAGTTCGCGGTCGGCAGCGGCTCGCGCTGCAGGTGCTCACGCACGTTGGCGGACAGCCGATTGGCCGTCGCGTACGGGGTCAGGCCGAACACGATCGGCCGTTGCTCGAGCGGATCGGCCCACGGCAGCCAGCGGCCGAGCTGGCCGTCGAGGTCGGGCAGGCGCAGCTCGGGGTGCCGTTGCGCCAGTTCGAACGCGGCGAACAGGTGGTGGTAGAGCGGATTGGGGGCGCGGCGCCCCAGGCGCAGCGCTGCGGTCGCGGCGAGGAACGCGTCTTCACCGGCGAAGTCGACGTGCGCCGGCAGCCGCAGCGCGTGGTCGTGCCCACCGAGCACCAGCCCGGTGGCACCGAGTTGCTCGGCGAAGACGGCGGCGTCGTGGTCGCCGCGACGCAGCGCGCGCACCTGCGGCGCGCGCAACACCACGTCGCCGTCGCCGGTGCGGCTCGGCACACGGCCTCCCAGCAACGCCAGCCGCTGCAGGCGCAACCGGTGGCGCAGGCCGTGGCCCTCGCCGACGAAGGTCGGGTGCGGCGTCGGCGCCAGCACCATCCGCGGCGGCGCGTCGCCGCGCCGGCAGCAGACCACGAAGTTGCTGCGCAGTTCCTGCCACAGGTCGAGGTAGTTGAGCACGAAGCTCTGGTCGCGGTCCTGCAGGCCGAGTCGTTCGGCCATGCGGTCGGGCTGGCCCCACGGACGGTGGAACCAGTGTTCGGGCCGCAGTCCCGCGGCTTGCAGCATTGCGCCGAGCTGAAACGCCGTGAAGCCGCGGTCGCCGGCGTGCAGGAAGCCATCGACGACGCCGGCGTCGTTCCGGCTGTCGGCGTAGTTGACGAACGCCCAACGCAACGGATGGTTGGCCGGCAGGCCGCGCATCAGCCCGCGCAACGCGCGTGGGTGGCTGCGATCGCCGGCGTGCAGTCCCAGCAGTCGCGCCAGGCGTTGGATCTGGAACACCCGCGTGCGGGAGTATTGCGGATAGACCATCAGCCGCAGCACGCCGCCCGGCGTCAGCCGTTGCCGCAACCGCTTCAGCGCGGTCAGCGGATCGGCCAGGTTCATCAGCACGCCGTAACACTCGATCAGGTCGAACGTGCCCTCGGGCCAGGTGCTCTCGTCGGCGAGGTCGACGGGTGCGAACTGGACGTGTTTCATGCCGCGCAGCCGGCAGCGCCGCCGCGCGATCGCCAGGCTGCGGGTGCTGAAATCGGTGGCCAGGATCTCGGCACGCGGGTTGGCGACGCCGAACAGATACGGTTCGAACGTGCCGCAGCCGGCGACCCAGATGCGCGGCCGGGCCGGCGCCGCGCCGCTGCCGCAGCGATCCCACAACCACGCGACGTGCAGTTCCCACGGGTGCGTGCTCGGCAACGAGGCCAGCAGCGGCACCTGTGGGTAGGGCCAGGCTTCGTACTGGGCGCGCAGGACGGGGGTCTTGGTGGGCATGATCCGGTGACCCTGGTCTATCGGCAGAACGACGGTCCGGGATCGACCCGGGTCGAAGGCCCGGATCCGTTGGCAACGGCGCTTGCGGGTCGGAACGCGTGCAACACGTGTGAGGTGCGCTTGCCCGAGTGCGACCGGATCGGCATCATCGTCGCCCCGTGGTGAAGATCGAACTCGCGGTGAACGGCCGCAGCTGGTCCGTCGACGTAGAGCCCGCGATGCCCCTGCTGTGGGTGCTGCGCGACGTGCTCGCGTTGACCGGCACCAAGTTCGGTTGCGGCATCGGCGCCTGCGGCGCCTGTTCGGTCTGGATCGACGGACAGCCGACCTATTCGTGCCTGCTGCCCGCCGCCGCGGCGGTCGGTCGGCAGATCACCACCATCGAGGGCCTCGTGGAGGACTCGCGCGCCGCGCCGGTGTTCCAGGCCTGGTGCGACGCGGCCGTGCCGCAGTGCGGCTATTGCCAGCCGGCCCAGGTGATGCGCGCGGCGGCGCTGGCGCGGCGGGAGCCTGCGCCCGACGAAGCGGCGGTGATCGCCGAGATGGATCGGGTGCTGTGCCGCTGCGGCACGCAACCGCGCATCCGCGCCGCCTTGGAGCAGTGTCTGCGGCGATGACGAAGCCCGCCGCGACCCCCGGACTGCTGAGCATCCGCCGCCGCGACTTCCTGTTGCTGGGTGGCGCCGGTGGTGCCGGCATCCTGCTCGGCATCTGGTACGGGCGGCGCAAGGAACGTTGGCTCAAGCGAGTGCCCGAGCGACCCGGCGTACTGTCTCCGAGCGTGTTCGTCGCCGTGGAGCCGGACGGCACCGTCGTGGTGTGGGTGACCAAGAGCGAACTCGGCCAAGGCGTCTTCACGGTCCTGCCGATGCTCGTCGCCGAGGAACTCGACGCCGACTGGGCGAAGGTGCGTCCGGTCCAGGCCTTGGCGAGTTTGACCTACGGTGACCAACTCACCGCGGTCAGTTCGAGCCTGCGCTCGCTGTTCGTCGACCTGCGGCTCGCCGGCGCCGCGGCGCGGGAGATGCTCGTGGCTGCGGCGGCCGCGACCTTGGGGGTGCCTGGCGCCGAGTTGTCGACCGAAGCCGGGTTCGTGACGCATCGGCCATCGGGTCGTCGCCTGGCCTACGGCGCACTGGTTTCGCGCGCGGCCGGGCTGCCGGTGCCGGCGGCTCCGCGCCTCAAGGACGCGGCTGAGTTCCGGCTGATCGGCACCTCGGTGCCGCGCCTCGATCTGCAGGCGAAGATCCGTGGCGAGGCGATCTTCGGTCTCGATGTGCGTCTGCCCGGGCAGCGGTTCGCCGTGGTCGCGCGCGCGCCGCGGTTGGGTGCCGTGCTCGAGAGTTGGGACGACGCCCAGGCCCGTGCCGTGCCGGGCGTCGAACGGATCGTGCCGATCGCGAGCGGCATCGCCGTGGTGGCCCGCGACACCTGGAGCGCGATGCGCGGGCGAGAGGCGTTGATCGTGCGCTGGAGCGACGGCCCGCACGCCACGGTCTCGAGTGCCCAGATTCGCGAACGGTTGGCGGCGGCGGCGGCGGGGCCGCGGGTCGATGCGGTGGTGCGACTCGAGGGTGAAGCTGGCACGGCTGGCGGGCAGACGGATGGCGGGCAGACGGCCGGCGGCGAACAGGTCGAGGCGAGTTACTCGTTGCCGTTCCTCGCGCACGCGGCGATGGAACCGATCAACGCCACGGCGTTCGTCGGTGACGGTCGCTGTGAGATCTGGGCGCCGACCCAGCACCCCGGCGGGGCGCAGGCTGCTGCGTGCCGGATCCTGGGATTGACCGAGCCCGACGTGGTCGTGCACACGACCTTCGTCGGGGGCGGCTTCGGGCGTCGCGTCGCCGATGTCGAGATCGTCGAGGTGGTCGAGATCGCGCGGCAGGTGCCGTTCCCGGTGCAGGTGGTGTGGAGTCGTGAGGACGACCTGCGACACGACTTCTATCGGCCGTGTGCCGAGCATCGTCTGCAGGCGCGGATCGACGCTGGGCGGATCGTCGCGTGGCATCACCGGGTCGCCTGCCCGTCGATCGCGCCGCCCGGACCGATCGGACCCGACTACGAAGGCGCCGAGACCGTGCCCTACCGGATCAGCGAACTGCGCGTCGAGTGGGTCGGCATCGATCAGCCCGTGCCGATCGGGTTCTGGCGTTCGGTCGGGCATTCGCACACCGCGTTCGCCGTCGAGTGTTTCGTCGACGAGCTGGCGTTGCGCCAAGAACGCGATCCGGTCGAACTGCGCCGCGAACTGCTGCCCGACAACCCGCGTCTGGTGGCCGTCATCGACGCCGCCGCGGCGCTGGCCGCCGCCTCCCCGGTGCCCGCCGGCAGGGCGCGAGGGTTCGCCTGCCACGCGTCGTTCGGCAGCTACGTCGCGACCGTCGCCGAGGTGGCCGAGGCAGACGGGCAGATCCGGGTGCACCGGATCTGGTGCGCGGTCGACTGCGGTGCGGTCGTGCATCCCGACGTCGTGCGTAGCCAGATCGAGGGCGGCATCGTCTTCGGCCTGTCGGCGGCCCTGCTACAGAGCATCGAAGTCTCCGGCGGTGCCGTCACCACCGACAACTTCACGACCTTTGGGTTGTTGCGCCTGGGCCAGACCCCCAAGATCGAGATCAGTCTGTTGGCCAGCGCTGCCGATGCCGGTGGCGTCGGGGAGATCGCGGTGCCACCGGTCGCGCCCGCCGTCGCCAACGCCGTCTCCCGCCTGCGCCGGATTCGCGTGCGACAATTGCCCTTGCATTGACCGTCGTCCTGACCTGCATGAAGAACCTCCTGCGGAATCTCCTGTGGCTGCTGCCGGCGTTGTCGGCGGTCGGTTGTTCGGCGACGGGTTATGCGATCGAGGACCTTGCCGCCGAGATCAACGCCACGCTGGACACCGCGCCCGTGCGCGTGGGGGCGGGTGATCACCTGGCCATCCGCTTCCCGTTTGCGACCGAGCTGAACCACGAGACGCGGGTCAAGACGGACGGTCGGGCGACGTTCCTGGTCGTCGACGACGTGATGGTCGAAGGGCTGACGTTCACGGAACTCAACGCCAAGCTGCGAGAGCTCTACGAGAAGGCCGGGAAGAGCAAGGAACTCACGGTCGACTTCGTCGCCGCAGCCGGTACCGAGAGCGGCAGCCCGTGGGCTGTCTACGTGGTCGGTGAGGTGCGCACTCCGGGCCCGGTGTTGTTGTCGCGCCGCCGTCTGACCCTGCTCGAGGCGATCGGCGAGGCCGGCGGCCTGCTGAAGGCGACGGCGAACCCGTGCAACATCACGCTGGTGCGGCGCATCGTCGGCACCAACCAGATGCGATCGTGGCGGCTCGACGCGCATCCGTCGGTCTGGGGCGTGGCGCCGGCCATCTTCCTGCAGCCGACCGACATCGTGCTCGTGCCCAACACCGCCATCGACGAGATCGACATCTGGGTCGACCAGTACATCCGCCAGCTGTTGCCGTTCCCCTACCTGATCGCGCCGACGTAAGCCGATGGAACCTGACCCACAACCGGAACTGCCAGCGGCGAGAATCGACCCGGTGGCCTTCGGGATCGCGGCCCTGCTGCGGTTCCATCTGCTCATCATCCTGATGGCAGTCGTGGGGCTCGTGGCCGGGGCGTTCGTCGCCGTGACCAAGCCCAACCAATACACCTCGGTGGGCAAGCTGATGGTCCGCTCGGGCATCCGCGAGAATCTCACCGTCGAGTCGGCCATCTCGGGCCGCGACAGCAGCAGCATGCGCATCCAGGGTGATCGCGAACCGATCCTCAACGAGCTGCAGGTGCTGTCGTCGCCGCGGCTCTACGAGATGGCGGTCGAGAAGCTCGGTGCCGACACCTTGCTCGCCCCGTACGACCCAACTTGGGGGGCCAGTGAGGATGCCCCCTGGGCGATGCGCCTGTTCCACGGTTTCCAGTCCTGGTGGTTCGGCAGCGCTGCGGAGGTGGATCTGCAGGGTTTCCCCAAGGAATACGTCGCTGCCCAGATGTTGGCGCAGTCGGTGCAGATCGTGCCCGAGATCGGCGCGAGCGTCATCAACGTGATGCACGAGGCTGACTCACCGGCCAAGGCCAAGCGGGTCGTCGATGCCGTCTTGGCGGCGGCGATCGAGATGCACCAGGAGGTCTTCAGCCTCAACTGGGCGCCCGTCGAGGCGGAGCAGGCGCTCATCGAAGGCGAGGCACGCCTGGCCGAAGAGCGGTTGCGCGCCTTCCGGCTCGAGAACGAGGTCTACGACTACGAGTCGCAACGCCAAGGTCTGATTCGCTACCTCGCCGATCTCGAACGCCAATGTGATGCCATCGATCTGGACGTCCGACGTCGACAGGCAGAGCGCGACGTGTTGACGACGATCCTCAACACCGTGCCGGAGAAGAGGCCCATCGACGGACAGATCACCGTCAACCCCGAATACACACGACTGACGGCGTTGATCGGGCAGCTCGAGTTGCAGATCCTGGACCTGGAGATGGTCAGGGCGCGCAGCGGGGACACAGCGGGCTATTCGAAGCAGCGGGAGCTCGTCGACAAGATGCTCCTCAGCGCCAAGGCCGCGCTGGAGCAGAACAAGCCGACGATCGAGCCGCCGCTCATCGACCACCCGCGGTACGAGCGCATCGTGAACTTGATCGACGAGGTCGAGGTGGCCCTGGACGGGCTCAACAAGCAGCGCGTGCAGCTCGGGTTGGCAACCAAGGCGATGAAGGGCCGCGTGACGGAGTTCGACGCCCTCGAGCCGAAGCTGCGGGAACTCGAACTCGAGGCGAGCCAGAAGCGGCAGAAGTCCGATCGCTTCGCCGAAGGCCTCTTGAACCTCAAGGCCGTGCAGCGCCTGGACCAGATGAACCTCAGCAACGTCTGGCCGCTGCACGAGGGCACGTTCGAGCCGACCAAGACCGCACCGTCGCGTGGCAAGCTGCTGCTGTTGGGCTTCCTCGGCGGTGGTTTCGGCGGGATGCTGCTGGCCCTGGGGTTGGCCTACATCGACCGCCAGGTGCGCAGCCGCATCGATCTGCAGCGCGCTGGCGTCGCGCCGCGCCTGATCGTCACCAGTCGCGCCGGCGCCGGTGAGACCGGTGATCCGTTCGCGGAGGGGGCGGGTGACTCGCCTCACCTGTGGACCTTGCTGCCGGTCGATCGTCGCGCCACCGCGGGCCTGCAGATCGCCGTGGTCGCTTGCGGCGGTCAGGCCGATGCATCCGCCGTCGCCGCAGACCTGGCGATCGGCCTCTCCCGCCACGGTGGTGATCGGGTCGTGTTCGTGAGTTGCGTGCCTGGAACGACGCCGTTCGAGCAGCGTGGGCAGCGACCGACGGCGCCGGGTTGGCTCGAAGTCCTGCGCGGAGAACTGTCGTTGGCCGGTGCCCTGCAGAAGACGCCCGTCTCCGGCTTGGACTACCTGCCCGCCGGTCAGCCGGCAGTCGAACAGGGGCACGCGAGCGCCGAGCGTGAGTTCATGGCGTTGCTCGATCGCCTGCGCAAGGACTACCGTTTCGTCGTCGTGCAGGTCGCCGACCTCGCAGTTGCACCGGAATCCCACGGTCTGCTCCGTCTCTCCGAGGCCGCGCTGGTCGTCGCCCGTTGCCGCAGCACCGTGCGTGCCGATCTCGAGCGCGCCGTGCTGTCGATCGCGGGCGCCGGGGCGCGCCTGATGGCGACGGTCCTGCAGCCTGAGCGGCGCTAGCAGTACACGGGAGCCCGATGCGCCTGGCCCGCGCCTTCCGCGTGGCCGGGAGCCTCGGCGCTCAGCTGGCGCCGGTCGACCGGCGCCAGCCGAGGTTGTGGCTCACGAAGTCCCGCAGGAAGTGCGGCGCATCGGTGTTCGGTCGTCCCCGCAGCAAACGCAGCGTGTGGTGGCAGAGGTGACCGGCGATGCACGCCAGATCCTTGGTGAACTTGTAGGCGCGCCCGTGGAACTTGCGCAGGTAGCGGCTGCGTGACTCGAACCAGTACGCCGGCGTGCGCCCTGGTCGGCGATCGCGCACGGTCACGCCCGTGCTCTGGCCGACGATGTGCACCACGCGGCTCGCCGGGACGTAGAAGCAGCGATGACCGAGGTCGCGCGCCCGGCGGCAGAAGTCCAGTTCCTCGAAGTACAGGAAGTAGCCCTCGTCGAAAGGGCCGGTGCGTTCGAACACCTCGCGACGGACCAGCATGCTTGCGCCCGACAACCAGTCGATCTCGTGGGGCTGCTCGGTGAAGGGCGGGCAGGTGGTGCGGTCGCCGATCAAGCGCCCGAGCAGGCCGAGTCGAGCCGCGTCGGCGAACTCGTTGGCCAGGTTCGGGAAGCGGAAGCGTGAGTGTTGTGGTGTGCCGTCCGGGTCCTCGAGGCGGCTGCCGACCATGCTCGCCTCGGGGTGGGCCAGCAGGTGCTCGACCAGCGCGGCGAGGGCGCGCGGCCGCACGTAGGTGTCGGGGTTGAGCAGCCAGAAGGCGTCGAACGGCGGCGTGACGGCCAGTCCGGGCAACACGCCGGCGTTGACCCCGTAGGCGAAGCCGCCGTTGCGTGGCATGGCGCGCACCGTGACCCATTCCTGCCATCCGTTCTCCTCGACCGCTGCCTGCAGCACGGTCGCGGAGCCGTCGCCCGAGTCGTTCTCGACGACGACGGCTTGCAGTCCCGGTACCAAGGCCCGTTCGTCGGCGAGGGATCGTAGGCAGGCGATCGTGAGCGGCGCCGAGCGATAGTTGACGATGACGGTGAGGATGCGCACGGCGAGGTCGTTCCGCGAGGCGTTGAAGGCGGATGGCGTAACGTGTCGATGGTGGCAGGACAAGTCGCGCCTGGTGAACCGTGGTGGGCGTCGCGTTTGCAGATGTCGGGTGAACGGCACGCGGCTATGGTCGTGTCCGTCAGTTCCTGATCTGCGCCGCGCTCGACCGCGGCCGTTCCCTCTCGCCAGAACCCAGCACCTGACCGCATGGATCAAGACATCGCAGTGATCGGCATGGCCGCGCGGTTGCCCGACGCGCCGACGGTCGCCGACTACTGGCGCAACCTCGTCACCGGCCACGAGTCGGTGCGCGCCTTCGACGACGCCGAACTGCTCGCGCACGGCGTTCCCGCCCGACTGCTGCGCGATCCGCGTTACGTGAAGTCCGGCATCGTGCTCGACGGCTTCGACGAGTTCGACCCGGAGTTCTTCGGGTTGGGCCCCAAGGAGGCCGCGATCATGGATCCGCAGCACCGCGTGTTCCTCGAGTGCGCGTGGGAAGCGCTCGAGGACGCGGCGCATCCGCCGTCGCGCTTCGACGGCCAGATCGGCGTGTTCGCGGGCTGCGGCATGGGCAGCTACTTCACCTTCCAGGTGCTGCGCAATCGACAGCTGCTCGACGAGGTCGGTCTGTTCCTGCTGCGCCACACGGGCAACGACAAGGACTTCCTGGCCACGCGCGTCTCCTACTGCTTCGACCTCAAGGGGCCGAGCGTCAACGTGCAGACGGCGTGTTCGACTTCGCTGGTCGGCATCCACATGGCCTGCCAGAGTCTGCTCAGCGGCGAGATCGACATGGCGCTGGCCGGTGGCGTGACGATCGAGATGCCGCACCGGCACGGTTACCTGTATCAGGACGGCGAGATCCTGTCGCCCGACGGCCACTGCCGGGCGTTCGATCACCGTTCGCGCGGCACGATCTTCGGCAGCGGCGCGGGTGTCGTGGTGCTGCGGCGACTGGCCGACGCGATCGAGAGCGGCGACCACATCTACGCGGTCGTCAAAGGCACGGCGATCAACAACGACGGCGCCGGCAAGGTCGGTTACCTCGCGCCCAGCGTCGACGGACAGGCCGCGGCGGTGGCGACGGCGCATGCGCTCGCGGGCATCGACGCCGCCGACATCGGCTACGTGGAATGCCACGGCACGGGCACCGAGATCGGCGACCCGATCGAGGTCTCGGCGCTGCAGCAGGCGTTCGCCGGGACGACCCGGCGGCAGTACTGCGGACTCGGCTCGGTGAAGACCAACATCGGTCACCTCGACACCGCGGCCGGTGTCGCCAGCTTCATCAAGGTCTGTCTGGCGCTGCATCACGAGCAACTGCCGCCGACCTTGAACTACGAGGCGCCGAACCCGCTGATCGACTTCGGCAACTCGCCGTTCTTCGTCAACGACACTCTGCGGCCGTGGCCGCGCGGCAACAAACCGCGCATCGCCGGGGTCAACTCGCTCGGCGTCGGCGGCACCAACGCGCACGCGCTCGTCGCCGAGGCGCCGGTGCCGGCGCCGGTCGCGGCGCCGGCGCCTGGCCCGCAGCTGCTGGTGTGGTCGGCGCGCAACAACCGTTCGCTCGACGACTACGCGCGGCGGCTGGCGCAGCACCTGCGCGACGTGCCCGAACACCACCTCGGCGAGGTCGCCAGCAACCTCGCCCACGGCCGCCACGCGTTCGCCCGGCGGCGCGTGACGGTGGCGCAGGACCGCGACGAGGCGATGCGGCTGCTCGAGGGCGAGGACCCGCGCCGCGTCTATACGCACACCGCGACCGAGTCGGCGCAGGTGGTGTTCCTGCTGCCCGGCGGCGGCGCGCAGTACCGGCACATGGGTCGCGGCCTGCACGTCGCCGACGCGGTGTTCCGCGAACACGTCGACAAGGGCCTGGCGTTGTTGGCCGGCAAGCTCGACGTCGACCTGCGGGAGGTCTGGCTCGGCGACGCGATGACCGCCGACGAGGTCGAGCGCGTCTTCGATCGCCCTTCGGTGCAGTTGCCGGCGATCTTCCTGACCGAGTACGCGTTGGCACAGAGCTGGAAGGCGCGCGGCATCGAACCCGCCGCGCTGCTCGGCCACAGCCTGGGCGAGAACACCGCTGCCTGCCTGGCCGGGGTGTTCTCGTTCGAGGACGCGCTGCGGCTGGTGACGCTGCGCGGCCAGTTGTTCGAGCGCATCACCGGCGGCGGCATGGTCAGCGTGCCGCTGTCGGCGGAGCAGTGTCGGGCACATCTGTCGGGCAACCTCGACCTCGCCACGATCAACGCGCCGGAGCTGTGTGTCGTCTCGGGGCCCGATGCCGAACTCGACACGTTCGCGGCCAGACTGGCCGCGCTCGACATCGAGGTGCAGCGGGTCAAGATCGCGATCGCTGCGCACTCGCGGTTGCTCGAACCGATCCTCGCCGACTTCGGCGCTTTCCTGCGCAGCATCCGCCTGCACAAGCCGACGCTGCCGCTGATCAGCAACCGCACCGGTACCTGGATCACCGACGCCCAGGCGACCGATCCGCAGTACTGGGTCGAGCATCTGCGCAACACCGTGCACTTCGCCGAGGGCGTCGAGTTGGTGTTGCGCGACAGCCGCAACGTGTTCCTCGAGGTCGGTCCGGGGCGCACGCTGAGTTCGCTGACCCGTCTGCATCCTGCCTGGAACGCGGACCGCAGCGCGATCGCCTCGCTGCGTCACCCCGACGAGCGCCTCGACGACGAACTGTTCCTGCGCGCGGCGCACGCCCGCCTGTGGGCCGCCGGCGTCGAGGTCCCGCTCGCCGACCTCGTGCCCGAACCGCAGCGGCGGCTCTCGTTGCCGACCTACGCGTTCCGCCATCAGCGTTACTGGGTCGACGCCGACCCCGAAGGTGCGGCCAGCGCAGCACAACAAGACCCGACCGAACGCGTCGACGACATCGCCGGGTGGCAGTGGTTGCCCGAGTGGAGGCGCTGTGACGCCCCGGCGCCGGCGGCGATGCCCGAGCCGGGGACCTGGCTGGTGTTCATCGACGAACTCGGCGTCGGCAAGCGACTGGCGGCGCGGCTGCGCGAACGCAAACTCGACGTCGTCGAGGTGCACCTCGGCGACAGCTTCGGCAAACTCGGCGAGGGCCGCTACGCGCTGGCACCCGAACTCGGCCGCGAAGGCTACGACGCGCTGCTGCGCGACCTGGCTGCGACCGGCAGGCAGCTGCGCGGCGTGGTGCATGGCTGGCTGCTGACGAAGGACCGCGGCTTCCGCCCTGGCTCGAGCTTCTTCCACCGCTGTGAAGAGCAGGGCTTCTACAGCCTGTTCTTCCTGGCGCAGGCGTTGGGCGGTGAGGAACTGCCCGAAGACTGCCGCATCGTCGTGCTCGGCAACGAACTCGGCGGCCCGCCGCACGCCGACGGCAGCGAGGTGGTCTGTGCCGAGAAGGCCACGGTGCTGGGGCCGGGTCTGTGCATCCCGCGCGAACTGGCCGGCGTGTTGTGCGCGGTCGTCGACCTGCCCGTCACGAGGACCCGGCGAGGCAAGGTCGATCGTGACACCGTCGAGCAGTTGGCGGCGCTCGCGGAGCGCGAGCTCGCGGCGCGTGACAGTGGCGTGTTCGCCTGGCGTGGCACCGACCGTTTCCGCCTCGAGCACTGCGCGCGTGAGCTGGCTGCCGTCAAGGGCGACCTGCCGGCGCGACTGCGGGAACGCGGTACCTACCTGATCACCGGTGGCCTGGGTGGCATCGGCTCGCTCGTCGCCGAGTGGCTGGCTCGCACCTGCAAGGCGCGACTGGTGCTGATGGCGCGGCGCGAGTTGCCGGCGCGTGGGGAGTGGGACACGTTCCTCGCGACGAGCAGCGGCAAGGATCCCGTGGCCCAGGCGATCCAGAAAGTGCGTTGGCTCGAGTCGCTCGGCGCCGAGGTGCACATCGCCGTTGCCGACGTCGCCGACGTCGTGCAGGTGCGTGCGGCCCTGACTGCGGCGCGGCAGCGCTTCGGTCCCGTGCACGGTCTGTTCCACGCCGCGGGTGTGATCGCCGACGGGCTGATGGCTGGCAAGGAGCAGGCGACGATCGAGCGTGTGCTCGCGCCCAAGGTGCACGGCGCCCTGGTGCTCGAGGAGGTGCTCGGCGACGAGCCGCTCGACTTCACCGTGTTGTTCTCGTCGACGAGCGCCACGCTCGGGCCACCCGGCCAGGTCGACTATGTCGCCGCGAACGCGTTCCTCAACGCCATGGCGGTGCGGCGTTCGGTGGCGGGCAAGCCGACGATGGCGCTGCAATGGGGCACCTGGAACCGCGTCGGCATGACCGCGAGCCTCGATGCCGGCCGCACGTCCGGCGGCCGCCCCGAAGCCGTTGCCGAACCGTTGTTCGACGAGCGGGTGCAGGTCGGCGCGGAGGAAACCGTGCTGACGGGCAAACTCGGTGACAAGACACACTGGCTGCTCGACGAGCACCGCACCAGCCAGGGCCACGCGCTGGTGCCGGGCACCGGCTTCCTCGAGATCGCTGCGCAAACGCTCGCGGCGGTGGGCGAGAACGGACCGTTCGAAGTGCGCGACCTCTACTTCTTCCGGCCGCTCTACGTACCGGATGGCCGCAGCCGCACGATGCGCGCACACCTGCGGCCCAGCATCGAGGGCTACGAGCTGCTGGTCGAGAGTGAGGTCGCGTTCGACGATCACGGCGGCAGCGGTAAGCACGGCTGGCAGACGCATGCCCAGGCCCGGCTGGTGCTCGGCCACGTCGCGGCCGTCGCGCCGATCGACCTGGCGGCGATCGCGGCGCGCTGCGGCGATGTGCGGCGGCCGAGCGGCGCCGACTGGATCCCTTCGCCGCAAGAAGCCAATCTGCGGTTCGGTCCGCGCTGGCGCGTTGTGCGCGAGCTGCGTTACGGCGACGGCGAGGCGCTGGCGACCCTGGCGCTCGACGAGGCGTTCGCGGCCGACCTCGACGGCTACCGTCTGCACCCGGCGCTGCTCGATCTGGCCACCGGTTTCGCGATGGAACTGGTGCCGGGCTACGACCAGAAGAATCTGTGGGTGCCGCTCGCCTATCGCAGCTTCAAGGTGCACACGCGGCTGCCGCGCCAGGTGTGCAGTTGGGTGCGCCGTTGCGTCGCGGTCGGCACCGGCGGTGATCTGGTGAGCGTCGATCTGGTGATCGCCGCGCCCGACGGCACGGTGTTGGTCGAGATCGAGGGCTTCCAGATGAAGCGACTCGCGGTCGGCCAGGAGTTCGCGCTCGCCGGGGATCCGACCGGTGGCGGCGACGCGACGGATCACCGCAGCGGCGGCGTCTCGGGCGCCGAGCAGCTGCTCGCCGAGAACATCCAGAAGGGCATCCGTCCGGCCGAGGGCATGGAAGCGCTGGCGCGGCTGCTGTCGGGGCCGCTGGCGGCCGTGACCATGGTCACGCCGGTGCCGCTGCCGGGGCTCGTGCACGAGCTCGACAAGGCGCAGTTGCCGGCGGCCGACTCGGGCACCCGCTTCGCGCGCCCCGAGCTCGACAACGAGTACGTCGCGCCGCGCGACGACGTCGAACAGGGTCTGGTGCGCATCTGGGAAGAACTGCTGGGCATCGACTCGATCGGCGTGCAGGACGACTTCTTCACGCTCGGGGGTCACTCGCTGATCGCCGTGCGCCTGTTCGCGAAGATCAAGAAGACGTTCCGCATCGACTACCCGATGTCGGTGCTGTTCGAGGCGCCGACGATCGAACGGCTCGGTGCGGCTCTCAAGCGCGACGGCGTCAGCGGCGGTGGCGCCGCCGAAACGAGTGCGCCGGCCGAGGTGCCGCAGAGCCGCTACCGCCATCTCGTGGCGATGCACCCCAGCCGTCACGGCGACGGCACGCCGTTCTTCCTGGTCGCCGGCATGTTCGGCAACGTGCTCAACCTGCGTCACCTGGCGCAGCTGATCGGCGCCGACCGCCCGTTCTACGGTCTGCAAGCCCGCGGCTTGTTCGGCGACATGCAGCCGCACCTGACGTTCGAGGAAGCGGCGCGCGACTACCTGCTGGAACTGCGGCAGGTGCAGCCGCACGGCCCGTACCTGCTGGGCGGCTTCTCGGGCGGCGGCATCACCGCCTACGAGATGGCGCGGCAGCTGCGCGCCGCGGGTGAAGAGGTCGCGATGCTGGTGATGCTCGACACGCCGCTGCCGCTGCCGGTGGTCGCATCGAAGGCCGACCGGATCAAGATCCAGCTGCAGCGGTTCCGCCGCGAGGGCTTCGGCTACCTGAGTTCCTGGGTGAAGAGGCGCGTCACCTGGGAGCTGGAGCGGCTGCGTCGGCGTTTCGGTGCGACCGACGACGTCGAGGAGGAGCCGGCGACGTTCCACTCGCAGGCGATCGAGGCCGCGTTCCGGACCTCGTTGCAGGCCTATCAGCTGCAGAGCGAGCCGTTGCGCGTGTGGCTGTTCCGGCCGCGCCTGCCCAAGGTCTACGACCTCGGCGGTGGGCGTTTCGCCAACAAGGACCGCGAGCTCGTGTTCGAGGACAACCGTTGGACGCCGTACGTGCGCGAACTGCACGTCGTGGAGGTGCCCGGCGACCACGACGGCATGGTGCTCGAGCCGAACGTGCGCTCGCTGGCCGCGGTGATGCGGCAGGCGATCGCCGAGGCCACGACGCCGGCGGCGGCCCCAAGGCAGGTCGTCAGCGCCGCTGGCCCGCCGCGTCGATGATGAACTGCCGCGCTGGCGCGGCGATGCCCTGGGCGACGAACTCCTCGTGGTCGGACTTCGGAGTCCAGCCGAGCAGCGCCTGCGTCCGCCGGGTGTCGAATGGGCTCAGGTGCCCACGTCCGCGCCATTCCCGCAGGCGCGGGATGCGGCGTTCGTGGTGCCTGACCGCGACCTTGACGAGCCACTTGCCGAGTTCGCCGAAGTAGGTGCGGCCGGCGCCGACACGCTTGTGCACGAAACGCAAGCCGCTGACCCGTTCGAGTTCGGCGACATACTCTTGCGCCGTGATGCGAACGTCACCGACCAGGTTCAGCATGACGCCGTCGATGCCTTCTGCGTCGACGCAGCGGGCGAGCGCCTCGGCGCAGTCGTCGACCAGGATGAACGGCAGCGCGTTGCGGCCCTGTCCCCAGTAGCTGACGATCCGGCCGCTGTGCCAGTTGGCAACGCCTGAGTGGTAGGGCGTGTTGCCCGGGCCGATGACGATGCCCGGTCGCGTGATCACGATGTCGAGGCCCTTGCCGCGCTGCCGCAGCAGGTGGCGTTCGTTGTGGGCCTTGGTGCGGGCATACAGCTCGCGCACCACGTCGGGATCACCGGCGAGGGTGTCCTCGTCGATCGTGCGTTTCGGGTTGCTGAGGTCCAGGGCGGCGATCGTGCTGGTGTAGACCAGGCGGCGGACCTTGTGCTCGAGGCACTTGGCCGCGACGAGCTGCGTCGGCAGGCAGTCGGTCTCGAACCAGTCCTGCCAGGTGCGGCCCTCGCCGCGCGCCAGGTGGTAGACGGTGGTGGCCCCGGCCATCGCCAGGTCGAGGTCCTCGGGCTTGCGCATGTCTCCGGCCACGGCTTGCACTTGCGCGTTCTGTTGCCCCAGCCCGGGATTGCCGGCGCTGCGCCCGAGCACCCGCACGCTCTTGCCGCGCTGCAGCAGGCTGCGGATCAGCGCCCTGCCGATGAAACCGCCGCCGCCCAGCACCAACGCGTCGACCGTGCCCTGCGGCGCCAACGGGGTCGGCGCGGGGGCGGTCGGCCGCGCGGCGATCTCGATGCTGGCCGTCGCTCGCGCGGCGATGTCCTCACAGAGGGTGACCGCAGCGGTGCCGGCGTCACCGTCGATACGAGGGTCGAGCTGGCCGCTGCGCAGCGATTCGTGAAAGCAGGCGACGGCGTCGCCGATCGAGGCGCCGAAGATGTTGCCGCGTTTGCCGAGCTTCGCCTTGGCGAGCGCGTAGTTGGCGAGGTTGCGCGTCGACTGTCGGACCAGGCCGAAGCCCTGCGATCGCAGGATCGCGGCGTTGTCGAAGTCGGGAGCGCGATCGCTGGGCTGCTCGATCACGAAGATGTCGCGGTCGAGATCGACCGACGCGTTGCCCTGGCTGCCGCGCACGTCGATGCGGTGCTGCACCACGCCCGGTACCAGCGACCAGTCGAGTTCGACGCGGATCGAGCCGACGTCGACGGTCGCCTGCCAGCGGCGGAAGCTGCGGCTACGCGGCAGGTCGATGCCTTTGTCGCACGACGCCGAGCGCAGCACGGGTTGGCCGCTCTCGCCGTTGTTCTGCGCGGCGATCCGCGCGGCGTGCAGCGCCTGTGCGCAGTTGTGCGGCCCGACCTCGAGCAGCACGTTGGCCGGTGCGGCGAACATCCAGTGGCCATGCGGACCGAACGAGAACTGCGGCAGTTCCTTGGCCCAGGTCACCCGGATCGAATCGATGATGCCGAGTCCGCCGGCGGCGATCAGCGCGGCCAGCCTGGCGTAGGAGGGTACGAACAGGAAGTTGTGCGAGACCCCGAGCAGCTTGCCCTGGGCAGCGGCGACCGACTGCAGCGCGGCGCATTCGGCGGCCGACACCGACAGCGGCTTCTCGACGAACGCGTGCAGGCCCGCCTCGAGGATCCTCGTCGTCGCGCCGGCGTGCAGTTGCGGCGGCAGCAGCACGTGCACGGCGTCGAACTCGCCAGCGGCGGCGAGCAGTTCGTCGAGCGACGTGAACGCCCTGGCGCCGAGCCGGGCGGCGTGCGCTTTCGCCCGGAACGGGTCGCGATCGCAGACCGCGGTCACCTTGGCGAGCCGACGGGAGGCGATCGCCTTGCTGTGCCAGTCGGCGATGTAGCCGGCGCCGAGGAGGCAGATGCGAAGAGGCTGAGTCATCGAGATGCGGATCGTCCTTCGGGACCTTTGTATTCGATCAGGGTCGGTGCTCTTCCGGCGATGCGGCGCCAGTGCCAGCGCCAGACGCCGACGGCTTCGGGGAAACGGGCCAACACACACAGCACCGCGTAGATGCGGGCCTCGCGCGAGGACCAGCCGCGTTGCCTGCCGTGCCCGATGGCACGCAGGATCGGCACCGCATACAGCACCACGCCCAGCAGGCTGAGGCCCTTGGTCGGGACGGCGGTGGCGAGCAGGATCAGCGGCAGCAGGATGCCCCAGACGACGACGCGTCGCTGGCTGTTCTCGTGATGCGGGTCGCGGATCGGGCCGCGGTGCATGGACGAGAGCTGACCGTAGGCATGGCCGGTGCGTTCGCTGCGTTTCCACCATTGGCGCACGCGGGTGATCTTCGCGTCGTGCAGCGTCATCCTGGCGTCGATGCGCAGCGTGCGCCAGCCGGCGGCCCGCAGCCGCAGCCACAGCTCACGGTCCTCGCTGGCGATGACCCGCGGATCGAAGCCTCGCACCGCGTCGAAGGCCTCGAGGCGCAGCATGGCGTCGCCGCCGAATGCCGAGTCGCCGCCGAGCGGCGTGTTCCACTCGAGGTCGCAGATGAGGTTGTAGACGCTCACCTGCGGGTGGATCTCGTGGCGCTGCCCGAAGACCGCCGCGAGTTGCGCGTCTTGGCGCAGCATCTCCGCGGCTCGTTCGATCCAGCCCTCGACGACCCGGCAGTCGCCGTCGACGAACTGCACGAACGGCGTTGCCGGCGCCAGTTCGCGCAACCTGGCCACGCCGGCGTTGCGAGCGCGCGCCGCCGTGAACGGCGTGTTCATGTCGAGTTCGACGACCTCGACGCCCCTGCTCCGCGCGGCGGCGACGGAGTCGTCGGTCGAGCCCGAATCGACGTAGACGACGAGCCGGCCGGCGCCGATGACGCTGTCCAGACACTCCAGCAGGTTGTGTCCTTCGTTCCTGCCGATCACCACGACGCCCACCGTGGCCTCTCGGTCCGGTGGGGCAGGCGCCTCGGTCACGTCAGGTCCTCATCCGTCACCCCGTCGTACATCGCCCGGATCTCGTCGCGCGCGGCGTCCAGATCCTCGGGGGTCTTCACCGGCAGGAAGCGCGACTCGCGGCCGTTGCGCCGCACCTGCAGGAAGTTGGTGGACAGGTGCGCCGTCAGCTCGCCGATCAGGTGCTCGATCTGCACCGCCTTGCGGCCCTCGACGGTCTTCTCGACGTAGTACCAACCCAGGTCGAAGTCGCGGTCCAGCGCGGTGGCGTTGAAGGTGAAGGTGTTGGTGTTGAACACGTCGACGATGTTGGGATCGAAACCCGGTGCGTAGCGCACCTGTTCGATCAGCTGGGTCTTGCCCAGATAGAGGAACGGCGAGCCGCCGACGTCTTCGGGCCACTTCGGCGCGACTTCGACGGTTGCATCGCAGCCGGACTGGATGTGGTGGCCGAGCACGGCGGGATCGATGCGTGCGCCCAGGTTGTCGACGTTCTTGACCAGCACGTAGCGGCCGCCCGCGTCGAGGAAGCGCTGCAGGGCGCCACAGCTGCGGAACGCGGCGGCGAAGTCGCCGTGGCCGGGTCCGTACGGTGAAACTTCGCCGTTCTCGAGGCGGAACAGGCCGCCGTCTTGGGTCAGGCGCACGGACACGAACTGGGTGAAGTGTTCGACCTGGCCGCGGGCAGCGCCGAAGTCGGCATGTTCGGCGAAGTGTTGCCTGGTCGCCGCGTCGGTGGCGAAGCTGTTCATGGCGTAGAACGCGACCCGGCCGCCGTTGGCCTTCTGCGCCTGCAACACGTCTTCGACGTTCAGGCCCAGGAAGGTCCGGCTCGGGCCGAGCACCGGCACGACGCCCTTGACCACACCGCCGAAGCGGGTCGCCATGCCGCCGTTGAGCACGACCACTCCCACCTGTCCGGCGGCGATCGCGGCTTTGCCGCGCTGGCGCAGTTCGAGGTAGGCCTTGGTGGCCCTGGTCGGCAGCTTCTGGATGGTGCCGGGCGGCGGCGCCAACAGTTCGCCGGTCACGGCGTTGCTGTCCTTGGAGAGACGCCCCTCGGCGAGGTCGGTGCGCCAACGCTGCAACAAGGCGGCGTCGAAACCGTACTGGCCGAGGAAGGCGAGTTGCTGCTCGTTCAGTTCCGTCAAAGCCCGAGCAAGCTATACGAGGCGACGTTTCCTCGCGAGGGTCATGGCGCTACATGTGGACGGGAATGGCAACTCGCGGTGGCACCGGATCCGCGGCTCGGCTCACGCCGCAGGCGCCGCTGTCGACCTTGCCGGGCATCGGGCCGGTGACCGCCGTCAGACTGGCGGCTCAGGGGTTCAGCGCAGCGATCGACCTGGTGCTGTTCTTCCCGCGTCGTTACCGCCCGCTGCGTGAACTGGCCGCACCCACCCAGGCCGCGGTCGGCGAACTCGTGCGCCTGCCGGGCCGCGTGCACGCTGCCCGACGCGCGTGGTTGCCGGGCCGCCGATCGATGGTCACGGTGGTGTTCGCGGCCGGCGACGGCACCACCTTCGAGGTGCGCTTCCACAACCAGCCGTGGTTGGCGAAGTCCTTCACGGTCGGGCAGGCGCGCCTGATCGAAGGCGAACTGCGGCTGCAGCAGGGGCGCTACGTGTTGCACGCGGCGCGGGTGTTGCCGACCACGGCGGCGCCGGGTGGCGAGGTGCAGCTGCGTTATCGCGACGTCGAAGGCGTCTCGGCGGCGCGCCTGCTGCAGTGGATCGGTTACTGCCTCGACCATCTCGACTGGAGCCTGCTGCACCTGCCGCCGCTGCCGGCGGCGCTCGCTGGCCACGACCACGAGGTCCGCGAACTGCTGCTGGCGATGCATCGGCCGGACACGGTCGCGCAGCACGAACGCGCGCGCCTGCATTTCGCCGTGCGTGAGGCGATGGAGTTGTTCGCCGCGGTCGAACGCGCCCGGCGGGCGCGCGCGCGGCGGCCGGCCAAGGCCTTCGCCGTCGATGCGGCGCTGCGCGAACGCATCGTCGCGCGCATTCCGTTGACGTTGACGGCCGATCAGACCGCGGCGATCGAGCGCATCTGGAACGGCCTGGCGGGCCCCGCCGCGCTCGGCATGCTGCTGCAGGGCGACGTCGGCAGCGGCAAGACCGCGGTGGCGATCGCCGCGGCGCTGGCGGTGGTCGCGCGCGGTGGCCAGGTCGCGTTCCTCGCGCCGACCGAAGTGCTCGCCGAACAGCATCACGAGACGGTGTCGCGCTGGCTCTCGGGCAGCGACGTGCGGGTGCTGCTGGTCACGGCCGCCCAGCGTCAACGCGCCGCGGGCCAGCTCGACCAGGTGATGGCCGAGGACGGTCCGCAACTGCTGTTCGGCACCCACGCCTTGTTCGCTGCCGAGTCCCTGCTGCCGCGCCTGGGGTTGGTGATCGTCGACGAGCAGCACCGCTTCGGCGTCAACCAGCGCATGGCGCTCGTGCACAAGGCCGACAACCCGCACGTGCTGGTGATGACCGCCACGCCGATTCCGCGCACGCTGGCGCTGACGTTGTTCGGCGACCTCGACGTGGTCACGTTGCTGCACAAGCCGCACGGCCATCGGCCGGTGCCGGCGCGGCAGCTGCCCGCCGACCGGTGGTCGCGCGCGTTGCGTTGCATCGAACGCGCGGTGCGCCGCGGCGGTCGGGTGTTCGTGGTCTGCCCCGCGGTCGGCGAGGACGGCGAGAAGGGTGGCGTGAAACGCGTCGAAGCGTCGCTGTCGCCGCGCTTCCGCTGCGGCTCGGTGCACGGTCGCATGAAGACCGCAGAACGACGCGCGGTGCTCGACGCGTTCCGCAGTGGTGCGATCGACGTGCTGGTCGGCACGACCGTGCTCGAGGTCGGCATCGACGTGCCCGAGGCGACGTTGATGGTCGTCGTCGCGGCCGAGCGCTTCGGGATCGCCACGTTGCATCAATTGCGCGGTCGCGTCGGTCGCGGCCGCCGCCGCGGGTTGGCGCTGCTGTGCGGGCCCCGCACCGACCGCATCGCTGCCGTGTGCCGCACCACCGACGGCTTCGCGTTGGCCGAAGCGGACCTGGCGCTGCGCGGCAGCGGCGAACTGCTCGGCACCGCCCAGAGCGGTTTCGGGGAGTTGCGCGCGCTGGATCCGGTGGAGGACCTCGAACTGTTGCTGCAGGTGCGGCGCGCCGTCGCCGCAGGCCAGGAGGAATGACGATGCAGGGCGACATGAGCGACAAGGTGATCTCGGTGGCCGAGGCGCGCGCGATCGATCGCGACGCGGTCGAACGGCTCGGCATGCCGACGGTCTTGTTGATGGAGAACGGGGCGCGCGGTGTCGCCGAGGTCGCGCGTTCGCTCGGCGACCGGTTCGTGATCCTGGCTGGCGCGGGCAACAACGGCGGCGACGGGCTGGCGGCCGCGCGTCACCTCGGCATCGCCCGATGCTCCGTGCATCTGCTCGCCGAACCGGATCCGGAGACGGCCGCCGACGCCGCGCTGCAGCTGCGCATCTTGCGGGCCGCGGGTGTGCCGGTCGTGGTCGGCGTGCCGCCGCCGCCCGGCGCGCACGATGGCGCTGTCTGGATCGATGCGCTGTTCGGCACCGGTCTGTCGCGCGAACTGCGCGATCCGGCGCGGCAGTGGGTGCAGACCTTCGAGTGCGGCGTCGGTGCCAAGCTGTCGGTCGACATCCCCTCGGGTCTGCACGGCGACCGCGGCGAGGTGCTGGGCCTCGCTTGCCACGCCGACGTCACGGTGACGTTCGTCGCCGCCAAACGCGGCATGACGATCGGCGCGGGGCCCGAACACTGCGGGCGCATCGAGGTGGTCGGCCTCGGTCTGCCGTAGGAGAATCGGCGGGTGCCGTTCCGTCGGCGTAACAGGCGGGCCGCCGGCGCCGCATCCCGCCGTCGGATCGCGGTGAGGTGCCGGGAATCCCCCACAGGCACGATGCTTGCGCAGCGCGGCGCCTCCCCGTTGCGAACTGCCCATGTTGCGAGCCCTCTGCCCACTCTTCCTGGCCACCGTCGTGGTCTGCCAGGACGCCGCCGAACGTTGTGCCCAAGCACTGCTGCGTGGTGATGCCGAGGCCGCGGCCCAAGCCGCCACGTCGGCTGTCGATCCCGCCGAACGCGCCCGGTTGCTGGCGGCGCTGTCGCCGCCGTCCCGCCGCCCGGCGGCGATGCTCGCGGTCGCGGCCCGCTTCGCCGACAGCGCGCAGGCCGACCTGGCGATCCTGGCTGGCGCCGCCGCGGTGCTGGCGCTGCGCGATCGCGGTCGTGCCGTGCCCGAGCTGCAGACGTGGTACGGCATGGAGGACGCCGACGACGACCATGACCTGCAGGTGCCCGCGCCCGTGATCGAAGGTCTGTGGCGGCAGTTCGACCAGCGCCGCGCCGCCGGCGGGGATCTCGCGGTGTTGGCCGAAGCCGAACAGCTGCTGCAGCGCTGCAGCGTCTCGCGGTTCGGCTTCGAACCGGTGCGCGTGTCCCCGGAGGCGACCTGGTCGTTGCCCGAGCGGCACGAAGAACTGCTGCTGCGCGCCTGGCGACGGCAGCCCGGCCGCAGCGGCTGGCACGAGCTGGCGGGGCGTGGGCCCGCCGACCGCGAGTTGTCGTTGCCGTCTGACGATCGTACGCCGATCGCCGCGTTGCCGGCCGGCGACTGGCTCGTCGAACTCGCGTCGACGACGACGCGTTGGCGCGGCCTGCGCGCGGTCGAGGTCTCGGATCTCGACGTCGTCGCGCTGTTCGACGGCACGCGCATCGCATTCGGCGCGTGGCGCGGCACGCAGTTGGTGGTGGGCGGGGACTGGTGGCTCGGGCGGGACGGGGTCGGTAGGGAGCGAGGGAAGGCTCTGCAGCGCGGCGCGTTCGCCGCGGCGACGGCGGTGTTCGGCAGCGGCGTCGCCGTCACCGGCGAGGAACTGTTCGTGCAGGCCGAGGGGCAGCGGGCGCGCGTGCCACTGCGCCCGGTCCGGCAACCGGCGCCGAGTGAGGATCGATGGCAGGTGCACCTGATGGTCGATCGTCCGATCTACCGGCCCGGAGAAACCGTGCACGGAAGGTTGGTGTTGCGCGAGACGGACTACGAAGGCATCGGCGTCGATGCAGTCGCGCACAGCAAGATCGCCGCGCATCACGACCTCGAGCTGTGCGTGTTGAGTGGCACGGACGAGGTGCGGTTGCGTGGTCGCACCGACGCTCACGGGGTCTGGGCGTTCGAAGTGCCGTTGCCCGAACTGCTGGCCCCCGGCGCGGTGCCGTTCGCGCTGTTCGAGGCTGGCCACGAACTTCGCCTCTACCACGACCATCCGTGTGAGATCGCCGAGTTCCGCCGTGCGGCACTGCTGATCGACGTGGTCGGCGCGCCGCGAGTGACGCGCGGCGAAGACGCGATCGCCGCAGTGCGTGCGGCCTGGGCTTCGGGCGCACCGGCCGCGGGGCTGCGAGTGTCGGCCGAGGTGCAGGCGTGGACCGCGAACGCACGCCTGCCGGCCGAGCAGCACGAACTGGCCACCGATGCGCGTGGCCTCGCCACGCTGGAGCTGCCGCTGCGAGCTGCTGCGGCCACCTGGGTGCGCGTCACGTTCGCCGTAGCGACTCCCGAGGGCCCCAAGACCCTGACCCACACGATCGGCGTGAGCGACCCGGCCGACGTCGACGAAGGACGGTTGTGGTGGCGCCGCGACCGATCACCGCGTCTGTACGCTCCGGAATTCGCTGTGGTCGGCGAGCCCTGCGCGATCACCGTGCGCGGCGCGGCCGGCAGTCGCGTGCTGTTCGTCGCCGGCCGCGGTCGCGGTGCGCGCGCCGAGTCGGTGCTGCTCGACGCCGACGGCCAGGCTGTCGTCACCGTGTCGCCGACGCGCGACGAATGGCCAACGCTGGACCTCGCCGTGGCCGGCGCCCACAGCTGGGACCACGAACGGGTGTCGATGCTGCTGCGCGCGCCCGTCGCTCCGCAGATCACCCTGCCAGAACGCGTTCGCCCCGGCGCCGCGGTCGAGTGTCGCGTCGCGACCGGGTCGGCCGGCACCTTGGTCACCGTTGCGGTCGTCGACGAACGCATCTTCGCGATCGCTGCGGAACGCACCCCCGA
Source organism: uncultured candidatus Brocadiaceae bacterium (assembly GCA_964392305.1). Taxonomy (GTDB): domain Bacteria; phylum Planctomycetota; class UBA1135; order UBA1135; family UBA2386; genus JACKIC01. The sequence continues at coordinate 51,958 of CAYMPV010000023.1, forward strand.
ACCGGGCGCGGCGCTGCGGCCCGTAGTGGCGGAGCCGCGCTGGCAACACGCGGCGAGCGCGGCGGCGATGGCCGGCGCGCAGCTGCTGGGTTCGATGTTGCGCGACGGTCGGGTTCCGGCCAGCGAACTCGACGGCAGGCTCGACGGCAATCCTGCCGGGGCGGGCGGTCCCGCCTCGCCCGGCGCCGGCGCCGGCGAGCTGCGCACCGACTTCCGCGCCACTGCCGCGTTCGTCACCGTCGTCGCCGACGCCGACGGCGTGGCGAAGTTGTCGTTCACCTTGCCTGACGACCTGACCACGTGGCGCGTCTCGTTGGTCGGCGTCGCGCCCGACGGCGCCGCGTTCTTCGAACGTCGGCGACTGCTGACGCGTCTGCCGTTCGCGGCCGAGCCGGTGTTGCCGCGTGTGCTGCGGGCCGGCGACGCGGTGCAGGTGCCGATCGCCGTCGACCGTCAGGCGGGCGGCGACGGCGATGACCGCCTCGGCGCCGCGCAGCTGTCGGCGACGTGTGATGGCCAGGCCATGGCGATCGAAGGCGGCGAACATCAGCTGGCCGTCGCCGCCGGCAGCGCGGCGACCGCGCTGGTGACGCTGCGCGGCCTCGCCGCAGGGCACGCGAACCTGCAGTTGAACGCGTCGCTCGGTGAGTTGCAGGACGGCTCGCGGCGGCTGCTGCAGGTGCAGGCGGACGCGTTGCTGCGGCCGGTGTCCGCCGCGACGATGGGCGTAGGCCAGATCGTGTTGCCGGCGCCGGCTGCGGCCGACCCGGATGAAGGCCTGCAGGTCAGCGTGCTCGGCGGCAGCAGCGCGGCGTGGAAGGCGATCGAGGGGCGTTTGACGACCTACCCGTACGGCTGTGTCGAGCAGACCCTGTCCAAGCTGCTGCCGTTCTTCGCCGCGGTACGTGGCGCGCACGTGCACGGCACGCCGCCGCCGGCAGCGGACGAACCGTTCCAGCAACGCCTGAAGGCCGGTTTCGCGCGACTGCGCCAACTGCAGCACGGTCGCGGCGGCGCGTTCTCGTTCTGGCCGGGCGGCGCGGTCGATCCGGGCATGACCGCGTTGGTGATGCACGGCCTCGCGGTGGTGCAGGGCGGCGGCATCGATCCGGCGCGTTTCGGTTTGGACTGTGATCCGCGGCGCGAGCCGTTCGCGGCTGCGATCGTCGGCCTGCGTTCGCGCGCCGGTGCGGCTCGCGAACCGTCGCAGCGGCTCGAGGTGGAACTCGCGGCGGGCTGCCTGCGGCTGCAGCCGGCGGATGAAGGCGCGCGCGCCGCGGTCGCTGCGGCGGTCGACGCCGCGCAGGTGTTGCCCGCCGGTCTGTTGGCGCGCTGTGGCCTGGCGCTGGCCGCGGCGGGGGACGTCGCGCGTGCGCAGTTGTGCCTGCGGCGCAGCGAGGCGTTCGTGGATCTCGGCGGCGCTGCGAGCGACTTCCCGGGTGAGAACGCGCTCGCCGTGCGCGGTCTGCAGCTCGAACTGCAGTGCGTGTTGTCGCCGCGGTCGACCGCCGCCGAGGCATGCGCCGACGTGCTGCTCGGTTGTCTGAACGGCTACAGCACCACCTACGCGCAGGCCAGCGTGCTGACTGCGCTGGCCCTGGCACTGCCGCCGAGCGACGCGGCGCCGTTCACGGCGCGGTTGCAGGTCGGCGACGAGGATCGCGAGGTTTCGCTGTCCGCGGACAACGGCTTCACCGCGCGGCTGCGGGTGCCGTTCGCGGCGCGCTGCGCGGTGACCGGGCCAGTCGGCAGGCAGATGGTGCTGCGCGTGGTCGGGCAGCGCCGCGAGGTGGGTTCGACCCATGCCGCCTGGCAGGCGCCGGTGGTGGTCGAACGCGCCCTGTGTCGTCGCCGCGCCGACGCGACGCGCGAACAGGTGCAGCGGCACGAGGACCTGGTGCCGATCGATGGCGGCGCGCTGCGCGTCGGCGAGGTCGTCTGGCTGCGCCTGCGCGTGAGCTCACCGTTGCCGCTGCGTTACGTGGTGGTGGAGTGTCCGTTGCCCGCGGGCTTCCAGTTCGGCGACGACCTGCCGTGGCTGGAACGCTTCGACGATCGCTTCGCGCTGTCGCTCGACTGGCTCGGCGTCGAGCCGCGCCAGATCGAGGTGCCGCTGGTGCCGACGCTGGCCGGCACCATGACCTGGCCGCCGACGACGGCCGCGCCGATGTACGCGAACGGGCGCGACGGCGGCACCGCCGGCAGCGTGCTGACCGTGTTGGTGGCCCCGCCCGATCCCGCGCGACCGTCGCGCCTCAGCTGCTTGCCGCGGTTGCCGGTCGCCGCGGCGCCAGTGACCGTGGTCGAGTCCACGCCGCGGCAACGTGCGCAGGACGCGCTCGAAACGCTCGACGAGGCGTTCGACGGCGATGACCCGGCGGCGCTGACCGCCGCGATGGCCGCCGCCACCGAGGCCAACGACGAACTGCGTGGCCCCGGCGGCGAGCCGGACTTCGTGCTCGAGGAACTGACCGACAGGGTCACGTCGTGGCGCGACGATCTGCGCGACGACCTGGGTGATGGCGAGGGCTCAGAGCAGATGCGTGCCGCGCGTGCGGTGGCGTTGTTCGCCCTCGCCGAGCAGCAGCACGGCTGCCTGCTGCAACTGCTCGAGGCCTTCGAGCGCCGCCACGATCGCGAATACGATCACTACAACGTCGACATGCTCGTCGCGGCGCTGGTGGTCTGGCCCGAACGCCTGACTCGCGAGGAACTGCTCGGCAAGGTGCTGCAACTGGCGATGGCGCGCGGTGAGTTGCCGCTGCACGTGCTCGACGACGTCGAAGGCCCGGTCGAGGACGAACGGCTGCGTGCGGTGTTGCAGGCGATGCTGGCGACCTTCCCGTCGACACACGGTGCGCGCATCCTCGAATTGCTGCCGCGTGAAGACCTCGCTGCGATCGCGCCATCGTCGCTGATCGAACTGGCCACCGAGCCCTGGCCGGACGGAGTCGTTCGGCAGCTGCTGGCTTCGTCGTCGGGACGGGTCACCTTGCGGCGCGCGCTCACCGACTCCGACTTCGTGCTGGCGCAGAGCGAAGCGCTGGCGGCGGAGTTGCCCGACGCGTACTGGCGCGAACTGCCGTTGTCGGTGTTCGCCGAGCTGTACGACTACGACTTGGACGGCGTGGACCTCGCCGAGCTGTTGCCGCGCTCGAACGTGAGCACGGCGGCGTTGCAGCAGGCCTTGGTGTCGGCCACAGACACCGGGTGGCAGTCGCGTCTGGCTCTGGCGCTGCACCAACGCGGCGTGCGTGACCTGGGCAGCGAGACCGTCACCGACGATCCATACTGCGATGCCTGGCGAGGCGCGTTGGCGCTGGCGTCGGACGACGCGGCCGGAGCCCTGCAGCTGCTCGATCGCATCGCTGCTGAATTGGTCTGGCCAGCGGACGAACTGCTCGCGTTCCTGCGCGACATCCTGGTGCGTTGTGGTTCGGTAGCGCAGCTCGCGCGGATCGCCGGTGACCTCGATGAGGGCCAATGTGTGCGATTGTTCGCACGCCTCGATGCCGACGCTGCGATCGCGCTGCTCGAACTCGTTGCCGCGCCGCTCGATGGTCTGCCGACGGCGCGCACCGCCGCCGTCTGCGCCGCTCTGTGGGCCTACGCCGAACGGCTCGGGCAGCACGACGCGGTGACCGCCGCGTTGTGCCGAAGCGACGTCGGGCTGCGTTTCGCCGAGCAGCAGCCGTCGCTGCGGCAGCAGCTGCGCTGGCACCTCGGGCTCGACGAGGACACCGGCCTGCCGCCGGTCGACGAGCCGTGGTTGCCGTTGCTGCGCGCCGTCGCGCAGCGCGGCGTGCCGCTGACCTGGACCACCGCCGAGCGGCAGCGTTACGACCACGTGCGTTGTCTGCGCGGGGTGCGCTGAAGTCTGCAGGTCAGGGCAGGTCAGGTCGTCGTCGGCAGTTCGGGCAGCCCGCGCGCCAGGGATTCGGCCGTGACGAACACGGCTTCACCAGCGGTCGGGAACGCTGCGTAGAAGTGATCCAGCGCACGTCGGTGGCGCTCCTGCGGCCCGTCCCAGCTGACCTGCACGGGAATCACTTCGGCACCGTGCCGGACCACGAAGTCCACTTCACCGCGGTCGCGCCAGTAGGCGACTTCACCGAAACGTTGTCGCAGGGTGAGGAACGTGGCGCTCTCCAGCTGTTTGCCGCGGTCTTCGCCGACCTTCGTGACCACGGCGCGGCGCAGGCCGGTGTCGACCGGGTAGTACTTGTGGTTGCGCGCGGCTCGCTGGCGCGCCGACCACGTGAAGAACGGGCAGGCGATCACCAGATAGGCGTTGCAGGCAGCCTCGATGTAGAGCCTGGCGGTTTCGACGGCGATGCCGACCGCTGCCGCGCTGCGGCGGATGCTCATCTCCGAGCCCGCAGATTCGTAGAGCATCTGTACGAGTTGGCGCAGCGGCTGCACGGAGCGTGCGCCGACCCGCTCGCGGACGTCGCGCTCGACGATGTCGTTGAAGTAGGTGCGCAGGAGCCGGTCGGCGTCGGGCTCGTCGACGGTGGCCGGGAAGCCGCCGGCGCGCAGGAACTGCTCGATCGTGGCCGTTGGTTGCGCAGCCGTGAACTCCGCGAAGTCGAACGGGAACAGCTCGACGACATGGTTGCGACCCGTCAGCGCAACGGCCAACTCCCCGCCGAGCAGATGCGCGTTCGAACCCGTGACCACGAAGCGGCGGTCCGCGGTTCGATCGAGTTGCGAGCGCAACCACTTCTGCCAACCGTCGACCAACTGGATCTCGTCGAGCAGGAAGCAGCCGCCCGGCCCGTGGCTGGCCTCGAAGGCGTCGACGAGGCCCTGCAGCGTTCGGTGATCGAGGTGTGCGGCGAGGCGGGGGTCCTCGAAGTTCATGAACAAGCACTGCGACCGGGCCAACCCGTAACGCGTCATCAGCTGCGTCATGAGGGTCGACTTGCCGCACCGCCGGACGCCTTGCACGACGAGCGCGATGCCTGGGCGAAGGGAGGCGGGCAGCGCCACCTGTCGGAGCACGGAGGCCGGTGGTGAACGGTTCCAGAAGCTCCAGTCGGCGGCGATCGCCAGCAGTTCGGCGTGGTCCATGGTGTTCAGTTGACTGGACACTATCGGTAGTGTCTAGTTAACTGGACAAGTCGAATCTTGTCCAGTTTGCCGGACACTCCTGCAGGCAGGGGTGGGGATCCCCAAGATGCGTCGCAAATGACCACATAGAAATGGGTTAGGCGACGTCGTTCCTGCCTGCGGCCGCGTCGCCTCTGCCTACGGCCGCGTCGCCCACAGCTCCCCGACAGCCTTCGCGAAGGCCTCCGGCGCCTCCATCGGGGTCATGTGCCCGGCCCCGGCGGCTACCAGCAGGCGGCTGTCGGGGATGCCGGCCGCCAGGAACTCGGCGTCGCTGCGCGGGGTGATCACGTCGTGTTCACCGACCACGACCAGGGTCGGCACCGAGATCGTCGGCAGCAGCGCCGAGCGGTCGGGCCGCGCCGCCAGACCGCGCAGGTCGGCGACGATCGTCTCCACCGGGGTACTTTCGATCATGCTGTGCACGCGCGCGCGCAGCAGGTCGTCGGCGCCCGGCGCCAGCAGCTTGCCGGTCATCGCCGCAGCGATCGCCGGCCGGCCCTGTTCGAGCACGGTGCGGATCGCGGCGGTGCGGCCGGCGCGCGCGTTGTCGTCGTCGGCGGTGGCCTTGGTGTCGCAGAGCACGAGCGAACGCACCAGCGGCTCGTGCTCGGCCCACAGCGTCAGCGCCACGTAGCCGCCCATCGACAGGCCGACGACGTCGATCGGATCGTCGCTGAGCACGCGGATCAACGCGGCGAGGTCGTCGGCGAACCGTTCCATCGTGTGCACGGCGTCGCCGCACCACGGCGAGTGGCCGTGGCCACGCAGGTCGACCGCGACCAGCGTGTGCTGTTCGGCGAGCGGGCCGTGTTGCGTGTCGAGCCACATGCGGTGGTCCAGCGGGTAACCGTGGATCAGCAGCGACACGGGGCCGCGACCCGTGACGTGCACGGTCAGGCGGTCGCCATCGAGCAGCAGGGAACGTGTTTCCATGGGGCCTCCTTGCCAGCGGTCACCGCAGGTGCAGCCGCGCCACGCATTCGACGTGGAAGGTGTGCGGGAACATGTCGTACGCCTCGACCGACTGCAGTTCGTAGCCGCCGTCGACGAGCGAACGCAGGTCGCGCGCCAACGTCTGCGGGTCGCACGACACATAGACCAGGCGCGGGCTCGCCAGCTGCAGCAGGAACGGCAGCGCCGGTTTGGCGCCCAGGCGCGGCGGGTCCATCAGCACCAGGTCGGGCCGCTCGCGGTTGCCGCGCAGGAACTGCTCGGTCGTGGCGCGCAGGTAACTGACGTTGTCGCGATCGTTGGTCTTGACGTTGACGCGGCCCAGCGTCGCGGCACGGCGTTCGTCCTCGACCGCGATCACGCGCGCGAACCGTTCGCTGAGCGGCAGCGAGAACAGGCCGACGCCGGCGTAGAGGTCGAAGGCGAGCTCGCCGCCCTGGCCTTCGACCGCGCCCTTGACCAGTTCGGCGACCAGGTGGCGGTTGCCCTGGAAGAAGCTCTCGGGCTCGATCAGGTAACGATGGCCGAGCACCTCGTGCACGATCAGGTCCTTGCGCATGCCCGGCAGGTCCGGCGCCCACGAGGCGCCTTCGGCACCCGCGGCACCGTCGACCTGATAGGGCCACTCGCGGCGCGGCAGTTCGGCGAGCGCGCGACGCACGTCGGGCAGCCCCTGCTCGAGTTCGGGCGCGAGCACCGGGCATTGCTGGATGTCGAGCACACTGTGTTCGAAGGCGCGGTGGAAGCCGAGCTGCACCGGCGGCGCGCCTGCGTTGGGCCGGGTCTCGGTCGCGTCGTGCGCCGCCGCGTCGTGCGCCAGGGTCAGCGTCGCCTTGCGTTCCTTCTTGCGCAGCCGGCCGTGTTTGCCGTCCATGCGCAGCCCCGACGTCGCCGTCAGCTTGAGCTGTGTGCGCACGCGGTAACCCCATGGCTCGGCGTGGTGGATGCGCACCGGCTCGGGCTGTTCGAAGCCGCCCGTGCGCACCAGCGCGTCGCGCACGAACTCGGCCTTGGCCGCCACCTGTGCCGCATAAGCGACGTGTTGGAACTGGCAGCCGCCGCACTCGCCGAAGTGCTGGCAGCGCGGCGTCACGCGATCGGGACCGGGGGACAGCAGCTCGACGATGCGCGCGCGCGCGAACTTCTTCTCGACCTCGGTGACCTCGACGAGCACGCGGTCGCCGGGTGCGCCGAACGGCACGAACACCGCCATGCCGTCGTGGCGCGCGACCGCGGAGCCGCCGAACGCGAGGCGTTCGATGGTGAGTTCGAGTTGTTCGCCGGGGGTCGTCGCGGTCATGCGGCGGGCACGGTAGCGCTTTGGCAGGTGCGGAAGAACCCGCATGTTGCGCGGTCAGCGCGATGCCAGCGTGACTTGCCGTCGCGGTCGAGCCGCCGCTGGCTGGTTGCCGATGCCATCTTCATGGCCAGCAGTGCTCCAACCGAGATGACCGCCGCCGCGCCGTTGTGCATGGCACGGAATCCGCAGGTCGCTGCGGCCCTGGCAGCGGTGTCGCGCGATCCGTTCCCGCCGCTGACCAACAGCTGGCGCGATCTGTCGCGCGATGCGGTGACGCGCGTGTTCGAGGATCTCGGCCTGCGCGCCGGCAGCCGCGTGCTGATCGTCGATCCGGTCAGCGGCTACGTGCCGGCCGTGTGCGCGGCGATCGCCGCCACCGTCGACGTCGTCGCGCCGGTCGCCTGGCGCGCGGGACAGCTGGCCGAACAACTGGGCAGCGCCGGTGTCGGCAACGTCAACCTGGGTTCGTTCCTGGCCGAATGCAGCGACCCGAACGGTCGCTACGACGTGATCTTCCTCGGGCAGCCGGTGGGCAAGAAGCTGCCGCCGGAACTGCGCCAGTGCCTGGCCCTGGGCGGTGCCGCGGTGCTGCCGCTCGACGACTCGATGCCGTCGCGGCGCATGCTGCGGGTGCTGCGCACCGAGGACGGCGCGCTCGAGGAAGACGAACTCGACCTGTCGACGTTCCAGCCCCTGCTCGGCGACATGCTGGTCGAGTCGGGTTACGTGCTGCGGCAGGAGATCGCCGAGGCGACGCGCGCCGCGGCGCAGAGCGGGCGCCTGCTCGGTCAGGAGTTGCTGCTGCGCGGCTCGGTGCGTGAGGACGATCTGTTCCGCACCTTGGCGGCGCAGCGCCACCTGACGTTCACCGACACCACCCGGGTGCTGCAGCGCCTGGATCGTGAGTTGGTCCGGCGTCTGCCGCGCAAGTACCTCGATCACTACAAGTTCGTGCCCGTGTGTTCGCTCGAAGGGCGAATCGTGGTGGTCACGAGCAGTCTCGACCTGCCGGTGTGGGAGTTGCGCAGCGTCTTCGAAGACGCCGAGGTCGTCGCCGAACTGGCGACACCGACCGACCTGCAGCGCGTCTGGACCGCGATCGAGTTGGGTTTCGTCGCGACCGAACCACAGCCGGCGCAGGCTTCGCGCCGCGACGATCGGCGCGAACAGGTGGCCGTCGCGCCGCTCGAGGACTCGCGCGCGGCGGGCATGTTCGAGGCGATCCTGCTCGACGCGGTTGCCGAACGCGCCAGCGACATCCATCTCGAGATCTACGACTCGGGCGCACGCCTGCGGTTCCGCGTCGACGGCAGTCTGCGCGACATCGGCCGATACCAGTTCTCGGCGCCGGATCTGACCCAGGTGGTCAATGTCGTCAAGCTCGCCGGCAACCTCGACATCGCCGAGCGGCGCATGCCACAGGGCGGCCGCATGCGTCGCCGCGTCGGCGGCAAGGTGCTCGACCTGCGCGTGCAGACGCAGCCGACGCTGTACCACGAGAACATCGTCATCCGGCTGCTGCCGCAGGACGACCGGCCGCCGACGATCGAGGAACTCGGTTTCCCGGCCGAGGTCGCCAACCGCTACCGGCGCATCCTGCAGGAACCGAACGGGCTGGTGCTGGTGGTCGGCGCGACCGGTTCGGGCAAGTCGACGACGCTCTACGCCGGTCTGCAGCTGCTTGCCAAGGACACCTCGCGCAAGGTGATCACGGTCGAGGATCCGATCGAGTTCGCGCTGGCCGGCATCCAGCAGACCCAGGTCAACCCGGCCGTGGGCTTCCACTTCGCCGACGCGATGCGCGCGTTCGTGCGTGAGGACCCCGACGTGATCCTGGTCGGGGAGATCCGCGATGCCGAGACGGCGCTCGAGACGATCCGCGCGGCGCAGACGGGGCACCTGGTGCTGGCGACGCTGCACTGCAACGACACCGTCGACGCCGTGCAGCGACTCGCCGACCTCGGCATGCACAGCAACTCGATCGCCAGCGAATTGACCGCGGTGATCGCGCAGCGCCTGGCGCGCCGCATCTGCACGTCGTGCCGTGCGCCCGCCGTTCCAGACCCGGAAATCAGCGCGGAACTGTTCGGCGGGGCACCGCCCGAGGGCTTCCTGAGCTTTGCCGGCACCGGTTGCGACCGCTGCAGCGGCACTGGCACCCGCGGCCGCGTCGCGGTGGTCGAGTTCCTGCAGGTCGACGCCGAGATCCGGCGCGCGATCTCGCGGCGGGTGGTGCTCGACGACCTGCGTGAAGTCGCGCGCGGCACGGGGCTGTCGTCCCTTCGGGACAGCGCGCTCGACCTGGTGCAGCACGGCGTGATCTCGATGGCCGAACTGTACGACGTGCTGTCGGCGGAGCAGATGCGAGCGCCGAGCTCAGCGGCGATGGCAGAACCCTCAGGCCCGTCGTCGCGGCGGACTCTGTAACCACAGCCCCAGCGCGACCAGCGCCAGCGCCACGTAGAAGCGGTGCCCCGGCAGCGGCGCGCCGAACGCCACGTCGAGGCTGGCGGCGACCAGCGGCTGCACGTTGATGTAGAGCGCCACCTGGGAGCTGTGGGTGTGGCGCAGCGCCCAGGTGTTGAGCAGGTAGGTGAACACCGTCGCGAACAGCACCGCGTAGAGCGCGAACCAGAGCGTGGGTTGGCCGACCAGCGCGGCGGCGTCGGCGGCGCTGGTCTGGGGCAGGCTCCAGCCGGCCATCATCGTCGTCGCCATCACGAACATCACCGCGGTTGCGTACCACGGGTCGATGTCGCGGCCGATGCGGCGCATCAGCACCAGGTGCGCTGCGAACGAGATGCCGTTGGCCACCGTCAGCAGGTCGCCGAGCAAGGTGGCGTCGCCGCCGCTGCCACCGTCACCGAACAACAGTCGATCGACGCCGAGCAGGTACTGCACGCCGGCGAGCGCAGCCACGATCGCCAACACCCGCCGCAGGGTCAGCCGTTCCTGGCGGCACAACGCCGCGACCAGCAGTGTCCAGGTCGGGATGCCGGCGTTGATCACCGCGCTGTGCTGCGGCGTGGTGCGCGCCATGCCTTCGGTGAACAACACCTGGTTGGCGACGATGCCGAAGAACGCGGCGACGCCCAGACCGAGCAACAGGCGCCGCGGCGGCCGCGGTTGGCGCCGGCGCAGCAGCAGTGCCAGCGGCACCAGCACCACGGTGGCGCCCGCGATGCGGCAGAACACCCATGTCGCCGGGGGCACCTCGGCCAGGATCTGCTTGGTGAACACGTAGTTGGCCCCGAACAACAGCGATACGGTCAGCAGGGCCAGGTGGACCAATACGGCGGGAGGTGCCAAGGGGGCGAGGATCGTCGCGGTGCGCAGCGCTGTTGCAAGCGATGCGGCAAGACCTCGTCTCGGGCGAGACAGGCGTCGGGGGGATCGTTATCCTCTCGCGCCTCCCACGACCGGCCCCGACCCCCGCCGGTCCGCTCCACGTCGCCCCGGCCGCCCCATGACCCTGTTCGCCTCGCTGCCCTCTTCGTCCCCGTTCGCGCGGACGCTGCTCGCCGCCGCCCTGCTGTCGTGCGCCTTCGCGTCGGCCCTGTCGGCCCAGAACAAGGTCGGTCTGCCACCGCTCGAGAAGCCGCCCGCCCCGGCCGAGCGACCGGTGACCGAACTGCAGCAGTTCCGTCGCGACCTCGTCGAGATGCAGGGCTCGCCGCCCCGGGTCGAGGCCAAATTGCAGGAGATGGGACTCGGTTACGCCGCGATCGAGTCGCTGATCATCCAGGTGGCGCGGTCGGCGCGCGTCAACGAGATGCAGAACCTGATGGTCGTGGCGCGGCGCTTCGGCACGCCCAAGGTCGGCGACGAGTTGTTGTTCCAGCTGCTGGCGCGGCCCCTGGGCGAGGCCACCCGCGCGACGGTCGAGACGATGGCGCTGCTGGCCGGTGACCGGGCCCGCGCGGCGCTGCAGTCCTGCATCCGCGGCCGCATCGCCGCGGTGCGCCGACACGCGACCGACGTGTTCGTGACCATGATCGAGCCCGGCGACTTCGACTTCGCCATGCAGCTGAGCAGCGACCAGAAGCTCGATCTGCAGCTGCGCGGCGTCGATCTGCTGCAGGCGCTTCGCGACGAACGCGCGCGCGCCCGGCTGGTCGCGCTGCTGTCGAAGGACCCGGCGTTGGCCTCGTATGCCTGCGTGGCGTTGATCCAGCTCGGCGCCGATGCGGTGCTCGACCTGCAGACGTTGTGCAACCAGCCGCCGATCGACCGCGGCTGGGCCTACGCGGCGTTCGCCTTGGCGCAGATCGAACAGGCCACCGGCCAGAACGTGCTCGACCCGGCCTGGGTGCCGAACTTGACGCGCCGCCTTGGGGATCCCGAGCCGTTGACGCGCAGTCTGGTCGCCGTGGCGATGGCCGACCTCGCCTACCGCAGCCCGGTCGACCAGGTGTTTCCCGACATCGACATCGCCGAGGCCTTGCTCGATGTGGTCGAGCCGCAGCGCTTCGTCGCCAACCTCGACATGCTGCGCCAGCCGTGTGAGCAGCGCCTGCTGCGTCTGTCCGGGCGCATCGTCGGCGCCAACCAGGGGCTGCGGTGGCGCGACTGGTGGCAGACGCAACGCGCCGACTTCATCGGGTTGCGTGCCGATGTGACGGTGGCGCCGCAGAAGGCCGGGCGGGTGATCTTCACGCTGCGCAAGGACGACCGCGTCGCCCGTATGCTGGCCGAGGACTACGCCGACCTGCAGCCGGCAAAGGGCGCGATCGAGGTGTTGTTGACCAGGGACAAGGTGCTGTCGCTCGCCACGGAGCTGCGTGCGGCGGGCTTCGGCGATGCCAACCGGTTCCGTGAGGTCTCCGGACTGCCCGCGTCGCGGTCGCTGCAGTTGCAGGTCGACGGCGCGCGCGCCCAGGTCGCGGTCTCGGCCGCCGAGAACCCTGCTTTCGATGCGCTGATCAAGATCGTCCAGGACCACCTCGACGGTGAGCTGTGGCAACTGTTCCGCCATCCGACCGACGAGCCCGATCGCGCCGCGTTCTGGCGTGCGGAGCGGCGGTGGCGCGAGGAGCACACCGACGAACTCGAACGCGCGCAGCGGTTCGCGCGGCGGATCGTGCGCGTCTGGCCGGAGTTGTCACCGGGTCTGCGCGGTCGCGGTCTCGCGGTCCTGTTCGATCACCCACAGCGCCAGGCGCTGCTCGGCGAAGCCGACGGCGAAGCGATCCTGGCGTTGCTGCGCAAGGGTCAGGAGCCGGACGGGTTCGGCTTCGGCGACCTCGAATTGCGCCTGCTCGAACTGGCGGCGGCGGTGCCGGGCGACAAGGTCTGGCGCGACTGCATCGACTTCGCCGCGCGCAGTGACGTCGGCGACAACAAGGCCGTGCGCGCCGTGTTCGCCGTGCTCGGGTCCGATGCGGTGCTCGCGGCGCTCGCCGACGCGCGACCGGCGGTGCGCCGCGTGGCCATCGACGAGGCCGTGTCGGTGCGCGATCAGCGCGCTGGGCCGCGGCTCGTCGAACTGCTGGCCGACGCCGATCTCGCCGTGCAGGTCAAGGCGACCCAGGCGGTCGGTGTGCTGCAGATCGAGGCCGCGGCCGATCCGCTGATCACCTTCGTCGTCGGTGAGCAGACGCAGCCGCTGCTGCGCCGCGAGGCGTTGCGCGCGCTCGGTCGCGTCGGCGGCCCCAAGGCGTTCGGCGTGCTCGAACGGGCCCTGGCGGCGACGGCGCAGGAAGACAAGGAAGCGGCGTTGCGCGGTCTCGGCGAACTGCGCGACCCGCGGGCCTCCCATCTGCTCGCCGAACTCGCGGTGATCGGCCACGGCAAGGATCTCGGCGCGTTGGCCCGCTATTACCTGCAGCGTCAGGGCGGTGTGCTGGCGGTGCCGGCGTTGCGCCACCAGTTGCAGCTGGTCACCGACCTCACGATCCGCGGTGAGCTGGTGTTGCTGCTCGGTCTGTATCAAGACCCGCAGGCCGTGCCCGATCTGATGGACCTGATGCGTGATCCCGGCAACGCGGTCGAGGCGGCGGCGTTGCTGTCCTGCACGACCGGCCTGGACGTGGTCGGCGCCGACGACCGGATCGGCACCGTCGAAGCCTGGTGGCGGCTCAACAAGACCACGCCGCAGTGGAGTTGGCTGCTCGACGCCCTCAAGGCGGTTGGTCAGACCCATGCGCTGCGCGCCGAGCAGTTCGCGCTCGGCGAAGACCCGGCGGCGATCGAAGAGCTGTCGCGGTTGTTGGTCGATGCCAAGGAGCCGCGCGTGGGGGTGCTGTGTGGCGCGGTGCTGCGCACCATGACGCGTGAGGACTACGGCGTGCTGTCGCTGGCCACGCCGCGCGACGTGCGCGAGGGCATCGCCGCGCGTTACCGGCTGCTCGCCGAGGCCGCGCGCGCCGCGCAAGGGCGCTGAGGCGGCGTGACCCGCAAGACCGGCTCCTGGCCGTTCCTGCTCGGCGCCCTGGTCTTGTTCCTGGCGTTGTTCGCCTGGCGGCGCGCCGACTCGACCTTCCTGGCGATCGAGGCCGAGATCGGTGCGGCGCGCGTGGTGGCCGCACAGGCGAGCCTCGCCGTCGCCGACGCGTTGGCGCTGCGCGATCTCGTCGGGGCGCAGGTCGCCGAGGCCCAGTGGCAGCAGGCAGCGCTGCAGTTCGCCGGGCTGCGGTCGGTGATGGGCGACGAACTCGCCGCGGTGGCGGTGGCCGGGCAGCGCGCGGCCGCCGAAGCCGCGCTCGCGGCGGGTGGCGGCGATGCGGCGGTCGCCTGGCGGCAGTTCCGCGTCGAACCCGCGGCGTTGCCGGGCCTGCGGTTCGCCGCCATGCGCGCCCGATTTGCCGCGCGTCTGCCTGCCGCCGATCGCGACGATTGAGGAGTCCGCGCCAGCCGTTATCGTCCTGGCCCGTTTCTTCCGCCGGACTGCCCCTCCTCGACCATGACCGACGTCGCCGCCATCGCCCAGAAGATCCAGTCCGAGAGCCGCGCGCTGCAGGCCGTGCGCCTCTCCCTCCAGAACGTCATCGTCGGCCAGGATGCCCTGCTCGACGGGCTGCTGATCGCGCTGCTGGCCGACGGCCACGTGTTGCTCGAAGGTCTGCCAGGCCTGGCCAAGTCGCTCGCCGTCAGCTCGCTGGCGCGGGCCGTCGGTGGCAAGTTCCGCCGCATCCAGTTCACGCCCGACCTGCTGCCGGCCGACCTGGTCGGCACGCACGTCTACAACCCCAAGACCGGTGACTGGCAGGTCAAGGAAGGGCCGGTGTTCGCCAACTTCGTGCTCGCCGACGAGATCAACCGCGCGCCGGCCAAGGTGCAGTCGGCGCTGCTCGAGGCGATGCAGGAGCGGCAGGTGACGCTGGCCGGTGACACCCGCAAGCTGCCGGATCCGTTCCTGGTGCTGGCGACGCAGAATCCGGTCGAACAGGAAGGCACCTACGCGCTGCCCGAAGCGCAGGTCGATCGGTTCATGGTCAAGCTCGTGGTCGGTTACCCGAGCAAAGCGGAGGAACTGCGCATCATCGACCGCATGGCGGCGCTCGGCGCGCAGACCACCGTGCAGCAGGCGACGACGCCCGAAGAACTGCTGCGCATGCGCCAGCTGCTCGACACGATCTACCTCGACGACAAGGTCAAGAGCTACATCGTCGACCTGGTGTTCGCGACCCGCGAGCCCGGCGCGGTCGGGCTCGACAAGCTCGGCCCGATGATCCTCTACGGTGCTTCGCCGCGCGCGTCGCTGGCGCTGGCGCGCGCGTCGCGCGCGCGCGCGTTCCTCGAGGGCCGCGGTTTCGTCACGCCGCAGGACGTCAAGGCGGTCGGCGCGATGGTGCTGCGGCATCGCGTGCTGACCACCTACGAGGCCGAGGCCGAAGGCATCACCAGCGAGCAGGTGCTGCAGAGCGTGTTCGACAGCGTGCGGGTGCCCTGAAGTCGGCGGGGGACTGGTGACCATGTTCGGCGAACGGCAGCAGCGCGACGAAGCCCGACCGGCGCGAGCGATCGACCCCGAATTGCTCGCCGAGGCGCGGCGCATCCAGGTGCGCGCCGATCGCAGCGTCACCGACGTGATGGCCGGCGGCTACAGCTCGGTGTTCCGCGGCTCGGGCATCGAGTTCGACGAGGTGCGGGAGTTCGCCGAGGGCGACGACCTGCGTTCGGTCGACTGGAACGTCACCGCGCGGGTCGGTCGCCCGTTCGTCAAGAAGTTCGTCGAGGAGCGTGAGCTGACCGTGATGTTCCTGCTCGACGCCTCGGCGTCGATGGGGTTCGGCACGCGGCCGTCGCACGGCGGCGTCGTCAGCGTGCGGCGGCAGGTGGCCAACACCGCGGCGATGTTCGTCGGCTGTGTCGCGTTCGCCGCGGCGCGCAACAACGACAAGGCCGGCCTGATCACCTTCAGCGATCGCGTCGAACGTTACGTGCCGGCCAAGAAGGGGCGGCGCCACGTGCTGCGCCTGATCCGCGAGGCCTGTGAACCGCCGCGCACGGCGGCGCGCACCGATCTGGCCGCGGCGCTGGACTACGCCGGTCGTGTGCAGCGGCGGCGGGCGATCGTGTTCGTCGTCGGCGACTTCTACGGCGCCGACTGCAAGAAGCCACTGCGGCTGCTGGCGCAGCGCCACGACGTGATCGCGGTGCGCATCCGCGACCCGTTCGCCGCTGGTCTGGATCGCAGCAACGGTGACCTCGCCGCGCTGCCTGGCGTCGGCCTGCTGCACCTGGCCGATCCCGAGACCGGCCGCACCGTGCTCGTCGACACGCGCAGCGCGCGCGTGCGGCGCGAACTGCGCGAGCGCTGGTCGGCCGAGCGACGCGGATTCGAAGAGTTGTGCCGCTCGGCCAAGGTGGACCTGCTCGACGTGCCGACCACGGGGTCGGTCGCCGACCCGCTGGTGCGGTTCTTCCGGATGCGCGAGCTGCGCGGAGCGAAGCGGTGAGGACGCCGGCGTCGGGCCTGCTGTTGATCGCGTTGGCCGCGTGCGGCGGTCCGCGGGCGCCGTGGCCCGAACCGCCGGCCGTGGCGCTCGATCTGCAGATGGAACTGTCCGCGACCGAGGTGCCGTTGCTGGCGCCGTTGCTGGTGCAGCTCGACCTGTTTCACCGCGCCGACCTGCCGATCGAGTTCGCACCTGACGTCGCCGCGGAGGACTTCCAGTGCGAACGGCAAGTCGGAGCGGCCGTGCCCTTCGGCCACGGCATCTGGCAACGGTTCACGCTGCGGTTGCGACCGCTGCGCGGCCCAGGCGAGATCGTGTTGCCGCCGTTCGTCGCCAGGGCCACGGACGGCACCGTCGCGGCCAGCACCCCCGAACGCATCATCACCGTGACCAGCGTGCTCGGCGAACACGGCGCCGAGCTCGAGGCGCCGGCGGCGCCGTTGCTGACGCACACGGCGCGCTGGCCGTGGTTCGTGATCGGCGCCTGGCTGGTGCTGCTGCTCGCGGGTTGGTGGTGGAGCACACGCTCGCGGGCCCGGGCGACACCGAACGCGACCGCGCTCGCGCCGCACACCAAGGCGCTGCGTGCCCTGGCGCGTCTGCGCACCGCGCCGCGCACCACCCCGGCGCAGATCGAGGCGTTCTACGTGCAGGTCGGTGACGTGTTGCGTCAGTACCTCGAAGACCGCTTCGGGCTGTGCGCTCCCGAACGCACCACCGAGGAGTTCCTGCGTGACCTCGAGAGCGGTGATGCCTTGGCGAAGGAGCATCGCCGTGAACTCGAACGCTTCCTGTCGCAGTGTGACCTGGTCAAGTTCGCGGCGATGCAGCCCAGTGAGCCCGATCACCTGCTGATGTTCGGCTTCGCCGAGAGTTTCGTCGAGAGCACGCGCGCCGATCGCATCGCGAAGGGGGCTGCGTCGTGATTGCGCTGCAGGAGCTCTGGGGGGTCACGCTGCTCGACCCATGGTTCTTGCTGGTGATCCCGGCGGCGTTGCTGGCGGCGCTGTGGCGGGCGAGCCGGCCGCGCGCTGCGGTACCGACCGCGGCGGCGAGCCTGTTCACCGGACTGCGGCCGACGCTGCGCCAGCAACTGCTGTGGGTGCCGCTCGCGGGCAAGGTGTTCGCGGCCTGCTGTCTGGGTGTGGCCCTGGCACGCCCGGCGCAGCGGGAGGTCGTGCCGACGCAGGAGCAAGGCATCGACATCCTGCTGGTCGTCGACATCAGCTCGTCGATGATCACCGAGGACATGAGCGACAGCGAACCGCTGCGCCGCATGGACGCCGCGCGTCGGCGTGTCGAGGAGTTCGCCGCCGCGCGTGGCAGCGACCGCGTCGGCCTGGTCGCGTTCGCGCGTTACGCCGAGTTGCGCTGTCCGCCGACGCTGGACGAGAACGCGTTGGCGGCGTTCTTGCGGGTGCTCGACACGGTGCCGCAGAACAGCGAGCTCGACGGCACCGCGATCGGCACCGCGTTGGCCAAAGCCGTGCAGGTGCTGGGCAAGAGCGAGGCGAAGTCGAAGGTCGTGGTGTTGCTCAGCGACGGCGAGAACACCGTCGACGACATCGCGCCCGACGATGGTGCCAAGCTGGCCAAGGACGCCGGCATCCGCGTGCACGCGATCGGTCTTGGGCAGGGCGTGCGCACGCCGTTCGGTTTTGAGCCGCTGGGCTTCGGCGACCTGCGCAAGATCGCCGACGTCACCGGCGGACAGTTCTTCCAGCCGAAGTCGGACGCCGACCTCGCCGACGTCTACGCCCAGATCGATCAACTCGAGAAGAGTGAGCTGCAGGATCCGCGGTACCGCACCGTCGACCGGTTCGAGCCGGCCCTCGCCGCCGGTCTGGGGGCGCTGCTGCTGGCGCTGCTCGCCGAAGCCCTGTGGTTGCGGAGGGTGCCATGAACGGCCTGGAATGGACCCGCGCCGAACACTGGCCCTGGCTGCTGCTGCTGCCGGTGGTCTGGGCGCTGCTCTACGGCCTGTTCGCGCGGTCGCGGCGCGCGCTGTCGGCGTACGGTGCGGAACCCTGCACACCGGTCGCCGGCCCGCTGTGGCGCTCGGGCCGCACCGCGCTGCTGCTCGCCCTGGGTTTCGTCTGCTGGCTCGACCCGCGTTACGGCGACGAGGTCGTCGCCGTCGAGCGCCGCGGGCTCGATCTGATCTTCTGCCTGGACACATCGCAGTCGATGCTGGCGCGGGACCTCGAGCCGTCGCGGCTCGAACGCGCGTTGCGCGACATTCGCGCCGTGCTGCCGCGCCTGGAGGGCGGCGACCGTGTCGGTCTGGTCGCGTTCGCGGGTGCGGCCAGGTTGTGGATCCCGCTCACGCACGATCTGGATTCGTTCCGGGCGCTGCTCGACGAGGTCGACACCGACCTGGTCAAGGTCGGTGGCACCGACCTCGCCGCGGCGCTGCGCCGCACGCTCGAGTTCGCCGATACCGACAACGCCGCGACCACGGCGGTGCTGCTCTTGACCGACGGTGAAGACCTGGCCGGCGCCGGCCAGCAGGCTGCCCGGGAGCTCGCCGACCGCCGCATCGTCGTGCACGCCGTGGGCTACGGCAGCTCGATGGGCAGCAAGATCACGGTGGTGAGCAACGGCAGGGAGGAGTTCCTGCGTGATCAGACCGGCAACGAGGTCGTCTCGCGCATGGATCCCGAGAGTCTGCGGGCGCTCGCCACGGTCACCGGCGGTGAGTTCGTTCGCGCCGATGCCATGGCCCTGCCGCTCGTCGAACTGCACGACAAGCGCCTGTTGCCGATGCACAAGCGCAGCTACGACGCGGGGGAGGACACCGGCAAACAGGCCCGTTATCAGTGGGTGCTGCTGCCGCTCGTGTTGTTGTTACTGTGGGAGATCGCCACCGCCGGAGGCCGTCACCGATGAGATCGCTGTTGCCAATCTGCATGCTGCTCGCCAACGTCGCCGTCGCGCAGGACGACATGCAAGCCGGCCTGCAGCTCTACGCCGAAGGCAGGTACGACGCCGCCGCCGCCGCGCTGCGGCAGGCCGAAGCCAGCGCCGCCGAGTCGCCCGAGCTGCAGTACAACCTGGCCCTGGCCAGCTGGCGCGCCGGCGACCTGCCGACGGCCGAGACCGCGATCGAGAAGTACGCGGCGCTGAGCCGGAAACCGCGCGTCGACCTGCACGCGGGGTTGCTCGGCGCGGTGCGCTTCGAGGAGGCGCGTCGCCTCGAAGCGGCGGCCGACGCCGCGTCGGCGCTGCCCGCCGGAGCCCCCGGCGGAGCTCAGCCCCAAGACCCGCTGCCGTTGCTCGAGCAGGCGTTGGCCAAGGCGAAACAGGCGCAGGAACACTTCGTGCGCGGCACGGTGGCGGCGGGGTCGCCCGAGCTGCGGCGCAACACCGAACGCGCCTTGCGTTACATCGCGGCGCTGCAGAAGAAGATCGACGAGCTCGAGAAGCAGCGCGAGCAGCAGAAGGACGAGAAGCAGGACGACCAGAAGAACGACGACGAGAAGAAGGACGACAGCAAGGACAGCGATAAGAAGGACGGCGACAAGGGCAAGGACGAGAAGAGCGACGAGAAGAACAAGGACGAGAAGAGCAACGACGAGAAGAGCAACGACGAGAAGGCGAACCCGGATCCCGCCAAGGGTGACGACCCGAAGTCCGACCCGTCCAAGCCCGACCAGTCCAAGCCGGGGCAGGAGGGGCAACAAGGCGAACCGCCACAACAGGCGGAGGCGCCCGAGCCGAAGCCGGATGCGGGTGAGCAACCATCCAAGGGTCAGGGCAGCGGCGAGCCGCCACCGGAGCCGTCCGGTGAGCCGCCGCAGCAAGCGCCCGATCAGTCGCCGGGTGCCCCGCCTCGGCCGCGCCACGATGCGCCCGGTGAGCAACAGGAAGCGCACGAACTGAGCCCCGAGCAGACCCAGCGCCTGCTCGAGTTGTTGCAGCAGCTCGACGGCCAACTCGATGGCATCCGGGCCCGCGCCAAGAGCCGCCGGCCCAAGGTGGAGAAGGACTGGTGAGCCGCAGGTTCGCGATTGCGCCGTTGCTGCTCGGCCTGCTGACCTCGCTCGCCGCCCAGGAACGTCTGGAAGTCGAGGGGCCGGTGCCGGCGACGCTGCGCCTGGGCGACACCGCGCGCGTGGTGTTGCGCATCGAAGGCCGCACCGCCAACCCCGGCAAGATCGACGTGCCCGAGGTACCCGGTCTGCAGCTGCAGCTGTCGGCGCCGTCGACCACCAAACACACGTTCTTCGACGGGCGCACCCTTTCGGAACGCGTCGGTGTGCAGTACCAGCTGCTGCTGCGCCCGCTGCAGGAAGGTTCGTTCGTGGTGCCACCGTTCAGGATCTGGACCGGCACCGCCGAGCAGCTCACGCGTGAGTTGCGTATCGAAGCGAGGAAGGACCTGCGCGGCGACGAGTTCGGTTACCTGGACGTGCAGGTCGAGCCGCGGCGGGTCTACGTGCACGAGCCCGTGCGCATCCGCGTCGAGTTCGGCGTGCAGCAGCAGCTGCGCATCGTCGAAGACGTGCACAACATGCGGTACCGCTACCTCGACGTCGAAGTGCAGGCGCCGTGGTTGGAATCGTTCCCGGGCGGCGAGCCGATCGACGTGCCGGCTCCCGAGGGCAACCGGCAGATCGTGCTGATGAATCGACAACTGCTCTACGCAGCGGTCGACAACGACCATCGGCGCGACGGCCAACGCTGGCAACAGTTCGTGTTCGAGAAGGCCTTCCTGCCGACGAGGCTGGGCCGGATCGAGTTGTCGGCGCCGATGCTGCGTTACCAGGTGCTGACCGGCGCGCAGCGCGACCTGTTCGGCGGCCTGCGGCGGCAGAGCGACAACCTCTACAGCTACGGCAAGCCGATCGAGCTCGAGGTGTTGCCGATTCCCGAGGTCGGTCGGCCCGATCCGTACTACGGCGCGGTGGGTCGGTTCACGCTCGACGCCGCGATCGATCGCAGCACGGTCAAGGTCGGTGCGTCGGTCAAGCTGACCCTGACGGTGCGCGGCCGCGGCAACCTCGAGTTCCTGCGGCTGCCGCCGCTCGATGCGTTGCCGGGTTTCCACAAGCTCGGCCAGAAGGACGCGCCGCGCACCGCGGAGCAGGTGCAGGTCACCTACGACTTCACGCCGTTGTCGACCGAGGTCACGGCGATGCCAGCCGTCGAATGGAACTTCTTCGACACCACGCCCGGGGTCGAGAAGTTCGTCAACGTGCGCACGGAGCCGATCCCGCTCACGGTGTTGCCGCTCGCCAACGGCGAGACGCTCGCGCTGTTGCCGGACGCGGCGCCCAAGGCGGTGACGCCCGGCGTCGACGACATCTTCGACCTGCCGGCGCTCGATGGTCCGGCCAGCAAGCCCGAGCAGCTGCCCGCATGGGGCGGCTGGCTCGCGGTGCTGGCACCGTGGGTGTTGGTGCTGCTGGGGCGCGGCCTGTTCGTGCAATGGCGTCGCCGCGCCGCCGATCGCCGCGGCCAACGCGCGCGCGCCGCGGCACGGCGTTGTGAGCAGGCGCTGCAACGCGGCGACGATCCCAGCGAGGCCCTGGCCGCCTACCTCGGCGATCGACTCGATGTGCCGAGCGCGGCGGTGATCCGCGCCGATCTGGCGCAGCAGCTCGAACGCGCCGGCCTGCCCGCGGAACTGGCTCAGGAGACGGCGGCGTGCCTGGAGCGGGGCACAGCGGCGCGGTACGGCGGCGGCGGCGGGTTGCAGGCCTCCCCGGTGCGTGAACTGCTGCAGCGCCTGGAACGGCAACGCTTCGGCGTGCGGTTGTTGCCGCTGCTGCTGTTGCTCGTCGGTGGTGGTCTGGCCGCCCAGGTCGATGCGAGCGCCATCGACAAGCTGTCGCCGCAAGACCCGGTGCAGGCGGCGGTGGCTGCGTATCGCGCCGGCGATCACGCGACCGCCGAGAGGGCGTTCGCGGCGGCGTTCGCGGCCACCGGTGACTACCGCTTCTGGCAGGCGCGCGGCAACTGTTACTTCCGGCTCGGCAAGCTGCCCGAGGCGCGTTGGGCCTACGAGACTGCGGCGCTGGCGCGGCCGCGTGACCCCGAACTGCTCGCCAACCTGCGCCTGGTGCGCCAGCGGTTGGACGTCGCCGACGACGGCGGTGGGTTCACGGTGCAGTTGCTGACGCTGCGCGATCGATTGACGCCGAGCGAACGCGCCTGGGTGGCGGCCTTGCTGATGGTCTGCGGCGCCGCGAGCCTGGTGCTCGGCTGGCGGCGCGTCGGTTGGCGCTGGTTCGGCGCCCTGGTGCTGCTGCCCGGCGCCATGGTCGCGCTCGAGGTGCTGTGGTTGGGGCCGGCCCGGCCCGGCGTCGCGATCGCGCTGCGCAAGACCGAGGTCGTCGCCGAGCCGCGCGCCGGCCTGCAGGCGGTGGCGACGGTGCGTGCCGGCGTATCGTTGCCGGTGCTGGGCGGTGGCGAAGGCGCCTACGTGCGGGTGCAGGTCGGCGATCGCACCGGCTTCGCGCCGCGGGAGCAGCTCGGCCTGGTGCGCTGAACCGTCACCCGCAGGGTGGCCGAAGTGCGCTGGCGCGATGTGGCGGGCCGGCGACGATACGCACGTGACCATGACCACCGCAGACCGTTCCCCGAGCCGCGACGCGTTCGTCGCCTGGCGCGCCGAAGGCGACAGCGGCGAACGGCAGCAGAGTCCGTTCGGAGAGCTGTTGGCCGAACATCACGTGATGTCGATCGTGCTGGCCGCCATGGAGGCGGAGGCGCAACGCATGTTGCGCGGCGGGTCGCTGCGGCGTGAGTTCTGGAGCGACGTCGTCGACTTCAACGGCAACTTCGTGCACCTGTGTCATCGCGTGAAGGAGGAGGAGCACCTGATCCCCGCGCTGGTGAAGCACGGATTGCTCGACGACGAGCAGGACAACGCCGTGCGGCACGAACACCAGTCGGCGAGGAAGCTGACGATGGACATCATCGACGGCGTCGGCGAAGGCGATTGGGAGCGGGTGCTGCGGGTCGTGTCGATCTACGTGCACATCCTGCGACCGCACATGCGGCGTGAGGAGACTGGCTTGTTCGCCGCGGCCGTGCAGGGGCTGCCGGCGGCAGTCGACCAGCAACTGCGGGTTGCTTTCGACGCCGTCGATGCGAGCGCGCTCGCCGGCCGCGGGCGGTCGCACTACGTCGACATCGCGCGGCGTCTGGCCCAGGCGACCGGCGTCGTCGCCGATCTGCTGGTTTGAGTGGGGTCACCGCCCCGCAACATCGAAAGCACCAGGTCAGCGTGAAGTCTGCTGACGAACGGCAGCCACGAGCCCGCTCACATCTTCACCCAGACCGTCGTGACGGTGCACGATCGCGCCTCGGCGGTCGAGCAGCGTGATGCGGTTGCTGTGCGAGAAGTCGCCGCCCTCGACCTCGGCGTAGCGCACCTCGAGCACCGCCGCCAGCTCCGCCACCGCGTCCGCGCTGCCGTGCAGCAGCGAGTAACGCGCGGGTGGCAGGGCATGTTCGTGCGCGAAGGCGGCGAGCGTTGCCGGCAGGTCGCGCTTGTGGTCCATCGACACGAGCAGCACGTGCAGGTCGGCCGGGTTGCCGGCTCCGGCGACGACGCGCTCGAGGTCCGCGACGATGGCCGGGCACGCATAGCGGCAGTGGGTGAAGATCATCGCGATCAGCACGGGTGTGCCGCGGCTGTCACCGAGCGAGCGTTCGTGCCCGGCTTGATCGGTGAAGCGGTGTTCGAGCTGGTAGATCGACAGGTTCGCGGCGGTGGTCGTCGAGGGCGGTGCGCTGTCGCCGCAGGCGGCGACGGACACCAGCAAGGCCAGCGCCTGGCAGAGGGACAGTGGACGCGGCGCGGGACGATGGTCGTGGGCGGCGGGCATGGTCGTTCACTTCCTGGCGGCGCGGTCGGCCGCGCAGCGGAAACCGAGGTTGCGGGTGGTGTGGGCGCCCGAGAGGCTCGAGCGCATCGCGTAGCGCATGAAGGCGGCGTAGTCGTCCGGGCGCGTCGAGCCGACGGCGCCGGCTCCGCAGAACAGGGTGCGCTGCAGGTCGGTGGCCCCGCGGGCGTCGCCGGTGCTCATCGCCGTCGCGAAGTCGTCGACCCATTCCCAGACGAGGCCGTGCAGGTCCTGCAGTCCGGTGGCGGTGCGCGTGCCGGAGCCGATCGGTCGTGGTTCTGTCGGCATCGGACGGCTGTACCAGTCGAGGATCACCCGGGTCAGGTCGGCGCCGTCCGCGAGCGGCAGCGCCGCGGCGAGTTCCCACTCGGCGTTGCTCGGCAGGCGCCGGCCGCGCCAGCGTGCGTAGGCTCGCGCGGCAAACCAGGAGACGTTGGTGACCGGCAGCTCCGCGGCGTTGACGCCCGGATCGAGGTCCGCGCGCCAACTGCTCAGGTAGCCGGCGTCGGCGAACAGCGGCGAGACGCGGCTGCGCCGCCACTTCGGATCGGCGGCGACGAAGGCGAGGAACTGCGCGTTGCTGACAGCTCGCTGTTCGAGCAGGAAGGCATCGACCGGAATCGTCTTGCGACCGTCGCGGCCGCCGAACAGCGGTTGGTAGTCGCCGGCATCGACCAGCAGCAATGGTGTGGGGCCCGGATCGACGACGGCCGCCGGGGGCGGCGACACGGCCGCGGGCTGCTGTTCGCCGCATGCGGCGAACGGCAGCAGCAGCAGACATGTCAGCAGCCTCTGGGGTGTGCGCATGGTCGGTCGGAGGCCAGGAGTGGATCAGTGGCCCAGGGTGCTGCGCACCTCGGCGACTTCCTTGCTGGTGATCATGTCGGCCTTGTTGCCCCAGCTGTTCATCGCGTAGGTGAGCACGTTGGCGATGTCGTCGTCGGACAGCGCCTGGGCGGGCATCACGCCGTTGAACTCGGTGCCGTTGACGACCACCTTGCCCTGCAGTCCGGCGAGCACGGTGGTGATCGCGCGTTTGCGATCGGCCATCAGGTAGTCGGACTTCGCCAGCGGCGGGAAGGCCGGCGGCAACCCCAGGCCGGTCTTCTGGTGGCAGGCGAAGCACACCGATTCGAACAGGCGTTGGCCCATCTCGTAGCGTTCGGCGTGCGCCCGTTCGGCCGGCACCGTCGCCGCGACCGTGCCCTCGGGCATCGGCACGGTCTGGATGGCGCTGCCTTCGGGGTGGTAGATGCCTTCCTGCTGCTTGCCGGTGTAGATGCCGACCTCGGGCTGCCCTTCGACCTTGAGGATGCCGAGCGCCCCCTTGTTGAAGGTTCGGAAGATCGAGTGGTCGACCAGGATGTAGTTGGCGGGCACGTCGATCTTGAACTGCACCACGGCCGAGCCGCCGGCGGGGATCAGGGTCGTCTGGACGTTCTGGGTGACGTTGTCGCCGCCCTCCTGGCGAACGGAGTCGAAGATCTCGCCGATCACGTGGAAGCTCGACACCAGGTTCGGGCCGCCGTTGCCGACGAACAGGCGCACGGTTTCGCCGACGTTGGCGACGAGGGCCTTGTCCCCGGTCAGCGCGCCGACCTTGCCGTTGAACAGCACGTAGTCGGGTTGTTCGCGCAGCGCCTTCTCCATCGAGAACTGCTGGTAGCCGGCCTGCCCGTAGGCGCCCTCGGTGTAGAAGTCACCCTGGCAGACATAGTACTCACGATCGACCTTGGGCAAACCTTCGCGGGGCTCGACCAGGATCAGGCCGTACATGCCGTTGGCGATGTGCATGCCGACCGGCGCGGTGGCGCAGTGGTAGATGTAGAGGCCGCGGTTCAGGCAGCGGAACGAGAACGTCGCCGAGTGGCCGGGGGCGACGAACGAGGCCGAAGCACCACCGCCCTGGCCCGTGACGGCGTGCAGGTCGATGTTGTGCGGCAGCTTGTTGTTCGGGTGGTTCGCCAGCGTGAACTCGACCAGATCCCCTTCGCGCACGCGGATGAAGCTGCCCGGCACGGTGCCGCCGAAGGTCCAGAAGGTGTAGTCGACGCCGTCGGCGATCTGGGCCGTGAACTCCCTCACCTCCATCAGCACCTTGACCTTGGTGGCGTGTTTGCGGGTGATCGGCGGGGGGACCAGCGGTGGCGCGGTCAGTACCGCCTGCTCCTCGCCGACGAGCTTCTCCTCGGCGGGCGGGACGGTCTGGGCCGCCTTGGCGTTGTTGGCCTTGGCGGCGTTCTGGGTTGTGCCGCCGCCGCAGCCAGCCAGGATCGACAGGAGCGCGCTGCTGGACAGGATCGCGAAGAGCTTGTTGGTCATTGCGGATAGGAAGGTCGATAAAGGATCTGGGTATGGAACAGGAGGGCGCGCGCGCGATTGCTGGTCCCCTGTGCGTATTCGGTCGCGGCAGATGGCGGGGCGTGGCTGGCATGCGGCGTTCGCTGGTTCACGCGGCTTGACGGGCGCGGTCCGCGGCACACAATCCCCGCGGTGATCCTCTCCCAGACCGCGATCTACGCGCTGCGTGCCCTCGCGGTCCTCAAGGATCTTGCACCGGGGGAGAGTCTTTCCGGCTCTCTGCTCAGCGAGCGCACGGGCGTGCCGCGTGACTACCTCGCCAAGGTGATGCGGCAGCTGTCGCGCGCCGGCATCGTACGCGGCCAGCGCGGCCACGGCGGCGGTTTCTGCCTCCGCCGCCCGCCGCAGCGGGTGCGGTTGCTGGACGTGCTGACCGCGGTCGACACGGAGCTGTCCCTGGGGCGGTGTGCGTTCCGTGCCGGTGTCTGCAATCAGCAGCAGCCCTGCGTGTTGCACGGCGTCTGGAGCCGGTTCCAGGAGAGCGTCGGCCGGTGGGCCAGCGAGACGACCGTCGCCGATCTCGGCCCGGAAGACGACGCCTAGACGAAGTTCGCCCCGCGTCTACGGACCATGGCCCGGAAAGGGTCGAAGCCCAGCGTGGTTCACTGCCAATACCGGACAAATAGGTCCAGAATGAACTGGGCTCGAGATCCGGTGGAGGCTCGCCGTGCTGTCCAAGTCCGCCGCCCGCAGGTTCTTCCTCGGTGGCACCGCCCTCTGCTTTGGGGCGTTCGTGCTGCTGACCGTCGACACCCTGCAACGCATTCCCGCCCAGACCAACCAGGCCGCCATGACCGCCGCCGTCGTGCGCGGCAAACACCTGTGGGAGTCCAGCAACTGCATGGGCTGCCACACCCTGCTCGGGGAAGGGGCCTACTACGCCCCCGAACTCACGCGCGTCTACCAGCGGCGCGGCCCCGATTTCATCGCCGCGATGCTGCGCGACCCGCAGGCGATGTACCCGGGCCAGCGGCGGATGCAGAAGTACGACTTCGACGAGGACCAGATCACCGAGTTGGTCGCGTTCCTGGAGTGGATCGGCACCATGGACCTCAACGGCTTTCCGGCCGAGCCGGATCTGGGCCGCGTGGCGGTGCCGATGGCGGCGGGAGGCGATGGCTTCGCCAGGCAGGGAGATCGGCCGCAGATCTTCAACCAGATGTGCATCGCCTGCCATTCGCTCGGCGGGCAGGGCGGTGTGGTCGGGCCGGCGCTCGACGGCGTCGGTGATCGTCTGAACGCCGAGTTCATCCAGAAGTGGCTGCGTGATCCGCTCGCGGTCAAGCCGGACAGCAAGATGCCCAGGCTGCCGTTGTCCGAGGCCACGATCACCGAGCTCGTGGCGTTCCTGTCCAACCTGAAGGCGAAGAGGTGATCCCGTGAAGTACGAATCCCAACGTGTGGCCTGGTGGTTCTTCGCCACGAGCATGCTGCTGCTGTGCCTGCAGATCGTCTACGGCTTCATCATGGGCTTTGCGCACATGGGCCTGGACGGGCTGCACGACCTGATCCCGTTCCACGTCGCGCGCGCGACGCACACCAATCTGCTGGTGGTGTGGCTGCTGTGCGGCTTCATGGGCGCGGCCTACTACATCGTGCCCGAGGAGGTCGGGCGTGAGCTGTGGAGCATCAAGCTGGCGAAGCTCCAGCTCGGGGCGTTGGTCGTGGTCGGCGTGGTCGCGATCATCGGTTTCCACTTCCAGTGGTGGGAAGGGCGCAAGTTCCTCGAGATCCCGCGCCCACTCGACTGGCTCGTGGTCGTCGACGTGCTCGCCTTCCTGCTCAACCTGTCGATGACGATGTGGAAGAGCCCGCGCATCACCACGACCAGCTGCGTGTTGTTCTTCGGCCTGCTGATGGCCGCGCTGCTCTACCTGCCGGGAATGATCCCGACCGATCACCAGACGCTCGACAGCTACTGGCGGTGGTGGGTGGTGCACCTGTGGGTCGAGGGCGTGTGGGAGCTGATCATGGGCGGCATCCTGGCCTTCCTGTTGATCAAGCTCACCGGCGTCGACCGCGAGGTGATCGAGAAGTGGCTCTACGTGATCGTCGGTCTCACCTTCCTGTCCGGGATCCTCGGCACCGGCCACCACTACTACTACATCGGCACACCGCGCTACTGGCTGATGATCGGCGGCGTGTTCAGCGCGCTCGAGCCGCTGGCCTTCCTGGGCATGGCGATCTATGCGATCTCGATGGCCAAGAAGGGCGGGCGCGCGCACCCCAACCGCAACGCGCTCGCCTGGACGATCGGCTGCTCGATCATGTCGTTCGTCGGCGCGGGCTTCCTGGGGTTCGCGCACACGCTGCCGCAGGTGAACATGTACACGCACGGCACGTTGGTGACGGCGATGCACGGCCACATGGCGTTCTGGGGCGCCTACGCGATGTTGGTGCTGGCGATGATCTCGTATGCGCTGCCGCAGCTCACCGGCCGCCGGCTCTACGACACGCCACTCGCGACCTTCGCGTTCTGGACCTCGAACATCGGCATGGTGGCGATGACCTTGGCGTTCGCCGTGGCCGGCGTCGCCCAGGTCTACCTCGAACGCAAGCTCGGCATGGACTTCCTGCTCGTGCAGGAGGAGATCCAGGTGCACTTCCTCGGCGTGGTGCTCGCCGCGTCGCTGCTCGCGGTCGGCATCGGTGCCTACGTGGTGGTGTTCATCCGCCATGGGCTCCCGAACGGTGAGGTGCGGGGCGAGGTGGCGGTCGAAGATGCCGCGGGCGAAGTCGTCGCGGAGGCGACGTCGTGACCGCGATGGCCAACGCCGCCGTGCCCTACTACCGCAGCATCGGCCGCGAGCGTGAGGTGTTGCTCGCGGCCGCCGAGGCGGGCTTGCCCGTGTTGCTCAAGGGACCGACGGGCTGCGGCAAGACCCGCTTCGTCGAGGCGATGGCGGCCACGCTCGAGCGGCCGCTGGTGACCATCGTCTGCAACGAGGAGACCTCCGCCGTCGACCTGTGCGGCCGTCACCTCGTGATCGGCGGCGACACGGTGTGGCAGGACGGTCCCGCGGTGCGCGCCGCACGCGAGGGCGCGGTGCTCTACCTCGACGAGATCGCCGAGGCGCGCGCCGACGTGCTGACTGTCGTGCATCCGCTCACCGACCACCGGCGGCAACTGTTCTTGGACCGACGCAACGAGGTGGTCACGGCCGCGCCGGGCTTCCTGCTGATCGCGTCGTACAACCCCGGCTACCAGAGCGCGCTCAAGGAGATGAAGCCGTCCACGCGGCACCGGTTCGTCACCATCGCGTTCGGATGGCCCGAGCCCGTTGTCGAAGCCGAGATCGTCTCGACCGAAGCCGGCGTGGAGCCCGCCGTCGGCAAGCGACTCGTGGCGCTCGCGAACAAGGTCCGGGCGCTGCCGGAGCTGGCCCTTGCCGAGACCGTGTCGACGCGGTTGCTGGTCACTGCCGCGCAGATGATCCGCGCCGGGGTCGCGCCGCGAGCAGCTTGTGAAGTGGCCATCGTGCAGCCGCTCACCGACGACCCTGACATCACCGCGGCGTTGCTCGACGCCGTGTCGCTGGCGTTCTAGCCCGGACTATTCATGAGAGAATGGCTGTGAACCCGCCCTGCCCCTCGCTGCCTGCGTTGCGCGGCAGAACCTGTCCTCAGCGTGGCAGACACCACGCTTGTGGGAGAACCTGCCACGCGCCTTGGCACCGAGCGGCATTGCGGGCTCTCGCACCTTCCCTCATGAATAGTCCGTTCTAGGGAGAGCCATGGCCCTCGACGAAGCCCTGTTCGGCCGCCTGCACCGCTGGTGGGTGGCGCGCAACCGCGGCCGCACTGCCGCCACCGAACTGCGGATGCAGGAGCAGGAGCCGCGGTGGAGTCGGTTGCTGTGGCTGCTCGCAGGGCGCGAACTGCGCCTCGCATTCGGTCCCGGTGCCGGTCGTCTGGGCGAGTGCGCACGATTGCCCAGCGGCGTGCCGACCGGCGCATCGCGTGCCGACGCCGAGGCGTTCGTGGTGCTGCGGTTGGCGTTGGCCGCGGCCGCCGAGGTCACGGCGCTTGGCGCCCCGTCGTCGCCGGATGACGAAGCCGCGGCCGCTGCAGCCCTGCCGCGGTTGCTCGAGTGGTTGGATCATCACTGGCCCGGCACGCGCAGCTTGTTGCCCGCGGCAACGCGTTACGCCCGCGCGACTGGTCTGGTGGCGATGGACGCGCAATCGGCAACGGTCCTGCTGGCGGCGTTGGGGAGCTTGCCCATGCCCGCGGCGCCTGGGGCGTCGCCTGCGCCCGGTGGTCCAGCGGCTCCGCGGCAGGCGTTGCCCTCGGGCTCCGAGCGTGAGAAGCGGCAGCGCGCCGAGGTCGAGGTGATCACGCTCGACGCGCGCGACGACGGCGCCAATCCGTTGGCCCACGTGTTCGAGAAGGTGCGCACCGCCGAAGAGCACACCGGCGGCAATCGCACCGTCGACGGTTCGGACGAACTGGGCGACCATCTCGACGCGCTCGAGGAACTCGACCTGCGTCGCGTGGTGCGCAGCCATCGGGCCACGAACTCGGTGTTCCGCGCCGACGTCGACTTCGTGGCGGGGGGTGCGGAGCTGCCGAAGGGCGCAAGTGCCGGGGCCACGGTCGCGCGTTACGACGAGTGGGACGAACGATCGCGCCGCTACCTGCGCGACTGGTGCGCGGTGCATGCCGGCGTCGCCGCCGCGGCCGACCCGGTGGCCACCGAGGCTGTCGTCGGGCCGGTGCGCGCACGCCACGCGGGCACGATCGCGCAGTTGCGGGCGGAGTTCGCCCGTCTGGTGCGTGGCCGGGTGCTGCAGAACCGACAGCCGGTCGGCTCCGACCTCGACCTCGACGCGATCGTCGAGCGGCACGGCGACCTGTGCGCCGCGGCGCGCGGCAGCGCCGTGGTCGGCGAGGCGCGGCTCTACACGGCGCGCCGGCCCGCGGCTCGCGAC
Organism: uncultured candidatus Brocadiaceae bacterium; assembly: GCA_964392305.1. Lineage (GTDB taxonomy): Bacteria > Planctomycetota > UBA1135 > UBA1135 > UBA2386 > JACKIC01. Next base: position 83,372 of record CAYMPV010000023.1, read on the forward strand.
GTGGCGGTGCTGCTGCTGCTCGATCGCAGCCTGTCGAGCGATTCCTGGATCGCGGGACGTCGGGTGCTCGACACCACCCGCGAGGCGGTGCTGGTGCTCGGCGAAGCGCTCGCTGGCGTGCGCCTGCCGGTGGCCATCGGCGCGTTCTGCAGCCACACGCGCAACGACTGTCGTTACGAATCGTTGGGCGACTTCGCCGGCGACTGGCCGACGGCGCAACGCCGCCTCGTGGCCTTGCGACCCGATGGTTACACGCGGGTCGGGCCGGCCCTGCGGCATGCGACTGCGCAGCTCACCGCGCAGCCGGCGCGACGGCGCCTGTTGTTGGTGTTGTCGGACTGCAAGCCCGTCGACTACGACCACTACGAAGGCCAACGCGGCATCGGCGATGTGCGACAGGCAGTGCGTGAAGCACGGGCTGCAGGGGTCGAGACCCTGGCGTTGGCGATCGACCGAAGGGCCGCGCCGCACCTGCCGCAGATGTTCGGAGCGTCCGGCTTCCGGGTGCTGCCGGACGCCGGTCAGCTGGCCCGGGTGTTGGCCCGGCTGCACGAGCGACTGTTGCGCGGCTGAGCCGTGTGTGCCTGGCGCAGCGCGGCGAAGGGTTCGCGCCCCGGGATCCCTTCAGCCCAGCATCTTCTTGGCGCGCAGCCCGATCAGCAGCAGCAGCGCGCCGATCACCAGGAACACGCCGGCGACGAGGTAACGCAGCAACCACTCGTTCCAGAGCAGCAGCAATCCGAACATGGCGATGCACGCGCCGACGAACAACAACAGGTTGGGCAGCGCGGGGGGCAGCTGCGGCATGCCGCCGGGCATGCCGCGGTTGAGCGTGAAGTCCATCAGGTCAGCGCCTTCTCGTAGATGCGGTAGCGGCGGAACGGTTGGAAGCCGAGGGTCTGCAGCGGGCCGAGCATGTCCTTGTTGTCCTCGAGGATCCAGCTGGCCTCGCAGCTGTCCATGCCGTGGATGCGCCCGTTCTCGACGACGCTGTAGATCAGCAGCATCTCGATGCCGATGTGGCGCCACTCGGGCAACACGCCGAGCGTGATCACACGCAGGTGGCGCACGGTCTTCATCGCCTTCAGGAACTTCCACCAGCCCAGCGGCAGCAGGCGGCCGTCACAGGCCTTGGCGCCGACGTTGGTGTCGGGGATCGCAGCCACGAAGCCGACCGGCACTCCGCCGACCTCGGCGATGGTCAGGAACTCGGGGCGCGCGACGGCGGTGAGGTCCTTCGCCTGGCGCAGGAACTCGGGTTTGGACATCGGTACGAAGCCCCAGTTCTTCTCCCAGATGCGGTGGTAGAGGTCCCACAGGATCTCCGACTCCGCCGCGAGCCGGCGCATGTCGACGGGCCGCAGCACGGTCTTGGTGCGCCGGCGGAAGCGGTCGGCGATGCGCGACAGCTTGTCGTAGTCGATGGTCTTCTGGTCGACGGTCCAGGCCAGCAGGTCCTTGGCCTTGTGCATGCCGGCGGCCTCGATCCAGTCGGCGTAGTGCCGCGGGTTGTGCGGCATCATCATGCACGGCGGACCGGGGTCACCCTCGATCAGCAGCCCGCAGCGGTAGTTGGTCGAGAAGTCGACGGGGCCGCGCAGGGAGTCGGCGCCGCGTTGCCGGCACCAGTTCGCCGCGTGCTCGAGCAGCGCCGCCGAAGCGTCGGCGTCGCTGGCTTCGTAGTGACCGAAGAAACCGACGCGATCGCCGTGGAACTCGTCGTGCAGCCGATCGCGCGCGGTGCTGATGCGACCGACGCAGCGGCCGTCGCGGTAGAGGGCGAACATGCCGACGTCGGCGTGGTCGAAGAACGGGTTCTTCCTGCGGTCGACCTGCCACTTCTCGGCCAACGTCACCACCGGCACGAAGTCCGGGTCACCGCGGTAGAACTGGCGCTGCAGGTCGAGGAAGGCGCCGGCGCGGTGGACTTCGCGCAGGTCGAGAGCGGAGCGCAGGTCTTTTGCCGCAGCCATGATCCGGGTAGACGTTAGGCAATGCGCAGCGCTGCCGCCACGACCCCTTGCCGACCGACCGCCGTGTGGCTCGGGCTGTTGCTCGCCGCTTGCGCCAGCGGGTCACCCGCCTACGACCCAGGGCAGCTCGACGCCGAACGGGCCGCGAAGTGCCGCGCCGCCGAGATCGCCTATCGCAACGAGGCGCCGGAATACGCGGCGTTGCGCGACGAGCTGACCAGCGACCCGGTCGCCGTGCACTGGCTGGTGCGCATGTTCGTGCGCGACCTGATCCTGGTGCGTGAGGGGCGGCCGTTGGACGACACCGCGGAACTGTTCATGGCCGCCGCCGGCATCGAGAACCCGGTCGAGCGGCGGGCGATCGGCGAGATCGAGGCGCTCGGCGCCAAGGCCGTGCCGACCATCGTCGGTGACCTGTTGCGCCATTCGCAGCCACAGCCGCGTGAGCTCGGCATCGAACTGATCGCGCGCATCGGCGATGTCGCGCTGCCCGAGCTGCTGCCGATGGCGCATTCGGGCGAGCCGCGCGAACGGCGCACGGCGGCCCGCGCGCTCGGCATGATCGGCAACGCGACCCTGGTCGAGGACGAGTTGTTCCGCCTCGCGCACGACGCCGACTTCACGGTGCGGGCCGACGCGATGCGCGGTCTGATGCGCGGCTCGGAGCGCGGCGCCGCGGTGTTGCGGGCGACGCTCGCCGCCGACCCCGACCCGTTCGTGCGTCGCGTCGCCGCGCAGAGCCTGGCGCGGCATCCGAGCCAGGCCACTGCCAAAGCACTCGTCGAGTATCTGCAGCGGTGCCAGCGCGACGACGATCGCCAGGGGGAGAAAGCTGCCCAGGCGAGCCTGCAGGTGCTGGCCGGCACGCGCGGCATGCGCACCCTGGCCGCGTGGCGCGCGTGGCTCGCCGATCAGGGGCGCTGACGCCCGCCGCCTGGAGTTCACCCACACCGTCCGTTCCGCACCGCCGACGCCGACCACCCCGACCATGGCTGAAGACTGGAAGATCCAACGCGACCGCAAGGCTTGTGAGAAGCCCGGTTGCCCCCTGCCGACGAGCCGCGCCTACATCGCCGTGCTCGAGTTCCCCGCCTGCGTGCGCCGCGATCTGTGCGACGCGTGCTTCTCGGACTACGAACGCCGTTGTCAGGGCAGTGAGCCGCCGATCTTCTGGCGGGCGCTGCGCAAGGTGTCGTCCAGCAAGGAACCGGTGCTCGACCTCGCTTCGCTGCGGGCGCTGTTCGACCGGCTCGGCACGGTCGCCGACGACCGTGCCCGCGCGCTGCGTTACTTCTGTGCGCTGTTGCTGCTGCGCAAGCGGGTGTTGCGCATGGTGCAACCCAAGACCGCCGAGCAGGAGCGCGCCGACCTCGTCGTCGTCGATCCCAAACAGAAGGAGATGGAGCCGGTGTTGCTGTTCGCGCCCGAGATCGACCTCGACAACCTCGGTGCCGTGAAGGACGAACTGCTCGCGGCGATGGGGGAGGACGAGACGGGTGCCGAGGCCGGCGATTCGAACGCGGCGCCTGGCGTCGGCTAGCCCGGACTAGCGTGGCAGACACCACGCTTGTGGGAGAACCTGCCACGCGCCTTGGCACCGAGCGGCATTGCGGGCTCTCGCACCTTCCCTCATGAACAGTCCGGGCTAGTCGGCAACCGTTCGCGCGTGGCTCGAACAAAGCGGTCCGACGGTGCGAACGAAGTCGTCGGGCAGCGTCGCCGTCACCACGATCGGCGCATTCGTCGCCGGATCGACGAAGTGCAATTGGTGGGCGTGCAGCAGATGTCGACCGGGCGCGAGGCCCGCGGGCGCCTCGATCGGCTGGCCCAGTTGCCAGCGCACGAACTGCCGCTCGTCGCCGCCGTAGATCATGTCGCCGACGATCGCGTGGCCGGAGTGCGCCAGATGCACACGCAGTTGGTGCCGGCGGCCCGTGTGCGGCGTGGCGCGGACCAAGGAGATGCCGCCCGCGCGGCGCAGCACCGTGATCTGTGTCTGCGCCGCGGCGCCGTCGTCGGTGACTGCCATGCGGCCCGGCACGCGGCTGTGTCGAGCGGGGCCGATCGGGGCGTCGATCTGCAGTTCGTCTGCATCCGGTTCGCCGGTCACGATTGCGAGGTAGTGCTTGAGGATCGCGCGTTCGCGGAAGGCGCGGTCGAAGTGGCGCGCGGTGGCTGCATCGCGGGTCAGCAGCAGGCAGCCGCTGGTGAAGCGGTCGAGCCGGTGCGCCGGCGCCATGCCGAGTCGTGTGGTCAGGTCATCGCCGGGGCGCCGCGCGCTCGGGGTGGTCGCCATGCCCGCCGGCTTGTCGACCACGACCCAGCCGGGGCCGGCGGCGAGTTCGGCGATCGCCCGCGGGGTCGCAACGTTGCTCGCGCTGGCGGGGCGCGGCCAGATCCGCACGACGTCGCCGACCGTGAGTCGGCGCGAGGCTTTGGGGTCGCTGCCCGAGGCCAGCTGCACGCGCGTCGCGATCGCGTCCTGGATCGATGTGCGCGACATGCGCGGCAGCATGCGCTGCAGGAACCGGTCGAGGCGCATCGCCGCGAACGCCGCCGTCACCGCGAACGACTCCGGCGCGGCGGTCATCACTTCCAGCTGATGTCCCAGACGAGTTCTTCGCCGGCCTCGAGCGCGGTGCGAACCGGGATCAGCAGGTAGGCTCGTCGGCCTTCGCGCGCCGCCTCGAGGCCGCGGCCGGCCGGCAGCACGCCGGAAGTCACGACGTCGCTCGGGACCGCGATCTCGAGGCGGATGGTGTCGCCGATCTCGTTGGTCTTGCCGGTCGGGTCGTAGATGCGCGCCATCGCTCGTCGGGCAGTCTCCTCGGGCACCAGGGCGCGCACCCATTCGGCGCCAGGGCCGCGCTGCACGTAGACGCGCAGCGACGGGCGGTCGTCGCTGCCCGGGGTCGAGAAGCGCACGCCGGTGCCGGCCAGGGTCACGTCGTTGATGCGCGCGAACGTGCCCTGGCGGCTGACCAGCGCGGCGCGGCCGGTCCACTCGACGCCGCCGACGCGCATTTCGGCGGCGCCGTCGGCCTTGGGTTCCACCAGCGCGCGCGTGGTCAGCTTGCCCGAGCCGTCCTTCGCCAGGTTGACGTAGACGCCGACGAGTTCGCCGCCCGAGCACGCGGACAGGGCCAGCAGGGTGAGCAGCAGGAACAGGAGAGTGATGCGAGGACGGGGCATGGGATCGGGGTGGGTTGGAGGAAATCCGGCGGGTTTTTTACGGTCGGGCACGAGTTTGCGCCCCCCTTGCTGTTGGGTCTGGTATCCATCCGGTGCGCCACGGACGGGGGTGATCGGGGTTGGAAGTGGGTAACTCGTGGTTCAAAGGGGGTAGATCGTGGTGTCGAAGGGTTGACTGTGGTTTGCGCGTGAGTATGGTGCAGCGCGGCTGGGAGCAGCAATCCCGGTCGCGCTTCCATGGCGGATTTCTTCGGTAGTTCCGAACACGGCCTCGACGACAAGGGCAGGCTCATCCTGCCCGGTCGGATCCTCGATGCCGTTGCCAAGAACGAGTGGGAATTCGTCCTGACGGCGGGACTGGACCGCTGCCTCCTCCTGCACACCCGCAAGGGGTTCCAAGAGCTCGTCGATCGAATCGGTCGGGCCGTACCTGGCAGCCGCGCCCACCGCGCTCTGTGCCGACGGTTCTTGGGGCATTCCGAACAGGTCGTGCCGGACGGCAACCGGCGGATTCGCATCCCCGAGCCGCTGCTCAAGTACGCCGGGCTCGCCGCGAGCCAGCAGGTCACCTTGGTGGGACTCGGTCAGGTCTGTGAGATCTGGTCGCCCGATCACCTGGGCACCTCGCTGGCCGAGGCGGGCGCGGACGAAGAATCGCTCTTTGCCAGTTTGATCGAACCAACCAAACCATCGGCACCTGTCGTCGGATCGTGATCGACCTGGGCGCCGCGTGCCAACACATCCTCGGTCAGGGTGTGCGTTCTGTGACTGCTGTCGGGTGGTCAAGGGATGCGGTCCATGAACGATGCAGGCGGAGAGGGTGACGACAGGGACGACGCGGGCCTTAGGCAGCCCGTGCACGTTCCGGTGTTGCTCAATGAGGTGCTCGAGGTCCTGGAACTGGGCCCGGGACAGGTAGTCGTCGATGGTACGGTGGGAGCCGGCGGACACAGCAGGGCATTCGTGTCCGCCATCGCTCCGGGAGGCCTGTTGGTTGGGCTCGATCGGGACAGCGAGATCCTGGCCTCGGCGCAGGTCGCCCTGGCGGATGCCGCGGCGGATGCCGTGGCGACCGGCGCAGAGGTCGGGGTCTCGCTGCACCACTCTTCCTACACGGGCATGCACGCGGCGCTGTTGGCCAACGGTCAAGGTCACTGCGATCGCGTCTTGCTCGACCTCGGTGTCAGCTCGTTGCAACTCGATCGTCCGGAGCGGGGGTTTTCGTTCATGGCCGATGGGCCACTCGACATGCGCATGGACAGCTCGGCCGGGCCGAGCGCAGCCGACTGGCTGCGCACGGTCAGCGAGGTCGATCTGGCGAACACCCTGTTCCAGCTGGGTGACGAGCGCTTCAGCCGCCGCATCGCCCGCGCGATCGTCGAGGCCCGGCGCCGCACGCCGATCGTGCGCACCCGGCAACTGGCCGACCTGATCACCGCGGCGATGCCGGCGCCCGCCCGCCGCGGCCGCATCCATCCGGCGACGCGCTCGTTCCAGGCGATCCGCATGCTCGTCAACGACGAGCTCGGTGAGCTCGAGCGCGGCCTGCAGGCGGCGCGCACGTGCCTGCGCCCCGGCGGCCGCCTGGCCGTGATCTCGTTCCACTCGATCGAAGATCGTCTCGTGAAGCGCTTCCTGCGGGAGCACTTCGACGTCGTCACCAAGAAGCCGATCGTCGCCAGCGACGTCGAGCAGCGTGACAACCCGCGCGCGCGCAGCGCCAAGCTGCGTTGCGGCATTCGCCGTGAGGAGGCCGCATGAAGTGGTTGTTGGCAGGACTGCTGTTCGCGCTCGCGGTCGGCATGATGATCGGCACGGTGGCGTTGCGCGCGGAGAACGTGCGCACGCGGCGGGCCGTGGAGCTGGCTTATCGCGACGTGCAGGACCGCGTTGTCGAGGTGCGGCGGCTGGATGCGCTGGCGCTCGAGTTCGCGACGCCCGAGCGGCTGGCGCAGGCGCATTGGCAGCTGGTGTTCGCCGAAGCCGCGCGCCGGCAAGGCGGACAACAGTGAGGGCCGGGGAGCACGTCCGGGTGCGGTTCCTGTTCGGCCTGCTCGGCGCGATCCCGGTGTTCCTGGCCGGCTGGCTCGGCTGGGTCCAGGTGGCGCAGGCCGCCGAGCTGCAGAACGGCGTCAAAGCGCCGCTGCGGCTCGTGCCCGAGACCGCCGACCAGCAGTCGCGCCGCGTCGAGTCGTTGCCGGCGCCGCGAGGCACGATCGTCGATCGCCGCGGTCGGCCGTTGGCGATGGACCGCGAGGTCTACGAGGTGCGCGCGACGATCTTCGTACCGCCGCGCGGCGGCAAGCTCGAGGTCGGCTACATGGTCGGGTTCCTCGGGCGCGTCGCCGAGGCTTTCGCCACGGCGCTCGCTTCGGACCCCGAACTCGCCGATCGCGGCGCGGCGCGGCAGCAGAACCTGCAGGACCTGGCCAAGCGGCTCGACCGGGCCTTCAAGACCGACGAACTGCCGGGTGCGGGTTTGGTGCCCAAGGAACACCGGCTCTCGGCCGACATCCCGATCGCGCGTGAGGTCGACGCGCTCGAGGTCATCGACGCGCTGCGCGCGCTGGACCAGGACTACAACCTGGGCGACTGGTTGCAGATCCACTTCCTGCGCGCGCAGAGCCGCACCTACGCCGAGCACGAGGTCACCTATGGCCTGATCGGCCAGCACTACACCAGGCAGGTGAAGGGCGTCGCCGGATTGCGCACGGAAGAGCGCGCCAACGGGCTGGAGAGCCTCACTGCGCTGGTGCCCGGCCAGGACGTCGAGCGGCACTTCCGCAGCGACGGCCGCGGCCGCCGCTACTTCCTGGCGCCGCTGGCCAGTGCGCTCAAGCCGAACGTGCTGCACACGACCATCGATCTGGATCTGCAGCGCTTCGCCACCAAGCAGCTGGCCAACGAGGCCGCGCGGGCCGCGGAGAAGGGCGGCAAGGAGCCGTTGTGGGCGGCGCTGGTGCTGGTCGAGATCGGCAGCGGCGACGTGCTGGCCGCGGCCTCGTGGCACCGCGATGCCGAGAACGGCATCGGCCTGTCGTGCACTCCCTACCAGAGCCTCTACGAGCCGGGTTCGATCGTCAAACCGCTGGTGCTGGCGTACGCACTCGAAGTCGGCAAGCTCGACTGGAACCACGTCTACGACTGCGCACCGAACAGCAAGACGTACGACGACCTCATCGCTTCGCTGGGGCGGCGTCGGCCGGTCAGGGACGACCACGTCTGCCATGAACTGACGCCGCACGAGATCATCGTCAACAGCTCCAACATCGGCGCCAGCTACGTCGGGCTGCAAGTCGAGCGCGAGCAGTGGCGCGACTACATGGACTTCTTCGGCTTCGGCGCTTCGCTGGGTCTGCCGTTGCCCAACGAGCCCAGCCTGAGTCTGTCCACCAACCCCCGGCATTCTTTCCACCGCTCTTTCAAGGCCGACACGACGCTGCGCAGCTTCCGCGCGAACAGCGTGATCTCGTTCAGCTTCGGCTACGAGTTCCAGGTCACGGCGATGCAGATGGCGCGCGCCTATCTGCGGCTGTTCCGCGGCGACGGCGCCGAACTGCGGCTGTGTCGCGGCGTCGAACAAGGCGGCGAGTGGCTCGCGGCGCCGCCCGCCGACCGCGGCGGTCGGCGCATGCGCGCGGAGGTCGTGCACGCCGCCCAGCAGGCGATGATCGACGTGGTCAGCGACCAGCACGGCGCGACCGGCAACCTGCTGGTCGCGAACATGAGGAAAGAGTTGGGGATCGATCTTCACGGGCTCGTGGCCGGCAAGACCGGCACTGCGGTCAGCGACGTCTTCCTGGCCAACGGCAAGAAGTCTGTTCGCAACGCGAGTTTCGTCGGGTTCCTTCCCGCCGAGTCACCGAAGTGGCTCGCGGTGTGTGTTCTGCAGCGAGACGATGATGCGAAGTTCTACGGCGGCAGCTATGCTGCGCCGCCGGTCGTGCGAGTGTTGCTGAAGGCCGATCAGCTGACGCGATACCGCACGCCCGACCAGGAACAGCAGGGCATCGATCGCGATTCCTCTCGGTCACCTGGTGATTCAGGCTGGAGCCGGGGGGCTCCAGAGAAATCGGTCAAAGGGCGTTGATGACGGAACTGGCTTACCCGTCCGGCTTGCCAGCCGGCCAGGGCTACGTGCGTTTGCGCGAGCTGCGTGATTGTCTGCAGCCGCGAGAAGTGTTGCGCTGGCGCGACCTCGCGGTCGACGGTCTGGCGTTCCACTCCGCGGAGGTGCGTCCGGGCAATCTGTTCTTCGCGATCCGCGGCGCACGCAACGACGGCACCATCTTCGCGCAGCAGGCGATCGCCCGCGGCGCGGTGGCGATCGTCGCCGAAGAAGCGCTGCCGCTGCCCGTGCCGGTGCTCGTGGTCGACAACGCCCGCGCCGCGCTCGCCGATGCGGCGCGTTACTACTACCGCAATCCGTCGCGTGCGATCTCCGTCGTCGGCGTGACCGGCACCAACGGCAAGACCACGGTGTCGCATCTGATCCGCACCTGCCTGCAGGCCGATCGCCGTCAGGTCGGGCTGCTCGGCACGATCGCCTACGAGTTCGGCGGCCGCCGCATCCCGGCGGCGAACACCACGCCCGACCCGGTGCGCATCCACGGCTACCTGCGGGAGATGGCCGATCGCTTCGCCAGCGCCTGCGTCATGGAGGTGTCGAGCCACAGCCTCGACCAGGACCGCGTGCGCGGGGTGCGCTTCGCGTCGGCGCTGTTCACCAACCTGACGCAGGATCATCTCGACTACCACGGTTCGATGGCGAACTACCGGGCCGCGAAAGCGCGCCTGTTCGCGAGCCTCGAGCCCGGTTCGACCGCGGTGCTGAACCGCGACGATCCGGCGGCCGAGGCGATGGCCGAGGTGTTGCCCGCCGGCGTTCGTGTGTTGTGGTACGGGTTCGCGCCGACGGCCGACGTGCGTGCCGAGAACATCGAGTTGGGGCCGGACGGCACCCGCTTCACCATGGTGATGCCGCACGGCGCAGTCGAACTGTTCCTGCGCCTGGTCGGCGAACACAACGTGCACAACGCGTTGGGTGCGGCGGCGGCGGCGTTGTCGCTCGGCGCCAGCGAGTTGACGGTGGCGTCGGCGCTCGAGGACGCGCGGCCGGTGCCCGGCCGCCTCGAACAGGTGCTGGCGCCGACCGGCGGCAGCAACCCGGTGCGGGTGTTCGTCGACTACGCGCACACCCCAGATGCGCTGCACAAGGTCGGTGCCACGCTCGCCGAGGTCTGCGAAGGCCGCCTGCACGTGGTGTTCGGCTGCGGCGGTGACCGCGATCGCACCAAGCGTGCACCGATGGCGGCGGCGGTGGCCCGGCATGCGCAGCGCGCCTACCTCACCACCGACAACCCGCGCAGCGAGGACCCCGAGTCGATCCTCGCCGACATGGAGCCGGGTTTCGCCGGGGCCACCTGCGAGCACGTTCGCATCCTCGATCGCGCCGAGGCGATCCGTGCCGCGATCGGCGCCGCCGAGCCGGGCGACACGGTGCTGATCGCCGGCAAGGGCCACGAGACCTACCAGATCTTCAAGGACAGCGTCGTGCCATTCGACGATCGGCTCGAGGCGGCGCGGGCGCTGGCGGCGCGGGAGGCCGGATGGTTGCACCGATGAGTCGTGGCCGGAGCGCCGCAGATACAACCGCCGCAGCGAACGCGCCGCGGCGCGGCGCGGCGACGTGGCTGACGCCGGCGGCGATCGCGCGTGCGGCGCGCGGCGAGGTGCTGGTGCGCGGTGCCGCGGCGCGCACCGTCGCCACCGACACGCGCGGTGACTGCGCCGGCAAGCTGTTCGTGGCGCTGCGCGGCGAACGTCACGACGCGCACGACCACCTCGTGGCGGCGGTCGCTGCAGGAGCCGCCGGGCTGCTGATCGATCGTCCGCTCGCCGAATTGCCACCCGAGCTGCTCGCTGCGGGGGAACGCGGCCGCCAGCCGTTCGTGGTGCGCGTCGCCGACACCGGTCGCGCCCTGCTCGATCTCGCCGCCGAACACCGCCGCCGGCAGCGCGCCCGGGTGATCGGCATCACCGGCTCGTGTGGCAAGACCTCGACCAAGGAGTGGCTCGGCGCCACGCTCGCCGCGGCGATGCCGACGGTGCGCTCGCCGGGTTCGTTCAACAACCAGGTCGGTGTGCCGCTGACGTTGTTCGGCATCGGCCCGGACACGCGCGCCGCGGTCGTCGAGATCGGCACCAACCGGCCAGGTGAGATCGCCGAGCTGTGCGAAGTCGTGCAGCCCGAGATCGGCATCGTCACCTGCGTCGCGCTCGCGCACCTCGCGGGGCTGGGTTCGCTCGAGGGTGTCGCGGCCGAGAAGGCGGCGCTGCCGGCGAGTCTGCCGAGCAGTGGTCTGTGCATCCTCAACGGCGACGACGCGGCCTGCCGCGCGATGGCTGCGAAGACCAGTGCCACGGTGCAGTTCACGAGTGTGCACGAGGCCAGCGACTGGTTTGCGACCGACATCCGTTTCCACGCGCTCGGCACGTCGTTCCTGCTGCGCGGTGAGCGCCCCGTGACGCTGCCGCGTCTGGGCACCCACAACGTCTACAACGCGCTGGCGGTGATCGCCGCCGCGACCTGGCTCGGCGTGCCCGAGGATCATGTGCTCACACAGCTGGGCGAAGTGCCGTCGGCGGCGCGCCGGCTCGAGCCCAAGGTCGTGCGTCTCGCCGACGGCGAGATCACCGTCTACGACGACACCTACAACATGAACCCGCAGTCGGCGCGCGCTGCCCTGCAGGCGCTGGCCGGGCTGAGCCGCACCGCGAACTCGCGGCGCTGGGTCGTGTTCGGCGAGATGCTCGAACTCGGCGACGCGGCGCCGGGTCTGCATCGCGAACTCGGGGCCGAAGTGCATCGCGCCGGCCTCGAGCGCCTGGTGTGCGTCGGCGCCGGCGCCCGCGCGATCGCGGCCGGTGCCGTGGCCGCCGGCATGTCGGCGGCGGCCGTGTTCGAGGTCGACGACATCCATTCGGCGCAGCAACTGCTGCGCACCGCCCTCACCGGCGGTGACCGGGTGTTGTGCAAGGCGTCGCGCGGCGTGCAACTCGATCGGCTCGTCGATCGCCTCGTCACCGAACTCGCGGCGAGCGGCCCCGACGCCGCCCAGGCCACCTGATTCATGCTGCACTGGCTCGGACCCTTGCTGTTCTCGGAGGACCTGTGCCGTCTCCTCGGCTACATCTCCTTCCGCGCGGCCGGGGCGGCGCTGACGACCTTTCTGCTGGCGCTGTGGCTGGGGCCCCATGTGATCGGTTGGCTGTCGCGGCAGGGCATCGGCGAACGCGTCGACGGCACCGGTTCGGCGACGCTCGAGAGCCTGCACGCGCACAAACGCGGCACGCCGACGATGGGCGGACTGTTCGTGATCGGGGCGATCCTGGTCTCGGCGCTGCTGTGGCTGCGTTTCGACGGCAGCAACCGCTTCTCGCTGCCCGGCATCGTGCTGATCGCGGCGTTCGCCGCCGTCGGTTTCTGGGACGACTGGGTCAAGTTGCACAACCCGAAGAAGCGCGGCATCAGCAAGCGTGAGAAGCAGGGCGCGCTGACGATCGCCGCCGCGCTCGTCGCGCTGTGGCTGCTGGTGCCCGCGGGGCTCGAGGCGGCGGCCGGCGGCCCACACCTCTACCTGCCGTTCGCGAAGGACTTCGCGCTGCCGCTCGCGGTCTTCTTCGGCGTGCCGTTCGTGGTGCTCGGCGTGCTCGTGCTCACCGGTTCGGCGAACGCCGTCAACCTGACCGACGGCCTGGACGGGCTGGCCACCGGTTGTGTGGCCACGGCCGCGATCGCCTACGCCGGCATCACCTACGCGGTCGGTCGCGT
>CAYMPV010000024.1:0-95828 GCA_964392305.1 uncultured candidatus Brocadiaceae bacterium
CGAAGCTGCGCGAGCTGGCACCGACGCGCGGCCTGCAGCAGCCGTTCGCCGACAGCGAACTGCTCGTGCACGCGGCGTGGCCCGCGGCCGAAGCCTGTTGGCGCAATCCCCACCTCGACGCAACCGTGGCCCTTCGGGGAATCCCCGCGGTACAGAAGGCGCGCGAAGGTAGGAAGCAGTACGCTGTCGAGAAGGGGTTCCCAGCATTCATTGAGACTCAGAAGGGCGGGGAGAACGACTACAAGGACTTGGCTTCTACGCTTCACGCCTTGTCTGGTGTCTACATCCCTCCCGAGAACATCCTTCCTGCCATGGTTACCCCTCCGCTATCAGGCGTGCTTATTCTCCCCGATGGCAACCGGATGATCTTCCCTGGAGTCATCAACCTGGAAGCAGAGAAGGCACGCCTCTCCACTGAGGCCGAGAAACTACGCTCGCGCATCACTGGTATCGAGAAGAAGCTCGGCAACGAGGGCTTCGTCGCCAAGGCACCGCCCGAGGTGATACAGAAGGAGCGCGACAACCTCGCGCTGCTGCAAAAACAGCTGGCGGGTGTCGAGCAGAGCCTCGTTGAGCTAGGGTGATGCGCGTTGTCGGTAGTGCGCCATCGGCGCTCTGCCGACAGGTAGCCGTGAGACTGAGCAGACGCCGGACCTGTCCAACGCGCGTTCAGGTTGTCCGTGGGAAGTATCGGAATGATGGGATCAGCGACGGAACCGGGGCTTTTCTATCGCTTGAGGAGCGGTAGCGTTGTGCGGTCGGCAGGCTGGTTTCGGTGGTCGAAGGCGGTTTTGCTGAAGACAAGTTGGGCATGCCAGCCCTTGTGAGAGTCAAGTGCATGGAGGTAGCCGATGGCTGTTCCTGAAGCCTATGTGACTGGTACTGGCAACCTGATTCGGTTCTTGGAAGCGATCCAGAACGCTGGCGTTCCGAACCGGGTCACGTTCGAGTTCCTGAAGACGCTGTCCCTGAAGAGCAGCAACGATCGCGCAATCATCGGCGTCATGAAGGCCATCGGGTTCCTTGACGCCAACGGTGTGCCCACTGACCTCTACAAGCGCTACAGGAACAAGACGCAAGGTGGACGCGTCCTGGCAAATGCTCTGAGACAGGCCTACTCCGACCTCTTTCTCGCCAATACGCGTGCGCACGAACTCTCGGCGGACAAGGTCCGAGGGATCATCGCGGCCAAGTCCGACAAGGGAGAGCGGGTCGTCAAGGAGATTGCTGCGACTTTCAAGGCGCTGTGCAAGGTGGCGGACTTCTCCGGGGCGGAAGCGGACGACGAGTCTAGGGAGGCCGCAGAAGCTGCCGCCCCCGAGGGAACTGCAGCCGCTGGAGACTCTGAGGACGGCAACGAGCCTCCGGTGCGGGCGCCTATCCGGGGCACGACGTTCCACTACAACATTCAGATTCACCTTCCGACGACCACGGACATCAGCGTCTACAACGCAATCTTCAAGAGCTTGCGGGAGCAGCTACTGTGAGCACGAGCCGGGGCAGCCTGGACAAAGCAAAGGAGTTTGTCTTCAGAGCGCTCCTCACTCTCGACTCGCTTCAGCGCCTCGAGGACAAGGGGGTCTACCTGCGAGAGAGCCACCGCAAGCTCGGTCGGTTTCTTGGCGAGTTGTCGTTCGCCGAGTTCAGCGCGCCGATTCGAGATGGTGCAGAGCGGATGTCGCGGATCTACGTCGCCTTCTTCTGTTTCGAGAACTCCGCGCGCGAGTTCCTCGCGCAGCGATTGCGCGATGCTCACGGGGACGCTTGGTGGGACACAAAGGTGCCGCCCAACATCCGGAGCAAGGTCGACAACCGCAAGAAGGAAGAGCAGCGCAACAAGTGGCATCAACCCCGGAGCAGAGACAACATCAACTACACGGACTTCGGCGACATGCCTGGCATCATCATCAACAACTGGACTGATTTCGAGGCACACTTCGACACGCAGGACTGGGTCAAGACTCGTTTTGGCGACTTGGAGAAGTCACGAAACGTCATCGCTCACAACAACGTGCTCGAGGACGGCGAGGTGGAGCGGATTCGACTCTACCTTCAAGACTGGGCGCGCGTGATCGGCCTCTGAGCTACCATGGATGCCCAACTGCACGCAGCAGCGGACGAGCCGCGCGATCACGCAACCGCGAGATCAAGCCCGTCGCGCGCGGCTCGCCGCTGAGCGTGAGAGACGTTGGACGGGCCAATTCGCATGTCCTCCCCGCCGCGCTCTGCATTCGGTAGGCGACTGGTCATCCTGCTCGCTCTGCCCGCGACGGCACTATGGACCTTCCTCGGGCCGATCCAGTACGCCCCTCAGACTCCGGACATGGCTTGGTGGATCGTGCGCCACTACTCGCTTCGCGGGGCCGGATGGGACGACCAGTACGTCTACCTTGGCCCTCCCAGCCTGCTTCAACTTGGATTCTGGGCCACCTACGCCATCGCATCCTGGTTCTTCTGCCGACACCAGGGGGCAGCGCGGCTCTGGCCGATCCTCGTAGCGCCAGTCGTCCTCGGGCAGATCCTTGCTGTTGCGCGCCCTTGAGCCAATCGATCAGTGGTATGGTGGCCGTCCAACTCACGCCGCAGCCGACGGACCGCGCGATCATGCACCCGCGAGGCAAAGCCACACCGCGCGCGGCTCGCAGTTGAGCGCCACAGACGTTGCCCGACAGCGATGCCCCGAGGGACCGGAACCAAGACTGCCTGGATCCTGATGTGGATCTCGATCCTGTGGGTGTTGCTAGTGCCATTCTCGATTCCGTTCGTGGCCTCGTTCGGGCGCGACCCGGACCTCGCTGAGATCGTGTTTCGCGCCATCCCCATCGTGACAGGGATCGGAGGCCTCGTGTCCGCCGCAGCGGCGCTCATTCGCAGGGCGAGCGGGGCCGAGGATGTCGTGGTAGCCGTCAACTGCGGATTGCTTGGTGCAGCACCGGCAGCGTTCATCATTCTCGTGACGTAGGATGCGGGCCAAGGAGCCGACGATGGGCAGTTCGATGAGTTGTGGCTCTGGGATCCGATGGCCAAGCAAGCGGCCGGATGCTGCTTCTGCTGGCACCAGTCGCAAACCACGCCTTCTTCGATGGGACTGGCTGCTCGTCATCTCGAGCACCGCCGCGGGCGTCGTGGTTTCGATCGCGATCGGCAACTGGGCGTTCGAATCGATCGATCGCGCCCTGCTGAAGTCCCTTTGGCTTCTCCCCCTCGCCTTGCTCCTCTCGCTTCCCGGGATCGCTGCGGCCATGCTGCCACTGAGCCTCGTGATCTGGTCCAGGCGACGCAATGCACGCGCGCGGAACGCCGCGCACAACAGGCCTGATCCACGACCCGGAGAACGCAATGAAGACCGAACGCGTTGACGACGAAACCACTCCTGCCGCGCAACTGCAGGCCCTCATCGACTGGCTCGACCCGACGCACCGCAAGCTGACCCGCTCGGTCCGCACCGCCATGCGCAAGCGGCTGCCAACCGCCAACGAGCTCGCCTACGACTACGCCAACGCGGTCGTGATCGGCTACTCCCCCACCGACCGGGGCATCGACGCCGTCGTCGCGATCCGCGCCAGCGACGCCGGGGTGTTCCTCTACTTCGGTCAGGGTCCGAAGCTGCCCGACCCCAAACGACTGCTGCTCGGATCGGGCAAGCAGACGCGCTACCTCGCGGTGGAATCGGCCAGTCGCCTCGCGCATCCCGAGGTGCGGGCGCTGATCGCCGCGGCGATCGCACAGGGCAAGACCCCGCTGCCGTCCGAGGGCAAGGGCAGCCTGATCGTCAAAGCGACCGCGGCCAAGAAGCGGGCCCAGCGCAAGCCGAAGAAGTGACCAGGCAGATGAGGAGTGGAGAGCCGATGCCCAACCACTCGTTCTTCTCCGTGCCCGTGCGCTGATCCTGCTCGCGGGCCTCGGGACGGATCCTGACCTCATGCATCCCGACACTCCGGAACCGCACCAACTCTCGTTCGCGCAACGACTGTTCACGCTGCTCCTCTTCCCGTTCGCCGAGTCGATCGAGCGCCACTCCCGGAGTTGGCGACTGACCTGTCCTTGTGGCCACTCGACGTCCGTCTGGGAGCAGGGAGGGATTCGGTGGCACGCGTCAGGCGAAGGTGGGCAAGGAGTGAACTGCAAGGCCTGCGGCCTTCGCACCCGGCACTACATGCACTGGGTAGAGTGGACCCCCTGATCCCACGCAGAAGCCGTCCCCGACCGTTCACTGGATCAACCGCGATGACCTGGACGTCGGGGACCGCGTGACGATCGAACTGGTCGACGCCGCTCGCCCCTCTGTCCCCGCAGAGAGAGTTCCTGCAGAATGAGAACCGAACTCGCCGCTCGAGCCGACGAACGCCGCCGCGACGCGCGCCTCTGGTCGGCTGATCCATCGAACCGGTCTGCGTCATGTGCCTGATGCTCTACATCGCGACCGACCGAGAGCTTCTTCCGCAAGCTCGTGATCGCTTGACGATCGAAGCGATCGCAGTCGATCTTGACGCGAGGCTCGCTCCGACGTTCGGCAAACGGTTCCGACGCTTCGTCGGCATCGATGGTGGTTGCAGCTGCGACTTTCCGAGCTTCCCCATGCCGGTGGATTACTTCGAGGGTTTGTTCGACGACGAACCCCAGGAGAAGCGCGAGCATTCCGTCGCGTGCGTCCGGAGTCTGATGGCCTTGGTGGCCGATGCCCTGGAACCCAGCGAGTCGGTTGAGCTCTACCCAGCATGGGCCGGTCACGAGGCGCTGGCGCCAGAGAGCCGGATCGCGCTTCGCATCGACGACGTTGTGCCCGAGGAGTTCTTCTTCGTCGAACGCCACCTTTACGAGGTTCGTCGCCGGTAGGCCTCATGTCCCCACGAGCAGCTTCGGGAACGTCCGTGATCTCCGCCGTTCGCGCGGCGATACTGCTCACCCTCGCGGGCCACTTTGCGGCATGCAGTCGAGAGCAACCCATGGACGCATGGGTCCAATCCTGGGACGGTGGCGACGGCGCCGCGTTGCTGGTCGCCTTGGCGGAACAATTCCCCGCGGCCAGCGACAGCGAGCGCCGCAGCGCCCTGGAACGCATCGCTCGTGGCCCATGTTCCCCTGCCTCGACGAGGGCGGCACAGGCCCTGTGCCGACTTGCCGGTTTGGGGGAGCCACACGAGACGGCGTATCGGCTCTACAACAAGTCGGAAGGCGCGCCGACCGAACCGCAGTGGTTCTTGTGGAACGCAGGCTACTCCTACAACTGGATCTGCAACAGCGGTCTCTCCGCGTGTTACTTCGAGTTCGACGACCGGCACTTCGCCGATCGCATCCGCGTCTACGAAGCCATCGGCGCGCATGCGGCGGCCCAGGTGCTGCGCGAGGCCGACCTGGCCTTCGGGCCGAACGGTCCCGCGGCCTCGCTCGAAGGGCGCCAGGCCAAGATCTCCGCTGCGCTGGATGCCACACTGGACGGGCTCAGTCGCCGCTTCTGGAAGTGTGGCGACGAGATCAACACGCGCTCCTACCTGTATGCCCTCGAGCATCCGGACGACTTCCGGTTGCCGTAACCATCGCCCATCCTCCACGCGCCGAACTCCGCATGTGGCCCTTCTCGCGACGTCGGGAACCGCCGGAGATGCTCACCGTGCCGGCCGTCGAGTTCCTCGGAGAACAAGACGGACCGCCGGAGCGTGAGTTGAAGAACGCCTTGTGCGCAGCCTTCGATCAACATCCATCCGTGGCACGCGCCTACCTGTGTCGCGTGCGCCACGAATGCACCGGCGACCCTGCGGTCGCCCTGGCCATCAGCGCTCCTGAGAACCGGCAGCTCGTCGAGCAGGTCGGCGAGATGCTCGGCTTGATCGCAGGGATTCGCCTGGCGAACCATGCGCGGCGCAAGGACCACCTGGTCGAGTACGCGTACGGGCTCCCGCCCCGGACCAACGCAGCGCCCGGAGCGGAGAAGGACACGTAGCGGATTGGCCAATGCCCCGACCCATGCAATGATCGCCACGCGTCGACGATCGAATCCGTTGGGCAATGACACCTGGAGCTCAGATGACGAGAACACGAAGGAATGCGGGACTGCTGTTCTTCGGCGGGTCGCTGCTCCTGAACCCCATCGGTTATCTCGCGGGCACCAGCCTTGGTGCACTGGTTGCCCGGAGTGCCCTCGACGGGTCGAGTACGGAGATGTCCACGAACCCGACCGCGATGTGGCTGGTGTTCGGCGGCGGGAGCGTTGCGATCAGCACCCTCAATCTGGTCCTGTTCCTCTGCCTGATCTCTCGCTCGTCATCGGTGCGACCCCCGTCGACGCACCCACCGACCGTCGCTTCGAGCGTTGCCAGCGGCTGATCACCCGACGTCAGGAGCAGCCGTGGATGAGCCAGGCTTTCGCGCCAGACATCGCTGCATCGTCTACCACCTGCCGGAGGCGTTCTTCGCCATGTCGTGCCCACCGCGCCAAGACGGCAAGTGGTCCCCCAACGGGCACTCCGAGCGCGTTCCGTGCAGCGCGGACTCGGCAACGTTGGGTGCCGCCGTGCGTCGATCACTGGATCGCACCCATGAAGGAAGACCGAACGAGATCCGCGCCGCGGGTCTGGTGCGCGTGTTCGAACGCGGGGCGATCGGCGTGCGCAAGGTCGCGGTGTCGCGCAGCGACGATGTGATCGCGGTGAGCGGACTGCGAGGATGGGAGCAGGAGTCAGGCGAAACGGACGCGCAGCTCGGGGACCGGGTCAAAGCGGCGCTCGCCTTGTTCGACTGACTCACCGGCGCGGTAGCATCTCGCCGCCCGCCGCCAACCGGACCATGCGTCCCCTGATCGGCGAGAACGGTCTGGTCGGAGATGTCGCCCGCATGGCGATCCTCACTCATCGCCGGCACGAACGCCAAGCATCGCCATGGCCAAGAAGTCCAAGAAGACGACCAAGAAGTCGGCCACCACCAAGACCCGCAAGCCGCCGCCGAAGCCACCGCCGCGCACGACGGCATCAACCAAACTCCTCGCCGGCGGCAACCCGCAGATCGCCAAGGCGGACGGCGATGCGCCCGTGCAGGCCTACATCGCGGCGATGCCCGGTTGGAAGGGTGACGTCGGCCGTCGCCTCGACGCGCTGGTCACGCGCACCGTGCCCGAAGTGCGCAAGGCCGTGCGCTGGAACACGCCGTTCTACGGCATCGAAGGCAACGGCTGGTTCTTCGCCTTCCACTGCATCACGCGCTACGTCAAGGTGACCTTGTTCCGCGGCGCCGCGCTGCGCCCCGTACCGCCGGTCGCGTCCAAACTCGAACACGTGCGCTACTTCCACATCCACGAACACGACGAGCTCGACGAGGAACTGGTGGTGAACTGGATCCAGCAGGCAGCGAAGCTGCCCGGCGAGACCTGTTTCTGATCCGCATCGACCGCGAGAAGTGCGCACCCGCCAGCCCTTACGAGTCGTTGACGGTCCGATCCGTTCCGCGCGATACCCTCGCCGCCTTGCAGCCCGGATCACGATGAACTCACCTACCGTCTACGCCTGCCTGGTCTGGTCCCTGCTGCTCGCCACCGGCGCGTGCTCATGCAACGACACTGACGCGCACCGCGGGCACCCGGTGCCGACAGCAGGCACGCTGGCCGGCCAACTGCTGCTACCCGCAGGGAACGGCAGCCGCGGCGTCGAGGTGCTGGTCTCGGCGGCCACCGAGGACGCCGCGATCACGTGGGTGCTGTTCGACGGACGAGGGCACTTCACCCATCACTTCACGACCGGTCTGTCGCGGGTGACGGTGACCGCAGGTGCCGTGGTGCACCAGATCGACACCACCGACCTGCCAAGGGCAGATCAGGAGGGGCGGATCGACGTCGGCGTGATCGATCTGCGCGAGCACCTGACCGAGCATCGCCTGTTCGTGCGCGCCGCCGTTGGCACAGCCGGAGGAGACGTGCGCGTCGGCATGTGGTTCGGCCCACCTCCCGTTGGTCCGTTCGGTGAACCCGTGTCGTTGGGTTCCCGGCAGTTTCCGCCGGTGGCGTTGGGCAGCGAGACGGCGTGGCTGGTGCCCAACGAAGCCCACGACATCTACTTCGTGGTCGAACGCCCGGTGGGCCCCGCCCGCGGCACGCAATGGCGCAGCGGCCATCAACGTCACTTCGGCCCGTTCACCGCGGCAGCGCTGCCGGGCGAACTGATCATGGACTGATCGGCGGGGCTGATGGAACCGAGCCGGCACGCAGCCGGCCCCACTTCACTTGCGCCGCTTCGGCTTGGCGTGGATCTCGAGCTCTTCGCGGATCACCGCCACATCGCCATCCGTGAGCCGCACCTTGGTCTTCTCGATCATCTCGACGAACCACGCGCACTCCTCGACGGTCACCGGCGCGCCGATGTTGCCCCCTGGCCCGATGCCCGTGATCAGTTCCTTCCCGTCGCCGTCGAGCACGATCAACCACGGCAGGCCGCGGCTGCGCCCCGCCCTGAGTTTGTCGTAGATCTCCTGGCCGCCCGTCATGCGATCGGTGTCGATCACGAGATCGACGTAGTCCTTGGCCATGCGCTCGGCCACCTTGGGTCGCCCGAGGAACTCCTCGAGCACTTTGCACCAGCCTCACCAAGGCGCGTCGAAGTGCACGAACAGGCGCTTGCCGTCCTGCTTGGCGGTGGCCAGCGCGGCGTCGAACAGCTTCTTGCCGTGCAGCGGCTTGCAGTGCAGCGGTTCGAGCTGCTTGCCGAGCTCGTCGCCAGCGATGATCGCGTCTTCCTTCACGAGGTCGCCGTTGCGCAGCGTCGCCAGCGGCTTGCCTTGATCGTCGGTCACGACCAGCGCGGGCAGATCCCGGACCTGATCGATCGAATAGGCGCGCGCGCTGACCGCGTCGGTGGCAGGCATCGTCACGACCACGAACTCGTAGAGCAGTTGCCGCGCCAGCTTGCGGTCCTTCTTGAGCAGCGTGCCGACCTTCACGGAGTTCTCGTCCTCACCGAGGAACGCGAGCAACGTGCGCTTGTTGTGCAGGTGCGCGGCATCGAGCGCCGTGGTGACGTGCGCAGGCAGGTCCGCCTTGGGTTTGTGGCCGACGGCCGGCACGGGCTCCTGCGCCCACGCGGACGTCGCCAGCAGCAACAAGGTGCTGCCGAGAACGATCGATCTGGTCATGGTTTCGACTCCTCGAGCCGCGGGTGCGGGTCGGCCCGGCATGCTACCGTGCCGGTGGGGATGCGCTGGCCCGGCGATGATCGGCGACGGGGTGCAGCGGAGATCCCGGGATCCGGCTCGGCCGGCTCTGTCCCGCTGCCAGCACCGCGGCGCACCGTTCTCCCCTTGGCGGCGGGCGGCAGCGCGAACGAGTTGGTGACCGGGGCGGCGTCCAGGATCTTTCCACATGGCAAGATCGACGCTTGCGCTGCGGCCGCCCCCCTCTACAGTTCCCGGCCTCGGCGCGCCTCCGCACTGGCGGCCCCGCGCGGCACGAGACTCCAATCGGTGCATATGCACCGAGACCCGTCCTGGCAGCAGTCGGCGCGGAAGGGTTCATTTCTGTTGGTGCCACGACTGGATGGACCCGCGCTCGACGCGGTCTCGACAGGTCGACGATCGTGGCCCGGTGAGCTTCGCTCCCCTTCGCCCCCCTCGCCAGCTCTCGAGTCTCACTCGATGTTTCCGGGTCCGAGGACAGTGTTTCATGGGTAAGCGTCTCTACGTCGGCAATCTCTCCTTCCAGACGACCGAACACTCGCTGGAGGATGCGTTCGGGCAGGACGGCCGCAAGGTCGCCAGCGTCAGCATCATGTTGGACCGGGACACCGGTCGTTCGCGCGGCTTCGCCTTCGTCGAGATGGAATCCGACGAGGACGCCCAGGCCGCGATCAAGGCCATGGACGGCCAGGAAGTCGACGGCCGCGCCCTGCGCGTCAACGAAGCTGAAGATCGCAAGCCCCGCTCCGGCGGCGGCGGCGGTGGCTTCGGTGGTGGCGGCGGTGGCGGTGGCGGTGGCGGCGGTCGTCGCGGTGGCGGCGGCGGCGGCGGCTACGGTGGTGGTGGCGGCGGCGGCGGTGGCGGCGGTGGCCGCGGCCGCTGGTAGTCCTCACGGACTGCTAGCCCGAACCCCGACCGACAAAGTGTGGGTCGCCTGAGCGGGCGGCCCCCAGAACGGCGCGACGAAGATCCCCGGTGCCACGTGCACCGGCCCTTCGGCGCGCCGCGTCGTTGGTGGCGCCGCGTTCGTTGGTGGCGTAAGGCTGTTTGTCCACCCCCACACTGGCCGGCCACCGCGTGGCCACGTAGGACTACGCCGATGCGTTTGCTGATCCCTTCGCTGTTCGCCCTCTCCTTGGCGGCGCAACAGGCGCCCGCGCCGCAGACCCGCCCCGAAGCCACGGACTTCACCGAGACCTCGCGCCTCGCCGACGTGCAACGCTTCGTCGACGAACTCGTCAAGCTGCCGCACGGCGACCGCCTGTCGGTGTCGGTCGCGGGCAAGAGCCACGAGGGGCGGCCGCTGCTGCTGGTCAAGGTGGCGCTGACCGAAGCCGCGAAGAGCCCGCGCCTGCGCGCCGTGATCATCGGCAACATCCACGCCGGCGAAGTCGAGGGCAAGGAGGCGCTGCAGCAGCTGCTGCGTGAGTTCGCCGAAGGCCAACACGAGGAGCTGCTGGCCGCGTTCGATCTGTGGCTGTTGCCGATCTACAACGTCGACGGCAACGAGAACGTCGGCGCCAAGAACCGGCCCGGCCAGAACGGCCCGGCGGTGGTCGGCCAGCGCCCCAACGGCCAAGGCTTCGATCTCAACCGCGACTTCGTCAAGGCCGAAGCGCCCGAGACGCGCGCGCTGCTCGACTTGTTTCGCACGGTCGATCCGCACCTGTTCATGGACCTGCACACCACCGACGGGTCCTACCACGGTTACCACCTGACCTACGCGCCGTGCCTGTCGCCCAACATGGACGGCGCGCTGGCAAGACTGTCGCGCACGCTGCTCGACGACGTCACCGCGCGCATGCAGAAGGAACACTCGTTCGCGGTGTTCGACTACGGCAACTTCGAAACGCGCGACTGGGACGGCGGCGGCGCCCCCGAGTCACCGAACACCCGCGGCTGGTACACCTACGATCACCGCGCCCGCTACGGCATCAACTACTTCGGCCTGCGCAACCGCATCGCCGTGCTCAGCGAGGCCTACAGCTACTGCGACTTCAAGACGCGTATCGCCGCGACGCGTGCGTTCGTGTTGACGACCCTGCAGAGCCTGCTGGCGCAACGCGACGACGTCCTCGCGGCCTGCGCCGACGCCGACGCGCGGCTGGTGACGCCGACGATGCCGATCTGGTTCGGCAGCGAGACCACGTTCGCGCCGCCCGAGATGCTCGACATCCTGGTCGGCGAAGTCGTGCCGCACGAACCCGAGGGGGAAGGCACACGCCGCTACGAACGCAAGGGCGACGGCACTGCCGAACGTATGCCCGTGTTCCGGGCCTTCCAGGCGCGCCAGCAGCGGCAATTGCCAGCGGGTTGGGCCGTGCTCGAACCGTCGCCCGAAGTGGTCGCGAAACTGCGACTACACGGCATCACGTTCCGCGCGGTGCGCAGCGGCCAGGAAGCCATGGTGCAGCGCTTCGTGGTCACCAAGAAGCGCAAGCCCAAGCGGCCGTTCCAGGGCCACCAGGAACTCGTGCTCGAGGGGCAATGGCAGCCGGCCGCGATGACGGCGCTGCCCACCGGCACGCTGCTGGTCAGCGCCACCCAACCGCTCGCGCGCCTCGCCGCGCAGCTGCTCGAAGCCGAGAGTGAGGACTCGCTGTCGTCGTGGAACTTCTTCGAAGCCACGACCACCGACACGTATCCGGTGCTGCGGTTGACGACGCTGCCGAAGTGAGTCCGCTCACTGCCAGCGGAACAGGCGCAGCCCCAAGGCGAAGCACAACGCCGCGAACAGTCCCAGCCCGCCGAGCGGCACGGCGACATCGGCGACCGAACCCGGCTCGAGCATCAGGTCGCGCAGCGCGCGGTTGATGTGCGTCAGCGGCATCACCTCGGCGGCCCAGCGCATCAGGCCGTGCAGGTTCTCGGTGGCGAAGAACACGCCGCCCAGCATCCACATCGGCAGCTGGCAGAGGTTCATGAGCCCGGCGACACCCTCGGTGGTGCGCGCGCGGCTGGCGAGCAGGCAGCCGAGACCCGCGAACGCGAACCCACCCACCGCGACGACCAGCAGGAACGCGAGCCAGCTGCCGCGGAACGGCACGTCCCACAACAACACGCCGAACAGCGCAATCACGACCGCTTCGGGGATCACCAGGACGAAGCGCCCACACAGGTAACCGAGCAAGAACTCACCGCGCGTCAGCGGCGTCACCGACAACCGCCGCAGCAGGTTCTGCGTGCGCATCTGCACCAGGTTGAAGCCGAACCCCCACATGCCGGCGCCCAGCAGGTTCAGGCCGATCAGGCCGGGCACCAGGAAGTCGATGTAGCGCGAGCCGGGACGATCCTCGACCTCCTGCGCGATCGCGACGCCGGCGCCGTCGCGCGCCTCGCGCAGCGCGCGCGCCACGACCAGGCCGGCGAGCTGCGCCTCGGGTCGCGTCGGATCGGCGCGAACGATCGGCGCATCCGCACTGCCGCGCACCAGCAGACCGACGCGACCGCGCACCAGCGCACGATCGGCATCATCGGCATCGAGCACCTCGACCGTCAGCCGCGGATCGCGACGCAACAGGGTCACGAGCGCATCGCCGTCGGCGGCAGCGGGATCGGCGACGACGACGGCGATCGGCACCGGCTCGGGCGGCTTGGGGCCGAACGCAAAACCGAGCACCACGGTCATCACCAGCGGGAACCCGTAGGTCCAGAAAACCGCCTCGGGCGTGCGCCAGAACTCGCGGAACTGCGCCTTCGCCACCGCCCACACGGCGCGCAACTTCATGCGCCCTCCCGCAGGTGGCGACCGGTCAGGTGTACGAACACATCCTCGAGCGTGGCGTGGCGCGTGGCGAGGTCGCGCAGCGCCACGGCGCGTGCGTCGAGCAGTTCGAGCAGCGCCGGCACGGTGGTGTGCACCGAAGCAACGGTCAGCTCGGCGCGCGTCGCGGCGAACGTGCAGGCTTGCACCCCGGGCAGCGTGCGCAGTTCCTGTTCGTGCACCTTGCCGGTGAAGTCGTCGACGTCGAACTCGACGAAGTGCGCGGCGCCGAGCGAACGGATCAACTCGTCGGGGCTGCCGAGCGCGATCACCTTGCCGTGGTCGACCACGGCGACGCGGTCGCAGAGCTGGTGCGCTTCCTCCATGTAATGCGTGGTCAGCAACACCGTGCCGCCGCCGCGCTGGAACGCCCGCACCACCTCCCACAGCTGGCGCCGCGACTGCGGATCGAGCCCGGTGGTCGGCTCGTCGAGGAACAACAGCTCGGGCGCGCCGAGCAACGCCGTGGCCACGGCCAGGCGCTGCCGCTGGCCGCCGGACAGGTCCTTCTGGCGCGCGCCGGCCTTCTCCTGCAACGACACCAACCCGAGCACCTCGTCGACCGAACGGCCACTCGCGAAGAACGCGGCGAACAGCTGTAGTGTCTCGCGCACGGTCTGCTTGTCGTGGAACTTCGTCTCCTGCAGGCACACGCCGATCGCGCTGCGGATCGCGGTGTCGACGCCGGCGCGCCACGTCCGGCCGAGGATCTGCACCTCACCACCGTCCGGCACGGTGATGCCTTCGCAGATCTCGACCGTGGTGGTCTTGCCGGCGCCGTTGGGGCCTAGCAGACCGAACACCTCGCCGCGTTCGACGCGCAGATCGAGCCCGTCGACGGCAACGACGGTCTGCTTGCCCTTGCGGTAGGTCTTGCGCAGGCCGCGCAGCTCGATCGCCGCGGCCGCGGCCACCGCGCTCATCGCGGGAACGCCTCGGGCAGGCCGCCGTCGACCGGCAACACCGCGCCGGTGGTCGGCGTGCGTTCCGCGGCGAAGAACACCACCGCCTCGCCGACATGGCGCGGCAACACCGCGGTCTTGAGCAACGAACGCTGGCGGTAGTAGTCGCGCAGCCCCGCGGCGTCGAGACCCCGCGCCTGCATGCGTTGCGGCCCGACGCTCTCCCAGAGCTGGCTGGGTACGTCGTCGTCGCCGAACACCGCGTCGGCGTTGACGGCGTTGACGCGCACGCCGAACTCGGCGAACTCGAGCGCCGCGATGCGTGCCAACTGCAGCGCCGCGGCCTTGCTGGCCGAGTAGGCGCCGAAACCCGCGCCCGGCGCGAACACGTTCTTGCTGGCCTGCACGACGATGCTGCCGCCGGTGCCCTGCCTTCGCAGTTCCTTGCCGACGCGCTGCAGCAGCAGGAAGGTCGCGTGGCTGTTGACCTGCTGCACGGCCGCGAACGCCTGTGCATCGAGGTCTTCGAGCCGGCCGGTGCGGGCGATGCCGGCGTTGGGCACGACGATGTCGAGGCCGCCGAAGGTCAGGATGCACTCGTCGACGAGCCGATCGAGCGCGGCCTGGTCACACAGGTCGGCGACGCCGGTCGCGAGGTGACCGGCGTTCGCCTGCCAGCGCGCCGCCGCCGTCTGCAGCCGTTCGGCGTCGACGTCGGTCGCGTAGACGCACGCGCCGTTCTCGAGCAACGCCTCGACGATGCCGCCGCCGATCGCACCGGCAGCGCCGGTGACCAGCGCCACCTGGCCCTGCAGCAGCGGCGCCGCGCCTTTGCCGAGTTTGGCCAGTTCGAGCGGCCAGTACTCCATCTCGGCCAGCTCGGCGTCGTCGAGCGGCACGTAACGCTCGAGCGCCGCCGCCACCGCCTTGACGCGCAGCGTGTGCTGCGCGATGTCGGCGGCGATGCGCGCCGCCTTGCGTTGTGGTTTGAGCGCGACCAGACCGACACCTTCGATCACCACGACCACGGGTTCGGCCGGCAACTCGATGCCGCCGGCCCGGGTCCGCGCGCACTCGTCGTAGTAACGCTGATAGGTGCGGCAGTAGGCGCCCACTGCGGCACGCACGCGGTTGCCGTCGATCGATTCCTCGCGGCGCAGGAACAGGTACGGCCCCTTGGTGCGGATCACGTGGTCGGGCGTGATCGGACCGGTCTCACAGAGTGAGTGCGCCTGCGGATGCGCACTGAACGACGCCGACTCGTCGTCGCAGCGGGCCTCGGCGACGACCCGCACGAACTGCGAGCCGACGACGGTCTTCACCTTGGGCGCCAAGGCGCCGCGCAGCAGCGGCAACGCCTGCACCAACAAGGCACGCCGCGCTTCGATCGGCAGCGGCGCCGGCACGCCGAGCAACATCGGCGCACGACCACCGAGGCGGTGCAGCAGGTAGCGCTCGGCGCGATCGACCAGCTCGATGGTGGCTTCGTAGCTGCTGCGGGCGTCGTCGCCGAACGTGAACAGCCCGTGTTTGGCGAGCACCACGCCGCGCACCTGCGGCCGCGCCGCGAACGCCGCCGCGACCGCCTTGGCCAGCGGGAAACCCGGCATGATCCACGGCAACAGCACGACGTCGTCGCCGAACGCCGCCCGCACGTGGCGTTCGGGATCCGGCTGGTCGGTGATCGCCAGGATCGCGTTGGCGTGCGTGTGGTCGACGAACTTGTGCGGCAGGAACGCGTGCAGCAACGCCTCGACCGAGGGGTTGGGCGAACTGCTGTCGCACAGCGCGCCGCGCACCGCATCGACCATCGCGCGATCGCCGAGGCTCTCGAGCGCGCGCAGTTCCCGCAGCGGCTGCAGACGCACGGCCGGCAGGTCGCGGGGCTCGACGGTCGCCAGGTCGCTGCCGCTGCCCTTGACGCACAGCACCTCGAGCGGCCGGCCGAGCAGGTCGGGCATCGTGGTCTTGACCGAGGTGTTGCCACCGCCGTGCAGCACCAGTTCGGGCTCGCTGCCGATCAACCGCGAACTGTAGACGCGCAGCGCGAGGTCCGTGCCGACGGCGCGATGGCGCTCCACGAACTCGGCGGCGTGCTCGTCGTTCCAGCGGCTCTGCATGGTCGTTCGATCGCGCGTCGCGGGCGAACGGCGCACGGCCAGCGAGGTTACCGTTCGTGTGCATCCGCGCCAGCGCAGACGTTCGCGCTAACGCTTCTTCGCGCGCTGCTGGCGCTGCCGCAGCCACACCAACAGCGACTCGAAGTCGGCCGGCAACGGCGCCTCGAGTTCGATCAACTCCTCGGTCTGCGGATGCGGCAGACAAAGGCGCAGCGCATGCAGGCACTGTCGACCCGGGTCCGGCGCGCCCTCGGGCAGTCGCTCGTGCTGCCGGATGCGCGACCGGTAGAGCCGGTCACCGACCAGCGAATGGCCGATCGCGGTCATGTGCACGCGGATCTGGTGCGTGCGGCCGGTGCGCGGCCGGCAACGCACGTGGGCGAAGTCGCCGAAGCGCTCGAGCACCTCGTAGAAGGTCGACGACTCGCGGCCACCTTCGTCGACCGTCGTCATGCGGTCGGGGTGGCGCGGATCGGTGGCGATCGCCTTCTCGACCCAGTCCGACTGAAACCGCGGCTCGCCGTAGACGATGCAGCGATACTCCTTCTGCGCGGTGCGCACCTTGAACTGCGCGCGCAGGAACTCGAAGGCCTGTGGGGTCTTGGCGATGACCATCACGCCCGAGGTGTCGCGATCCAGACGGTGCACGATGCCGGGCCGGTTGCGATCGTCGGCCCACGGCAACTCGCCGTAGCGGGCCCTGGCCCAACTGGCGACGGTGTGTTCGCAGAACCGGCGGTCCTCGGTCGGATGTGCGGCGAGGCCGACCGGCTTGTCGATCGCGCACAGACTGGCGTCCTCGTAGAGCACGGTGATCTCCGGCAGTGGCGCATCGGGCTCGAGCGGGTCGCGCGGCAACGCCGCCTGGGGCTGAAACCGGACTTCCGTGCCGGCGGACAGGAACAGCCCGGGGCGCGGCCGCTGACCGTCGACTTCGACGGCGTCGAGATCGATCAGGTCGCGGCCCCGGCTGCGCGTTCCGACCTCGGGCTGGTTGGCCAAGAACACGTCGAGGCGGATGCCGTCGTCGGCCGGACCTACGGTTCGCACGAGAGGCTCTGTCATCGTCGGCGGCGATTGTGCGGCGCCGACGCCGCACGGCAACCAGGAACAACGGCCGGAACGGCAACCGCCGCGCACACTCCTTGCGTAGGGCGGCGAATCCCCGTTCCCACCGAACATTTGTCCACATCGTTGCTCACAAGTTCGGGAAACTCGATTGAGTTCGAGGACAACGTGTGGAAACTCCTGCCCAGCATACGGCTCTCCGACAGTCCAGCTCCGAGAACTGAGACTCGGCGTCACGAGACATGAGACTCTCCCTCGAATCGTCGAGCGGCACGATGCCCTCGCCTCTCTCCTCCCCCATCCATGCCAACGGCCGTGCGCACCAGCGATGCGCACCGAGCCGCGTCCTGCTCGTCGATGACGAACCGGACGTCTTGCGCGGGCTCTACAACATGCTCGAGCACGCAGGTTACTCGGTGACCTGCGCCACCGAGGTCAGCGAAGGCGTCGACCTGCTGCACCGCGCGACGTTCGACCTGGTGCTGACCGACCTCTACCTGGGCGACCGCGACCTCGGCTTTCCGATCGCCGAAGCCGCGCGGGCCCGCAAACCGCGCGTGCCGGTGATCCTGCTGACGGGGCGCCCGAGCTTCGACCGCGCCCAGGAGGCGTTGGCCAGTCAGGTCAGTGCGATCGTCGTCAAGCCCGTCGAAGCCCAGGTCCTGATCGACACCTGCGAACGCGTCATCCAGGAGACCGTGCTGACGCGCCGCAACCGCGAACTCGAAGTCGCCAACCGGGTGATGAGCTCGGTGTTGCCGCGCACCATCGAGATCAAGGACCCGACCACCAGCGGTCACGCAGCGCGCGTCGTCGACTACGCCGACAACCTCGCGAAGCTGTGCGGCGTTGGTGAGGAACAACGGGCTTCGCTGCGCATGGCGGCGCTGCTGCACGACATCGGCAAGATCGGCGTTCCCGACAACATCCTGACCAAACCCGGCCCACTTACGGTCGACGAGATGGAGGTCGTCAAGCGGCACCCGCGCATGGGTTACGAGGTGCTGGCCGAGCTCGAAGACCATCAGGATGTGCGCGACTGGGTCTACCACCACCACGAGCGCTGGGACGGCAAGGGTTACCCACAGGGCCTCGCGGGCGAAGAGGTCGCGCTGCCGGGCCGCATCCTGGTGCTGGCCGAGGTCTACGACGCGCTGGCCGAGGAACGCAGCTACAAGCCGGCGTGGCCAGTCGAGAAGATCGTCGCGTTCTTCCGCGACCAGGCGGGTCGCCAGTTCGACCGCGACATCGCGCACCTGGTCGCCGATGGCCTGGAGCGCGTGGGCAAACGCTTCTTCGTCAGCAAGTCCGACATGCTGTTCTGACGCGGCCCGAGGGCCTCGGCCACGATCGCGCACGTCCCAGCAGGCGTCCCCAGGAATTTGACCAGGGGGTTTTCGCCGCGGACCAACCTGCGACAATCGCTGCGTTCCCCTCTGGTCCCAGCTAGGATCCGCGCCCCCTCTCGATCCCAGCTGCCGGCAGTCGCTGCGCCGTGCGCGGCTGCGCGTTCGCTGTTTCACCCGAAGTCCGAAACCCAGCATGCGCCCCACCAACTTGCGCCCGGTCGCACTGACGTCTTCGCTGCTCTCCCTGGCCGCCCAGTCGCTGCTCGGCAGCACGGTACAAGCACAGGCCCCGGCCGCTGCGACTCTCGAACCCAAAGGCAAGGCGCCGGCCGTCGTCGGCAGCAAGCAGGGCAGCGACGCGGTGCCCGCCGACGACGTCACCGCCGGCCTGCCGAAGTTCTTGCAGTTCGTGCCCGGTGGCAAGGTCGAGGTCGGCATCACCACCGACCAGCTCGCCGACGCCGCCTTGCAGGTGGTCTTCCCCGACCGCCCGGAGATGGCGCTGAAGATCTCCGAGGAGAAGGTCAAGACGGCACTGCGGCGCTCGGCGTCGATGCTCGGCCCGCAGTCCGTTCAGGTCGAGCCGTTCCTGCTCGGCAAGTGGAACGTCAAGAACATCGAGTACGAGATCTACATCAACGCGATGCGCGTCGCGCAGAAGAAGGTGCGCGCGCCGTTCCACTGGTGGCGGTTCGGTCGCGAGGACGACTACAACGCCAAGCTCGACGACATCAACAAGCAGTTCCCCAAGGACCCGTTCGGCCCGCTGAACTACTGGGACCGCTACGGCGACACGCTGCCCTTCAAGGTCGCCACCAACAAGGGGGTGTCGATCGGCGACTACCCGGTGACCTACGTCACGTTCGCCGAGGCCAACGCCTTCGCCGGCTGGCTCGGCATGCGCCTGCCGACCGAGTACGAGTGGCTGCGCGCCGCGCGCGGCGACGGCAAGGACCTGTGGCCGTGCGGGCAGCAGGCGTTCACGAGCCAGTTGCTCAAGACGCTGCAGATGGACAACTCGCGCAACCAGATGATCAAGCCGACCGGCACGGTGCAGGCAGCGACGGGGCCCTTCGGGCACATCGACATGTATGGCCAGGTCTGGCAGTTCGTCGCCGATCTCGGTTACGACCCGATCAACGGCAAGGACGCGTTCTCGGCCGAGTGGAAGAAGGTGCAGAAGCACAAGGTCGCCGGCCTGATCGAGTCGCCGCCCGTGTGGAAGGGCAACATGGCGCTCGCCAAGGGCGGCTCCTACCTGTCGTTCCAGGAGCCGATCCAGCTGATGCTCGACACGCGCGCGCCGGTCGGCACCATCGACGTGCTCGAGAGCCTGGGCTTCCGCTTGGCCAAGAGCCTGAAGCCCGGCTACGACATGATGTTCTCGCTGCTGCGTGGCGTCTACAACCGCAGCCCGTTCGCCGAAGACCAGACCCCCGATCTGCAGCTGCAGGTCGGCGCCGAACGCTACGAACTGGGCAAGGACGGTTTCCCCACCGCCTACCACGCCGTGTCGTTCGCGCCAGTCAACTGGCTGACCAACGACAAGACGCAGGACCTCAACAAGCTGCTCGATCGCTCACAGACCGAACCGCTGCTGATCGGCACGCTCGCGAGCACGGCCAACCTCGTCGAGCCGGCGGTGCCTTTGGGCATCTACTCGGTGCTGTTCCGCCGCGAGGGCATGCCGCGCGACCTGACCGACGCGATCAAGGCCGGCTTCAAGGAAGTCCAGGCCGAGAAGAAGCGCCGCGCCAAGGCCGGCGACAAGGCCGAGAAGAAGGAAGAGACCCCGCAGGAAGGCCAGGATGCCAAGAAGGGCTCGTGGCAGTCGGTGCTGCCGCGTTATGGCCTGACCGAGAAGGACCTCGAAGACGCCGAACACGCCAGCGACATCAAGTTCGTGCGCATCGACGGCATGCAGATCTCGACCGAAACCGACGTCTTCCTGCTGCACGGCATCGAGGGCAAGGTGATCGCGGCGATCGCAGGCACCAACAAGAAGCCGGCCCAGGGCAACCCGTTCGCTCCGGAGATCGCCGTCACCGCCGACGCCAAGGGCCTGGCCAAGGTCCTGATGCGCATCGGCACCCCGGTGCAGCTGCAGAACCCCAAGCGGTTCGTCGACCTGCAGCTGCCGCTGACGCTCGACACGCCCGCGCCGACGGCCGAGAAGCCCTGGCGCATTCCGGGGCAGTAGTCGGCCCGCGCGCGGGGTGGCCGAGGTCACCCCGCCCGAGGTTGCGAGCGGGCGCGGAACCGGAGAGAGTCTGCGCTCCCCCAACCCACCGCGAGCCGACGTGAGCGACCAGATCCCCCCCGACGCCAAGATCCGCATCAACGACGCGGCCAAAGCCGCCTTCTCGTTCCAGGACTACAGCCCCCGGCAGCCGATCGACGGCGTGCAGCTCGTCGAGCTGCGGCGCTTCAACGACGACGGCGGTGCGATCACCGAGCTCGGCCGCCTGACCGCCGGCCTGCACGCGCAGTTGCCGGGCTTCGAGGTCAAGCAGTTCAACTACTCGGAGATGGAGCCCGGCGTGGTCAAGGCGTTCCACATGCACCATCGCCAGACCGACGTCTGGTACGTGCCGCCGTGCGACAAGCTGCTGCTGGTGCTGCACGACTGCAGGGCGGGCAGCAAGACCGAGGGCGTGACGATGCGGTTCGTGTTGGGCGACGGCAAGGACCGCCTGGTGCGCATTCCGCCCGGCGTCGCGCACGGCGCCGCCAACATCGGCCGACAGACCGGTCGCATCATCTACATGGTCGACGTGCAGTTCTCGGTGACCCCCGGCGAGTGCGACGAAGGCCGCCTGCCATGGGACTTCCTGGGCGCCGAGATCTGGGACATCGTCAAGGGCTGACCGCGGCCCTGCCCTGCCCGAGCGGGCGCGCTCACAGCACCGGCGACAGCAAACCGCAGAAGGCGTCGACGGCACGCCAGAACGGATCGCGCGGCAGGTCGGTGATTTGCAGACGGCGGCAAGCGGCGGCGCGTTCGTCGAGCGTCGCCAGCACCTGCTGCCCCAGCTGCGGCGCGTCGAGCGCCACCGCCGCGATCTCGAAGTTCAGGTGCGCGCTGCGCAGATCCATGTTGGCACTGCCGACGATCACCACCTCGCCGTCCACCACCAGGACCTTGGCGTGGTTGTAGTCGGCGACCGTCTCGTAGATCTCGATGCCGGCGTTGAGCAGACGTTCGTAGTAGCTGCGCTGCGCGTGGTAGAGCACCGCGGCTTCGGCCTTGGGCCCGTTGGTGTGGATGCGCACGCGCACGCCGCGGGCCGCCGCCAGCTGCAGCGTGAACAGCAGCGTCGGCGGCGGCACCAGGTACGGTGAGCACAGGTCGACCGACTGCCGGGCGTCGGCGATGGCCTGCACGAATGCGAACCAGAGGTCCGACTGCTCACGATCGGGACCGCTGCAGACGACACCGACCGCACACGCGCCGCCACCGGTCACCGGCGCCGGCATCGGCAGCGGCGACAAGGACTCCTCGGTGGCGGTGAACCAATCCTCGGCGAACACCTCACGCAGGTGCACGACCGACGGCCCACGCACCTGCAGCATCGCATCGAGCCAGCGCCGCTCCCGGCCGACCCGGTCGGTGAAGTACTCGTCGCCGACGTTGCGCCCGCCGACGAAGCCGACCTGCCCGTCGATGATCAGCAGCTTGCGGTGATTGCGCAGGTTGACGGTGAACGGCCGGCGCTTCCAGAGCAGCGGCAAGAACGCGACCGCCTGCCCACCCGCCGCCCGCAGCGCCGCCAGGTCGCGGTCCTTGAGGCCGAAGCTGCCGATCGAATCGTAGAGCAGGCGCACCGTGACGCCGCGCGCCGCGGCGGCCGCCAGCACCTCGAGCAGGCGCGCGCCACTGCGATCGGCGCGGAAGATGTAGACCAGCAGATCGACTTCGCGCTCGGCCGACGCGATCGCCTGCATCGCCGCAGCCGTGAAGTCGGCGGCGGACGGCAGCCAGTGCAGTTCGTTGTCGACCGCGAGTTCCGCGGTGTTGGCACCGGCCAGGAAGGCGTGCAGGCCGCCACACAGCGGCGGTGCGGCTGCCGATCCGCCGACGCCGGCGCGATCGCGGCCGGACCGGAAGCGCACGCCGCGCTGGCGCACCGCGTGCAGGCGACGCAACTGCAGCCGGCGGGGCAACAGGTAGTAGAGCAACAGACCCAGCCACGGCGCGGCGAGGATCACGATCATCCACAGGACGGTGCTGGCCGGCGCACCGCCGCGCACCAGCACACGGTAGACGAACAGCACCGCGAGCAGTTCGCCGAACGCCGCGAAGGCGATGAGCAGCGCGTCCCAGGAGATCCACGCGGTGGCGAGCACGACCTTGGCTTAGCGCGCGAGCACCGCGAAAGCACGACCGCGGCGCCGTTCCCAGATCGCGGGCGCAGGCAGGTGGCGCGAGAGTGGAGCCGATGGTGAGATTCGAACTCACGACCTACGCTTTACGAAAGCGTTGCTCTACCACTGAGCTACATCGGCAGATGGGCTCGCGCGACGCACCAGGGACCGGTTCGTCTGCGAACTGGGGCGAGGAGACTAGCCAAGGCGCGCGTCGCGTTCCAGCACGAAGTGCCGCCGCGAACACCCCCTTCACAGCCGAGTGGCCACTGCACGAAGACTCGTCCAGTGGCCACGTTGAGTGTTTGCGTCGAGCCAACGCGATGGCGCCGGCTCGGCGATCAGCAGTCGCGATCAGCCTTCGTGCACGGCGCCGGCGATGCGGCCGAGCTTCTTCTGCAGCAGCGCCTTCTTGGCGCCGTCGACCTTGGCCTTGCCGAGGGCGACCGCGGCGGCGGTGCGCAGGCTGACTTCGCCTTCGCTGCCGACCACACCGACCAGTGCCTCGAGCACGTTCTCGGGGCAACCGGCGACGCGGGCGAGCACCTCACCGATCGCACCGGCGGCGGCGACCTTGAGGTCGTTGCTGCCAGCGCCGGTCATCGCGCCGACCAGGGCGTCGAGCTGGGCCTGGTTGCCGGCGAGACCCAGGGCCTTGGCGGCGGGCACGGCGACCAGGTCGTCGCGGTTGAGTTGCGCCGCGAGGCTGGCGAGCGCGCCGTCGATCGGCGCCTTCTTGGCCGCCATCGCGAGCAGCGCGTTGCTGGCGCCCTGCGCGTAGGCCTCGCCGCGCTGGGCGGCGGCCGAGGTCACGCCTGCGAGCGCGGTGTTGACCGCCTCGACGAGGTTCTCGCCGGTCAGCGGCGCCTGGATCACACCGACGTCGTCACCGAAGCGCTCGCGCGCCGCGTCGACGTCCTTGGCGACGACGACGATGCGCGTGCCGCTCATGCGCGGGTCCTTCTTGATGTTGCCGATCACGTCTTCGGGCAGGCGGTCGGGCAGGATCTCCTGGATCACCACGACGTCGACGTTGGGGTTGACCAGCAGATTGTGCATGCCGGTCACCGCGTTGGTGCTGGCGTTGACGATGTTGCCGCGCGTGCCGCTGGCGGCGGCGACCGCAGCCTTGCTGTCGACGGTCTCGCCGATCACCTGGATGGTGCGCGTCGCCTCTTCGGCGACGGCCTCACCGAGCACCGCGACGACCTTGTCGGCCTGCGGCACCTGCACACCACCGGTGGCGCGGACCAGCGCCTGGGCGGCCGCGTACTTGATGCGCTTGTCGGTGCTGTCGAGGGCGGTGAGCAACGCGCTCTGGCCGACCGTCTCGTTGCTCTCGGCGGCGCCGAGCGCGTCGATCGCGCCGAGCGCGACCGGGGCCATGCCCTGCTTCATGCCGGCTTCGAGCGCCGAGCGCAGCGAATCGACGCCGCTCGCGAGGGCCGCGATCTTGAGGTCGGCGGCGACGCCCTGCAGCGCCATCGCGGCTTCGTCACCCTTGGCGATCGAGGCCTCGATCAGGTTGGCCTGGCCGAGGTTGGCCTGGGCCAGCATGCTGCGGGCCTCGAGGCTCGCCGGCGCGATGCGCACCGCGTCGGCAGCGCAGGTCTTGGCCAGTTCGCTGGGGTAGACCAGCGCCGGCACGTCGGTGGCGACGAGCTTGTCGTCGACGAGCGTCCAGACGACCTCGCTGAAGCCGCCCGGGGGCACCGTGCCCCGCAGGTAGCTGCGGCTGCTGTCGAGCAGCGTCGCGACGGCGTCACCCTGGATGCCCTTCTTGGCGAGGTAACGCTTGGCGATGGTGCTGACGCCGGCGCGGCTGTCGCTGGCCAGGTTCAGCATGTAGCCGTTGGCGCGCGCGTCGCCGATCATGCTCAGCGCGGCGGCGGCGTTCTGCACCGTCAGTTCGTTGCTGCTCTCGAGCGCCGCGATCAGCGGCAGCACGGCGGCGGCGCCGATCTGCGTCAGCGCCGAGACGGCCTGGATCTGACCTTCTTCGTCGTCCTTGTTGCCGAGCTTCTCGACCAGGCCGGGCACCGCGAATTCGCCGTGCTGGTTGATCAACTTGTTGATCGCGCCTTGGCGCGTGCCGTAGTCGGAATCGACGGCGGTCGCCGTGTTGATGAGCTCGGCGATCGCGCCTTCGTCGCGCGAACGCGCGACGCGTTCGGTCTTGGCGCGGTCGAGGATCGATTGGGCGATCTGCTGGATCTCACCCTTCTCGGTCATGAGCATGTACCACTCGTCTTGCGAGATCGACTGGTAGAGCTCGAGGGCGTCGGCGTTCGAAGGATCCGCGGACAGGATCTCCCGCAACTTGGTGACGGCTTCCTCCTTTTGTCCAAGACGGAGCGCCTTCGAAGCCTCCTGCAGCGACGTGCCCTGCGCGAGGACCGAGCCACCGACGACGACGGCAACAGCGGCCGCCAGGAGAGACTGAGGGAACGAGCGGGCCATGAAACAGGACTCCTTGGAACGGAAAGGCAGAGGGGTCTTTGGGAGAGGGCGGCGAAATTCGGGAGCTACGGCGCCTTGGGCATTGGGGACGGGCGCCGGAACTGCCGGTCTGCCAGCTTTCTGCGGGCAGGGGGCCGTGCATGCTAAGTTCCGTCGCCCCACCGTCAAGTAGACGCACGGGCTCGAGTTGACGACGCAAGGATACCCCAAGGCCACGCCGGGGCCGGCGACGGGGGCGCAGCGCCGCGGGAACCGGGTCGAGGTCCCGGTGCCAAGGCCGCCAGCGGCCCGCCAAAAATCCGGGCGCCGCGCTGCCGGGCCGCCGCCGGAAGGTCGAGGGCGCGGGTGCGACAGCGGCGCGTCGCCGCTAGCCTGCGCCGCCATGGTGGCCCCAGCAGCCCGGATCCTGATCGTCGACGACCACCGCGCCGTGCGTGAGGAACTGGCGTTCGCCCTCGACTACGAGGGCTGGCGGACCCTCGAGGCGGCGGATGGCCTGGCCGGTCTGGCCGCGGTCGAGCAGCACCCCGACATCGATCTGGTGTTGCTCGACGTCAAACTGCCGCAACTCGACGGCCTCGAGGTGCTCGACCGCATCCGCCACCTGCGCTCGGACCTGCCCGTGGTGATGATCTCGGGGCACGGCGACCTCGAGACCGCAGTCCTGGCGGTGCGCAAGGGCGCCTACGACTTCCTGCAGAAACCGTTCACCAACGACCGCGTGGTGCTGTCGATCCGCAACGCGCTGGCCAATTCGCGCCTCACCAACGAGAACCGCGACCTGCGCAAGGCCTTGCAGGACGAGCAGCAGTTGCTGGGCGACAGCGAAGCGATCGCTCAGGTCCGAAGCATGGTCGACAAGGTCGCCGCCACCGACGTGACGGTGTTGGTCACGGGCGAGAACGGCACCGGCAAGGAACTCATCGCCCGGCAGCTGCACGATCGCAGCGCGCGCGCCAGCGGCCCGTTCGTGGCCCTGAACTGCGCCGCGATCCCGGCCGACCTGGTCGAGAGTGAACTGTTCGGCCACGAGAAGGGCGCCTTCACCGGGGCGGTGTCGGCGCGCGCCGGCGCGTTCGAACAGGCCGACGGCGGCACCCTGTTCCTCGACGAGGTCGGCGACATGCCCCTGCCGATGCAGGCCAAGCTGCTGCGCGTGCTGCAGGACCGCGTCGTGCAGCGGCTGGGCGGCACGCGCACGACGGCGGTCGACGTGCGCCTGCTCGCCGCCACCAACCAGGACCTGCAGGCCATGGTCGAGGGCAAGACCTTCCGCGAGGACCTCTATTACCGGCTGCACGTGGTGCGTGTGCACCTGCCGCCGCTGCGCGAACGCCACGGCGACGTGCCGGCGTTGGCGACACACTTCCTGACCCAGGCCTGTCGCCGCAACCGGCTGCCGACGCGCAAGCTGACCGGCAAGGCGCTCGGCTGGCTGGCGGCACAACCGTGGCCGGGCAACGTGAGGCAGCTCAAGAACGTGCTCGAAGGCGCCGCGATCCTGGCCGAAGGCAGCGAGGTCGACGTCGGCGACCTGCAGGGGGTCGGCGTCGCCGCGCCGAGCGGACAAGGCGCCGGCGGCACCGACTGGTTTCAGTTCGAGCGGCTCGAGGACTTCCGCGCCGCGACCGAGAAGGAGTTCCTGCGCCGCAAGCTGATCGAGAACCAGGGCAACATCAAACGCACCGCCGAGCGCATCGAGCTGCAGCGCAGCAACCTCTACAAGAAGCTCGACCGCTACGGGTTGAAGTAGCGGTCGGCTCTCGCGGCACGCCGTTCCGGGCTCAGGACTTCGGCGGCAGCACCAGCACCTGGTCCGGCTTCAGCTTTTCGGTCACGCCCGGATTGGCGCGCTTGATCTCCGGCACCATCTTGTCGGCCTGAGTGCGCCCGTAGGTGCGGGCCGCGATCGCCCACAGCGAATCGCCGCTCTTCACCGTGTAGCGGGTCGCCCCAGAGCCACCGACCAGGCCGCGATCGGCAGTCAGCACGCCAGCGTTCTGGCCCACTGCGCTCTTGTCCGCAAGGGCGCCCGTATCCGCACCAGCACCCGGCTCGCGGAAGCCAGGAGATTCCGGCACCTGCGGCTGCAGGAGGTCACCGATCCGACCCGAATCCTGGCGGCTCGGTCCGGCCGGAGCCTGCCCCCCACCCGTCGGCAGGTTGCCGTCGTTGAGACCGATGCCGCGGTCACCGTTGGCAACGCCAGCGAGCTTCTTGGCCTGACGCGCCTCGTGCACTTCGAGCACGATCTCGTCGTCGACCCATGGCACCGCGACCTCCTTGCCGATCTTGAGCATGCCAAGGTCCTCGTTGAGGCGCAGCGCCTTCTCGACGAAGTCGCGCGAGCCGCACCAGCGCACCACCAGGGTCTCGAGCGAATCCCCGGCGCGCGCGGTGACCCAGCGCACCGTGTACTCACGGCGGCTCGGGCCGAGCTGCTGAGCGACCAGGTCGGCGGCGACCATCGCGGTGCTGCGGCTGACCAGGGGCTGCTCGCCGGTCTGATTGCCGGCCCCAGGGGTATTGCCGGCCCCAGGGGCAACCGGATCGCCGCTTGCCGGAGTGCCCTCAGGCTTCTTGGTGCCCAGCAGGTCACCGATGTCCTTGAGTTCCCGGCCCTCCAGCTCCTGCGCCGAGTTGTCGGCGTCGGTCTTCGAACGCAACCCTGCGGCGGCGTCGTTGCCGAACCAGACCGCGATGACCAGGATCACCGCGAGGAAGCCCGTGACTGCGTAAACCAGCAAACGCTCGTTCTGCTTCATGTGTCCCTCCGTGGCGCGCGTGCCGCCCGGCACCCGGCCTGAACTGTCGTGTCGGAACCGGCGAAGCGGATCCCAAACACCTTGCTCAACCGCCAATCGCGACGAGCCACGCTGCGGAATTGCGAAGCGTCGCCCGGGTTCTCGCCAACGATCCGGCGCGTTGACCGCCCGCGGGGAACCACCCGCGGACCACACCGGCTCGTGGTGGGCATTCCCACCGAGTTGCGCATGCTAGAAAACCTGCGGGCGCGGCGCTACTGCGCAACCGACGAAGTTCTGCTGCGCAAACGCACCGCGCTTGGCGATCGGTCAGCCGCCGCGCCGGAACTGCACGTCGCTCTTGGGCAAGGCACCCTTGAGGGTCTCGTCACCGCGCCGGAACACGAACTCGACGTTGTCGCCCTCGACCTCGCGCGCGAACTGGAAGATCTGCCGCAGGCTCTCGATCTTCTTGCCGCCCACCTCGACCAGCACGTCGCCGTCCTTGATGCCCAGCTTGGCAGCGCGGCCGTCGGCCTTGACGTCCTTGAACTTCATGCCCTCGAAGCTCGCGCCGAACCAGCCCTCGGCGAACGCCGACGACTGGCCCCGCCCGCCGCCGGCCGAGACGCCTTCGCGGTCGAGCAACTGATC
Source organism: uncultured candidatus Brocadiaceae bacterium (assembly GCA_964392305.1). Taxonomy (GTDB): domain Bacteria; phylum Planctomycetota; class UBA1135; order UBA1135; family UBA2386; genus JACKIC01. The sequence continues at coordinate 28,579 of CAYMPV010000024.1, forward strand.
GAGATTGGCCGTGCCCAGGGCCGCGATCGCGATCACCGTCGCGGTGTGGCGTTGGTACTCCTCGATCGCAACGTCGATCGTGTCCCACTGCGTGTGCCAGGTGTACTGGAAGTAGTCGCTGCGGCCCTTGAGACCCCAGGACCAGGCTGGCACGCCGGCAGCGATGAAGGAGGCGTGGTCGCTGCCGCCGCCGCCGCGCACCGACTGCACCTTGCGCAGGTCGAAGACGTCATCGGCCCAGTCCTCGTCGGGCGCCTTCATCAGCCGGTTGACGTGGGCGAACACGGGCTCGAGCTGTTCGGCCATCTTCGCGGTGACCGACAGCGTCTGCGCCCAGTTGGTGCCGGTGTCGTGATTGAAGACCGCCGAGACCTTGTCCATCTCGGTGCGGCGACGCTGCACGTGACCGCGGCTGCCGAGCAACCCCTGCTCCTCGCCACCCCACAGGCAGAAACGGATCGTGCGTTTGGGCTTGGCGCCGACCGCGGCCAGGATGCGCGCCGCCTCGAGCGTCGAGGTCGCGCCGGTGCCGTTGTCGGTCGTGCCTTGCGCCTGGTGCCAGCTGTCGAGGTGGCCGCAGACGACCACGACCTCGTCGGGCTTCTCGGTGCCGCGGATCTCGGCGATCACGTTGTGCAGCTTGATCGGGCCCTTCTTGAAGCTGTTCTGGATGTCGAACTCGCAGATCGGCGCCTCGCCGCCGCCACTGCCGGCCTGCTCGAGCAGCTCGAGCAACTGGTCGGCGTCGTCGGCACGCACGGCGATCGACGGCACGGTCGGCACGTCGTCGATCGACTTCATCGCCGTGCGCTGGTCGCCGAACACCCGCACGCGCGTCGGGAACTGCGGGGTCGGGTCACCGGCGCGGTAGACCCAACCCAGAATGCCGGCTTCCTCACACGCCTGCCGCACGGCCGGCGACGGGCGCTGGCGACCGTGGAACAGCCACTTGCCGCGCAGTTCGTCGGCGGCGACGTCTTCGATGCTGGCGGGCGCCATCACCACGAGTCCCTTCTGCATGCCCTTGGTGCCCGCGGTCCATGCCTCGGTGGCCACGTACATGTCGAGCTGGATCGGGTGCACGATGCGGCCGATCCAGGCGCCGCGTTGCCAGGCGAGCTGCCACTCGCCCCATTCCTCGAGGTGGGCGTCGAGCCCCATCTTCTGGAACTGGGCCAGGCCCCACTCACACGCCTTGGTGAAGTTGTCCGAGCCGGTGAGCCGGTGCCCGTTGGCGCACAGGTCGCGCAGCAACTGCATCGCGTGGCTGTGTTCGATGCCTTCGAAGACGATCTTCTCGGCCATGCCGGCCGGCAGCGGGTCGGCCTGCGTCGGCGTCGTGGCGACCGCGGCATCCTGGGCCGACAGCGCGGGAATCAACAGGAACGGCAACAGGCTACAGGCGGCGGCACGCAGCATCTTCATGGGCTTTCTCGGGACAGGCGAAGGCCCGGTCTTTACGCGGCGCCCCCACCGATTGCGAGCCGATGCGCTGCAACGCGGTTGTCCCGCCCCCAGGAGTCTGGGACGCGGAAGCACAGGGCGCATTGCACCCGCCCCCCGCCCCTGCTCGCGCCGCCGAAGCCTCGCCGAATCGGCTGGATTCGACTGCGTTTCGCCGCCGCGACCAGAGGGCAGGCTGCAGGCACACTGCATCCCTGCCTCCCGTGTCCCAGACTCCCAGGCGCGGCAGTGATCAGCCCAGGTAGGGCGCCAACGCGACCTTCATCTCCTGATCGGCGGCCTCGGCCGTGAACTCGGTGAAGCCGCGGCGCAGATACTCGGCGAAGTAGGCGCGCAGCCCCGCGGCGTCGTAGGCGCCGCCGTTGTCACCGAACTTGGTCACGAACGGCGTGAAGTGCGGATACAGCGCGTCGGCGCCGTGTTTGCCCCACCAGTCGCCGTGCAGCGTGGTCTTGCAGAAGTTGCCGATCAGGATGTCGTCAAACGCGTTCCACTGCACCGCCGAGACCAGCGACTGGCGCGGCGTCGCGAACGTCACGCCGCGGCCGTGCCCCTTGCCGAGGTCGACGGTCGTCTCCCGGCCGCCGACCGCGAACTTGACGAAGTCGAAGTGCGCCTGCAGGTGCTCGAACTTGCCGAAGTAGGTGCGCAGCAGTTCCTGCTCGTCGCGCTCGAGCGGCGTGCTCCAGTCGTCGCCGTAGACCGACGGATCCTCGGGCGGACCGTCGTTGGCCTTGGGGCCGATCTTCTCGTAGGTGCCGGTGTGCAGATCGAACTGCACGTAGGCGGGCAGACACGTGCGTTTGCCGCCGTCGAACCCCTTGGCGTGGTCCTCGATCGGCGTCGCGCAGGAGTCGGCCCAGACGCTGTCGCTGCGGTTGTAGCGGTGCATCGAGCTCGACGGCGCGAAGTAGTCGATGTCGTAGTGGTGCAGCAGCGCGGCGATGCCGGGCCCTTGCGGCGTGTGTGCCATCGCGGCGGGCGGCACGCGGCGGCCCTGTTCGTCGAAGAAGTTGATCATGTCGGCGTCGCCGTAGCCGGTCAGGCAGGCGATCACCGTGCGTTTGCGGAAGTTCGTGCGTTCGCGATCGAGGAAGCGGCTGCTGCCGCGATTGCCGGCGTCGTTGGCGTCGACGATCAGATGGCCGTCGAGGTCGACGACCAGTGACGCGTCCTGGTTGTAGTTGGCGAGCGCGGCGATGCGCATGCGGTCGCTGACCTGCAGCCACTGCCCACACTTCATCACCGTGACGTCGTAGCCCATGCCGCGCAGGTCGCGTGCGATGCGACCTCCGTAGTGATCGGCCAGCAGGATCTTCTTGTCGCGCAGCGGTTCGAGCGACGGCAGGCTCAGGTGGTCGGGGTGACCGTGTGAGATCCACAGGAACTTGCACGCAGCGACGTTCTCCTGCTGTTGCCGCGGCACCTCGTGGCTGAGCCGCCAGGCGCCGAAGTAGGCGGTGCCGTGCAGCCATGGATCGGTGGCGAGCACGGGTCCGCGGTCGTGGAAGATGAGGCAGGCGTTGCCGATCGTCTCGAAGCCCAGGTCCATCGACGCGGTGTATCGACTGTGCCGCTCGCGCGCCATGGGCACGATGGCGCAGCCGGCGATGCCTGACCAGGCCGTCGCCTGGCGCGGAAAGCGCACGGAACCTGCCCCCCATGCGCGTCTGTGGGGCAGGAGAACGTGTTGGCTCAACCCCACGACGACCTGTTCCACTTCGTCTTCGCACATGCGTCGCTGGCCGCCGCATGGCTGCGGTGGCTGCTGCCTGCCCATTGGCAAGCGGAGATCGAGTGGCACACCCTCGCTCCAGAACCGCAGAAGGTGAACCGTGCCTCGCTGCGCCAGGAGATCACCGACCAGGTGTTCGTGGCAATGCGCCGCAACGGCGGCGAAGTGCGGTTCGTGCTCGAACACAAGAGCTGGTCGGACCGGCGATTCGAACTGCAGATCGCGTCCTACGTGGTGCTGCTGTCACGTCGCGCACTGCGCAAGGCACCGGGCCGGCCGGCGGTGGTGATCCCCGCACTGCTCTACCACGGCAGCACCGCGCTGCCGGACGCCGCAGCCACCGACGACCTCGACAACGCGTTCGCGCCGCGACTGCGCCTCCTCGTCGACGACCTGCAGCGTCAGGACGAGGCGGCGATCCGCAACGCCCCTCTGCCTCCCGTGCTGGTGCTCACCCGCCTCGCCCTGCGATTCTTCCGTGAGCAGTCCGACGACGACACGCTCGCGGCGCTGCGGCGGTGGGCCGATCTGCTGCGCGCCGTCGACGCCGAAGCGGGGCCACCCGCGGGAGCCGACGCCATCGCCGCCATCGCCTGTTATTGTCTTCGCGTCCGCGAGATCGAACCCCGCACCCTGCAGCTGCTGCTCGAACACATCCTGCAACGCCCGGAGCACACCGTCATGTCCACCGCCGAGAGACTCAAGCGAGAAGGTCTGGAACTGGGTCGTCACGAAGGCCGCGTCGAGGGACGCGTCGAGGGGCGCGTCGAGGGCCGGGCCGAGCTGCTGTTGCTGCAACTGCAGAAGCGCTTCGGCTCCGCCGCGGAGGATCTCGCCCCGCGCATCCGTTCGGCGAGCCTCACCGAGCTCGACCGCTGGGCCGAACGCATTCTCGACGCCGCCACCATCGACGACGTGTTCGCGAACTGACCCGACCCGTGCTGACCGCCTTCCACCCCACCGTTGCCCGCTGGTTCCACCAGCGCCTCGGCCAGCCGTCCGAACCGCAGCAACTGGCGTGGCCGAAGATCCGCGCCGGCGAACACGTGCTGATCGCGGCGCCGACCGGCTCGGGCAAGACGCTGGCCGCGTTCCTGCACTCACTCGACCGGTTGCTGCAGCAGGGCGCCGCGCTGCCCGACGAATTGCAGATCGTCTACGTCTCGCCGCTGCGGGCGCTGGCCAACGACGTGCAGAAGAACCTGCAGCAGCCGCTCGCCGAGCTGCGTGAGCTCGACCCGGCACTGCCCGACGTGCGCGTGATGGTGCGCAGCGGCGACACGCCGGCGAGCGAACGTGCGGCGATGACCCGCAAGGCGCCGCACATCCTGGTCACCACGCCGGAGTCGCTCTACATCCTGCTGACCAGCGTGCGCGGCCGGGCGATGCTGAGCACGGCGAAGACCCTGATCGTCGACGAGATCCACGCGCTCGCGGCCGGCAAACGCGGCTGCCACCTGGCGCTGTCGTGTGAACGACTCGACCGGCTGGTGACGCAAGCCGGCGGCCGGCTGCAGCGCATCGGCCTGTCGGCGACGCAGCGGCCGATCGAAGCGACCGCGGGCCTGCTCGCCGGCACCGGTCGGCCGTGCACGATCGTCGACGTCGGCCACCGCCGCACCCTCGACCTGCAGCTGCAGGTGCCCGGCGCGCCGCTCGACACGATCTGCGACACCGAGACCTGGGCCGAGATCTTCGACCAGATCGCCGCGCTGGTCGGCGAACATCGCACCACGTTGGTGTTCACCAACACGCGCAAGCTCGCCGAACGCGTCGCCGCGCGCCTCGCCGAACGCCTGGGCAAGGAACACGTCACCAGCCACCACGGTTCGCTGTCGAAGGCGCGCCGACTCGACGCCGAGCAGCGCCTCAAGCACGGCCAGCTCAAGGCCCTGGTCGCCACCAGCTCGCTCGAACTCGGCATCGACATCGGCGACGTCGACCTGGTCGTGCAGATCGGCCCGACACCGGCGATCGCGGCGTTCCTGCAGCGCGTCGGCCGCGCCGGCCACGGCATCGGCAGGCTGCCCAAGGGTCGGCTGTTCCCGCTGACGCGCGACGACCTGGTCGCCTGCACCGCCCTGCTGCTCGCAGTGCGCACGGGCGACCTCGACCGCACCACCCAGCCGCGGCATCCGTTCGACATCCTCGCCCAGCAACTGGTCGCCACGGTGGCGTGCGAGACGATCGCCGAGGACGACTTGTATGCGCTGGCGCAGACGGCGTGGCCGTTTCGCGAACTGCCGCGCGAGCGCTTCGACGCCGTGCTGGCGATGCACGCGGGCGAGCGCACGGCGCTGCTGCACCGCGACAGCGTGCACCGCACCGTGCGCGGCACACGCCGCGCGCGGCTCACCGCGATCACCTGCGGCGGCGCGATTGCCGACGTCGCCGACTGGCAGGTCGTGCTCGACCACGACGACACCGCGGTCGGCACCGTGCACGAGGACTTCGCGATCGAGTCGTCGGTCGGCGACGTGTTCCAGCTCGGCGCGACCAGCTGGCAGATCCGGCGGCTCGGCAGCGGCAAGCTGCGCGTCACCGAAGCGCCCGGCGTGCCCCCGAGCCTGCCGTTCTGGGTCGCCGAAGGGCCGTCGCGGTCGGCGGAACTCAGCGCCGCGGTGGCGCAGGTGCGCGAACACGGCGTCGACGCGGCCTGGCTGACGCGCGAATGTGGCATCCCACTCGCCGCGGCCGAACAACTGGCCGAGTACCTGCGCGCCGGCGCCGCCGCACTTGGCGCGATGCCGACCCAGGACCGTCTGGTGCTCGAACGGTTCTTCGACGAAACCGGCGGCCAGCAGCTGGTACTGCACAGCCCGTTCGGCAGCCGGATCAACCGCGCCTTCGGGCTGGCGCTGCGCAAACGGTTCTGCGTCGGTTTCGGTTTCGAACTGCAGGCCGCGGCCAACGAGGAGGCGGTACTGATCTCGCTCGGGCCGATGCACAGCTTTCCGCTCGAGGACGTCTGGCAGTTCCTGCACCCGAACACCGCGACCGAAGTGCTCACCCAGGCCGTGTTGCCGGCGCCGATGTTCGCCGCACGATGGCGCTGGAACGTGACCCGCTCGCTGCTGGTCGAACGTTCTCGCGGCGGCAAGAAGGTACCCGCGCCGCTGCTGCGGTTCCGCGCCGACGACGCGCTGGCCGCCGCGTTCCCGGCGGCGTTGGCGTGTCCCGAGACGCTGCCGCCGGGGCCGATCGAGGTACCCCAAGGGCACCCGGTGGTCGACCAGACGATCGCCGATTGCATGTTCGAGGCGATGGACCTCGATGGTTTCCTGGCGCTGCTGACGCGCGTGCGCAACGGCGACATCGGCCTGCACGTGATCGACGGCAACGAACCGTCGCCGTTCGCAGCCGGCATCCTGCACGCGATGCCGTACGCGTTCCTCGACGACGCGCCGCTCGAAGAACGCCGCACCCAGGCCGTGGCCGGCGCCCAACGCGGCGCGCGTTCGTCGTCGTCGGGCGAGCGCGGCAGCGACCTCGACCCCGCGGCGGTCGCGACCGTGCAGGAACAATGCTGGCCCGATCCCCGTTCGGCCGAAGAGCTGCACGAAGCGCTCGGCTGGATGGGCTGGCTCGACGAGCACGAGGTGCCGCCGGCGTGGCGCGAGTGGCTCGACACCCTGGCGGCGGACGGTCGCGCGCGGCGCGATGGCGCGCGCTGGTTCGCCGCCGAAGCCAGTCGCGAGTCGCTCGACCGCTGGCGCGGCAGGCTCGAGGCGCAGTTCCCGATCTACGTCGACACCGTGCCCGAGAACGAACTCGAATGGCTGCGCACCCTCGAGGCGGAAGGCACGGCGATGCGGGCACGCTGCCACGGCCGCGAACTGTTCGGCCACCGCCGGCTGCTGGCACGCGCCCGCAACACCATGCTCGAACGGTTGCGCGCGGCAGTGCAACCCGTCAGTCCGGCCGAGTTCGCCGCGTTCCTGCCCGGCTGGCAACACGTCGGCGACGCCGACAACGCGGGCCCACGCGGCTTGGGCAACACGCTGCACCAACTCAGCACCGCGACATTCGCAGCCAGCGACTGGGAGACCGCGATCCTGCCCGAACGGATCGCCGGCTTCCGCCGCGAGCACCTCGATCAGGTGACACTGTCGGGCGAGTTCGTGTGGCTACGCCTGTGGGGTCCGTGGCGCGGACCGCTGAGCCGGTGCCCGATCTCGATCGTGCCGCGGGCCGAGTTGCAGCGCTGGCTGGAACTGCCGCTCGAACACCCCGACACCACCGCGCTCGGCGGACCGGCGCGCACGCTGCACGCCATCCTGCAACAGCGTGGGGCCGTGTTCCCGACCGACCTCGAGACCGCCAGTCGGCTCCTGCCGAGCCAGCTCGAAGAAGGTCTGTCCGAGTTGGTCGGGCACGGCCTGGCCAGCTGCGACTCGTTCGCGGCGATGCGGCAGCTGGCGATCGCGCCGAGCCGGCGGCACTTCCCGGTGTTCGCAGTCGGCCGCTGGAGCCTGGTGCCGTGGCCCGAAGACAACGAACGCGCCAGCGAAGCCGCGATCGAACTGATCGCGCTCGCGGCGCTGCGCCGTTTCGGTGTGGTTTGCCACACGCTGCTGCTCGAACACAAGTTTCCCGTACCGTGGCGATTGATGTTGCGCGCGCTGCGCAGCCTCGAGCTGCGCGGCGAAGCGCGCGGCGGACGCTTCGTCAGCGGCTGGGCGGGTGAGCAGTACGCGCTACCGGCGGCGGTCACCCGCCTGCGGGCGGCGCGGCCGACCGCGGTCGCGTCGACGGTCGGCTGAGAGGCCGTAGCCGATCGTCGCTCACTCGGTGACGTCCCGCGCCGCGGCGACCACCGCGTCGAGATCGATCGGGTCACCGCCGACGCGATCGTGCTGCTGATGCAACAGCGCCCCGCCCGGCTCGATCACCAGCACGCCGCCCTGCTGCCAGGGATCCCCCTGCACCTTGGTCTGCCGGAACCCGGCCCGGAACGCGCGCCACGCGTTGCGAAACAAGCGCCAGTGCAGCGTCGCGCCCAATCCGCGGCGCATGCCGGCGGCGAAGAAGGTCTTGCGGTCCTGGTCGCTGAGCACCACGTGCTCACCGGCCCACGACGTGGCGAAGTCGTTCGCCATCGCGGGGGTGCCGGTGCCGACGAACACCACCTTGGCCCCGACCGCCGCCAGCTCCTGGTCGCGGCGGCGCAACTGCGCCGCCCGTTCGCGGCACAACAGTCAACCGAAGTGGCGCAGGAACACCACCACCGTCGCGCGCGCACCGAGTTGTCCGCGCAGCGTCGTCGCATCGCCGCCGGCCGTGCGCAGCGGCAAGTCGAGCAGGGAATCGGTGTCGATGGTCGTGGTCATCGGCGCTGAGTTGCGCCGCGGCGCCACCATTCACAACCCGGCAATCCCACCATCAATCGGCCTCGGGCTCGTCGGCGGCGCCGTCGTCCCCGTCGCGGCGCAGCTTCTTGCGCAGCGTCGCGCGGTTGAGCTTGAGTGCCCGCGCCAGCAGCGTCGGTTTGCCGCCATAACGCGGCAGCAGCGCCGCCAGCAGGCGCCCTTCGAGTTCGTCGTGCAGCGCCGCGTAGTCACAGCCGCGGCGCAGCCGGTCGTCGATCCACTCGTGCAGCGCCCCGTCGAGCAGCGACGATTCGGGCACTCCGCCGGTCAGCCGGCGCAACTCGGCGGGCAGGTGCGTGTCGAGGATCACGCTGCCACTGCACACCGCGGCCGCGTGTTCGAGCGCGTTCCGCAACTCACGCACGTTGCCTGGCCAGGCGTGGCGGCGCAAGAGCGTCAGTGCCGACTCGGCGAGCATCAACTTTCGCTCGCCGCCGATGTCGGACAGCAGGTAGGCGCACAGGGCCGGCAGGTCGGTGACGCGCTCGGCGAGCGGTGGCAACTTCACCTCGAGCACCCGCAACCGGTAGAGCAGGTCCTCCCGGAAGCGCCCCTCGGCGACGGCCTTGCCGAGGTCCTGGTTGGTCGCGGCGATGATGCGCAGGTCGACGGTGCGGTCCTCCCGGCCGCCGACCCGCACGAACGTCTTCTCCTCGACCACACGCAGCAACTTGACCTGCAGCGCCGTCGGCACCTCACCGATCTCGTCGAGCAGCAGCGTGCCGCCGGCGGCCCGCTCGATGTGGCCGATGCGCGTCGCCTCGGCGCCCGTGAACGCGCCGCGTTCGTGACCGAACAGTTCGGCTTCGAGCAGGTGTTCGGGCAGGCTCGCGCAGGCGAGTGAGACGAACGGTCCCGCGTGCCGTTTGCCGTGCAGGTGGATGACACGCGCCGTCAGCGACTTGCCGATGCCGGTCGGCCCGGTGATCAGCACCGGCACGTCGGCAGCGCAGGCGTGGGCGATCGCCGCGAAGGCCGGCTGCATCGCCGCAGCCGAACCGATCAACACGGGCGCCGGGCCCACCACCGAAGGCCGTTCAGCGGCAACGACCTCCGCGTCCCCTTCGTGCAGCAACGCGCGCAGCGTCGTCTCGAGCTCCGGCAGATCGAGCGGCTTGACGAGGTAACCCGAGGCGCCGCGCTTCTTGGCTTCGACGGCGTTGTGCAGGTTGCCGTGCGCGGTGATCACCAACACCGGCAGGTCCGGCTCACGCTCGCGGATGTCCGCCAGCACCTCGATGCCGTTGCGATCGGGCAGACCGATGTCGAGCACGACGAGGTCGGGCCGCCGCTGCTCCAGGCACTGCAGGCCGCGCCCCGCCGACGCCGCGGTGGTGGCCTCGTGGCCCATGCGCTTGACGAGGATCGAGAGGGCCGACGCCAGGGCCGCTTCGTCTTCGAGGATCAGGATCGACTTCATGACAGATTCCCGCCGGTGCCTTCCGCTGCCGAGACTCCGGCACTGGTCGCGCCGCCCTGCGCCGGGGGGCGGCGCGGCAACCATACCGTCACCTCCGCGCCGCCATCGGCGGCGTTGCCGGCGCGCAGCGTGCCGCCGTGGGCGACGACGATCTCGCGGGCGACCCCCAGACCGATGCCCATGCCGCCCTCCTTCTCGCTGAAGAAGAACTCCCCCACGCGCGCGAGCGCCGCGGCCGAGAATCCGGCCCCGTGGTCACGCACGACCACCCGCACGCCGTCGCCCGTATCCGTGAACCTGACATCCAACGGGCCGCCGTGGGGCATCGCCTGGATCGCGTTGCCGAACAGATTGGAGAAGACATGGCGCAGTCGTTTGCCGTCACCGGCGATCGTGAGGTCGCCTTGCCGCTGCGCGGCGAGGGTCACGCGCAAGGTCACGCGCGCGTGTTCGAAGCGGCGGCGCAGCGAACGGGCCAGTTCGTCGATCAGTTCACCGAGATCACGCACGCCGAGCGCGGGTGGCTCGGGGCGACTCAGGAACAGCCACTGATGCACCAGGTCCTCGATGCGCGCGGCTTCGTGTTCGACCACTTCGGCGACCTCAGCGCTGTCGCCGTCGCGCAGCAGCTGGGCGTGCATCTTGATCGCCGCCACCGGATTCTGGATCTCGTGCGCGAGCGACGCGGTCATGCGCCCCAGCGCCGCGAGCTTCTCCATGCGCGCGCGCTGATCGCGTTCGTCCTGCAACGCCTGCCGCGTGGCCAGGAACGCCCTCGCGACGTCGCCGATCTCGTCGCGTCGGTCGGCCTCGGGCACCTCGAGCGCCGCGTCGCTCTCGATGCTCGGCAGCTTGGCGGCGAGGCTGCGCAGCGGGCGCACCAACCCGCGCACCGCCAGCCAGGCGATCACGATCGCCAACAGCCAGAACGCCGACAGCACGCGCACGATGCGGCTGTCGAGGAACTCGCTGCCGACCTCACGCACCACCAGCATCTGCTGATCCGCGTAGAGTTGGCCCGCGCCTGATCCGTCCGCGTGCAGATCGACGGCGACGACCTCGAAGCCCGGGCTGCGGCGCGCCGCGCCGTCCGCGACGGCAGCCTCGAGCGCCCTCGCCAACGCGGCGGGCGCCGGCGGCGTCAGCACCCGACCGTGGCGAAAGTAGACGTCGAAGCCCGTGGCCCGCTGCAGATCGGCGGCCAGCCGTTCGCCCGGCGGCAGACTGGTGTTCTTGATGAACACGGCGTTCGTGGCCGCGAGCCGCTCGAGCCGCGCGCGTTCTTCGGCCGCGATCTGCGACGACATGTAGAACGCCAACCCCACGGTCTCGGCGATCACCAGCAGCAGGAACGGCAAGCCGACGCGCCATGCGAGGCCGCGGAAGGTCATGGTTGGCGTTCTAGCCGCGGCGCGGGTTCGGCGAAAGCACACAAGAGCCGACGTTCGGCGAGGTCTGTTCGACCCGCGGTGACGACATGGTCAACCTGCGACCACGCCTGGGCACGGCGTGAACAGGACGCGTTCCGCGCCGAAGCAACGACCGGGGACCATCGCGGCGGGCGCATGGTGGCACGGCGCGTGCAAGGTCACGGACGCGCGGCCGCCGACTCGCTTGTCGGCTGCCGCGCCGGTTCTGATCTCTCGCCACCGACCGGGTGCCGGCCATCGGCTGGGGACGCCGATTCCAAGGGCACCTGCCCGGACGCGGTCGTCGTGGCACTCATCCTCCCGGGCACGCGTTCTTGGCGCGGGCTCGGGAGGATGTTCTTCCTGCGCCGCGCCTCACTTCACGACCAGCTCGGTGAACTCGGTCTCGGCGTTGCTCGCGCCGTAGCCCCACGCCGTCAGCTGCTGCCAATCGGCGGGCAACGACGCCTCGACGCGCTGGCCCGCGGCCTCGGCGACGACGCGATGCGCGTGCAGATCGACGGTGACGCGCAGTTCGATCGAGGCCTTGCCGTCCCAGGCGATGTCGGCCTTGTTGCCGTCCCGGCCCGGCCCGGCGATCACCAGGTTCTTCGCCCCGAACTCGATCCCGGCCCGGACCTTGGCGCCGCGGGCATCGCCGCCGGCCAAGACCACGAAGCCGTTGCGCAACTGCCCGCCGTCGCGCGAGGTCAACGTGGTCGTGAACGTGCTCGTGCCGCCGCGACTGCCGGTGTGCAGCAGGTATCCCTGGGTGGCGTTGCACCAGACCGCGAGGCCGCCGTCGGTCTTGCGCACGCGCGCGACGCCGGCGAGCACCGGGAACTCGCCGTCACCGACCGCACCAGTGTCGTCGCCGTATTGCTCACGCAACTGCATGAGCCGTTTGGCCAACTGTTCGCGCACCTCGGCGTAGGCCGGATCGTCGGCGACGCTGCGCAATTCCTGCGGATCCTTGGCGAGGTCGAACAGCTCCCACGCGTTCCACTGCGGCTCGTAGTATCGCACCAGCTTGTAGCGCTCGGTGCGCACCCCGTACATCGCCGGCACCATGTGCACGGCCTGCGACTCGTAGTAGTGGTAGTAGATCGCGTCGCGCCAACGCACGTTCTGACGATCCTCGAGCAGGGGCACCATGCTCATGCCGTGCACGTCAGCCGGAATCGGCACGCCGGCGAGGTCGAGGAACGTCGGCATCACGTCGATGTTCTGCACCAGCTGCGACAGCTCCCGTCCCGAGGTGATCTTGCCGGGCCAGCTCATCAGCAACGGCATGCGCAGGCTCTCCTCGTACATCCAGCGCTTGTCGTACCAGCCGTGGTCACCGAGATAGAAGCCCTGGTCGGAGCAATAGACGACCAGCGTGTTCGCCTTGACCTCGGGGCGTGCATCGAGCCACGCGAGCAGCCGGCCGACGTTGCGGTCGATGCCGGCGACGCAGCGCAGGTAGTTCTTGATGTAGCGCTGGTAGTACCAACGCACCCGTTCCTTGCCCTGCGGGTCCTCGCGGTAGAACGCCTCGTCCTCCTTGGCGTAGGCCGCGTCCCAGGCGGCGCGCTGCGCCGCGGTCATTCGCGCGCGGATCGCCGGATAGGCGCGATCCTCGCCCTGCAGTTCTTCGCCTTGGCGCGGCGGCACCAGCAGGTCGTAGTGCAGGTACATGTGCTGCGCGATGGTCATCTCCTGGTGCCGTGCCGACGCGGTGCGGCCTTCGTATTCGTCGAACAACGTCGGCGGCTCCGGCAGGTCGCCGTCGCGATACAGCCCGAGGTCGGCCGCCGCCGGCATCCAGTTGCGATGCGGCGCCTTGAACTGGCACATCAGCAGGAACGGCCGGTCTTCGTCGCGTTGCTGCAGCCAGTCCAGACCGAGGTCCATGGTGATGTCGGTGACGTGCCCTTCGATGCGCTGGCGACCGTCCACGGTCAGGAAGTCGGGGTTGTAGTACTGGCCCTGTCCGGGCAGCACCATCCAGTGATCGAAGCCGACCGGATCGGACTCGAGGTGCCACTTGCCGATCACGGCCGTCTGGTAACCGACCGATTGCAGCAGCTTGGACAACGTCGCCTGCCCCGGGTCGAAGCGGTTGCCGTTGCGCATGAAGCCGTTCGCGTGGCTGTGTTTGCCAGTCTGGATCGTGGCGCGCGCCGGACCACACAGGGAGTTGCCGCAGAACGCGTTGTCGAAGCGCAGACCGCTCGCCGCGATGCGATCGAGGTTGGGCGTCTGGTTCAGGCGAGAACCGTAGGCGCTGATCGCGTGGGCCGCGTGATCGTCGCTGTAGACGAAGATCAGGTTGGGGCGCGTTCCGGAGAGGCTCTGTTGCGCAGTGAGTGAGGCGGTCAGGAGGCAGAGAGTTGCAGCGAAGGACCAGCGCATGCGCCGATCATGCCCGCAGGGCCGTCACTTTTTGACTGCCGTGCGCGCCGCGACCACGTTGATCGGCAATCGTTCGTCGCCCTGCAACTGCAGCTGTCGGTTGATCGCGAGCAGGTGATGGTCGACGCCGATCTCGGTGTTGGGCACGAAACCCGGCACGGAGATCACCTGCACCAACGCGCCCCCGAGCCCGCGATGCATCGTGCCGCGCGGCAGGTAGACGAGGTCGCCGACCCGCAGCGGCGCAGCCTCGATCAGGCCGGCGGCCTGCTCACGCGTCACGGCCCGCGCTTCGATCGCCGGCACCTGCGTCGAGGTCAAGAGACGCGCTGCGGCAGGCGCCATCTGCACCAGGTAGAACTCGTCGAAGCCGCCGTCGATCGGGCGATAATGCGAAAACGAATCGGTGATGCGCACGCGGTGCGCGTTGAGCGAATGCAACACATAGGGCCCGGCCTCGGGCTTCCAGGTCAGCAGGATGCGGCGATAGGCGCCGGTCTCGGTGGCGCAGCCGCCGGGCGTGTCGGTGATGCGCGGATCCCAATCGGGGCGGATGGCCGCCGGCAGCTCCGCGGGCAAGGACTCGGGCAGCGAGAACACCAGCAGGTCCAGCGATCCTTCGCCGTCGAGACGCCACGGTTGCCCGGCGCGCAGCAGCAGCACGTCGCCCACGGTCGGGGCCTCCGTTCTCGCCACGGGCCCCTGCACGAACAGGACCCGGTCGCGCTCACCGGGCGCCAGTTCGACACACGCCCGATGATAGGCGAGATCGTAGCCGCGATTGTTGGCGACGAACGCCGTGCGCAGCGCCGCGAACGCGCCGTCCTCGGCAGCCAGAGCGACGTGGTGGATGCGCGGCGTCGCCGGCGCCTGGCACGCCGCCGCCAGCAGCAGGGCGATGAACGATGCGGGCGCGATCAGGGCCCCGTGGTTGGCAGTCGACGACACGGGGCGTAGCGTAGCGTGCCCCCGTCCCCCGAAGAGGTGTCCATGTCCCTTCCGACTCGTCGCGGCTTCCTGCGCGGCGCCGGTGCCGCCGCCGCCGCCATCCCGTTCGCCCGTCCCGCGCTCGCCGCCGGACGCTGGTCCCCCAACGAGGAAGTGCGCATCGCGGTCATCGGCCTGCGCGGCCGCGGCGGCAACCACTACGACGGGTTCGCACGGCTGCCCGGCGTCAAGGTCGTCGCGCTGTGCGACGTCGACGGCGACGTTCTGGCGCAGGCCGCGGCCAAGGCCGCCAAGCACGACAACGCCGTGCACACCTGCCGCGACGTGCGCGAACTGCTCGAACGCAAGGACGTCGACGCGATCGCAGTGGCGACGCCCAACCACTGGCACGCCCTGATGGCGGTGTGGGCCTGTCAGGCCGGCAAGGACGTCTACCTCGAGAAGCCGGTCTCACACAACGTCTGGGAAGGCGCACAGATCGTCGCCGCTGCGCGCAAGTACGGGCGCATCGTGCAAGCCGGCACGCAGTCGCGTTCGAGCCTCGGCATCAAAGAGGCGATCGCGTGGTTGCACGAAGGCCACCTCGGCAAGATCCGCGTTGCGCGCGGTCTGTGTTACAAGCCGCGGCAGAGCATCGGCAAGGTCGCCGGCCCCCAGCAGCCTCCCGCCTCGGTCGATTACGACCTGTGGTGCGGTCCCGCGGCCAAGGTCGATCTGCACCGCAAGAACCTGCACTACGACTGGCACTGGGACTTCAACACCGGCAACGGCGACCTCGGCAACCAGGGCATCCATCAGATGGACATCGCCCGCTGGGCGCTCGGCGAACCGCAGCTCGCGCCGCGGGTGTTCTCGGTCGGCGGGCGCCTTGGTTACGACGACGACGGCAACACGCCCAACACCATGGTCACCTGGTTCGACTACGCGAACGCGCCGCTGGTGTTCGAGGTGCGCGGCCTGCCGCGCGACAAGGCCAGTCAGGACAAGGACTGGGGCAAGCGCATGGACGAGCATTTCGGCGCCGGCATCGGCGTCGTCGTGCACTGCGAAGGGGGCCACGTGCGTTTTCCCAACTACGAGAGCGCGATCGCCTACGACCAGGCCGGCAAGGAAGTGCGCAAGTGGCGCGGCGCCGACGACCACTTCGCCAACTTCATCGCGGCGGTCAGGAGCCGCAAGGCCAGTGACCTCAACGGCGACATCCGCGAAGGGCACGTGTCGAGCGCGTTGTGTCACATGGGCAACGTCTCGTATCTGCTCGGCGCGGCGCGCCCCACCGCCGACGCGTTGACCACGGCCGCCGAGTTCCCGGCAGCCGCCGAGAGCCTCGAACGCCTGCTGGCGCACCTGCGCGCCAACGAGGTCGACCTCGACGCGACGCCGCTGCGGGTCGGCCGCCTGCTGGCGCTCGATCCGCAGACCGAACGGTTCGCGGCCGCGGACGCGCAGCGCCTGGCGTCGCGCCCGTATCGCGAGGGCTTCGTCGTGCCGAGCGAGGTGTGAAGCACGTCAGGCTGACCGCGCCGCTGCTCATGGCAGCGTGCGCCTCGGCACCGCCGGACGGGGCGCCTTCGGGCGAACGTTGGCCACTCGTCTACGCGCAGGATTTCACCACCGCCGCGAGCCGCGACGACTTCGCCTGCAGCGACCCGTCGCAGTGGCGCTGGACCGACGCGGACGGCCGGCCGTCGCTCGAGTTGCGGGGCAAGAGCACATACCAGCCGCCGTTCCGCGCCCCGACGAGCCAGGCGATCCTGACGCGCATGCAGGTCGCCGACTTCGATCTGGAATGTGAGGTGCTGCAGACCGGTCGAGAATACGGCCATCGCGACCTGTGCCTGTTCTTCGGCTGGCAGTCTGCCGAACGCTTCTACTACGTGCACCTCGCAACCACGCCCGACCCGAACGCGCACAACGTGTTCGTCGTCGACCGCGCGCCGCGCACCAACCTCACACCGGTGGCCACCCACGGCATCGACTGGGGCAGCGGCGTGTGGCACCACGTGCGGTTGCAGCGCCGCGTCGTCACCGGCGAGATCGCCGTCTACTGGGATCACTCGCCCGAACCGATCCTGATCGCCACCGACCGGCGCCTGGACTGGGGACATGTCGGCCTGGGTTCGTTCGACGACTCGGGTCGCTTCGCCAAGCTGCGCATCTGGGCGCCGACGGTGCTGCTGCGCGCCATGGGGGTGCCGGCGTTCGCGCCGCGCTGATCGTCACTGCCTGCTCTCGCGCGGGCGAGGATCACGGTGCAGCCCCAGAAGAGTTCGTTGTGCGCAGGGTCTGCGAAGGGAATCCGCGCGAAACCTGCCCCCGCCAAGCGACGGGTAGGCACCGGCACGCAGTTTCGCGGCCGGTCTTCGCCGACCTCACCTTGTCCAATCCCCACGATGCGCTGTTCCGCGCCCTGCTCGCCGATGTCGAGCAAGCAGCGCGCCTGATCCTGGCCATGCTTCCGCCGCCGTTGCGGCGGCGGCTGAAGGGCTGCACCGTCGTCGCCGTACCGGCCACTGCGGATGGGCCCAGGCTCCGCCAACACCATGCCGATCTGCTGTTCAGCCTGCACCATCCCAGCCTGCGCCACCCCATCCTGGTGCTGCTCGAACACAAGTCGGGACGCGATCACCGCGTCACCCGACAGGTGCTCCGCTACATCGTCAACCTCGGGCGGCGCTGGACCGGCAACGATGGTATGCCACCACACTTCCTACCGCTCGTGATCCACCACGGCGCCCGCGCAATGGGCGAACTCACCTGGCGCCCCGCAGCGCGACGGATCACCCCCGAGACCGCCCTGTTCGAGGAACTACGCAGCTTCGATCCGGCCGTTCGCATGCTCGCCTGGGACCTGAGCAAGACGAGCGAGCAAGACCTCCTGCTCGCCGACCTGCCGGCGCAGACGCGCTTGTGCCTGCTGTTCTTGCAGTTCGTTCCCAGGCGAGCCGAGTCGGATCTGGTCGCGCGAATGCACCGATGGGCACCGCTGTTGCGCGAGGTGGCCTCGTCCCCGGGCGGCCACCTGGCCATCGAGCGGCTACACTCCTACATTCTCCACGTCACCGCGGTCCCTGCTCCAGAGATCGCAGCGACCCTGGCCGGGATCCTGAAACAACCAGACTCGATGATGATCACCACCGCGCAACGACTGCGTGCCGAAGGCAAGGCGGAAGGCAAGGCCGAAGGCAAGGCCGAAGGCAAGGCCGAAGGCAAGGCGGAACTGCTGCTGCGCCTGTGCCAGGCGAAGTTCGGCGAACTGCCACCGGCGGTGATCAGCCACATCCGCGCCGCCAGCGTCGACCAACTCGACAGCTACGGCCTGCGCCTGCTGCAGGCGACCTCGCTCGCGGCCCTCCTGGCCGAGTGACTGCCGGACGATCGACTCACGTCGAACCGGCGTTCTTCGCCGGCAGCATGCTCGCCGGCAAGGTCTTGGCTTCGATCTCGGCGAGGATGCGCGCGACGAACTCGTCCTGCGGCAGCGTGCCGAGCTTCTCGCCGGCCTGGTTCTGCAGCGCAACGGTACCGGCCTCGGCCTCCTTGCCGCCGATCACCGCGAAGTAGTTGACGCGCGCCAGGCGCGCCTCGCGCACCTTGGCGCCGAGCTGGCCCGCCTGTTCGTCGACCGTGGCGCGCACGCCGAGCCCGATCAACCGGTCCTTGAGCGCGCGCGCGTGCGACAGCTGGTCGTCGCTGATCGGCAGGATGCGCACCTGCTCGGGCGCGAGCCACAGCGGGAACTTGCCCTCGAAGTGCTCGATCAGGATGCCCAGGAAGCGCTCGAGCGAGCCGAGGATCGCGCGGTGCAGCATCAGGCAGTTCTTGCGGCTGCCGTCTTCGGCGACGTAGGTGGCGTCGAGCCGGTCCTTGCCGGGCAGGTTGGGGTCGAGCTGGATCGTGCCGCACTGCCAGCCGCGGCCGATCGCGTCGACCAGCGTGAACTCGAGCTTGGGCCCGTAGAACGCACCCTCGCCGGGCGAGATCGTGTACTGCAGCCCGGCCGCCACGACCGCGTCGCCGAGCGCCTTCTCGGCGCGGTCCCAGCTGGCGTCGTCGCCGATGCGCGGCTCGGGGCGCGTCGCGAGCTTGATGTCGATGCGGTCGGTGCCGAAACCGAAGTCGGCGTAGACCTCGATCAACATCTTGCAGAACGACGCCACCTCGGCTCCGACCTGCGACTCGGTGCAGAAGATGTGCGCGTCGTCCTGCACGAAACCGCGCACGCGCATGATGCCGTGCAGCGCGCCCGACGGCTCGTTGCGGCAGCACGAGCCGAACTCGGCGATGCGCAGCGGCAGGTCGCGATAGCTCTTGAGCCCCTGCTTGAACAACAGGATGTGGCCCGGGCAGTTCATCGGCTTGATCGCGAAGTCACGCTTCTCCGACTCGGTCGTGAACATGTTCTCGCGGTAGTTCTGCCAGTGACCGCTCTTCTCCCACAGCACGCGCGACATCACGCTCGGGGTGTGCACCTCGCGGTAGTCGTTGAGGACCTGCTTGCGCCGCATGTAGTCCATCAGGGTGACGTAGATCGACCAGCCGCGCGGGTGCCAGAACACCTGCCCGGGGTTGTCCTCCTCGACGTGGAAGAGGTCCATCTCCTTGCCGAGCTTGCGGTGGTTGCGCCGCCTGGCCTCCTCGATCCGGTGCAGGTGCGCCTCGAGCCCCTTGCCGTCCGCGAAGCAGGTCCCGTAGACGCGGGTCAACTGGTCGCTGCTCTGGTCGCCGTGCCAGTAGGCGCCGGCCACCGACATCACCTTGCTGGCCTTGAGCCAGCCGGTCGACGGCACGTGCGGGCCCGCGCAGAGGTCTTCCCAATCGCGACCCGGTTCGCCGCTGACGTAGAACGACAGCGTGTCGTCGCCCTTGGCGAGCGCGCGCTCGGCGTTGTCGCGCTTGTATTTGTCGCCCTCGGTGCGGGCGAGGCCCTCCTGCGCCGAGAACTCGCAACGCACGAACGGACGGTCGGCCGCGACGATCTCCTGCATCTTCGCCTCGATGGCCGCGAAGTGCTCCTCGCGGATCGGCTCGGGCGTGCGCAGGTCGTAGAAGAACCCTTCGTCGACGGGCGGACCGTAGGCGAGCTTGGTGCCCGGGTGCAGCGCGCAGATCGCCTCGGCGAGCACGTGCGCGGCGCTGTGCCGCAGCAGGTAGAGCGCGTCGGGGTCGTCGTTCTTCGCGGTGATGATCTTGATCGTGCAGTCGCGGTCGATCGTGCGGGCGAGGTCGCGGATCTCGGTACCGTCGAGCTTGACGCCGATGGCCTTCTTGGCGAGGCCGGGGCCGATCGCCTCGGCGACCTGCCTGCCGGTCACCGGTTGCGGGAATTCGAGGACCTTGCCGTCCGGAAGTGTGATGCGTGGCATGAGCGGGTTTCGAAGGCGAGCAGGCTACGCGAACGGCGCATGCCGCGCGAGGGCGCAGCGCGATCGTGACCGGTCGAGGGTCCTCGGCCGCGGCAACACCGTCGTCAGGGCAGCGGCCACAATGGCGGCCATGCTCGGCATCCTCCGCTTCGTGCCCGGCGCAGCGCTGTTCGCGCTCGCGGCTTCGACTCCAGCACAGACCTTCGACTTCGAAACCGACCCGATCGGCGCCAGACCGCCGGGCTGGGCCGTGCCGGTGCCCGGCAGCGAGTTCACGATCGAGGACACCGACGCCGCCGGCGGCGAACGCTGCGCGCGGCTGCATCGCGGCGCCGGCGCTGCACCGGTGCGCAACGCCATGCGCAGTTTCGACGTCGCCGCACATCGCGGCGAACTGCTGACGCTGCGCGCCAAGCTGCGCGTCGGCAAGGGCGGGCGGGCGCAGCTGTGGCTGCGCGTCGACCGGCCGGGCCAGCAGATGGGGTTCTTCGACAACATGCAGGACCGCCCCGTCACCAGCACATCCTGGCAGGAAGTCGAGATCACCGGCACCGTCGCCGCGGACGCCGAGCGCTTCGCCTTCGGTGTGCTGCTGATGGCCGGTGACGACCTGTGGATCGACGACGTGCGCGTCGGGTTCACGGCCGCAGGCGCGGGCTCGACCCCGCTGCCGCCCGCGCCCCTGTCGGCGCGCGGCCTCGACAACGTCGCCGCGTTCGCGCGCCTGTGTGGTTACGTGCGTTACTTCCACCCAAGCGACGCCGCCGCGACCCTCGACTGGGAACGCTTCGTCATCGACGGCATGCGCGACGTCGAGAACAGCACGAACGCGGCGGCCCTGGCCACGGACCTGCAGCGGCGCTTCGCGGCGATCGCGCCGACGCTGCGTGTGGCGGTCACTGCCACTGCACCCGACGATCTCGCCCTGCCGCCGCCCGAGGGCGACGTGGCGCAGCTGCGCTGCGTCGCCTGGGTGCACGACGGCGTCGGCCTCAGCGACGAGTCGATCTACAAGAGCAAACGCGTGTTCCGCCGGCTTTCGGCCCGCGGCGACCTGCCCGATCCGTCGCGCGCGTTGCGCCTCGACCTCGACGGCGGCGTCACCTGCCTGTTGCCCGTGACCCTCTACGCCGCGGGCGGCGCGACGCTGCCCAACAGCACCGCCCCCGAGCTGCCGCCGCGGCCGCAGCACGGCGCCACGGACCGCGCCACGCGCCTCGCCGCCGTGGCCCTGGCCTGGAACGTGTTCGAGCACTTCTATCCCTACTTCGATGTCGTCGGCGGCGACTGGCACGCGAGCCTTCGCACCGCCTTGACCACCGCCGCGACCGATGTCGACGAGCGCGCCTTCCTGATGACACTGCAGCGCCTCGTGGCCGACCTGCACGACGGCCACGGCAACGTCAGCTGGATGATGGACGACCGCGTCGCCGCACCGCCGTTGGCAGTCGGTTGGATCGAGGACCGACTCGTGGTCACCGCGGTCGACGCGGCGCTGCACGAACGCGTCGCGGTCGGCGATGTGATCCTCGAGCTCGACGGCTCACCCGCGACCGAGGTGTTCCGATCGGCCGTCGCCCTGCACTCGGGCGCGACCGAGGGCTGGCGTCGCCACCGGGCCGAGAACTCGGTGCTGCTCGGCGCGCCGGGCAGCGACCTGCGGCTCACCTTGCAGCGCGACGGAGGCGCCGCGGTCGAGGTCACCGTGTCGCGCACACCGGGCGCCTCACCCTTGCCGCCGCGCCCCGAACCGATCGGCGAACTCGAGCCCGGCATCTGGTATCTCGACGTCGACCGCGCCACCGACGCGACGCTGCAGGCAGCGCTGCCGCAGTTGCAGGAGGCGAAGGCGATCGTCGTCGACTTCCGCGGCTATCCGCGCGGCATGTCGCCGCAGCGGCTGTTCGGCCACTTCCTCACCGAGACCGCACACAGTGCACGCTGGTGCGTGCCGCACGTCTTGCTGCCCGACCGCACGGACCTGCAATGCCCCGAGGTCGGCCGGTGGACGCTGCGCCCGCTGCGACCGCACCTCGACGCGCGGCTGGTGTTCGTCACCCACGCGGGCGCGATCAGCTACGCCGAGTCGTGCCTGGGCATCGTCGAGCACTACCACCTCGGCGAGATCGTCGGCGAACGCACCGCCGGCACCAACGGCAACGTCAACCCGTTCTGGCTGCCCGGCAAGTTCAACGTCTCGTGGACCGGGATGCGCGTGCTCAAGCACGACGGCAGCCAGCACCACGGCGTCGGCATCGCACCGACGGTGCCGGTGTCGCGCACGGTCGCTGGCGTGCGCGCAGGACGCGACGAGCTGCTCGACAGGGCCGTGAAGAAAGCCGTGGAGTTGGCGCGCGACGACAAGTGACGCGCGACTCAGCGCCCGGTCCAGGCGTTCGCCGCGGCCTCGAGACGCGCCTTGTCCCAGCCATCACCGTGCAGCAGCACGCGGTAGCGCAGCCGCAGTTCGCCGCCCGCCGGGATCTCGAGGCGACCGGCGCCGGCCGGCGCGCCCGTGAAGTCGTGCACGCCGAACGGATTGGCGGCGAGCAACCCATAGGTGCGCGCATGCCAGTGCGTCGGGTAGCCGTGGTTCTGTGGCGCGTCGAACATCGCGAGGCCGACGCGGCGGCCGTCGACCGTGCCGCTGCAGTCGATCCAGCGCGCGCGCTTGCCCCAGACCGCCTTGCCGCTGCGCCCCTCGCTGTCGATCAGCGTGCCCGTGGCGACCTTGCCGTCGACGCGCAACGCCGGGTGCACGCGCGTCGCGAACGTGCCCTCCTTGGTGTCGCCGATCACGAGCGGCGACACGCCCGCGCGCAGCACCGTGGTGAAGTCGACGACGCGCGCGTCGCCGAGGATCGAGAAGCACCACTGCCGTTCTTCGGTGCAGACCTGCCGATCCTCGTCGCCGGCGAGCCACTGGTAGCTGCAGCGCACGACGGCGGCGTCGTCCACCTGCTCGAGCTGCAGTTCGCCGACGCGCTGCATGTGCTCGTGCTTCTTGCCCGACCAGAAGTCGAAGCCGTCGACGTCGCCGTGCGCGAACCACAGCGAGGTGTGGTGCGGGTGGTCGTGCTCTTCACCATCGCGCGTCCCCATCGGGAAGTTGCGCGTCATCGCCACGCCGCCGGGCCCGAGCAGCGGCCACACGTACGGGCGCGGTGACGCATCGGGCCACACCGTCGCGAACGGTGCGCCGTCGGCCGTGATCTGCACCGCGTCGCCGTCGAGCTCGGCGCGCACGCCCCCGAGCGGGTAATCGTTCCAACTTTCCAGCCCCACCACCGGCAGCGCGAACGCCGCGACCTCGGCGAAGCGCGGTGTGCCGCACGCGACGAACACGTCGGCGATGCGACGGCGAACGAAGGGCTCGCACACGCTGCCCTCCTTGCGCGTCCACAGACCGAGATTCAGTCCGCCCTCGCGCGCGTGGTCGACGTGGCGGTGCAGGATGAAGGCGTCGATGCCGTCGAGGCGCTGCACGATCGACCAGGCCAGCGCGAACGCCGCCGCCTGATCGCGTTCGCCGTCTTCGCCGTCGCGGCAGTGGAAGCCCTGCTCGCTGAGGATCACGCGCCGCACCGCGCCGTCGGGCGCGCGCATCGCCTGTCGAGCCAGGAAGCGCAGCAGCACCGGCAGGTTCGCGAACGTCACACGCGGGGTGTCCGCAGCGTCGACCGCACTCTTGTCTTCCCAGAAGCGGCAGTCGAACAGGTCCTCGGGGTACGGGTGGAACGCGACCCCCCAGTCGTAGTCGCCGCCCGCGCGCGCCTTGGCCGCGAACGCCGTCAGCAGCTCGCGCCCCGGCACGGCCTGGCGCGCGTTGCCCGCCGCGTAACGCGCCGTCCAGTGGTGCTCGAGCGAGACGAACACGCGGCCGTGCGCCGAGTGGCGCCGCACCGCGCCGTGCACGATGCGCACCGCCGCTTCGTACGCGCTCGCGACCGCGTCGAGATCCTGTTCGCCGAAGTGGTACCACCACCAGTGCGAGTTGACCTCGTTGCCGACGACCCAGTTCCAGATCCGGCCGCGCAGCACCGCGCCCGAATAACGCTGCGCGAGGAACCCGACCGCGGCGTCGAGCCAGGCGCGCCCCGCGGCGCTGTCGGTCGCGAACGCGCCGATGCCGTTGGGCGCCTTCTCGGAGCAGCCCGCGTGCACGAACAGCCGATCGCGCGCCGGGTCGCCGGTGCGGATCGCGAGCAGGATCGCCGTGACCACGGCACCGCCAGCCGTGAGCGGCGCGACCTGCGCGTCGAGAGTCGCGACATAGTCCGCGGCGAACGTGTAGCCGACCCCGCCGCATTCGTAGCCGACGGTGCGCTGGTCCGCGGCGCCGCTCGGGATCAGTCGACCGAGGTCGACGTTGAGCGCCGCCTGCCGCACGCCGAGATCGATTGCGTCGCCGATCATCTGCACCTGCAGCCCCTTCTTGCCGGCGGTTGCCGGATACGGCATCTCGTCCTGGGCCAGCAACCCCGCCGCCAGGGCCAGCAGGACACCGATTCGCGCGAGGTGGACCATCTGCGCATCACAACCGCGCCGCAGGCCCCGGCCAAGCGCGTTCAGGCGACCTGAGCCGCGAGCCAGTCGAGCACCGAGCGATTGGGGAACGGCTTGGCCAGCACGCCGCCGGCGCGACGCAGCGCTTCGAGTTCGGGCGGCGCGAACGCGGTGATGACCAGCACCTTGGTGTGTGGCCGCCCGCTGCGCGCGGCGCGCAACACGTCGAGGCCGCTGGCTCCGGGCAGCCGCAGGTCGGTGATCACCGCGTCGAACGCCTGATCGTCGAGCAGGCCGATCGCCTCGCGGCCGTCGGCGACGCAGGTCACGCGGTAACCGTTCTCCTCGAGCTCGTCGCCGAGGGTGATCGCGATGGTCGGTTCGTCCTCGACGAGCAGGACGCGCAACTGCGGAGATGAAGATTCGAAGGACACCGGGGCTTCCTGGGCGGCCGCCGCGGAGAGCAAGCCGCGTGCCGCCCGCCACCACCGTTCGCCGTGCCGCGCCCGCAGGGGAAGGCACCTCGCGCCGTGATCGACCGCGCTACGCCAGCGAAACACGTGCGTCATGCATGGGACATCCAGAGCACGCTGAATGCCTCGCGCAGCGGAATGTCGCAGCTACACTCGCCGGCTCGCCGCATCACCCGTCACACGGAGCGTTCATGACCGCACCACACGACCCGCCGGACGGCACCCGCCGCTCGGGCTTCTCGCGCCGCTCGTTCTTGAAGGGTTCTGCCGCCGCCAGCGTCGCCGGCGCCGGCCTGGTCGCCGCGACCGAACCGCTCGCGCCGCGTAAGCCCGAGACCTACGGGCCCGGCGAACACGAGATCAGGCTGCGCGTCAACGGCCAGGACCGCCTGGTCAAGGTCGAGACCCGCACCACGCTGCTCGACGCGCTGCGCGACGGGCTCGACCTCACCGGCGCCAAGAAGATCTGCGACCGCGGTTCGTGCGGCGGCTGCACGGTGCTGGTCGGAGGGGAAACGGTCAACAGCTGCCTGATGCTCGCCATGGACGCGATCGGTCACGACCTGCAGACGGTCGAGAGCCTCGGCGACGACGACCCGCTGATCGAGGCGTTCGTGCACTGCGACGCGCTGCAATGCGGCTTCTGCACGCCGGGCATGGTGATGTCGTCGCTGGCGTGCCTGAACCGCCGCGGCCAACCGACCCGGCCGCAGATGGCGCACGACCTGTCGGGCAACCTGTGCCGCTGCGGCACCTACGGCCGCGTCATGGAGGCGATCGAACGCACCGCCCAGAATGAAAAGACGAGCGGCAAGCCGGCGGGCAAGGCAGGTGGACGATGAGCACCGAACGCACCAGCAGCGGACCGTTCCCCGAGAAGGTCGAGATCACGGTCGGCTACCGCAGCCTCGGTGGCCAGCCCGACCGACTCGAGAAGCGCACCGTCGACCCCGAGAACGGTGATGCGCCGCCGTGGGATGCGAACACGACGATGCGCCACGTCGGCGGCGACCTGAGCCGCGTCGACGGTTTGGCCAAGGCGACCGGCCGCGCCAAGTACACGTTCGACGTCACGTTCCCGGGCATGCTGCAGGCGATGATCCTGCGCTCGCCGGTGGCGCGCGGCGTGCTGACCGGCCTCGAACTCGACGACGCACGCAAGATGCCCGGCATCGGCGCCGTGATCGCGCTCAAGGAGATCGGCAACCAGGTGCGCTTCGTCGGCGACGCGGTCGCCGCAGTC
Organism: uncultured candidatus Brocadiaceae bacterium; assembly: GCA_964392305.1. Classification (GTDB taxonomy): domain Bacteria; phylum Planctomycetota; class UBA1135; order UBA1135; family UBA2386; genus JACKIC01. The sequence continues at coordinate 54,909 of CAYMPV010000024.1, forward strand.
GCCGGCACCAACCTGAACCTGGTGCGCGACGCGCTCGAGAAGATCCGCGCCAGCTACGACGCCGAAGCCCACGTCGTCGACTACCTGCAGTCGCCCGACGCGCCGCTGCTCGGCAACGACGGCGAGATCGACGCCGAGTGGCCCGCCGAACCCGAACTCGAGGCGGCGCTGGCCGCCGGCAAGACCACCCACGTCGCCACCTATCGCACCGAGGTGCAGACGCACAGTTCGTTGGAGAGCCACGGCCACGTCGCCAGGTGGGAAGGCAACGACCTCGAGGTCTGGGCCAGCACGCAGGCGACGTTCGGGGTGCGTGGCGAGCTGTCGCGCGCGCTGCAGGCGCGCGGGCTCGAAGTCGGCTCGGTGACCGTGCACGCCGAGTTCGTCGGCGGCGGTTTCGGCAGCAAGTTCGGCGCGGGCGTCGAAGGCCTGGCCTGCTGCGTGCTCGCCCATGAGGCCAAGGCGCCGGTCAAGCTGATGCTCGACCGCTTCGAGGAGCACACCACCACCGGCAACCGCCCCTCGGCGTTGATGCAGGCGCGCGCCGCGCTCGACGAGAACGGCGTGTTCACGGCGTGGGACTGGCGCAGCTTCGGCGGCTGCGGCTTCAACAAGAGCGGCGGCCGCGTCGCCTTCCCCGAGTACTACGTCGGCAAGGCCAAGACCCGCAACAAGCACCAGGACATCGCCGCCGACACCGATCCGGCGCGTTCGATGCGCGCACCAGGTCACCCGCAGGGCTTCTTCGGCGCCGAACTGTTCCTCGACGAGCTGGCCGCCAAGGCCGGCATCGACCCGCTCGTCCTGCGCCTGCGCAACGACGACACGGTGATCCGGCGCGATCAGTGGCAGTTCGGCGCCGCGCAGTTCGGCTGGCAGCAGGGCCGCGCGATCCAGAACGACCCCAAGGCGCGCTTCTGGCGCGGCGTCGGCCTGGCCAGCGCGCGCTGGTTCCAGCTCGGCAACCCCGGTCGGCCCCCGCACGGCATCACCTGCCGCATCCACCAGGATGGCACGGTCGAGTCGCGCAGCGGCGCGCAGGACATCGGCACCGGACTCAAGACGGTGCTGACGCTGCTCACCGCCGAGGAGCTCGGCATCGAACCCAAGCTGGTCAAGGCCACCACCGGCCACACCGGCGACCCGTCGGGTCCAGGCTCGGGCGGCAGCACGACGACGCCGAGCCTGGCGCCGGCAGTTCGGCACGCGGCCTTCCTGGCCAAACAGCAACTCGTCGAGCTGGTCGCCAAACACCTCGGCGTGCCCGTGCAGGAAGTCACCTGCGCCGGCGGCAGCCTCGGCAAGGGCACCGCGCAGCTGCCGTGGGCCGAAGCCTGCAAGCTGATCGGCCCCAACCCGATCGAGGCGCGCGGCCAGCGCTTCAACAACTACAAGGAGCCGCCGTTCTTCCGGGGCGTGTGCGGCGCGCAGTTCGCCGAGGTGCAGGTCGACAGCTGGACCGGCCTGGTCAAGGTGACGCGCATGCTCGGCATCCAGGACTGCGGCCGCGTGATCGCGAAGAAGCTCGCCGAGAGCCAGGTGCTCGGCGCGATGATCCAGGGCGTCAGCTACGCGGTGCACGAGCAGCGCATCATGGACAACGCCAGCGGGCGCATGCTCAACGGCGACTTCCTGCGCTACAAGATCGCCGGCAGCGTCGACCTGCCCGAGCTGCAGTGTTTCATGCACTCGATCGACAACGGCCACGACAACGTCGGCGCCGCCGGCCTCGGCGAGCCGCCCTCGGTGGCCGCGCCAGCCGCGATCGCCAACGCCGTGTTCCACGCGATCGGGGTACCCGTTCGCCACCTGCCGCTCACCCCCGACAAGGTCCTCGCGGCGATCGCGAAGAGGAAGGCCTGAGATGAAGCCGTTCACCTACGTCGTGCCCCACTCCCTCGCCGAAGCCGCCGAGGCCGCCGCCCAGCCCGACACCATCGTCAAGGGCGCCGGCATCGACCTCGTCGATCGCATGAAGGAGCGGCTGGTCACTCCCAACCAGATCGTCAACCTGCTACCACTCAACAAGGACCTCGCGGGCATCACCGTCGCCGCCAACGGGGAAGTGACGATCGGCGCCGCAACGACGCTCACGCAGCTCGAACAGAACGCCGCTCTGGCCAACGCCGCGCTCGCCGGCCTGCGCGTCGCCGCCGCGGTCACCGCCACGCCGCAGGTGCGCAACCGCGGCACCGTCGCGGGCAACATCCTGCAGTTCACGCGCTGCTGGTACGTGCGCAGCGAAGCGCACAAGTGCCTGCACGGCGGCCGCGGCCCGACCTGCCTGGCGCTGACGGGCGACAATCGTTACCACGCGGTGCTCGGCTGGCAGGACTGCGTGCGGGTTCATCCGAGCAACCTGGCACCGCCGCTGCTCGCGCTCGGTGCGGAGTACACCACGGTGCTCGGCGACAAGAAGCAACGCCGCCCGCTCGCCGACCTGTTCCCCAAGGACCCGCGCGCCGAGGTTCCTGAACACACGCTGGCCCCCGGCGAGATCGTGATCGCGATCCACGTGCCGCCGCAGCCGCAAGGTTCGCGCAGCAGTTATGCCGAGAGCCGCGAACGCGAGTCGTCCGACTGGGCGACGACCGCCTGTGCCGCGCGCGTCGTGCTCGACGGCGGCGTGATCACGGCCGCCGACCTCGTGCTCGGCGCGGTCGCGCCGAACCCGCGACCACGGCCCGACGCGGCCAAGGCGCTGCTCGGCAAGAAACCCGACGACAACCTGTTCCGCAAGGTCGCCGACCTCGCCTACCAGGGCGCGGCGCCGCTGTCCCACAACGCCTACAAGCTCACCGTCGGCAAGGCCACCGTGCGCGAGGCGCTGCACCTCGCCACGCAGGCGTGAGGAGGATGCCATGAACGACAAGATCATCACCCACGCAGATCTCCTGCCGCGCGGTTCCTGCCCTTCGCTGCTCATGAAGCACGCGCTCACCCACTCGATGGGCGATCAGGTGTTCGACGGCCGCAGCGCACCCGGCGACGGTTACTACTGGTGCGCGCGCACCTGCCGCTGCGTCGGCCCCGACGACGAGGTCGTGCATCCCCAGGACTGCGTGGCCACGCGCCGCTGCTACGACGGCCCGCGCGCCGAAGCATGAGCGACGCCTGCGGCGGCGCGCCCTCGGCCGCGATCACGCGCTGGGCGCCGCTCGTGCCCACCGGCGGCGAAGTGCTCGACGTCGCCGCCGGCGCAGGCCGTCACACCCTGCTGTTCCTCGCGCGAGGTCACGCGGTGACCGCCGTCGATCGCGATCTCTCCGCGCTGCGCGCGATCCGCGACGATCGCCTGACCCTCGTGCAGGCCGATCTCGAAGGCGCGCCGTGGCCGCTGCCGGGTCGCACGTTCGCCGGCGTCGTCGTCAGCAACTATCTGTGGCGACCGCTGCTGCCGAACCTCGTCGCCAGCGTCGCGCCTGGCGGCGTGCTGCTCTACGAGACGTTCGGCGTCGGCAACGAGCGCTTCGGCAAGCCGCGCAATCCGGACTTCCTGTTGCGGCCGGGGGAACTGCTGGACGCGGTGCGCGGGGAGCTCGAGGTGCGGGAGTACTGGTGCGGCGAGGAAGGTGCTGCGGTGCGGCAACGGGTGTGCGCGGTGCGGGTGCTGGGGTCCAGGAGTTGAACGGGTGAGGACAGTGGCGGGCGGGTATGTCGATGGACGATGCAGACGGAGGCACCATCTCTGGAAGTCCCCAGACTGGAAGTGCCCGGACTGACTTGCTGCAGAAGCCGGCGACCGGGGAATGCCGTGAGGCTGGAGGAGCCTTCGCGGCTCGCGCCTCAGGGCATGCACTGGCCTGTAGGATGCTTGCCACGTCGCAAGCACCGACGAGCACAGAGAGGCGCGCGCACCCGAGCCGCCAAGAAGGCCAACGCGCGGGAGCATCGGGACCCTTCCCGATCGCATTCCGAACATCCGTGACTCGGCAAAGCACACCGGCAGAACCAGCGCGGCTCGGACAACACGGCCCGAATACCGACCTCGCTGAGTGGTATGCTGAAGGCAGTCATGATCGACCGCAGCCTGTTACAGCGCATCTCCTCGAACCCTGAGATCTTCGGCGGCAAGCCGATCGTACGAGGCTTGCGCATCTCCGTCGAGTTGGTGCTCAGTCTTCTTGCGCAGGGCGTTTCACACTCGGAACTGCTCGAGGACTACCCTGCGTTGCAGCCAGAGGACATCAAGGCCTGCCTCGCTTATGCCCACGCCGTCATCGCCAACGACTCGTTCGACAACATCCGCGTTGGCTGATTCGTGCGCTTCCTCATCGATCGATGCGCAGGAACCCGGCTTGCCCGCTGGCTCGAAGATTCCGGGCATGACGTAATCGACGCCAGTGTGTGGGCCGTAGACCCCGGTGACGCCGCGATCCTCCAACAAGCATTCACCGAAGATCGCATCCTCATCACGATCGATCAGTTGCTACGCCACCTTCTTCGTCTGATCGGCTTCAGTCGGCCACGCAAGGACGAGGGCTTCTTCGAGACGCTCAACGAGACCGATTTCGACGGCGTAGACGAATACGGCCGGACGCCCCTGCACTACGCGGCGCTTGGCGGACTTGTTGATCACCTGGCGTCGCTGCTTCATGCCCGTGGCGAGGACATCAACCTTCCAGATCGTGCTGGCTGGACTCCGCTGCACTTTGCGGCGTCGGCCAGCTCCGCGGCCTGCGTTGCTCTACTGTTGGAGCGTGGTGCTCATGTGGATCCGAAGGACGAGCACGGCAACACGCCGTTGGGACGAGCGGTGTTTGCGTCGGAGGGCGAGGGGGATGTGATCGCCTTGTTCCGCGCCGCAGGTGCCGATCCTTGCACGCCAAACAACCATGGGGTCAGTCCGTTGCAGTTGGCCCGGACCATCGCCAACTACCCCATCGCACAGCACTTCGCTGACCTGCCGGAGTAGGATGCTGGCTAACTTCACGCAGCACCTCGCGAACGCCGGGAGCAAGGAAGCCAACCGCACGCGGCTCGCGGCTTGGCGTGGATCCGTTGGGCGGTCCGTCCGGGGATGCCGGGTTGCCGTTGCTTGCTGTTGTGCTGTCAACGTGATCCGATCTCTTGCATCGCATGACCGTCGCGCCGGAAGCCATCTTGATCGCCGGAGCCAACGGCGCCGGCAAGACGACCTTCGCTCGCCAGTTCTTGCACGTGCGTTACCCAGCGGCGCACTTCCTCAACGCCGATGAGATTCAGCGGGAGGGCCCGGCGTTCTCGCACCCGGTAGGCGGGGCGTGAGCTGGTGCGGCGCCTCGACGAGCTCGCGAGCCGGCGAGAGACGTTCGCGGTCGAGACGACTCTGGCGAGCCGAGGCTACGTCTGCAAACTGCGCGAGTGGGCCGGCCTGGGGTATCGGACGAGCCCGCACTTCATCGAGCTGCCGTCGGCCGATTTCGCGGTCCAGCGCGTGGCAACGCGCGTTGCGGCTGGCGGCCACGCCGTTCCTGAAGCCGATGTTCGAAGGCGATTCGAGAGAGGTGTGCAACTGTTCCCTGTCTACAAGCCACTGGTCGATCGGTGGTATCATTGGTCCAGCGACGATCGAGGTCTGAGACTTGACGACTACCACTACACGTGATCTGGATACTCCCGAGTTGGAGGTCTTGCTCGAGGCTGCAAGGCGGGCCACCTGGGATGCGCTTCACGGACCGGTGCACTTGAGATCAGGGCGCTTCCATCCTCACGATGAGAGCGGAGCCGGTCGCAAGGCCGCCCAACACGGTCCAGCAGCCGACGATCGCCCCCAGGAGGGCGATCGCGGCTGAGCCCAAAGACGTTGGACGGACTCATGGGCGCCAGTTGCCCGATCGCTGCCAACCCAGAGTCGTTCGCCCCATGCGCGATCAGTGTCGCCCGCTCAGCATTCAGTGCTCGGCGCGCAGCATGCCGTCAAGCGCGAGACCACGCATATCGCTGACGTCAAGAGAGAAGACGGTGTCGCCAGTCCGCACCACCGCCCCAGGACACTGCGACTCCGAGCAGATGACATGACGTCGCGCATGCGCTCGATCCTCCTCGCATCCACGTGCCTCGGCATCTGGACAACCAACCTGCTCGACGCCCTGGCCTTCCATCGATGGGCAACCGAATACCTGGCACATACGGCGTCGCTCGACGCGAGCAACGATCTCACCTGGGCCAACCGGATCCTGTCGACGGCCGGCGTCGCGGGCTTGGCGACAGGCCTTGTCGTCGCTCGGGTGTTGGCCCGTAGACCGGTGTTGTTGCAGGACTGGATGCTCGCTGGCTTGCTCGCGATGGGGATCTACTTCCTGGTCCGAGACCCCGCGCATCCGATCCACCTGCTGCCCCCCATCGAGGTCATGCCGGTGCTCCCGGCGGCAGCCTTCTGTGCGTTGCTGGCGGCGTTGAGTCCGTGGACCAAAACCCGGCAAACGTCGGCGCTGCCCACCTCTCATGAGACCGCCTGATCGGCAACGCGCCGCGGGCCTACCCATGACCCCGACTCGGAACCCGTCGACCGCACCAAGTCACAGCCCGGTCAACCGCCGGCGGATGTCCTCGATCAACTTCTCCTGACCCACCTGCCCCTGCAGGTCACGCAGCAGCGCTTCATACTCCACCCGCGCCCGCACCGTGTCGCCGAGACCCTGCGCCAGGACGCCAGTCGCCCAGCGAGCGTTGCGCACGATCTCAGCCGGCACCCCCGGCGTATTCACCAACAGCTCCGCCTGCGCCAGGCCGCGCGCGGCGTCGTCACCCTTGGCGTCGGTCCACACCAACTGCAGCCCCGCCTGGCTGCCGATCTCGCTGGCCAGGCCGTTGGCGTCGACCACCGCCTGGAACATCGACCTGGCCGCCGTGCGGCTCGCGTCGTCGCCGCGGTTGCGCAGCAGCATGCCGAGCTCGGTCTGCGCGCGACCACGTTCTTCGGGCGTCAACGCGCGCTGCAGCAGCGTCTGCAGGCGCTGCTGTGCCGCTGCACTGTCGCCGCCCTTCTGCAGCCGCCGCGACTCCTGCAGCAGCTCTTGGTCCGACAGCGCGTCGAGCTTCTTCTGCTCGGCGGCCTCCATCGCCGCGAGCACCGTGTCCGCGTCGAGCAACGCCGGCAATGAAGCACCCAGGGCCGCCGTCCTGGCCGGAGCGTCAGCCAGTTCGTTCACCTTGCCTTCGAGGCGCTCGAGCCGCGCAGCCACCTCGTCCAGGCGTCGCAGCACCGGTGCGAAGTCGATCGGCGCGCCCGCGCCGACCACACCCGAAGAGCCCGCCGCGTCGCCGCCTTCCGCCACCATCGGCGCCGGCGGCACCTCGGTGCGCGGCGTCAGCCAGATCGTCGCCAGCGCGATCGAAGCACCCACTGCGGCTCCCAGCAGGACGAACGGCATTCGCGGGTCGTACATGCCGGCGATCTTATGGACGTCGACACGGCTTGTCCCCCGCCGGCGCCGGCGCCACAACTGCGCCCAGTGATCCGCCCCCTGCTCTTCGTCCTGCCGTTCTGCCTGCCCCTGCTGCCCGCGCAGGTCGAGCGCTACGAACTCGGCCTGCGCCTGCGCGCCTTCGAACGTAACCTCGAACAGATCACCGATCCGGCGCGCCGCGAGGCCGCGTTCGTGCAGCTGAACAGCGCCGTACAGGCCTTCTTCCGCCTCGACACGGGCGCCGTTGCCAAGGCCATCGCCGCCGCCGATCGCGGCTTGCGCGGCGACGACGGCACGCCCGCCACGCGCTTCGCCCACAGCCTGGTGTTGACGCTCGACGCGCGCCTGGTCGAGCAGGGCACGCGCGAACTGCCGCTGTCGATCACCACCGCCTACCGCACCGACGACGAGGACTACGAACCCGCAGCGCTGCAGCTGCTGATCGAACCACTCACCGCGGGCGGCACAGTCCAGCGTTGGTCGATCGACGAACTGCCGCTGCAGGCGAAGCTCACGCTCACCGACGCCCCAGCCGGCGACCACCTGCTGCGCTGGTCGATCGTGCGCGGTGACGACGTGCTCGTGCGCCGCGAACAGGGCCTGTCGATCGCTGCCGACCTGCAGGCGCAACTCGACCGGCTCACCGACGCGGTTGCCGCGGCCGAAGCGATCACGCCGCCGACGATCGAGTCGAAGACCCTGCCGGCGCTGCACAAGATGCTGCGCGGCATGCAGCGGCGGCGGCCCGAGGAGACGGTCCTGCCCGGCCAACGCCTGCTGCGCGAGGCGGTGATCCTGGCCGCCGCCCCCACCGAACCCTTCTACACCGCCGCGCGCACCGGCTCGTTCTGGTTGCGCGTGCCCGTCGGCGGACGCACCGCCTCGGTCCGCCTGTTCGTGCCGGCGGCGCCGCCGCGCTCAGACCGGGCGCCGCTGGTGATCGCCGTGCACGGCGCGGGCGGCAGCGAGAACCTGTTCTTCGACGGCTACGGCGACGGCAAGGTCGTGCAGCTCGCCGCACCGCGCGGCTGGTTCGTGGTCGCGCCGCGCAACGAACTGAGTGGCATCGACAACGCCGCGCTCGCCGCGAGTCTGGCGGAGCGCTACCCGATCGACCTCACCAAGGTGTTCCTGGTCGGCCACTCGATGGGCGCGATGGCTGTGATGCAGAACGCCAGCCGCACACCGGACCGCTTCGCCGCGGTCGCCCCGCTCGGCGGCGGCGGCAGCGTGCGGCGCAGCGACGCACTCACCAAGGTGCCGTTCTTCGTCGGCGTCGGCAGCCGCGACTTCGCGCTCGGTCAGGCGCGCGCGCTCGACCGCAGCCTGCGCGCCGCCGGCGCGACCAGCACGCTGCGTGAGTACCCGGGCGTCGAGCACCTCGCGATCGTGCAGTTGGCACTCGACGACGTGTTCTCGTTCTTCGAGAAAGCGCTCACTTCGCCGAAGTGAGCAGCTTGGACAGCCGCAGCCACTGCAGCTCCTGACTGTGCGCGTTGACGGCGCGGTTCAGTCCGTGACGCGACTTGGGGTAGATCATCAGCTCGAAGTTCTGCTTGCCGGCCTTCTGCAGCTCCCAGACGAACTGCATGGTGTTCTGCATGTGCACGTTGTCGTCCATCGAACCGTGCAGCAACACCAGGTGGCCGCGCAGGTTCTTGGCGCTGCCGATCACGCTGGTCGCCTGGTAACCGGCGAGGTTGTCGGTCGGCGTGCGCATGTAACGCTCGGTGTAGATCGTGTCGTAGAGCCGCCAGTCGTAGACGCCGGCGCCGGCGAGGCCGAGCGCGAACTTGTCGCTGTGGGTCAACGCATAGGCGGTGATGAAGCCGCCGTAGCTCCAACCGCTGATCGCGACCCGCGCCGGATCGCCGCCGAACTTGGCGCAGACGTGGTCGACCGCGTCTTCGAGGTCCTTCAGCTCCTGCACGCCGAGCTGCTTGTAGCACGTGCCGGTGTGTTTCTGGCCGCGACCCGAGGCCGAGCGCACGTTGACCTGCAGCACCACGAAGCCCTGCTGGCACAGAAACTGGTGGTAGGTCGAGTGCGACCACGAGTCGCGCACGGTCGGCGCATCCGGACCCGAGTAGGTCGGCAGGAACACAGGGTACTTGCCCCCTTCCTGCCAGCCGATCGGCAGCATCACGCAGGCGTCGAGTTCGTAGCCGTCGCGCGCGGCGATCGTGACGCGCTGCCGTTCGCTGAACGCGTAGTCCTTGGCCGCACCCTTGTCGGCCTGGCCGAGTTCGATCAGCACCTTGCCCGTGCTCGCGTCGAGCACACGCACCGTGGTCGGTCGATCCATCGCCGACCAGCGATCGAGCACCAGCGCCCCCGACGGGTCGAGGTCGAACGTGTGCGTGCCCACGCCGGGCGTGACGTTCACCAGACCCTTCCCGTCGAAACCGACGCGGTACAGATGACGACCGGTGGCACCGCCCTCGGTGCCTTCGAACCACAACACCTTGGCCGCTTCGTCGACGCGCACGATGCTGCGCACCTGCCATTCGCCCGCGGTGATCGCCCCCAGCAGTTCACCGCCCTTGGCGTAGTGGTAGACGTGCGCGTAGCCGGTGCGTTCGGACAGCCACAAGAACGAACCGTCGGCGAGCCAGCGCAGCGGCTCGGGTCGGTTGACCCAGGTCGGGCTGTCCTCGCGGATCCAGCGCGTCAGCTTGCCCGTCGCCGGATCGATCGCGCACAACTCGGCCCAGGTCTGGATGCGATCGCTGATCGTCGCCAGCAACGTGCTGCCGTCGGGCGTCCATTCGACGCGCATCACCAGCAGGTCCTTGGGGAACATCGACAGGTCGACGGCGACGACCTGCTTGCTCACGCAGTTGGCGATCGACAGCCTCGCGAACGGGTTCGGGTCGCCGACCTTGGGGTAGTTGGCGACCTCGGTGACGACGCTGCGTTCCTTGTCGAGGAAGCCGTCGGGCACGTGGTCGACGATCGTGAACTCCTTGACGGGCGATTCGTCGAGCGACAGGAACGCGAGATTGCCACCCTGCGGCGCCCACCAGTGACCCTGGAAGTCACCGCGTCCGTAGATCTCCTCCTGGTAGACCCAGTCGAGCAGGCCGTGGAACAGTTCGGGGCCGCCGTCGTCGGTGATGCGCCATACGGTCTTGTCGGCGACCTCGATCGCATACAGGTCGTTGCCGCTCACGTACGAGGCGCGTTGGCCATCGGCCGACAGGTGGGTTTCGCGCTTGTCACCACCGTCGTTGGTCAGCCGCTCGCCCCCCGCTGCCGCGTCGGGCGCACCCTGCCTTCCCGGCCGACGGCGCCCGCCTGGACCGGCGGTGCCCACATACACATCCCCGTCGCGCACCATCGCCACCTTGCGCACCGTGGGCTCGACCGGCGCAACGCCGTCCTCGGCTTTCGACCGCTCGCCGGTGCGAGGATCGATCAGGATCCGCTCGCGGCCCGCGCGCAACTCCAGATGTTGGCCGTCGTCGGCCCAACGCACCTGCGGCACCTCGCCCTGCCACTGGATCGGCTTGCGCGTGTCCTCGAACGTGAGTCGCTGGGTGCCTTGGGCCGGCAGCAGCGCGCAGAGGAGCAGGAACAGGAACGGCGTCGGCGAGGCTCGTAACATGGGTCGTTCGTCTTGGGCCGGGTCGGGATAGGGAGTCGCGCATGCTACGGACGCGACCCGCCACGAATGAACTGCGGCTCGCGGTTTCTCGCCGTCGAGACTCACGCGACGAGAACGCGCGTCGGCGACCGCACGAACAGCAGCAGCACCAGCGCCGCGAGCGCCGTGGCCACCGCCGCCACCGTGAACCCCGCCCAGGCACCGAAGCGGTCCCACGACCAGCCGACCAGCGCCGCACCACCGAACGCCGCCAGACCGTGCGCGCAGTAGTAGGCGCCAAAACCCCGACCGCGCACCTTGCTGCCGACCAGATCGGCGACGAAGCCGCGTTCGGCGCCCTCGGTGAACGCCGCGTGCAGCCCGAGCGCCGCGCCGAGCAGCCAGACGATCGTCAGCGAGTCGGTGCACGCGAAGCCGACCAGCACCAACACCTGCCCCAACAACCCGACGCCGATCACGGCGCGCCGCCCCCATCGGTCGGACAACGCGCCGAGCGGCGCGGCGAAGGTCGAGCGCACCAGGTGCAACAGCGCCCACAGCAGCGGTAGCGCCGCCGGTGCCGCGCCCAGTTCGAGCGCCCGGGCGATCACGAACAGATCGATCACGCTGCCGACGGCCGCGAGCCCCACCACCAGCAGGAACGGACCGATCTGGCGCGCTCGCGCCGGTACCACCCCCGCGTCGACCTGCCGGTCGCGCGCCGCCGGTTCGCGCACCGCCAACACGATCAACGACACCGCCACGAGCCCCGGCAACAACGACCACGCGAAGACCGTGCGGATCTGCATGCCCAGGTAGACGAGCAGGCTGGCGAGCAGCGCGCCGCACATCGCGCCGGCGTGGTCGAGCGAACGCTGCACGCCGTAGGCGCGGCCGCGCTGCGCCGGCGCGACGATGTCGGCCACCAACGCATCGCGCGGCGCCGAACGCAGCCCCTTGCCGACGCGGTCCGCGGCGCGCACGGCGAGCGCCTGCCACGGCCCCTGCACCAGCGCGAACAGCGGCCGCATCAGCGTCGACAGGCCGTAGCCGAACAACAACCACGGCTTGCGGCGCTGCTGCCGGTCGGACAACCAACCGCTGGTGATGCGCAAGAACGCCACGAGCAGGTCGCTGATGCCCTGCAACAACCCGAGCTGCAACATTCCCGCGCCGAGCGACGCGAACAACGCCGGCAGCAGCGGCACGATCATCTCGCTGCCCAGGTCGGTGCAGAACGAAACGAAGCCGAGCGCGTAGACCGTGCCGGGCAGCCGTGGGCGGGTTGACATGGACAGCGATGACGGGCAACGGACGGCGACGGTCAGCCGCGCCGCCCGGGCCTACGCCTCGGCGAAGACCTCGTCCAGACTGACGCTCCACAGCGCGCGGCGCTGCCAGAAGATCAACATGGCCTCGTCGGCGACCTGGATCCGGTCGTGCACCGACGACTGCAGTTCACCGAAGCGCTCGCGCAGCAGGTCAGCCAACGCTCCGCGACGGCCTTGCAGACGACCTTCCTCGCGACCTGCCTCGCGACCTTCGTCCAACAACGCATCCAGAATGCTCTTCATGGTTCCTTTGATCCGCTGGTCGTCGATCTCGTCCACCACGCGTCGCACCTCGAGTCCCGCGTGCGGCATGCCCGCGAGCAGCCAGGAGAATAGCGCCGTGAACACCTCCTGTCCTCGGGCCTGGTTGAGCAGGCGCAACAGCAGTTCGCGCCATTGCCCGAGCGCCTCGATGGCCGCAGCCGGCGGCAGGTGCCGCAGCATCAGCAGGAAGCGCAACGTGACCTCGGTGACCGCCGACAACGACAGAGCCCGCAGGTCCTGAGCCGACAGCGCGGCCAGATCGAACAGAACGAAACCGCGCGGCGGCAGGAAGCCGCGCAACCAGCCGGCGAGGCGGGGCGGCAGGCCGTGCAGGTTCACCAGGCCCCGCAGCGATCGCGGCGCCCGCATCGGCCGCGCGCCGTGGTGCACGACGATCGGCAACACGAGTGGCAGGCAGGTCGCAGCGGGGTTCGCCGCCAGCCAACGATCGAGGATGCGCACCGAGTAACGCACCGTCTGCAACGCGACGAATCGTTCGTCCTTGGCCTTGTGTTCGACCAGCATGTGCAGCAGCACCTCGAGATCCCCGGCCGGGGCAACGAACAACAAGTCGGCTTCCCGTTCGGCGAGCACCTCGTCGACGAAGGTCCCGGACAGCAACCGCAAGCGGGTCCAGTCGATCGCCGCCGCGAGCGGGGCCGGCACGCAAACCCGCAGCAGATCGGCGGCGGCAGCGATGTCGCCGAAAACGAAGCGGAACAGGGCGTCATGGGAACGGATGGATGACACGGCACTCCTTTCTCCTTCCCTGTCGCGGCACGGGGGCAACCTGGCGCCGAATCCGTCGCTGCGCCAGCAGCGCAGCGTTGCGGCGGTGCGGCAAGCGCCCCACGATGCGACGATGACCCGTATCCTCGCTGTGCCCACCGTCACCAAGGCGCTCGCCGCCCGCGGTGGCTTCGACGCCGTCGTGCTCGTCGGCCACGACCTCGCCGCCGTCGCCTCACCCGAACTCACCCCGCTGCTGCGCACGCTCGCCGCCACCGACGCGACCTTCGCCAGCAACGTGAGCGTGATCCCCGCACCCGGCCTCGCCGGCAGCCGCCTGGTCACCGCCCCCACGGGCCCGCTCACGCGCGACCACGACGACGTGCGCCGTTACGCCGAAGCCGCCGCCCGCGGCCTGCGCCGCGCCCGCGATGCGGGCAGCACCAGGCCGTTGTTGCTGCTGCAACCTGCGCCGGAAGGTGAGGTCTACGCCGAGTTCGCCAAGGTCGCGGCGCTCGGCGCCGCCGGCAGCCTGTGGCAGCCGCTCGAAGCGCGCGAGGCTCGCGGCAAGTCGATCACGCCGATCACGCAGCTCGGCGTGGCCGTGCTCGGCGGCGCGTTCGCCAAGGACGAGGCGGCCTGGGTCGAAGCGACCGAGGGTGGCCTGTCGCTGGCGCGCGACCTGTGCGGCACCGAGCCCGAACGCATGGCGCCGCCGAAGTTCGCGGCCTACGTGCAGCAGGCGTTCAAGAACCTGCCCGTGAAGGTCGCGGTCCAGAAGGACCCGAGGAAGCTGCTGCGCGAGTACCCGCTGTTGATGGCGGTGGCGCGCGCCTCGCTGCCGGTCGCGCGCCACCGGCCCAACGTCGTGCGACTCGAGTACACGCCCAAGGGCAAGGTGCGCCACACGCTGCTGTTCGCCGGCAAGGGTCTGACCTACGACACCGGCGGCGCCGACCTCAAGACCGGCGGCCACATGTCGGGCATGAGCCGCGACAAGGGCGGCGCGGCGGCGGTCGCGGGCCTGTTCTACGCCGTCGCCAAGCTGCGACTTCCGGGAGTGCGGCTGATCGCCGAGCTCGGTGTGGTGCGCAACAGCATCGGCAGCGATGCATTCGTCAGCGACGAGATCGTCACCAGTCATGCCGGCTGCCGGGTGCGCATCGGCAACACCGACGCCGAAGGGCGCCTGGTGCTCGCCGACCTGCTGTCGCACCTGCGGGTCGCCGCGGCCAAGGTGACGACGCCGCGCTTGTTCTCGGTGGCGACACTGACGGGTCATGCCGGCCGCGCCGTCGGCCCCTACAACATCGCGCTCGACAACGGCCCGGCGCGGGTGCTCGGCACCGCCGAAACGCTCGGCGAAGTCGGCGATCGCTGCGGCGATCCGTTCGAGGTCTCGCGCCTGCGCCGCGAGGACTTCGACTTCGTCGCGCCGAGGACCAAGGCCGACGACGTGCTGTCGTGCAACAACGCGCCGAGCTCGGCGACGGCGCGCGGCCATCAGTTTCCGATGGCGTTCCTGTGCCTCGCGAGCGGCCTGGCCAGGCACGCCGGCGACAGCGACATGCCGTTGCCGTTCACGCACATCGACATCGGCGGCAGCGGCTGCGAGGACGGCGACTGGCAACACGGTTCGCCGACCGGCAAGCCGGTGGTGGCGCTGCTCGAAGCGTTCTGCCGCTGATCGCGGCGCGACGGCCTACCTGGTGGCCTCGGCGCGCGCCAACCACGTCGCGTAGTTGGCGTCGCCGCTGTTGGCCTGCACGATCTCGGCGCGGCGCGCCTGCCACACGCCGTCGAGCCCCGCCGCGCGCAGCGGCAGCACCCCGAGCCGCGCGAACGCGCTGTTCGGCGGCGACTGGCGGAAGATCTCGGCGATCGCGCGCGCGAACTCCTTGGGCACCGGTGAACCCAGGCCGCGCAGCACACACATCGCCGAGGCCAGCAGCCAGAATCCCGGCTGCCAACGTGGCTCGAGCAGCGCCGTGTTCTGCAGCCAGTGCAGGATGTAGCGCTCGCCGTAGAGCCGTTCCTTGGGCATGCCACCGGCCTGCGTCGCGACCAGCGCCGCGTGTTGGGCGAGACCGTCGGCGTACGCCTGCCACGAACCCTCGTTGCCCACCGGTGGTTTGTGCCCCTGCGGACCACCGAGCGCCGGCCACAGTTCGGCGAGCAACTGCAGCAGCATGCGACCGAGGTCGCCCGCAGCGCCTTCCGCCGCGGCGTGACCGACGCGCTGCTGCGTCTTGCAGTCATAGGCCCACAGGTCGATGCGGCGTTTGTCGCCGTCGATGCGCAACACGCCGCTGACGGCGATCGTGCGTTCCTTCTCCTCGGCCGAGAGCTGCGCGACGAGTTGCTCCTCGGGCCAGACCTTGCCGAGCACGACCCAACCGCCCTGCTCCGCCATCAGCAGACCGGCGGTGCCGCGGTGCGGCGCCGACAGCCACACGTGTTCGGCCAGGAACAACGGCACGGCGCGCGTGATGCGACCGACCTCGTCCTCCTGACCCGCCGGCAGCTGCTGCTGGCCTTCGACCGCCAGCGCGAAACACAGCACCTGCCGGGCCTCGTTGGTCTTGGGCGGCAACAACCACAACGGATCGGCGAGACCCGCGCACCACAGCGGGCGATCGAAGCGATACAGGCCCAGACGCGGGCTCGCCGGCAACGCCGGCGGCGGCGGCAGCGTCGCCAGGCGTTGTTGATCGAAGCCGGCGGTGAACGGGTGCAGCGCTTCGGCGACGAGGTGCCCGTAGTGCAGGTACATCTGATGCAGCAGCTCGCTGCCCGGCTGATGCTGCCCGGTCTGCAGGTAGTGGTGCAGGATCGCCAGTCCGATGTGCGGATGGTGACGGCCGGGCACGAAGCGCGGCACGACCAGTTCGCGCAGCAGGTCGTGTTGTCCGGCCTGCACCAGATCGGCGCTGGCCATCACCAGCGCGTCGGACGCGACGTCCTCTCGGGTCAGCACCTCGCGGTAGATCGGCGCCGCCGCCTGGGCTTCACCGTTCTGCAGCAGCCAACGCGCCAACCACAACTTGCTGCGCCAACCACCCGACGCCGCCAGCGCCTCGAGTTCGGCGCGGTAACCCGCGTCGCCGACGCTGCGGTGGCGGATCGCCAACAACCCGTGCACGGCATCGGCGTGGTCAGGATCGATTTCCAGGGCTTGCCGCAGCAACTGCTCGGCGCGCACGGCGTCCCCCTGCTGGTCGGCGAGCAGCGCCAACCCGACGCGCGCACCCGGCGACGACGGCCGCTTCACGAGCAGTTCCTGCAAGGTCGCCGCCGAGCCTTCGAGATCACCGGCGTCTCGCTGCACCACCGCCAGCACCGACAACGCCCGCTCGGGCTCCTTGTCGATGATCGTCAGGCGATTGGCCGCGCCGAGCAGGTCCTCGGCGAAACCGTCGCGCAGCGCTTGCAGGATCACCGCGGTCAGGCGCTCGGCGTCGCTGCCATGCTGCTTGAGCAGTTCGGGCAGGTGCTTCTTGCGGTAGTCCTCGCGCGACAACCGGACCCGGCGACCGAAACCGTCCTGGGCCTCGACGAACTGGGCCGGCGCGCTGCCGGGGGAGCCGGGCTGCGTGGCGCTCGTGAGCGTCGGATCGGCGGCGGGAACGGCGCCCTCGTGCGGCGTCGGGACGCCGGCTTCGCCCGGCTTCTTCTTGATGAAATCGAACAGGCCCATACGTGCGGTCCCTGGGTTGTTGGGGCGAGCAGGGTAGCGCCGGCGCCCGGCGAGGGCCATCGCCGAGCGCATGAGTCGCGCCGTGTGCCAGCCGCTCAGGCGGGCATGGCACCACGCTGGTGACGGGCACCGTAGGCGTGGTGCAGTTCGACCGGCTCCTGGTGCCGCGCGTGGGCGCGTTCCTGACTGTTGGTGATGCGCAGCACGATCCAGGCGGCGAGCGCACCAGCGACCACGGTGCACACCCCGGCTGCGAGGTGCAGCACCGCGGCGATGTGCAACGCGTCGGCGGAGCCCTTGTCGACCAACAGATAAACCAGCGCCAACCCCGTGCCGAACACCGCGGCAGCCCACCACGCGAGCAACAGCGGCCGCTTGGCCCGCACCGACGCGTCGCCATCGGCGTCGGCTTCCGCGCTGAGCTGATCGACTTCGGCGACCACGGCGAGCGGCCGGATCAGGTTCAGGAACGGCATGAACCAGCCGGCGATCGCCCACGAGGGTCCGTAGTGCACGTGCGCGGCGATCAGGTGCGGCAGGTTGACGCTCGCGGTCCACAACCACCAGATGAACAACCCGCCGACGGCGACGAGCGACAGCACGGCGAACACCCCGATGCCGAACAGGCCCGGATCGGCGACGCCGCCGTCGAACGCGCCACCGGCGGCCACCGCCGCGGCGTGCTGCCACTGCAGCATTGCGTGACGCACACCCAACAGGCCCAGGCCCGCGAACAACACCAGTGCCGTCGCCAAGGACCAGCCCATCGGACGCAGCGCCGTGAACGGGCCGTGGATCTTCGCCTTGACGTGGCCGCGCGCGGCGCCGTTGCCCTCGCGCGGCGCCGTCGGCAACAGGCCACGCACCTGCGCCGCGGCCACCGCGTCGACGTGATCCTCGCGGCGCAACAACGTGTCGGGGCCGATCTCCCCCTTACGCACCATCTGTCGCAGGCCGCGCGGACCGAGCGGCCCCATCTCCTCGGTGCCCACCAGGACGAACCACTTCTTCGTGGCCATGGTCGAACTCCTTTGCTGTGACCTTCGAACTTCGAGCCCGCAGTGTAGGTGACCGCCGTGGTGCCCGGTCGACGCCGCACGCGTATTGAATGCGCATGGCGCCCGGGGCAATGGACGTAGCGGAACGGACGCAGCAACCGTGCCCTCGCCGCCGCACCACCGCCGCCCTATCGTGCCCCGCATGCACCATCGCCCTCTCGATCCGGTGGCCGTGCGCCGCCGCTTCCCCGGCCTGCTGCGCCGCGACGGCGACCGCAGCGCGGTGTTCTTCGACGGTCCGGCCGGCAGTCAGGTGCCGAGCAGCGTCGCCAGCGCGATCAGTCACTACCTGCTCTACGCGAACGGCAACCACGGCGGTGACTTCGCCACCAGCAAGGAGACCGATGCGATCGTCGACGCGGCGCGGATCGCGATGACGGACCTGCTCGGCGCAGACGACCCGCAGGAGGTCGTGTTCGGCGCCAACATGACCACGCTCACCTTCCATCTGTCGCGCTCTTTGGCGCGCGGCTGGCGACGCGGCGAGGAGATCGTGGTCACCGACAGCGACCACGACGCCAACGTGATGCCGTGGGTGCTCGCGGCGCGCGACGCCGGTTGCACCGTGCAGCACATCGCCGTGCGGCCCGACGCGTCACTCGACCTCGACGACGCGCGACGCAAGATCAGCGACAAGACGCGGCTGGTCGCGGTCGGCGCGGCCAGCAACCTGAGCGGCACGATCCACCCGGTCGCCGAGATCGCGGCAATGGCTGCGCACCACGGCGCGCTGACGTTCGTCGACGCGGTGCACTTCGCGCCCCACCTGGCCATGAACGTGCGCGACTGGGGCGCCGACTTCGTCGCCTGTTCGGCCTACAAGTTCTTCGGCCCGCACGTCGGCATCCTGTGGGGCCGCCGCGCGCTGCTCGAGGAGAGCGAGACCTACAAGGTGCGCCCGTCGTCGAACCACGGCGCCGAGAAGTGGCAGACCGGCACGGCCAACTTCGAAGGCATCGCCGGCACGCTCGCCGCCGTCGACTACCTCGCTTCCCTGGGCCGGGAATGCGCCCAGACCCCACCCGCCGATCGCCGCGCCGAACTGCTCGTCGCCTTCGACGCAATCGCCGCCCACGAACGCCACCTCGCCGCGCACCTGCTCAACGGCCTCGCCGAGCAGCCCGGAGTGCGCGTGATCGGCATCGACGATCCGACCCGCGTCGTCGAACGCTGCCCGACCGTGTCGCTGGTCGCGACCGACCGCCGCCCGCAGGAACTGGCGCGTGCGCTCGCCGCGCAGCACGTGCACTGCTGGGCGGGCAACAGTTATGCCCAGGCGCTCAGCGAAGCGTTGGGGCTGGAACCCGACGGCGTGCTGCGGCTGGGGTTGCTGCACTACAACACGATCGAGGAAGTGGATTACGTGCTGGTGCAGTTGCGCGAACTGCTGGGTTGACTGCGGCACTCTTGCACACGCGCTGTGCCGACCTAACCTCGCCCCTTCGATCGCGCTCGCCGCGATCCTCCCCACACGACCACGGAGTCATCACGATGCGTTTCCCGCTGCTCACGTCTCTCGCGACCACCCTCCTCTTCGCCCTGCCCGCCACCGCCCAGAAGGTCCGGATCTTCGGCGGCAAGCAGGAGCGCGCCGCCACCACCGCGATCCTGTTCGGCCAGGACATCATCGCCGGCATGTCGATCGTCTACGGCCAGCCGCTCTGGAAGAACGAGTACGACCAGATGCTGGACAAGCTCAAGGGCAAGACCAACCGCTTGGGCAAGGACTGGTGGACGACGTTCACCACCACCCTCGACATCGAGATCGGCGGAGCCAAGATCGAGGCTGGCAGCTACGTGCTGGCGATCCAGTGCGACAAGGACGGCAAGTTCCACATCGTCGGCATGGACGCCGGCAAGGCGATGAAGCAGGGCCTGACGCCGTTCGTCCCGCAAACCTGGACGCCGGACTTCGCCGCGCCGTTGGAACTGCACAAAGGTGTGCTCGAGGAGGCCGTGATGAAGCTCGAGATGGAACTCAGCGTCGACGCGGAGGACGCGACCAAGGGCGCGTTCACGATGAGCTGGGGCAAGCACAAGCTGACCGCTCCGGTCGCTCTGCACCTCACCAAGAAGTGATCGACCGCCGACGAACGCGCCCCGGCTCGCATGATCGCGGGCCGAGGCGCGGCGTTGGATGCGTCGCGGAAAGTGCGCGACACCCTTGCCCTGTCGGGCCCCTACAGCCGGATCGGGTCGGTGAACTTCGAGAAGCCCGTCACCGGGTTGATCGTCAGCACCGCGGCCCAGAAGGGCAGACCCAGCAGCTGCGAGACGTTCGGGATCGACGGGAAGTTGGCGTCGCCCTGCGCGGTGACCAGTTCGAGGTTGAGGTTCGGCGGGCCCGGGGGCAACGCCAGGCCACCACCGATCGTCGCCGTGGTCCAGAAGTCGAACGTGAAGTTCATGCTGAAGCCCAGCGGCGTCAGCGCGGTGGGCATCGCGGTGCCCGTGCCCGACAGCAGCGCCAGCACCAGGTCACCCGCCTGCGCCGGCGAATCGTTCTGGTAACGCAGACCCTGGTTGCTGGCCGTGTTGTCGATCAGCTCGGGGTAGTGGATGCCGGTCGTCCAGACGTGGTTGGAGGTGTTGCCCAGACCGCCGCCCGTGAAGTTGCGATCGTCGATCCAGGTGATCACGACATCGCCGTTGAGCGTCATCGCGAAACGAGGATCGTCGACGTCACAGTTGCTGGCGCGGATGCCGCAGGTGCCGAACGAGGTCACGTCGTAGTGCGTGAAGGTGTGGCCGCCGTCGGCGCTCAGCGACACACCGAAGTCTTCGGCGCCGCCGCAGTTGGTCTCGTAGAGCACCGCGATCAGGTCACCCGACATCGCGATGTCGTAGATCGGGTTGGGGTCGCGCTGGCTCAGCGGCACCTCGACGTGGGTGCCCATCTGGAAGTCCGTGCCGGCGTTGTAGCTGACCGAGACGATCGCCTGGTTGTTGTCGTTGTTGTTCACGCCGTTGAGACGGTCGTCGACGTAGGCGACGGCGACCCGGCCGCCCCCGGCGACGACGAAGAAGTCGTCGATGTCACCGGCGCTGCCCAGCGTCGCGGTGTTGATGGCGACGCCGGTGACGGCGAAGGACACGCCGAGGTCGGTCGACCAGTCCATCCAGACGTCGTCCTGACCGTTGATGGCGTGCTCCATGAACGTGTAGACGTTCGGCAGGTCGATCGCGCCGTGCGGGCGGCGCGGCGCGGCCCACGACAGCACCGTCGTGAACGCCGTGTGCTGGTACTCGACCGCGGTGCCGAAGTCGACGCCGTTGCCGCGCGAAGTGATCGAGAAGTAGTCGTACTCGGTGACGCGCTTCTGCGTGAAGCAGACGTGGATCACCGGCCCCTGGGCGACGATGTCGGTGAAGTTGACGTCAGCGGACGCGATCGGGAACGCGTGGTTGAGGCGCGTCTCCGGGCTGGTGATCAGGAGGTTGTTGCCGACGATCTGCGCCTGCACGTGGTAGATGTCCTCGAAGCCCGAGGCCGGCGTGGCGTAGTCGGCTTCGTAGACGACGTTGAGGAAACCCGCGCCGCCCGAACCGAGCTGCGACACCGCCGCGTTGACCTCGTCGACGTCGTAGAGGTTGGTCAGCACCCCGGTCGACAGCAGCGCCGGCGCCGTCCAGGTCTGCCCCTGGTCGGCGGAGCCGCAGGCCCAGACGCCCTGCGCCGCGCCGTTGATGAGGTTGTGTGCGTTGGAAGCCCACACCAGGTAGACCTCGTGTTCGAAGGCGACCAGACGGGTCTCGGGTGCGCTCAGCAGCTCACCGGTGGCCAGGGTGTGCACGGTCTGGGCCGGCAGCCACGTGAAGCCGCCGTTGATCGAACGACGGAACTGCAGCAGCGTGTTGCCCTGCAGGTCGCTGTCCATGTAGGAGGCGTAACAGACCTGCGCCGTCGGCACCGTGCCGCTGGTGCCGGCAGGCAGGCGCTGCTTGGGCGCGGCGTGACGCCAGGTGCCCCAGCCGTGCGTGTTGACGTCGATGTAGTTGTCGGTGAGGCGCGTTTCGCCGCGCGGCAGCGTCGACGACAGCGGCAGGTTCTGCGCAACCGCGGTGGCGGCGGTCGCGACGAGGGTCGAGAGGATGATCGGGATGTGTTTCATGTCGTTGTTCGAATGACTGCGAGGCGGACAGTGAACGCATCCGGTTGAACATCGCGTGAGGGCCAGACCAAGCTCTACGACGGCGTCACGGACGCCGCTGCCACAGCCAAGGGCCGCTGGTCCGATCCCCCACGCCAGATCTTCACCCGATGCCGCCCTTGTCTTGGGCCGACCTTGTCTTGGGCCGACCTTGTCTTGGGCCGACCTTGTCTTGGCCGGCAACCGTGGGTCTTGGCCGGCAACCGTGGCCGCCGCCCGATCTGCGAAGATTCCGGCGCGAAGATTCCGGGATCTCCACTTGCGCGCCGGCCACAGATGCATATTTATGCGCGACCCTGCATATTTATGCACCTGTGAACGACCAACGTGACACCCGCCGCCGCCGCATCGTCGCACTGCTCGACAAGCAACCGGTGCGCAGCCAGGCCGAGCTGCAGGCGCAACTCGCCGCCGCCGGACACGAGGTCAACCAGGCGACCCTGTCGCGCGACCTGCGCGACCTCGGGGTGATCAAGAGCAAGGCCGGCTACGAGTTGCCCGGGGCCGCCTCACCAGCGCCGCAGACCCTGCAGCAGCTCGAGGTGGCGACGCGCACCTGGCTGCAACAGGCGAATGCTGCGCAGAACCTCCTGGTGCTGCGCACCCCCGCCGGCGGCGCGCAACCGTTGGGACTGGCACTCGATCAGGCCAGTCTTCCGGGGGTACTCGGCACCATCGCCGGCGACGACACCGTGCTGGTGATCTGCCGCGATCCGGCCAAGGCCCGTGCCCTGGCGCGGCGCCTCCTTCCCGCGAGCCCGAGTGCCCGCCCCCAACCCAAGCGCGCCCGGGCATGAACCACGTCGCCATCGTCGGCGCCTCCGGCTACACGGGGCGCGAACTGCTGCGTTTGTGCAGCCACCATTCCCAGCTGCGTGCCAGCGTGGTGATGACCGCACGCCCGGGCACGGTGCCCGAGGCTCCGTCGTTCCCGCACGAGCCCATCATCGATGCGCTCGACTACGACCGTCTGGCCGAAGTCGACGGCGTATTCCTGTGCACGCCGCACGGCGCCGCCAGCGAAGTCGCCGCCGCGGCGTTGGCGCGCGGCAAGAAGGTCGTCGACCTGTCGGCCGACTTCCGCCTGCGTGATCCGGCCGTCTACGCGGCCACCTACGGCAGCCCCCACCCGGCACCGAACCTGCTCGCCGAAGCCGTCTACGGCCTGTGCGAACACGGCCGAGAGCGCATCGCCGCGGCGCGCCTCGTCGCCAACCCCGGCTGTTACCCGACCTCGATCCTGCTGCCGCTGCTGCCGCTGCTGCGCGCCGGCGCGATCGACCGCTCGCGCCCCGTGATCGCCGACAGCGCGAGCGGCACCTCGGGCGCCGGCAAGGCGCCGAGCGAACGCACCCACTTCGGCAACGTGCACGAGAACTTCTGTGCCTACGGCGTCGGCAGCCACCGCCACGCCCCGGAGATCCGCCAGGAGAGCGGCCTGCCCGACCTGGTGTTCACGCCGCACCTGCTGCCGACGTTCCGCGGCATCCTGTCCACGATCTACGTGCACGCGGCCCCCGGCCACGACGCCGCGTCGCTGCGCGACCTGCTGACCGCGGCCTACGAGGTCGAGCCGTTCGTGCGCGTCTACGCCAAGGGCCAGCCCGAACTGCGCTGCGTACAGTTCGGCAACGAGTGCCACATCGCCGTCGCCGCCAGCGGCCCCCTGGTCGTGATCACCTCGGCCATCGACAACCTCGTCAAGGGCGCCTCGGGTCAGGCGCTGCAGAACATGAACCTGATGCTCGGCCTGCCCGAGACGGCCGGGCTCGCCGACGGAGCCGAGCGGTGAGGCTGCTGCTCAAGATCGGCGGCGCCCAGCTCGAACAACCCGCGCCGCGCGCGCGGCTCTGTGGCGCGATCGCCAAGGCGCGCGCAGCCGGTCACGAACTGGTCGTCGTGCACGGCGGCGGCAACCAGATCCGCGAACTCGGCAAGGCCCTGGGCATCGAAGACCGTTACCACGACGGCCTGCGCATCACCGACGCGCGCACCGCCGAGGTGGTGCTGATGGTGCTCGGCGGACAGGTCAACCGGCGCCTGTGTGCCTCGCTGCAGTTGCACGGCGTCAGCGCGGTCGGCATCAGCGGCGCCGACGGCGGCTCGTTCACGGCGCGCCGGCTGCAGCGCCCCGGCGTCGACCTCGGTTTCGTCGGTGCGATCGACACGGTGCGCCCGGCGCTGGTCGAGACGCTGCTCGCCGCGGGCCACGTGCCGGTGATCGCGACGGTCGCGCCCGGGGTTGACGCGGCCGACGGCGAGCCGTTCTACAACCTCAACGCCGACCACGCCGCCGGGCCGCTGTGCCGCGCGCTGCGCTGCGACGCGCTGCTGTTCTTGACCGACGTTCCCGGCGTGATGGACGCCGAACGCCGGGTGCTGCCGGCGCTGTCGCCGACGGACTGTGAACGGCTGGTGCGGGAGGGCGTCGCCAAGGGCGGCATGTTGCCCAAGCTCGAGGCCGCGCTGCTGGCGCGCCGCGAGAACGAGAGGGCGCTGGTCAAGATCGTGCCCGCGGACGGCGACGACGCCGTGCTCAACGGGCTCGCGGCAACCGTCGGCACGCACTTCGTCGCCGACGAGACAACCAAGGAAGGTCACCATGGATGAAGGTGTGATGAAGACCTATGCCCGCGCCGAGGAGGTGTTCACGGCCGGACACGGCGCGGTACTCACCGACCAGCAGGGCAACGAGTATCTCGACTTCCTCGCCGGCATCGCGGTGAGTGCGCTCGGCCACGGCCACGCCGGCCTCGCGGCGGCGTTGTGCGATCAAGTCGGCAAGGTCGTGCACCTGTCGAACCTGTTCCGGCACGAATACACCGAGCCGGTGGCGACCAGGCTCTGTGCGCTCACCGAGATGGCGGCGGCGTTCTTCACCAACTCGGGCGCCGAGGCGATCGAGTGCGCGCTCAAGCTCGCGCGCAAGGCGATGCACGTGCGCGGCACGCCCGAGCGGACCTCGTTCGTGGCCCTCGAAGGCGGCTTTCACGGCCGCACCATGGGCGCGCTGTCGCTGACCCACAACGAGAAGTACCGCGCGCCGTTCGGGCCGCTGCAGGCCGTGACCTGGGTCGCACCCGAAGACACCGCCGGCCTTTCGGCGGCGCTGCATGAACAGCGCCCCGCTGCCCTGGTGATCGAACCGATCCAAGGCGAAGGCGGCATCCGCGAGCTGTCGGCCGCGTTCCTGCGCGCCGCCCGCAACCTGTGCCACGAGACCGGCACGATCCTCGTGCACGACGAGATCCAGAGTGGCTGCGGCCGAACCGGCAAGTTCCTGGCGGCGCAACACGCCGGCGTCGCGCCCGACGTCGTCGCGCTCGCCAAGCCGATCGCCGCCGGCTTGCCGATGGGCGTCTGCCTGGCCAACGCGGCGCTCGCAGGCACCTTCAACAAGGGCGAACACGGCACCACCTTCGGCGGCGGCCCGCTGGTCTGCCGCGCCGCGACGGTGTTCCTCGACGCGATCGGCGGCGGCCTGCTCGACCAGGTCACCGCGCGCGGCGCGCAGCTGCGCTCCGGCCTCGAACAACTCGGTCGCGAACTGTCGATCGTTCGCGAGGTGCGCGGCCGCGGCCTGATGCTCGGCCTGCGCCTTCACCACAGCGCCGCCGAGGTGCAGAAGGAACTGTATCGGCAGCGCCTGATGGTCAACTGCACGGCCGGCGACGTGCTCCGCATCGTGCCGCCGTTCGTCGTCACCGCCGAACAAGTCGACGCCGCGCTCGAGCGCCTCGGCGACGTGCTCACCCACTTCCAGCAGAACCCCGCGATCGCCGAGGCGCACCCGTGACCACGAACGACCCCACCCAACCGCTCGATCTGTCACCGCTCTCCGTCGGCGACCTGCTGTGCACGTCGCAACTGAGCACCGAGGACATCCACCGCATCTTCAGCACCGCCCGCGCCGTCAAGCACGGGCGCGAGGTGCACACGCAGGTGCTGCGCCACAAGCGCCTGGCGATGATCTTCGAGAAGGACTCGCTGCGCACGCGCTTCACCTTCGACATCGGCATGCAGGACCTCGGCGGCACGGCGGTGTTCATGGACCACCGCGACGCGCGCCTGGGCTCGCGCGAGTCGGTCAAGGACGTCGCCAAGAACCTCGAGCGCTGGGTGCACGGCATCGTCGCCCGCACCTTCAAGCACAAGACGCTCGACGAACTGGCGACGCACGCCGACATCCCGGTGATCAACGGCCTGTCGGACATGGTGCACCCGTGCCAGGCGCTGGCCGACTTCTTCACGCTGACCGAGAAGTGGGGCGACGTGCGCGGCCGCACCCTCACCTACGTCGGCGACGGCAACAACACCTGCCACTCGCTGATCCACACCGCCGCCAAGCTCGGTGTGCACATCCGCGTCTGCTCACCCGAGGGTTACGAGCCGAACTCGCGCGTCGTCAACGAGGCGATGCGCACCGGCACGACCACGGGCAGCGAGGTCACGATCCTCAACGATCCCGACGCCGCCGCCGAGGGCGCCGACGCGATCTACACCGACGTCTGGGCCAGCATGGGCCAGGAGGACGAGATCGAGGAGCGCAACGGCATCTTCGCCGCCTACCAGATCGACGAGGAACTGATGGCGCGCGCCAGACCCGACGCCATGTTCATGCACTGCCTGCCCGCGCACCGCGGCTGGGAAGTGACCCAGGAGGTCTTGGACGGCCCGCAGAGCGTCGTCTACGACATCGCCGAGAACCGGCTGCACGTGCAGAAGGCCGTGATGGCCCTTCTGATCCGCTGAACCGTGATCCGCTGAGCAAGCCCACTCATGAGCAAGAAGAAGAAGATCGTCCTCGCCTACTCCGGCGGCCTCGACACGTCGATCATCGTGCCGTGGCTCAAGGAGCACCACGACTGCGAGGTCTACGGGTACTGCGGTGACGTCGGCCAGGGCGAAGAGGAGTTGCGCGGCCTCGAGGAGAAGGCGCGCGCGTCCGGCGCCGTCGGCTGCCGTGTCGACAACCTGCAGCGGCAGTGGCTGACCGACTACGTCTGGCCCTGCGTGCGCGCGATGACCGTCTACGAGGGCCGCTACCTGCTGGGCACCAGCATGGCGCGCGCCATCCTCGCCAAGGGTCAGGTCGAGTACGCCCTGCAGATCGGCGCCGACGCGGTCGCCCACGGCTGCACCGGCAAGGGCAACGACCAGGTGCGCTTCGAGCTCGCCTACCAGACGCTCGGCCCCGACCTCGAGGTGATCGCGCCGTGGCGGCACTGGGACATCCGCAGCCGCGAGGACGCGCTCGACTACGCCGACAAGCACGGCATCCAGGTCACCGCGTCGCGCACCAAGATCTACTCGCGCGACCGCAACCTGTGGCACATCAGCCACGAAGGCGGCGCGCTCGAATCGCCGGGCAACGCCCCGCCCGACGACGTCTGGGTGATGACCGTCGATCCGCGCAAGGCGCCCGACCAGCCCGAGGAACTGACGCTCGACTTCGAGCGCGGTGTGCCGGTCGGCATCAACGGCGAACGACATCCGCCCGAGGTGCTGCTGGCGCGACTCAACGAGATCGGCGGCAAACACGGCGTCGGTCGCGTCGACATCTGCGAGAACCGGCTGGTCGGCATGAAGTCGCGCGGCGTCTACGAGACCCCGGGTGGCACGATCGTGCTCGAGGCGGCGCGCACCCTGCGGGCACTCACCATGGAACGCGACACGCTGCGCCTGTGCGAGAAGCTGATGCCCGACTACGCCGACCTGGTCTACACCGGCCGTTGGTTCCATCCGGCGCGGCGCGCCATGGACGCGCTGTTCGCGAACGCGACGCAGTTCGTCACCGGCGCCGTGCGCGTGCGTCTCTTCAAGGGCACGGCGACCGCGATCTCGTCGACCTCGCCGCACAGCCTCTACAGCGAGGACCTGGCGACGTTCGGCCAGAGCGCCTCGTTCGACCACGCCGACAGCTACGGCTTCGTCAAGCTCTACGGCTTGCCGGGCGCGGTCGTCGCCAAGGTGCAGGGTGCCCAGACAGAAGGCACCAAGGCAGCAGGGAACCACTCATGAGCCAGCCAGGACAGATGTGGGGCGGCCGCTTCGCCGGCAGCCTCGATCCCGCGTTCGCCGAGTTCCAGAAGAGCTTGCCGATCGACCACGTGCTCGCGTTCGCGGATCTCGAGACCAACCTCGCCTGGAGCGATGCGCTGGCCCAGGCCGGCGTCTTCGACGACGAAGAGCTCGAGCAGGTGCGCACCGCGATCGACGACCTCGCCGAACACTGGATCGAGCACGGCGTGCCCGCCGACGACGACGCCGAGGACATCCACAGCCTGGTCGAGCGGGAGCTGCAGGCGCGCTGCGGCGACCTCGCCAAACGCATCCACACGGGCCGCTCGCGCAACGACCAGGTGGCCACCGACCTGCGGCTGTTCCTGCGCGAACGCATCGCCGGCTGCATCGAGGGTGTGCACGATCTGTGCGCGACGCTGGTCGAGAAGGCCAAACAACACGCCGCCGACCCGATGCCGGGCTACACGCACCTGCAGCGCGCGCAGCCGATCACCATCGGCCACCACGCGCTGGCCCACGCCGAGGCGCTGTCGCGCGACCGCGAGCGCCTGATCGACGCCTTCGACCGCATGGACCAGTGCCCGCTCGGCAGCGCCGCGCTGGCCGGCACGACCGTCGCCGTCGACCGCCAGGTGCTCGCCGACCAGCTCGGTTTCGAGAACGGCCCGACGCGCAACAGCCTCGACGCCACCGGCGCGCGCGACCACCTGTGTGAGCTCGCGTTCGTCGCCGCGATGATCACCACGCACCTGTCGCGCCTCGCCGAGGACTACATCTTCTTCGCCACCCAGGAGGCCGGCTTCCTGACGTTCGGCGACGCGGTCTCGACCGGCTCGAGCCTGATGCCACAGAAGCGCAACCCCGACGCGATGGAGCTGGTGCGCGGCAAGGCCGGACGCGTGCAAGGCGCGCTGATGGCCCTGATGACCACCGTCAAGGGCTTGCCCATGGCCTACAACCGCGACCTGCAGACCGACAAGGAGACGCTGATCCCGGCGCTGCTCGAGACCGAGGCCTGCCTGCATGTCGCCGCGCTCGCCGTGCACCACGCCACCTTCGATGTCGCCCGCTGCGCGGCGGCCGCCGAGCGCGGTTACCTGAACGCCACCGACCTCGCCGATCTGCTCGTCGATGCGGGCGTGCCGTTCCGCGAGGCGCACGGCATCGTCGGCCGCGCCGTCAACCGCGCCGTCGAACTCGGCGTCGAGTTGCAGGACTTGCCTGACGACGAACGCAAGGCGCTGCTGCCGCAACTCGACTGTGACCTGCACGAGGCGCTTTCGGTGCGCGCCGTGCTCGACCGCCGCAACGCCGTGGGCGGCACCGCACCCGCGCGGGTGTTGGCCGAAGTGCGCGCCTGGGAGGAGCAACTCGCCGAGTGGGCCACCGGCGTCGAGGAAGCGTTCGATCTCGACGACGAAGACCCGGATGACGACGACCCGGATGACGAAGACCCCGACGACCTGATCCCCGACGCCGAGACCCGAGCATGACCGACAGCAACAACAACCAGATCGTCGTGCGCCCGGCGCTGGTCGCCGACGTCAAGCCGATCCTGTCCCTCGTCAACGAACTGGCGGTGCGGCAGGTGATGCTGCCGCGCTCGCCGGCGTCGGTGATCGAGAACATCCGCGACTTCTTCATCGCCGAGGTCGACGGCGTGCTCGCCGGCTGCGGCGCGTTGGCCGTGACCTGGACCGACATCGCCGAGATCCGCTCGCTGGCCGTGCACCCCGACCGACAGAAACACGGCGTCGGTCGCACGCTGGTCGACGCCCTGGTCAACGACGCGCACCGCCTGGGCATCCCGCGGCTGTTCGCGTTCACCTACGTGCCCGACTTCTTCCACAAGGTCGGCTTCGTGGTCTGTCAGCACGAGGACCTGCCGCACAAGGTCTTCAACGATTGCACGCACTGCCCGAAGTTCCTGGCTTGCGACGAGATCGCCATGACCAGGGTGCTGGACAACAAGGCCTCCCCCACGCGCCTGTTCGGCAAGCCGCAACGAGCGATCCCCAAGCCCCAGCGCACCGCGACCTTTGCCGGCCCGCTGCCGGTCAAGGCGCCGGCCAAGGCCAGGGCCAGCAAAGAACCGCAGGACCCGGCGAGCAGCGGCACGCCCTGAGCAGAGCGGCGTCGGCCATGGCATCGGCGGCCGGACCGAGCAGCCGCGGCCGGGTATCGCCCGCGCCGCCGTCTCGACACTCGACCGCGCCCGCCCGACTGCCCTTGGCTGTGGTACCGTGGCTTGACCGGCGAGCCGGTGCCGCCACAATCTCCCCAGTCCTCTCCCGCCGGTGTTCGTCCCCACCGATCCGCCAGTTACGGCGCAGGTGGCCCGGACTATCGCCCGCCCCGAATCCCCGATCCTGTTCCACGGGGTATGGTTGTCCTTGGGTAAAGCCATGATGCGAGTTCAAACGTCTGCACTGTTGGGTCTTGCGACTCTTGCGGCCCTGACCGCCTGCTCCGGCAGCGGCGGCAGTTCACCGAGCGGGGAGGTCAATACCGGCGGCAACTTCGTGGTCCTCAAGACCGTGCCCACGAACAACGGTCGCATCTTCCTGAACGACCCGGTCAGCATCGACCTCAGCAACCCGGTCGATCTCGACTCGGCGTCGCTGACCACGGTGAGCTTCCAGGCGCTCGATCAGCTCGGTGTGCCGATCAGCGAACTGGTCAGCGGCAACTTCCGCGTCGTCACCAGTCCTGGTGACACCGAGCCCGGCCGCCGCCTGCAGTTCGTGCCGCGCTTCGCCTCCAACAACACCTACGACGACGGCGGCTTCCGCGCCGGCCGCACCTACCTGGTGCAGCTCGTCGGCGGTCAGGCGCTCAACGGCACCGCGCTGCGCGACGTCACGGGACGCGCGCTCACGCAGCCCGTGACCTTCTCGTTCGCGACGGCCGAAGGCACGACGCCCGCACAGCTCTACCGCAACCCCAAGACCGGCGGCCCGACGCGCACCGCTCTCGAAGTCACGACCGCGACCGATCTGCAGAGCGTGCCGCTCAACCTGCTGGGCTCGCCGCCGGTCGAAGTGCGACTCTCGTTCGACCAGGCCCTGAACCCCAACGACGGCAACGTGCCGGTCAGCCTCGACACCAACCCGCTGGTGCGCGACATCAACGACCGCGGCCGCGCCTACCTCGAGTACGACGACCCGATCCTGGGCGCCAACGTCTGGATCCCCGCCGACGTCGAACTCGAGCGCAATGACCTGACCGGCGCCGAGCTGGTGCTGCGCCCCGTCGGCGTGCTGCCCAACAACGCCGAGATCCGCGTCATCGTCGAGAACACGCTCGAGGACATCTCGGGTGAGTCGAACGTCAGCAATCTGGCCTACAACCGCGTGTTCGGCACGTTCCGCACGGCCAGCAGCTACGACCAGCAGTTCAACGGCATCGTCGAGGAATTCACCGACCGCGAACACATCGACTTCGATGCGCCGTTCCCCGAGCCCATCGCCGACGTGCGCGCGGGCCTGGTCAAGGCCGGCTTCGAGTTCGAAGGCCGTTCGACGACGCTCGAGTACGAGCCCAATGTGCGCGAGGTCGTGCTCAACACCTCGTTCACGCAGATCGTCCCCAAGACCGGCCTGCCGTTCAACGTCAGCGGCGGCGTGTTCAACTTCAAGAACGTCACCATCCCCCAGGGCGTGTCGGTCAAGGGCCAAGGCCCCAACCCGATGATCTGGCTGGTGAGCGGCGACTTCCGCGTCGCCGGCGAGTTGTCCGTGCGCGGCGGTGACGGCGCGCGCGTCGACACCCTGAACTCGGCGAACTTCGCCAAGGCCGGTGGCGTCGGCGTCTGCGGCGGCGGCAACGGCGGCGACGGCACTCCGAGCGCGACGCAGCGCGACCTGCGCGGCGGCAACGGCAACGGCCCGCTGCAGGTGCCCGGCCAGGGCGGCGGCGGTGGTCGTCTTGCCTGCACCTCGGGCTGTTATACGGGCTCGGGCTACAACAGCTCGGGCGGCGGCTCCGGCGGCGGCGGCGGCTCGCTCGCCAGCCAGGGTGACCCGCACTATCGCCAACCGCAAGGCACCGGCACGTCCTTCCAGCAGAAGGTCGGCATCGGCGGCGCGGGCTGCAGCGGCACATCGACCGCGCGCTCGGGCGTGCTCGCCGGCGGCGAAGCGGGCCCGCGCCCGTTCGTCGACACCCGCAACGACAACGACTTCTGGGGCAGTGGCCTCGACATCAACCGCAACATCCGCATCACCGGCGAACTCAGTGTGCCGATGGGCGGTGGCGGCGGCGGCGGCGGCGGTGACACATCCCCCTCGTTCTCCTGCAGCCTCACGGCCAACCAGCCAGCCAACGACTACAGCGGTGGTGGCGGCGGTGGCGGCGGCGGCGTGCTGATCGTCAAGGCGCTCGGCGAGATCGAAGTCTTCGCGAGCGGCAAGATCATCGCCGACGGCGGCAACGGCGGCGGCGGCGAACAGGTCGGCGCGTGCGGCGAAGCCGGCGGCGGCGGCGCGGGCTCGGGCGGCATGGTCGTGTTGATGAGCGCCAAGCGCATCATCCTGCACGCCCACGGCGTGCAGTCGGCCAACCGCTGGCGCTACGCACAGAGCGATTACGACTTCTCGCTGTCCGCGGACGGCGGCATCTGCCGCACCGGTGGCTTCGGCAGCGTCGTGATCAGCAAGAAGTATCCGGCCAGCGGCTCGCCGATGATGGCCGGCACGCTCTACGACGAGAACCCGCTCGGCGGCCTGGGCGGCATGGGTCTCGTGCAGCTGATGACCCCGCCCGGAGACAACACGCTCGACGGCACCAACACCCGCCTCGACGACAACATCGTCGTGATGCAGAACGGCCTGCCGCTGTCCGGCCTGGCCAAGCGGGAGATGCTCGCGTGGCGCGGCTTCCCCAACGCCAGCGGCACCTTCGTCGATGACAACGGCACCCCCACCAACATCGGCGACAACGAGGGCGACATCCGCCCGACCCCGACGCTGCTGCCCGTGCCGTTCAACGCCAAGTCGCGCGTGCGCAGCAAGTGGATCGACACGGGCTTCAGCAAGCGTCGCGCCCTGGCCGCCGAAGACGGCCTGCCGCGCGGCCTGGTCACGGCCAACGGCGCCGAAGTCGGTCCGGTGTTCGAGTTCGCCGGCACCAACAACCAGACCGCCGTGCAGGGCTACGTCGACTACGAGCAGGTCGGCAGCAACGCCGTGAAGATCAAGTATCCGGCCGTCGGCGGCTACATGACCATCACCACGTTCGACACCAGCGCCACCTACCTCGGCGAGCCCGCGATCCGCGTCGAGCTGTCGGCCCCGATCGGCGGCACCGACAACCGCTACCGCCAGTACGAGGCGGAGCTGATGTCCGTCAGCAACTCGGTGCTGAGCAGCGGTCGCATCCTCGCCCACTCGGGCAGTGAGATGTTCGTGTCGATCGACGCCGCCGCGGCCCTGCTCGAGACCCCCGCCCGCGTGCAGATGCGCGCCAAGTTCTTCAAGGTCGTCACCAGCGACGCCGAAGGCCTCGGCCCCGTCTACACCGCCGTCGGTTCCAGCACGCCGATCCCGAACGCCAACGTGCGCATCGGCTTCGCGTTCCACCAGGATCCGCAGAGCACGACTCCGACGCAGCGCTACCCGACCAACCCGCAGGACTTCGTCTACGACATGCAGGACGCCGGTCTGCAGGCCTGGATCACCACCAACGGCGCGCCCCGCTACGTGCAGTGGGATGTCACCTTCGACACCACCTTCAGCGTCGGCGGCAGTGTCGCCCCGACCCTGAGCCCGGCTTCGCCGCTGCCCGAGCTGCACTTCCTGCGCCTGCCCTGGAAGTTCTGATCGTGATGCGGAGCGCTGACGCGCTCCGCTACACGACCAGAACTTGTGTCGTCCGCCGGCAGGGCCCGAAACAACAACGCGGGGAGAAGAGCATCTGGCCGGCACACTGCCGGCGGGGGCTGCGAGGCGCGCTGACGCGCGCCGCAGCCAGAGCGTGGTGGGTACCGTGGGTACCGTACCGGGTACAAACCACAACCGCGGTGCTGCCCGAATCGCGCCGACCCTTTCCCCGGCGCGAGCAGACGGGCACGATGCGCGTCCTCGCATGCGCCCGAACGCCTCCGTCGCTGTCTGCTGGCTCGTGTTCGCGACGGGGCTCGCCGGCCAGAAGCCGCCGGGCGCGCCGATGCCCGCGGATGTCAGCACCCTGCTCGCTTCGCCGGCCGCGAGCAGCCCTGCCGATCTGCGCTGGCAGTTCGCGAAGAAGGCGCTCGACGCCGGCAAGCTCGATGAGGCGCGCGGACATCTGCTCGGAGCCTTGGCATTCCACGCCGATTCGCCAGCCCTGCTGTTCGACTTCGTGCGCGCCAGCGGTGACGACGAGGACCTGCTCGCCCTGTGGGGCGAACGCTGGGTGCGTGCGGCCAGCAACGCACAGGGCAAGTTCAAGCTCGACGCCGCCCAGCGTAAGCAGTTGCCGAGCGGCAAGGCACTCGATCGGCAGCTCGCCGAGGCCCAGAAGCTGGCGCAGAAGCGCGCCGCAGCGGCGACCGCGCTGCACCGCCTGATCACCAGACCACCGTCGGGCCGCCGCGCCGAAGCCGCCGAACGCACCCTGACGACGCGCTGGGCGACGGAGCTGCTGCTGTCGCTCTGCCAAGGCGCCCCCGAACTGCTCGCCGACAAGGCTGGCGCGGTCGGGACGGTCGAGGCCGCGTTCGCGCCCGACCACACCGCCGTGATCACGGGGCTGACGAATCTCCTGGCCGGCAAAGCCAGGTCCGGCAACGGCGAGGTCGGAGCGACGACCCTACCCGACGAACGGGCCCTGCGCGCGGCGCGTTTGCTGCTCGGCCTGCAGCGCCAACGGCTCATGACCGACGTGCTCGGCCGCCTGCCCGACGATCTGGCCGCGCTGGATCGTGCCGCCGAAGCCGCACGCGCCGTCACCGACGTTGCCGCCGCCGCGCGCGGCACCGGCAAGATCTGGACGATCGCCGAACTCGAAGCGCTGTCGCCGGCCGAAGCCGAACGCTTCACGGTCCAACACCGCAACTGGAACGCGCCCGGCGTGGCGCTGAGCACCACCGGCCGCTACCGCGTCGAGACCACCTGCGGCCACGACACCTTGCTCGGCGTGGCGCGCACCGTCGAACTGCACCACGTGCGCCTGGTCTCGCACTTCGGCAGCGACCCGTTCCTGCAACGCCAGGGCATCGTGCGCATCGTGCCGGATCAGACCGACATGGAGACCGACGGCGCCCCGCACTGGTGGGCCGCGGGGTTCCAGGGCGGCGACGTGACCACCATCCGCTTCTTCTGGGGCAACCTGCCCGGCCTCGGCCACACGCTGACGCACGAACTCACGCACCGCTTCGACGGCGTGCTGCGCCCGTTCCTGGGCAGCTGGTACGTCGAAGGTCACGCCGACTGGACCGCCAGACACTACGCCAGCATGGCGGAGACCGAGTTCACCGAGAACTTCCTCGACGTCCCCACCGTGGTGCGCGTGCACGGCATGGGCTACGGCGACCGGACGCGCTTCGAACAACTGCTCGGCGGCAAACTCGAGGACTACCGCGACAACTATCCGGTCGGCTACTCCCTCTACGCCTTCCTGCGCGGCCACCCCCCGGGCGGCCCCTGGCCCTACCGCGCGGCGCTGCAGACCTACGAACGCAACGCTCGCGCCGGCCAGAAGGATCCGCTCGCCTACTTCACGAGCGTGTTCTGCGACGGCAAGGACGGGCGCGCCGCATCGTTCGACGAGTTCGTCACCGCGTGGCAAGCCTTCTTGCACAGTTGCAGCGAGTGGTCGGCGGGCCGCAAGAAGGGCAACGAGTGGGTCGGTCGCTACGGCGGGCTCGGCAGCGGTGACGCAGCGCAGCTGGTCATGGACGAACCGACGTGGTCGTGGGCGCGCACGCGGCAGGAACCGTTCTTCGGCCAAGGCCACGCCGTGCTCGCCGCGCTGCTGCTGCACGAAGCCGGCGACCGCGATGGTGCGTTGGCTGCAAGCCTGTGGTCACTGGACGTCGATGGCTGGCGTCCGGACACCGTGACCGTCGTGCGTGAACTGCTCGCCACCGGCAAGGACAAGGTCGCGGCCGGCGCGTTCGCGGCGCTGGCCCGGCAACGCTTCGGCGACACGGCCAACGGCGCGGCGGTGCCGGCCGGCACGCTGGTCACGGTCGACGCCTACCTGCAGGCGTTGGCGCAACGGCGCGACAACCTGAACGCCGCCGAGTGCGCGGTGGCCGCCGCAGCGACCGAAGCCGAACGCCGACGCCTGCAGGACTACTTCTCCCAAGCCACGGACGTTGCCGGCCCCAGCGTTGCGCCGCCCGCACTGCCGCGATCGCTGGGCGGCCACGGCTACACCGAAACGAGCCTGGTCGACTTCGATCGCCGCCGCGCCAAAGGCCTGTGGTTCACGACGCCCGACGGCGATCTGCACGTCGGCCGCGAACGGCCGCGCGAGGGCACCGGCACGATCGATCGCGTAGCGCACACGCGCGATGCGTTCGCGCACTCCGTGGCCTGGTACGGCCCGGGCGCCTACGTGGTGCGCGGCCGCGTGCACTTCACCACCGCCTACGTCGATGGGGCGCTCGTGTTCGGCCACCAGCGCCGCGACCGCAACCTGCGCCTGAAGTTCACCGCGGGCGACTTCGACTACGCGGCGGGACGCACCCAGCGCAACGACCGCCGCGGCATCCTCGAGGTCAACGTCGTCGGTCTTTGGGAACGCGACGGCAACCTGCCGGACACCGTGCCCGGCGCCCAGGTCGACCTGCCCGACGGCCAGTCCTGGTTCGACTTCGCGCTGCACGTGCGCGGCGCCCGCGTGCTGGTCGAGATCAACGGCGAGGCCGTATGCCGCTACGCCGTGCACGACGGCTCGCCGATCGAAGGCCAGATCGGCTTTGCGATGAGCACCGGTGCGATCCGCGTGCAGCAGCCGGCGGTACAGGAACTGGCCACGGGCACCGCCGCGGCGGTGACGGGTCTCGACATCGACTCGCAACCGACGGCCTCGCTCGAAGACCTGCTGCTGCTGCCAACGCGCGGCGTGCCCCGCGCCGCGAACGGCACCTTGCTCGTCTGGCTGTCGCGTCGCGAGGAGGGTTCACCGGTCGACAACCTGCCACGCGCCATGCCGGTGCTCGCGCGCCTGCTCAACGACCCGGTGCAGTTCCCGCAGTTGCTGGTCCTGGCGGTGCCCGCCGGGCTGACTGCCGAAGAACGTGATTCCGCCCACCGACAACTCGCCGAAGTGCGCGGCGCCGACGTGCCGATCCTCGAACACCACGTCGGCGAGCCGCTGCGCGGCCACTACCCGTTCGTGCTGTTCGTCGATCACCAAGGCGTGCTGCGCGCCGCCGCCGAAGTCAGCGATCCGGCCCTGCACAGCAAGGTGCAGAAGTGGGCTCAGCTGTTTCGCAGCCGCTGAGGCAATAAGCTGCCGGCCCGATGACCGTGCAGCTCGCGCCCATCCCCGATCATGTGCCCCTGCCGGCCGGCTTTCGCGCCGCCGGCGTGCATTGTGGCCTCAAGAAGAACGGTCAACTCGACCTGGGCCTGCTGCTCGCCGATGCCCCGGTGTCGGCCGCGGCGATCTACACGCAGAACCGCCTCGTCGGCGCCCACGTGCACGTCTGTCGCGATCACCTGCGGCGCAGCGACGGCCTGGTGCGCGCGGTGCTGGTCAACTCGCGCAACGCCAACTGCGCCACGGGTCCGCAGGGCATCCTCGACGCGCGGGAGTGTTGTGCCGCGCTCGCGGCGCGACTGGGCTGCCCACCCGAACAGGTGCTGATGCTGAGCACCGGCCCGATCGGTGCACCGCTGCCCAAGCAACGCATCCTCGACCACCTCGACACGCTGCTCGAACATGCCAGCGGTGACGGCGCACGCGCCTTCAGCCGCGCGATCATGACCACCGACACCTACCCCAAGGCGATCTTCGCTGCAGCCGGAGCGCTGCAGGCGACGGGCTTCGCCAAGGGCTCGGGCATGATCCATCCGAACATGGCGACGATGCTCGGCTTCCTGGTCACCGACGCCAGGATGCCGCAAGCAACGGACGCGCAGCGGGTGCTGCGGGCCGTCGCCGACCGCAGCTTCCATCGCGTCACCGTCGACGGCGACACCTCGCCGAACGACACGCTCGTGCTGCTGGCCAGCGGCAATTCGGTGGCCAACGGCGACGGCACCGACCACGGCAGCGGCGAGTCGTTGCTAACCGACCTCGCGCAGCAGTTGGCGCGGCAGATCGCCGCCGATGGCGAAGGGGCAACGCGGCTGATGACGATCGAAGTGCGCGGGGCGCGCAGCGAAGCCGAAGCGGCGCACGTCGGCCGGGTCATCGCCACCAGCCCGCTGGTCAAGACCGCGGTCGCCGGCCTCGACCCCAACTGGGGCCGCATCCTGTCCGCCGCAGGCCGCGCCGATGTCGAGTTCGACGCCACCAAGGCGCGCGTCTGGATCGGCCCGGCCGCGGTCTACGAGAACGGCGTCTGCCATCCCGAACGCGAAGGCGTCGCCCATCAGCACCTGGCGAGCCAGACTCAGGTCGTGCTCGGCGTCGACCTGGCGCTCGGCAGCGCCGCTGCCGATGTCTGGACCTGCGACCTCACCAAGGACTACGTGCAGATCAACGCCGACTACCGCACCTGACGGCTCTCAACGCTCGCGATAGACCCGCGGCGGCGGCACCCCCTTCTCGTGCCACCATTGCCGATGGTCACCGTTCTGCTCGGGCAAGTCGGTCACGTAGCCGGTCGCCGCATCGGGCACGCTGTCGCTGTAGACGAGATACGGCTTGAGATCGAGCACCGGCGTGCCGTCGAGCAGATCGTGATCGGCGATGTGCAGCACGCGCTTGTCGATGCGCACCAACCGCACACAGGACAGGCCGATCGGATTGGGGCGCTGCGGCGCACGCGTCGCGAACAAGCCGCGCTTGCGGCAATCGCGCGGCGGCGTGACCTTCGACTTCCAGCCGCGCGCGAGGTGGCACCAGAACACCACCCACAGGTGGCTGAAGCCGTCGAGGTCGGCCAGCGCATTCTGCAACCCCTGGCGCAGGTGGATCTCGCCATCACCGCCGCGCCCGAGCCCACTCTGCCGCGGCGCTTCGTGATGCAGGCGTTGCGCACAACGCACCACGCCGATGGCGCGCACCGCGAACTCGTCCGCGGCTCCCGATGGCGTCGCGCTCATCGCGGCGGATCGATCGGGATCTTGACCTCCTGTCCCTCGGGCAGGCGCCGCGTCTTGGCTTCGTTCCAGCCGTTCAGTTCCATGATCTCGCGAAAGCGGTTGCCGTCGCCGAGGTACTGCTTGGCCAGATGAATCAGGGTCTGGTGGCGGCCTAGCTTGACGACCCGGTAGCTGAGCAGTGGCGGGGTCGGCATCGGTGCAGGCACGGGATCGACAGCCGGTTCGGCAGCGGGAGCGGACTTGGGTCCCGGGATCGGCGCAGGCGGCAACGCCGCCGGGCCATCACCGTGCCGCGGCGTTGGCTGGGGCAGTTCGCCGACCGTGCGCACGCGCTGCGGCGGCGCGATGACGATGCCGCGCGCGGCCAGCGCTTCGCGCAGCGAACTGCTCTTGCCGCCAACCTCCAGCACCAGCGTGTCTTCGTGCACCGCCGCCTGCGCGCTGCCGCCACAGGCACCGGACCACAGTCCTGCCGAGGCGAGAATCACCGCCAACCGGATACCACCCATGCGCGGCATTGTCCGCGTCCGCTCGCGCATCGCAACGACGTTGCCGCGACTCGTGCTTGCGCCCGATCCCGGCTTGGCGGACAACCTGTCGCCCGATGTCCTCGCTGCGCCGCCTCGTGCTGACCGCCCTGCCGAAAGTGGCCCTGTCGCGCCTGTGCGGCCTGGTGACCCGCGTGCCGCTGCCGCGCACGTTGCGGCGCGGCCTGTTCCGCTGGTTCGCGAAGCGTTACGGGGCCGACCTCGACCAGATCGACGGGCCCGTCGACCAGTTCCGCAGCCTCGCCGCGTTCTTCCGCCGCCCGCTGCGCGCCGGCGCCCGCGTCGTCGCCGACAGCGAACTGGTCTGGCCCTGCGACGGACGCATCGTCACGTGCGGACCCTTGCACGGCGATCGCGTGCCGCAGGTCAAGGGCCGCGACTATGCGCTCGCCGACCTGCTCGGCGACGCCGAACTGGCCGCGGCCCTGGCCGGCGGCAGCCAGGCGACGATCTACCTCGCGCCCGGCGACTACCACCGCGTTCATGCTCCGTTCGCAGGCCACATCGATCGCGTCGTGGCATTGCGCGGCACGTTGTTCCCCGTCAACCCACCCGCGGTGTCGTGCATCGACCGCCTGTTCGTGCGCAACAGCCGCCACGTGTTCCACTGCCGCCTCGACAGCGGCGCCGCGGCGGCCGTCGTACTCGTCGGTGCCTACAACGTCGGCGACACCGCGATCACGATCGAACGCGGCGTCATCGTCGGTGGCAGCGAGATCGGCCAGTTCGGTTTCGGCTCGACGGTGGTCGTGGTGCTCGGCCCGGGCGGCCCAGGTCTGCCGGAGGTCGCAGCAGAGCAGCGGGTGCTCATGGGGCAGGCGATCGCCGCGAGCCCGCGCCGCTAGGGAACTGCTGGCTTTGATGGGGCGCAGCCTCGCAGGATTTTTCGGGTCAGCTGTCATCGGGAGGGTGCTTCTTGCCACAGACAGGGAGCGAT
>CAYMPV010000025.1:0-94016 GCA_964392305.1 uncultured candidatus Brocadiaceae bacterium
CTGGTGCTGCTGTTCCTGGACGGCAACGAACACGCCGCGATCGGCGATGTGCTCGGCATCTCGGTGTCCAACGTGGGCACGCGACTGGGGCGGATCAAGGACAAGCTGCGCGCGGCGTTCGCCCGGCGCAACCGCGACGATCAAACGGAGAGCGACGATGCAACTCGATGAACTCAAGCAGATCTGGGCCGCCCACGGCGCGGCGCTCGAACGCAGTGTGGCCATCGACGAACGGCTGTTGCGTGAGCTGCTGCTCGGCAAGGTCAGGCGGTCGCTGCGGCCGTTCCTGGTCTGGCGCGCGGTCGAGGTCGCGCTGGCGTTCGGCGGGGTGCTGCTGGCAGCGCCGTTGCTCGTCGCCAACCTCACGGCGCCGCGGTATCTGCTCGCCGTCGGTGCGCTGCTCGTCTACCTCGTGGTGTTCGCCGCCAACGGCGTGCGTCTGCTCGATCTGGGCGCGCGGCTCGACCTCACCGGGCCAGTGACCGGCATGCAGCGTCATCTGCAGCGGCTGCGGTTCGCCGAGTTCCGCGCGCTGGAGTGGGCGCTGTTCGGCGGGGTGGTCGTCTGG
This sequence comes from uncultured candidatus Brocadiaceae bacterium, assembly GCA_964392305.1. Lineage (GTDB taxonomy): Bacteria > Planctomycetota > UBA1135 > UBA1135 > UBA2386 > JACKIC01. The sequence goes on from CAYMPV010000025.1 coordinate 569, forward strand.
CTGCCAGCGCTGCTGGTGCTGTTCGAAGTGTCGACCGGGGTGCCGGCGCTGGCGCGCGTCGACCTCGCCTGGCTGCTCGGCAATCTCGGGTTCGGCGCGGTCGTGCTCGGGGTGGGGCGCTGGTGGTCACGTCGTTTCGTGCGCGCCGAAGCGCTGCGCCCGTGGGCGCGCCGGCTGGTCGACGCCGTGTCCGGGCGCGGTCTGCAGGCGGCGGCGCAGCAACTCGACGAACTGGCGAAGTTCGAACGGCAGCCGTAGTCGGCGCGCAGTAGTCTGCCGCCGCCATGCTGCACCTGTCGCTCGTGTTGTTGTCGTTCGGGTTGGCGGTCGCGACGCGCCTGCCTGCACAGGAAGCGGTCTACGTTCCTGAGCGCGGCAACTGGCAGACGGTCGAACCCGGCGCGATCGGTCTCGACGCCGAGCGCCTCGCCGCAGCGATCACGTTCGCCAAGGAGCACTTCGCCGAAGGCGGCGGTTTCGACCCGTCGCGCGAGCCGTACGGCACCACCATCGGCCCGACCAAACCGCCGTCGGGCATGAACGGCCTGATCGTGATCGGCGGCAGGATCGCCGCCGAGTGGGGTGACACGCACGAGGTCGACATGACCTTCAGCATCACCAAGACCTACTTGTCGACCGTCGCCGGGCTCGCCGTCGACGACGGTTTGATCCGCGACGTGCAGGAAGCGGTGCGCGGTTACGTTCCGGACGGCAGCTTCGACGTCGCGCACAACCGGCCGATCACCTGGCATCAGCTGCTCAACCAGACCAGCGGCTGGGAAGGCACGCTGTGGGGCAAGCCGGACTGGGCCGATCGTTACGACAAGGTGCGGCGACCGTCCGAGGCTCCGGGGCAACACTGGCGCTACAACGACGTGCGCGTCAACCAGCTGGCGCTGGCGTTGCTGCACGTGTGGCGCGAGCCGCTGCCGCGTGTGCTCAAGCAGCGCATCATGGATCCGATCGGCTGTTCGACGACGTGGCGTTGGTACGGCTACGACAACTCGTGGGTCACCATCGACGGTTCGTCGATGCAGTCGGTCAGCGGCGGCGGCCACTGGGGCGGCGGCATGTTCATCAACAGTCGCGATCACGCGCGTTTCGGCCTGTTGATGCTGCGCGGCGGCAAGTGGGGTGAGCGGCAGCTGATTTCGGCGGATTGGCTGCAGCGCGCCCGGAAGCCGACGCCGCAGAACCCCGTCTACGGCTACATGAACTGGTTCTTGAACACCGAGCAGAAGAAGCAGTTCCGCTCGGCGCCGGTCGGCGACGTGTTCTTCCTCGGCGCCGGCAGCAACGTCATCTGGTTGTGTCCGTCGCGCGACATGGTGGTGGTGGTGCGGTGGCTGCAGGGTGGCGCGGTCGACCCGTTCCTCGGCAAGGTGCTGGCCGCGTTCGTATGAGCACAATGGAACGAATCATGGACACTTCCGCGCCGCGTCGTGTGTTCCCTCTGCTGTTGCTGCTCGGCGGCGGTGTCGCCGAGCTGGTCGCCCAGAACACGCGAGAAGCGATCGCGGCTGACTTCGAGAAGCGTCGCGACAAGGTGCTCGCCGAGGCCGGCCAGCGGCACCTGCGGCTGGGTTCGTGGGCGCGTGATGCGGGCCTGGTGCCGCAGGCGACGGCGCAGTTCCTGCGCGCCGTCGAGATCAGTCGCGGCAAGAACCCCGGCGCGCAGACCGTGCTCGCCTACATGCGCGGGCTCGGCGACGCGTTCTGGAAGACGCCGCGCAAGCGCATCCCCAAGGCGACGCTGGCCGAGTTCGACAAACGCGCGGCGGCCAACGAAGCCAAGACGCGCAAGGACCACTTGGACCTCGCGACGCGGGCCAGCGCCAGCAAGCTGCTGGACGAGGCGAAAGAACACTTCCGCAGTGTGCTCGAACTCGGCGGCGAGCTGGAGTGCGACGCGAAGGGCGTCTGGAAGATCGACGGCAAACGCATCGACGACGAACTGGCCGAGTGGCTGAAGGGTCAGTCGACGAAGGATCAGGCGGGGCGAGCGGTGTTCGAGGCCGCCGGCGCCGCGGCGCCGCGCCTGCAGGGACTCACCGTGCACGAAGACGAGCAGCTGCAGGTGCGCACGGATCTGCCCGGCGCCGTCGCCGGCCAGCTGCACGCGCTCGGCAGCGCGCTGCTGCCGCATCTGCGGGAACGGCTGCAGGGTGCACCGACGCGCAGACTCGTGCTGACGGTGTTCGCCAGACACGCCGACTACGTCGCCTACCTGACCGCGCGCGGCATGGCCAACTACGCGGTCGGGACCGGTCTCGCCGACGGCGGCACGTTCCAGACGCTGGTCAGCGCGCACCGGGCCACCGGTGAGATGCTCGGCGACGCCGAGCTGCACGCGCTCGTGCTGCACGAGTTGTCGCACCTGTACTTCTTCGGGGTCGCGCCCGCCGGCATGCCGGACTGGTACTCCGAGGGCTTCGCCGAATCGTTCGGCGCGTTGGGCACGTTCGTCTGGGACGGTGCGACGTTGACCGTGGGCGGCAAGCTGCCGGCCGAACACCTCGCCGCCGCGCGGCCGAACATGCTGCCGCTGCGCCTGTTCTTCGACGCGCGTGCATTGATCCTGCTGGGCACCGACCGCGACAAGGCCACGGCCTACTACGCGCAGTGCTGGGCGCTGCACCGGTATCTGCGGCAGGAGGACTGCCCGTGGCGCGAGCGCTTCGAGTTCTTCGAGGCCAAGTGCCGCGGCCAGGTGCTCGGCGCGCCGCAGCAGGGGCGATCGGTGCCCGACCCGGCGCCGGCGGGCGTGCAGTTCCTGCGGCTGTTCGGCGAGGACCTCGACCGGCTCGACGCGGCGTTCGCCGAGTGGCTCGCCAGGCTGTAGATCGACTTCGACATGTTGCTCGCCCTCGCCACCCGCAGCGATCTGCCCGATTGGGAGGTCGACGATCGTTTCCTGCACGCGGCGCTCACAGCGCGCGGCGTCGCCTTCGAACGGCCGGTGTGGGACGACCCGATGGTCGACTGGTCGCGCTACGCGGCGGTGCTGATCCGCACCACGTGGGACTATCAGGACAAGCTGCCTGCGTTCCTGGGCTGGGTCGCCCGCGTCGCGGCGCTCACGCACCTGAGCAACCCGGCCGCGGTGGTGCGCTGGAACACCCACAAGCACTACCTGCGCGAGCTGCAGCAGCACGGCGTGCCGCTCGCGCCGACACGCTGGCTGGACCGCGGCAGTGACGTCGACGTCGGCGCCCTGCTGCGCGAACTGGCCTGTGACGAGGGGTTCCTCAAGCCCTGCGTCGGCGCGACCGCGCGGGAGACGCTGCGCTTCAAGACCGATGCGGCGGGCCTCGCCGCGGCCCAGGCGCACGTCGACCGCCTGCTCGTCGTCGAGGACCTGATCCTGCAGCCGTTCCTGCGCGCGGTGACCGTGCGCGGCGAGTGGTCGGCGATCTTCGTCGCCGGCCGCATCACCCATTGCGTGCGTAAGGTGCCGGTCTCCGGCGACTACCGCGTGCAGGACGACTTCGGCGCCCACGACGAACCCTACGCGCCGACTGCCACCGAGCGCGCCGCGGCGGAGCACGCGATGCAAGTGGCCGCGCAACTGCACGGCGGTGATCTGCTCTACGGCCGCACCGACTGGCTGTGGCAGGACGACGGCAGCTGCGTGCTCACCGAGCTGGAGCTGGTCGAGCCGTCGCTGTTCTTCCGTCACGGGCCGCATGCGGCCGCGGTGTTGGCCGACGCGTGGTTGCAACGGATCGCGCGGTGAGGGCGGATGACGGGGGGGCGCGTTCAACGCGGGGCTTCTGCGACGAATCCGCGTCGGCGCAGGAAGTCGATGCACAGGTCGTCGCCGAGGCTCGCGAAGATCAGACGGTTGTCCTCTACCACCCCGAACAGCAGCTCTCGGGGCACGTCGAACTCGACCAGCGCGACGTGGCGTCCGTCGCCCAGGGCACCGCGCTCGACCACCGTCGCCTCCTTGCCGTTCTTCTGCCTGAGTACCTCGTCGATGGTCATGCCCCGGCGCAGGTCGTGGCCCAGGTCGGTCGGATCCGGCGCATCCGGCGGTGTGCCTCGTCGCGCGCTGGCGAGCCGCACCAGGACCCGCCGCTGGGCATCGTCCGGGTGCCACGCCTCGATCTGCAGCACGCCTGCGCCGAGCAGCAGCGGCGGCTGTTTCCACGTGAACTGCACGCGCCCGTCGAGGGCAGGTTGCCCGTTCGCGGTGATCGTGATCGGCAACCACACGGTCGGCAACACGCCGAACGGCGTCTCCTGATCGACGAAGCCGACGTGACCCGCCTTCGGCCAGTGCAGACCGACGTCGATGCGGCCGAAGTTCTTCAGCATCGAGAAGGCGCTCGGCGCGCGGATCACCCGCAGCAGCGTCTGGTGCACACAATCCAGGCCGAGCAGCGCCCCGAACAGGTTGGACACACCATCGTGGATGCCCACGCCCATCTCGTCGACGAACCAGTGCGCCAACACCTTGGCCGTGATCTCTCCGCCGCACGACGAGCCGTCGTTGCCGCGCAGGCTTGCCTGCAGCGTCGCGATGCCTTCGCCGGTGTAGGCCAGCGGATTGTGCTGCCAATCCGAGTCGCACGTGCGCGTGAGGATGCGGCCGTGCACGGGATGCGCGAAGACCCACGCGTCGTCGTCACTGGGTGGCAACTGCGTCGTCGTCAGCGAGAAGGTGAAGCCGGTGTGGGTGCCGTGATCGTCGATGTCGACCGAGTAGACGACCTCGTCGCCGACGCCCCAGATGCCCTCGCTGGCCATCGGATCGAACGGTCCTGGAGCGGCAAAGGCGCCCGGGGGAGGCGGTGTCCTGGCGTGCCAGTCGTCCGGGCGGGTGACCGAGCTGCAGGCGACGACCGTGAGCGCAACGGTCGCAGCGAGCAGCAGGCGAGGGTGGCGTCGGTTCATGGCATGGGGCGCCGAGTCGGTGGCATCGTGACTCTGTGCCGGCGATTCGTCGCTAACGCTGCTTGCCGAAGTTCTCGTCGCCGGGCTCCTTCTCGAGTTCGCTGACCGCGGCCTCGAACTTCCAGAAGCCGACCTCAGGCGCGGACAGACACTGCATCAGGCGCCGCACGTCGCGCCATTCGCACCACTTGTCGGCACGGATGAGCACCGGTACGTCGATCGCTGTGGCGCCGTCGGGCCCGCGTTTGCCCACGTGTTTGCCCTTCTCCATGGTCGCGCGGATCGCGAGCAGCTCTTTGTGCAGGGCGGCGAGGTCGTCGGGCTTGCCAGCCTGCCAGCGGAACAGCACCTGCCCGTCGTGCACGATGCTGCCGTCCTGGCGCACGGTGAAGGTGTGGCGGTCTTGATCCGGCAGGTCGTCGGGTTGGTTGAAGATGGCGTGCGGCACGATCAGCGCACCCGCGTCCGTCACCGGCTCATCGACGCTCTTCGGCACGAAGTAGCCGCTGCCGGCACCGAGCAGGCGCCAGTCGGCGAACCCTGCTTCACACGCGATGTCGAAGGTTGCGAGGATCTCGCCCCAGCTCACGCTCGGGTCGGGCTCGACCACGAGCGGCATGAGTTCCTTCCGGCCGGGCTGTTCTTCGCTCTCGCGCAGCGACGCGGGGTCCTTGGCGATCCTGGCCAGTGCCTTCTTCGCGTCGGCCGACGTCGCCAGCGTCTGGTCACCGACGGTCCACTCGATCACGCGACCCGTCCAGCGCCGCGCGCCGGTTTCCTTGCCATCCTGATCGCGGCGTGGCTCGGGCTTGCCGGCGATCTTCGTCGTCATCACCAGGCGCAACGTGTCGGGTCGTTTGGCCTGTTGGTCCTGGGCCTGCGCCACGAACGTGGTCAGCACGGCGGCCAACAGGAAGGTCGGTGCGTTCATGGTCGCAGCAGTGTAGCCGGGCGCGGGGCCGGTCCGCGTCGCGGCCCGGGCTCCGGCGCGTCGTCGACCGATGGTGGTGACGGTGACCGCGACGCTGGAAGCCCGTGTAGTCCTGCCGTAACGTGCCCGCGCGGTCCGCGCAGGCTGCAGTGTTTCGCATGCTGATCCACGTCTTCGAGTCGCGAGCCGATTCCGTCCCCCGACCGCTGCGTGACGCAGTGACCGAGAGGTGTGGGTGCCCCTGACGGAACGGATGCCGGCGCTGTCGCGCCTGGCCGCGGTCGGCGTCGTCGTCGCGTTGTCGTTCGGGGTCGCTCTGACGACGTTCGGACTGATCGACCTGGACGGCGCACGCGCGCCGATCTCACGCCACGCCTCGCTGGTCGTCGGTCTCTTGGTCCTGATCCTGGTGGTGGTGGCGGTCGCGAGTCGTCGGTATCGCCTGCGCGCCATGCCGGTGGGGGTCGCCCTGGGTGCGCTCGTCGCGCTGATCACGGGCAAGTTCGCAGCCTTGCTGGTGGTGTTGTGGTTCGGCGTCGCCGCCGTGGCCCTGGGGCGGCTGCTGCTCGGTCGTTTCGGGCGCGGCGCCGGTGACCTCGACTGCATGCTCGTCGGCGCCACCGTCTACGGCACCATCGTCGGGCTGCTCGCGCATCTGCCGGTCAACTACGTCGGTGTCTACGCGGGTTTGCTGCTCGTGCCCGTGTTGCTGCGCTGGCGCGACAGCCGCGATCTGTTCGAACGCGCCGGTAGCTGGTTGCGCGCGCCGCGGCAGGACGGCCTGGTCGAGCAACTGGTGCCCGCCGCGATCGCCGCCTTCGCGGTGGTGCTGTTCCTGGTCGCGTTGATGCCCGAACGCGGTCACGACGCGTTGGTCAAGCACCTGATGGTGCCCGAGCGTCTCGCCTGGCAGCACTACTGGGTCTTCGACGTCGACACCTACGTCTGGACCGTGATGCCGATGCTCGGCGACTGGGTCTATTCGATCGGGTTCATGTTGGGCGGCGAAGTGGCGGCGCGACTCGTCAACCTGGGTTGTGTGTTGCTGCTCGCCAGGCAGGTGTTCGACCTCGCCATCTGGGCCGGCGCGCGCCGCGAAGGGGCGCTGTGGGCGGTGCTGGTCTTGCTGAGCACGCCGCTGACGCTGGCCGAGAGCAGCAGCCTGTTCATCGAGTCGGTGTGGTCCTGCTTGGTGGTGGGGGGCGCGTTCGCACTGCTGCGGCTGCTGACCGGAACGCACGAAGGCGCCGGCGGGCGGCTCGTCATCGGCGGCGTGTTGCTCGGTGGCGCGCTGGCGGCGAAGGCCGTGACGTTCATGGTGCTGCCCGTGCTGGCGCTGCTGCTGGTGCTCGGCGTGCGCCGCTGGCTGCGCGTCGCCATCCTGCCGGCGATGGCCGTCGGCACGCTGCTGTTCGCGGTGATCGGTGGTTTCGCCTACGCGCAGGCCTGGTGGCTCACCGGCAACCCCGTGTTCCCGTTCTTCAACGGCACCTTCCGCTCGCCGCACTATCCGCCCCACGACTTCACGGCGCCGGCGATCTTCGACAAGGGCACGACCTGGGACGTGCTGTATCGCATCACGTTCGAGTCCGGGCGCTTCCTCGAGGCGCATCCGGGGGCGGCCGGGTTCCAGTGGCTGATGCTGGTGCTGCCGGCCCTGGTGCTGTTCGCCCTGGTGCAGCACCGGCGCGGCCTCGTGTTGCTCTCGACCGCCGCCGCGGTCGTCTGGCTCACCTTCGCCCAGACCGCCTATCTGCGTTACGTGTTCCCGAGCTTCGCGTTGGCGAGCGCCGCAGTCGGCGTGCTGATCGCGGGGGCGGCGCCGCGTCGTGGTGCGGTGGTGTCGGGGATCCGGGTCGTCGCGGTCGCCGTGGTGACGCTGAACCTGCTGTTCTTCTCCTCGGCCGGCCACACGCACCAGCTCAGCTTCCGGGTGTTGTCGAGCGACGCGGCGCGGCAAGCCTGGCTCACCGAACAGCAACCGGTGCGCGCCGCGGTGGCGTTGGTCAACGAACTCAATCGGGCAGGCAGTCCCGTGGCGTTCTTCTGTCGCGCGATGGCGACCGGGCTGCACGCCGACGCGTTGTTCCCCAACTGGTACAACCACCGCTTCCAGGCGGCCGTGAATCGTGCGAGCACGCCGGAGCAACTGGGCGCGCTGCTCGGGGCCAGCCAGGTGCGTTACGTGTTGCTCGAGGACGGTTGGAGCGATGCCGCGAGCCGCGCCCGGGCCCGCGCGGTCGCGCGTGAGATCCGCCGGGTCGGCGACGTCGCCGTGCTCGAACTCGACGAGCGGTTCCGTTTCGCCACCGAACTGCTCCTCCAGAACGATCTGCGCGTCGTCGATCCGATCGCGCGACAGCCCTGGCTCGTCGATCCCGGAGTGTCGGTCTCGCCTGGATCCGGCGCGGTGGTCACCGATCGCGCCGGCATCGCGCAGCGCGTGAACGTGGTCGGCGGGCGTGAGTATCGACTGACGGCGACGATCCTGCAGCACCAGGACCCGGCGTCGGCGCGCGTGCGGGTGCTGTGGCTCGATGCGCGCGATCGCGCCATCGGTCAGGCTGCACAAGCGTTTGCTTGCGCGGCGCAGGCCGAGGTTCATAGCATGGATGCGATCGCACCGCGCGGCGCAGTCGCGGCGGTGCTGTTCGCCTCAGGTTCGACCGGCACGCCCGTCGTGGTCCAGAACCTCTCCTTCCGGAACTGACGACGCAATGGAGCACGAGCCTCGAGGTCGGATCGGTGTCGTCATCCCGTGCTACAAGGTGACCAGGCACATCCTGGGGGTGATCGCGGCGGTGCCGCCCGAGGTCGATTGCATCATCGTCGTCGACGACGCCTGTCCCGAAGGCTCGGGTGCGCTGGTCGAGAGCAAGTGCAAGGATGCGCGCGTCACGGTCGTGCGGCACGAGACCAACCAAGGCGTCGGCGGAGCGGTGATGACCGGCTACCTGACGGCGGTCGCGGCGGAGTGCGACGTGCTGGTCAAGATCGACGGCGACGGCCAGATGGACCCGGCGCGCATCGTCGACTTCGTGCGCCCGATCCTGGCGGGCGAAGCCGACTACACCAAGGGCAACCGCTTCTTCGATCTCGAACAGATCCGGCAGATGCCACGCATGCGGTTGTTCGGCAACGCCGTGTTGTCGTTCATGACCAAGTTGTCGTCGGGTTACTGGGGTCTGTTCGACCCGACCAACGGCTACACGGCGATCCACGCCAGCGTCGCGCGGCACCTGCCGTTCGCGAGCATCAGCAGCCGCTACTTCTTCGAGACGGACATGCTGTTCCGGCTCAACACGCTGCGCGCGGTCGTCGTCGACATCCCGATGGACGCGCAATACGGCGACGAGGTCAGCAACCTGAAGATCCGACGCATCGTCGGCGAGTTCCTGGTCAAGCACGTGCGCAACTTCTGCAAGCGCATCTTCTACAACTACTACCTGCGCGACATGTCGCTCGCGTCGGTCGAGCTGCCGATCGGTCTGCTGCTGTTCACGTTCGGCGTGATCTCGGGCGCGTACCACTGGCTGCAAGCGTTCCGGACCGGTTTGCCGACCCAGATCGGCACGGTGATGCTCGTCGCCTTGACCTCGCTGATGGGCATGCAGCTGATCCTCGCCTTCCTGGCCAGCGACATCGCCTCGGTGCCGCGGCGATCGATCCACCGGCGGCTGCCCGCGACGCTGCGCCGATGAGCGCGTCGGCAGCAACTCCGGCGCGTGCGCAGCTGTTCTTGTTCGCGCACCAGGACGACGAGTTCGGGGTGTTCGAGGTCATCCGGCGGCGGGCCCAGGACAGCCACGTGGTCTGCGCGTTCTTCACCGACGGCGCGCTGACCACCGATCCGGCGCGCCGCGACGCCGAATCGCGCGAGGTGTTGCACCGCCTCGGCGTGCCCGCCGAGCGGTTGCATTTCTTCGGCGTCAGCCACGGCATCCGCGACGGGCGCCTGTGCGAGAGCCTGCCGGCGGTGGGCGAACGCGTGGCCGCGTTGCTGGACGCGCTGCCGGCGGAGGCGGACGTCTACGTGTCGGCGTGGGAAGGTGGGCACCAGGATCACGACGGGCTGCATGCGGTGACCGCGACCTTGATGCAGGCCCGCGGTCGCATCGCGCAGCTGCGGCAGTTCCCGCTCTACAACGCCGATCGTTGTCTGCGGCCGTTCTTCCGCGTGCTGACGCCGCTCGCCGCCAATGGTCCGGTCGAGGCGCTGCGCATCGGCTGGGTGGAACGTCTGCGTCAGCTGCGCCACTGCTGGCGCTACCCGTCGCAGTGGCGCACGTGGCTGGCGCTGTTCCCGTTCGTGGTGCTGCACATGTTGCTGCGCGGCCGGCAGGCGTTGCAGGCCGTGGATCCGGCGCGGCTGGCACAACGGCCGCACGCCGGACCGTTGTTCTACGAACGGCGTGGCCTGGCGAGCTTCGAGGGTCTGCAGCAGCAGCTCGCCGAGTGGCGGTCGGGAGCGGTTGCGCCGTAGGCTACTCGCGCGTCGCGTTGCGCAGGGTCAGCAGCGCCATCGCCGTGCCGTAGCTGCGGCCCAGTTCGTGGCTGTCGAGGAAGCTGCCGTCCATCTCGGGGATCTGCTGCAACAGCGTCACGAAGCGCTGCCACTGTGCCGGCTGTTCGTCGGCCGGCAGCAGCCTGGCGGTCTCGCTGGCGTGGAACACCGAGTGGAAGAAGAAGAAACCGCCGAGCTCACCGTCGCTGTGGAAGTCGTTGCGGCGCACACCTTCGAGGTGCGACATGTTCTGCCAGAAGTTCTCGAGCGAGAAGCGCACCTTGTCGAGGTCGCTGCGACCGACGAGGAACAGCGTGCCTTCGCAGACCGGCATGCGGCCCGACGCGTCCTTGAGCCCGGTGGGATTGCCGTCGCCGGCGGCGCCGCCGTAGCTGTAGGTGCCCGTCTTGAAGCGCGCGCTGAGCAGCGCCGCGGCGGCCTTGTCGGTGACTTCGGTCGGCACCGTCGCCCCCGCCGCCTTGGCCGCGAGCACCTCCTGCAGCACCGCGCCGGTCGCGAACGCGTTTTCGTACTCGTGCGCCCAGAACCCGCTCGGCTTCTGCCGCGCGGCGGCCGCCGCGACGATCTCGTTCATGCGTTGCACGAGTTGCTCACGCGCCGCGCCGTCGCTGTCGTTGGCGCGCCGCGCCAGGTACATGAGCCGGTAGGCGTCCGAGTAACAGTCCTCGTTGGCGCCGCGGTTGAGCCGCTTGGGGTCGAGGATGAACGCCTCGCCGCGGTCGAGCGCGCGGTCGATGCGCGGTTGCAGGTCGGGGAACACGTCGCGGTGTTCCCACAGCGCCGCCATCGCGATCGAGGTGATCGCCACCCAGACGTTCGGCGTGATCTCGCTGTTCGGCCAGTAGGCGTAGCGCGCGTCGGTGAAGCCGCCGTCGTCGCGCTGCTGCGCGAGCAGGAACTCCACCGCGCCGCGCGCCATCGCCGTCGGGGACAGACGTTCACCTTGCCAGGTGGTGTCCTTGGGCAGGCCCTGATAGGCGGAATCGGGCAGATAGGTCAGCGCCTCGAAGCCCGTGAACGCCGCCCCCAGCGGCCGGTCGTCGGGGCCCAGTGTGGTGTTGGCCCGCGCGCGGCGGCCGAACAGCGTGTCGGGGAACTTCTGCGCGACCAGCGTGAAGCGGCGCCAGGCGCCGATCTCGTCACCGAGGCGCAGCGCGTTGAGTGCGTACCAGTAGCCCGCTTCGCCGGCGCGGTCGCAGGGCGCGCGCCAGGCGCGCTCGAGATGCGCCTGCGCGTCGAGCAGGTTGCCTTGCATCGCCAGGAGCAGTCCTTGTTCGGCATCCGCGTCGCCGCTGGCGATCATCGCGGCGCGCGTGCGCCGCCGGGCGCGCCCGTCCGGACCATCGTCCTTCACCGGGGATGTCGCCGCCTGCAGCGCCTTCTGCACGCTCTGCAGCGCTTCCTCGGGCAAACGCAGCAGCCGCTGCAGCCGGGCGATCTTCAGCCACGCGAACGCGTCCTTGTCCGCGGCCTTGAGCGCCATCGCCAGCGCCTCGCGCCAGCGGCCGACCTGCCGCAGCCCGTCGACCGTGTCGGCCGCCAGCTGCACGTGGTTCTGTTCGAGCACTCGCACGCAGAGGTCCGCGAACCACTGCCCGTGGAACGTGCGGATGCGTTCGACGAAGTGCACGACCTTGCCGTCGCCGTCGAGGAACACCACCGCGGGTTCGACGAACGCCAGCGGCTTGAGCCCGAAACGATCGCTGAGCCCCTGGTCCATCACGCAACGCAGCGGCACGAACGCGTGCGTCGCGAGCTCGCTGACGTCCGGATCGGCGAACAGCACCTGCCGCGCATAGATGTCGAGCACCGGCGCGCGATACATCTGCCGGCCGCCGAGCGTCTTCTCCTGGATGCGGTGCACGTACCACATGACCAGCTTGCCTTCGGCCTTGGCCTTGGCGCAGGCCCGGTCGATCAGCGCGCCGCGGTCGACGTCGACCTTCTGCGGCTTGGGGTCCTTCTCGTAGTAGTCCTGGCCGTCGGTCAACCACGGGATGTGGTCGGCGAGACCGAGCGTCGCAGCCGGCACCGCGGTTGGGGGCGCTACGGCGGTCTCCTGGGCGAGGGCGAGTGAGGTGACGAATACGAACGGCAGCACGTGCAGACGCATGGCGGATCCTCTCGCGGCGGGAAGCGCCGCGCGCGGCGAGGTTACCACCGCGGTTGCGGTGCCAAGGCACGGATGTCGGGCAACATGATGCGGCGAAGTTCCTGGCGGTCGTGTCCGCCGACGCTACGGTCCCGGCGATGAGTCGAACCCGCTTCGCGCCGCGGCTCGCCGCCGCGTGGTTCTTGGTCCTTTCCGTCACCGCGCAGACGCCGCCGTGGCTGCCGAAGGTGGACGAAGTCGTCGCCGCGCGCCTGGCGCAACCGTTCGCGGTCGGCTTCTCGGTCGCCGTGGCGCAGGGCGGCGCGGTGGTGCTCGAGAAGGGTTATGGCCGCGCCGAGTGTGAGTTCGACGTGCCCGCGAATCCGACGACGGCGTTCCGCATCGGTTCGATCACCAAGCAGTTCACCGCCGCGCTGGTGATGCGTGCGATCGCGGCCGGCAAGATCGGGCTCGAGGACGATCTGTCCAAGTTCGTGCCCGGGTTCCCGCTGCAGGGCAAGAAGGTCACCATCCACCAGCTGCTCGATCACTCGAGCGGCATCCCGAGCTACACCGACGTCGGCGCCGAGTGGCAGAAGCAGTGGCCGCTCGAGCTGAGCCACGAGCAGCTGCTGGCGCTCGTCGCCGACAAGCCGTTCGACTTCGAACCCGGCACGAACTGGCACTACAACAACACCGGCTACTACCTGCTCGGCATGGTGCTCGAGAAGGTGCACGGCAAGAGTTACGCCGAGGTCGTGTTGGACGAACTCGCGACGCCGCTCGGGCTGCTGCACACGCGCTACGACAGCAACAAGGAACTGGTCCCCAACCGCGCCCAGGGTTACGCCGTCGAGAACGGCAAACTCTGCAACGACGACCTGCTCGGCATGAGCCAGCCCGGCGCGGCCGGTGCGTTGATCGCCTCGGCCGGTGATCTGGTGCGTTGGTCGCTGGCGCTCGTCGGCGGCAAGGTCGTCAGCAAAGAAGCCTTCGCGCAGATGACCACGCCGCTGGTGCTCGCCGACGGCCGCGACACCGGCTACGGCTTCGGCCTGATGCGCGGCGAAGTCCTCGGCCTGCCGGCGATCCTGCACGGCGGTGGCATTCACGGCTTCAACTCGATGCTGATGTTCTTCCCCGAACGCGATCTGCACGTCGCCGTGATCAGCAACTGTGACCGCGCCAGCAGCGACAAGCTCGCCAAGGCCGTCGCCCGCACCGTGCTCGGCCTGCCCGAGTTCGTCGCCAAGGACCTGCCCGTGCCTGCCGAGCTGCGTGGGACGCTCGTCGGCGACTACGACTTCAAGGACATCGGTCTGGTGCTGTCGGTGACGGTCGACGGCGAACGCCTGCGCGCTCACGGCAAGGCCGAGGGGCAGCAGCCGTTCGGGATGCTGTTCCAGGGCGAACTCGAGTTCCGCGCCGCGTTCGACGCCGAGGTGCGGCTGGTGTTCACGGCGGATGGCAAGGGCCTCGTGCTGCACCAGGCCGGCGGTGTGTTCAGCGGTACGCGGGTCGGCGGGTGAGCCGCTGCGCGCCCCGGCCGCGGAGCGGCCGGGGATGTGTGGTTTGTACCCGGTACCGTACGCGCGGGGGCAGTAGCCTTGCGGCTGTGTGGGCGATTGCCCACGAGGAGAGAACCCATGCCCATCGCGATGCTCGCGTACCTCCAGAACAGTGACGGTACCCTCTACAACTTCCTCGCCTGGATCGTCATCGGCGGCGTCGCCGGCTGGCTCGCCGGCAAGGTGGTCAAGGGCCGCGGCCTGGGCCTGGTCGCCGACGTCGTCATCGGCGTCATCGGCGCGGTGCTCGGCGGCTGGCTGCTCGGGGTGCTCGGCTTCAACTCCGACGGCGGGCTCCTGCCGACGCTGATCACGGCGTTCGTCGGCGCCGTCGTGTTGCTCGTGCTGCTGGGGCAGATGGGCAAGAACAAGAAGGCGTAGCGCCGCAGGCGGGGCGCACTCCGGCCGGCGTCACCGCCCGTCGACCAGCCGCCGCAGCTCGGCGACCAGCTGGCGGGCCTTGGCGTCGTCGGGCAACAGACGGGCGCCGACTTCCGCGTGCTGCAGCGCCGCGCGGGGTTCGCCGCGGTCGCGCAGGGCCAGCGCGAGGTTGAGTTGAGCAGCAGGGAAGCGTGGGTCGAGCAGCACGGCGGTGCGCAGGTGCAGGATGGCGTCGTCGAGCCTGCCGGCTTGCCAATGGCCATAGCCGTCCGCGGTCTCGCGTTGCGCGAGTTCGGGCCGTCCGGTGCCGGCGAGGGTGAGCAGGCGGCGAGCGTCGTCGGCGCGGCCGGCGGCGAGGGCGGCGCGGCCCGCTTCGTAGCAGCTGGTGACGAGGTTGACGCGGGCGCGCGGGTGATCGGGCACCAGGGCGAGAGCGCGTTCGAAGGCGGCGACCGAACCGTCGTGATCACCGGCGTCGCCGAGCGCGGTGCCGAGCGCGACCTGGGCCTCGGCCGAACGCGGACAGCTCGCGGCGAGGCGCCGCAGTTCGTCGACGTCATCGCGGTCGGTGCGGCCGTTCGCAGTCGACCACAGGATCGCGACGGGCACGAGCAGCAGAAGCCAGGTCGCGGCGTGGCGCGTGACCAGCGGCACGGCCTCGGCGCTGCGGCTCGCGTCGATGCCCAGACTCTGCCGGGTCGCCGCCTCACGGACTTTCCACAGAAAGCCGTCGTAGTAGAAGTGCAGCAGGGTCGATGCGGTGACGAGCGCGGTGGCGACGGCGATCGCGGTCGGCGAAGTCACCCAATGTTCGGCGAGCGGGCCGAGCCCGCCGTAAGCGAACACCATCGCGACATACAGGCCGACGAGGCCCCAGCTGCGCCGGAAGACGAACCTCGTGAACCCGCCGACGCCCGGGTCGCTGTCGACGCGGCGGCGGTTGAACAGCCAGACGATCGACAGGTACTGCACGTCATGGAAGATCTCGAACAGGATCAGGCCGATCAGGATGTCGGCGACCGCGACGTTCGCGTACCACCACCAGCCGAAGCTCGTCGCCAGCAGCAGCAGCTTCAGCGGGTTGACGCGGCGCCCGGCGCGCTGCAGCACCACCAGGTTGACGCAGTAGCCGGCGGTCACCGCGATGAGTGTCACGATGACGCCGACGCGTAGCGCGGTCACCACCGCCGCATCGGGCGCGGCGAGCCCGAACTCGCCCGCCATGCGCAGCAGATAGAACAGGCGCGTATCGGCGATCAGCACGCCGGCCACGAACCACGCCGCGCACAGGGCGAAGTCCCAGCGCGCGACGCGCGGGCCGAACGCGCCGACCTTGGCGTCATAGATGCGCGCGAAGCCGTAGGTCTGCATCCAGCCGTGCCAGATGCCCCACAGGTAGGCGATCAGCAACATGCCGCCGGAGCCGCGCAGCGCGAACGCGACGCACAGGGCCACCAGGATCACGGGCGCGACCACGAACCGCGTGCGGTAGCGTCGGAACAGCGCCCGGTCGCCGTAGGCGCGCAGCATCCCCGGCAGGTGGTGGCCCATCGCGCCGAACGCCATCACCGCGGTGCTGATCGCGGCGCTCGCGAAGCGCTGCTGCATCAGCAGGATCACCGGCAGGATCAACACCGGCGTGCACAGGAACAACAGCAGGTCCTGGGCCGGGCCGACGATCCAGCGAGCGGCTGCAGGCGCTTCCGTGGGGGGGTGCGTGATCGAGGTCATCGTGTCGACGGGCGCGAGCTGCGGCGTTCGCCGGGATCAGCCGCAGGTGTTGCGCAGCACGCCCAGCCCGTCGATCTCGACCTCGACGACGTCGCCCGCCTGCAGATACACGGGAGGCTTGCGCGCGAAGCCGACGCCGGGCGGGGTGCCCGTGGCGATCACGTCGCCGGGCATGAGCGTGATGTCCTCGCTGAGGAACTCGATCAGCGCCGGGATGTCGAACACCAGCTGGTTGGTGTTCGAGTCCTGCATCGTCTTGCCGTTGAGTCGCAGCCGGATGCCGAGCGTGTGTGGATCGGGGATCTCCTCGGTGGTGGCCACGAACTCGCCGAACGGCGCGAACGTGTCGCACGACTTGCCGCGAACCCACTGGCCGTCGGCGAACTGGAAGTCGCGCGCCGAGACGTCGTGGAAGTTGCAGTAACCGAGCACGTGCGCCATCGCGTCCGCCTTCTTCACCTTGCTGGCGCGGCGGCCGATGACGACGCCGAGTTCGGCTTCGTAGTCGGTCTGGGTGCTGTTCTTCGGGATGCGGATGGTGCCGCCGGGGGCGAGCACGCAGGTGTCGAACTTGCTGAACAGCAGCGGTCGTTCGGGCAGTTTCGCGCCCTGTTCTGCGGCGTGGTCGCGGTAGTTGAGGCCGATGCAGAGGATCTTGCGCGGATGCGGCACGGGCGCGTGCAGGGTCACCGCGTCGCGCGCGAGCACGGCGCCGGCGCTGCGCAGCCGATCGATCTCGGCGGCCTTCGCGACGAGCTTCTTCGCAGCCGGCAAGAACACGCCGGCGAGGTCGTAGGCGTCGTGTTCGCACGTGAGCGTGGGCAGGCCGCAGGCGGGGTGCAGCAGGTCGAGGACCGATTCGGCGGCGATCAGCGCGCCCGGACGAACGGCGGTCTGGGAAGTGGCGAAGGCGACGAGTTTCACAGCGTGTCGAGGATCAGGACGATCAGTTGCTTGGGGCCGTGCACGCCGACGACGAGCTCGAGCTCGATGTCCGCGGTGCGCGACGGGCCGGTGATGAAGGTGATGGCGCGCGCGCGCGGCGGGCCGCCGGACGGCGACAGCTGCGCGAACGCGTCGCCCAGCGAACCGAGCAGGCGCGAACGGGGCAAGAGCGCGATGTGCACCTTGGGCAGAAGACTCACGAGCCGGTGTTGCTCCTGGCCGGATTCGAGCACCAGCGTGCCGGTCTCGGCGATGCCCAATTGCGCGCTGGTGAGGCCGACGTCGGCAGCGAGCAGCTGTTCGCGCGGCGCGTCGTGTCGCAGACGCGTGCCGCCCGCGGGAAGGGTCGCGAGCACGGTCGCCACCTCGGGTGCGTTGCTGCCGGCGATGACGGTCGCGTGCAGTTCGGTGATCAGCTCCTGCACGCGCGCGGCTGCGGCGGGCAGGTCGGGAACGGTCTCGCAGCGGCCGAAGACGCGGGTGAGGACGGTGGTGAAGCGTTCGGCGAGGTCGCTCACGGTCAGCGTTTGTCGACGGGGGGAGTGGCGGGCAGGCGCACGACGACCTCGGGGTTGAGCCCCGGCGTCACGTGCAGCTCCTGCTCGTACCACTTCACGTCGCCGAGGAACACACGCAGGTCGTGTTCGCCGGGCGCGACCATCTCCTGCAGGCGCGTGCCCTGGGAGTCGAGGGGCATCGCGGATGGGTAGAAGCCGACCACCACCCTGGGAGCGATGATGACGAGCGCGCCGCGCGGCGGCGTGCCGTCGGCTGCGACAACGCGTACGGGCACCTTGCCCCAGGCCTCGAGCCGCAGTGCGACAGTCATCTTTGCGCCGGTGGTCACGAACGGCGGAGTCTGCGCCGGCGCCAGCGGGCCGGTCAGCTTGCCTCGATCTCCTTGCGCCGAGACGAGAATCGCGAATTGTTTGCCGACCGGGAGTGGTGGCAACGTGAACCGGTTGCCCTCGATGGTCGCCTGGGCGTTGCTGCTGCTGTGTTGCTTGCCGTCCTCGAAGTTGATGATCTCGACCTGGTAGCCGTCGAGTTCTTGCCCATCGGCGCGACCGACTGTGCCCTCGACGACGCAACCCGCGAGGTCGGCGTCGCTGCACCTGATCTCGAGATCCGTCGTGCCCGGCGCGACGCCGGCCCGTTCAACGCGCAGGCGGTAGTTGCTCGCGGAAGGAATGACCGCGATGGTCCAAGTCGTCGCTGGGTGGATGGCGAACTCGAAGGCCCCCTCGGCGTCGGTCCTCTGCGCCTTGACCGATGCGAACAGTGATGACTTGTCGGGCACCAGGTTGCCCGGCTGGCCCCCCTCGGGCTTCGCCCAGACCTGCACTTCCGCGAACGGAGAACCGTCTTCGTGAACGACACGTCCGCGGACGATCGCGAAGCGTTGCAGGTTGAGTCGGACCTCTGCGTGTGGCCGTGCTGCTGTGGTCTCGGTCCAGGTCGGTTCGCTGTTGGCGTTCTTCTTGTGCGCGGCGATGAGCTGGTAGCGGGCGTGCCTTCGTACGGCGACGGAGAACCGGCCGTCGGTGCCCGTCTCGGTGCTCGCGGTCTCGTAGTCGTCGGCGTCCTGGTCCAGATCGCCGGGCCGGTACTCGCGCCAGACCTTGACCTCGGCGTTTGCGACCGGCTGCCCTTCCGGGTCGAGCACCACACCTGCGAGTGTGATCGCGCCCGGGAAAGTGAGGGTGACCTCGGGTGGAGTCGCGTTCAGGATCCAGACATGCTCAGAGAACGTGCGTGCGTCCCCCAGCTCGGCCCGGATCCCGTAGCCGAACCCTCGCGAGACCTGCAGTTCGAAGCGGCCATTGGCGTCGGCGGTTGTCGGCGCGGGTTTGGCAGCGTCACCGCGGTAGGGGTTGCCAGTGGAGACTCCATTTCTGTGTGCCGTCACCTTCGCGCCAATTGCAGGTCCGCCGTCGGCCTGCTTGATGACGCCGCGCAGCACTACCGGCGTCTGCACCACCAGCCGGGTCTCCTTGTTGGCAGCGGCACTATGCCACAGCGTGTAGTCGCCGGAGCTCCTACCGTCCTTGGCGGCGTTCGCCACCACACACTCGAGCGCGAGTGTGTGCTGCGCTCGCCCGGTGGTATCGACCGGCAGTTCGACGAGCGGCTCGCCCGTCCGCCCCGAATAGGCGTAGTTCTTGTCGAAGCCCATCTGCTTTGCCATTCGCGCCGGAACGGGCTGTTTCCTGGCGCACCAAATGGTCACAACCGCATCGGCGAGCGGGTTGTCGTCTTCGTCGACGACGACGAAGTTCGCAAACCATGGGGTGACATGCACGGGTGACGGATCGAAGGCCTGGTCCGGCGCTGGTGCGGGGACTGTCGTCGCCTCGACCTGTTCACGCTGCTGCGAGGGTTCGGGTGGCGTCGCCGCGACAAGGACGGGTTCCGGTTCGGGCTCGGTCACGTTCGCGGGCTCGGTAGCCGGGGTCGGCGGCCCGCCGGCCCCGGTCCGCGACGACCACAGCAAGCCGGCGGCCACGAACGCGACGACGACCACGAGCAGCACGCGAACTCGCATGGGACTTCCGGATGATGGTGTGTGCGCCACCCCGGGCGCGATCGGCGCGAGACGATAGCAGAAGCTCAGCTGCGCGTGCGCCACTGGGCGCGGAACGGCCGCGGCGCGGCCTTCGGCAGCTCGCGCGAACTGCGCCACGCCGCCATCGGCGGCGCGAGGCGCGCCACGAACGGCAGCTTCTGGCCGACCCGCGCGATCGCCGTCGCCAGCCGATAGCGCCGCGGGTCGGCCATCGACCACGCCCACAACCGCCAGCCGAGTCGTTCATACCAGCGCGACTGCTGGCCGGGCTGCATCGCGCGCTGGCGCAGTTCGAGCAGCAGCGTCGGGATGTCGATCTTGACGGGGCACACGTCCTTGCACGCGCCGCACAGGCTCGACGCGAACGGCAGCTTCGCCGCACGTTCGCCGCCGTGCAGCTGCGGCGACAGGATCGCGCCGATCGGACCGGGGTAGACCGAGCCGTAGGCGTGGCCGCCGACCGACTGGTAGACGGGACACGCGTTGAGGCACGCGCCGCAGCGGATGCACGCGAGCGTCTGCCGCATGATCGGATCCGCGGCGATCTTCGACCGGCCGTTGTCGAGCAGCACGATGTGCAGTTCGCGCGGCCCTTCGCCGCCGACCGGATCGGGACCCGTGAGCAGGCTCTGGTAGCTGGTGAGATGCTGGCCCGTGCCCGAACGCGGCAGCAGCTCGAGGAACACCGCGAGGTCCGCGAAGCGTGGGATCACCTTCTCGATGCCCATCACCGCCACGTGCACCTTGGGCAACGTCGTCGTCATGCGCGCGTTGCCCTCGTTCTCGAGGATCAGGATCGTGCCGGTTTCGGCGACGCCGAAGTTGACGCCGCTGATGCCGAGGTCGGCGGCCGCGAAGTGCGCGCGCAATCGATCGCGCGCGTGCGCGGCGAGCACCTGCGGATCGCTCGACGGCGGGATGCCGAGCTTGTCGACGAACAGCTGGCCGATCGCTTCGCGGGTCTTGTGGATCGCCGGCACGATGATGTGCGAAGGCGTCTCGCCGGCGAGCTGGATGATCCATTCGCCGAGGTCGGTCTCGACCGGTTCGGCGCCAGCGACCGCGAGCGCGGCGTTCAGGTGGATCTCCTCGGTCGCCATGCTCTTGCTCTTCACCAGGCGCGTCGCACCGTTCGCGGTCGCGATCTGCCGCACGATCGCGCACGCTGCCGCGGCGTCGACGGCGCGGTGCACGACCGCGCCGGCCGCGGTCGCCGCCGCGGCGAACTTCTCGACGTGGCCGTGCAGGTCGTCGAGCACCTCGGCCTTGATCGCGCGCGCGCGTTCGCGCAGATCCTGCCAGTTCGGCACCGCGCCGATCGCCGCCGCGCGCCGTTGCGCGAACAGGTCGGTCGCCGAACGCAGGGCAGTGCGCAGCGTGCGGTCCTGCAGCGCTTCGCGGGCGTTGGCAGGAAACCGGTCTGGTGCGTGTGCGTCCATCGTCGAGGGGCGGTTCAGCGGCTGGCCAGGATCTCCGCGAGGTGCAGCGCGCGCACGTTCTTGCCCTGCCGCTGCAGCCGGCCGCGCAGCTGCATCAGGCACGAACTGTCGATCGAACTGATCACCTCGACGTCGCCGCCGAGCGCCGACAGCTTGTGGTCGAGCATCGCCGTCGACAGCTCGGGGAACTTGACGCTGAAGGTGCCGCCGAAACCACAGCACGCGTCGGCGGTGCGCAGGTCGACGAGCGTGAGGCCATCGACCGCGCCGAGCAGCGCCCGCGGTTCGTCGCGCACGCCGAGCTCGCGCAGGCCGTGGCAGGCGTCGTGCCAGGCGACGCGGTGGGGGAAGCGCGCGCCGAGGTCGGTGACCTGCAGTTCGCGCACGAGGAACGCGGACAGCTCGAAGGTGCGGTGCGCGAGCGCCGCGGCGCGCCGCTGCAATTCCGGCTCGTCGCGGAACAGGTCGGGGAAGCGGTGCACCATCGCCGTGCACGAGCCCGACGGCACGACGATCGTCTGCGCGTCCTCGAACACCTCGAGGAAGTGCTGCGCGACGGTGCGTGCGTCGCCGCCGAAGCCCGAATTGAACGCCGGCTGGCCGCAGCACGTCTGTCGCGCATCGAACGACACCTTGCAGCCCGCGCGTTCGAGCACGGCGACCGTCGCGTGCAGCACCTCGGGCCAGAACTGATCCGCGAGGCATGTGGCGAACAGCGAGACTTCGCGCGTCACGACAACACCGCCATGCCCTTCACGTAGCCGGGGTCGTGATGGTCGCCGCCGAACGCGCGCGGCACTTCACCAAGGCCGCGGTAGGTGTGCGTCAGCAGCGCATCGACGCGCACCGTGCCGGCTTCGAGCAGGCGCAGCGCCTGGCGGTACACCGCCGGCCGCAGGTCGTCGTCGAAACCGCCCGACGCGCCGACCGAGGTCACCAGCGTCGCCTCGCGCCACTGCAGCGGGTTGAGCAGCTCGAGCGACGCGCCGCCGTGGCCGATGCCGTAGAGCAGGACCGTGGCCTGCTTGCGGATCAGGCTCGGCAGCGTGCCGAACACCGGGCCGCTGCCCGTGGCTTCGACGAGGTATTCGGCGAGGCGACCGCGCGAAGCCGAACGCACCGCGTCCTCGAGCGCATCGGGAGCCACCGCGGTCGCGCCCAGCGCGGCTGCGAGTTCACGCTTGCGCGGGCTCGGGTCGCTGACGATCAGTTCGCCGTCGAAGCCCAGGTGCCGCCGCAGCACCTGCACGAACAGCAACCCCGCCGGCCCCGCGCCCACGACCACGGCCGTGCGCACCGGCGAGTCGGCGTCGCCGAACCGGTAGCGCGTGTGCGCGCGCTGACCGAAGTCGGTGCTGTGCAGCACGCAGGCCAGCGGCTCGGTCATCGCCGCGGCCGTCGTCGGCAGGTCCGAAGCGATGCGCACCGCGTTGCGCGCGGGCACCACGAGCTGTTCGGCGAAGCCGCCCGGCAGCCCGGTGATGCCGTGTTCGATGTAGTGCTCACACTGGTGCGTGTGGCCCGTCGCGCAGTATTCGCACGGTGCCGTGCGCCGTTCGCTGTGGCAGTTGCGTCCCTGATCGACGACGACGCGGTCGCCGACGCGCAGGTCCTGCACCTGCGCGCCGCACTCGAGCACCGTGCCCGCGATCTCGTGGCCGAGGATCTGCGGCGCAACCTCGAGCGGGATCGGCCGGCCGCGCGCGTCGAGGTTGAAGTTGGACTCGCCCGAGTAGATGTGGAAGTCCGTGCCGCAGACGCCGACGACGTCGGGGCGCACCTGCACGTCGTGCGGGCCGAGGCTCGCTGCCTCGACGTCGATCAGCTCGATGCGCCGGGGGGCGGTGAGGGCAGCGGCGCGCATCAGGCGGTCACTGGCATGGACAGGCGAATCGGCTGGGCATGGGCCGCACGATGCTAGCCGCGTCCCGACCCCCTAGCGAGGGTACGGTACCGGGTAGAAACCACACACGCGCTGCAGTGCGCGCGCGCCGACAGCCGATGCCCTGAGCGAGGCAAACCGTGCATCGCCTGTTCGCAGTCCTGATCGTCGTCGCGCTCGTGGCGCTGACCCTGCTGCTCGCGGGTGTGCCGCGCGACGCGTTCCCGATGTCACCTTCGTCCACTCGGGACCTCGAACCTGCCACCGCGGTCGAGGGGCTGCTGGTCGCCGCGCAACCTGCCGAAGCCCTCGAACCTGCCGGAACGGCGCCCACCCGCGAGCCGGTCGCGCCACCCGCGCCCCAAGTGTCTGTCGTCGCGACCGGGCTCACCTTCCTGATGACGGGTGCGCCAGCAGAAGAACTGCACGGCATCGCCTTCGTGCGCCGCAAGGACGGCAGCACGACCGAACTGCCGTTCGCAGGCGGCCGGTTCTCGGTGGACGAACGCCGCACGCTCGACGGCGTGTCACTGCGCGCGCCCGGCTTCGCGATCGCCTGGCCCAGACTCGAAGGCGTCGAGGGAACCGCCGAGGTGACGATGCAGCGGGCCGGGGTGGTCCGTGTGCGGCTGACGGATGCGGAGGGTCGGCCGCTGGCCCATCGCGCGGTCGGAGCCCTCTTCCAGGGACCTTCGCAGAAGGGAACTTCGTACACGGCGCCCCCGGGGGTTGGCTACCAGGCCAATGCGCGCGGCGTCACCGGCGCCGACGGTGTGGTGAGGATCGAGCACGTGTTGCCGGGCACGCACGACGTCTTCGCCGCGCGCGTCGCCGAATGGCAGCCCGTGCAGCAACATTGCGTCGTCGTGCGCGCGGGCGAAGTCACCACCTGCGAACTCGTCTCCCAGGCCCTGCCAACGTCGCTCTACGGTGGTTTCCGTTTCGCGCGCAGCGCGGCGCCGATGCTCTCGGGCTTCGAGAACGACGTGCACAGCCACATCTTCGCGAGCAGCAACGGTCGTCAATACATGCTCAACTTCGTCGGCGACGAGGTGCGGTGCATCGTGAAGGGCATGCCAGGCGATCTCGTGACCGGCAGTATCGTGCCGATCGACTACTCCGGTGGCGGGCAGCAGCTCCCGCCGGTCTCGGCGCCGATCACGGTCACGGTCGGCGCGGTCGTCGACTGGCGCCCGATCTGGGTGCGCTGAGCAGCCCAGGCCACTGGCGCCGCTGTCCGCCCTGTCGTGGGACGGCTACCTTGTGGCGATGCGCTGCGCCACGTCGCGAATTCCGGTCGCGTTCTCGCTGCTGTCCTTGTCACTGCCGAGCGCGCTGACGGCCCAGTCGACCGTCGTGTTGCCGGCGACTGCTGCGGCGCAAGAGCAACCCGGCTCGCTGCCGGTGCCGTGGAACGGTGTCGCACCACAGTCGCAGTCGATCTACCACGCGTCGATGTTCATCGCCGCAGGCATCGACCACCCGATCACGATCACCGGCATGCGCTGGCGCGCCGACGGTGGCTACGCGCGCGGCCAATCCGCGACTCTGCAGGCGACGATCGCCCTGGCGTCGACGCCGGTCGCGCCGCCGCACTGGTACTGGGCCGACAATCGCGGCGACGACTTCGCGGTCGTGCACAACGGCGCGGTGACGATCGCACCGACGACCGGCACGAGCCCCAACCAATGGGCCGTGGCGAGCCCGATCACCCCGTTCGTCTACGATCCGTTCACGGGAGGACACCTGCTCGTCGAGGTGGCTTGCAGCGGCGCCGCGAGCGTGCCCCTCGATGCCGCGTCGGCGCCGACGACGGGCACCCTGCACACGCTGACGCCGAACCCGCAGCAGGCGTCGGTCTACACGCCGCGCGTGCCCGTGCTCGAGTTGACGTATACGCCGACGTTCCCCTTGCTCGCCCGCTTCGCGACCACGAGCACGGCTGGTCCCTCGCCGCTGCAAGTGACGTTCACGGATCGTTCGTTCTGCGCCGATCCCGCGGGCATCCAGTCGTGGCGGTGGGACCTCGACGGGGACGGGCTCGTCGACTCGACGCTGCAGAACCCGACGTTCACCTACGCGACGTGCGGGGACTTCACCGCGACGCTGACCGTGACCGACGCCCAGAACCGCACGCACACCGCTGCGCCGGTGCCGATCACCGTCGATCCGCTGCAGGCCGGGTTCTACGCGTCGCCCGTCTTCGGCAACGCGCCGCTGACGGTGACGTTCACCGACACGTCGTTGCCGACGCCGAACGTGTGGGCGTGGGACTTCGACGGCGACGGCGTGCCCGAATCGACCGCGCCGAACCCGACCTGGACGTTCGCTGCCGGCCTGCACGAGGTGCGCCTCACCGTGGTCTATGGTTGCCGCGCTTCGACCGTCACGCACAACGTCGCCGCTGGACGCGTGCTGCAGGGGCCGACGACGTTGCCGGGAGTCGGCATGGCCGTCGGTTCGCTGATGATGATGGACGTGCAGGTGAACGCTCCGGACGGCATCGACCTGCTTGGCTTCGACACCAACATGCCCGGGTGCTGCGCGCCGCAGGCGCGGCTCTGGGTCATGGTCACGCCGGGCAGCTACGTGGGCGCTGCCAACGACTCCAGCCTGTGGCGCATCGGCGCGTCGGGTGTCGCCGTTGCCTACCAGAACCGCGTGGTCTTCGACCGGCCGCTGCACCTCGCTCAGGGCGGCTTCGGTCTCGCGCTCGGCATGACCGCGCCGCCCGGCACGCAGGCGCTGATCGTCTACACCGCGAATCCGAGCACGTTCGGCAACAACGACCTCACGGTCGCGTCGGGGCTCTACCAGGTCGCGGCGTTCAGCGGCGGCATCGCCGCGGGCCTCGACGGTTCGTTCGTCTACACGCGCAGCGGTCTCGACCTGACTGGCGGTTTCGGTTTCTTCGCCGCGGGCTGCCCGACCACCGCGGGTCCGTCGCACATCGCATCGAGCGACGGCTTCGGACCTCGTCTGGGCCGCACGCTGGTCACCGAACTGAGCAACGTGCCGGTGTCGAGTCCGGGCATCTTCGCGGTCATCGGCCTGGATCGTTCTTCGACGGTGCTCGGACCGTTGCCGCTGGATCTGTCGCCATACGGCATGCCGGGCTGCCAGCTGCATGTGCGCGACGACGTCGTGCGCTTCCACGGCGGCGCGACCTCGTTCTCGATGGCGATCCCCAATGCGCCGTACCTGCTCGGGCTGGGCTTCTATCAGCAGGCGGTGATCCTCGACCCGCTGCTGAACAATGCCGCGCGCGCGGCGATCTCGGATGCGGCGGCGGCGGTCATCGGGCTCTGAGAAGAGGTGATTCTGCGGAGTTCGCACAGCACCGGAACCGAACGCGGAGTTCGCCGTTCCGCGCGCGGTCTTCGGCCGTCGCCCTCGCGTACCGTCCCGCTCGTTCTCCGGAGCCAGTCATGAAACACGCGCCCGCCCTCGGGCTGCTCACCCTCGCAGCCGTCCCCCTGCTCACGATCGTCAGCCCCGCGGGGCTGGAAGAACCCGGATGCGTCGCGCACTGGCGCTTCACCAACGGGGCCAAGGGCGTCGCTTCCGGCCAGGACCAGGTGATGTTCGACGTGTCCGGAAACGATCAGAACGGGCTCGCGGTCGGCGGCCCCGTGTTCCAACGCGTCGAGAGCGATCGCTTCGGCCTCGGCCTGCAGTTCACCGACGACCGCCAGCGCGTGTTCGTGCCCGACGACGCGGCCTTCGCGCTGACCGACAGCCTCACCCTCGAAGCCTGGGTGCGCGTCGACAGCTACATCGCGTCACCGTCGCGGCTCGGCTACATCGTCTTCCGCGGCGACGATCGCCCGGGCTTCGACCCTTGGTTCCTCGGTGTGCGCGACAGTGGCCAGCTCGTGTTCTTGATCGCCGACGAACTCAATCGTAACGCCGCGGTCGTCTCACCCGAGCCGTTGCCGCTCGGTCGTCTGGTCCACGTCGCGGGAACGTTCGACGGCAGCAGCGGCCAGCTACAGCTGTTCGTCGACGGCGAACGGGTCGCCAGCACCGATACGTCGCTGCGACCCGCCGGCGTGCTCGGCGGCCCCGGCGCGGGCATCGGCATCGGCAACCTGCAGTCTGGCGGCGATCAGGGATTTCGTGGCCTGATCGGCGAGGTGCGCGTCTGCAGTGCGGCGCTGCCGCCGGAGCGGTTCCTGATGCGGCGGCGCGTGGTGCGGTGACCGGGCGCGCGGTCACGACGGCTCAGCGCCGGCGCTCACGGGTCTGTTCTGCGAGCTGGCGCGCGAGTTCGACGACGGTCTCGTCGACGTCGAGCCGGACTTCGTGCAAGTGATCGTCGGCGGGCAGCTTCACGTCCTGTTGCCACAGCTCGACGAAAGCGCCGCGTGGACCGCGCATCACGAACTGCAGGTCTGCCGTGTCGTCCTCACTGGGCCGGTATTCGCCATGCAGGTCCAGCAGCGCTAGCGGAGCGCCCTCCCTTCTGACGTAGATGCCGGGGGGCAGCGACAGTCCCTCGGGCAGCACGAAACGGAGCCGGGCACGCGGCCGGAGCATCACCACTTGCGGCGACTCGCTCGCCGCGATCGATGCGGTGCGATGCTGCTCGGCCGCGATCGTGTATCGCGCACCCTCGATGCGTGGCAAGGCGATCCGCCCGCTACCGTCGCCGAAGAACCGGGTCGGCTGCTTCGCCGTGGCCGACCACAGCTCCGCCCAGGCCTTCGCGGTCGTTCCCTCCCCGCCGTGCACCACGACATCGAACGAAGGCAAGAGGTCGCGCCAGTCGACGCGCAGTCGGGCGTCTGTGCTGGCAGCTCCCGCAGGGACCTGCACACCGCGCAGCCGAAAGACCTCGAAGTCGTCGAACGACGCAACGATGTCGTACTTGCCGGGCCGCAGCCCGTCGACCAGGAACGGTGCCTGGATGACACGGCCCGGCGCGGCACCTTCCTGGGTCGTCAGCACGAGGCGGAGATGGTCCGGCGCGGTCTTCGCGGCGAACTCGATGCGCAGGCTGCCGCTGCGGGAGCCTTGCAGCACGAGGTCCCGTTCGTCACCCCGGACGGTGAGTTCGTCGCAGAGCAGGCCTCCCTGCCGGAGCCCAATCGTGCCGGCGCCGATCTCCTGCAGGTCGCGCAGCTCGAAGCGCCCCTGGGCGTCAGCGCGCAGGGTCCACCAGGGCCGGTTCGCGATGTCGTTGCGCGAGAACTCGAGCCGCGCCGCCGGAACCGGTTCACCGTCGTCGCGCAGCACCCGGCCAGCGATGCGAACCGGCGCGTCGCCGAGCCGCAGGTCACCGATGTCGATCGTGCCGCGTTGCTCGGCGCCGACATCGATCGCTGCGACCGAGAACGGCGACGCCTGGCCTCGCGGCCCGCTGGTGAACTCGAAGCGCACCGGTTCGTTCGTGTTGCGCGAGAGGTCGAACAGCGCGTGGAAGTGGCCTTCGCCGTCCGTTCGCAGCACCTCGCTGCTGTAGCCAGTCTGCCTGAGCTGGAATCCGGGCAGCTGGACGCCGCGCATGGGCGTGTCGTCGACGCCGAGCAGGCGGCCGCGGAGCAGCACCTCGTCGTCGCCGAACACGACGTCGATCGTCGCGGTCTCGCCGGCGCGCGTGGGGCCCGCGCCGCGATCGCGCAGGGATTCGCGATGCTCGGCGACAAACACGCTCGCGATCAGCTCCAGGTCGAGGCCGACGTGTGAGAACAACCATCCGTGCTCGGCCGGCTCGCCGAACGCCATTTGCAGGCGGAGATCATCGAAAGGATCGTAGATCGACAGGTTGGCCAGCTGCGAGGTCGCCCAAGGCTTGCCGGCGGTGTCGACGAGGCGCACGAGCACGCTGCCAGTCGCCGGCAGCTGCAGGCGGACCAACTGCGCAGGCTTGTCGAAGTAGTCGGCGGGAAGGTAGGTGCGGACCGGCGAACCCGTCAGCGCGCAGACCGCGACGACGAGGTCCGCGGCAGGCCTCGTCAGGATGTGCACCCGGCCGTCGCTACCGGTACGTGCCTGATGGACCATGTGGCCATCGCTGCGCTTCACCACGGCCACGAACACGTCCGCGAGCGGGCGGCCGTCGATGTCCACGACTTCGGCGTAGACGGGTCGGCGCGGCTGCAGGCGCACCGGGATCCTGGTGCCGAGCGGCATGGTCATGCCGGTGTCGGTGCCGTGTGCGGCCACGATCTGCGCGCGCTCGGGCAGCCCCACCTGCACGCTGCCGTCTTCTGCCGTGCGGTAACGCCTGGCGTAGCGCGTGGCCAGCAGCAGCGGTCGATCTTCGCCGTAGCGAGCCTGTAGGTACGACTGTGTCTGCACGTCGATCCGGTCCAGGTCGATCACGAACACGTCGGCGCCGGGGACCGGCTTGCGCGACGCGTCGAGCACGTCGATACGCGCGCCGCCTTCTGCGGCAGCCTGCACCGGGAGCTGCGCAAGCGCGGCGAACGGATCGCTTGTCCACGCCGCGAGGTCGCACTGGGCGCGCGGCGTGGCGGCGAGCAGAGCGAGGGCTGGTAGCCAGAGCCGCTGCATGGCCGTCATTTTCCAGCGTCCTTTGTCTCAGGGTGCCCTTCCCCAGTGTCCTTTGCCCGCATCGCCGCAGGATCGATGCGCGCGGGGTGGTCGTCAAGTGCGCCGCGGGGGTTTACACCTTTGGCCATGGAAGTCCGAGCGTGCCTCCTCACGTGGTTCTTCGTCGTGCCCTTGGCCAGCGCGACGGCGCAGGGCGATCCCCGACCCGACGCGCCCGTCGCGCCCGAACCGCCGCGCCGCATCTCCAAGCAGGCCTGCGAGACACACCTCGAAGCGATGAAAGAACGCATCCCCGCGGGCTTCTGCGCCGTGATCGAGCCCCCGTTCGTGGTGCTCGGCGACGGCGGTGAACAGCGCGTGAATGGTTTCGCCACCAGGACCGTGCGCTGGGCCGTGCAGATGTTGCGCAAGGACTTCTTCAAGGACGACCCCGACAAGGTGCTGGAGGTCTGGCTGTTCGCGGGCAAGGACAGCTACCGCAAACACACGCGCCAGCTGTTCGGCGAGCAGCCCTTCACGCCGTTCGGCTACTACTCGTCGCGCCACGGCGCGCTGATCATGAACATCGACACCGGCGGCGGCACGCTCGTGCACGAGATCGTGCATCCGTACGTCGAGGCCAACGTCGCGGACTGCCCGGCGTGGATCAACGAGGGGCTCGGTTCGTTGTTCGAGCAGTCGAAAGAGCGCGAAGGCCACATCGTCGGCCTCACGAACTGGCGCCTCGACGACCTGCAGCGCGCGATCGGCGCCGAGGAGGCGGTCGCGATCGCCGACCTCGTCGCGACCGACGACGCGCAGTTCTACGGCGACAACTCCGGGCTCAACTACGCGACTGCGCGCTACCTGCTCTACTGGCTGCAGGAGCAGGGCAAGCTGCGCGAGTTCTGGAAGGACTGGCTGGCGACGCGCAAGGACGATCCGACGGGTGCGGTGGCGCTGAAGCGTGCGCTCGGCACGAACGACCTCGCGGCGTTCCAGGCGAAGTGGCAGCGGTGGGTGGCGAAGCTCGAGCGTGATTGAGCAGCGCGCCAAGGACGCGGAGCAGGTATCCACGCTCGCGCGTTACGCTGCTGAGCCTACTCCGATGCAAAAGCTCTCCGTGGTCGCGGTCCTGGTTGGGCTCCCTTGTGCCGCCACTGGTCAGCAGTCCGACGTCGCGCCTGACGCCCCTTCCCTTCGTGACCACGCGTTCGGCGTGGCGCGCCAGCAGGATCGATCGCCCTGGGCGGGCGCCGTCGTCCGCCTGATCTCGCAACCGTTCCCGGGGTGCCAGGACCGCGACGTGATCGAGGTGGCGGCTGACGAGCGCGGACGCTTCTCTGCGCAGACCCGGAAGGGATGGATCTACTCGGCCTGGGCTTGTTCGCCAGGGGATGGTGACTGGCGTGTCTCGAAGGTGGTCGACGATGTCGTTCCGCACATGCCGATCGTGCTCGACGAGATCGCGCGTGAGCCTCGGGTCACCGTGACCGTGCGTGGGCTGGGGCCGTGGACCTCGCCGGGGCCGGTGCGGTTGTGGTGCGCGGGTGGTCTCGATCAGGATCGAGCCCTGTGGTCAGAGGTGCAGGAAGGCAGCGAGGTGGAACTGCCGCCCATGGGCACACGAGGGCGATGGGTGTTCCTCACCGCGGGCAATGGGCTCGACCTGTTCGTTCGCCGATTGGACGAGAACGTTCGCGGCGCGGTCGACCTGCTCGTGCCGCCGCCGCTGCGCGTCGCGATCGACGTGCTCGAACCCGACCGCACCCCGGTGGCCGGGGCGAGGATTCGAGTGCGCTCGCCGGCTGGCGCGTTCCTTCCGGGCGTCACCAACGAGAACGGGCGGCTGTTTGCGACGGTGCCGACGCCTGCGGCACCCAGCGACCAGGTGCGGCCCCACCTGCCGGTCTGGGCCGAGGCCCCCGGTCATCTCACCGGTCGTCTTTGGAACCACGGGGACCACGCCGCCAACCCGGCGGGACCCTGGACGATCTTCGTGCAGTCGAGCCCGCCGTTGACCTGCCTCCTGCAATGGGGTGACGGTGAGCCGATCGCCGGCGCCCCCGTCTGGATCAATGGCGTCGAGCAGAGCATCCAGCCTGCCACCAAGGGCGGTGAGCTCGTGGGCATTCCCAACGGCCAGTTCGCGACCGATGGCCATCGCGTGACGGGCGCCCATGGCGAACTGCCGCTCGACTACGACCCGCGGTTCGCGATCTCGATCGGCGTGCTGATGCCTGCCGTACGAACGCAGCAGCTCAGCTCGCGCCTCGGCGTCGAGGTGAGCCCACTCGCGCTGATCTGGGCAGGTGACCATTCCGGCCAGCGCGAGTTCGCGGCGCGTATCGATCGACTGCGGCCGGTTCGCGTGCAGCTGCGTCATCACGATGGCAGTCCCGCGCAGCGGGCCCACGTCCGCCTCGGCGCCGGAGTGTCACCAGGGATCGGTCTCGCCTATGTCGCCGACAATGCGGGGCGCGTCACGATCCTCTTGCCGGTTTGCGAGGACGTGATGCTCGCAGCGTGGCAGGGCGCGGAAGGGGAGGTGTTCAAGATCGCTGTGCCACCGGGTGATGATGCAACCGTGTGTGACATCGAGCTGTCTTTTCCCGAGCACGCGGTGCTGCGCGGCACTGTGTACGACCGCGATGGTGCGCCTGCCCCGGGCGTGTTGGTGCGTCTGGATCATTCCATGCGCGGGCCGCATGGGGCGTGGCAACCGACGGCCGTCACTGGGGAGCGATCCCGTCCCCACGTGACGGCTGTCGGCTACCACTATCCCGCGATGGCGCTACCGATGTACCGACGCTCGGTCGTGACGGACGAGAGGGGTGAGTATCACTTCGAGATCCCCAGCCTCGTGTTTCCGCTGCGCGTCGGCCTGCAGGGGCAGCAGGGCACCGATCTCGTCGACGTCCCGCACGACGATCCCCGGCTCGCCGAGGTTGAGCTGCGAGTGCGATAGGTTGGCGGTCAGGCAACCGAACGGCAGAGGCGGCAGCAAGCGCTGACCGTTCGGGCGGGCCGCGACATCAGTGGCCCTCGAAGTCCCGGATCTCTTCCGTCTGCTCCTTGCGCGCGTCCATCCAGAAGACCCGAATCTTCGGCTCGAGGCCTGCCGCCTCTTCGGCGGTGATCAGCTTGGCCTGAACACACTCCGCTACGAGCGCGCGGTGCATCTCCTGGATCTTCGTGCGCTCCTGCTGTTCGCGGTCGCGCAGTGTTTGCAGTCCGTACCAATCGACGTTGATGCACGGCATCAGATCGAACGGCGCATCTCCGGGTCGCTTGCCCAGCAGCCGCCGCATCCAGCGGGTGCGCGAGTCGATCTGTTCCTCGCTCATCAGATCCATGCTGCTGCAGACGAGTCCGCTCGCGTGAGTGCGAGAGCCTCGATCCATGCCGTACCGCATGCAGGGTGGAAACCCATCGGGCGGATGGAGTCGAGAGCACGCTGTCACATGACCGAGACCGTAGCGTTCTGCGGTCGCTGCTTCGCCCTGGTCCCAGACCCACATCACGACCCAGAGTTCTTCGCGCAGCAGTTCGAGCGCGAAGCCGGGTGCCTTGGCGTCGGCCAGTTCCTGACCGCAACGCAGATGCGCGTAGTTGCCGCGTCCGCAGTGACGGTAGGCCTCGAGCAGGACCGGCAGGTTGCGTCTCGCTTGCGGCAGCGCCAGCACGAGCGCCGAGTTCTGTGTGACGCCGGTGACGAACGGCAGCAGTTCTTCGCCCGGAACCTCGGCGTTCGCCTGGATCAACGCGTCGAGCAGGGCCAGGGCGACGAACGGGTGTGTCCTGCCCATGGTGCGCAGTTGCTGCCGGAGGTCCGCCACGCAGTCGACGAGGCGAAACTGGGCAGCCGTGTGTGCGGCCCAGGCGACGGTCAGCGGGTCGTCGCTCGCGAGCCGCGGTCGCACTTCATCGGCGATCCTGGCGGCAAGCGCGCGCAGTTGTCGTGCGGGAGTCTCCTGCTCTTGCGCCACCAGGAGAGGGTTGATGGCGACGGCGCTGATCGCGAGGAGGATCCCGGCCCCGAAGTGGCGTGTCGCCTGCATGGCGACCAGCCTATCCGAGACGCGTTGCGGCGAACGCAGTGGCCTACTTGTCGGAGCGCGTCGCGAACCACTCGTGCACGCGCGGGGCCTTGATCGTGCCCTCACTGACGAGCACGACCAGGGTGACCAGACCCAGGATCACGAACACGAACGTCTTCATGACCTTCGCGAACAGGCCATACAGGGTCAGGGCGATCACGATGCCCGCGGCGATACGGCCCGCCATGCGAACGGCCTCCCGGTCGACTTCCGTCTGATCCATGACCATCGGCACCAGCAGGACGGCGAGGATCGCCAGGAACAGCCTGATCTTCTTGCCGATCAGCCCGGGCTTCTTCTTCGTTTCCGACATGGTTGGCGTCTCGCGATCTTGGGATCGGGCTGGTGCTCGCTCAGGGGTTGGGCGGCGTCCCCGGCGGGGTCGCCGGCGGAGTCGCCGGCGGGGTCGGCTGCGTGGGCGGCGCCGACTGCGGCGGGTACTGCTGCGGCGGGTACGGCTGCGGCTGATACGACTGCGGCGGATACGGGTGGCCGGCTGCAGGTGGCGGCGGTGCCTGAGGTGCGGCGGTCCGACGACCATCCCGATCGCGCAGCAGGAACGTCTGCATCACCCCGACGATGAACGCGAGGGCGCCGACGCACATCAGGATCAGGCCCACGATCGGTACGTCGAGAGCGTCCCAATCGCTGTCGATCGCATAACGGAGGATGGCGCCCAGCGTGACCAAGACCAGACCCGTGATCATCATGTTCATCGCGCCTTTGAATCGTTCGACGGAACGGCGACGCGGATCGCGACACCAGGACCGGGCCGGGATCTTGGCACAGCGGTGCCGAGAAGGCCATCGGAACATCACCTGCCGCCGCTGCGGCTGCTGTCAGGTCGGTCGCACCCTCGGCCGGCACCCGCCGGGTCGGTCGATCACAGCGACACCGACTGCTCCGCCCAGAACTGGAACTCGCGGTGTTTGTGTTCTTCGGCCTTGGCGAGCACATCGCCGCTGGCCACCGCGATCACGTGATCGAACACACGCTGGCCGACCTGTTCGATCGTCTCGGTGCCGTCGACGATCGTGCCGGCGGACAGATCCAGGTCGCGCGACAGCCGTTCGAACACCGCGGTGTTCGACGCCAGCTTGACCACGGGCGCGATCGCGTTGCCGATGGTCGTGCCGCGACCGGTGGTGAACACGACCACCTGCGCGCCCGCGCCGATCAGCCCGGGCGTCGACTCCTGGTCGTAACCGGGGCCCTGCATCAGGTGCAGACCGCGGCCCGCCGGCGGCTGCGCGTAGGGCGTGCAGCCTTCGACGCGGGTGCTGCCGGCCTTGGCCATCGCGCCCAGCGACTTGATCGTGATGTTGAGCAGGCCGCCCTTGATGTTGCCCGGGCTCGGGTTGTCGTCGAGTCTGGTGCCGAACTTGGCCGCGTAGTCCTTGTACCAGTCGACGTAGGCGAACACCTCGCGTGCGGTGTCGAGGTCCTTGGCGCGCGCCGCGAACAGGTGCTCACCGCCGCAGAACTCGGGCACCTCGGTGATCAGCACCGTGCCGCCGTTCTTCACCAGCAGGTCGGCGGCGTGGCCGAGCGCGGGGTTGGCGGAGATGCCCGAGAAACCGTCGCTGCCGCCGCACTTGACGCCCAGCGAAAGGTGTTCGACCGACACCGCGCTGCGCGTCGCCCGGTTGGCGATCGGCAGCATCTCGCCGATGATCTGCAGCCCACGCTCGATCGCCGCCTGCGTGCCGCCGACATCCTGGATGCCGAGCCACTCGATCGGTTTGTCGGTGGTCAGACCGCCGCGCTTCTTCAGGTACTTGTCGACCAACGACAGGTTGGTCTTCTCGCAGCCCAGGTCCATGAACAACACCGCGCCGACGTTGGCGTGGTCGGCGTAGTTGGCGAGCGTGCGCAGCATCACCTCGAGGTTGCTGCCGTCCGAGCAGCCGCAGCCCTTGTTGTGCGGCAGAGCGACGACGCCGTCGACGTTGGGGAACAGGTCGCGTTTGTAGAGCGTGTACTCGGCGATCGTCGCGATCTGTTGCGCCTCGTGGCTCGAGCACATGCTGGTCGGCACGATCAGCACGAAGTTGCGCGTGCCGACGCGGCCGTTGTCGCGCACGAAGCCGGCGAACGTGCGACGCTGTGCGGGCGGCAGCACGGCGGTGGGCGGGTTGTGCAAAGCCGGCGGCAAGTCGCGCACGACGACCGTCTCGTCGGCCATGTTGTCGTGGCTGATCGGGTCGCCTGTCGCGATGCCCTTCGAACGACCGATCGGCTGTGAATACTGCAGCACCCACTCACCCGCGGGGATCGCTCGCACCGCGAACCGGTGACCGGGCGTGACCGTGCCGGTGATCCGCACGCGTTCACCAGTGGGTAGTTCGACGACGTCGCCGCCGTGCAGTTCGTTCTTGACGACCGCGACGTTGTCGGCGGCGGCGACCTGGACGGCGCACGATGCCAGTGGACGCAGAGTGGGGGGCGAGGACATCGGCGGCATGCTACTGCGCGCGCCGGTCGGCGCCGAGGATCGCGCGCAGCAGTTCGAACGCGTGGTCGCACCGCCGCACGCCGCTTGGCGAGCGGCGGCGGTGCGGGCGATCAGTTGCCGATCATCATCGCCGCGGCGTCGGAGAACGACGCGCCGAGCCCGTTCAGGCCCGGATCGAGCGGCAGCGCCTGCTGGTAGAACAGCTGGCCGAGATAGGCCGGGTCCGCCGGGATGGTCAGGGACCAGATCGCGCTGTTGCCGATGCCGCCGAGGAACAGCGTCGCGTCGAGACTGACGCGTCCGTAGCAACCGGGTGCGCCCAGCGGCGTGGCGTCGAGGGGCAGCGGCCCGAACGACGAGGTCGTCTTGCTGAAGCCGAGCAGCACGAACGCGGCCGAAGTCGGCAGCGCGTCGATCGTCACCAGCATCGTCGAGCCGATGCGCGGCGGCGCGTTGGGCGCCAGGCTGCTGATGCCCATCGAGCCCGGGCAGCCCGAGCCGAAGAACCCGTAGCCGGCGGTCGCGGCCGCGCCGAGCGTGTCGTAGTGCAGCGTGCCGCTCCACGAACGCGACGCCGTCAGCGCCGTGTTGAAGACGCCCGACTTGGCACCGCCGGCGGCGATCTGCAGGTCCGTGTTGCCGGTGTTGATGGCGCCGACGCGGTAGGCGATGCCCGCGCCGATCATGTAGACGGCCACGCCGTAGGTGCCCTGCGCGAGGTAGATCGGACGGTCGAGCGACATCGTGATCGGTGCCGGCGAACCGGAGTTGCCGCCGGCATAGAGCCCGGTGCCCGTCGCCGCCAGGCGCCACGCCGCGGCGTTGCTGTGCGTCGCCGGTGAGGTCGTGCAGCAGCCGAGATCGGTGACGTAGACCTGGCACTGCAGCGGTGTGCCGATCGGCACGGTGCCGTCGGTGTAGGGGCAGTTGGTCAGTGCGCACACGGTGATGCCCGTTGGGTTGAGCACCGTGACGTCGAACAGGTTGCCGGAGCCCGAGCCGAAGAAGCCGGAGCCGGCGGTCAACTGGGTGGTCAGCGAGTTCGGCGCCAGCGAGACACCGATGGTCTTGGCGTTGGTCGGGCCACAGGCGCGGCTCGCGGTGAGCGTCACCTGATAGGCGGCACATGCCGCGGGGGCCACCCAGGCAGGGTTCTGCTGGGTCGAGTCGACGACGCTGTCGCCGTCGAAGTCCCACGCCCAGGCGGTCGGCGTCGGCGTCGAAGTGTCGGTGAACGTGACGAGGTTGCCTGGCTGCACCACGTAGGTGAAGTCCGCGGCGACCTGGTCGGTGACGACGAAGTTCGTCTTGGTGGTCGAGGCCAGGCCGTGCAGCCCATCGAGCACGGTCAGCGTCACGTCGTAGCTGCCGCACGTGCCGTAGTTGAACGTGGGGTTCTGCAGCGTCGAGTCGATCACGCTGTCACCGTCGAAGTCCCATTGGTAGAGCACGACGCCGTTGGGGTCGTCGGTGATGGTGCGATCGGCGAACTGCACGGCGAGCGGCGTCGCGCCGGTCGTCGAGCTGGTCGCCACGAAGTTCGGCCACAGGCCCGTCGCCGGTTCGTAGACGAGTTCGAACACCGGGCAGTAGTTGAAGGTCGGCGAGAAGTTCGCATTGCCGGTCGGCGAGGTCGGTGCACCGGTGCCCGAGATCCAGACGCGGCTCGACAGCGGCGCCGGCGATCCGGTCGGGCCGACGTGGTCGACGGCGCCCGGTGCGGCGCCGGTCCACCCGGCGTTGACGACGAACTCGATCAGCAGGTCGCCGCCGAGCGTCGGGTTGTAGACGAACGGCGTGGTCAGCGTGATGTCGACGTTGTTGGGCAGCGGCGCGGTGCCGCCCGTGAACGCGAGCATGGTGACCGGACCGTTGTAGACGTTGGCCAGGTCGGGGCCGTGGTTGTTGGCGAACGTGTTGGTGATCGACAGGTGATCGAACAGGCACGTCGACATGTCGATCACGACGCTCGGGTAGGTGCCGCCGCTCGAACTGTTGGCGATCGCGTCGGGGCGGTAGCGCAGGCCCGTGATGCGGATCGGTCCGCTCATGCCGGGGCCCGTGAACAACGAACTGTCGTGGCAGAACTGCACGCGGCCGCCGTTCGCGCCGACGTTCCAGGGCAGCACGAAGTTGGAGTTGCCTTCAGCAGTCGCGTAGCCCGAGTCGGGCATCGTCGCGGCGAACTGGGCGAGGCAGGCGCTGGCCGAGGTCAGTACGCAGCTCAGGCGCAGAAGTGGGTGGGTCATCGTGGGGTCTCTCAGCAGGTGTGAGGGGTGGGGTGAGGCGCCACGGTAGCGAGCCCACGATGGGCGGGTGTCGCGACGAGGTAACCAATGCGTCCCGCTGAACGGAGTCCGGCAGCATGACCAGGGCGACGGCGCGGGTCAGCGCGCCGGCACGAGCACGGTGTCGAGGATCGGCGACTCGCCGGTGAGCAAGCTGGCGACGAAGGTGATGCGGAACTGCAGATACCGCATGCCGTCGGCGACGTCGGGTGAGGCCGACCAGGCGGTGGAGCCAAAGCCGTTCGCCGTGTTCGCACCACGGAACTCGAGGTTGTAGCTCGAACCTGCCGGCGTCGACGCGGCGACGATCGCGGGGTCGTAGTCGGGGTTGGTGTTCAGCGAGTCCAGCCACGGCGACAGCGCGAACGTCTGCACGCGGGCGAAGTCGAGTTCGAGTTCGTACATCGCATTGTCGGCGGTGCCGGTGGTGATCTGGGCCGGATTCGGGATCGGCATCGGCTGGACCACGGAGCCGCTGGCCCAGACGCGCGCGCCGGGCAGCGGGGAACTCTGCACCATCAGGCGCACCGCCGCGCCGGTCGCGCTGCTGTTCTGGGGCGCGTCGGCGACGAGGAACTCGAGCAGCAGGCTCGAGGTGCCGTCGTAGGCGAACGGCGCGATCGGCGGGTAGGGCAGGTAACCGCTGGCGGTCAGGTGCACCGGATCGATCACGTAGTTGCCCTGATAGCCGGTGACTGGCGGCGCGCCGAGCCGGTAGTTGTTGGCGAAGGTCGGGTTCAACCCCGAATTCGGCGCCACCGGCAGGGCCGAGAACAGGTCGACGGTGTAGTCGGGCACGACGTCGGTGTGGCCGATGCGCATATCGAGGTTGAGGATCTGGCCCGGCAGCACCGGGCCATAGGGGTGCCAGCGCACCGCGGTCAGCAGTTCGGGCTCGCCGATCGCGCCGACGTCCTGCGTCCGGAACACCATCTGCGTGCGGCTGCCCGTCGGATGCAGCGGGTTGGCGATGCCGTAGGGGAACGGAATCCCCTGCGGATCGATCGTCTGGTGCGTGCGCCGCAACACCGCGCCGCCGCGGATGTGGCCGGTGACGTCGGCGCGGAAGGTGCCGACGAAGCCCTCGGCGATCGGGTCGTCGAACGACGAGCCGAGCGGAAAGCCGTTGGCGAAGAACGTGGTGCTGGCGCCGTTCAGGGTGCGGAAGAAGCCGTTGGGCGCCTGGGTGTCGAGCAGCAGCGGTTGGGCGAAGATCGACATGCCGAGCATGCCGGGCACGGTGGGGATCGCGATCGTCTGGAACACCGGACCGCTGCTCGCTGGGGCGACCAGCAGCGTGGTCAGTACCGGGGTCAAGCCCAGGTACAGGCGTTCGCCGAACAGGTCCACCGGACCACCTGACAGGTCGGCGAGCACCGCGAACGGATGGCCCACGGCGCCGCTGATCGCCCAAGTGATCTGCGAGCCGGTGGCCCCCGGGATGCTGGTGGGCGGCATCGTGAACAGTGGGTTCTGCGCGCGGCTGGCGCCGATGGTCAGCAGCGCCGCTGACAGGAGAGCGACACAGGACGGGCAGGTTGGTTTCATGGCGGGCAGAGTTAGCAAGGTCGCAGGGTCGAGTAACGGCATCGAAATGGGGCCGCAGTTTCGGGCAGACTGGGACAGCCATGAGCGACTACCGACCGGCGCCACTCGACGAGAACATCGCGGATCTGGATCAGTTGCGAAAACGCGTGCACGAACGCGTCAGGGCCGCGTGTCGGCAGGCCGGTCCGTTCGACCTGTTCACCGATCCGCCGTTCGCGTCGCTGCCGGCGATGATGTTCGTGTTGCGCTGCGACCTTGCGGTGATGCTGCTCTGGGCCGCGGCGCTGCTCGCGCTGCTGTTCTCGCCGCTGATCGCGTTGGTGCTCGCCGCGCTCGGCGTCGTCGCGTTCGTGCTGCGCTGGGTCGTGCACTTCTGGCGCGTCGCACCGGTGCGGCGTCGATTGGCCGAGTGCAGGGTGCTGCCGGCGGTGGTCGTGCAGGCCTACGACGGGGGCTGGCTGCCGCCGGACGAAGATCCGGGCAAGCCGCTCTTCACCGGGGTCGTGGTGTTCAGCTTCGACGAATCGACGACGATCGCGCGCCTGCGCAGCCTGGGCAAGCAGTGCTTCGCGGCCAAGACCGGTCCCGACGACGGGCCGATGGCGGCGCTCAAGCGTCTGCTGCTGACCGGCGACCACGAGTTCGTGCACGACACGTTCCGCCTGCCGGCAGCCGTCGCCGGCAACGACGTCACCTACGCGACGCCGATCATGTTCCATCGCGACAACGACCTCGCCGAAGGTCACCTGAGCACCGCCGCGCAGCTGATCCTCGCGCATCCGCGCGTCCCGCAGCATGTGTGTCCGGTGCCGTTGGCGTTCTGGGACTCGCAGCGCAGCCGCGGGTTGTTGAACGACTAGCCCGGACTACTCATGAGAGAATGGCTGCGAACCCGCCCTGCCCCTCGCTGCCTGCGTTGCGCGGCAGAACCTGTCCTCAGCGTGGCAGACACCACGCTTGTGGGAGAACCTGCCACGCGCCTTGGCACCGAGCGGCATTGCGGGCTCTCGCACCTTCCCTCATGAATAGTCCGGGCTAACGCGCCTGCCAGCTACTGGCCCGCCGCGAGCGGCGTGTGGACCGACACCTGCTTGCTCTTGGCGTCGAAGCGGTGCACACGACCGAGCCAGTCGCCGCCGAAGACGACGTTGTCGCCGCCGAACGCCACCGCATAGAGCCATTCGCCCAACGCCTTCGAGGTCGCGATCGGCTTGCCGGCGCGTGTGAGCACGCTGATGCAGCCGTCCTGTCCAACGCTCGCGAGTTTGTCTTCCGCACCGAACGCGACGGCGGTGGCCTCACCGCGATGGGCGTTGTGTTTCCACAGCTCCTTGCCGGCCGAGATGTCGAAGCCGCGCACCGTGCCGTCGGCGCAGGCCGCGACCAGCAACCGGCCGTCGGCGGCGAAGGCGAGACCGTTCACGGCGCCGGCCCTGCAGGGCAGCGTCGAACCGAGCCGCCCGCCGTCGACCTCCCACAAGGAGATGGCGCCGGCGCGATCGCCGGCGGCGAGCAACGCGCCGTCGGGCGAGAACTGCAGGGTGAGCACGTAGTCGTCGTGGGCGCCCGCGAACAGTTCGGCGCCGTCGCGTTGACGCAGTACCCGTGCGCGTTTGCCGGCGCCGCCCAGCGCCACCAGGTCGCGGCGGGCGTGCACCGCCACGGCGAGCGGCACGTCGCGTTCGGCCCCGAAGGCACCCAACTGTCTGCCGGTGCGCACGTCGTAGACGATCGCGACACCGCTGCGTCCCGGCTCGCCACAGCCGACCGCGAGCTGGCTGCCGTCGGCGGCGAAGTTCACGCATTCGACCGCTGGCTGCGGACACGGCAGGATGCCGAGCGGTTCCATCTCGCCGTCGAACAGCAGCACCTGTTGCAGCCCGGGCATCGCCATCAAGCTGGCGGTGGGACTGCGGGCGAGGCTCTTGACCGCGGCGGGACGCGCGCCCGTGTGCAGCGGCAGCGGTGGCAGTTCCTCGGGCAGGACTCCCGCCGGCAAGGCCATCGGCGCTGCCGGCGCTTCGGCTTTCGTCGCGGCGCTGGCGCGCACGAACGCGCGCGCGCTGGCTTCGTCTTCGCAGGCGCCCTGCTCGATCCACGTGCGCAGCAGCTGCAGTTCTTCCTTCGCCAACGGGTCTTCACCCTTGGGCATGAACGGGCGTTCCTGTTGCGCGATCATCAGCCACAGGCGGCTGTGCTCGGGGTCGCCGGGTACCAGCGTTCGCCCCGAACCGCCGCCGTCGCGGATCGCGGCGAACGTGGTGACGTCGAGGCCGCCCTTCTTCTCGCCGGGCTCGTGGCAACTCGAGCAGCGATCCTGCAGCAGGCGTTCGACGCGGCCGCGCCAGAACACGAGCGCCTCGCCGGATGATGCCTCGGCGAGCATGGCGACGGGGGTGGGGCCGGGTGGGGCATCGTCCTTGCCGCCGGTCTTGTCGCCCGCGGGGGCAGGCTTCGCGTTCTCCTTCGCCTTCTCCTTCTCCTTCTCCTTCTCCTTCGCCGGCGGTGTCGCCGGCGTGGTGGCTTTCGATTGCACCGCCGCCGCCGAAGGCGCTGCCAGCAACTTCTGCAACTGCTCGAGCCGCACGATCTCCGCCCGCACCGTCGCGGCGGCCGCATCGGCTGCCGTCGCCTGCGCCTGCAGCTTCGCGGCCTGCGCGCGCAGGTTGGCCGCCTGCTCGTCGGCAGCCTTCGCCTGTTGCTCGAGCGCTGCCTTACGTTGGGCCCACGCGGCGGCGTCGAGCTTGCCGAGTTGCTGCAGCAGCTCCTGCAGACGTTCGCCGGGCTTGGGTGCCGGTGCCGGCTCCTGGGCCGGGGCGAAGGTCGCCAGCGCGGTGACGAGCAGCGAGAACACGAGGAGTCGGCAGCGCATGGTCAGTGTTGGAACAGGAACTCTTTGCTGTTGAGCATGGCCCAGTAGATGTCCTGCCACGCCGCGAGCCGCGCCTTGTCGTCCTCGGCGGTGCGAACGGGCTCGAGCAGGGTGTCCTGTTCGGCGGCGCTCGGTCGGCGACTGAGGGCCAGCAAGAACAGGTCGTCGAGCATGGCTTCGGGCGCCTGCGCCGCGGCGAGCGCGCGCCGCAATCGCCCTTGGGGCGCCGCGATCTTCTGCGCGAGCGTCTCGCCGTTGATCAGATGCAGCGTCTGGCCGAGTGTCGGTTCGGCGCGGCGATCGCAGGTGCACGAACCCTCGCGCTCGGGCCGTCCGAACAGATCGAGGAAGCGTTGGTTGGTGCGGCCCGAGGCGATCTCGGTGGCGCTGCCGCCCAGCGGCACACCGGGGTGCTTGGTGGGCACACCGGTGACACGGTCGATGGCGTCGAGCAGTGGTTCGGCGGCCAGTCGGCGCACGTTGGCGCTCGCGAACAGCGCCGGTGGGGTCGGCTCATGGCTGGCGGCCGACTGGTAGGTGCGGCTGTTGCAGATCACCGCGACCACCGGCCGCACGTCGAACTGCCGTTCGATCAGCAGGTCGGCGAGTTGCTGCAGCAGTTCGGGGTGCGACGGCGGGTTGCTGATGCGCACGTCGTCGGGCGGCTCGACCAGGCCGCGACCGAGCAGCGCGGCCCACAGGCGGTTGACGACGTTGCGCGCGAAGGC
Source organism: uncultured candidatus Brocadiaceae bacterium (assembly GCA_964392305.1). Lineage (GTDB taxonomy): Bacteria > Planctomycetota > UBA1135 > UBA1135 > UBA2386 > JACKIC01. The sequence goes on from CAYMPV010000025.1 coordinate 44,017, forward strand.
GGGTTCGCGGATCAGCCAGTCGGCGAGCACGGCGCGACGATCGACGCCGGCGGGCACTTCGGCGGCGCCGCCGCCGAGGAAACGCGGGTTCGCGACCTGGTTGTCGCGCTTGTTGCGGACCTCACCGCGACCGCGGTTCCACAGCACCCATTCCTGGCCGTCTTCACCGCGCTTGCGGGCGAGCTGGCCGAAGAACGCGGCGAAGCCGTAGTAGTCGTCCATCGTCCAGTTCTCGAACGGATGGTTGTGGCACTGCGCGCATTGCATGCGCACGCCGAGCAGCGTCTGCGCCGTGTGTTCGGCCAGCAGTTGCGGCTGATCCGCCGCGAGCCAGAAGTTCGCCGGCGCCGACGCGAACGACGCCCCGTCGCTGGTCAGCATCTCGCGCACCACCTGGTCGAGCGGGCGATGCGCGCGGAACTGTTCGCGCAGCCAGGCGGCGAACAGTGCGGCGCCCTTGGTCTCCATCAGCCGGCTGTCGACCCGCAGCACCTCGGCCCAGGCCATCGCCTGCACCTGCGCGAACTCGGGCCGCTGCAACAGCGCTTCGATCCAGCGCGCCCGCTTGTCGGGGGCGCCATCGGCGACGAAGGCGGCGGCAGCAGCCGGGTCCGGCAGCTGGCCGGTGAGATCGAGGCTGACGCGGCGCACGAACTGTTCGTCGCTGCAGATCCCGGTGGGCACCACGCGCGCGCGCTGCAGCTTGTCGTGGATGGCGCGGTCGACGAGGTTGGTCGCCGGGGACAGCGGCCACGTGAACGGGGCGTCCTCGGTCAGCACGAGGATCTGGGCCGTGATCGCCTGTCCGCCGAAGCGCGCCAGCAGCGCGGCCTCGCCGGCAGCCTGGGCATGGGCGTCGCCGTTTCCGGTCACGGTCACGGCACCGTCGTTGCCGGAACTCCACAGCGTGAGGTCGGTGACGTCGCGGTCGCTGCCGTCGGCGTAACGGGCCAGCACCTGCATCGTCAGGTGCGAGCCCGCGGTCAGCACGGCGGTCGGTGGCAGGATCTCGATGGCCTGCAGCGCGGGTGCGGCCCGGCGGTCGTCGGTGGCGCCGGCCGCGATCCAGTCGCGCAGGATGCTGCGCATCGGACCATCGGCCGCCAACCTGCGGCCGCCGCGGTGAGGCACCAGGCCGCCGCCCTTCTGCAGGATCAGGCTCTGGTCGGGTTGGGCAGCATCGATGCGTCGGCCGCGCAGCTGACGGGTCAGCGCGAAGTGGTCGTGCGCCGGATCGAACGCGAACAGCGACAGCCCGAAACCGTTCTTGCCGACCGCGGCGCCGTGACAGCTGCCGGCATTGCAGCCCGAGCGCGTCAGGATCGGCAGCACCTCGTTGGTGAAGCTGACCGGCGGCGGTTCCTTGGCGTGCGCGACGTGCACGGCGACGCGCGTGTTCAGGTCGTCGACGGTGGCGATCAGCATCGCCTCCCCGCCGATGTTCGTTGTCAGCCGCGGCGTCGGCTCGAACTGCAGCGCTGCGGCGTCACCATCGAGTTGCCAGCGGGTGCGCGCCGTGAGGTCGACGGTGACCCCGCTCGCGGTGATGCCGGTGACCACCACACGCTGCTGGTCGCGAGCGGAGTCGAGTGACACGCGCGGCGGATGCACGTGCAGCTCGGTGAACTGCTGGGCAGCGGCTGAGCCGACCGCGGCGAACAGCATGACGACCATGGGCGTGCACTGACTCATCGCGTGCCTTTGCTGTCGGTGGTGGTGGTCAGCGGCGCATCGATGCGCAGTTCCCCGCCCGAGAAACGGTGCACCAGCGGGCCGTGTTCACCGGGGATCAGCAGTTCGAGCACGATGCTGCGGTGGCGACCGCACAGGGCGTCGGCGGCGATGGCCAGCTCGAAGCTCACCTCGGCGGCATCGGCAGCGACGTCGATCGGCGCGGCTGTGACTCCGCGCGGCAGCGCCAGCAGACGTGCCTGGTAGGCGGCGATGGGCTGTGGCCCCGGCGTGAGGCCGACGCGCAGCGACACGGCCTTGCCCTGTTCGGTGCGCGCCTTGCCGAGTTGCCCGCGCACCAACGGGTCGATCACCGTCACGTCGATGTGCGGCAAGGCCAGCTGCTGGTAACCGCCGTCGACCCTCGTGCTCGCGACCAGCGCGCAGGGAAACGTGCCGAGCGGTGCGTTCGCCGACGCCTCGAGCGTCAACTTCGTCTCGGTCGCGCCTGCTGCGCAGGTGGCCTGCCCGGCGCTGAGCCCCGGCGGCGTGTACAACGCCCGCACGCGCACTGCTCCCGCGAAGCCATCGCCGCGCTTCAGCCCGAGCGGCAGCAACAGCGGCGCACCACGCACGATCGGCAGCGGCGGCGGCACGACCTGCACCGAGAACTGCGCCGGATCGGTGACCGCGATCGGCAGTCCGCGAAGGGTCGTCTGCAGCTGCGGGAAGTTGTTGCGACCGACGACCAGGCTGATGGTCTGCTGGAAATCCAGCGGCGTCGGCGGGTCACCAGAGGCGGCGAACTGCAGCAACGTGGCGTCGAGCGGCGCGTCGGCTGCGGCACGCAGCAACAGCGGCACGAGGTTGCTGCCCGGTGCGCGCGACCCGAACTCGGCTGTGACGCCGGGCGGCAGGTCCTTGGCCAGCAGTCGGGCGGCCGCGTCGAGGTTGGTGGTCTGCAGCAGGGCAGCGCCGGCACCGCCGCGTGGGATCAACACGATCGGCTCTTCCTGCCGGTTGACGACCATCGTCAAACGGGTCTGCGTCTCGCGTGGGCTGATCAGGAGGCGGAAGAAGTGATCCGGCGACCCGCCGCCGAGCAGATCACTGACGACGGCCAGGTAATCGCCGTCCGCCGGCGGATCGAAACGCAGCGCGCTGTCGGCCGAGTTGGCGTCGTCGTTGCTGGTCACGAACCGTCCCGCGGCGGTGCGGATCGTCAGCACCGGATCCAGAGGCGACCGCAGCTGCCGCGCAATCACCTGCAGTTCGAGGCTCTTGCCCTTCTTGGCAGCGAACCGGAACGTCGCGCGGGCACCGGGTGCCGCGACCACGCCGTGCATGGCGCCGGGCACCACGAGAGGAACCACACCGTCGCCATCGGCGGCGCCGGTGCAGTTGGGCGGACCGCCGACGGCGAGCCAGATCGGCGTCGGTGCGAATTGGCCCATGACCTCGGGGAACCAGGCGAACACGCCGTCGGCGTCGTCGGGCAGACGCACCGTCGCGCGCGTTCCGGCGGGAACGGCGCCGAGCAGTTCGACCTGCAGCGTCTCGCCGCGCTGACCGCCGCAGGGCAGCGCACCGATCGGGCGCGGCACGTGGCCCAGATGCAGGCGGTACGGGCTGACCGTGGTATCGCCTGGCACCGCCGTTCGCACACGCACCTCGCAGCGGGTTGCGGCAGCGACCTGGAAGTGCAACCACGGGTCCTTGCGCCCGAGCGCCGTGTCGTCGGCACAGGCCAGCACGCGGCCTTCGGCGTCGACCACTTCGAGGTGCAGATCGGTCGCGCGGCCAAGGCGCATCGATTCGACTTCGCACACGGTGTCGGTGTCGGCGGGAACGTCGATCAGGTAGCTGTCGACCCGTTCGGCGCGCAGTTCGCCGTCGATCGTCGTGCCCAGGGCCACCAACTGCGGCGTCTTGCCGGGCGGCGCGGCGCGTTCTTCGGGCAGCGCCCCGACGGTGAACAACACCAGGTTCGACAGGCCGGCGCCGGTCTGCAGCCGCAGCGGATGCGCGCCCAGCGGGCACGCTGCGTCGAGCCGCAGCGTGACGTTGCAGCGGTCGGGCTTTTCGCCTTGCGCGCTGCTCACGACGGTGATGCCCGGTCGCGTCAGCAGCAGCCCGCGCGGGTCGCCGAGGTAGCCGCCGCGGAACTGCACGACGACCTCGGTGCCGCGCTGCCCGCCGCAGGGCACCAATGCGTCGATCCGCGGCGCGGCCGGTGGATCTGCTGGCAATTCGGCGGACCATTCGGCGGACCATTCGCCGGACCATTCGGCTGGCCATTCGGCTGGCAGTGCCGACAACGTCGCGGCGAACAGGCCCGCGAGCACGGCGTTCACGCCAGCACCTCGGTGAGCACGCGGCCGTCGCGCACGAGGTGGATCGGGCGCCCGCCCGGCGCGAGCAGCTGCTTCTCGACGTCGATGCCGAGCGCTGTGAACACCGTCGCGGCGAGGTCGGCGGGGTGCACCGGTTCACTGGCCGGTTCGGCGCCGTTGTTGTCGCTGCTGCCGAACACGATGCCGCGTTTGCAGCCGCCGCCGGCGAGCACGACGCTGAACACCCGCGGCCAATGGTCCCGGCCGCCGTCGCCGTTCAGGCGCGGGGTGCGTCCGAACTCCGACGTCACCATCACCAGCGTGCGATCGAGTTGCCCCAGCTCGTCGAGTTCGGCGACGAGGGCGGCGAGCGCCTGATCGAGCTCGGCGAGGCGCGGGGGCAACGCGGTGTTGATGCCGGCGTGGTGGTCGTAGCCGCCGCTGCCGACGACGGCGTAACGCACGCCGCCTTGGACCAGGCGCCGCGCCAGCAGGCAGCCCATGCCGAGCGCGTGTTTGCCGTAGCGGTCCTTGGTGGCGGCGGGTTCGGCGGCGATCTCGAACGCGGCGCGCGCGGTCGGCGACTCGATCAGCGCCCAGGCCTGCTCGTAGTACTCCTTGACCGCGACCACCGCATCGGCGTGCACGGTCCCGGTGAAGGTCGCGTCCATCGCGGCGAGCAGGTTCCTTCTGCGGCTCCTTCTGGCCGCGTCGACTTCCTTGGTCGCGGCGAGATCCTGCACCCTGAAGTTGTTGGCCGCGGGATTGCCGCCGACGGCGAACGGCGCGAACGCGGTGCTCAGGTAACCGGTGCCGAGCCATCGGTTCTGCGCCGAGGGGATGCACACATAGGGCGGCAGGTCGTTGCGGCCGCCGAACTCGTGGGCGACGACCGCACCCAGGCTCGGGTAGATCACCGCGGGGCTCGGTTGGTAGCCGGTCAGCACGCTGTGCTGGCCGCGGTCGTGGTCGGCTTCGGTGTGCGCGAACGAGCGCAGCAGCACCAGCCGGTCGGCGATCGCGGCGGTGCGCGGCAACAGCGCGCTGAGCGGCTCGCCGTCGAGCTTGGAGCGCACCGTTCCGAACGGGCCACGCACTTCGACCGGCGCGTCTGGTTTGGGGTCGAAGCTGTCGATGTGGCTGAGGCCACCCTCGAGGTGGATGTGGATCACCGCGTCGGCGCGTGGCGCCAGGCGCGGCGCGCCGCCAGCCGCAGGGAGCCGCAGCGGCAAGGCGCTGAGCCCCAAGGTCGCGAGGGTGCTCTGCCGAAGGAAGTCGCGGCGACTCTGATCTTGCATGGTGCGGTTCCAGCTCGGGACGTGGCCCGCGCAGCATAAGCACGGGGCTTCGCCCGTGGGCAATCGCACCGGAGTCCTCGCCATCCCGCGGTCGGGCTACGCAGAGGTTGTGCTGGCGTTGGGACATGCGGCTCATGGTCGTCGCGCCTCCTGGGTCTACCTTGCCATTGCGGTCGCGCGTCGTGGCCGGACTCTGCTGTCGAGCCGCAACTGCAGCGCGTGCCGCCGGAGTCGCTCATGCGCATTCACAACCCGTCTTCCTGGCCGCTGCTGTGCGGCGGGGCCGTCGCGTTCGCGTTCGTCTGCTCGCAGCCGTTCCTGGTCCCGACGGACCTGCAGCTGCCCGGGACCCAGCCCTTGCAGGTCGGAACGCTGCAGGCGGCGTCGACCTGTGACAATTGCCACGGCGGCTTCGATGTGGTGTCCGAGCCGGCGCGGCCGTGGCGCGGCAGCATGATGGCGCAGGCCGGTCGCGATCCGCTGTTCTGGGCCACGCTGGCCGTGGCGGAGCAGGACTTCCCGCAGAGCGGTGACTTCTGCCTGCGGTGTCACGCGCCGCGCGGCTGGATCGAGGGACGCTCGACGCCGACCGATGGCTCGGGACTCGTCGCGGGGGACGCCGATGGTGTCGAGTGCGCGATCTGCCACCAACTCACCAATCCGGACGACTCCGAACACCTCGGCGTGCAGGTCGCGCCCAACATCGCCAACGACGGCGCCACGCCGCCAGAGGGTTACCACGGCAGCGGCATGATGGTGCTGGCCGGCGGCAACGCGCGCTACGGTCCTTATGCCGCGACCACGGCGATGCATGCGTTCGCCGGTTCTCGTTTCCATCGCGATGCGAAGATCTGCGGCACGTGTCACGACGTCTCCAACCCTGCGGTCGGCGACCTGGCGCACAACCACGGCGCCCCGCTGCCCCTGCCGGCGGGAACCTACAGCGGCATCCCCAACGCGCCGGTGACGGCCAAGGCCGCATTCAACAACCCGCCGTATCGTCATGGCGTCACCGAGCGCACCTTCAGCGAACATCAGGCGAGTGCCTTGGCGACGCTGCGTGTGCGTGACTACGCGACGCTGCCAGCCGAGCTGCGGCGCGGCATCCTCGCGGTCGCGCGTGATCAGGCGTTGCTCGCCGGCCGCCAGGGCGACTACGCCGACGGGGCGACCAGGTACTTCTCATGTCAGGCGTGTCACATGATCCCGGTGGTCGGCAAGGGGGCGCGGCAGAACTTCGCGGCCGTGCGTTCGGACCTGCCGACGCACGACCTGACTGGTGGCAACACCTGGGTGCCGCAGCTGATCCGCTGGGCCGATGGCCAGAACCGGCTGCGGCTCGGCGGCGGCCTCGATGTCGTGCAACTCGCGGCGCTCGATGCCGGAGTGTTGCGCGCGCGCGCGAACCTGCGCCTGGCTGCGGCTCTCGACGTTCACGGCGATGTGCTGCACGTCGTCAACCTGACCGGCCACAAGCTGATCTCGGGCTATCCCGAAGGTCGGCGCATGTGGCTGCGCATCCGGTGGCGTGATCGTCAAGGCAACGTCGTGCGCACCGACGGCGACTACGGCGCGCTCGCGGCGGTGGTGCGAGGGGTGCCGACGACCGTCGAGTCCCTGCTCGATCCTGGCGACCCGCATCTGCGCATCTACGAAGCCGACCACGGCATCACCCAGCAATGGGCGACCCAGCTGATCGGGCTCGGCTGGTCACCGAACCTGCCCGTCGACTACGACCGGATCACCGGCGCCGTCACGCGCACGCTCGGCCAGATCGCTGCGTCGCCCGTCGGTGCGGCCAGTCATACGTTCCACTTCGTGCTCAACAACACGATGTTGCACGACACCAGGATTCCGCCGTTCGGCATGGCCTACGACATCGCGCTGGAACGCAACATCCTGCCCGTGCCCGCGACCGCGTATGGCAACCCCGGGCCGTCCGGAACCTATCGCCACTGGGACGAGGTGTTGCTGCAGCCGCCGACCGGGGCGATGCGTGCCGAGATCGAGTTGCTCTACCAGACCACGAGCTGGGAATACGTGCAGTTCCTGCTGCTGCAGAACAACCAGCTGAGTGCGTTCCTGGGCACCGCTGGTCAGGATCTCTACGACGGGTGGCGGGCCACCGGCATGTCACCGCCCGAGGTCGTGAACACGGCGCGCTGGTGTGACCTGCCCGGGACGGGTGAGGACTTCGAGCTGCGCAGTGGCATCGGTACCGCGCCGCTCGATCAGAACTGCGCCAAGCAGGTCGATGCAGGGGAGACCATCCACCTGCAACTCGTCAGTCCGGCCGGCACGCTGACCGGCCAGCTGGTCGCGTTCGCGTTCGAGTTCTACGCCGACAGTGGCGCGATGCCGAGCCCGTTGTTGCCCGGCCTGCAACTCGATCGGGTCGATGGTCACTTGCTGGTGCCCGGCCTGCCGGGCAGCGGCGCCGCGCGCAGCGTCACGATCCCGCCCGGCTTCGCCGGCCTGGTGTTGCGTTGCCAAGGCGTGGCGATCTCGACGCTGACTGTGAACGGTTCGTATGCCGCGAGCGCGGCCCACGATTTCGTCCTGCGTTGAGCGGTGCGTTGCCGCGCACCGCCCGCGACGGATTGAACTGTGAGCCGGCTCGCGCGCCGTCGCCTTGCCGGACCGCGGTCCTACTGCAGCGGCGGCAACGCGTAGTGCTGGCGGTAGAAGTTGATGATCGAGGTGCTCAGGTACTCACGCGTGAAGTTCGCGCGGTCGCGCAGCAGGAGCTTGTTCGCCCAGTCGTCGACCGTGGTGCCCGGCCAGCCGATCGCCGCGAGGTAGGCGGCGACCGATGTCGTCGTCGGTCCAGCGTTCTGCAGGTTCCCTGAGAACGACAGTCCGGTGAAGCTCGTGACGTTCGAGGGGTTCCAGGTGATCGTTCCGGAGAGCAGGTTGTCGGTGAACGCCGTGTTGTGCACACCGATGTTGGTGCCCGTGTTGGTGCTGTTGATCGACACCAAGGACATGTCCGTCTGGCCGCTGCCGTCCTGGTCCTGCAGCAGCAGGTTGGCTCGTACCGCGCCGCTGGCGGTGTTGCCCACATACATCACGTGGGAGTTCGTGTTGAGCAGGAGGTTCTCCTCGACCCGGATCTGCACGCCGCCGGGGGCGGGGGTGACGCCCCAGGCCTGGCCGATGTTGGTCCCGTTGTGCGTCTTGGCGCAGACGTTCCGCGAGAACTCACCGCCGCCGCGCTGCATGGTGCCGTCAGGCGCCTTGATCACGATGTTGCCGCGCGCGATGACATTGGTCGCAAACGAGCCGATGTAGGCCGTGTGCGAGAACGACGAGTTGGCGTAGTTGCCCAGCCCTGGGATGTCGGGCGACATCACCTTGTAGATCACGTTGTCCTCGAACAGGAAGCCCTGGGCGCTGCTCAGGATCGCCGAGGAGTGGGGGCTGCCGATCGCGAAGATGTGGTCGAAGATGCAACGTCGGACCGAGACGTCGGCCGAATCCGTCTCACAGATCAGGCCGAACGTGAAGCCGCTGATGCGGCAGTTCTCGAGCAGGATCCTCGAGAACGGCATCCCCGTCCCTTGCCACTGCGTCGCCACCAGATGCACGCCGTTGATGTTCTGGGTGGTCGTCGCCGATGTGGCGATGCGGTTCGCGGCCGACAGGTAGATGTCGGTGATCGCGACCCGTTGGATCGTGGCCGACGACTGGTAGCCGGGTGTGATCGCGATGAAGCCGCCCTGACTCAGCAACACCGGGCGCGGGAGGTCGTCGTCACCGTAGGCGCCCAGGCGCATCCAACCGTTGCCGGTTGCTGGTCCCGACTTGTTCCACTGGAACGTCGAGTTCAGGCTGAACGAGTCACCGCGCTTGAGCAGCAGCCAATCCGCCTGCCCGTTCCGCAGCAACGCGAACCCCCCGGCCAGCGTGCGTCGGGGCGCGGTCACGCTGCCGCTGGCCGAGTCGTTGCCCGAGGAACTGACGTGGACGACACGGGCGCCCGGTTGCGGGACGAACTCGGTCCAGCCATCGACCAGGGAGGCATTGGGTTGAACGATCAGCTCGAAGATCTGCGTGATGCGGTTGCCGTTGACCAACGCTTCCAGCGTGAAGTCGAACCTGCCGGCGAGCGTGGGCATGCCGGTGATCGTGTTTGGCGCCTGTGCAGGCATGCCGAGGCCGAGTCCAGGCGGCAGGGCACCGCTCAACAAGGTCCAGGCGACGCTGGTGCCGACGTTGCTGCGGAGGGTCGGAACAGTGGCGAGGTACGGTTGTCCGACCTGTGCGTCGGGAAGGGTCGTCAGGGGCGCGAAGTCCCCTTGCGACTCCGACACCGGTGCGGGTGTCGGTGCTTGCCCAGCGGGTTGCGGTGAAGCAGGCTGGAGTGAAGCTGGCTGGGGTGCTGCGTGAGAGCAGCCCGCGATGGGGAGCCAGATGGCGGAGAGAGAGAAAGCGATTGCCGAGGCCGTCTTCATGGGCATGACAGACCCGTGGCCGGAAACCCCAGCGGGGAACCTGAGCTGCTTGCCGGTGGTGTGGCGACGGGTGCGAGTCGAGGTTGGCTAGCTGCGCCACGTTTGTTTGGCGCCTGCAGGTTTCACCGCATGGCGTCCGCGGTCCGAGGACCACGGAAGGTCGGCTTCCTGACGGCGCCAATACGTACGGATGCTCGTTCGCGGCTTGTCGGACTCGAAAAAATCCACGGACCGACGAGGCTGACGAGGCGGTGTCATGGGCGCATCGCCGACTGCACGCACGCATCGTGCATCGCGTGGGTGTGAGTTGACGCGACGGCGTCTGGCCTGATCGCTGGCGATGCCTGCCGCGCACCTCGACCGCTCGTCGTGCTGTGCAACGGCATGGAGCCGCGTCCGCGTCGCCCGGTGCCGACCTCGCCGGGACTAGCTCGAAGTCGCCGGTGGCTTCTGCAGCACGAGGGTCAGGTTGCAGTGTCTCCAGGGCAGGCGGCCCAGGGAGAGTGCGCTGACGATGCGCGTGATCGCGGTGATGCAGCGCGATCGGAAACCGCGTTCGACCAGGTAGGGTGCAAGGCCACGTTCTTCGCGAAGCGTGAAGCCGTTCGCCCGACACCAATCGTGGATGCCCTGGCGGCTGACCACCTTGTCGTAGTAGGTGGGGTAGGGGCCATAGCCGGGCTTGCCTGCGTCTGGCCGGTGCAGGATGCGCCGGTGGTAGAAGACGTGAAACCAGAACGGCGTGAGGTTCGTGAGGAAGCCGAAGACCGAGTCGCGGTCCGGGATCTTGAGGATGATCAACCCTCCGGGCACGAGCCAGTTCTTGAAGTTCCCGAGGACTTGCTCGGCGTTCTGGATGTGCTCCAGGACGAACGAGTTGTAGATGATGTCGAACTTGCGGTCGCCGAGGTCGACGGCGCGCAGATCGGCCACGACCGCCTCGTCCAAGTCCTTGACGACCTCGACGCGGTAACGCATCGCTTCCGGATCGAGGTCGACGCCGGTGATGCGGTACTTGATCCCCTCGAGCTTGAGGGGCCAGTGCTGACCGCAGCCCGCTTCCAGGATCCGCAACTCGGTAGTCCCATCGTAGGCCCGCTTCAGGTAGCCCTCGATGAGGTCGTCTTCTTCCTTGTAGTGCGCGAGGAGTTGTAGCTTCGTCATCTGCAATTCCCGATCGTGCCCGCTTCGGAACTGACTCGGACAGGCGCCATTCGTTGCACGAAGCGTAGCGCATGATGGTGACGCCGCCCGCAAAATGGGGAACTGCGTCTCATCCCGAACCTGCCGCGCTCGTCGTCCGTCGCGAGGCTGTTGCCGCCATGCGATCGCCATCCCGGCGGCGCGGACCGGCCAGCGCGCCGCGGCATGGGCGCCTTCGATGATCGCAGCCTGCTGAATCACCTGGCGCTCCGTCGCGTTACAGTGGCCAGGCCAGTGGATCCAGCGCCATGCAAGCAGCCAAGAGCCAGACACGCATCGTCTTCGTTCAGTACGGTGATTACGCGGATGCCCTCGAGCGCTTCGCCGCCGGCGGTCGCGAGAACTACTACGGTCAGCGCTACACCGTCGACCATGTGGGGATCCTGGTTGAGCGCCATGATGCGGTCGCCGTCGTGCACTTCAGCGGCGATGCGCCCTCGCGACTCCTGACCAATGGCGTTCAGGCGATGGGCGTCGATCTGTACCCTGCCGGCCGATCGCCTCGGGACGCGGACCTGATCGGCGCCGTGACTTCGTTCAGGCCCACCCATCTGGTTGTCGCGGCGCCGATCCCGCGGTTGATCCTGTGGGGCATCGGACAAGGGCTGCAAGTGCTGCCGTTGTTCGCCGACAGTTTCCGTGCCGCTGGGTGGCGGCAGCGTCTGCGCAACTGGCGCCTGCAACGTTTGCTCAACGATCGTCGCATCCGCTGGGTCGCCAACCACAACATCGCCGCCTCGTTGGATCTCGAGCGCATCGGCGTCCGGGCGGACAAGATCCTGCCGTTCGATTGGCCCGCGTTGATCTCACCGGCCCAGTATGAGGCGAAGATGGCGCCGCAAGGTGCCCGGTTCCGCCTCGTGTATGTGGGGCAGTTGACCTTCGCCAAGGGAGTCGGCGATCTGTTGCAAGGGTTCGCGGCCCTGCCGCGCGATGCCGGTTTCGAACTGACCCTGATCGGCAGTGGGCCGGAAGAGGCGGCGCTTCGGCCGTTGGTCGATTCCCTGGGGATCTCCGATCGGGCCACATTCCTCGGCAAGATCGACCACGACGACGTCCTCGTCGCGATGCGTGAGCACGACGCGGTGATCGTGCCAAGTCGCCATGAGTATCCCGAGGGCTTGCCGATGACGATCTACGAGGCGTTGTGCACGCGGACACCGGTGCTCGTCTCCGACCATCCGATGTTCATGTTGCGGCTCGTCGACGACGAGAACTCGGTGGTCTTCCCTGCCTCGGCACCTCAGTCGTTGGCGGCGGCAGTGCTTCGCCTGCGCGGGTCACCTGCGCTCTACGAACGCCTCTCGCAGAACTCGGCGAACGCGGACAAGGACTACCTCTGCCCTCTCAAGTGGCATGCACTCTTGGACCTGTGGCTCGAGGGTGGGGCGGCCAACGAGGCCACGCTCGCCGGCTTCAGTCTTGCAAGCAGCCGCTCGCATGGTCTCTCGGGCGCGAGACCGGCCGGCGTTTGACGGCATCAGAACCCAGATGCGGCAGCTCAGAACTGGGTCGTGACGCAATCGGTCCGGAACATGCCTTCGACGGGGTCCAAGCCGATCGCCTGGAACTGCAACTGCAAGCCGGTCAGCAGGCCGGGGACCAGCTGATAGACCCGTGTCAGTCCCGGCGTGCCGGTGCTACCGGCGCCCGAGAGGCTCACGCTGCCGAAGATCCCCAGCCCGTCTTCGATGACGATCGTGAATGGACTCGCCGGATTCGTGCAGATGGTGCCGAAGGGTGAGTTCCATGGTGGGGCGCCAGGTAGCGCGACCATGACGACGAACGGCACCTGGGTCGGGATCGTGGCCGACGTGTTGGTGATCGTGACCACGGCGAGGCGGCTGGTGTGGGCGATCGAGATCTTGCGCGAGAACAGCGTGAAGGTCGCGCCTGCCGGCGCTCCGGTCGCGGTCGCGGTCACCGTGATCTGGCCACCGGCGTTGGCGGCATCGACCAGCATTCGCGCTTCACCGAGGGAGTCCGTCAGCACCGGCCCAGGTGCGGTCAGAGTGCCCGGACCGAAGATCGAGAAGTCGACCGGGACGCCGACCAGGGGCGCACCGAGCCCGTCGGTCATGCGGGCGACCAGCGGTTGCGAGAACGAGTCGCCGGCGGTGGCGACCTGATTGCTTCCTGACTGGGCGATGAGGACGTTCGCCGAGACGGACGGACGAATGCGCTGGAACAACCCGGTCCACCAGGGGATGTCGGCGGTCATGTAGAGGGCTCCGTCAGGACCCTGACGCATGGCCGTCACGCGAGACAAGCCGGTGCCCCAATCGGTGTTGTTGGGCTGCCCCGGTACCGGTGCGGCCGGCGCCCAACCGCTGCTGCCGTGGTCCAGGCACCGGACCCAGGAGAGCACGTGATCGAGGTAGAACAGGCGCCCTTCGTACGAGGGCCCGAAGTCGTAGGCGCCGCCACGATTGCGGTAGCGTGGTCCCTGCACCAGGACGATCCAGCCGGCGGCGTGATCGCCGATCCCGATCGGGCTCTCCAGCCCCGGCGGTGCTGAGCCGGTGCACGGTGCCCACCAAGGTGGGGCCACCAGGGGAGCATTGCCCTCCATCCAGGGCCACCCGTAGTTGCGGAGCGGCAGGGTTCCCGGATTCCACAGGTACTCATCCACCTCTTCGGCGTCGGCGGCGCCGACATCCCCGATGTAGAGGTTGCCCGTGAGTCTGTCGATCTCCATGCGGAACGGGTTGCGCAACCCGTGGGCGACGACCAGCTGACTCAGGTCGTTGTTGCCGCTCAGAGGGTTGCTGCCGGGGTTCAGAAGCGAGTAGGGCGGGGCCAGGAGGTTCGGTCCCGGCGGGATGTTGGCGACATCCATGCGCAGAATGCACCCGCGCCCGGAGCCCGGAATCTGTACGTCGCAGTGTTCCTGGTCGTCACCCATGCCCAGGTAGAGCATCCCATCGGGGCCGAACCGCAACGCGCCGCCGTTGTGGAACTCGGACAGATGCGGGATCGCATCGACGACCACGCAGCGGCTCGCCGGGTCGAGGGCGAGGTTGGTGCTGGTGGGGTTCGACAGATCACCCAGGACGCTGAAGCGATCCAGGTGCAGCAGGGTATCGATGGTGCTCGAGTAGTAGACGTAGATGTGGCCCGTCTGCGCAAACTGAGGATCCGCTTCGATGCCGAGCAAACCACGCTCGTGGCCAGTCAGCACGGAGGGGATCACGCCAATCTGGACGACTGGTCCACCGGCGTAGACGTGGATCTCACCGTCCTGATTGGCGATCAGCGCGCGGCCGTCGTTCAGGAAGGTGAAGTCGAGCGGGTGAGGCAGCCCGGACTGCACCAAGGTGTCCACCTGGAAACCATTCGGCACACTCTGGGCTGGCAGCGCTGCTGCCAGAAGTGCCGTCACGGGCAGGGTCAGAAACGAGAACTTGCCGAGCATGAAGGTCGATTCGGGGCGTGCGGAACGGACCCTACGTGCCGCTCTTGGAATGGGGTCGCAAAACATACCATCTCGAGGGGCTTCTGGCCCGGTCGGTGATTCGCTGTGGCGAATCGCATGGACCGACCGGGCGAGGGTTGCCCCGCAGAGGGACGAGCAGGTCTCGATGAAAGCGCCCCGCGTGCAGGCCGAGAGTAGGGCACGTGAGAGGTCGATCAAGCCGGCCACGTGACGTGGCTCGAGTTGGACGATTGCGTATGCCCCTCGGGCTTTGGTTCGCGTCAGGCATCTTCCAGCGGCGGCAGCCGCGGCGCGCTGACCCGGCGCCGGCGTTCGGTCACCGCCTCGAGAAACGCCAGCAGGTCCTTCTTCTCGTCCGCTGTCAGTTCGAGCTTCTGCAGCAGCGGCGACTTCTCCGGAAACAGCGGGTCGCTTGCCTGTTCGGGCTTGCGCCTGAGCATCGCCATGCCGGCGTCGTACATGTTGACGATGCCCGGCAGGTCGAACCGCCCGTTGTGCATGTAGGGTGCCGTGCGCGTGACGTTGCGCAGGCTCGGCGTCTTGAACCGGCCGACGTCGGCCGGGTCCTTGGTCACCGCGTAACGGCCCAGGTCCTGCAGCTCGCGACCGTAGTAGGACAGCCCGAGGTCGTGGAACCCGCCGTCGCTGAGCAGCGGCCCGTGGTGACAGTTGGCGCAGCGCGCCTTGGTGCGGAACAGGTGCAGGCCGCGCACCTGCGCGTCGGACAGTGCAGCGTGGTCGCCGGCGAGGAAGTGGTCGAAGGCGCTACTGCCGTCGCTGCCCTGCGCGCGCTCGAACGTCGACAGCGCGGCCCGCGCGCGCGGCAGCGTCGGTTCGTCGTCGCCGAAGGCCGCCGCGAACATCGCGCGGTAACCCTTGCTCGACCGCAGCTTGGTCACCAAGGCCTCGCTCGAGGTCGCCATCTCCCTGCCGTTCTCGAACACGGCCAACGCCTGGTCCTCGAGCGACGCAGCGCGGCCGTCCCAGAAGAAGCTGGTGCCGTGCGCGACATTGAGGATCGACGGTGCGTTGCGCGCCAGGGCCAGTGCGCCGTGGCCGAGGCTGGTGGTGCGGCCGTCGCTCCACCCCAGGCCACTGTCGTGGCAGCTCGCGCAGGCCATCTGGCCGGTGCCGCTGAGCCGACCGTCGAAGAACAGCGCGTGGCCGAGCGCCTGTTTCGCCTTCGACCACGGGTTCGCGGCGGGGTAGGTGGGAGGTGGCACCGGGCCGAGCTCGACGAAGGTCACACCCGCGTCGATGGTGGGGGCGGGCCAGTCGGCGGCAGGCCTGGAGTAGGCAGAACGCAGTGCGTCAGTTCCGTCGTCGTCATGGCTGGTGGCTACGGCGGCACAGCCGAAGAGCACCATCGCGAACGGCATGCACCATGGTTCCTTGCGCATCGAAGGGACTCCTACCTGGCCGGATCGGGGAGATCGCTGACGTCGAGGTTGCCCGCGTCGCGCAGCTCCACGAAGCGCTGCACCGTGGCGCGGATGCCGGCCTCGAGGTGGGTGTGCGGCAGCCCAGGATAGGCAGCGTGGATCGCGCGCCCGTCGAGTTGCGGCGGGATCGGCAGGTGCGGCCCGGCCGCGGTGATCAGGCCTTTGGCCTCGGGGCACGCCTGTTCGATCGCGGCGACGATCGCTGCGACGTTCACGGTGTCGCCGTGCAGGTTGTAGACGAACGCGCCGTCCGGGCCGTTCACGGGCGCAGCGTCGGCGCAGGCGACGAACGCCGCGGCGGTGTCGGCGACGTAGTTGAAGTCGGTGCTGCCCGTGAAGCCGATCTGGAACGGTTTGCCGAGCACCGCGGCCTTCATCGCCGAGGTCGGGCCCGAGGTCATGCCGCGGTCGCGGCCGACGCCGTAGACGGTCAGCGGGCGCAGACCCACGCTCGGCAACTTCTTGTCGAGCCAGTAGACGCGCGCGGTGCCTTCATTGGCGCGCTTGTAGACGCCGTAGTGCGTGACCGGCTCGCAGATCGCGTTCTCGTCGGGAGCGACGTCGTCGTCTTCGCCCGGTCCGAACACCGCTGCCGAGCTCGCATAACAGATGCGTTGCACACCGGCCGCCAGCGCCGCTTCGAACAGGTGGATCGTGCCGAGCACGTTGACCTTGGCGCCGAGCGCGGGGTCCTGGCGGCAGAACGGCACCTGCAGGCCGGCGAGGTGCACGATCGCCTTGGCCTTGCTCGCTTCGACCGCGCGCCTGGTGGCGTCGAGATCGGTGATGTCGCCGTGCACGAACTGCACGCGTTCGAACTCGTCGTCGACGAGCAGGTCGCGGATGCGGCGCGCGTCGGTGCCCAGATCGAACACGATCGGGGTGTCGCCGCGGTGGACGAGGTGGCGGACGACCCAGGCGCCGATGCAGCCGAGCGCGCCCGTGACGAGGTAGTGGTTGCTCATGACAGCTTGTAGATGCGGGCGGCGTTGGCGCCGAACAGGGCTGCGCGACCGGCTTCGGACAGGTTGGCCTCGGCCCAGGCCGCGACCAGGTCGTGCACCGAGGCGTAGTCGTCGGCCGCGAGCAGGCACACGGGCCAGTCGCTGCCGAACAGCAGTCGATCCGGTCCGAACGCGGTCAGCGCGGTGTCGAGGAAGAAGCGGAAGTCGTCGGCTCGCCATCCGTGCCATCTGGCCTCGGTGACGAGCCCCGAGACCTTGCACGCGACATGCGGCTGGCGCGCCAGTTCGCGCAGTGCGTCGGCCCAAGGTTGCCGGTCGTCGTGCGCGATGTCCGGTTTGGCGAGGTGGTCGAGCACGAACGTGACCTCGGGCAGGTCGGCGCAGAACCGTGCCGCATCGACGAGATGGCGCGGGTGGATCAGCACGTCGTAGACGAGACCGTGCGCGGCGAGTGCGGCGACACCGCGTTGGAAGTCGCCGCGCAGCAGGAACGCGTCGTCGGGTTCGTCCTGCACCAGATGGCGCAGGCCGCGCAATTTGGCGTGTCGTGCCAGCCCGGCGACCATGCCGGCGGCGTCGGGCGCGCACAGATCGACCCAGCCGACGACGCCGCGCACCAACGGGTTGTTCTCGGCCAGTTCGAGCAGGAATCCGTTCTCGCGCAGATCGGGTCGTGCTTGCACGGCGATGCAGCCGTCGATTCGGCTGCGGCGCAGCGCCGGCGCGAGGTCATCGGGCAGGAAGTCGCGGGCCAGCACCTGCATGTGTGCGCCGATCCACGGCAACTCGGCCGGCGAGTAGCGCCAGAAGTGCTGGTGGGCGTCGATCCGCACGCGGCCGATTGTGGACGCTGGCTCCTCACTCGCAAGCAGCTATCTTGGCGCCGCCCACTCACGCCATGCTGCGCCCGCTCTTCGCCGTCCTTCTCGCCCTGCTCGCTGCCGCGTGCGGGGACTCCAACGCCGCGGTCGGCGCGACCGGCAAGCCGCGCGTCGCGGTGATCCCCAAGGGCACCACGCACGTGTTCTGGAAGGCGGTCGAAGCCGGTGCCCGAGTCGGCGCCGAGAGCACCGGGCTCGAGGTGGTCTGGAAGGGGCCGCTGCAGGAGAACGACCGCGCCCAGCAGATCCAGTTGGTGCAGCAGTTCGTCAGTGAAGGCGTCGCCGGCATCGCGTTGGCGCCGCTCGACCACGCCGCGCTCGCGCCCGTGGTCGCATCGGCGAGGCAGAAGGGTATCCCGGTGGTGATCTTCGACTCGGCGCTCGATGGCACGCCGGGCAAGGACTTCGACTGTTTCGTCGCCACCGACAACCGCCGCAGCGGCGAGATGGCGGGTCAGCATCTCGTCCAGCTGCTCGGCGGCGCGCCGGCCGACCAGGTGCGCAAGGTCGTGCTGTTGCGTTATCAGGTCGGCTCGGCGTCGACGACCGAGCGCGAGGCTGGTTTCCTCGACGTGGTGCGCGCCGCCGGGATCGAGGTCACGGATCGCTACGCGGGCGCGTCCATCGGTGAGGCCAAGTCCGTCGCGCTCAACCTCGCCGACGCACTTCGCGCGGCCGACGGCGTGTTCTGCCCCAACGAATCGGCGACCGCCGGCATGTTGCTCGCGCTCGAACAGCTGCAGTTGGCCGGCAAGCTGAAGTTCGTCGGCTTCGACAGTTCGCCGCCACTCGTCAAGGCGCTGCAGAACGGCAACATCGACGGCCTGATCGTGCAGGACCCGCGCCGCATGGGTGATCTGTCCGTGCAGCAGCTCGCCGCGCGCCTGGCCGGCAAACCCGTCGAAGCCATGATCGACACCGGCGCGGCGCTGGTGACGAAGGCCAACATGCACGAACCCAAGATCGCACGTCTGCTCGAATGACGGCGGCGCCGCTCCTGTCGGTGGCGGGTCTGCGCAAGCGCTTCGGGCCGACGTTGGCGCTGGCCGGTGTCGAGCTGCAGGTCCGTGCCGGCGAAGTGCACGCGCTGGTCGGCGAGAACGGGGCTGGCAAGTCGACCCTGCTCAAGGTGCTCGCCGGCGTGCATGAGGCCGACGAGGGCGAGGTGCTGCTCGACGGGCGAACGTTCGCGCCGGCAGATCCTGCGGCGGCGCGCGCCGCCGGCCTCGCGATCATCCATCAGGAACTCGCGCTCGCGCCGCACCTGTCGGTTGCCGAGAACCTGTTCTTGGGCCGCGAGCCACGCCGCGGCCCGTTCGTCGATCGTCGCCGATTGCGGGAGCTGGCGACCACGGCATTGGCGCAAGTGGGGCGCGAACAGCTCGACCCCGACACGCTCGTCGGCGCGCTGCCGCCCGCCGATCGCCAGCTGATCGAGATCGCGCGCGCACTGTCACAAGACGTGCGGCTGCTGATCCTCGACGAACCGACCTCGAGTCTGGCCCGCGCTGACGTCGAGCCGCTGCTGCAGCGCCTGCGCCAACTCGCCGCGCGCGGCGTCGGCGTGGTCTACGTGTCGCACGTGTTCGAAGAACTGTTCGCGGTCGCCGATCGCTTCACGGTGTTGCGCGACGGCGCCACCGTCGCCAGCGGCGCGATCGCCGACGTCGACCATGATCATCTGGTCGCGGCGATGGTCGGGCGCAGCGTCACCGACCTGTATCCACACAGCGCCGCGCAACCCGGCGCGGTCGTGCTGGAGCTCGACGCCGTCACCGGTCTGCGGCTGCCGCGCGGCGCGTCGCTGCAGCTGCGCGCTGGTGAGGTGCTCGGCCTCGCCGGCCTCGTCGGTGCGGGTCGCACCGAGCTGCTGCGGGCGGTGTTCGGGCTCGATCCGGTGGTCGCCGGCCGCGTGCGGGTCGCCGCGTTCGATGGTGCGGCGTCGCCGGCCAGTCGCTGGCGGCAGGGCGTCGGTTTGCTCAGCGAAGACCGCAAGGGTGAGGGCCTGATGCTGGCGCGATCCCTGGCGGAGAACGTGTGGCTGCCCGTGCTGGCGCAGAAGGCTCGCCGTGGCTTCGTGACGCCACGGCAGATCGAACGGGACGCGCTGCCGTGGCTGCAGCGACTGGCGGTGCGTTGTGCGGGCAGTTCGCAGCCGGTCGGCGAGCTGTCCGGCGGCAACCAGCAGAAGGTCGCGCTGGCGCGCCTGCTGGCCACCAACTGCGAAGTGCTGCTGCTCGACGAGCCGACGCGCGGCGTCGACATCGGCGCCAAGGCCGAGATCTACGCCGCGATCGACGAACTCGCGCACCGTCGCGGCGCGGCGGTGTTGATCGTGTCGAGCTACCTGCCGGAGCTGCTCGGCATCGCCGACCGCATCGCGGTCGTGTGCCGCGGTGAGGTGCTGGCGGCGCAGCCAGTCGACGAACTGGACGAACACTCGCTGCTCGCGGCGATGACCACGGGCCACCTCGACTCCCAGAGGCGAGCATGAACATGAAACGGTTGCTGCGGGCCCTCGGGCCGCTGCTGGGGCTGCTCGCCACCTGGTTGCTGTTCGCCGTGCTCGCCGGCGGCAAGTTCACCAGCTGGAACAACACCGAGTTGATGCTGCTGCAGACGGCCGTGGTCGGCACCGCCGCGGTCGGCGCGACCTGGATCATCGTCAGCGGCGGCATCGATCTCTCGGTCGGCTCCAACATCGCCCTGTGCACGATGGCTGGCGCCGCGGTCCTGCAGTCGGGCGGCAGCCTGTGGCTGGCACTGCTGGCGACGATCGCGACCGGAGCGGCGGTCGGTTGGTTGATCGGCGCGCTGGTCGTCGGTGCCTTGCCGCGCGTGCTCGCCGCGTTGGCGCTCGGCGCCGGCGTGCTGCTGTCGACCCGCAGCCTGGGCGGCTGGGCGTGGTTGCTCGGGGTCCTCGCCGCCGCCGCCGGCTGGCTGCTGAGTCGGCGCCTGTCGTGGACGCTGCCGCTGTCGCCGTTCATCGTCACCCTCGGCTTGTGGGGCACGTTGCGCGGCGTCGCCAAGGGCATCGGGGACAACCAGCCGATCTACTTCGAGAAGAACGACGCGCTCGCCGGGTTGATGCTCACCGGCGGCGGGTTGCCGGGCGGTGTCTGGATCCTGCTCGCAGTCGCCGCGATCGCCGCGGTGCTGCTGCGCCGGTCGGTGTTCGGCCGCCGCGTCGTCGCGATCGGCAGCAGCCGGCAGACCGCGCGGCTGTGCGGCGTCGACGTCGCGCGCACCGAACGAGCCGTCTACGTGCTCGGTTGCACCTGCGCAGGCATCGCCGCGGTGCTGCAGTTGTCGTTCCTGTCGATGGGCGACCCGACCACGGCGCAGGGTTACGAGCTCAAGGCGATCGCCGCGGCGGTGATCGGCGGCGCGTCGCTGACCGGCGGCGAAGGCGCGATCGCCGGCACCCTGCTGGGCGCCCTGATCATGACGGTGGTCGACAACGGCTGCACCAAGCTGGACCTGCACAACTGGGTCCAGGAGGTGGTCACCGGCGTGATCATCGTCGGTGCGGTGGCGCTCGACCGTCTTCGTCAGGCGCGGCGCTGAGAGCGGACTGAGCGGCCGAGCGACTACCGGTCACGCGCCTGCGTGATGGCCGGGCGGTCCTCGCCCGGCACCCGCCCGCTCGTTACCTTCCGCGGCGCATGGAATGGATCGACTGGATCTACGACCCGAGCGCCTGGGTGGCGCTGCTGACCCTGACGGTCCTCGAGATCGTGCTCGGCATCGACAACATCGTGTTCGTGTCGATCCTGACCAGCAGGCTGCCGAAGGCGCAGCAGGCGCGCGGTCGCCGCATCGGCCTGCTGATGGCCATGGGTATGCGCGTCGCGCTGCTGTTCTCGATCAGCTGGGTCATGGGGCTGAAGGCCGAGCTGTTCAGCCTGTGGGGGCACGGTTTCGCCGGACGCGATCTGATCCTGCTCGGCGGCGGACTGTTCTTGATGTGGAAGAGCACCACCGAGATCCATCACAAGCTCGAAGGCAGCGACGAGGTCGGCCACGGCGTCGCTGCCGAGGCCGTGACGTTCGGTTCCGTGATCACGCAGATCGCGATTCTCGACATCGTCTTCTCGCTCGACTCGGTGATCACCGCGGTCGGCATGGCGAACCATCTCGCGGTCATGGTCATCGCCGTGCTGATATCGGTCGGCATGATGCTCGTGTTCGTCAATCCGATCTGCGCGTTCGTCGAGAAGCATCCGACGGTCAAGATGCTCGCCCTGAGCTTTCTGCTGCTGATCGGCTTCACGCTGGTCGCCGAGGCGTTCCACCTCGAGATCCCGAAGGGATACGTCTACTTCGCGATGGCGTTCTCGATCGTCGTCGAGTTCCTGAATCTGCGCATGCGCAAGGCGGGCAAGCCCGTCGATCTGCACGGGCCCGACCGACCGGCTGCCTGACCACGGGCAGAAAGCGTGTCGTGCCGCCACCGCCCCATGGCAAGCCGCGGTCGAGGCGCGTGCCGGTGTCGGCGGTCGGGAGCATCTGCGTGCGGGGCTTGACCCGCGCCGGCCGGTCGCTAACTTTCCGTTGCAAAGCGATACCGCCTGCAGCTGATGCCCATGGAACTGCGCGACGCCATCGACCAGATCTCCGCGATCAAGACACACCTCGCCGCCACCGAGCGCTTGCGTGGCCTGCGCGCGGTGCCGGTTGCGTTCTCGGGCCTGCTGGCGCTGCTCGCGGCGGCGGCGCAGTCGATGTGGGTCGGTGATCCGCTCGCGGCGCCGCACGGCTACCTGATGCTGTGGGTCGGCGCGGCCACGATCAGCGCCCTGGCCGCGGGCCTGGAGCTGACCGCCCGCATCCGCCGCTCGCCGTCGCGGCTGTCGGTCGAGAACGCGCTGCTGGCGCTGCGCCAGTTCGCGCCGGCGTTGTTGGTCGGCGCCGCGGTGACCGCCGCGGTCGCGGTGCGGCTGCCCGAGCAGCTGTGGATCCTGCCGGGTCTGTGGCAGTTGGTGTTCGCGCTCGGCGTGCTCGCCGCACACCGCCTGCTGCCCGGGCCCGTGTTCGCGATCGGTTGCCTGTATCTGGTGACCGGTTCGACCTGTCTGGGACTGGGCCCGGCCGCCTTGTCGCCGTTGGCCATGGGCATGCCGTTCGCCGTCGGCCAGTTGGCGCTCGCCGGCATCCTGTGGTGGCATCAGGAACGTCCGGTGCGCGGAGGCCTGCGATGAGCGCCAAGAAGAACCGCGACGGCAGCGGTCGCTACGCCTACGACGGCCTCGAGCGCGTCATGCACGAGAAGGCGCGGCTGGGCATCCTGACCTCGCTCGCTGCCAAGGCCGAGGGGTTGGTGTTCACCGACCTCAAGGAACTGTGCCAGCTCACCGACGGCAACCTGAGCCGCCATCTGGCAGTGCTGCAGGACGCCGGCATCGTCGAGATCTGGAAGGGCGGCAAGGGTCGGCGGCCGCAGACGCTGTGCCGTCTGACCGACGACGGCCGCAAGCGTTTCCTCGATTACGTCAGCGTGCTCGAGGCCGTGGTCGCCGACGCGGCCGATGCCGCGCGCGCCGGCAAGGCGCGCCGTCGCGCCGATCCCGAGGGGTTCTCGCCGGCGTGAGCCGACCGTGACGCCGCCCGGGCCGGCGCGCGCCGCTCAACTTTGCAATGCCAAGTAGACGATGGAGCAAACGATGATCGTGTTGCGCGCCGCGGAGATGGGCATGTGTTTCGGGGTCCGTGACGCCCTGGCGCTGCTCGATCGTGTTCCCGATCCGCATCAGGTCACCATCCACGGTGAACTGGTGCACAATCCGTTGGTGTTGCGCAACCTGGCCGAGCGCGGCTTCCGCAGTGAGCCCGAGGTCGGGCGCGCCATGCCCGACACGCCGGCGGTGCTGGTGACCGCGCACGGCATCAGCGACCGCGAACGGGAGCGGATCACGGGTGCCGGCAAGCGGCTGCTCGACACCACCTGTCCGTTGGTGAAGAAGGCGCACGACGCGGCCCGTGAGCTCGTGGCCGAGGGGCGCCGTCTGCTCGTGCTCGGCAAACCGGGACACGTCGAAGTCGAAGGCCTCGTCGGCGACCACGTCGGCGCGGTGGTGGTCGAGTCGGCGGCCGACGTGCGTGACTTCGCTGCGCCGAAGTTGGGCGTGATGTGCCAGACGACCTTGCCCGAGGAGCGCGCCGCCGAACTGCTGCGGCGCATTCGTGCCGCCAACCCCGCTGCCGACGTGCGTTTCGTCGACACGATCTGCGCGCCGACCAAAGCGCGACAACGGGCTCTTGCCGACCTGCTCGAGCGTGTCGAACTGTTGGTGGTGGTCGGCGGCCGGAACTCGAACAACACCCGCAAGCTCGCCGCCACCGCGGCCGCGCGCGGGGTGCCAGCCATGCACGTCGAGGGGGTCGACGACCTCGACCCCGAGGTCCTGCGTGGCCACGCGGTGGTCGGCCTGACGGCCGGAACGTCGACGCTGCCGGCGACCGTCGACGCGGTCGAAGCTGCGATCCGGGCCTTCGCGGCTGCGCCAACGGTGTCGTAAGCGGCTGTCTACAAACCCGTTGGGGACTACGGGCCGACGGGCGATGAGGTGCGGCGCAAAGTCCGGTGTTGCCGGATTCTTGGCGAAGAAGATTCGAACAAGATCGCAGTTAAGACCGGCGGGGAATGCGGGTTCTGGTGAGCGAGGTAAAGCCGTGCTCGCGATCCCATCACCCGACGTCCTGCTCAACCTGTTCGCCAGCGCCGCCCAAGCGCTCGGCCTGTTGGCGCTCATGCTCGGCGGCGGCGCGTTCGTGCGCCGGCGCAACGCAGTGGTCGGCGCGGGTCCGCTGCAATCGACGCCGGCGTGGCGTCGGTACCTGACCCTGTCGCTGCTGGTCGCCGTCAGTGTCGGCTTCCTGCTCTACCACCTGCAGGTCGTGGATGAGCGCAACCAGCGGCTCGCGACCAACCTGACCCGGCGTTCGACCGAGGCGCAGCAGGCCGTCGGTGACACCTCGCTCAAGACCCTGTCCTACAGCGGCCAGAGCAAACATCCGCGCGGCGTCAGCACCGAGCAGCTGCTGCAGTGGATCGATCGCGGCGAACAACTGACGCTGATCGACGTGCGTGAGCCCGAGGAGATCGAGATGGGCGGCATCGCCGGCACCGTGGCGCGCCGATATCCCGACATGCAGGCGGACCCCAGCCTCGTGCAGGCAGCGACCGGCACGACCGTATTGCTGTGTGAGTCCGGCAACCGCAGCTCGGAGCTGTGCGACTGGTTCTTCGAGCAGGGGTTGACGACGCACTTCCTGATCGGCGGCTACGAGAAGTGGGTCGCCGAGTACCGGCCGATGACGGGACAGCGCAGCGACGGCAGTGAGATCCGCGCCACGCCCGACTATCCGCAGAAGAACCTGCTGCTGGACACTCCCGAGGTGATCGCGCTGTTCACCGAGCAAGGTGCTCAGTTCGTCGACGTGCGTTATCCCGAGGACTTCGCGCTCGGGCATCTTCCCGGGGCCATCAACCTGCCGCTGCGCAAGATGCGCGCGGATGAGGTCGAGGCCGGGCTGCGCGCCCTGCCGGCGCGCCCGATCGTCGCCGTCTGCTACGACAAGCGCAGCTCCTTCTATGCGCAGATCCTCGGCCTGCGTCTGCATCGTCTGGGTGCCGACTTCCGCGGTCGCTACACGGTGCCGCACGAGTTCGCGCTGCCGGCGGCGCAATCGGAATGGGTCGCGCGTTGGCAGGCCGATCGCGCCGGCGACACCCTGTGGGGCCGCACCAAGGCACAGGCCGGAGCCGTGGTCCTGTGGTTGGTCGATCGCTGCGGGCTGCTGCTGGCGGTGGTGTTGTTCGCGCTGCTGCTGCGGGTCGTGATGTTGCCGTTCAGCTTGCTGGCCGAACGCGATCAGTTCGTGCAGCGGCAGCTGGCGCCGCGCTTCGCCGCGCTGAAGTCGCGCTGGCAGCACGATCCCCTGGTGCTTCGCCGGGAGACGATGGCGGCGCTGCGTGAGACCGGGATCTCGCCGCTGCGCAACCTCGTCGGCGCGCTGTTGCAGCTGGTGCTGTTCACCGCCGCGTTCGCGGGCGTCGACGCCGCAGCGGCGAGCGGCGCTGCGTCGCCGTGGTGGCTGGACCTGTCGCAGGCCGACCGCCTCGGCATCCTGCCGGTGGCGTTCGCGGCCGTGATGTTCTGGTTCGTGCGGCTGCAGCAGCAGCGGCGCACGTGGACCATGCCGGTGCTGTTCGTCGCCGTGATCACCGCGCTCGTCTGGCAGTGCCGCGCAGGCGTGCAGCTCTACTTGCTGGTCAGCATCGCGTTGATGGGTTTGCAGACGGTGCTGCAGCGTCGCTGGCTTACGCGTCGCCACGTGCGCCGCGAGCCTGGTCCTGCGCCGCGCCGGTTGGTGCCCCTGGCAGAGGCCGGTGATCACCCGGATCTCGGCAACAAGGCCGTGCGTCTGGGCAGGCTGCTGCAGGCCGGGTTGCCGGTGCCGCAGGGCTTCGTCGTGCCGTGGGGCGTGTCGCCGACGACCGACGAACTGCTCGTCGCGTGCCGCCGCGCCGGGATCCGCAGCGCCGCGGTGCGCAGCTCGGCCGAAGGCGAAGACGGTGCCGAAGGCAGCATGGCCGGCATGTTCCTGTCCGAACTCGACGTCGCGCCGGAGCAGATCCAGGCCGCGATCGAGCGCGTGCGCAAGTCCTACGGTGGTCGTCCCGGTGGCGTCGTGGTGCAGGCCTTCCGTCCGGCCGATCACGCCGGCGTGCTGTTCACCGTCGATCCCGCGCACGGTGGTCGCATGCTCGCGGAGATGGTGGTGGGCTGCGGTGACCAGCTCGTGTCGGGGCGCGCGACGCCGCGCAGCTTCCGGTTCGGCCGCGTCAGCGGTCGTCCGGCGCAGGCCGAAGTGCCGCCGATGCCGGTCGCGCAGTTGCTCGAACTGGGCCGCACCGCCGAGCGCCTGTTCGGTCGTCCCCAGGACATCGAGTGGGTGCATGTCGGCGGCGGCTTCGAACTGGTGCAGTCGCGCGACATCACGCGACTGCCCGACCAGCGCCGCGGCAAACCGGCGGCGATCGAGAGCGAGCGCCGTCGCCTGCTCGACCTGATCGCGGCGGCGCCCGTGGACGATGCGGTGCTGGTGCAGAGTGAGATCAGCGCGCTGTTGCCGACGCCGACCACCTACAGCCTGGACCTGTTCGAAACGCTGTGGGCCGCTGGCGGCAGCGTCGATCGCGCTGCCCGCAACACGGGTTTCACCTACGAAGTGCGCGCCGAGGCCGCGCCGCTGGTGCTGACCGCGTTCGGTCGCAGCTACGTCGATCGTCGTCAGTGGCAGCAGCGCTGCAGCAAGCAGCTCGGGGCCATGGCGAGCTTTCGCATGGCCGCTGCCGGCAAGTCGATCGAGGACGATTGGCGCGCCGGGCAGCCCGCGCAGCGGCAGCGACAGCTGTTGCTCGAGGCCGTCGATGCGCGCCGGCTCGGTGATGCCGAACTGCTGCAGCTCGCAGGCGACGTGCGCCGCACCTTCGTCGAGGAGACCTACGTGCGGGCGGAGACCATCAACATGGCCGCCGAGTACTTCGTCGGCGCTGCGCGCAGCCGCGCCCAGCGCGCCGGCCTCGACGCTGCGGTGGTGCTCGCCGATCACACGGGCACCGTCGTCAGTCGCGCCTTCGCCATCCTCGGTGAAGACCGGGCGCGCGAAGATCGCGTGCACGACTTTCTCGCCGCGTTCGGGCATCGCGCCGCGCACGACTTCGAACTCGCCGAAGCGCGTTATGCCGAGGATTCGGGCAAGGTGTTCGCGATGCTGTCGCGGCGCGGTGGCCGGCACGACGCTGCCCACGACACCTCGCTGCAACCGTTGCCCAAGGTGCTGCAGGTCGCGATCGAGCGCGCTCGGCGCTTCCAGGTGCTCAAGGAAGAAGCCAAACACGAGGCGATGCGCGACCTCGCGGTGCTGCGCCGCCTGTTGCTGCAGATCGGCGAACGCTTCGAACTCGGCGCCGGTGTCTTCGACCTGTTGCCCGAGGAGATCGCCGGGCTCGCCGACCCGTCGCGGCGGCACGCGGCCCGCCTGCAGGCCGAAGCGCGCGCCGAGCGCCGCCGCCATCTGCTCGAGGTCGATCTTCCCGGTGACCTGTCGGTCGCGGCCCTCGAGCAGCTGGGCGACGCCGCAGCGGTGACCAAGGTCGCGACCGGCGAACTCGCCGGCGCCTACGTCGCCGGCAGCCGTGAGGTCGTGGGGCGGGTGCGTGTGCTGCGCAGCGTCGACGAACTGCACACGGTCGAGGCCGGCGAGATCCTCGTGGCGCGGTTCACCGATCCGTGCTGGTTGTCGGCGTTCGAACTCGCTGGTGGACTGATCACCGAAGTCGGTGGCTGGTTGTCGCACGCGGCGATCCAGGCGCGCGAACAGGACCTGCCTACCATCGTCGGGGTGCCAGGCGCGTGCGCGGCGCTGCGCACCGGTGAGTTGGTGCGGTTGCGGCACGACGGCGTCATCGAACGCGTCGCCGAGCGGCGCCAGCCGCGGCGCAACGTCGACGTGCCGGCGACCCTGGTGCTGGGCGAGACCCGCTGCAGCATCCGGCTGACCGACGTCGGACCGGGCGGCGCCGGCATCCTGGTCGACAATCCGGCGTCGTTGCCCGAGGGTGCGGTCCGCCTCGAGGTCGGGCACGAAGTCGTCGAAAGCGCCGTGGCATGGCGCAATTGCACGCGCGCCGGGATCCGGTTCTCGGTCGTTCCCGCGGCGCTCCGAATCCTGGAGTCGAACGTGGAAGTACGCTGATGTGAGAGCATCGGATTGTCGATAGGGGCGTCATGTGCCGTACTCTTGCGACGTTCGTCCTCGCTGGCATGGTGGTCGCCGCGGCCGTCCGAGCCCAGGCACCGCTGCACGTGTCCTTCGGGATCTACTCGTTCAAGCGGCCCGTCGACGTCTACAAGCAGTTCCGTCCGGCGACGGACGCGTTGGGGGAGAAGCTCAGCGAGAGTCTGGGCATGCCGGCGACGATCGACATCATCGTCACCAAGACCTACGAGGAGTGCCTCGAGGACTTCGTGGCCGGCAAGATCGACATCGTGCGTTTCGGGCCGGCGTCGTACGTGCTCGCCAAGCAAAGCGAGCCGCGCATCCAGATCCTCGCCGCCGAACGTGAAGATGCGCGCGGCGCCGGGTTGATCGTCGTGCGCGACGACAGCCCGTTCCGCAAGCTCTCCGACCTCGTCGGCAAGCGGTTCGCGTTCGGCGACGAGCAATCGACCATCGGGCGCTTCCTGTCGCAGGCCGAACTCGCCAAGGCGGGTGTCACCGCCAAGGACCTCGCCGCCCACAGCTTCCTCGATCGCCACGACCTCGTCTTCAACGTGGTCGAGCTCGGCGACTACGAGGCCGGCGCCTTGCACGTGGCCACGTTCAAGGACCTCAACGCCAAGGCGAAGGACAAGCTGCGGGTGCTGCACGCCTTCGACAACGTTGCCAAGCCGTGGCTGGCGCGGGCGGATCTCGAGCCCCACCTGGTGGACGGGCTGCGCAAGGCCCTGCTCGCGATCGACGACGCCAAGGCGCTCAAGGCGCTCAAGGTGCCTGGTTTCGAAGTTGCCAGCGACAGCGACTACGACCTCGTGCGCGAGGGCATGAAGTTGTCGGAGCAGTTCAAGCCGAGCCCCAAGGCCGAGCCGACTCCGCAACCCGACCCGAGCCCCGCGCCGGGCAAGGGCCGGTGAGGTGAACTTGACCGGGAGCGCCACGCTCTCCGTCGGCTCCGTCAACTGGCGGGGTGGCATCGCTGCGCGTCTGCTGGCGATCCTGTTGCTCGTGACGTTCGCTCTGACGCTGATCGCCAGCGCCTACGAATACAAGAGGGAGGCCGAGTCGATGACCGACCACCTCTATTCGTTCGCGCGCTCGATGGCGCGGCAAGGCGCACTCGCGTGTCCTGATCTCGTGATGAACGCCGACAAGGAGGCGCTCCGGCCCTATGTCGACGACTTCGTGATCGGCGAGCGCTTCGTCGTGTTCGCGGCGGTCGTGCGCAGCCGGGACGGCGAGGTGCTCGCCTGCAGTCCGCCTGGGGCGCTCGACCGACCCGATCCGGCGACGAAGATGTTCGAGGACTCGATCCTCGTCGAGCGCGGCGGCGACGAGATCGGCACCTTCCGCCTCGGTGTCACGCTCGAACCGCTGCAGGCCGAACTGCGCGACAAGTGGTCGCGCATGTTGTTGCGGACGAGCATCGGCTTCGTGCTCGCCGCCGGCCTGTTCTGGTTGGCACTGCGACGCCTGGTGCTGCGACCCTTGCACCGGCTCGACCAGGAGGCCGACCGGCTCGGTCGCGGTGAGCTCTACGAGCCGGTCGTCGACGTGGGTGCTACCGAGCTGGGCCGCCTGGGCCGCACGATCGACAAGATGCGCAGCAACCTGCTGCAGAGCCATCGTTCGCTCGCGGCACAGAACCAGCGGCTGCTCGATCTCGATCGCCTCAAGACGCAGTTCCTGACCAACGTCAGCCACGAGATGCGCACGCCGCTGATGAGCGTGCTCGGTGGCACCGAACTGCTCGACACTGCAGCCGACGAAGCGGCGCGACGCGACGCCCTGCACGTGGTGCAGCGCAACGGCGAACAGTTGCTCGAACTCGTCGACCGCTTGTTGGACCTCTCCAAGCTGCAGGAAGGCACGCTGCTGTTCGCGGAGCGCGTCTGCCGACCCGACCGCGTCGTGCTCGATCTCGTCGAGCGCTTCAAGGACGCAGCGACGGCGAAGGGGCTGGACCTGCACGTCGACGTCGCGGCGATCGCCGGCGCGGAAGTGACGACCGACCCGGCGCGGGTGCGCCAGGTGTTGGCGGCCCTGATCGACAACGCCGTGAAGTTCACGGCGTCCGGCCGGGTCGAGGTGATCGCGCGCTGGCGACAGGAAACTCCCCATCGTGAGCTCGAGGTGAGCGTCACGGACACGGGGCCCGGAATCGCCGAGGACTTCCTGCCGCGGCTGTTCGAACCGTTCAGCCAGGCCGACGGCTCGTTGACGCGCGCGCACGGTGGCGCTGGCATGGGGTTGTCGATGGCGCATCGCATCACCGAGTGTCTGGGTGGCGGCATCCGCGTCGAGAATCGTCCGGGAGGCGGCGTGGTGGCGACGGTCTTCTTCACCGTCGGGGCGCCCGTGACGGAGCCGGTCGCTGCCGACGACGCCGGACTGCCGGAGCTGGGCGACACCAAGCGGCGCATCCTGGTCGTCGACGACGCTCCCGACAACCAGCGCTTGCTGCGTGCCTTCCTGACCAAGGCCGGCTACGAGGTCGAACTGGCCAACAACGGCAAGGAAGCCATCGAGGTCATGGATCAGCGCCGGTTCGACATGGTGTTCATGGACCTGCAGATGCCGGTCATGGACGGCGTCACCGCGATTCGCGAACTGCGCGGGCGCAAACACTCCCTGCCGATCGTCGCCTTGACGGCGCACGCGATGGCCCAGGACGAGCAGGGTTGCCTCGACGCCGGCGCCAGCGGTTACGAGACCAAGCCGATCTCCGGCAGACGTCTCGTCGAGGTGGTCAAGAAGCACCTCGCCGCCGACGCGAGCTGACTCGCGCGGCGGGTCCTCTCGAAACGGGATGCGCAGCAGGTGGCGATGCCATCGTGCCCGTGATGTTGCGGCGTGAATCGGCGTCGCGTGGGCTGATCAAGGGCTTGGCACTTCCATCCGATCTCGGGGTCGCCGGTGTTCTGCCGGAGGGGGACCTTGATGAATCGATCGATGTTGCGGCAGCTCGCTGCCGCCTGCGTGGCGTTCGTTTTCGCGGCGGGGTTGTCGGCACAGAAGCTGACGGTGAACCCGTCTGGAATCCTGCAGGCGGGTTCGACGGTGACGATCAACTACTCGAACCCGAGCCTCGCCGACACGGACGTGACCATCCAGGTTCAGGGGGGGTTCCCAGTGCCCTCGATCGAGAAGGTCGTCATTCACCTCGACGCGCAGGGCAACGGCAGCGGCACGTGGGTGGTCAACCGGAACTGGCTGACGGCGGGATTCAATGCGCCGGGGGTCAACGAAGTGATGACCTTAATCAGCCGCCTGCTACTGCCCCAGTAGCCTCCGGATGGTGTCGGTGCAGAATCTCTGGTAGTCAACTCCCTGAGGAGTGGAGAACGGGGCGACCCTGAAGGCGCGAATCCCTGCTAGGAGGTGGTTTGCGGCAATTGCCAGGGCCGCCTCCCTCTCTTCGATTGGCGCTTCTTCGTTGCGTGCGGTCACGACGGCGGCGACCAGGTCGCCTGGCACCTGACGGGGGCGGGTCGAGTCCTGGGCAGATGCTTCACTTCTGGCACGGTGCATTGCGGCTTCAGCTGTTGGCCTCAAGGGGTCATTCTCCGAGCCGCTGATGTCGCCGATCAGTTGTGCTGCGTGTGCGGTGTAGTTCAGAAGCACGCCCAGGGCGCTTGTGCGGGTTGCATCATCCGGTTCTGGCGCGATGCAGATTTCGAGTGCCTGTCCGAAGGCGTGTTCGGTAGGAGTCAACACCAGCTTTGGCTCGGCGAACAACGAGGTCTTTCGAAAGAACCACGCCACAGACGGCAACGCCACGAACAACAACGCCGCCAGCAGCAACATCCGCCGCACGTGCCGCCTCGCCGACCTGATCGGCACCACGGGCGCAACACTCGCAACCCCGACGGCCGCCGCAACCATCGCATCGATCTGCGCAGCCGGCAGTGGCGCAACCGCGTCGAGTTCTTGCAGTTCGCGTTCCGCCGCTGCCAGCTCCGCGGCGTCGGGTTCGAGGGACTCGAGCAGCGCGGCCCAGTCCCGGTCCAAGTCGTGATCGTGGTGGTTCATGCCGAATCGAAACCCGCAACCTTTGCGTTGGGGTCGGTGCCGAGGTCGTGGCCGCGGGCCCGCAGGGCCATGAGCAGGGACTTGCGGCCCTTCTGTCGCGACACGTAGATGGAGTTGGGGGAAGTGCCGTGCAACGCCGCCAGATCGGCTGCGGGAACGGCATCGCCGGCGTCGAGGTCGGCCTCGAGGATGGCGCGTTGCAAGGTGGGCAGGTTGGCGATGCACGACCGCAGGTCGGCGATCAAGCGTTCGCGTTCCGCAGGGGGTTTGGCTGACGAGATGCTCCGGAAGACGTGTTGATCGAGATCGGGAGTCGGCGCCGAACGAAGCCGCCGTCGCTGCTCGAGCACGCGCAGGGCGCAGTTGCGGGCGATCACGCTGGCCCACGCGCGCAGGGTGCCCTTGGTCGCGTCGAACCGTGGCGCAGCTTTCCAGATGCGCACGGTCATGGCGCTCATGGCTTCTTCGATCTCGTGATCGTCCAACACTCTGGCGAAGTCCTTGCGGAGGCGAGCCGCGATGGTTCCGCTGTGATCCAGCAACAGTTGGCGCAGCCCGTCCGGATCCCCCCTGAGCAACCTCTCGACCGTGTCGTGGTCGCGGTCGGGTCGAGGGGCAGGGAGGGGTGAAGAGGCTGCGCTCACTGGTAGTACCCAGGGATCTTAACCAGATCTCTGCAGGCTCTGCCCCTGACGCGGGAGGCGGGTGCCCCGACGCGGAACTGGCGATACCAAGGGGTTCGAACCCGCGGAGGGCTACTTGCCGCCGTCGTCGCCCTTCTTCTCGCTCTGCTTCGCCGCGTCCTGCGCCGCCCGGGCAGCCGCTTCGGCGGCCTTGGTCACCTCGACCGCGTTCTTGCCCTGCAGAGCCTGGCTGACGAACTGCAGTGAGGCCGCGACGCTGTCCTTCATGGTCGGGCTGCTCCATGCGTGTCCGCCGCCTTCGACCTTGCGGAACAGGTGCGGCAGGTTCTTGGCGGACATCGCCTTGTCCAACTGCTCGTTGGGCTCGCAGAAGCCGTAGTCGTCGTCGGTGCCGGCGTCGAAGTAGATCTGCAGGCCGGCGAAGTCCTCGACCTTGTTGGCCGCGACGATGCCGAGCGGCATGTGTGCGGCCCACTTGACCTTGTCGATCGGCGTGCCGAACTCCTTCTCGAGGCCGCCGCGCAGCTGTCGTTGCACCACCGATTCGGTCATGCCCGCGAGTTCCTCGGGATCGGCCGGCAGGATCGCCGCGGAGTGCACGGCGACCGCGCCGAACACCTCGGGGTGGCGCATCGCGATCTTGAGCGCGCCGAATCCGCCGGCGGACACGCCCATCACCGCGCGTTCGCCGCGCTTGTCGGAGAGGCGATGCTTCTTCTGCAACTGCGTCAGCAGGTCGCCGACGATCAGGTCCTCGATGTCGCCGCCGGCTTCCCCGTTCATGTAGGTCGTGCGCGGTCGGCGGCCGGGGGCCTTGAACACCACCAGTGCACACTCGGGGATCTTGCCCTCGCCGCGCAGGCGGTCGAGCACCTCGGCGCCGCCGCGGTTCTGGAAGTCGTAGGGGCCGCCGAAGCCGGGCAGCCACAGGATCCACGGGTACTGTTTGTCCTTGTTGGTGTCGTCGCCGTGGCCCTTGGGCAGGTAGACGAAGTAGCCGGCGCCCTCCTGACGCAGCTTGTCGCTCTGCAGCACACCTTCCTCGAAGGTGAAGTTCTGCAGCTTGGGCGGTTCCGGTCGACGGCCACCGCGGCCTCCCTGCGCGGGCAGGACGGTGGGAAGGGCGGCGAGCAGCAGCACGAAGCTGCCGGTGAGCGAGAGGCGGGTCATCGAGGTCCTGGGTTGGGTGGGGCGCGGATTCTCGATGCCGCGAGCAGGCGGGGCAATGCGCGGCGCGAGGCGCCGGCGGCTAGGACAAGGCTGTTACCTCACCTTCGCCGCGGCGAGGTGTCGGTAGAGCCGCTCGAGTTCCTCGACGATGCGCCCGATCGAGAAACGTTCCTGGGCCATGCGTCTGGCGTTGTCGCCGAGGTCGCGCCGTCGTCGTGGATCGTGCAGCAGCGTGACGAGTGCGGCACGGATGGCGGGCACCGTCGCCGTGCAGATCGCGCCGGCGTCGTACTCGGCGACCTCGGGCAGGTGGCAGGCGTCGCTGAGCAGCAGGGGCAGACCGGCGGCCGCGGCTTCGATCGCGGCGTTGGGCAACCCTTCGCTGCGCGACGTCAGCGCAAACAGGTCGGCCGCGGCGAACACCTCACCCTTCGCGGCGGCATCGACGCCGCCGTGGAAGTGCACGCGGTGTCCCAGGCCGAGCGATTGCGTCTGGCGTTGCAGGGCTGCCAGCGCACCTTCGTCCGGGCCGACCACCGCCAGATGCACGTCGGGTTGTTCGCGCAGCAGCGGCGCGGCGGCGTCGAGCAACAGATCCAAGCCCTTGACCTCGTGCAGCCGTCCGAAGAACAGGACGACGCGGGCATCGGGCGGCAGGCCGAGGCGTTCGCGACCGAGCTGACGCGACCTGTTCGTGGCCGCTGCGGGCAGTTCGACGCCGTTGGCGATCACGTGCACGCGTTGGCGTGCGGCCCCTTGCCGCACGATCGCCTCGGCCTCGTGCGCGGTGACCGCGTGGATCGCCGCGGCCTTGCGCAGCACGCGACGTTCGCAGCAGGCGAGGAACAGGCGCTTCTGCAGCGCCTTGAGCTGCAGCCGCACCGGATCGAGAGCGCCTTCGGCGTTGTAGACGAACGGCACGCGCGCCGCGGCGGCGTGCTTCGCCAGCGCCGCGCCCCACAGTGACAAGCCCACGTTCACGGTGGCGACGTCGGCGCCCGTCAAGGCGTCGCGCAGCGCGGACACGGCGGCCCGCGGCGGTGCGTACGGTGGCCGGGTGCCCCAGCCGCGCGCGCGCGCGAAGAAGCTGTGTACGCCGTCGCGCTGCTGCCAGGTGTCGCGCGGCACGTCCGCCGGCAGTCCCAGGTCGCTGCTCAGCAGCAGCACTTCGTGGCCGCGCGCGAGCAGTTCGTGATGCACCCGCTGCGCCTGGGCCACCGGGCCGCCGAACGCGGCGCCGAAGAACGGCAGCACCCGCACGATGCGCAGGTTCGTCGTCACTCGCCGGCCTCCGGCAGCGTCGGCCGCAAGGTCGTGTGCAGGAAGCAGCGCGTGACCAGCCGCGGGGGCAGGTGCAGGAGCAGGCGTTCGCCGAAGGCGCGCAGATGGTCGCCGAGGTCGAACCCGGCGCGCCAATACTCACGCTTGACCAGCAGCGTGTCGCGCAGCGTCGCGCGCAGGCGCTGTGCCTTGTTGGCGGCGGCGTGCACGCGGTAACGCAACAGCACGTCGGGCAGATTCGCGAAGCGATGGCCGGCGCGCAGCAGACGCGACCACAGCTCGTAGTCCTCACACGCGCCTTCGCCGTAGTCGCGGTAACCGCCGACGGCCTGCCATGCGCTGCGGCGCAGCATCACCGTGGGCTGCGCGATCGCGTTGTGGCGGCGCATCGTGCGCAGGATCGCCTCGTGGCCGAGCGGGTAGCTGCGGAACCCCAGGCGCCGATCGTCGTCGTCGATCACTTCGAGCGAACCGCCCAGCACGTCGACGTCGGGGTGGTTGGTCAGATACTCGACCTGGCGGTGCAGCCGGTCGGGCGCGTTCTCGTCGTCGGCGTCGAGCACCGCGAGCAGCGCGCCGCGGCTGGCGCTGGCCGCGGCGTTGCGGCCGGCGGCCAGGGTCACCGGCTCGGCGAGGCGGACGTGCAGCACGCGCGGCAGCCCGGTCTTCGCCAGCACCTCGGCGACACAGCCGTGCGGCGGGCTCTCGACGACCACCCATTCGAAGTCGGTGAACGTCTGCGCGACGACGCTGCGCGCCGTTGCCGCGAACAGCGCGGGATCGGCGTTACGCACCTTGGTGACGATGCTGACGGCGGGGTCTGTGGGGTGGGGCGACAAGGGGACGACGCTCAGAGCGGTTGGGGCGCGGTGGCCAGGCGGTGCCAGCACACGGCGCTCAGCAGCCACGCCGCGCCCGTGGCGTGGTCGAGCAGGCGAGGCAGCGTCGAGCGCAGATGGCGTTGCAGGTCTTCGATCGGCGAGAGCAGGAACGCCGCGACCCAGATCGCGACGAACAGCAGCATGGTCATGCCGAGCACCCGCCGGGTCGTTTCGATCGGCAGACGCCGCGTCAGCAGCCACAGGCACGGTGGCAGCAGCCAGGTCAGGCCGAACGCGCCGCGCAGCAGGCCGAACTCGCCGAAGCCCGCGAGCACTGCCGGCAGGCGCGAGAGGCGGGACCACAGGCGCGACGGCGTGTTCAGGTAAGCCCCGAAGCTGCCGGCGACGTCACCGACGCACGCGGCGAGCAGCGGCCCGACGACCAGCAGCAGCGTGACCACCAGCAAACCGAGGCGGGCGCGCAGCCGCACATCGCCGGCCCGTCGCGACAGCCAGAGGTCGCTGCCGAGTACGGCGGCGCCCAGCGCGGCGCAGCCGGTGATGATCAGCGGCAGACCGTTCTCGGCGCCGTTGGTGGCGAGATCGTGTTGCAGCGACAACTGCAGCGCCGTCGCAACCAGCCAGCCGAGCGTCGCGGCGCGCAACATGCCGCCGTCGCCGGACAGCCACACTGCGGCGACGAACGCGCCGCCGTAGGGCAGACCTTCGGGTTTGGTGAGCACTGCCAGGAACAGGCCGAGCGTGACCCACCGGCGGTCACCGGCGACCACGCCCGCTGCGGCAACGGTGATCCATGCGCAGAGCATGCCATCGGCGTAGCCGCTGTCGAAGCCGCCGCTCGTCGGGTTGACGAGGTTGGGGGTCAGCGCGAAGCTGAGCATCGCGACGAGGGCGAGGCGTTCGTCGCCGGTGCGTCGCAGCAGCGCGAGGCCCAGCGCCGCGATCGCGACCGCGAACGTGAGCACGAACACGATCCGACCCGCGCCGGTGCTGCGTTCGACCATCGCGAGCAGCACGGGTTGCAGCAGCGGGTAGTCGCGGCTGTGGCAGAACACGTTCGGATCGCGGAAGTACGGCTGCTCGAGCGTCGGCGCGTCGGCGAGGCGCGCGGCCTTGGCGTCCCAGGCGACGGCGCCGTCCCAGTGCCGCGACGCGGTCGCCAACGCGCCGTAGGCGAGCGCGCCGACGAGCACCGCGAGGACCGCGGCCGCGGCGATCCGGGCGCCCAGCGTCGCCGAAGGCCCGGTCGGCGGCAGGGGTGTGCGTCGCGGCACCGGCAGCGCGATCACGACACATGCGGGCAGCAGCCAGTCGGGCACCGTCATGTGCGCGAGCAGACAAGCGATCGCGCCGACACCGAACATGGCGAACGCCAGCAGCAGCACGAACAACGCGCGATCGAACCAGCGCGACATCTTCAACGCACCTCGACGGTGATGCCGTCAGGGCGGCCGACCAGGACCACGCGGCCGCGTCGCCCGTCCCGTTCGGCGACCGCCAGCGGCAGCCCCGAATACCGTTCGACGCCGGGCGGACACGCGCCGATCGGCACCAACAGGCGCGGGGCGATCAGGCTCGGCGCGAACTCGAGCGCACCCTTGGGATCGCCGGTCCACAACACGACGCAGTGTTGTGGCGTGTGATCCTTGACCCACTGCAGCGCCTCGGCGCCGCCCATGCCGTTGTTCTCGAGCAGGAACTGCGCCGCACCCTGTTCGCGATACTCACGCACGTCGCCGATCCGGCGGCTCAGCACCTTGCCCGGCACACGCACCAGGCCCCAGGCGATGTGGATCAGCGCCAGCAGCAGCACCACATCGGTGGCGCCGACTCGCTTCATGCGCGGGGCTCCGCTGCTGCCAGCGGCGTCGCCGCCAGGAAGTCGCCGCAGATCGCGGCGATGCGCTCGGCGGCGCGGCCGTCGCCGTACGGATTGACGACGTTGGCCATCGCCGCGTAGGCCGCGGGGTCGTCGAGCAGTTCGGTCGCCGCCGCGACGATCGTGCGCCGGTCGGTGCCGACCAGGCGCGCGGCGCCGGCCGTGACGCCTTCGGGTCGCTCGGTGGTGGAACGCAGCACCAGCACCGGCTTGCCGAGCGACGGTGCTTCTTCTTGCACGCCGCCCGAGTCGGTCAGGATCAGGTCGCAGGCCTGCATCGCCGCGACCATCGCCGGATAGTCGAGCGGGTCGACCAGCCGGAT
Source organism: uncultured candidatus Brocadiaceae bacterium (assembly GCA_964392305.1). GTDB lineage: Bacteria > Planctomycetota > UBA1135 > UBA1135 > UBA2386 > JACKIC01. Next base: position 82,656 of record CAYMPV010000025.1, read on the forward strand.
CGAAGGATGTCCCGACAGCAGGCGCTGCGCGACGTCGCGCACGTTGGGGTTGGGGTGCACCGGATAGAGCATCTGCACGTCGGGGCGATCGGCGAGGTCGCGCAGTGCCGCGCAGACGGCCTCGAACGGCGCGCCGAAGTTCTCGCGGCGGTGCGCGGTGACCAGCAGCAGGCGCTTGCCGGGCGCGGGCCGGAACGGCGCCGTGTCGACGCGTGTGGCGGCCCACAGCAGCGCGTCGATGACGGTGTTGCCGGTGGTGTGCACGGCGGCCGGATCGACGCCTTCGCGCAGCAGGTTGTCGCGCGAGGTGTCGGTGGGCGCGAAGTGCAGCCGCGCCATGCGCCCAACGAGCACGCGGTTCATCTCCTCGGGAAACGGGTTGCCGGTGTCGCCGGTGCGCAGCCCCGCCTCGACGTGGCCGAACGGGATGCGCCGGTAGAAACACGCCAGCGCGGTGACCATCACCGTGGTGGTGTCGCCTTGCGCCAGCACCAGGGCAGGTTGCTCGGCGGCGAGCACCGGATCGAGCGCGGCGATCATGCGCGCAGTCAGGTCGGCGAGCGACTGGTCGGGTCGCATCAGGTCGAGGTCGCGATCGGGCGTGATCGCGAAGAACTCGTGGATCTGGTCGAGCAGGTGCCGGTGTTGTGCCGTCGCCAGCACGCGAGTGCCGAGGTGGGCGTGCCGCTGCAGCGCGTGCACTACGGGGGCCAGCTTGACCGCTTCGGGCCGGGTGCCGACGACGACGAGGACTGCGGGCTTGGCCGACATGGAGCGGCGCTACTTTGCGGGTGCGGCGCGGTCAGGGCAACTGCGCGTTGACGGAGCGCCGCAGATGCGCACGCGCGCCCGGAACGGCGCCGCCCTGCAGCAGCCAGCGGGCCAGATGCAGGCACACGCCCGGCAGTTCGGCGTGCGGCGGCAACCACACCAGGGTCGCGGGATCGACGCCGCGAACGGCATCGACGCGCGCGAGCGCCGCCGCATCGGTCGCCACCCAGGCGCGCACGTGTGGGGCCTCCGCGGGATCCGGGTCGCTACCGCAGTGGCCGTCGATGACGGCGATGAAGGGCTCGCCGCGCGCCGCCGCCGCCCCCGCACCGCGACCGCTGCCATCGCCGAACACGACGTCGACAGGGGCTCCGTCGGTCGACACGGCCGGCGCCGGCACGGCTCGTCGCGTCACCTGCGCGTCGTTGTCGGTCAGGAAGAACGAACGATCGGCGTGGTGACGCAAGGCGAGTTCGAGCTGCTCACTTGCCGTCGCAGCGACGAACGCGGTGCGCGTGAACACGGCCAGGCGCGCGCCGATCGCCGCATCGTCGCCGATCGCGACGCAGCCCTGGTGATGCAGGTGCATTCCATACCGCCAGACTTCGTCGATCGCGGTGAAGTGCGCCGCGACCGTCACCGCCGGTGACAGCGTCGGCAGATCGAGTTCGGCCAGCTGCGCGGCGGCGCAGACGATCAGCGCCCGCTGCGGCGGCGTCGGCAGGTGCGTTGCTCGCAAGGCCTCGATGGGGCAGTGCAGGCCGGCGCGTTGCACCAAAGCCGTTCCCGCGGCGTCGGCGATGATGTGGCACGGCGCTGCGAACCACGCCGCACGCCGCCGTTCCCGCTGCAGCAGCGCCACGGCGAGTTCCTGCAGGCGCAGTTCACGCGCCCTGGCGGTGAGCGTGTTGTCGTGCACCCGGTACCGGTAGAGCACCTCGCGTGTGCCCAGGTGCGACAGGCCGAGCAGGCGATCGAGCCGCAGCCAGTAGTCGTAGTCCTCGAGCCCCAGCAGCGGGCTGTAATCACCGAGCAGACGCGCGGCGCGACCGCGATACAGGAAACAGCCGCCGACGAAGTTGTCGGCCACGTGGTGCAGGTCGTCGACGCGTCGATCGACGCGCACGATCGCGCGATCGCCGACGTCGGTGCGGTCGAGGATGCGGAAGTCGCCGTGCCGCAGCGGCGCACCCGCCGCATCGATCAGTTCGTAGTCGGCGAACACCATGGCCGTTTGCGGGTGCTCACGCAGGAACGCGACCAGTCGTTCGAGCTGGTGCGGGTGCATCAGGTTGTCGGCCGAGGTCCAGGTGCAGAACTCGCCGGTCGCGCACTCGAACGCCGACGACAGCGCCTTGGGCAAACCCTGGTTCGCCTGGCGCAGGTGGCGCAGGCGCGCGTCGCCGCGGAACGGCGCCAGGGCCGCATGGACGTCGTCGTGGCTGCCGTCGTCGAGCACGATCAGCTCCAGTTCGCGATGGCTCTGGGCCAGCACGCTGGCGACCGCTGCGCCGAGCATGTCCGCCTGGTCGTAGACGGGCAGGATCACGCTGACCACGCCGGCGCGTTCCATTCCGGGTTCGGCGCCCGCGAACTGCAGTGTGGTCAGCGCGCGGAACCGCCGCAGACGGCCGCCGCGCAGCGAGGCCGGCAGTGTGCGCCACAGCGTGCGACCGATCGCGCGCAGCAGCGGACCGGGGCCTTCGGCGACCTTGTCCAGAACGGCCTTGCCGAGCAGTCGCCAGCGCGCCGGCGCGCCGGCGCGGTTCGACTTCGGCTGCGGGCGGCTCGGCATGCGGTGCGGCAACATCGCCGCCGTGGCAACGGGGCGCAACCGTGCGGCCGGTTTGCCGCACATTGGCGCACCGCCGCGGCAGTCGTTATGGTCTTCGCCCCGATGTCCAGAGCCCGCACCTTCCCCGTCCTCGAATGCCAGGTGGTGTCGTGAGCAAGCTCCTGGTCGCGCACCATCACGGCTTCAAGTGCGCGGGTTGCACCGTGGTGCACCTGCTCAACCGGAACTGGCCGCAGCAGGTGCTGCACGTCGAACACCGCGTCGTCGACCAGCGCATCCACTGCGACGAGGTGCGGCCGCTCCTCGAAGCGCGGCAGTTCACGGCGCTGACCAGCCATCTGCTGGCGATGCCGACGCCCGGTGAGGAACTGGCACACGTGCACCTGGGCCTGCTGCGCGACCCGATCGCGCGGTTGGTCTCGGCCTACCAGTTCGTGCCGGCGGAACGGCGCGGGGTCGACTTCCGCGCCTTCGTGAAGGCCAACCGCACCCACGCCTGCGAGTACCACGTGCGCCATCTCGGCGTGCAGGCGCGGAACGCGGTCGGCGCCGCCGGTTGGGCCGCGAATCCCGCCGGCGTCAGGCTCGGCGCTCCGCACGTGTTGCTGGGCCTGGTCGAGCGTTTCGAAGACACGATGTTCCTGCTCGAACGGCGCATCGCCGCAGCCGGGGGCAGCTTCGACGGCAGCGTCGGCGGCCGTCACAACGTGGGCAAGGGCGAGGCGCTGCCGATCGACGCGGACCTGATGCAGGAGCTGCGTGAGCAGAACGCGGCGGACTATCACCTGCGCGACGCGATCGCCGTGGCGATGGATCGTGAGCTCGACCAGGTCGATCCGCATGGCGACGGTCGCGCCGAGCACCAGGCGCGCTGCGCCGCGCGTTCGGGTGTGGCCGAACCCTACCTGGGCATGATGCCGCCGACGTGGACCTATCTGCCGGCGTGACCCGCGTCACTCGGTGGTGATGTCGCAGTCCAGTCCGAGCAGGCCGAAGACCTTCTTGGGATTGGAGGTCTGCAGGTGCAGCGCGTTCGGCACCAGATGGCACAGGCGCGTCTCGCCAGCGGGGTCCATCGTCGATGCGGTCAGCGTGATCGCGTAGCTGCCCGGCACGAACGCGGGCACGGTGAACGCGAACCGCACCGTCAGTTGCCCGCCGACGGGGGGCAGTTGCAGATGCACGTCGTTGGCGAACGTGTTGCTGCCGGTGATCGCGATGCCGCGCAGGCTGCTGATCGAGAAGCCGACCAGGAGCGGGTCGCCGGCCGGATCGAGCCGTTCGTTCTGCAGGACCAGCCGCAATTCGCCGCGGCTGCCCGCGGTGAGGTGATCGACGCGATGACCTTCGGCGTCGAACATCTGGGCGGAGACGAACGCACAGTCGCGTGAGCCGAGGTCGTCGTCGCCGCGCACCTCGCCGTCGCCGGCCGGCGCGCCGCGGCGCACGCCGTGGAACAGGTGGTTGAGATAGTCGTCGACGACGGTGTTGGGATCGCCGCACTGCTCGAGCTTGCCGGCCTCGAGCCAGGCGACGCGATCACACATGTGCTTCATCGACGCCGCGTCGTGCGACACGTACAGGATCGCGACGCCCTGTTCCTGCATCTGTTTGAACCGGTACATGCACTTGTGCCGGAACCGCGCGTCGCCGACCGCGAGCGCCTCGTCGACGATGAACACCTCGGGGTCGAGGTTGGCGTAGACCGAGAACGACAACCGCGCGTACATGCCCTTGGAGTAGGTCTTGACCGGGCGATCGAGGAACTCGCCGATGTCGGCGAACGATTCGATCTGCGGCATGCGCGCGTCCATCTCGGCGTGGTCCATGCCGAGGATCGAACCGGCGAGGTAGACGTTCTCGCGGCCGGTGAAGTCCTGATGAAAACCGCTGCCGAGCTCGAGCAGCGCGGTGATGCGGCCGTGGCGATGTACCTCACCGGCGGTCGGTTTGAGTGTGCCCACGATCAGTTGCAGCAGGGTCGACTTGCCTGCGCCGTTGCGACCGACGATGCCCAGGGTTTCGCCCGGGTAGACCTGCAGATCGACGTCGCGCAGCGCCCAGAACTCGCGGTAGTAGCGCTTGTCCTTGCGCGCGAAGAACTGCTTGAGGCGGTCGCGCGGGTGCGCGTAGACGTGATAACACTTGCTCAGCGCCTTGGTCGTGAGCAATGGTGCGCCCGCGGGCGTCGGCGTGGTGGACTCGGCCCCAGAGGACGGTGGCTCAGAGGACGGTGGTTCAGAGCACATCGGCGAAGCCGTCCTGCGTGCGGCGGAAGAAGGCGTGGCCCAGCGCGGTGGCCAGCAGCGTGCCGAGGACGAGGGTGACCATCGGCCACAGGCCAGGGCTGCCGCTGCCGTTCATGGCCGCCCGCGCCGCTTCGATGACGATCGCCAGTGGGTTGAGCATCAGCAGGCCGTGCAACAGTTCGTTCTTCGCCTGGTCGAGCGTCCAGACGATCGGCGTCAGGAAGAACAACAGCTGCACGGCGACGCGCACGATCTCGCTGGTGTCGCGCACGTAGACGCCCAACGACGCCAGCACCAGGCTGACGGCGAGCCCCAGGAGCAGCGCCACCACCAGCAGCAGCGGCAGGGTGATGGCCGTCCACGCCGGCATGCCGACGAAGATCGTGTGCAGCGCCAGTAGCAACACCAGCGAAGCGCCGCCGTGCAAGGCCGCCGATGCGACCGGCGGCCACGGCAGCAGGTCGAGCGGGAACACGACCTTGGTGACGTAGTTGGGGCGCGACAGCACGACGCGCGAGGCGCGGGTCACCGACTCGCTGAAGGCGTGGAAGAAGATCAACCCGGTGAACAGGTGGCTGACGTACGTCATGCCGCCGCGCTCGGCGTTCTGCTCGAGGATGACCCCGAACACCAGCGCATAGACGGTCAGCGTCGCCAGCGGCTGGAGCACGACCCAACCCAGACCGAGCATCGAACCCGAGAACGCACTCTGCACCTCGCGCAGCGACAGTTCGCGCAGCACCGCGCGCCGCCGCCACGCGGACAGGAACGGCGCGAACAGGAAGGACAGCGCGGCGACCACGGGCGTCATCCTGCCGCGGCGTTGCCGCGGCGGACCGGCGGCCGGTACGAGTGGCGTTGCCAGGGACCCCACTTCGACTCGTAGTAGGCCTTGTTGCGTTCGAACAGCCGCTGGCGCTCACCCTGGTCGATCTTGTCGAACGACGCCGACAACTCGTGATGCACGAACACGTCCTCGGCGCACACGATGCGGCGGCCGATGTCACGCACCCGCTGGCAGTAGTCGTCGTCTTCGAAGAAGCCGGTGCCGAAGTTGGTGTCCAGGCCCCCGACCTGCGTGTAGACGTCGCGCGGGATCGCGACGCAGAAGAACGCCAACACGCGGATGTCGAAGGTCCGGCCGGCCGCCTTGCCGGTGAGCATCGCCTGTTCCTGCAGCATGGCGTCGAGGTCGCGGTAGGCCGTCTCGATGCGGGCCTCGTTGCCGATGTTGTTGGTGACCGGGCCGATCAGGCCGATCGACGGGTCGCGGCGCACGTGGCGGTGCAAGGTCAGCGCCCAGCCCGGTGTGACGACGATGTCGTTGTTGAGGATCACCAGCAGCTCCGGGTCGCGTTCGGCGCCGGCGGCCAGTCCCTGGTTGCACGCCGCGGCGAATCCGAGGTTGTCGGCGTTGCGGATCGTGCGCACGCGCGGATCCGCCTCGATCTCGTCGAGCAGCGCCGGCGTCGCATCGGTCGAGTGGTTGTCGACGACGATCACCTCGAGGTCGACGGCGGCAGGGTCGTCGAGCAGCGAGCGCAGGCAGCGCCGCGTCAGGTCGACGCCGTTCCAGGAGACCACGATGGCGCACACCTTGGGGCGCGGTGCCGACGCGATCGCCGCCTCGAGCGCGGCCGCGCGATGCTGCCAGGACTGTTCGTTGGCGAAGCGCACGCGCGCGTCGCGCAGCTCGGGCACGTGGGCCTCGGCGAGCGCCGCGGCGATCTGATGCACGAACGTGGTCGCGCACGTGGCGATGCGTACGAACGGCGCGAGGTGGGTGTTCATCAGCTCGGGCATCGCCGTGGCGACGACCGGCTTGCCCGCGGCGAGCGCCTCGTAGGCCTTCACCGGGTTGGTGGCCAGGGTGAGTTCGTCGATCACGAACGGGATCACGAGCACGTCCATCGCGCCGACGTGCTGCGGCAGGTCGGCGTAGGGCACCTCGCCCGTGAAGCGCACGTTGCGCAGATCGTCGAGGCGGTCGCGCACGCCGGCGGTGTCGTCTCCGACCAGCACGAAGTCGCAGTGCGCGAGGTCCTTCGCTGCGTGGCGCAACAGTTCGACGTCGAACCACTCGGCCATGGCGCCGAAGTAACCGATCACCGGACGCGTCCCGGTCGCGCGAGGCGTGTTGGCGAAGTGCGCGGGGTCGCACGCGTTGCGCACCATCGCGACGTGCCGGTGCTGATCGTGCATCGACTCGTGCAGCACGTTGCTGGTCACGATCACGGTGTCCGCCCATTCGACCAGGCGGCGTTCGTCGGCCGGCAGCTGCGTGCCGGCCTGGGCGAAGCCGTGATGGTTGTCCATGCAGTCGTAGACGAGGCGCGAGCGCGGCAGGGCGGCGGCGAGGTCGACCCAGCCCGGGTGATCGACGATGGCGATGTTGGCCCCGATGGCGACGTCGTGCAGCAGTTCCTGCAGGCTGGCAAGCAGGCGTTCGGCCTGCCCAGCCGCCGGCGCTCCGTTGTAGATCGACAGTCGCCCGTGGGCGTGCAGCCTGACCTCGTAGAGCGGCAGGCTCGCGTCGATGCGCGTGATCGAGTAGCCGGGTGTGCGTGCTTCGATGAAGCCGGGCGCCAGGTAGAACAACCGGTGTCCTCGGCGTGCCAGTTCGAGGGCGAGCTGCTGGGGCCGCTGGATCCGGAAGGCCCAGCCGATCACGCCGAACACGACCACGTCCGGCAGTGTCGCGTGTCCGGCGTCGATCTTCGGCGGATGGCTCTGCCGCCGCGGATCGCGCCAGCGGCGCGCATCCTCGAACTCGGCGTATTCCCGCGTGTGGCGCAGCAGCGGCCGCAGGCAGGTGAAGAACGCCGTCTTCAGCGGCCAGATCGCACGCGCCGGGATCAGGTGACGCACCGACCAATGGGCCACCGACAGCGTCGCCCGTCTAGCCACGTCGAGAACCCCGCCTACCAAACGCCCCGCAGCGCGCAGCGGTACGGTGAGGCGCCACGACAGACTGCGTTGCAACAGCACGAGGCTGTGCTGCTGCTGGTTGCATTGTTCACTCAGGGCCTTGGCCACGCGATCGAACTCGTCGCGCTGCGCGGTCACCTTCGCCACCAGTCGACGCAGCTTGTCGTTGTCGTGGCGTTGACCGGACACGTCCTTGGCGAGGCTGTCGACGTGGTGCGCCAGTTCGGCGTTCATCCAGGCGCGAAACCTGGACCAGGCCTGCCGCGCGTCGGCGCGGGCCTGTTGGTCGTCCGCGGCGCTGGGCAGTTCGACCAGGCCCTCGCGGTTCGCGACCAACAGATGGCGGTAGGTCGGCGTCAGGTGGTCGAAACGCAGCAGGTTCGCGGCGAACCGATCGCCGATGCGCTGCAGCAACGGACGGTGTGCGGGTTCGTCGAGCAGCACCACGTGCAGGCTCAGCAGTTCGTCGAGCCACGGCACGTGGCCGTTGCCCATCGTCGCGACCTGCAAACCCGCCTGCTGCAGCAGCGCCTGCGTTGCCGCCATGCTCGGCAGGCCGTGCTGTTCGTGCTCGGCGAGCCAGGGATAGTCGCGGCCCTGCTTGGCCCGGTAGGTGAGCTGCACCTGGTCGTCGGTCTGCCTGGCCTGGCCGCCGTCGGCGAACGGCGCCGAGACGATCACGCCGCGGCGGCTCGTGCGGATCATGCGCTGCAGGAACGCCTCGCGCTGGTCGGTGGGCACGTGTTCGAGCACGTCGACGCAGACGACGACATCGAAGCTGCCCGGGGCCACCGCATCGTCGTCGAACGGTCTGCCGATCGAACCGGCGTCGTCGCTGCCGGCGAGCAGCGGATCGATGAACGTCACGCGATGATCCGGCAGATACCGCCGCAGCAGCGTCAGCGCGCCCGAGCCGACGTCGAGCACGGTGCCGCCCGCCGGCAGCATCGCCTGCACCGCCTGGGCCAGGCTCGCGTAGCGGCTGGCCTGATCGAACAGCACGCCGGTCGGTGGCGCGGTGGTCTTCGGCGCTGCGGTCCTCGGCGCTGCGGTCTTCGCATCGGCAACGCGTGCGGAATTCTCAGGGCTCTCTTCCACGACGTTGGTGACGGGCGACGGGCGAAGGTGGCGCGACGCGGATTCGCCGCTGCGTGCGCAGCAGGTTCCCCGCCCCGTCGGCGGGGGTCAATAGAACAATGGCGGGGAATCGGCGGGTGCGCTCCGGCTTGCGGTGCACGGCAGTGTCGGGGCGTCGCCCGGCCGTGCGCTACAGCGGGAACGCGCCCTCGTTGACACCGCGCCCTTCGAGCGCGAGCACCTCTCCGAGCTGCTCCTTGAGCTGCGGTGTGACCTGCGCGTAGACGTCGGTGATCAGCGTCTCGTCGGCAGGCGCACCATTGGCCTCGGCGGCGGCGATCGCGTCGTTGACGCGTTGTGCGATGTCGTCCTTGAACGCCGCTTCCTTGGCGTCGTTCCACAGGCCGCGTTTGACCAGGTAGTTGCGGAACCGGTCGACCGGGTCCTTCTTCTCCCAGGCCTTGACCTCGGCGTCGTCGCGATACTTGGTCGGGTCGTCGCTCGAGCTGTGGCCGAGGCGGCGATACGTGACCGCTTCGATGAACGTCGGCCCGTCACCGGCGCGCGCACGTTCGGCCGCGGCCTTGGTCACCGAGTAGACGGCGAGCACGTCGTTGCCGTCGACGCGCACGTAGGGCATGCCGTAGGCCTTGCCCTTCTGCGCGATCGTCTCGCTGGCGCTCTGCTTGCTGATCGGCACCGAGATCGCCCACTGGTTGTTCTGGCAGAACAGCAGACACGGGCTGTCGAACACGGCGGCGAAGTTCATGCCGCAGTGGAAGTCGTTGGCGCTGGTCGCGCCGTCGCCCATGTAGCCGAGCACGACGACGTCGTCGCCCTTGATGCGCGCCGCCATCGCCGCGCCGACGGCGTGGCTGATCTGCGTGCCGATCACCGACGACATGCCGTAGTAGTTGCCTTCCTTGAAGGTGTAGTGGCACGGCATCTGGCGGCCCTTGCAGCGGTCGGCGCCGTTGCCGATCAGTTGGTTGATCGCTTCGGTCAGCGACAGGCCGCGCATCATCGCCGCCGCGCCTTCGCGCAGCGCCGGGAAGATCCAGTCGCGCGGCTGCAGCGCCGCGATCGAGCCGACCGTCGCCGCTTCCTGACCGAGGATCGGGCCGTAGAAGCCGATGCGCCCCTGCCGCTGCAGCATCAGCATGCGGCGGTCGAACTCACGGACCTGCACCATCTGCTCGTACAGGAACAGCAGCGTCTTGGTGTCGAGGTTCGGGTCCTTGCCCTTGCCGATCGTGCCGTCGTCTTCGAGCAGGCGCACGAGGCCCTGTGAGGACGCGGTCTTCGCCGGTGCCGGCTTCACCGCCGCGGTCTTCACCGGCGCCGGCTTCTTCGCTGCAGTCTTCACCGCCGCGGCTTTGCCCGCGGCGGCCTTCTTGCCGGTCGCCTTGGCGACCGGCTTGCTCTTGGCGGCGGGCTTCGACCTGGCAGCCGCCTTGGCGGCGGGTTTGGCGGGCTTCTTCTTGACCATCTTCGCGGGGCTCATCGGGCGGCCTTTGCTCAGGCCAGCAGCATGCGGAAGGGCTGCTCGAGGCAGTCCTTGATCACGTTCATCCAGCGCGCGCCGGTGGCGCCGTCGACGAGGCGGTGGTCGATCGAGACCGACAGGTACATCTTCTTGCCGATCACGATCTGGCCGTTCTTGACGACCGGCGTCTCCTTGATCGCGTGCACGCCGAGGATCGCGACCTCGGGGAAGTTGATCACGGGCGTCGCGAACAGGCCGCCGATGTTGCCGGCGTTGGTGATCGTGAAGGTGCCGCCGGTGAGGTCGTCGACCGTGACCTTGCCCTCGCGCGTGCGCGCCGCGAGGTCCTGCAGGTCCTTGGCCAGTTCGCCGACCGACTTGCGGTCGACGTCCTTGATCACCGGCACGATCAGGCCGTTGTCGGTGTCGGTGGCGATGCCGAAGTTGAAGTACTTCTTGATCACCAACTCTTGCGTCACTTCGTCGAGCGACGCGTTCATCATCGGGAACTCGCGCATCGCCACGACGATGGCCTTCATGATGAACGGCAGGTAGGTGACGTTGACGCCCTTGTCGGCGAACGCCTTCTTCGCGTCGCCGCGGATCTTCGCCAGGTCGGTGACGTCGATGTCGTCGACGTAGGTGAAGTGCGTCGCGGTGTATTTCGACCGCGTCATCGCCTCGGCGATCTTGCGGCGCAGGCCGCGGAACGGCACCCGCTCCTCGGTGCGGCCGGCGGGGGCCGGCGGGATCGCGACGGGCGTGAAGCGCGAGGCGGCGGCAGCGCCACCGGTGGCCGCGGCGGCCGGCCGCGCGCCGGCGGTGCTCAGGTCGTCGTTGGTGATGCGGCCGCGCGGGCCGGTCGGCGACACCTGGTTCAGGTCGATGCCGAGTTCGCGGGCGCGGCGACGCGTCGCCGGTGCGGCGAGCACCTTGCCCGGGCTCGACTGCACGAACGCGGCCGCGGCAACGGGTTTCGGCGCCGGCGCGGGTGCGGCGGGCTTGGGTGCGGCGGCCGGGATCGCGACGGGTTTGGCGGCGGCGGGTGCGGGGGC
>CAYMPV010000026.1:0-93190 GCA_964392305.1 uncultured candidatus Brocadiaceae bacterium
ACAAGCTCGTCGCGGCCGGGGCGCTGACCGCGGAGGAGGCGGCGAAGTGCGACACGTCCGTGGAGATCGTGTTCGACGACCGCCGGGAAGACGTGAGCAAGCCGCTGCCGAAGGTCGACGCCGCGAAGTGAGGGTGGCCCGCACGCCCCAGGAAATCCTGGCTGTCGTGCGTCCGTTCCACCGATGCGGCGTCTTGCCGGGTGAACCATGAAGACCCCCGAACGCGATTCCTCTCCGTCGGCCGAAGAACTGCGCGCCATCGTGCGCGAGCGCTACGGCCCTATCCCCCGTGAACAGCAGCCCCTCGAGGCCTCTTCGTGCTGCGCACCGACCTCCGGCTGCTGCGGCAGCAGCGCGCCCCCCGACCTCGTCGCCCACGAACTGGGCTACTCGGCGGAGGACACCGCCGCCGTGCCCGAAGGCAGCAACCTCGGCCTGGGCTGCGGCAACCCGACCGGCATCCGCAGCCTGCAGCCGGGTGAGGTCGTGCTCGACCTCGGCAGCGGCGCCGGCTTCGACGCGTTCTTGGCCGCGCGCGCCGTCGGCGAGACCGGCCGTGTCATCGGCGTCGACATGACCGCGGAGATGCTGCAGCAGGCGCGCGCCAACCTCGCGAAGACGGGCCGCAAGAACGTCGAGTTCCGGCTCGGCGAGATCGAACACCTGCCGGTCGCCGACGCCAGCGTCGACGTGATCCTGTCGAACTGCGTGATCAACCTGTCGCCCGACAAGCGGCGCGTGTTCGCCGAGGCGTTCCGCGTGCTGCGGCCCGGCGGCCGCGTGCAGATCAGCGACATCGTCGCGCTGGGCCCGCTGCCCGAGGCGCTGCGCGCCGACATGGACCTCTACGCGGGCTGCATCGGCGGCGCGGCGACGATCGACGAGCTGCGCGTGATGCTCACGGACGTCGGCTTCGTCGACGTGCAGATCGCGCCCAAGCACGAGCTGCGCGCGACGATCGACGGCTGGTTTCCGGGGCGCGGCCTCGCCGACCACGTCGCCTCGGCCGACATCACTGCGCGCAAGCCTGGACCGAACGCATGAGCGAGACCGCGGCTCCCTGGCCCGAACTGCGCGACGAGTTGCGCCGCTTCGTACGCAGCCGGGTCTCCGACGCGCACGCCGCCGAGGATCTGGTCCAGGACGTCTTCGTCCGACTCGCGCAACAACTGCACGACGGCCCACCGCCCGAGGCCCTGCACGCCTGGGTGTTCCACGTCGCTCGCAATGCCGTCATCGACCACTACCGCAGGGGGCGCCCCAACCACCCGATGTTCGACGTCGACGACGCGCCAGCGCCCGACGAAGAGCTCGCGCGCGAGGCCCTGTTCGCCTCGTGCCGCCGATTCGTGCAGGACCTGCCCGACGAACAGCGCGAGGCGATCGTGCAGACCGAGTACGAAGGGCACAGTCAGGCCGAACTGGCGCGCCGGCTCGGGGTGCCGCTCTCGACGGTCAAGTCGCGCGTGCAACGCGGTAGGCAGCGCCTCGAGCAGGCGCTGCACGACTGCTGCACCTTCGAGTTCGATCGCCGCGGCGGTCTGATCGACTGGCAGCGCCGCGCCGGCGGCGATTGCCGCGACTGCTGAAGCGGACTGCTGAAGCGGACTGCTGAGCCGGTCGCGACCTTCAGCGCAGCGGAGCGTCGAACGACAGCTCACGGCGCTGGCAGGTGCGCCGTTCGAGATCGAACGCCAGGCACGCGTCGTGCGGCATCGAGTAGACGTGCAGCGTCACGGTGGTGTCGCCATCGGCGCCCGCAGGGTTGCCGAGGCGATGGATCGCGCGCTGCCGATCGGCCGTAGCCACCGCGCCGACCTGCGAGATGATGCCTTCGCCGGTGCGCTCGAGCCCGACGTTGCCGCCGCAGTTCTCGGGATCACTCGCCACCGCCGCGTGGGGCAACGATGCCCCGGGCACCAGCTTGAACGTCTCTTCTTGGATCTGACCGCGCACCAGGCGCACCCAACCGCAGTTGCCGGCGTGGTTGTGCACCGGCGTGAACTGCCCGGGTGCCCAGGTCAACACCATCACGTCGAAGTACGGACCGCGATGCACGAGTCGCCGCGCGTACTTGTCTGGCTTCGCGCCGATGTAGGGCCGCAGCGTCGCGTCGTCGAGCACCCCGTCACCGACGATCGACTGCACGCGGTCGATCGTGATCTCCCTTGGACCCAGGCGGTCGAGGCAGTCGACGAGAGCCTGCAGGCTGAAGTAGTGCATCGCGGGATCGTGCCCACCTCGCGAATCGGTCGCGAGGGGGCACTTGTGCGCAGCGCGCGACGCCGGAAGGTCGAAAGGTCAGGCCCCGTACTTCTTGATCGCCGCGTCCAGCCTGGGCAGCACCGCGAGGATGTAACCCGCGACCAGGAACACGGCGACGGTGATCACCAGGAAGAACGATGCCGGCGCCATCGCCCCCTGCAGCACCCCGAGGAAGCCCGAGAACTTGTTGCCGACCGCAGTGGCGAAGAACCAGCCACCCATGGTCAGGCCGACGAAGCGTTTGGGACTGAGCTTGGTGACCAGCGACAGCGCCATCGGCGACAGGAACAGTTCGCCGACCGTGACGATCGCGTAGAAGCCCATCAGCCACGCACCACTGACCTTGACGGCACCGTTGTCGGAGACGAACCCGGCGAGCGCCATGAACAGCGCCGCGAGACCGGTGACGACCATGCCGGCGAGGATCTTGCGCGCGGTGCTGAACTCACTGCCGCGCCGCAACAGGCGCGCGAAGAACATCATCACGAACGGCGTCAGCAGCACGACGAAGAACGCGTTCCAGGACTGGTACAGCTCGGAGTTGGCGGTGCGCAGGTACTGGCCCGGCGGCAGCTCGGGTGGATTGCCGGCGTAGAGCGCGTCGAACTTCTCCGGCGTCACCAGGTACGTCGCGTAGTCGGTCTCGCCAGCTTCGCGCACGAACGCGATGCGCTGCGTCGGTTTCGCCGAGTCGGCGACCTCGACGGTCACGACCTTGGCGCCGTGCGAGTCGGTGTCCTCCTTGACGGTCACCTGCTCGTAGACGTCGACACTGAGCTTCTTCCAGCTCTTCTGCGCGTCCGTCAGGTCGCCGCCGATCGGCAGCACCTCGACGCGCACATCGGACGGCAGCTTGCCGGCGAGAGACGCGAGCGACGCCTCGTCCATGCGCTTTTGGCCGAACATCTTGGTCTGCTCGGTCGTGCCGATCGGCAACAACGTCGCTTTCGCAGGACGCGGCGTGTCCGCCGAAGCGTTGCCGTAGTAGCCCGGATACGCAGGCCCGGCGAACACCGGCTCACCCTTGACCCACACGGCATCGGCGATCAACACGACCGGATCGGCCTGGCCGAGCTGCCGGTCGGTGTTGTCCTTGGCCCACGTGGTCATGGCGCTGCCGTTGAGGTGCAGCACCATGAAGAACGTGCCGCCGGCGAGGTAGATCGGCAGCAGCGCCAGCAGCCCCGGTTTCTCCTCTTCGGTCGCCTTGTGCGACAGGCGCACGAAGAACATCAGGATCGGGATCGCGCCGAGCAGGAAGCCGATGTCGGTCGCCTTGACGAGCTTGGTCACCGAAGGTGGCAGCACATACGCCGCGAACGCCCAGCCGAGCACACCGACGACCAGCGCCGGCCCGAGGATCTTCTGCATGATCTCGGCGAACGGCGTGTCACCGGGCTTGTTGCCGGGCTCGACATCGGCCTTGCCGAGCACGTTCCAGCTCCACAGCAGGATGCCGACCGAGATCAGCATGCCGATGCCGGCGGCGACGAAGATCGCTTCCCAGAAGAAAGCGTTGCGCATGATCGCCGCCAGGAAGTTGGCGATGAACGCGCCGATGTTGATCCCCATGTAGAAGATGTTGAACCCCGCGTCGCGCTTGGGATCACCCTTCTCGTAGAGGTTGCCGACCATCGCCGAGATGTTCGGTTTGAAGAAGCCGTTGCCGCAGCACAGGAACACGAGCCCCGTCGGGAACGCCCATTTCTGCCCCGTCGCCAGCAGGAAGAAGCCTGTCGCGAACAACAGGCCGCCGATCAGCACCGACTTGCGGTAACCCAGGAACCGGTCCGCGATCAGCCCGCCGAGGTAGGGCGTGAAGTAGACGAACGCGAGGTAGAGACCGTAGATCTCGTTGCCGACGCTCTTCGACCAGCCCAGACCGCCGGTCTCGGTGTCGGTCGCGTAGAGCAGCAGGATGCCGACCATCGTGTAGAAGGCGAGGCGCTCCCACATCTCGATGAAGAACAGGCGGAAGAGGCCTTGGGGGTGGTTGGTGAACATGGGTTCCGAGCGAGTGGCAGAGGGCTGAGACGAACGCGGCCGTCGCAGGGACGGCCGCGGATGAGATGGCGCGTGCGGGCTACTTGACGCCGTGCAACCAGCGCTTGAGGCACACGGGCGTCAGCACCAGGATCACGACCCCCGCACCGATCGCGTAGTAGGTGATCTGCTGGAAGACATCCGTGTAGATCGGCAACGTCTGTTGCGGCGTCATGCTTTCGCCGCCGGCCGCGCCGGTCTCACCGGCGATCATCGCCGCGACCTTGTGCGCCGCGGCGATCGACAAGAACCACGCGCCCATCACCATGCCGGTCATGCGTTCGGGCGCGAGCTTGGTCACTGCCGACAGGCCCACTGGTGAGATGCACAGTTCGCCGGTCGTGTGCAGCAGGTAGCAGAACACCAGAACGAGCAGCGGTACGAGCCCCGACTCGGCGGCCATCGGCGCCGCAAGCACGAGCACGCCGAAGCCCGCGCCCAACTGGATGAGCGCGAGGCCGAACTTGGTCGGGATCGACGGATCCTTGCCCTTCCTGCCCAGCCCGACCCACAGCATCGTGAAGATCGAACCGAAGATCAGGATGAACAGGGGATTGAAGAACTGACCCCACGCCGCTGGGAACGACCAGTCGCCGAAGGTGCGGTCGATGTTGCGCTTCGTGAACAGCGTGAGCGAGGTGCCTGCCTGTTCGAAGAAGGTCCAGAACAGCATGTGGAAGAACCACAGCACCAGCAGCACGAACATCTTCTCGCGCTGCACCTTCTCCTCGCGGAACGCGGTGAGCAACAAGCTGCCCAGCACCACGATGATCGCGACGATCAGCAAGCCCTTGACCACTGCATCCTGGCTCAGCATCAGGAAGACAATCGGCACGAGCGCCAGCGCGCCGAGCGCGACCTTCACCAGGTTGCCGGAGAAGGCCTGCGCGTCGGGCGGGTTGCCCTGACCCTGCAGGTTCTTCTTGCCCAGGCCGAACGTCACGAGCCCCAGCAGCATGCCGACACCGGCGATGCCGAAGCCGATCGTCCAGTCCTTGGTCTGCGCGAAGTAGCCGCAGATCAGCGTCGACAGAAACGCGCCGACGTTGATACCGATGTAGAAGATCGTGAAGCCGGCGTCGCGGCGCGGATCCCCGGGCGCATACAAGCGTCCGACGAGCGTCGAGATGTTGGGTTTGAACAACCCGTTGCCGACAACCATGAACGACATGCCGGCGTAGAAGTACCACTCCTTCTGCACCACCAGCGTGAACTGGCCGATCGCCATCAGCACGCCGCCCAGCAAGATCGCCCAGCGATAGCCGAGCAGTCGGTCGGCGATCAGGCCGCCGAGGATCGGCGTCAGATAGATGAGGGCGTTGTAGCTGCCGTAGACCGAGGTCGCCTGCTGGTCGCTGTACTTGAAGACCTCGCTGATCATGTAGAGGGTCAGCAACGACCGCATGCCGTAGAAGCAGAAGCGCTCCCACATCTCGGCGAAGAACAGCATGTAGAGGCCGCGAGGGTGGCCCGTTTCGGGCACGGCAGTGGCTTGGCTCAAAGCAGCAACTCCTGGTAGGGACGAGCGGGGAGAGGGACGCAAAGGCTAGCGAGCCCGCGGCGCCCAGGCACGGGCGAAGCCCGATCGACTCGTGTCCTGCCGACGAGTCGCCGAGGCTGCGGAGTCGCGCGCCAGAGCAAGCCTCGTGCCCCGCGGGAGGCGGATCCGGGCCGGGCGTCAAACTCGGCCTTGCCTGCGCGCCCCGCCGCGGTGATCCTCCCTGGCCCAATTCATCAAGAGCACACCGAGGTCGCATGGGTCGTCAGTGGCTGCACAGCAAGAAAGAGGTCAATGCCAACAAGCGGGCCAAGATCACCAGCAAGCTGGTCCGCGAGATCATGGTCGCCGCCAAGATGGGTGTGCCCGACCCGGCGATGAACCCGCGCCTGTCGCTCGCGGTCGAGGCCGCGCGTAAGCAGTCGGTGTCCAACGACGTCATCAACCGGGCCATCAAGAAGGGCTCGGGCACCGGCGACGACGCGGTCAACTACGAGCTCGTCACCTACGAGGGCATGGCGCCCCACAACGTGCCGCTGATCGTCGAGTGCCTCACCGAGAACCGCAACCGCACCGGCTCCGACATCAAGTCGATGTGGAAGGACGGCCAGTTCGGCAGCAAGGTGTCGTTCCTGTTCGACTACGTCGGCATCGTCGAAGGCACGCACGACGACGCCGGCAAGGACCGCGAAGAGGCCGCGATCGAGGCGGGGGCGCAGGACGTCGAGGAGCTCGAGAACACGAAGGAAGAACACACCGGCGCGCGCTTCTTCACCGAGAAGACCGACATGTACGCGGTCGCCGAAGCGCTGCGCGCTGCGGGCTGGAACGTGACCACCGCCGAGCTCGGTTATCGCTGCAAGGATCCGCTGCACCTGGAAGGCGACGCGCAGGCCGAGGTGCTCGCGTTCCTCGAGCGCATCGACGACCACGACGACGTGCAGAAGATCTATCCTGGGCTGGCCTGATCGCCCAAGCAGCGCCAATGGCAGGCCCCAAAGGGGGTGTGCTGCGCTGTCCCTTGTGGCAACCCGTGGTGATCGCGGGCGCGACCGTGGCTTAGTGCTGGGACAGACGGTCTCATGATGGCATGTCTGTGTACCTCGAGTTGACCTCCGAGTTCAACGCAGGGCGCACTCGCGCAATCGTGTGCAGCGGTCAGGCCGTCGTGTTGCTGCGCCTCGCCATCGCCAGCAAGGACGGGGTGCGCGAGGCGCACGGACATGTGGTAGCGTGTGCCGAACGATGGCTGCCCACCGTGGTCGACGAGATGAATTCCTGAGCGAGGAGGACCTCGACCTGCAGGATCTGAGCTGGGAAGAACTGCTCGCCTGGTGGGACGCGATGCTGCTCGCCGCGCAAGCAACCAACGATCTGGATCGCGACGAGTACTCGCACGGTGTGTTCGCCGCACCGCGATCGTCGGCGCAACGGCTCGAGGCTGGCGAAGAGCACCCAGTCTCGGAACATCTCGACGGGCAGCCAGGTACACGGCGACGCACGTGACGATGCCCAGACTCGCTCAGGCCTCGACCAGCACCGGCACCGAGAACCGCTGCGCCGTCGTCACCGCCGCCGCCAGCGCCGAGTAACCACGGCGAGCCGCGTCGAGCAGGTTGCAGCGGGCCGGCGCCGGCAGATCGCGCCACGCGGCCAACTGATCGAGATCGGCGCCGAAGGTGCGCTGGTTGAGCCACTTCAACTGGTCGTTGAGCACCGCGATCGAACCGATCTCGGCGGTGTCGCCGTTCGGCAACGGCGCCCGCATCGTCACCGGATAGTCGCCCGGCAACCACACCGAGCAGGCCAGCAGCTGGCCGTAGAGGCTCTTCTCGAACTTGCGATCGGCAGCTTCCCGCCACGCCGGGTCGAGTTCGAGCAACGCCGGCACCGTGTCCGGCAGTTCGAGATCGGCGCGTTCGGCGTAGAGCGCCAGCAACCGCACCGCCGACCAGCCCGCCTCGCCGAGGTCGGCGCGGAACACCACGTCGGCGGCCTCGTCCCAATACAACTGCTGCCGCACCTTGTCGGCGACCGACGCGCGCAGGTCTTCGCGCCAGGCTTCGATCCCCGGCTGCACCAGCACCGCGTCCTCGGGCTGCTTGGCGTAGTAGCGCGACAGCGGACCGACGAACGCGATCGCCATCAGCGATGCTCCTCGTCGGCACCGGATCCGGGTGTTGGCATGGCGTGACATCGTGCCGGGCGACCGGGGGCCCTGCCACCCTCGCTGTCGGCGAACGCGCCTCAAAGGTGCGGGTCGAGCCAGTCGTTCTCGAAGAAGCCGCGCTCTACCATCTCCCAGATCACCAGGCGCGTCTGCGGCATCGTCGGCAGCAGTTCGAGTACCTCGCGGATCGCCGCGACGCTGCCGGCTCCTTCGATCACGACCGAGCGGATCGGTCGCCCCAACGCCAACCGCAGCGCGTGCGCGCCGTTGCCCTTGCTGAAGCTCGTACCGGCCAACAGGATCGCCGCGTCGGCCTCCTCACCCGTGAAGCCGCGCGGCCCGGCCGGCGTGGACACACCGCTGATGTAGTAGTCCAAGGGCCGGGTGAAGGACTGCGTCAGCAGGCTCATCGGCACGACGCGTGGCGGCGGCCCCGGATCGGCAAGCGTCAGGAACCCCGCCATGCCGACGAGGTCGCCGACCACCATCGCCGAGCCCTGCGATGCGATCACGACGGTCTGGCGCGGCGGCAACCGGTGCGCGAACGGCGCCGCCTCGACGACTCGAGCAACGGCCTGCGCCGCTGCCAGCGCGCCGAACGGTTCCCAGTGCGTGTCCTGGGGCTTGTAGAGCAGTTCCGGCTGGGTCCTGCGCGCCGCCGCCATCGCCGCCTCGAGGTCGACGGTGTGGATGCCCGACTCACGCAGCTCGCCGAGCAGCTGACCGTAGAGCGGTGCCTTGCGCGCCGACAACACCCCATCGGGATAGGCATGCTCGGGATACACGCGCGCCTTGTCGGGCACGATCATCACCAACAGTTCGGCGCCGGCAGCCTCGACGCGTTGCTTGACCGCCGCGAACAACTGGCGCCGCGACGCCGCGCGCCGCTGCAGCAATTGCGGGTCGGGCCAGACCGTGTGGTGCATGTAGAGCCAGCCATCGCTGCCGAAATGCACGTTGCGACTCTGCGGTGCACCGAGGCGGTAGAGGGTCTCGTTCCAGGTGCCGCGCCACCAGAACGTCAGCGGTGAAGCTTCACGCAGATGCCGATCCATCGACGTCATCCACGACCCGTCCTGCAAGCTGGCCATCGACGCCATCGGCGCCGGCACGAACGACTTGGTGCGCAACAACGGTTCGGTGTGACCTGCCACTCCGTGCCACGCGAGGTGGCACACGGGCACTGCCAACGCCAGCAACGCGGTGACCACGAGCACGTGCCAGCGCACGGCCCACTGCGCAGGTGTCTGCTGCTGCCGTTCGATGCGCACCGCGTCGTCCATGATCAGAACCTGAAGTAGAGGAACGGCACGAAGTCGCTCGCCAGCAGCT
Organism: uncultured candidatus Brocadiaceae bacterium; assembly: GCA_964392305.1. Lineage (GTDB taxonomy): Bacteria > Planctomycetota > UBA1135 > UBA1135 > UBA2386 > JACKIC01. The sequence goes on from CAYMPV010000026.1 coordinate 9,309, forward strand.
GGCCGACGGCGACGAGGAACACCACGTAACCGACGAGCATCACGGCGGGATGGAAGCGCGCCACCAGTTGTTCACTACGCGGCAACACGAAGGCGATCGCCAGCCCGGTCACGAGCGCGGTGTAGACGAGCGGCGCCTGCTGCCCCATCGCCGGCACCTGGCCGACGCCGTGCAGCCCGAGCAAACCGGCCCACAACACGACGATCTGGCCGATGCCGTCGGCGCGGAAGATCACCCAGCCGAACACCACCAGCACGAACGTCGCCAACACCTGCAGCACCAACGGCAGCCGGCCGTAGGGCGTGGTCTTGCCGAGCCGCCGTTCGACGATCAGCCACAGTCCCTGCCACGCACCCCACAGCACGAACGTCCACTGCGCGCCGTGCCACAGACCGCCCAGCAGCATCGTCGCCGCGAGGTTGCCGTAGGTGCGCAGTTCGCCGCGGCGGTTGCCGCCGAGCGGCACGTAGAGGTAGTCGCGCAGCCACGTCGACAGACTCACGTGCCAGCGCCGCCAGAACTCGGTGATGCTGTGCGCGCGGTACGGCGACAGGAAGTTGCTCGGGAACCGGAAACCGAGCATCAGGCCCAGCCCGATCGCCATGTCGCTGTAGCCCGAGAAGTCGAAGTAGATCTGCACCGTGTAGGCCAACGCGCCCGACCACGCGGTCAGCAGGCCTGGCGCATCCTGGCCCGACATCGCCTGGCCGAACACCGCATCGGCGAGCGGCGCGACGCGATCGGCGATCAGCACCTTCTTGGCGAAACCCAACGCGAACAGCATCAGGCCGCTGGACAGCTGCACCAGGTCGAGGCGCCGGTCATGCAACTGCGCGACGATGTCGCGGTACCGCACGATCGGCCCGGCCACCAGCTGCGGGAACATCGACACGAAACACAGCAGGTCGAGGAACGACCGCACGGGCTTCACGTCGCCGCGGTAGACGTCGATGGTGTAGCTCATCGACTGGAACGTGAAGAACGAGATGCCGACGGGCAGCAGCACCTGTTCCCACTCGACCGGCCACGGCGCGAGGTCGTTCCAGGTGGCGGCGAACAGGTTGGCGTACTTGAACCAGCCCAGCAGGCCGAGGTTGGTGACGATCGACAGCCACAACCACAGCTTGCGGTGACGACCGGTGTCGCGTTCCCCCATCAGCCGCGCCGCGGTGTAGTCGACCGCGACGCTGAACAGCATCAGCACCACGTACTGCGGCCGCCACCAGCCGTAGAACACGAAGCTGCCGAGCGTGATCCACAGGTTGCGCCAGCGCGGCGGCAGCAGCAGGTAGACCGGCAGGAACGCCGGCAGGAACCAGAACAGGAACACGAACGACGCGAAGACCACGTCGCCCGCTCCTAGTCCTCGGCCTTGGGATCGCGTTCCATCAGCGCGCGCACGGCGTCCCTCGGGGACATGCCGTCGAACAGGATGCGCGTGACAGCCTCGGCGATCGGCATCTCGATGCCGAGCTTCTGCGCGGCCTCGACGACGACACGGGAGGTGTAGACGCCCTCGGCGACCTTGGGCGACGCCGCCAGCGCCTGCTGCAACGTCGCGCCCTTGCCGATGCGTTCGCCGAACGCGCGATTGCGGCCGTGGCGACTGAACGCGGTCACGGCGAGGTCGCCGACGCCGGCGAGGCCGTAGAAGGTGCGCGTATCGGCGCCGCTGGCGACGCCGAAGCGCGCCATCTCGACGATGCCGCGCGCGAGGATCGCGGCCTTGCTGTTGTCGCCGTAGCCCAGGCCGTCGGCGATGCCGGCGGCCAGCGCCATCACGTTCTTGACCGCGCCGCACAACTCGATGCCGAGCACGTCGGCGTTGCGGTAGACGCGGAACGTCGGCGTCGACAAGGCCAACTGCAGTTCGTTGAGGCGTTCACCCTCGGGACCCGCGATCACCACCGTGGTCGGCACGTAACGCGCGACTTCTTCGGCGTGGCTGGGGCCGCTGAGCACGAAGACCCGCGCCGGGTCGCCGGTCAGTTCGGCGAGGATGCTCGACACCCGCAGGCCGGTCTTCTGTTCGAGACCCTTGGCCAACGACACCAACGCCGCGCCGGCGGGCAGGTGCGTGAGCAGACCCGACACGACCTTACGCACGTGTTGCGTCGGCACCGCGACCAGCACGATCTGGGCGCCGGCCAGCGCCGCCGCCGCATCGCTGGTCACGTGGATCGCCACCGGCAGTTCGACGTCGTCGAGGTATCGCGGGTTGCGGCGCGACGCCGCGATCGCTGCGGTGTAGACCGCGTCGTGACCCCACAGCGCCAGATCGTGACCGGCCTTGTGCAACACCAGCGCCATCGCCGTGCCGAAACCGCCGTTGCCGAGCACCGCGACCTTCATGCCTGCCCCTTCGCGGCGCGGCTCGCGCGCCACTTGCCGAGGTTGCTGCGATGAGTCCAGAACAGGAACGCCGCCATCGCGCAGCACAGCACGGTCACGGGCAAGCGCGCACCGAACGCGCTGTCGGGGTGCAACAGGATCGCCGCGGCGGCGAGCGCGAGACCGAGCGCGAGGCTGCCGAAGAACACCTGCCCGGCGCCGAACCGCACCACGAAGAACACGCCGATCGCCACCAGCACCGCCTGCCAGTCGAGCGCCAACAGCGCGCCGGTCGCGGTGGCGACGCCTTTGCCGCCGGAGAAGCCCAGGAACGGCGTGAACACGTGACCGAGCACCGCACACGCGGCGACCAGCGCGCCGAGCGTGAGGTCCCCGGCAGCCGGGTCCGCGAGCCACAACACCGGCAACAGACCCTTGCCCGCGTCCAGCAGGTAGATGCCCACGAACGCGAACAGCCGCGCCCCCTTGCCGGTGAACGCGCGGCTGGCGTTGGTGGCGCCGACGTTGCCGCTGCCGACGGTGCGCAGGTCGATGCCCTTGCACAACCGCACGCAGATCCACGCGAACGGCACCGCGCCACACAGGAAGGCGACCGCGCAACGCAGCGCAGGTTCGAGGGCCGAGTCGAGCATCGGCGCGAAAGCTACGCGACCGCGCGCCGCGGTGCCACGCAGTCGTGCATTCGCGGGCGCCGCCGCTACGTTCCCGCCCCGTGACAGCGCGCATCGGCATCGACACCGGCGGCACCTTCACCGACGTGGTGCGGTATTCATCGCGCGGCGTGTTGGTGCACAAGCTGCCGTCGACACCGGACGATCCGGGGCGCGCCGTGCTCGAAGGGCTCGCCGCTGTCCGCCGCCGGTCCGACGAACCCGTCGACCTCGTGCACGGCACCACCGTCGGCCTCAACGCGGTGCTGACCGGCAGACTCGCGCGCACCGTGTTCGTCACCAACCGCGGTTTGCAGGACCTCGTCGAGATCGGCCGCCAGGACCGCAGCCGCCTCTACGAACTGGCGCCGACGCGCGCGACGCCGCCGGTGCCGCGTGAGCGGCGCCTGGGCATCGACTGCCGACGCGGCCCGGACGGTGAGGTCGAGACCGCCCTGCGTGCCACCGAGATCCGCCGCGTCGTCGCTGCGGTGCAGCGGCTGCGCCCCGAGGCGATCGCCATCGGCCTGCTGCACTCGCCGATCGACCCGACCGACGAACACCGCATCGCGGCCGCGTTGCAGCGCGCACTGCCCGACGTGCCGATCACCGCGAGCGCCGACGTCGCGCCGGTCTTCGGTGAGTACGAACGTTTCTGCGCCGCGATCCTCAACGCCGCGATCAGCCCCGCCGTCGGCCGCTACACGGCGCGACTGGGCGCACGCATCGGCGCTGGCCGCCTGCGCCTGTTGCGCAGCAGCCTGGGCATCATGCCCAACGACGAAGCGGCGCAGTTCCCGGCGCGGGCGATGTTCTCGGGGCCCGCCGGCGGCGTGCTCGCCGCCGAACAACTGGCGCGACGCTTTGGCCTGCCGGCGATCGCCGCGTTCGACATGGGCGGCACCAGCGCCGACCTTTGCCTGGTGCAGCCGGGCAACAGCCACGACGAGACCGGGTCGATCGGTGGGCTGCCGCTGCCGATCCCGACCGTGCCGATCCACACCGTCGGCTGCGGCGGCGGCAGCATCGCCTACGCCGACGCCGGCGGCGCGCTGCGCGTCGGCCCGCAGAGCGCCGGTGCGGACCCGGGCCCGGCGTGTTACGGCAACAGCAACGAAGCGACGATCACCGATGCGCATCTCGCGCTCGGCCACCTCGGCCCCGACACGCTGCTCGAGGGGCGCTTCTCGATCGACGTCGACGCCGCGGTGCGCGCGCTCGAACGGCTCGGCAAGCGCCTGGGCCTTTCCACCCGCGCCACCGCCGAAGGCATGCTCGCAGTCGCCGACGCCACCATGGCGCGCGCCATCCTCGTGGTCACCGCCGAACGCGCGATCGACCCGCGCCGCGTGCCGCTGGTCGCCTACGGCGGCGCCGGCGGTCTGCACGCCGCGGCATTGGCGCGGCACCTCGGCATGCCCAAGGCGATCTTGCCGGCGTTCCCCGGCGCGTTCTCGGCGCTGGGCCTGGCGCTCGCCGGCGATTCGGTCGAGGTGGCGCATTCGGTGCGCCACGGAGTCAGCAAGGAAGATCTGCGACGCCTGGCTGCGCTCGCTCGCGAACTGACGGACGCTGCACGCACCCGACTCGGCGGCAGGCCGCGTGTGCGTGTCGATGCGCTGCTGCGCTATGCCGGACAAGGCGCGCCGCTGCGACTGCCGTTCGGACCGCGCGTCGCCGTCGCCTTCGCCGCCGAACACCAGCGGCGCTTCGGCTTCGTCAGCGAGGTGCCCATCGAAGTGGTGCAGCTCGTCGCTCGCGCCGAAACCGCAGCCCACGCGTTGCCAGCCGCGTCGTTGTCACGGAGCGTCGACCAACCTGCCGCCACGCGGCGACGGCCGCCGCTCGGCGGCCGGATGTTGCCGGTGCACCGCCGCGACCGCCTTGGCGCCGACAGCCACATCGACGGCCCCGCGGCCATCGAAGAGGGAACCGCGACGACGCTGGTTCCAGCGGGGTGGCGCGCAACCGTCACGTCCCACGGGCTGGTTCTGGAATCGGTGCGCAGGCGCTGACCGCGCGGTGGCGGTGGCATTTGTCCGTAGCAGGATGCTGCCGCGACAAGGCGCCCCGAACGCACAGTTGACTGCCCTGTTCGCGCGGGCTACTCTTCACCCGGTAATCGAGACGGCCACCGGCTGCAGAAGAGGTCGATTCGGAAGAAGCGACTCTTCGGAGTCCCCTTCGGGGTATGCAGCAGGGGAAGCTCGATCACGCGACATTCGCCAACGCATGCCGCCGGTCCGCCGGTATCGCACGCGGTGGCAACGACACACCGCCGGGGGTTGTCCGCGACGGACTTAAAAACTTGACTCTCCTTCTTCCCCTTTTCCCGAAGTTTCACCCCCGGCACCTTTTCCCCTTCCACGCTGCGCCTGCGGAACATCGCGCGGCATGAAGGGATGACTGGATGGACTGCGCAGGATCCACCGGCGCAGGACGCTGACGAAGGAGAGGTCAGCGAACCGGCGTGTTGATCGCCGCTTCGGCCTGAGCCGAGCGAAGCAGGTTGCGCGCCAGGCGGTGCGTCGGATCGAGTTCGAGCACCCGCTGCCAGTCTTCGATCGCGCCGCTGAGCGCCCCGTGGCCATAACGCACCAGCGCCCGCTGATGCAGGACGCGAACCAGGTGCACACGCACGCGCTGTTCCGCGGGGAACCGGGTGGCGAGGTCGAGCAGGGCCGCGACCGCGAGTTCGAGTTCGCCGCGACCGAGGCGACGCTCGACGTCGATGAGCCCGGCTGAGACGGGATCCTCGCCGGCAGGCGGGGAATCGACCTCGCCGACCGTCACCTCGCCGACCGCGACCTCGTCGACCGTGACCGGCGACGATGCCGTCGTCACCGATGCAGCATCCGCCTGCTCCGGCGTCGGCTCGCCGCCTCCGATCCTGATCTCGGCCAACGGGACCGGCCCAACCTCGGGCAACGACACCTCGCCGATCGCGACGACGTCCAGCGGGCGCGTCGCGTCGCCGGGGATCGGCTGCGGCATCACCGCGGCGTCACCGACGCGCGACTGGGCACCACCGTCGGCGACAGGGCCCGCGACGAGGTCGCCGGGTGCCGCACCGAACGACGACAGACGATGCTCGGTCGCCGCGATCAACGCGTCGATCCCGGGCAGGCCGGGCCAGATCTCCTGCGCTCGGCGCAATTGCGCCAACGCCTCACGATCACGCCATTCGGCTCGCAGCAGCAGGCCGTCGAGCAGCACCTCGTGCCCGCGGCGCATGCGCCGTTCGACCCCCGCCGCGGCGGCACGCGCCTCGGGATACCGGGGATGCGCAACCGGCACTTCGTCGTAGGCCAACAACGCGCTGGCCAGGTCATCGGCCAGCAACGCCCGTTCGCCGCGCACGAACGGATCGCGCGGCCTGGTCGCACACGCTGCGAGCGCCAGCAGCGCCAGCAAGGTCAGCCGCTTCACGCCTCGGCCTCGTCGGCGCTGTCGGGATCGTCGAGCATGACCTCGAGTTCCTCCTCGTCGTCGCCGTCGTCGTCGAGGCTTTCCTCCAGTTCCATGCCGTCCATCGGCCACATCAACGTGCCGTTGGGCACGATCGAGACCTCTCGATCGACGCGTTCCTCGCGGACCTCGGGCGGATCACGCTCGAGTTCTTCGGCGAACAGGTCACACAGCCACGGATCGAACACCTCGCCTCGGGCATCGTGCAGGCGGGCGAGCGCTGCCTGCCAGGTGAGGCGCTCTTCGCCGGTGTTGGTCAGGGTCTCGAAGGCGGCGGCGATCGCGAGGATGCGCGCGCCGAGCGGAATGCGGTCACCGCGCAGGCGGTCGGGCAGGCCCAGGCCGTCGTAGCGTTCGGCCTGGTGGCGCACGATGCGGGCGACACGCCGCAGCGACGGCAGGCACTCGAGGTGTTCGGCGGCACGCAGCGGATGCTGGCGCAGCGACTCCTTCTCGATGTCGGTGAGCGGTGACTGTTTGCTGAGGATCGCGGCGCGCACCCAGGCCTTGCCGAGCTCGCTTAGCCGGCACGCCAACTCGAGATCGTTGCGATCGGCCGCGACCAGCTGCAGGCGATCGGCAACGCGCAGCGCGAGCTTGGCGGTTCTTTCGCCGTGTCCGGGCATGATCAGTCGGCGCTTCTCGAGACCGTCGACGATGGTCAGCGCCATCGCCACGTAACCCTCGGCGACTTGCTGCAGCCCCGTCTGCATGCCGCGTTCCATCTCCTGCAGGGCGAGCCGCAGGTCCTGCAGTTCGCTCGAGGTGGCGTCGGGCGCGCTGCCACCGAACTCGCCGGCGGACAGGCGGATCAACGTGTCGGTGGCGGCGCGCACGCGCGACGACCACTGCTGGCCGAGGATCACGGCGACCACGACCAGCGACAACGAACACAGCAGCACCAGCAGGAACCACGAGAAGTCGAAGGTGGCGGTCTGCAGCGCCACTTCGCGTTGCAGACGCAGTTCGCCGATCAGGTCGCCGCCGAACCGGATCGGCGCGATCGTCTCACGCAGCGCCGCACCGTCTTCACGTTTGCTGATGCGCTGGAACGGCGCGCCCGAGGACAACAGCCCGAGCTGCCGATCCCCTTGCACCAGCGCGGTGTCGATCGTGACCTTGCCGAGGCGATCCAGCACCAGCACCCGCCCCTGCGTCTGGTCGCGGGCCACGGTGGCGAGCACCGACAGCCGCATCAGGTCTTCGCGCTCGAGCAGCGGCGAGGCGCGTTCGGCGAGCGCCGTGGCCAGCGCGCGGTCGGCCTCGGTGGCCTGCTCGAGGTCGATGCGATACAGACGGTCCGCGCCGAGGAAGCCCAACACGACGGCCACGAACAGCGCCACGCCCGCCATGGCGACGGACAGACGCTTGGGCAACGACGAGCCGCGGGCGTTGCGTTCCTGGGTGGGGACCATCGGTCCCTGCTATCGGCAGCCGCCCGCAGCCGACTGCAGCAGGTCCGCCGATTTGCCCCCTGCCATGGGCGCCAGGAGCCGGCAGATTGTTCGCGGAGGGGGCGATGACGCCCGGCGCTCCGCGCGGGTTGCTACTTCGCGGGCCAGCTACTTGATGACTTCGATGCTGTCGACGTGCAGTTGGAAGATGTCGACGCAGTAACCATCCATGACCGTCGCCTCGACCTTGAACGTGCCGATGATCTTGAGCGGGTCGAAGAAGTAATCGGTGGTCTTCCCCTTGGGCATCACCACGCGAACGATGCCGTGGATGTCGGGCGGCTGGCCGTAGCAGCACGACCACAGCGACTGCACCAACAGGAACTCCTTGATGTTCTGGACCTCGTCGATCGGCAGCATGAAGCCGGTCATCAGGACCTTCTTGCCCGACAGGTCGCGCACACGCTTGGGCATGCCCTTGAGGCCGTCTTCGTAGGGCCACGAGGTCAACTCGTCGAACGGCAGGATCTTGTCGAGGCCGGTGATCTTGCCCGACTTGATCTGCTCGGCCAGCTTGCGCTCGGCCTCGAGCATCGCCTCCGCGCCGCGCATCGCCGCGAGGTCCGCCGGGTCGGTGCCCTTGGGCACGGGATTGTCACTCTTCGGTTTGTCGGTCACCGGCTTGTCGGAAGCCGGCTTGTCGCTCGCGGGCTTGTCCGTGACCGGCTTGTCACTCGTCGGCTTGTCGGTCACCGGCTTGTCCGTGACCGGCTTCGGATCCTGCTTCTGCTCCGCCTTGGGCGCCGGCACGGGCTTCTCCGTCTTGACTGGCTCCTGGGCGAACAGGCACGCGGACATCAGCAACGGCAACATCAACTTCATCGGGCGACCTCTGGGGTTTGCGGTCTCGGAGCTCGGCTGCCGAGATCGGTGGCGCATGGTATACGACGCATCCCCGAATCGGCACCAGCCCGACCGGTTCTTGGCCCAAGGCCTCGTCCGCACCCCGAGGACGACGCCCTGCTGGAGTCAGAACCCCACCGGCAAGGAAGGTTTGCGCCGCGGCCGGCGCAAACATCAGGGTTCGACCGCGCGCGCCTTGCCGACCACCGTCAGTAATTCTGGGCGAGGTTGTCGGCGACCTGCGTGGTCGAGCCCTTGATCGCGGGCAGCACACCGGCCACCGCGCCGATCGCGCCGACGCCGAGCACCAGCCAGATCTCCCAGAGCTGGAACTGCGCCCAGTCCAGATGCACGCCGGTCATGTCCTCGACCAACTCACCGAGCAACAGCGCACACAGGTGGCACGCAGCCACCCCGAGCAGCGCCCCGAACAGCGACAGCAGGCCCGCCTCGAGCACGATGATCGCGAAGATCTGCGCGCGGCGCGCGCCGAGCGAACGCATGATCGCGATCTCGCGGCGGCGCTCGTTCATGGTGTTGTAGATCACCGCGGCGATCGACAGGCTGGCGCCGAACAACACGAGCCAGGCGACGACCGACAGCGCGTCGGCGATGTTGCCCATGGTGCGCAGGAACTTGGGGATCAGGATCTGCGGAACGCAGACCTGGGCATCCGGCCGGTTGCCGAACTCCCGCCGCAGGAACTGCCCCCCCAGATGGTCCTTGGGGTCGACGACGATCGCGGTGAGGCCGATCTGATCGACGTTGACGGGCAGCTTCTTGGCGTCGTCCGGGTTCTTGCCCGCGGGGACCTCGACCACGAACACGCCGTCCTCATGGCCGTCGATCAGCAGGTGCACGCCGAGCGGCAGGAAGATCGTGACGTCGATCGGCGAGTTGGTGGGCTCGAGAATGCCGACGACCTCACATGCGGCCTCGGGATGTTCGTGGAAGCCGAACTTGCCCATCTTGCCGTGCACCGGAGTGACCACGTCGCCGAGCGAGAGACCGAGCTTGCGCGCGACGCGCGCGCCGATCACACACTTCTTCCACTCGGGCACGAGCTTGGGCCGGGGGGGCACAGCAGCTTCGCCGGTGCGTCGCGCGCTCTCGTGGGCCGCGAGCTCCGTCGCCATCTGCATCAGGTCGTCCCAGGAGAACTTGAACGGCCCGCCGGCGGCGAACTGCAGCGGCGCGCCGTTGCGTTCGAACAGGGTGAACTGCTCGTCGAGGGTCGCGACGACCGGAAAGTTGAAGCTGCTGACGCTGTCGCCGCGCGCCTGCGGGATCGCGTAGCGGATCTGCGAGCGCCGGCCGACGCGCGAGTTGCGCAGGTCGTCACAGACCTTGAGCGGAAACAACGCCGGCGCATCGCCGACATGGAAGACCGTGTTGAGCACGATCTCGAGCTGCGAGGCGTCCTTGGGCCCGACCACGGCCTGGTAACCGCCGATACTGCCTTCGTAACGCTGCTCGGTCTGCTCGGCCATGAGCAGGATCGCGGCGTAGAGGCCGGTGGCGACCAGGATCGCGAGCGCGGTCAACATCGTCGCGACGAGGCGGATGCGCAGGTTGCGCAGGCTGATCGACCAGAGCCTCATGCCGACACCTCCGCAGGGCGCAGCGACGCGAGGTCGACGGTGCGCTGCATGCGTTTCGCGGACTCGGGATCGTGCGTCACCATGACCACGGTCTTGCCGCCGTCGCTGGCCATCTGCAGCAGCAGGTCGAGCACCTGCGTGCCGGTGGCCTTGTCCTGGTTGCCGAGCGGCTCGTCCATGAGGATCAGCTCGGGGTCGTTGATCAACGCGCGACAGATCGCGACGCGCTGCACCTGGCCGACCGACAGTTCACTGGGCCGGTGATGCGCGCGGTCGCCGAGCCCGACCTTGCCCAGCAGCGCTTCCGCGCGGGCCTTGGCGTCGCCGCCGGCGCCGCGGCCGAACAGCGCACCGAGCAGCACGTTCTCGAGCGCCGTGAACGGCTGCAGCAGGTTGAAGGTCTGGTAGACCATGCCGATGTGCCGGCCGCGGTGCCGGTCGCAGGCTGCCTCGCCGAGCTGGTCGATGCGTTTGCCGACCACTTCGACCTCCCCTTGGTCGGGCCGCAGCAGACCCGCGAGGATGTGCAGCAAGGTGGTCTTGCCGGTGCCGGAACGGCCGACCAAGGCGACCTGCTCACCGGCGGCGATGTCGAGGGCGTCGACGGCGCAAGCGAGCACGGAGCGGGGACCCTGGCGGTAACTCTTCTGGACGTCGCGGAGGCGGATCATGGAAGGGGCGCAAGATACGCGCGACGCGGCGATCCGGTCAGGACTGCAGACAAGAAGCCGCCCAATCGAGTTCGGCGACCAGCCGTTCGGCCAGCGGCGCTTCGCCCGCGAAGTCACCGAGCACGCCCCAGGTGTAGGTCTCGACCTCGAGCAGCGGCAGCGGTCCGGTCGCCTTCGCCAGCGCGCGCAGCACCCGTTCGACCTCGTCGCGGGTCGAACCGAACGGCCCCACCTCGTCCCAGAACAGCGGCACGTGGTAGTGGCAACGCAATCGCCCACCGGCTGCGAACTCGGCCCGCCGCGCCGCGACCGCATCCAGATCGAGCGCGCGGGCGCCGTTCTGCGCCGCGGTCTGATGCAGGTAACGGGGTTCGGCGAACGACAGCAGCCGGTCCAGGCCTTCGGGGGCTCGCACCTCCAGACACGACGACACCTGGATCTTGGGCACGGTGATGCCGCGCGCCTGCAGATCGGCCAGCGCCGCGAGCGGATCCTCGCCGACGACTGCCAGGTGGCACAGATCGACGCACACACCCAGGTGCCGGCGCAGCACGTCGTCTGGCACCGTGGTCCACGCGCCCTCGTCGAACAACCAGCGCTCGAGGAAGTCCGCCGCGCCCGCCGCGGTCTCGAGCAGACAGTCGGGTTCGGGTTCGAGCGCGAGCACACAGCACAGCCCGGTGCGTTCCTCGAGTGCGGCGAAGGCACTGGCGCAGCGCGCCAGGTTGCGCGCCATGAGCCGCAGGTCGGGTTCGGGTGCACCCGGCGGCCGGTAGCCGAGCGGCAGCGTCGACATCGGCAGCACCTTGCCACCGCCGAACAGCAGCGCCGCTGCGTCGGCGCAGAGCCGGGTGTAGTGCAGCCGTTCTTCGCTGGCCCAATCGGGCGAGTAGACCGCGGTCTTGACGACCTCGTCGTGGAAGCCGCCGAACGGGAACACGTTGAGGGTCCACAGGTCCAGCCCCAGCCGCTCCATCGCCGCCACCAGGGTGCGGCCGCTGTCGGGATCGTGAGCCAGTTCGTAGGCAAGCGGGGCCGGCCACCAGGCACCGATGCCGAACGCCCGACCGCGGGCCCGGGCCGTCGCGGCGACGGGGCCGGTGTGCTCACGCAGCGCCGCCAGGTGGGACGCCAGGTCCGGTGCGGGGTGCACGTTGCCGCAGTAGGTGAGCCGCACTTCGGGCATCGCGCCACGGTTGCCGTCCGGGCGGTCGAAGGCAAGCGAGAAGGCGTCGCCTCGGGTCCGCGGGCCCCGAATGCCGATGGCAACCGCCGGCGAGCACCCTCGCCCGTTGCGGAACCATGAGCAAGACCCCGGCCACGAGCCACCCCGACGACGCCGCGCAGGAACATCGCGAGCGCATTCGCAAGATCCGCCAGTCCGGCTCCTACCGACAGGCGCACACCGACGAGGACTTCATGGGCCGCGTCGAGCTGCGCCCCGTGCGCCTGCAACTCGAGCTGCTCAAGCCCGAGCTGATCCAGCACGAGCAAGGGGTCGAATCGACGGTGGTCGTGTTCGGCGGCACGCGCGTGATCGACAAGCCGTCGGCCAACGCCAAGCTCGCGCACGCCGTCGCCGAGCTCGCCGCCGACCCTGCGAACCCGCGCCTGCAACAACGCGTGCGCATCGCCGAGAACGTGCTCAAGAAGGCGCACTACTACGACGAGGCGCGCGAGTTCGGCCGCATCGTCTCGAGCCAGTGCCAGATCAACGGGCGCTGCGACTACGTGATCTGCACGGGCGGCGGCCCCGGCATCATGGAGGCCGCCAACCGCGGCGCGTTCGACGTCGACGCCAAGTCGATCGGCCTCAACATCACGCTGCCGTTCGAGCAGGAGCCGAACAGCTACATCACCCCGGAGCTGTGTTTCGAGTTCAAGTACTTCGCGATCCGCAAGATGCACTTCCTGATGCGGTCGAAGGCGATGGTCGCGTTCCCCGGCGGTTTCGGCACCATGGACGAACTGTTCGAGGCGCTGACGCTGATCCAGACGCGGCGCATGGAACCGATCCCGGTGATCCTGTTCGGCCGCGACTACTGGACCAAGCTGATCAACTGGGAGACGTTCGTCGAAGAAGGCACGATCTCACCCGAGGACCTCGACCTGATCTCGTATGCCGAGACGGCGCAGGAGTGCTGGCAGACGATCCTCGAGTTCTATCGCGAGAAGTCCGGAGAACGGCTGCCGCGCGGGCAATGAAGCTCGGAAAGACCGGCTACGACGAGCTCGAGCGGCGCGTCTGGCGCGCGTTGTGGCGCACCGTCTTCGGCATCACGAGCCTCGTGGCCTTGGGGTGTCTGGCGGCGCCGTTCGTCAGCGGCCCAGCGTTCGTCTGCGGCATCAACGCCAACGAGTCCGCGGCGATCGCGACGCTCAAGAACATCCACTCGGCACAGACGATGTTCCGCGACCGCTGCGCCGTCGATCGCGACGGCGACACCAAGGGGGAGTTCGGCTGGCTCGACGAGCTCGCGGGCACCGCGTGGTTGCGCGGCAGCGAGCCGGGGAGGCAGCTCGACCCGCCGCTCCTGTCGAAGGCCTTCGGCGCGGTCCAGCTCGGCAACGTGCAGCGCTCGGGATACCTGTTCTGCTTGTGGTTGCCGGCAATCGGCGGCGGCTGGGCCCGCGAGTGCGACAGCGTGACGATCGACGCCGACGCGGCCGAAACGCAGTTCTGCATCTACGCGTGGCCGAGCGACGAAGGCCTGCACCGCCGCGCCTTCTTCCTCACCGAAGCCGGCGACGTGTTCGCCAGCCGCAATGCTCCTGGCTACCGCGGCACCGAACGACCCGTGCTCATCGATGCGGCCTTCCCGAGTTCGGACGCATCCGCAGAACACGCTGAAGGCGGCCACACCGGCCGGGACGGTGAGGTGTGGGTAGTGGTCGGGTGAAGGCCGACCGCACAGTCTCACGCCCCGGCACGAAAGGTTTCCACACTCAGCGCGGCGAGGTTCGCTGACCAGTCACTCGCGCGAAGATCGCCGCCGTGCGATTGGGCGCCACATACAGACGGTCTTGCATCGAGATGACGACGCAGTCCGCGGCGTCGAGGTACAAACGCGACGGTAGAGACAGCGAGAAGTCGCCACTCTCTCTGCGGGCAGCTTCTTCGTCGCGCACCATCAGATGGGTGACGAGCTTGCGATCGAGGTATGCAGCGACCCTCTTGTCGCGCAGCACCTCCTGGTAGTCGAAGTTGTTGATCAAGCCGTCGAGACTCACCGTCGATCGTTCCCCGAACCAGGCCACCAGCCCCGGATCCGTGGCGGCGATGACGGCGCTCTTCGGGAGGTTCTCGTCGATCCAACGGCCGATGCAGTGCGCGTCGGCGAGTTTGCTGTCGACGCTCGTCACCAGTGCATACCGGCTGACGATCCAAAGCAGCCCCACGGCCAGGAGCGCCGGGCCCACCGCACGCCGGACCGGCAGACGGCGACCCCACGCATCGAACAAGCGACCGGCGAGCAGGGCTGCGAGGTACGTGGGCACGGCGAAGTGCCATGAGTAGAGACCGAAGTCCGCGTCCTTCTGGAACAGGATCTCGTAGGTGAAGAACACCAGGACCCCCACCGTGACGGCGCCGAGCGCCCCGTCGATCGTCGGTACGGCCCCCGCTCGTGGTCGCGGGGCAACGACTCGCCATCCCGTGAATGCCGTCGCGATCACGAGCGGCACGAGGAGGCGATACCACTTCGGCGAAGTCAGTGGGTAGTTGATCAGCGACAAGTGCGGGAAGGAACTCTTCAGCGCGCCGCTGATGGGGACCACGTGCCCGTACAGGATCACGTTGCTGGCGACGTACCCGCCGACGAAAACCCCGGTCGTGACGAGCGCGACGGTCGCTGCCGATCGCGACGCACCGGGGCGAACCCACCAGAGCCAGGCCAGCGCTGCCGACGCCGGCATGATCGCGTCGAGGCGCGCAAGCACCGTGGCGGCGGCGAGGAGCCCGAGGGCGAGGCCGGTGCGCCAAGGTGACCGCGCAGCAGACTCGTCCAAGGCCGTGTGCAGGAACCATCCGACGAAGAGCGCAAAGGTCGCCATCGTCAGCGGCGCCTCACCGAGGTACCAGGCGGGGACGATGCCGAAGAGCACGAAGAAGGCCGTGCCGAAGCAAGCGGCCTCGATGGACACGCGCCCCGCAAGGATGCGCCAGAGCACCGTCAGCGTGATGCCGTGCAGGACACAGCAGACGAGCAGCGTGACGAAGAGGGCGACATCCTTGTCTTGCACCAGCATGAACAACGGCGTGAGCATCACTGCCCACAACGGGTGATAGCCGTTGGTCAACGACGTGCCGTCGAAGGACGACAGATGCCCATGCGCTGCATTGCGCGCCACGGTCAGATAGAAGTAGGCATCATCCGCAGCAGCGACGCCGATCGTCTGGTCCCGCGACTCGAGCCAGAAGCACAACGCAACGAGGATTGGGCCGAGCAGGGTGAAGACACCGCGAACCCACCACCGCTGCATGGTCATGCTCGTTCACGCAGCGGAGTGCGACCGGCCCGCCGGGCGCAGTGCAGCCGGTCGAGACGTCGAATGCCCGGAACCACGGGCTGACCATCCCAATCTCACACCCGGTCGTCAACCCGTCAGCGCCACTGCCACCAGCGCTGAGGCTTCCTGATCGGCATCGCGTGCTTCCGCCCGGCGACCGCAACCCGTAGACCTGCGTGTCGAACACCTTGCTGGGTCGCCATGGACCGCGCCAGACACCCATGTCCGAACTGCTGCACACCGCCTGGACGAAGGCCAACGAGCTGCTCTACGGCATCCGCACGATGGCCTGCGGCGGCTTCTCGCACGCGGTGAACGCCGACAGCAACGCGGGCAACCCGACGGCCGACGCGCGGTTCGCGGACAATCACCGCTACGAAGCGCTGGGATACTCCGACCT
Source organism: uncultured candidatus Brocadiaceae bacterium (assembly GCA_964392305.1). Classification (GTDB taxonomy): domain Bacteria; phylum Planctomycetota; class UBA1135; order UBA1135; family UBA2386; genus JACKIC01. The sequence continues at coordinate 25,257 of CAYMPV010000026.1, forward strand.
GCGCTGGATCCGCGCTTACTTGTGGCGACAGCCGGGCGCGCGCGACGAGGTCATCTACGACCTCGGCTGTGGCATGGGGCGCGCAATCTGCGTCATGGCGACGCGACCGTTCCAGAAGGTGATCGGAGTCGAACTCTGGGGCGACCTCGCTGCCATCGCTCGCGACAACTGCGCGAAGATGCGCGGTCGCAAGACCGAGGTCGAAGTCGTGCGAGCTGACGCGTGCGACGTGAGCCTCGACGAAGGCACGGTGTTCGTCCTGTTCAACTCGTTCGGGCCCGACACGCTCAGCGCCGTGCTCGAACGGCTGCGGGAGTCACTCGCGGCGAACCCGCGCCGCCTGCAGTTCGTCTACTACAACGCGCTGTACGATCGCGTGATCGCGTTGTCCGGGCTGTTCGACACCGAGCAGCGGATCACCACGAAGAACGGCTTCGACGTCACGATCTGGTCGATCGCCGCCAGTGACCCGATGCCCGCGTCCGGTAACCTGCGGCAATGACCTACGAGAACCTCGTCGCGCTCGACGTCGCCGATCCCGCCTCCTACCAGCGGTACCGCGACGTGATGACTCCGCTGCTGCAGGGCATGGGCGGCGACTTCCGCTACGACTTCGAGATCGCGCGCACGCTGCGCAGCGAGGCGAAGCACCCGATCAACCGCCTGTTCGCGATCCGCTTCCCGAGCCGCGCAGTGAAGGAGAGGTTCTTCGCCGATCCGACCTACGTGCAGGCCCGGAAGCAGTTCTTCACGCCGGCGGTGCGCAATCTGACGATCGTCGCCGAATACGAGTACTGACGGCCTCGCCCTGGTCTAGAACCCGGGCATGGTGCAAGCGAAGTGCAAGGGACGCGTGGTCGCCGACAGCGACGCCACCATCGTCATCGACGGCGTCCACTACTTCCCGCGCAGTGACGTCGACGCCTCGCTGCTGCAGGACAGCGACACCAAGACGCTGTCGCGCTCCAAGGGCACCGCGCGCTACCACCACGTCGTCGTCGACGGCGTCGTGCACGAGAACAACGCGTGGTACTACTCGGCGCCGATGCCTGCGAACGAGCAGCTGCGCGATCACGTGGCGTTCTGCAAGGACGTCGAGGTCGGCTGACAAGCGATCCCGACGCGCTGATCACCGGCACGGTTGCCCCTCGGGCGCATCGGCCTGGTCCTGAGCGGAGCGCGACCTCACTTGCCGGCGCGCGCGAGCTGCACCTTGGCGTCGGCGACTTCGTAGCGCCCCATGTGCAAGTCGATCAAGAGTCGCCGCCCCGCCTTGTAGAGCTCCTCCTCCAAGGCCAACAGCCGCTCCGCCTTCGCCACATGTTGGCTCAGGGCCTCTCGCAACGTCATGGCACCGGCTTCGGCAGCCGCAACCGCTGCGCGTCGCGACCACTTCAGTCGACGCTCCAACGCGGAATCGTGTTCGAACGCGTCACGCCCCGACTCCTCGACACTGACTGCGTAGTCCAAGACCTGCTTCGCAGCGGCCGCGCGTGCGGCGAGCGCGTTCTGCAGCGCCTCGTCCTGGTGTGTTGGTGGATCCTGCTGCATCGCCGGCAGGATCAACAGGGTCAGCAGCGCGAAGATCAGCAACGCGACGGTGGGCAGGCGTTTCATGGCGGCGCCGATGATAGCCGGGACGATCCACCTTGGTCGGGCATCGTCGACGCGCTGGAAGAACCGCTGTCGACGCGCGTCCCAAGCCCGCTTGGACAACCTGCTGACTCCGCGCTGGATGCTCGTCAAAGCCGCGCTCTTCGTCGTGATCGCCGTGCTCGCGGCCGCCGTGTTGGTGGCACGTGAACCGACGTACACCACCGTCGGCTGCGTCGCCGCGATCGCCTGGGCCAGCAGCCGCGCCTACTACTTCGCCTTCTACGTCATCGAACACTACGTCGATCCGGGCTACCGCTTCGCCGGACTGTGGTCGTTCGCGGTCTGGCTGTGGCGCGAGCGCCGCCGGCAGTGACGCGCGCAGCTCAGCGCGGAGCCTACTTCCCGACCCCCTTCTTCGCCTTGACCTCGGCCTCGCGCGCTTTCCACACCGCGGTGCGCGCGTCGTTGACCGCGCGATCGAGCGCCTCGAGCGCCTTCCCCGCTTCCTTGCTGTCGCGCGCGCGCCGCAACGTCTCGAGCGCCTTGGCGATGTCGTCGGCCGCCTTGGTGAACGCCATGCGGTAGAGCACGCCGCGCGGCGCACCGTTGTAGACGTTCAGGCCGAACTCCGTCGCGTACTCCGACACGGCCTGTTGCCAACGTCGGTCGTCGAACTTCACGGCAGCCCAGCCGTCGACCTCCTGTTCGCCGACCTTCCACAGCTTGTCGGTCACGACCTCGTGCACGACGCCGGCGTCGTCCTCCCAGAACAACCACGCGACGAGCGCTGCACAGCTGCCCTCGTTGACCGCATGGATCGCGATCACGTTGTCGCCGACCTGCAGATCGGCCGTGACGTCGACGACGGTGAGCTTCTCCCAGTCGTCGCCTTCGGCGACCTTGCGCCCCACGAGGTGCACGTCGCAGCGGTTGTCACACGAGAACACGAGCGTCGCGCGGCGCGCGGCCTTGGGCACCGCGAAGCTGCGGCGGAACCAGAGTTCCTGGCGGTCGAGCATCTTCGCGCTCCAGATCCGCTGCGCGGGCCCCGGGGCCTGGACATCGGCGGGCAGGACCTCCTGCTGTGCAGCGAGCGCCGTCAGCAGGAACCACGAGGTGATCATGGCAAGGCGCATAGGCGGCGCATCATAAGCAGCCATCGCTGGTCCGTGAGCCCCGGCGCCCGAACACCAGCGGCAGACCGACAAGCAGACCCAGCGCGACGAAGCCCAGGAAGTGCGGGTTGCCGTTCCGCGCCACGAACGCTGCGGCGCCGAACACCAGCAAGGCGAGCGCGGCCGGTGCCGCCGCGGGCCGCGGATCGTGGCCGCGCCGCCACCGGACAGCGGCGACGATCACGCTCACGCCCAGCGCGAAGAACGTCGCGCTGCCCCACAACCAGCCCACGTGCAGCGCCGCGTTGGTCTGCGCGTCGACCTTCGCGAGGCCTTCGTCGAACTGCGCCCAGCCCAGCGCGTGCCCGACGCCCGCGAGCAGCAACAGCGTGCCGGCGGTCATGAGCACGCCGCGCCGCAGCGGCCCTGCCGCAACCGCGCCGCTCACGGCAACCTCAGCGTGAAGTCACCGAGCAGCGACCAGAAGTAGGAGCGCTTGCGGCCGATGTCGCCGCCGGCCTGCCCCCACGTGCTCGCGACCTCGAGTTCGAAGTAGCGCCGCCAGGCGTCGCCCACCGTGCCGCCGCCCGCGAGCGCTTCGCAGAAGCCGCGCGGCTCGTCGTAGAACACCTTGGCGCGACCGATCATCGCCACGCACGGCGTGTAGAACAGGATCGCCTCGGCGTGCTGCCGCACGGCGTAGCGCGCATCGTCGTAGCGCAGCGAGGTCGCGCCGTACGGCGAGATCGCTTCGCAGCCCGTGTGCACCATCACGTAGGGCTGCGGCGACGGCAGGTGGTTGCCCCACAGTGACCGATAGAAGAAGAAGTCGGCGCGACCGTCGCGCGCGCCCGCCGCCAACGACGGCACCATCGCCCCACCGCGCGCCGCGAAGTTCCACGGCGTGCCGATCGCGGCATCGAGCTTCTTGCCGTCGGTCTTGGCGAACACCGCCGTGAACGGATCGCTGTGCGCGCGCAGCGTGCGCAGCAGCGCGGGCTGTTGCCACCAGGAAAGCAGCGCGAGCAGGTCGACGTTCTCGCGCACGTCGTAGCCGACAGCGTCGAAGTCGCGCCACGCGGCCTTGGCGCTGCGGACCTCCCGCATGCCCGAGCCGAGCCCCCAGGACACCGACGCGGGCTTGTCGGCCGCGGCATCCGGCGGCGTGGTGCGGAACGCGTGGTTGCGGTCGAAGTACTCGGTGAGCAGCCGCAGCTCGAGCGCCGGGTCGGGCTGCCACATCGCGTCCCAGTTGGGCGCCTGCTCACCTTCGGCCAACGCCACGCGCTGCGGCGCACCCTCGGCGCCGACGAAACGCGGCATCGGACTCCAGGCCACGCCGCGCGCGTCGATGCGCGACACCGTGATCTCGGGCAGCGCCAGGGCATTGGTGGCCTGCCTGTCGGCGGCGGTGCACTCCTCGTCGCGCGTCGCGTCGTCGATGCTCGCCGTGCACGCCTCGACGTCGACGTGCACGCGTCCGTCGGCGAGGTGGAACGCGTCGACGAAACGCGACGTGCGCACGTCCGCAGCGAGGAACGGACCGCCGCCTTCGGGCACCGCTCCATCGAATGCGACCTGGATGCGCGGCAGCTCGGTCGCGGCCTCGAAGTAGCGACCTTCCCAAGCACCGTCGAGGTCGGCGAGCACCAGGTCGCACTTCCACGCGACGTTCTCGGGCACCGCGCGCAGGTAGCCGTGGAAGGTGCGCTTGGCGCCCGTGCGATCGGTCAACTCGACGTCGTCGCCGCGGCGCCAGCTGCACGTGCGCAGCAGCAGCGCGTCGGGGAAGTGGCCGACGAGGATCGCGCCCTGCAGCGGCCCGGCGGCGCGCGCGGCCTGCAAGACGTGGCGCAGCGCCAGCACGATGCGGCCGTCCTGGTGCCGCGGTCCGCTGTAGACCTCGGCGCCGACAAGTTCACAGCGGCATCCACCCGCGGCGATGTCGGCGGCGAAGCGCTGCAGGCGTTCGCGCAGGGCCACGATCGCGGCCGGATCGACGCCCTCGCGGGCCGTCAGCAGGCGCGGCTCGACGAACACGACCACGCGCGGCGCCGTCGCATCACCCGCGCCACCGATCGTTTCCAGGCGGCGGATCTCGGCGGTCCCGTCGGCGTCGACGTCGTGCCCCGCGAACTTCGCCAGCAACTCGGGGAACGGCTGCTGCGCAGAGACGAACGCAGCGAGCAGGAGGACGGTGAGCGCGCGCAGCATGGCGGCGCGAGGATACCCCGGCGCTACCGCACGCGGTGCACGTAACGTTCGATGCCGCCGGCGCTGCGCAGCAGCACGCGTTCGTCGTCGCCCGTGACCCGCAGCGGCGCGTCGGCGAACGGGTCGGCGAGCTCGGGCAGTTGGGCACCCGCGTGGAACGCGATCGCGAGGCGCAGCAGACGCAGGCGCGTGAGCACACCGCGGCGCACCTTCTCGCCGTTGCGCAGGCGCTCGTCGACGTGACTGCTCCCGTAGGTGCCGTTCGGCCGCGGCATCGCCACGAACTTCCGCCATTGCTCCTCGCGCGCCGCGAACGACGTCGCTGCCGGCAGCAGCAGGGGCGCCGCAGAGACGAGTTCGGCCAGCCCTTCGAGGTGACGTCGCTCGGGGTTCATCCCTGACTTCCAGGCCCACAGGCGCTCGCGCAGCGACCAGCCGCGGCCAGCGCTCGTGCCATCGAGCAGCGGTCGCAGGGAGGCCGCGATGGCGCCGGTCGGTGACGAGGTCACGTCGACGCGAGCCTCGAGGCGCCCGACGCCCGCGTCGAGCAGAGCGCACGCGTCGGGCGACAGACCGGTGAGGCGAGCATCGTCCCAGACGCTGATCCAATGTCCCGCCATGCCCCAGCCGAAGAAGCCGGTCGGGTCCAGGTCGGCGTGCATCGTCAGCACGTCCAGCCACAGTTGCACCGCCGCCAAGGACTCGCCGCCCGCGAGCCGGGCGCAGGTCTCGGCCCGCAGTCCCCAGGCCAGCGGCATGGACAAGTTGACGCCGAGGGGAGAACGATCGCGCGCATGCGCGCCCGCCGCGACCGCCTCGACCACCGGTCGCCACTGCGCTCGCCGCGCCGCGAACTCCTCCCCGAGCAGCTCCTGGTTGTCGACCATGGCGATGCCGCGCGCGTCGTTCCAGCAGAAGTTGCTGCAGAGCCTCTGCAGCCGCGCCGCCGTGTCGTAGTGCGCGAAGGCGCTGCCCTCGTGGGTCTCGCCCCACACGGCGTCGTGGTGGTGGTCGACCGCGAGCTCCTGCGCATCGACCTCGGCGACGAAACGCTGCAGCCGTTCGCGCAACCCCGACGCCCCGCGCTCCATCCACGACGATACCGCCATGCCGCCGAGCAGCAGGGTCACGGCTCCGCCGACCATGCACCGTTCCAGCCACGCCATTCGCCCGTTCATCGGCACCAGCACACCCCAGCGTTGACCCGACCGACGAGAAGGTCGCCGCGGATTGTGGTACTTTTCGACGCCCACCACACCACTGCAGTGTGGCTCTCCTCATGACGACATCCCCCGGTGTTCCCACCCTGCGTGCCGGCGACCGCCTGTCGCGCGCCGAGTTCGAACGACGCTACGCGGCGATGCCCGACCTGAAGAAGGCCGAGCTCATCGAAGGAGTCGTCTACGTGGGATCACCCGTTCGTCACCGCCAACATGGCCGCCCCGATCGCGTCCTCGCCAGCTGGCTGAGTTTCTACGAAGCCAGAACGCCCGGACTCGATTCGAGCAGCAACGCAACCCTGCGCCTCGACCTCGACAACGAGCCGCAGCCCGACCTGTTGCTGCGTATCCCCGAGGCCGGTGGCGGCACTTCGCGCATCGCCGCCGACGGCTACCTCGAAGGCCCACCCGAACTCGTGATCGAGGTCGCCGCCAGCTCGGTCAGCTACGACCTGCACGACAAGCTGCACGCGTACCGGCGCAACGGCGTGGCTGAGTACCTCGTGCACCGCGTCGAGGATGGCGAGGTCGACTGGTTCGTGCTCGACGGCGGCGCCTACGTGCGGCAGGAACCCGACGCGCACGGTGTGCTGCGCAGCCGCGTGTTCCCGGGCCTGTGGCTCGACGTCGCGGCGCTGCTGCGCGGCGACCTGCAGGCGCTGCGTGCGGTGGTCGCGCAGGGTTGCACTATCGACGAACACGGGGCGTTCACCGCGCGCCTGATCCCGCCCAGGAGCTGATCCACCCGCGCTGCAGAATCGGCGGATTGTGGTACGTTTTTGCGCCCGCCACACCACTGCAGTGTGGCTCTCCTCATGACGACATCCCCCGGTGTTCCCACTCTGCGCGCCGGCGACCGCCTCGCGCGCACCGAGTTCGAACGGCGCTACGCGGCGATGCCCGACCTGAAGAAGGCCGAGCTCATCGAAGGAGTCGTCTACGTGGGATCGCCCGTCAGCTTCGTCCGGCACGGCCGGCCACATCACATCCTCTCGAACTGGCTCGGGTTCTACGAGGTCGCCACCCCGGGGCTCATCGCTGCCGACAACGCGACCGTGCGCCTCGACCTGGACAACGAGCCGCAGCCCGACCTGCTGTTGCGTATCCCCGAGGCTGCGGGCGGCACTTCGCGCCTCGCCGCCGACGGCTACCTCGAAGGCCCGCCCGAGCTCGTGATCGAGGTCGCCGCGAGCTCGGCCAGCTACGACTTGCACGACAAGCTGCACGCCTACCGCCGCAACGGTGTGCAGGAGTACCTCGTGCACCGCGTCGAGGACGGCGAGGTCGACTGGTTCGTGCTCGACGGCGGCGCCTACGTGCGGCAGGAACCCGACGCGCACGGTGTGCTGCGCAGCCGCGTGTTCCCGGGCCTGTGGCTCGACGTCGCGGCGCTGCTGCGCGGCGACCTGCAGGCGCTTCGCGACGTCGTCGCGCGCGGTTGTGCGACCGACGAACACGCCGCGTTCGTCGGTCGCACCCACCGAGCCTAGGTCAGCTGCCGATCACGACGAACACGGCGTTGCTGCCCGAGAAGCCGCGCGCCACCGCGGGATCGAGGCCGAAACCCTGCGTCGTGAGCTGCAGACCGAGCAACGCGGAGGCGTTGGGCAGCGGCAGCGCGAACGTCGCCGAGCCGCCAACCGTGGTCAGCGCGAGCCAGCTCGCCGTTCCGCCGGCGGGCGCCACGTCGCAGCCGAGCAGCGACGCGCGACCCAGCTGATCGCCGAGCAGCATGGCGGTCAGTGTGCTCGACACGGCGCCGTCGAGCCGATAGCCGAAGCCCGCTTCACCGAGTCGCGGCGCGGCGAGCACTTCGAGTTCGGGACGACCGGCGCCACCCGCACAACCGGCGACCATGCGCTGCACCGACGCAGCGCCGATGGCCCCAAGCGAGACGCGTCGCAACTCGCGACCGACCACATCGTCATCGGCGAGCAGGAACAGGTCGCCGCCCGCGATACCCAGCACGCCGGGGTTCGATCCGTTCGGGCCCGGGTTGACGTCGGCGAGCAGGTGGGTGCCCGCCAGGGTGCCATCGCTGACGTACGGTTCGCGCCCGAAAGCGGGGTCTTCGGCGATCAGCAACAAGGTGTTGCCGTCACCGACTCGCGCCGCTCCCACGACTCCCGACGCCGTCCCGGGTGCGAGTTCGACGACGAGCACGATCTGGCCGAGCATCGCGTCGTAGCCCCACAACTCGCGGCCGGAGGACGGTTCGCTGCCGACCATGAAGACACCGGCGGCCGTCGACACCAGGTTCTCCAGGTAGACACCGGACGGCAGTGGCGCGAGCACCACGGTGCCGGCAGGAGTGCCGTCGGTGCGATACAGGGCCGCGTTGTCGCGGAAGTAGAGGACGTCCGATTCACGGTCTTCGAAGTACACCGAGTACAGCGCGCCGAGCGAGACCGTGCCGGCCAGAGTGCCGTCCGTCGCCAGCAGGCCGCGACCGTCGCTGAACAGCACGCGATCGCCGATCCGGCGTACGAGGTACGAATAGGATGGCACCGACAAGAGCACGGCCGGACCGACACCGTCGCAACCGTAGACGCCTGCCGAGGTGCTGCCGAACACGAGCCGATCGGGCAGTGCGTACAGCCGGGGATCACTGATCACCTGCGGGGAGAGCACGGGCAGCTGCAGCGTGCCGGCGACCGTGCCGTCGCTGCGGAACAACCGCTCCCCGTCGAACACGAACAACACGTCACCACGGGTGTCGATCGCGATCCCGTTCGTGTTCGGCGGCAACGGCAAGGCGCGGGTGCCGGCCGCCGTTCCGTCACTGACCATGACTCCGTAGTTCGCGCCCTGCCTCGTCACCGCGGCGACCCCGTCGCCGAACGGCACGAGGCGATCCGAGTAGGACAGGAACGAACCGACGGGACCGGGAGTGAAGTCGACCATCGTCGTGCCGGCAGCGCTGCCGTCGGTCGACCAGAGCTCGCGGCCGTGCACGCCGTCGTCGGCGCAGAAGAACAGGCGGTTGCGCACGCGGGTCGCGGCCTGGGTGTCGATGCCAGCGAGGAACCGGCGCAGATCGCCGAGCAACGTGAACGCTGGCGCCGGGGTGGCATGGTGCGGCTCGTAACCGATCAGGGCATCGCCCGCGCTCAGCAGCACACCGCCGGAGAACGGCACCAGCGGCGGCGCGCACCCCTGCCCCAGATCACTGATCGACTGCACACCTTGCGGTCCGTTGCACAGGTACAACGCGGTCGACGTGACTGAAGTCGACGCGACGAACCAGACTCCCTGCGGCGAACTCACGAGGTAGCGCGGCGACCCGTTGCCGCCGCCCGGCTGGATCTCGGCGACGAGCGACGTTCCCGCGGCCGTGCCGTCGCTCGAGAACAGTTCGAAACCGGTGGTCATCGTCGTGCCGACCGCACTGAAGTAGAGCCGCCCCTGGTACTCGGTGAGCCCGCTGAGCGTGTCGCACGGCATACCGGTGATCCGGGCAGTGCCCGCGCCGGTGCCGTTGCTGATCCAGACCGAGGCGTCGGCGAGGAACGCCAGTTGGTTGCCGAGCAGCAGCAGCTCCGAGGTGACCTGCAACGAACTCGACAACCCCGGGATCGCGCCGTGGTTGATCGTTCCGGCGACGGTGCCGTCGGTCGAACCGATCTCGATCGCGCCAGGCACCGAGCGCAGGAAGTAGACGCGACCGCCGAACACCACGAGGCCCGAGCCCGGGTAGACCGGCGCGCCGCGCATCACGCTGGTCGCGACCACGCGCGATCCGCCCGGCGTGCCGTCGGTCACGCACAGGTCGAAGCCGCCGTAGCCGAAGCCGCCACCCGGCGACGTATTGCCCAGGCCGTAGCCGAGGCCATTGTGTTCGAGCGCGAATCGGAAGCCGGTCAGCGCCGGCAGCGCGACGGTGCCCGCGGCGGTCAGGTCGGTCGCGAAGCACAGCCCCGCGGGGCCCGTGCCCTGCTGCAGGACGACCTTGCCGTTGCCGAGCCGCGCCCCCATGTAGGCGTAGTCGGCGAGCCCGAGTGTGCCGAGCGACGTCGTACCGGGCGCCGTGCCGTCCGTGAGCACGAACAGGTGCTGGCGGCTGACGGGACCTGCAAGTGGGCATGTGCGCCTCGAGTGAAGAATGCAGAGGGACTCGAGCGACCGGAGGCGCAGTGTAGACACGCCATGCCCGCCGGTAACCCTGCCCGGGCCCGTGGGTTTCGGACGGCTCAATCGGCCGCGGGGCGCAACTCGTAGCGCTCGCCGGCCCGCGTCGCGAAGCGGGTCACACCATCGCGCCCGACGGCCTCGGCCCCGCCGACGCGCCACTCCCCGCGCAACACACACGGTGCGCCGGACTTCGAACGCAGCACCGCCTTCGCGACCTTGCCCGCGCGCCAGGTGATGTCGACCTCGAACCCACCGCGCGCGCACAGGCCACGCACCTCACCGTCCGGCCAGCTCGGCGGCAGCGCGGGCAGCAGTTCGATCGCGCCCGCGTGGCTCTGCAGCAGACACTCGGCGATGCCGGCCGTGCCGCCGAAGTTGCCGTCGATCTGGAACGGCGGATGGTTGTCGAACAGGTTGGGCAGCGTCGACTTGGCGAGCAGTGCCTGCAGGTGCCGTTCGACCGCGGCCCCGTCGCCGAGGCGCGCGAAGAAGTTGACGATCCAGGCGCGGCTCCAGCCCGTGTGCCCTCCCCCCTTGGCGAGGCGCGCCTCGAGCACCTTGCGCGCCGCAGCGGCGAACTCGGGCGTGCCGCGCAGCGTGATCTCGTGCCCCGGGTGCAGGGCGTAGAGGTGCGACATGTGGCGATGGCCCGGCTCGGGCTCGTCGAACTCCTCGTTCCACTCGAGCAGGCGCCCGTCGCTGCCGATCTGCGGCCCCTGCAGCTTGTCGCGCGTGGCGGCAACCGCCTTCGTGAACGCGTCGTCGATGCCCAGTTCTCGCGCGGCTTCGAGCACGTTGCCGAACAGCTCGTGCACGATCTGCTGATCCATCGCCGGCCCCATCGTCACGTGCGCGACGACGCCGTCCTTGGTGCGGAACGCGTTCTCGGGTGACATCGACGGTCCGGTCACGAGCTTGCCCGTGCGCGGATGTTCGACGAGGTAGTCGAGGAAGAACGTCGCCGCCTCCTGCAGGATCGGCCACGCGCGCTGCTGCAGGAACTCGCGGTCGCGCGAGAAGCGCCAGTGCTCCATGAAGTGCGATGTGCACCACGCGCCACCCATCGGCCACATGCCCCACTGCGTGCTGCCGATCGGCGCCGTGAACGCCCACACGTCGGTCGTGTGGTGCGCGACGAAACCGCGGCAGCCGTAGAGCTCACGCGCGGTGTCGCGGCCGTTGGGCACGAGCTTCTCGACGAAGTCGAAGAACGGCCCGTGGCAGTCACCGAGGTTGCAGACCTCGGCGGGCCAGTAGTTCATCTGCAGGTTGATGTTGATGTGGTAGTCGGCGTTCCACGGCGCGTCGATGTGTTCATTCCAGATGCCCTGCAGGTTCGCGGGCAGCGTGCCGGGGCGACTCGAAGCCATCAGCAGGTAGCGACCGAACTGGAAGTAGGTCGCCAGCAGGTCGGGGTCGGCGTCGCCCTTGCGCACGCGCTGCATCCGCTCGTCGGTCGGCAGCGCACGCGCCTCGTGGCCGCCGAGGTCCAAGGCGACGCGGTCGAACATCGCGCGGTGGTCGACGAGGTGGCGTTTGCGCAGTCCTTCGAAGGCATCTACGCGACCGATCCACGCGCCAAACCCGCTGGTCACGCCGGGGACCTCGACGGCCGCATCGAGCTCGAGCCGCAGCGAGCGCGCGCCGCGCACGGTCAGCACCTGTGCATCCTGGACGCCCGCTTCGCGCTCGCCCCCGTCCGCAGCGACGAGCAGACGGGCGTAGTAGCGAACGCCTGGCTTCTCCTCGCTGCCCAGGGCCCCGACGAGGTGCAGACACCCGTCGTCGCGGCGCTTCGCCCGCTCCTCCTGGCGCTGCAAACGCGCATCGAGATCGATACCCGCGGGCCCTTCCGCCGTGATCCGCATCACGATCGTGTCGTCCACCGCGCTCGCGAAGATCTCCCGCGTGAACACCGTCGCGCCGACGCGATAACGCACCGTGACGACGCCGTCGCGCAGGTTGAGTTCGCGCCGATAGTCCGTCGCCTTGTCGTGCCCCGGGAACGTGAGCAGCACGTCGCCGAGCGTCTGATGACTGCGCACCTCGCGCGGTGTCATGAACTCCGCCTGCACGAGTTTCTCGGCCGCCGCGTAGTCGCCCGCGAACAGCAGTTCGCGCGCCTTCGCCAGATACACGTGCGCTCCCTTGCGATCGCGGTGCCCGTCGGCCGGCGAACCCGCCCACAGCGCGTCGACGTTGCACTGGATGCGTTCCTCCCCCGTGCGGCCGAACACCATCGCGCCGAGCCGGCCGTTGCCGATCGGCAGCGCCTCGGTCCACTGCGCCGCGGGCTGGCGATACCACAGCCTTGGGCCCGGATCCTGGGCGAGCAGCACCGACGAGAACGAGATCGACAACAGCAGGCTGCAGCAGCGCATCAACGCATCATGCCTGCAGCGGCGCACCGTTCATGGACTTCCCGGGAACGGCAGGACCGCGCGGTCCGGCCTCCTCACCGTGCCGGACCGCGACGCCTGACCCTCTCGACCAACGCGCCCAGCAACAGGCCGCCGATTGCCGCCGCGAGCGACCACAAGAACGGCGTGCGGGCATCGAGCAGATAACGGCCGAGCACCCACGCGCTGATGCCGCCGAGCAGGCAGCCGTTGGCGGCGAGCACCCCGAACCGCACGCCACCGCCGTGCAGCGACAGTGCGAACAGCACGAAGATCCCGGCGCTGCCGAAGCCGCTGGCCTCTTCGACGAGCGTGCTGACGCTGTCGCCCCAGTGCGCCAGCACCAGGGCCGCGACGCCGCAGCCGACTGCGGTCAGCCGCGCCGCGCGCAGCCGGCCGCGCGGAGTCCGTGCCCCACTGCCGATCGACAGGTTGCGGGTCAGCACCGCCGACGCCGCGAGCAGCGAACTGTCGACCGTCGACAACATGGCCGACACCAGCGCACCCGCGAACAACAGGTTCACGAGCTGCGGCATGTGCGCGTTCGCGAGCGTCGGCAGCAACTGCTCGGGATCGTCGACAGTGACCACGAGCGGGCCGAGCACACCCAGCGTCACCGGGATCAGGCCGACGAGCAGATAGAGTCCGCCGCCGAGCAAGCCGGCGCGACGCGCCAGTTCAGGCGAACGCGCCGCCAGCGTGCGCGACACGATCTCCTGCGCCGCCAGGGAACCGAGCAGGGGTATGGCCCACATCTCGGCGATGTCGAGCGCAGCGAGCGGCTCCGCAGGGGCGCGCGGCGGCAGTTCGGCGAGTTGCCCAGCGGCGGCCTCGATGCCGCCGAGTTGCCACAACACGCCGATCAGCAGCGCCAGCAGGCCGAGCACCAGCGCCGCGCCCTGCACCAGATCGGTGACGACGTCGGCGAGCAACCCGCCGGCCGACGTGTAGACGATGACCACGCCAGCGGCGAGGAACAACGCGACCTCGTGACCGAACCATCCGTCGGCGTTGACGGTCAGCACGTGCGCGAACGCGCGCACCTGAGCGCCGGCCCAGAGCAGCGAGGTCGGCACCATCAACAGTGCCGCGAGTCGCGCGGTGCTGTCGCCGAATCGCTGCCCGAACAGGTCGGCCACCGTGGTGACGCCGGTCCGCCACAGCCGCGACGCGAACAACAGACCCAGCAGCAACAGGCACCCGCCATAGGCGAACGGTTCGACCGAGTGCCAGCCCAGCCCTTCGGCGTGGATCGAACCCGCAGCACCAACGCAGCTCTCGGCGCCGAACCAGGTCGCGAAGATGCTGACGGTCGCGAGCACCGGGCCGAGCCGACGACCGGCGACGAGGAAGTCGTCCTCCGTCTGCACCCGCCGCGCGATCCAGAGCCCGAGCGCGAGTTGGGCACCGACGTAGAGCGCGAGGACCAGCAGCATGGGGGTGCTGCTGTAGCGGCACAGGCACTGGGCGCAAGCCAACGCCAGCTGCAGGCCAGAGCCACCTGCAGCCCAAAGTCAGCTGCGGGCCATGGCCAGCTCAAGCCATGCCGCGTTCTTCCGACGGAAGAAATGGAGCGGGTGATGCGATTCGAACGCACGACCATCACGTTGGCAACGTGATGCTCTACCACTGAGCTACACCCGCTCGCGGTCCTGTCGGACGCCCGACATACTGCCCGAAGGCAGCTGCCAGACAAGCTTTCAGGCTTCTCAGCCGAGAGCTTCTCGGCCGTCGATCACCGTCGATTTTGAGGTCGAATCGGTTGACCGGGCGGTCGAGGGGGCGCATTCGTATGGGTCCGCACCGTGGTTGTCAAGAACTCCAACGAGGGTTTCGAGCAGGCTCCAGGGGCGGGTCGGGGGGACGACTCCGTCGGGCCGGCGGCAACGACCTTCCCCGAGCTGCTGACCACGCTGATCCCGACCTACGGTGACCGCGTGTTCCTGCCGCGGCGGCGCGCCCAGTCGACGGAGCCCGTGACCTTCAACCGCCTGTGCCGCGACGTCGACGCGCTGGCGATGGCGTTGCTCGATCTCGGCCTTGGCCGCGGCGACCGGGTCGGCCTGATCGCCGACAACCGCTACGAATGGCTGCTCGTCGATCTGGCCCTGGCCAGTCTGGGCGTCGTCGATGTGCCGCGCGGCTCGGACACCACGCCCAGCGAGGTGAAGTTCATCCTGCAGCACAGCGGCAGCCGCATGTGCTTCGTCGAGGACGACCGCGTCGCGCACGAAGTCGTTGCCGCGGCCGTTCCCGAAGTACAACGCGTCGTGGTGATGCAGGAGAAGAGCGGCACCGAAGGTGTCGATGCGCTCGGCGCGCTGCTGACCGCCGGTTACGCGGCGCTGCAGGACCAGGGTGCCAAGGCGCGGCTCGACGCGGCGCGTGCGGCGATCACCGCCGACGACCTGCTGACCATCGTCTACACCAGCGGCACCACGGCCGAGCCCAAGGGCGTGATGCTCACGCACGGCAACGTGCTCGCCAACATGCGCGGCGTGCGCCAGATCCTGCACTTCAACGAAGGCGACTGCTTCTTGTCGGTGCTGCCGGCGTGGCACATGTACGAGCGCATCCTCGACTACCTGGCGCTCGCGGTCGGCGCGCAGTTGGTCTACACCGATCGGCGCCACATCAAGGACGACCTCGCGGCGGTACGCCCGACGGTGTTCGCGGCGGTGCCGCGGATCTGGGAAGTGCTGCACGACGGCGTCGTGCAGCAGGCCGGCAAACTACAAGGCTTGTCGGGGTTCCTGCTGCGCAGCGCGCTGACCACCAGCCGCCGCGTCGGCGGCCGTCGCGCCGGCCTCTTGCACCGGCTAGTGCACACGATGCTCGAGCCGCTGGTGCTCCAGAAGGTGCGCGCGCGCTTCGGTGGCCGGCTGCGCCTGTGCGTCAGCGGCGGCGGCGCGCTGCCGCGCCACGTCGACGAGACCCTGCTGGGCCTCGGCATGCCGATCCTCAACGGCTACGGCCTGACCGAGACCAGTCCGGTCGCGGCTCTGCGTCGACCCGAACGCAACGACCCGGGCCACATCGGCCCGCCGCTGCCGCACACGCGCATCGAGGCGCGCCGCGGCGACGGTTCGCCGTGCGCCGTGGGCGAGACCGGCGTGTTGTGGATCCACGGACCACAGGTGATGCGCGGCTACTACCGCAACGAGAAGAAGACCGCCGAGGTGCTGCGCGACGGCTGGTTCGACTCGGGTGACCTCGGCCACACCGATGCACACGGCAACCTGTGGATCACGGGCCGCGCCAAGGACACGATCGTTCTCGCCGGCGGCGAGAACGTCGAACCCGAGCCGATCGAGACCCTGATCAAGACCTCGCCGTTGATCGAACAGGCGGTGTGCGTCGGGCAAGACCAGAAGGGCCTCGGGGCGCTGCTCGTGCCCGCCCTCGGCGTGCTCGAGGAACAAGTGCCGCGCGCGCAGTGGGACGTGCAGGACGGAGTGATCGGCAGCAGGGTCGTGCACAGCCTGCTGCGCCGCGAGCTCGACCGCATCCTGACGCGCGAGAACGGCTGCCGGCCGAGCGACCGCGTGGTCACGTTCCGCGTCCTCGCCGAGCCGATGACGTCCGAGAACGGTTTGCTGACGCAGACCCTCAAAGTCCGCCGCCACGTGCTCGTCGAGCGCTTCGCCAACCTGCTCGCAGCGATGTTCGACTGAGCCCCCGATGAAACCGATCCGCCCGCATCCCGACCATCACGACCTGCACGGCGTCACCGTGGCCGTCGACACCAACGGCGCCGAGATCTACGTCGGCCGCTGCCATACCATCGAAGGAGGGCGCATCTACCTCGTCGACGTGGACGTGCACGTCAGCGGAAGCGACGGCACCACCAAGCGCGACTGGCTGCAGCGCATCGGCAGGTTCGGCCACTGGAAGAAACACGACCGGCTCGTGCTCGAACTCGACGACGTCGCCTGGATGGACACGCTCGGCAACATCGCCGCCAACGGCCCGCCGGCCGAGTGCGTTTGAGCGCCCGTCACTTCTTGGCGAGCGCCTGGTCGAGCAATTCGATCAGGCCCGCGCGATCGTAGGCGTAGGGCTGATCGCGATTGAGTTCGACGACGCGGTTGATCGCGGCCTTGATCGTCATCTCGGCCTCGCGGCGATCGGGAACCACCATGTAGTGGCTCTTGGGTCGAGCGTCGGTCAACGCGTGCAGGAAGGCCTCGGCGACCTCGTCGGGCTCCTTGTATTGCGCGCGGTCCATCGGACTCTCGAGCAGCCGCGCCATCTGCTTCTCGTAGCGGGAGCCCGCGCCGGTGTAGCCGGCGTCGAGCAGCCGCTGCTGCATGTTCGCCATGATCTCCGAGCGATAGTTGCCGGGCTCGATCACGCTGACCGACACGCCGAACGGTCGCAGTTCGAGCGCCAGGGTCTCGCTGAACGCTTCGACCGCGTGTTTGCTCATCGTGTAGGCGCCGCCCATGCTCCAGGTCAGCACCCCCGAGATCGAACCGGTGGTCGCCACGCGTCCCTTGCTGTCGATCAGCAGCGGTGCGAACGCCTTGGTCACGCGATAGGGACCGAACACGTTGACGGCGAACTGGAACTCGAGGTCCTGCTCACGCAGTTCGATCAGCGGCGCGACCACCGCGACGCCGGCGTTGTTGATCAGGCCGTAGAGACCGCGGCCACCGGCGCGCACGGTCTCGACCGCGGCGTCGATCTGCTCCTGGCTGGTGACGTCGAGCCGGATGCCCTGCACGTTGTCGATCGCGCTGAGCTCCTTCAGGTCCGCGTCCTTGCGCGCGCCCGCGTAGACGAAGAAGCCGCGCGCCGCGAGCAGCTCGGCGGTCTTGCGGCCGATGCCCGAACTCGCGCCGGTCACCAGCACCGCGCGCTGGGCGGTCGTCGCCGGTTCTTGCGCAAACGCTGGCGCGGGGATCAACAGGACGAGCAACGGCAGCAGGTGGCGCATGATGGCTGGGTTCGGGTCAGGGGTAGGACCGGCACGGTAGCCGCGCGCCCGCCTCGCCGCCCGCGTCAGGTTCTTGGCCAGGCGCACGACAACCGACGCGGCAGCCCGTCGGCAGGCGGCGGCCCCAACGCGGCAAGCACCACGGCGAGCTGGTCGCCGGCGCGCGCGCAGGCCGTCACCAGATCGACGCCGCAGGCGAGCGACGCGGCGATCGCGCTGGCGAGGTGGCAGCCGGTGCCGCGCACGGCGCCGACGTCGCGGCGCGGACGTTCCCAACGATGTTCGCCGCTCGCCTGCACGAGGACGTCGACAGCCATCGGCCCCGATGCGTGACCGCCCTTGCAGAGCACCGCCCGGCAACCCGTCGCCAACGCCGCGGCGGGATCGCCGCCGAACAGTTGCTGCAGTTCGGGCAGGTTGGGTGTGCACAGCGCGGCGAGCGGCAGCAGCGCCTCGCGGTAGGCGGCGAGCAGAGCAGGCGACGGCACCAGGCCACCGGCCGTCGCCGTGAGCACCGGGTCGACGAGCAGCGGCACGCGCGGCACGAACTCACGCACGAACGCCGCGAGGTCGTGCACTGCCTGGGCGTCGCCGACGAAACCGATCTTGACCGCCGACACCGGCGCATCGTCGAGTTGCGCGGCGGCGGCGGCGCGCCAATGCGCAGTCGGCACGGGCTGCCATTCTCGAAAGCCGCGGCGATTCTGCACCGTCAACGCCACCGCCACCGGCAGCGCCTCGACGCCACCGGCGTCGGCGACCGCGACGTCGACGGTCAGACCGGCACCGCCGCTGGGATCGAGCCCACCGAACAGCATCAGGCGCGGCTTCACGGCACCAGCACGTCCTGCACCAACACCAGTTGGCCGCCAACCGCGATCTGCACGCTCTGGGTGCCGACGGCCTGACTCGTTTCGACGAAGAACGTGGCCTCTCGCGGCGTCAGGCAACCGGCGCGCAACGAGCGGCCGCCGAGGGTCACGTCGACGATGCTGTCGTTCGGGAACACGCCGCGGATCGTGAACCACTGCCCACGTTGCACCTGGGCGGGCAGGCCCACGATTGCCGCGCGCCCGAGCACCGCGTCCTGGGTGAGTTCGACGTCGCGCAGGGTGCGCAGGCCATCGCCGTTGCAGTCGCTGACGCCGGCGACGGCGCCCAGCGAACCACAGAGCCGGCGCAGATCGAGCACCGTGCGACGACCGTCGCCATCGACGTCGCCCGGCAGGGCGCCCGCGATCAACACCGCGCCGCGCGAACGGCCGTCGCCGAACACGCGCACCGCCGGCCCCGTCCCCTGTCCGTAGGCACGCACTTGCCAGGCATCGGCACTGACGGTCGCGGCGGCGCCTTCCACGGTCGAGCCGTCGGTGGCAGGCGCGATGTCGACGGTGAACCGCAGCAGGGTCTCGCCCAACCGTGGCACGGATGCGCTCGCCAGCGGCACGGTCAGTTCGGCGTCGTCCTGCTGCAACGTCACGGGCCCGCCGACCAGGAGGTCGAACGGCGTCGCCGTCGCGGGATCGTCGACGTAGACGCGCAGATCGTGCAGATGGCTGGGCCCGTCACCGCTGCCGGCGATCAGCACACGCACGCCATCGAGCAGCAGTTCGCGACCGGTGAGGTTGCGCGCGCGCACGGCCAACAGTTCGGCGCGCTCGGCACCGACGAAGCGCAGCGTCGCGGTCGACGCCTGCGACTGGATCTGCAGTCCGTCGCCGAGGTCGGCGAGCAGATCGAGCTGCATCAGCACCCCGTCCTCGACGCCGAGACGCTGCGTCTGCAGCGCCCCCGGAGTGACCGGGTAGTCGGCCGAGAACGACCAGCCGCCGACGACACACAGACCGGTGTCGATCCAGGCGCGCGCCAACACGTCCTGTGCCGCACCCCCGAAGTAACTCATGTAGCTGAGGCTGGCGCCGTCGTTCTGCAGGTGCGCCACGAACGCGTCGAGGCCACCGCCGCCGAACGTCGCCTGGGTCGCATTCGGGGTCACCGGCAGATTGCCGGTGCTCTGACCGACGACCAGCAGGTCGCTGCCGTCCTGATCGATGCCGCGAACGACGTCGGCGCCGCTGCCGCCGATCAACGTCGAGTAGAGCAACGACTGACCGTTCGCGGCGAAGCGCACCACCAGACCGTCGTCGTCACCGCCGGGTTGGCGCTGCGGCGCACCGACCGTGGTCGGGAAGTTCGGCGAGCGCGTGAACCCGCCGACCCACACGGTACCGTCCGCGGCGAGGTGCACCGACTCGGCGACGTCGGTGTCGTTGCCGCCGAGGTAGGTCGAGAAGACCGGCAAGGTGCCGTCCGCGCGCAACCGCAGGGCGACGAGGTCGATCAGGCCGGCCGACGTCGTGCGGTAGCCGGACGGCGTCGTCGGGAAGTCAGCGGAGACCGACCAGCCTGCGGCAACGACCTCGTTGGTGGTGTGGTCGATGTCGATCGAACGCAGCTGATCGGGCAGCGTTCCGCCGGCGTAGGTCGAGTAGACCAGCGTCCGGCAATCGGCCGCGACGCAGGTGACGAAGCCGTCGGTCTGCAGCGTCAGCGGCCCGCCGATCGCGGGGCGCCAGACCCCGGGTGTGGTCGGGAAGTTTCCCGAGGAAGTCCAGCCGGCCAGATAGGCGTTTCCCGCGCTGTCGACGGCGACGTCCTCGGCGGTCTCGTCGAACGCGCCGCCAAGGTAGGTGGCGCCGAGCAACTGGTCGCCGTTGGCCGACAGGCGCGCGACGAACGCATCACCGAGGTCGAGCACCAGACTCGCGCCGGCATACGCGGGCTGCACCGCACCCGCGGTCACCGGCAGATCGGTCGAGTGCGTGAAACCGGCGAGCGTCGGCGTGTTGCCGGGCCCGACGTCGATGCCGCGCACTTCCTCGTTCTCGCTGCCGCCGAAGTAGGTGGCATAGACGAGCTGACTGCCGTCTTCGCTTAGCCTGGCGACGAAGCCGTCGTTGCCACCGTTGACCTGGAAGGCGCCCACCGTGGTCGGGAAGTCGAGCGACCCCGCCCATCCGCCGACCCAGATGCCCACGCCCGGGCGCCACACCAGGTCGTTGACGCTGTCGGTGCCGCCGCCGCCGAGGAACGTGCTCCAGACGACGCCC
Source organism: uncultured candidatus Brocadiaceae bacterium (assembly GCA_964392305.1). Taxonomy (GTDB): domain Bacteria; phylum Planctomycetota; class UBA1135; order UBA1135; family UBA2386; genus JACKIC01. The sequence goes on from CAYMPV010000026.1 coordinate 45,981, forward strand.
GGATCGATCGTGGTCGCGCGTTGCGGATCGCGCGACGCCGCGACGAAACCGTAACGATCGGCGCCGAGCAGCCGGAACTGCACGGGCAGCGGCGCTGTCCCGTCGGTCCCGACCTGCCAGGCGATCGGCGCCGTGTGCTGCAATTCGACGGTGCCGGTCGGCGTCGGCAGGGTCATGCACAGCCGCCCCGTTTCGTCGACGCGCAGCGCCCGCGCCCCTTCGCACTGCACCACGAACGCATCGAGGTCGGCACCGGGCGCGAGTTGAAGGTCGTAGGCGAACGGACCCGGGCCCGCGTCGCGCAGGGGGCCGAAGACCACGTCGATGCCGGGCAACACCTCGACCAACCGCATGCTCGCGAACGCCGGCACGCCGGTGCGGTGGCGCGTGACGTCGTCACCGATCAGGAAGTTGTGGCGCGCGGCCAACTCGCCGCCCGATTCGACACGCTGCGCGCGGCCGGCGAACCGCGTGCGCAACACGGCACCGCTGCGGAGCGACGTGGCGCCGGCCTGGTCGCCCTGGGGCCCGGGCCGCGGCGCGGCGCGTTCATGGCGCAACGTGAAGCCGTCGTCGTGGATCCAACCGACCGTCTCGCCGAGCACGGCCGCGCGCACTTCGTTGGGCCACTGGCCATGGTTGGGCACGAACCGCGTCGCGCGCAGGCTGGTGCCGACCCGGGTCGACCGGTCGGGGCCCGGCTGCGGCGCCACGGACGCGGCCACGCCACCGGACCCGGGCACTGGACGCGGCGCAACCAACACGAGCATCAGGCCGACGGCGGCCAAGATCAGGAGCTGACGCATGACGAGGGCCGCGCAGCATACGCCAGCAACCCACCGGGGCGCAGTGCCGCAGGGCGCTCATGTCGGGCGACCAGGCCGACGAGCCTCGAGGCTGATCGGTGTTCGCGTCAGTCTTCGCGGCGATCGAGCACCACCGCGTTGGCGCCCGAAACGCCCATGCTGCGGAGGATGTTGCGTTCGAGACGACGCTCGAGGCGGTGCCAGGTGCGCGGGTTGGTGCAGTCGAGCGCGATCGAGCCGCCAGCGACCGAACCGTGGCCACCGCACGAACCCTTCTCGCCTTCCATGGCGGCGCGGATCAGCTGCCAGGCGTCACCACCGATCTCGGTGCGGACCGAGATGTAGTAGTCGCCGCCCGTGATACCGCCGCAGAACACCGCGCGCACACCCTCCATGCGCATCAGCAGGTCGGCGACCTCGGCAACCATCTCGGGACTGGTCGTCTGACCCAGTGAGCACAGCGCGACGCCGTCGTAGAGGCGCAGCTCACCGAGGGCGTTCTTGAGGGTCTGGAAGTACGCCAGAGGCAGCCGCGGCGAAGCGATCGCCGCCAGCACCTGCCGGTCGACGTGCGGGAACAGGTATTCGTTGGCCGCCAGGTCGATGTCCGAGACGTTGCGCGACAGGTCGGCAGTATCGGTCTTGATCCCGTAGGCCAGCGCCGTCGCCACTTCCCGGCTCGGCTCGATGCCGGCCTGCAACAGCAGATAGGAGACCAGCGAACTGGTCGCGCCGACGTCGGTGCGCACGTCGAGGTACCCGATCTCGTAGCCCGGAGCGCCCCCGTCCTCGCAGAGATGGTGGTCGATGACGATGTCGAGTTCGATGCCGGGCGGCACAAACGTGTGCCCGAAACCGGGTTGCGTGTCGACGAGCGCAAAGCAGTCGTATTGGGTCAGGTCCAGCTCGTCGAGCCGGCGCATGGAGATCCCGAGCTCGCGCACCATCGTCTGGTTCTCGGCGCGCAGGATGCGACCGGTGACCGCGAAGTCGCTGTCGACGTCACAGACCTTCTTGGCGAACTCCTGCAACCCCATCGCCCCACCGAGCGAGTCGGGGTCGGGGTTCTTGTGGGTGAGCACGAGCAGTCGCCGACGGCCTTGCAGCACGCGGCGGAGCGCTTCGGCGCGCCCGTCGGAGTCGAGCCCCTGCGGCGAACTGCTGGTCAGCGACATCGGATTCATGGTGCCAACGCGGCCGGATGCCGCGGGGGGTCGGATACGTTCCTGCATCGGCCGGACGGCGGCAAGGCCTACAGGCCGTGCTTGGTCAGGCAGGCGACCATCCCTGGCATTTCCGACGGTGCCACCGAAGGATCGAGCTCGAGAACGGCCGGCAAGATCGCGCCGGAGCGCGGCAGATAGGACGCGAGCAGCCCGTAGTCCACCCCGCCGGCGCCCGGCGGCAGGTACATGCCATCGGGGCTGGCATCACCCAAACTGCAGCCTCGCAATCGGTTACCGAAGGAGTCGAGCCACGCCCCGGCGGCCTCGCCGAGTACTTGCTCACGGCGGCCGGCGACCGCGGCATCGTGCCAGTAGACCAGCCGCGCATGGTGCAGATCGTCGTAGATGTCCTGCAGCCCCGACTGGTCGGCGACCGCCAGCAGGCTGCGCCCGCCGCACAACGCGAATTCCATCTCGGGGAAGGCTTTGAGGATCTCGAACAAACCCCGGCAGGCACGTTCGACCGCGGCGTTGCGGTTGACCTTGCGCCGCGCCAGCAGCGCCTGGGTGCGCCCCTCGGTCCAGTCGTAGGCGGGATCGCCGAGGTCGTCGCACTCGATCTCCCCCATCACCGGCACCAGGCCGGGCTCGAGGATCACGAGTCGCGAGCCGAGCGCTTCGGCCGCGCGCACCGCCTGCTGCACGGCGCGCATCGCGGTGATGCGCTCCCCTTCCTTGGCCGAGCCCAGACCCGCGGTCGCCGAAGACTCCGCCAGGAACGAACCGGCGCGTGCGCCCGCGAAGTCGATCGGCAGGTCGCTTGCTGCTGTCCGCAAGTCACTCGGGTCAAGTGCCCGAGGCCCCGGTCCGAACAAGATGCCTTCGAAGTGCTGGTCGAGAATCCACGTGAGCAGACGGCGCGGATCGTGAGGCCCGTGCACGCTCGCCCAAACCGAACCGAGGTGTCGTATCGCACGCATGGGATGCTGTTCGTGCGCGCCGGCGGCCCGTAACCTGTCCGGCCTCGCACGCAATCGCCACGTTAGCGGAGCACCCCCGATGACCAGAAGCATCCTGTTGCCTTCCCTGATCGCCCTCCTCTCGTTCACCAGCACCGGTTGCCAGGCGCAGGAAGAACGGCGCGAACTGCAGACCTCGGTCAGTCGACTCGAAGAGCGCTTGACGCGCATGGACAGCTACCTGAAGTCGATGCAGGAGCAGAAACAGAAGATCGAGCAGGACCGTTCCGCGGAGCAGCACAAGACCCAGGTCGAGATCGACAAGCTGCGCCAGCAGCTCGCGAGCCGCGAGGCCGAACTGGCCAGGGCGCGCAAGGACCAGGAGCAGATGCAGCAACAGATCGCCAAGGCCGAGTTGATGCAGCAGCAGATCAGCCGCAAGACCAACGACGTGACCGCGCAACGTGACGCGCTGAAGAACGAGTTCTCGACCGTGCAGGCGCTGCTCAATCAGACCAGGAAGGATCAGGAGCGACAGCTGCAGCAGGCGCAGAAGGAGACCGAACGGCTGCTGGAACAGACGCGCGCAACCCAACAGAAGGCCGCGGCCCAACGCGACGAGCAAGCCCAGCAGGCCGCACAGCTGCGCCGCGAGCTCGACGACGCGCGCCGCGAACACGCCGAGCGCACCGCGATGATGGAGCGGCAACTGGTCGAGATGCGCCGCGCGCTCGAACAGCGCGATGCAGAACAGGACCGGGCACAGGGCCAGCGCGAGCAGGAGCGCACCCGCACGATCGAGGCGTTGCGCGCCGAACGCCTGGCGATCGAACAATTGCGCGCCGCGGTGACCCGCGACGCCAAGGCAACCAGCGACGAGAAGGAGAAGCGCATCCGCCAGCTCGAGCAGAAGCTCGCGGCGATGGCGAACGACGCCGCGAACCTGCGGGCCCAGCTCGCCGATGCGCAGCGGCAAGCCGCGGTCGCCGCACGCGCGACGCCGGTCGCCGCGCCAGCGCCAGTTCGCGCCGCCGCTCCGGAGGCCGCCCCCCCGGCGCCGGGCACGATCATCGTCAACAACGAGGAAGGCGAGGTGCACTTCCACTTCCACGGGCAGGCGCCCGCGGTGAACGTTCCGCCGACGCCCGCGCCTGCCGCGCCGGCGCGTCGCGCGACGACGCGTGAAGCCGGCCCGTCGGGACCGACCGCACCGACGCCCGGTACCGCACCCGCCGGTCCGACCGGTCCGCGCCGTGTGCGCCAACCGGAACCGGCCGCGCCGGCGACCAAGAAGATCAACGACTGACCGCGATCGCGGCGCGGCTTCAGTCGCGGAACGGCTCGAGCAGTTCCTGCAGTCGCTGCAGCGCCCGCATGTGCAGCGAGCGCACGGTGACTTCCTTGGTGTAGCCGAGCAGGGGCGCGATCTCGGCGAACGACTTGCCCTGGAACAGGCGCATCTCGATCACGCGCTTGTGCTTGTCGCTGAGCTGACCGAGCGCTTCGGTCAGCGCCTCGCCGAGTTCGCCCAGGCGCACGAACATGCTCTGCCGCGGGATGCGCTCGTCGGCGAAGCGCTCGCGGCCGCCGATCTCGTCGAATTCGCCGAGGTGGCGCTGTTTGCCGCCGCCGCGCTTCTTGGCGCGCGCGCGCCGCCAGATGTCGTGCAGCTTGCGCTGCGCGATCGTGCGCACCCAGCCCGAGAACGACGCCCCGGGTTCGACCTGGAACTCGCCGATGTCGCGGAACACCTGCAGCATCACGTCCTGGGTCAGATCGTCGAGGCTCTTGTCGGGCGGCATGTTCGTGCCCATGGTCGCCTCCGCCACCCAACGCACGATCTTGTCGTGAAGATTCGCCCAAGACACGTCGACGTCCTGTTCACCCTGCACCGCCTTGACGTGGCGCAGCGTGCTCGAGATCGGCAGCTTCGGGGGATCCTGATCGGGGGGCTCCGACATGACCGCATCATCACCAGCCGGACGAGGCCGGGGAAGAGGCGAAGTTCGCCGCCGGTCGACTGCGGAATCGCGCCCCGCGCTCGCTACCTTGCATCGACATGGCCACACCCACGCGCCTGGGCATCGTCGACATGGGCTCGAATGCGATCCGCTTCCAGATCGCCGAGACCACCGGCGGCGCCATCGCGATCCTCGAGAGCCATCGCCTGCCGGTGCGCCTGGGGCGCGATGTGTTCCAGACCGGCCAGATCCCCGAAGAGACCATCTCGGCCGTGGTCGACGGCTTCCGCCGCTTCCGCGCCTCGTGCGAACGCCTGCAGGTCACGCACATCCGCGCCATCGCGACCTCGGCGATGCGCGACGCCAACAACCGCGAAGTGCTCGTCGACCGCCTGCGCGAGACCTGCGGCGTCGAGATCGAGGTGATCTCGGGCACGCAGGAGGCCTACCTGCTCAAGCTCGCCGTCGAGAGCAAGATCGATCTGAGCACCGGCCGGTCACTGCTGGTCGACGTCGGCGGTGGCTCGGTGGAGGTGGTGATCGTCGACAAGGGCCAGGTCATCGGCGCCGACTCCTATCGCCTCGGCGCGCTGCGCATGATCGGCGCGCTGGCGACCGCGGAGACCCCCGGCGAGACCTTCGTCGATCTGCTCGAGAAACACCTGCGCAGCCTCGAGCGCCGCATCGTCGACCGCTTCGAGGGCGTGAAGATCGATCGCTACGTGGCCGTCGGGGGCAACGTCGAGAGCATCGCCGACCTGGTGTTCGCGCGATCGGGGGTGGGAAAGCAAGACGGGGTCGAATGCTGCACCGTTGCGGCGATGCGCGCCGAAATACTCGAACTGTCGGCGATGTCGATGGACGCGCGCATGGAGAAGCGCGGCCTGCGCCCCGACCGCGCCGACACCATCGTGCCCGCCGGCATCGTCTACACCCACCTGGGTGCGCTCGCCAAGGTCGAGCTGGTGCTCGTGCCGCGCATCGGCATCAAGGACGGCCTGATGCAGGAGATCGTGCAGGGTCACATGCATCCGTTCGCGGCCGAAGACCACGCCGAGGTCGTACTGCAGTCGTGCCGCGCCATGGGCCGCCGCTTCCACTACGAAGCCGACCACGCCGAGACCGTGCTCTCGCTGGCCAGACAACTGTTCGACCAGACCAAGGACTTGCACGGCCTCGACAGCCGTGCCCGCGTGTTCCTCGAAGCCGGCGCCCTGCTTCACGACGTCGGCGTCGCCGTCAACAACGACGGCCACCACAAGCACTCGCAGTACCTGATCCAGTCCAGCGAACTGGTCGGTCTCACCGACGAGGAGAAGTTGATCGTCGCGCTGCTCGCCCGCTATCACCGCAAGGCGCCGCCCAACCGCGATCACGAGGAGTTCGGCCGCCTGCGACGCAAGGAACGTTCCCAGGTCGAACGGCTCGCCGCGATCCTGCGACTCGCCGACGCCCTCGATCGCCAGCATGCTGGCGTGATCCGCGGCGTGCACGTGGCGGTGCGCGACAACCAGCTCGAGCTCCTGCCGACGCTGCACGGCGATCCGCAGACGCACCTGACGCTCGAAGCGCGCGCGATCGCGGAGAAGGGCGCGCTGTTCGCGCAGCTGTTCGGCAGGCAACCGCGGCTGGTGTTGTCGATGCCCGTGTGAAGATGCTTCGCCTCGTGTGCAACGTCGGCACGACAACCACGGTCGGTCGCGGGACTCTCGCACGGTTTTCGGCCCACAGGCAAGGTCGGCGTACCGCAAGGACAGGCTGCGCCTGGGGCACCATGCAGCCACGGGTCGTGTAGAGTGGCGCCGACCATGTGTAAGCCGGCCTGCCTTCTTTCCTGGATGGTGTCACTGCTGGCTCTCGGGGCGTGCAGCGGTGGCGGTGGCCGCCCCGAACCCATCGTCATTGGCATGTCCTTCGTCACCGAGTCCGTTTCAGACGGCAAGGTGTTCACCAACTACTCCACTGCTCTCGTCGCATCGGGCGGTGTCGGCACGCACCAGTGGACCGTGCTCTCAGGCGACCTCCCGCCTGGTTTGGCGCTCGACACCAGCAGCACGACTGCTGACACCACGCTCCGCGGTACGCCGACGACGGAGGGCAGCTACCAATTCTCGATCCAAGCTGCAGCCGGAGACGAGAAGGTCTCGCGCTCCTTCACCATGTCGATCGACGGCCTCGTGCCGATGGTCGGCGGCTGGGCCGACATTCCGATGGCAACCAACGGCCGGGTTGTCCATGTCAGCGAAACCGGCAATGACTCCGCCGACGGCAGCCTGGCCAATCCTCGCCGCACTCTGGCCGGCGGCTTCGAACTGCTCCGGGACGGACAGCCGGATTGGCTGCTGCTCCAGCGCGGCGACACCTTCCCGCTCACGGGCGCGTGGCAGTGGGACAAGTCCGGTCCAGTATCGGGAGGGTGGATGCGGCTCGGCGCCTACGGCGACCCCGACGATGCGCGGCCGGTCATCGAAAGTCAGGACGGATACATCGTGATCACGCCCGGGTATCGATCGAGTCGCGTGATCCGCAACGTCGCTTTCACGGATGTCGTGATGTCCGCCACGGACCGCCTCCTCAACTCGGCGACGACCACAGCCAACGTCAGTGCAATCAGCCTGATCGCGGTGGAGTGGCAAGGGTCCTCGGGGCAACCCTTCAACGACTTGCTGTTCGAGAACTGCCGCGTCTCCGGGTTCACGTTCGGCTTCGTGTCCAGCAATGACGTCATCGGTCTGACGATCCGCCGCTGCACCTTCGATCACATCTTCGGCGCAGGCACCAATCACTCCTCCGGAGCCCTCGCTGGCGCGCGCAACCTGCTCCTCGAAGACAACCTCTTCTACCGGATCATGTCGCCCGACATCCCCGGCGTCGGCAGCAATGCCTACTCGGGATTCTCGCACTCGGCCTATGTCGGGGCCGACGCCTCGAACGTGGTCTCGCGCGGCAACATCTTCATCAGGACTCCTGACGCCGTGATGCAGCGGGCGGGCGGCACCTACTCCCGCAACGTGAGCGCACACACCAACGTCGCCGGAAACCTCGGGCAAGCTTGGGGCGTGACACCGGCCCCAGGTGGTGTCCTGGGGCAGGTGATCGAGAACCTGGGACTCAACACCATCAGCGAGAGTTTCTTCCTCGGCAACATGAGGGGCGGCGCCGTGGACTCGAACATGCTGCTCGAGGACCTCGACGGCCAGGGCCAGACCAACTTCGATCTGGTCGCTCGCAACAACGCTGGCAGCGGCGTCAACATCGGTGTGCACGACACCGCCTTCTCCGCCAATCTGGTCTCGGGAATCATCAGTTGGAACCCGGCCGAAACCGCCAGCTTCTCGGGACTCACCTTCAATGGGAACCAGGAGAACCTGGGGCCCACGACGACCAGCATCGCCGACTACTTGCAGTCGGTGGGGTGGTCGGGAAACACCGTTGACGACTGGGCCCAACACCTCCTGGCCCGCGACCGGAACAACTACGCCGAGAGGCACTTGTCGCTCTCGGTGATCAACTTCTACCGGGCTCATTACGCGCTGCCGCCTTTGAACTAGCTGCGCTGGGACACTCGACCGACTGACGTCGCTCGGTGCCGGGCGCCGGTTCGCTGGAGCGCACGCGCGAAAGGGCCAATGCGAGGGGCTGCCGATCCGGGAAGGCTTGAGTAGCCTGCTCCATCCCCTGCCACCGCGATGCCACTCGAACAACGCCTCGAGACCGAGTTCAAGCTCCGCGCGAGCCAGCCACTCGAAGTCGCCGTCGTCGACGCGCGACTGCGTGAGGCAGGTCTGTTGTGCAGCGCCGCGACGTTCGTCGACCATCTCGACACCTACCTGGACGACGACGACGGCTCGCTGCGCGAGGCGGGCATCGGTCTGCGCTTACGCCGCAACCAGCAAGGCGCCGTGCTGACCTGCAAGCGGCGCGGTACCCGGCATGGCGCCAGACACGAACGCGAGGAACTCGAGTGCGACTGGCCAGGCGGCGAACTGCCGACACACACCCTGCAATTGCCGTTGGCGATCCGCGACGTGGTCGAGCCACTGCTGCACCAGAGCCAACTCGTCGAACAGTTGCGACTGCACGTGCATCGCGAGCGACGCGTGCTGCAGCACGAGGGCCTCGACGTGTGCGAGGTGGCGATCGACCACGTCGTGGCGCGCTGCGGCGCGCGCCAGGCGAGCTTCGACGAAGTCGAGATCGAGGTGCTCGACGACGCAGCGTTGAGCGAACGCCTGTGCGAGCACCTGCTGCGCCTCCTGCCGGTCGAGGCTGCCGACAACGACAAGCCAACGCACGCTGCGGCGCTCCTGGGCATGCCGACACATCGCCGCACCCGGCAAACACCCGTCCGTGACGGCGCCGACGCGACGGGCCCTGCCGTGCTGGCGGCGGTCGAACGCCTGCTCGTCGAGATCCGTGACGCCGAGAGCGAAGTGCGCCGGCACGCCGACGCCGAACCGCTGCATACGATGCGCGTCGCCTTGCGCCGGCTGCGCACGCTGGTCGGAGCCTTCGCCGAACTGTGGCCGGCCGACGTCGTCGCGTCGATCAAGACGCGGCTCGCGGCCACCAGCCATCGCTGCGGCGAGGTTCGCGATCTCGACGTCCTCTTGGTCGGCATCGACGCGGCATCGACCGACCTGCCGGAGGAACTGCGCGACGCGAGCATCGAGGTGACCGGCTGGCTGCGGCGTGAACGAGAACAGGCGAGGACGCGCCTGCTCGACTGGCTGCGCGACGAGGAGCGACTTCGCAGTCTCGGCCAACTGCAGACCGACCTGACCTCACTGTCGCTCGACACCGCGCAAGCGACGCAGGACCTCACCGACTCGCTGGCAACCCAGCTCGAGGCCGCCGGAAGGCGCTTGCGCAAGCGGCTGCGCCAGCTGTCGGCGTCGCCGACGCTGGCCGCCATGCACGGCGCCCGGCTCGCCTGCAAGCGCCTGCGTTACCTCGCCGAAGAACCATTCGAAGGCCTGCCAGACGACCGTCGCGTCGCCGCGGATCTGCTCGACGCCCTGGTCCGCGTACAACGCATCCTCGGCCAGGCCTGCGACCACGGCGCCTGCAGCGATCGGCTGTTGTTGGCCGCCAGTCGCCTGCCCAGCAACGCGCCGCCGGTGAGCATCGCCGCCCTCGGCGGGCTCGCCACCTGCCACACCCAGGCCATGCGCGCCCAACGCGACCGGGCCGCCAAGCTGTGCCGCCGCCTGGCCCGCAAGAAGAACTGGCGCTGGCTGACAGCCGAGGCATGACGCCATTTTGGCGCTCGGTGCCACTATGGCGCTTCATGCATCGCGCGCCAGGCCATCGGATAGGTCACAACCTATTCCATTGCATGTGGTTGAGCATCTCCCTGCGAGACTTGTCAGGGCCGGCACATGCCTTGCTCCAGGGCGGCCCCAACGCCATCCAAGCAAGGAGATCCAAGATGCAGAAGACCACCAATACCAACCGCCTGCCTCAGCTTCGCGACCCGTTCGACAACCTGTTCGGCCGCCTGTTCGGCGACGCCTTGCAGGACTTCTACGGCACGCCCGAACAGGCCCATGCCCTGCGCACGAACATCGCCGAACACGACAACGGCTACGAGCTGTCGTTCGAGATGCCGGGGCTGGAAGAGAAGGACATCGACGTGCAGATGCACGACCACACGCTGACGGTCACCGCCGAACGCAGCGATGACCGCCAGACCGAAGGCAAACGCTGGCACCGTGTCGAGCACCGCTACGGACAGCTGTCGCGTTCGATCGTGTTGCCCAAGGACGCGGCCAGCAGCGGCGTCGAGGCGGTCTACAAGCAGGGTGTGCTCACCGTCACCGTGCCCAAGGCACCCGAAGCCCGCCCGAACAAGATCTCGGTGCGCAGCAACTGAGGCCTGACGACACCCGGCGGCTGCATTGCGCAGTCGCCGGGCCACCGTAGCCTGCTGCAGTGATCACGGTCGTGCAGAGGGTGCGCTGGGCGCGGGTGCTCGTCGGCGACGAGGTCGTCGGCGCGATCGAACGTGGCGCACTGCTGCTGGTCTGCGCCGAGCAGGGCGACGAACCCGCCGACGCGATCGAGACCGCCCGCAAGGTCGCCAACCTGCGGCTGATGCCGGGGCGCACCCCGCTCGACCGCACCCTGCTCGAAGAAGACGCCGCGTGCCTGGTGATCAGCCAGTTCACGCTGGCGGCCGAACTGCGGCGCGGCAACCGCCCTGACTTCACCGCCGCCGCACCGCCGACCGTCGCCGAACCGCTCTACGAGCTCGTGGCCCAGCGCCTGCGCGACAGCGGCCTGCGGGTCGCAACCGGGCGTTTCGGGGCCAGCATGGTGGTCGAGTCGGCGAACGACGGCCCGGTCACGCTGACGCTCACCGTGCGTGAGGGCGCGGTAGTGCCGCGATCGGGCTGAGGCCCAGGGCCACCTCGACCTTGGTCGGGCCTGCACCATCAGGCATGATGCCTGCGGTCATGCACGTCCTCTTCCTGGCCCCAGACACGCACGTCTACAACCACGGTTTCCTGCGTGGCCTCAAGGAACTGGGCGCCAAGGTCTCGGCGATCGGGCCAACCAGCAAGCAGCGCCTGTCGCCCGAGGCGCGGCGCCATCTCGATGGCTACCGCACCTGCGTGCGGTTGCTCGAGCCGGCCGAACTGCTGCGCGCCGCCAAGCAGTTGGGCACCTTCGATCGGGTCGAGACCATCGATGAACCGCTGGTCGAGGCCGCCGCGCAGCTGCGCGAGACGCTGGGCGTTCCCGGCATTCGCGTCGCCACCGCGAAACTGTGCCGCGACAAGGTGGCGATGAAGGCGTTCCTGCGCGAACACGGCATACCGTGTGCCCAGTCCGCCGCCGCCGGCACCGCTGCCGAAGCGATCGCCTTCGCCGAGCGTGAGGGTTACCCCCTGATCGCCAAGCCGCTCGCCGGTTTCGGCTCGCTGCGCACCTACCGCTGTGCCGACCGCGCCGAGCTCGACCAGGCCGTGACCGCACTGGCACCGAGCCCCGAGCACCCGATTGCCCTCGAGGAGTTCATCGAAGGCCACGAGGGGTTCTTCGACACGGTCTGCGGCACCGAAGGCGTGCGCCACGAGTTCGCCGCGCACTACTACCCCGGCTGCCTCGAAGCCGCCGGGCACCGCTGGATCTCACCGCAGATCGCGGTCACCAACCGCGTCGAGCAGGACGGCTACGACGAGCTGCGCGCGATGAACCGCCGCGTCGTGCAGGCGCTGCAGCTGACCTGCGCGGCGACTCACATGGAGTGGTTCTTCGGCCCCAAGGGACTGAAGTTCTCGGAGATCGGCGCGCGACCCGCGGGCGAGAAGATCTGGGACATGTACCGGGTCGCGAACGAGTTCGACGTCTACCGCGAGTGGGCGCTGGCGATCCTCGGTCGGCCGGCCGAACAGCGCCCCAGTCGTCGTTTCGCCGCGGGCTCGATCCAGATCCGACCCAGCAAGGACGGCGTGATCACCGGCCACCGCGGTTTGCAGGAAGCCATGCAACGCTGCAAGCAGTGGATCTACGAGCAGTCGGTTCCGGCCGCGGGCACCAAGACCAAGGGCCTCGACAAGGGCTGGCTCGTCAACACCTGGTTCCGCCTCAAGCATCCCGACTACGACCAACTGCGCGACTTGATGACGTTCCTGGGCGAGACCGTCAAAGCCGACGCGAAGTGACCGCGCCCACGGGATCGCGGCACTGCGCCGCGTTCATGTGCCACGTTCACTCCAAACCCAGATCCCCCATGTCCTCTTCCTCGAAACCGAGGTAGTGGGCGAGTTCGTGCCACAACGTGATCCGGATCTGGTCGATCAGATCCTCACGGTCGTGCGCGGTGCGCTCGAGGTTGCGCTGAAACAGATAGATCGTGTTGGGCCGCAGCTGCGGTAGTTCGTACTCGCTGGTCTCGGGCAACGGCACGCCGACGAACAGGCCGAGGATGTCGGGCGCCACCTCCTCGTCACCGTCCTCCGCGAGCGTGGTATCGGGCACGTCCTGCACGACCACTGGCACACGATCGAGCGCCTGACGGAACTGCCGAGGCAGCTTGCGCGCCGCGCGCCGCACCTCACGGTCGAACTCCGGCCTCGTCATGCGCTCGGGTGGCCAGTACTTGTCCGGCGCCACCGCCGCAGCGCGCTCGAAGCTGGCGTCGGCGGCGTCGAACTCGCCGCGCCGCTCGAGCAGTGCACCTTGCACTGCGTAGACATCCGCGGCCGGCTCGGGCAACTCCAACGCGGCCCGCACCGCCACCTCGGCCTCGTCGAAGCGCCACTGCAGGAACAACGACATCGCCAACCAGCAGCGCGACGAGGCACAGTCGGGATCGTGCGCCAGCACCTGCCGGAACTTCGCTTCCGCCAGTCGCGCCTGCCCCAGCGCCATGTGGGCGTCGCCAGCCAGGAACGCCAGGTCCAGCGGGTTGCCCCGGCCAGCCGCCGTCGCCTCGCGGATCAAGGCCAACGCCTCCTCACAACGATCCTCGTCGAGCAGGGCCTCGATCTGCTGCGCGACCCCGTCGCCGCCACCTCTGGGGTCGTCGTCGGGCGGCACGATGCCTTCGGGCTCGAGTTCCATGAGCGCGGCAAGTGTGGCCGAGCGCGGCTCGCCGGGGAAGAGCAGCGCACAGGTTCCCGCCGCACGCAGGCGCCGCACAACAGCCACCTGGGAGCGAAACCAAGACCCTCTTGCCTGGGCTGACGCGCCGCGATTCGCTATCGCTGTCGACGCACCGATCCCGCTGTCACGGGTGGCACGCCGACATCCATACAGGTTGCCATGACCAAGATCCGCCGCATCCTCTGCCCGACCGACTTCTCCCCCACGGCGCGCCACGCCATCGACTACGCCATCGAGATGGCACGGTCGTTCGGGGCCGAGATCGTGCTGCTGCACGTGATCCCGGACATGGGTTATCCGCTGCGCAGCTTCGGCACCGTGTCGGCGTTCCCCAACCTGCGCGAGGAGATCCACAAGCGTGGCACCGAGGAACTCGCCGAACTGAAGGCGTCGCTGGGGACCGACATCCAGGTCAGCACCGAACTGCGAGACGGTGCCAGCCACCACGCGATCCTCGACTGCGCCAAGGACGTCGGCGCCGACATGATCATCATCGGCACGCATGGCCACACCGGGCTCAAGCACATGCTGCTCGGCAGCACCGCCGAGAAGGTGGTGCGCAGCGCCGCTTGCCCGGTGCTGACGGTCCGCAGCGCCGATGAATGACGCGGCCGCCGACCGGCTCCGATTCAGACGTTGAGCAGGCCTTCGCGGATCGCGAGCCGCGCGAGCTCCGCCGCCGAATGGCAGTCGAGCTTGCGTTGCAGGTTCTCACGGTGCTTCTTGACCGTGCCCAGCGACAGGTCGAGCAACGCCGCGACCTCCTTGTTGGCCTTGCCGAGCGCGAGCAGCTGGAACACCTCGCGTTCGCGCGGCGTCAGCACACCCAGGGCGCTGCTGTCGTTGGGCATCGGCGCCTCGCCGCGCACGGCGCGCGCCATGATGCCGCTGGCCACCTTGGGCGACAGGTAGGAGTCACCGCGGCAGATCGCTTCGATCGCCAGCGCCAGCTCCTCGGGCTCACTGTCCTTGGAGAGGTAGCCGTCGGCACCGGCCTGCAGGGCCTGCTGGACGAACTTCATGCCCTCGTGCTGCGACGCCATCAGCACGCGTGTGTGCGACGACACCTGCTTGAGTGGCCCGACGGCATCGATGCCCGACAGACCGGGCATGGTGATGTCGAGCACGACGACGTCGGGACGCAACCGCTCGACCAGTTCGATGCCTTCGCGGGCGCTGCCGGCATCACCGACCACCTGGAAGTGCGGGATGCGCTCGAGCAGCGACTTGAAGGCGGCACGGACCATGGCCTGGTCGTCGATGAGCACCAACGTGACGGTTTGCTTTTCGATCATGGCTGAGCCTTCGTTCGCGATCACGCCGGAGAACCGGGAGTGACCGAAGAACCTTGGTTCTGTGGATTCTCCGCGCTGCCATCAGCGTCCTTCGGCAGCTCGACGGGCAGGGCAGGGAGTTCGATCCGGAAACAGGCGCCGGCACCCGGTCGGTCGACGAGACCGATCGAGCCGGCGTGAGATTCGACGACCTTGCGGCAGAAGGCGAGACCAATCCCCGTGCCGTAGGACTTGGAGCTGTGAAACGGTTTGAAGATGTCGTCGCGACGGTCGGCGGCGACTCCGGGCCCATCGTCGGCGACATCGACCACGATCTTGCTGCCGCTGCGACGCGCGACGAGTTCGATCTGGCCGTTGCCGCCACAGGCCTCGGCGGCGTTCCTCACCAGGTTGGTGACGACCTCGCCGAACAGCTGCGGATCCACCATCGCCCGCAGCCCCGGTTCGCAGCGCACCTCACAGGTCATGTTGGCCATGATCTCGAGACTTCCGAGCTCCTTGAGGCAGTTGCCGAACAGGCGCTCGAGCACCACCGGCTCCTTGTGCAAGTCGAGCGGCTTGGCGAACGACAGCGTCTGACTGAGCATGCGCTCGATGCGGCTCAGGTTGCCGACGAACTCCTCGATGAGCACCTTGTCCGCGATGCCGAGCTTCTCGCCGACGGCGCGCAACGCATGCCGCAGGCTGGTGATCGGGGTGCGGATCTCGTGCGTCAGCACCGCCGCCGACTCGCCGAGCATGGCCAGGTTGCGCAGCACCTCGAGTTCGACCTGACGCGCGCGATCGCGCTCACGCAGCAACTGCACATGGCGCAGCCCACGCTGCACGGCTTCGAGCAGCTTGTCCTTGGTGACCGGCTTGCTGATGTAATCGAAGGCCCCCCGGCGCACCGCCTCGGAGGCGGTTTCGAGGTTGGGCTCACCCGTGATCAGGATCACCGGCTCCTGACACAACCGGGCCTGGACCACTTCGGACAGCACCTTCATGCCATCGAACTCGGGCATGACGATGTCCGTGATCACGATCTCGAACTTGCCGGGCCACAGATGATCGGAGACCGCGGCGAAACTCGAGCCGCGGATCACTTCGTGACCCTGCAATTCCAGGAAGCGCGCCAGCGTCTGCAGCAGCCGCACTTCGTCGTCGATGAGGATGATCCGGGCCATTTGGCTCGACAGGCTGGGTTCGGTACCGCTACCGCTCCAGCTACGTCCGTGTCGGAGCATTGTGGCAGACGCTGGACGCGAACGTGACGGGACGAAGTTCGTATCGCGAGGGTGGCATGAACCGTAGACATCGGCCAGGGCCCGGCTACAAGTCCACCTCGCAATGCCCGATGAGAATGCGCAATCGGCTCGGCGAGAGACGAACTCGCCGCCCTGGCTGCGAGGAGGCGCGCTGCTGTTCCTCGGCGCAGTGTTCACGGCGCTGGGGCTGACGCTGCCGACCGCATCCGCAGGGCGCGACCTCTGCTGGTTGGTCGCCGGCGCGACCGGTGCTGTCGGTGCCTGCCTGCTGTGGTGCCGCCGGCAGATGCACCTCCAGGTCGACCGCGCCTCGGCGCAGGCGGAGCGCGAACGCAGCGCCGCCGCCGATGCCGCCAGCGGCCACGCCGCGCGGTGGCGGGCGATCGTCGACACCGCCACCGAGGGCATCGTCACGATCGACGCCCGCGGCAGGATCGAAAACGTCAACGGCGCCGCGATCCGACTGTTCGGTTACGGCGAGCAGGAGCTGATCGGCCGGAACGTCACGATCCTGATGCCGGAGCCCTTCAACTCCGAGCACGACGGTTATCTGCGTCGATATCTGCAGACCGGCGAGCGGCGCATCATCGGCATCGGCCGGGAGGTCGTCGGTCGGCGCAAGGACGGTTCGATGTTCCCGATCGACCTGTCGGTGGGCGAAGGCTGGATCGGCGAAGTCCGATTCTTCACCGCGGTGATCCGCGACATCACCGAACGTAAGCAGATGCAGTCGAAGCTGGCGCAGACTGAACGCCTCGCCGCCGTCGGCGAACTGGCCGCCGGCATCGCCCACGAGGTCAACAACCCGATCAACACGATGATCAACTGCGCGCAGCTGATCCTCGACGGCGACGATCCGAAGGAGAACTGCCAGGTCGTGATCGAAGAGGGCCAGCGCATCGCCGAGATCGTCAAGGACCTGCTGCAATTCGCACGCGACGACCAGGACCGCGCCCAGCCGACCTTCCTGCCGGACGTCGTGCATCGCACGCTGCGCCTGATCGGCGAGAACTTCAAGCGCCACGGCATCAACCTGCGGGTCACGGTGCCCCAGGAACTGCCACAGGTGCTGGCGCGTCCGCAGCAGATCCAGCAGGTGCTGCTCAATCTGTTGATCAACGCCAAGGATGCCCTGCTGCACCACCAGTGCGATGTGCGTTCGGTCGTGTTGTCGAGCGCCGTCGACGAGCGCGGCGTCGAACTGCGCGTCGCCGACAACGGGCCCGGCATTCCCGAGAGCCTCGGCGAGCGCGTGTTCGAGCCGTTCGTCACCACCAAACGCGCGCGCGGCGGCACCGGACTGGGCCTGTCGGTCAGCAAGAGCATCGTCGAAGGCTACGCCGGCACGCTCGGCCTCGAGACCACGCCCGGCGGCGGCGCGACCTTCCGCATCTGGTTGCCGCGCACCGAGCGCCCCGAGTGAACTCCGTCACTTCGCGGCCGAAGGACCGAGCAGCGTGCCCTTGGCGACACGCACGAGGCGCTGATCCCCTTCGTCGCAGGCCACCTCGATCTCGACCGCCATGCCGCGCGTGAACTTCGCCCGGTCGACGAACACATGCACGGGAATGTGCACGTCGTGCAGCGAGTCGAGCTTCACCTCGGGCATCGCCACCAGCACCTCGACGTCCCCGTTCGTCTTGGGCTCGATCTTGAAGACGCGAGCACCCGACCGCTTGTTGATCACATAGAGGTCGAAGACGCTGTGCAGCCGCTCGCCCTCGAGCTGGTACGGGCTGCCCGGCGCGCGCTGCAGACTGGCCTCGAACGGGTGCCGCTTGGTCACCGCGAACCCCATCACGCCCAGACCCAGCAACATCAGGATCGCGTAGAGCACGACGCGACCGCGCAGGAACCGGCGCTTCCCGGTCTCGAAGCCGCGCTGGCTGTCGTAGCGCACGAGCCCCTTGGGCCGACCGAGCTTGCCCATCACCTCGTCGCAGGCGTCGATGCAATTGGCGCAGCCGACACACTCGAGCTGCGTGCCGTTGCGGATGTCGATACCGGTCGGACACACCGCCACGCAGCGGTAACAGTCGACGCAGTCGCCGACGCCCTGTTCGTGGGCCGGCCCGCGCGGCTCACCGCGCTTCTCGTCGTAGCCGACCAGGATCGTATCGGCGTCGTAGAGCGCACCCTGCAGACGGCCGTATGGACAGACGACGATGCACAACTGTTCGCGGAACCAGGTGAAGTTGACGAACAGGATCAGCGTCGCCACCAGCACGAACACGAACGCCACCGGGCTCTGGGCTGGCGACGAAGTGACCGCATCGACGAGGTCCTCGATGCGCATGAAGTAGCCGAGGAACGAGTGGGTGATCACCGCGGCGATGGCGAAGAACACCACCATCTTGATGCCGCGCCGCACCAGCTTGCCGCCGCGCAGCGGCGCCTTGTCGAGCTTGGCGCGCGCAGCCGCAGGCCCCTCGATCCAGCGCTCGATGCGCCGGAACACCCCTTCGAGGAACACCGTCTGCGGGCACGCGTAACCGCACCAGACGCGACCGTAGAGCCCCGCGGCGACGAACAGGGCGAAGCCGAGGCCGCTGATGAAGAAGAACGCGTACCAGAAGTCCTGTGCGTTGAAGGTCTGCCCGAACAGATAGAAGTGCCGCGTCGGCAGATCGATCAGCAACACCGGGATGCCGTCGATGCGCAGCCACGGCACCACCACGTAGACGCCGATCAGCACGATCCAGACGGCGTGCTTGATCAACTGGAAACGACCACGCACGTCCGCCGGATGGATCGCGTTGCGCGAACCGTCCGCGTTGATGCTGAACAAGGTGTCGACGTCGGGGCGCCGCACGACGGCGCGTCCCTTGTGCACCTTGGGCTTGGCGACGGCCTCCGCCGGCGCGGTGGGCGTCGCGTCACGCTCAGCTCCTGGATCGGTCATGTCGTCACAACGCCGGCGCGCCGCCGGTTATTGCTTCTTGGCGTTCGGCTCCGGCGCCTTGCCCGGCAGGTTGGTGTTCATGATCGACAGCACGTAGGCAGTGGCACGCTGGATGAAGAGCGGGCCCTGCTCCTTGTGCGCGAGCATGCCGCCGGGGCGGCCGTCGCGGATCGTCGTGTAGATGTCCATCGGCTTGTTGCCGTAGACCCAGTACGCGTCGGTCAGGTTCGGGCCGATGTTGCCGCTCCCGTCCGGCTTGTGGCAGAGCGCGCACTTGCCTGGATCCTTGAAGATCTTCGCGCCCTCGGCGACGACCGCGGGCTCCTTGGCCAGTTTGAGGAGCAGTTCGTCGGTCACCGGGTTCTTGGCCAGTTCCGCCTCGAGGTGTGCGGCGGCGATCTGCTGCTCGATGGCGTAGGACTCGATCGGCAGGTCTCCCGTGCCCAGGGTGTGGTAGTGCACCCAGTAGGCGATCGAGAAGATGCACGCCAGGTAGAACGTCCACAGCCACCAGTTCGGCAACCGGTTGTCGAACTCCTGGATGCCGTCGAACGTGTGCTCCCGCAGATTCTCGTTGCTCATCGTACTCAGCTCCTCTCGTTGGCGTCGTCTTGGAGCGGCAGGTTGGACATGCGTTGGTACTCGGGACGCCGCGCGCGTTGGCTGACGCGCACCAGCACCGCGAGGAACATGGCCAGGAACATGACCATCGCGACGACCGGCAGGTCGGTCAGCGAGATGTGACTCAGGAACTCGCGCAGCATCACTTGCCTCCTTCGGCGGTGCGGGCCTGATCGGGTTCGAGGTTACGACCGAGTCGGAGCAGGTAGGCGATCAGCGCCACGGCTTCCTGGTCGGGTTGCGCGTCGCTCTTGCCTTGCGTTGCCAGGTCCTTGCACACGTCTTCAGCCTGCTTGCGATGCGACTCCACCGCGTTCGCAACCTGCTCGTCGGTGTAGGGGATGCCGAGCTTCTTGAGCACGCGCATCTTGTCCTGCGCGAGCGCCGGGTCGGTCTGCGCGTCGAACAGCCACGGGTAGCCGGGCATGATCGAGGCCTCGGAAGTGAGACGCGGGTCACGCATGTGGTCCCAGTGCCACGCCGCCGGCCACTTGGGACCGACACGCGCGAGGTCCGGCCCGGTGCGTTTGCTGCCCCATTGGAACGGGTGATCCCACATCGATTCCTCGATGCGACTCGGGGCGCCATACCGCAGCTGCTCGCTGCGGAACGGCCGGATCATCTGCGAATGGCACACGTAGCAGCCTTCGCGCACATAGATGTCGCGCCCGGTGATCTCGAGCGCCGTGTACGGCAACACACACATCTCGCCATTGGCGGCGAGCGGCACCTTCTTGTCGAGCACGAGTCCCGGCAGCAGCTCGATGACGCCGCCGATCACCACCGCGATCAGCGTCAACACCGAGAACGCCAGAGGCCGCGACTCGATCATGTCGTGCCACGTGTGTTTGCCCTGGTGCGTCGACTTGAACAACATGCCGGCGGCGAAGGCCACCACGGCGAGCAGGATCACGAACCCCATCACGGCGAGGCCGAGGTTGGGCATCGCGAACATCGACGCGGCGATCAGGCCGAGCACACAGACGAGGACCGGCTTGCTGAACACCAGCTTCGCGGTGCTGGGCTCACCGGGAATCGGCGCGATGCGGGTGACGGGCACGTCGACCTCGACGGTCACGGCCTTGCCCGACATCGCCGTCGTGACCAGGTTGTAGATCATCATCAGCCAACCGAGCACGAACATGAGGCCGCCGAAGCTGCGCGTCATGTACATGATCTGCTGACTGTTGAGGATCGCGTTCCAGTCGGTGTACTGCAGGCCGCCGTCGACGGTCTCGGCCCGCCACATCAGGCCCTGGCTGATGCCCGAAACCCACATCGAGGCGACGTAGAGCAGGATGCCCACCATGCCGATCCAGAAGTGGTAGTCGGCCATCTTCGTGCTGTGCAGCTTGGTGCCGAACAGCTTGGGCACGAGCCAATAGAACATGCCCGCGGCCATGAAGCCGTTCCAACCCAGCGCGCCGCTGTGCACGTGACCGATGATCCAGTCGGTGTAGTGGCCGAGCGCGCTGACCGACTTGATCGACAGCAGCGGGCCTTCGAAGGTCGCCATGCCGTAGAACGTCACGCCGGCGACGAAGAACTTGAGCACCGGATCGGTGCGCACCTTGTGCCACGCGCCGCGCAGCGTCAGCAGGCCGTTGAGCATGCCGCCCCACGACGGCGCCCACAGCATCAGGCTGAACACCATGCCCAGCGATTGCGCCCAGTCGGGCAACGCGGTGTTGAGCAGGTGGTGCGGGCCGGCCCAGATGTAGATGAACACCAGCGCCCAGAAGTGCACGATCGACAACCGGTAGCTGAACACCGGGCGATCTGCCGCCTTGGGCAGGAAGTAGTACATGATCCCGAGGATCGGCGTCGTCAGGAAGAACGCGACCGCGTTGTGGCCGTACCACCACTGCGTCAGCGCGTCCTGCGCGCCGCCGAACACCCCGTAGCTCTTGGTCATCGTCACCGGCAGCGCCAGGTTGTTGACGATGTAGAGCACGGCGATCGTGAGGATCGTCGAGATGTAGAACCAGATCGCGACGTAGAGGTTCTTCTCGTTGCGGATCGCGAGCGTCCAGAAGAAGTTGACCGCGAACGCGACCCAGACGAGCACCACCAGCACGTCGAGCGGCCACTCGAGCTCGGCGTACTCCTTGCTCTGCGTGATGCCGAGCGGCAGCGTCAGCGCCGCGCCGAGGATGATCGCCTGCCAGCCCCACAGGTGGATCTTGCTCAGCAGGTCGCTGGCCATGCGCGTCTTCAGCAGGCGCTGGCTGCTGTAGTAGATGCCGGCGAACATCATGTTGCCGACGAGCGCGAAGATCACCGCGTTGGTGTGCAACGGGCGCAGGCGACTGAACGTCAACCACGGCAGGTCGGCGTTGAGTACGGGGAAACTCAGCTGCAGCGCGATCAACAGGCCTACGAGCAGGCCGATCGCGCCCCAGCCGACACTCGCCCAGACGAAGCCGCGCACGACGGCGTCGTCGTAGACGACGCGGCGGGTCTCGGTGACGGTTGCAGTCTGCATGGGTTACCTCGGATCAGGATCGGAATCGGAGTCACGGGACGACTCGGGCGGCGCGTCGGCGTCGTCCTCGAGCGGGAGAAGGCACATGCGTTCGGCTTCGTGGCAGTCGCCCTGCCGCGCCGAGAACACGAACAACACGAGTGAGCCGGCGACGAGCACCAGGCTGCACAGCAGCAGGATCGGGATCACGCTCACGCGTTCCTCCCGGTGCGCGACAGCCGCGTCGCGGTGTGCACGACGAGCGCCAGCGAGCTCAGCGGCATCAGCACGGCGCACAGCACCGGCGTCATCGCCGCGCAGGCACAGACCACCAGCGTGGTGCCGTTGTAGGCGAGCGCCATCGCCAGGTTGGAACGCACGACTCGCGCGTGCCGATCGGCGACCTCGAACAACGCCAGCACGGCACCCGAACGGGCGCCGCGGAAACAGAAGTCGGCGTGGGCGGGCAGCACCGGCCGGTCCATCGCCGGGGTGCCCGCGCACCAGGCCGCCGCGAACGCGGGCGCGTCGTTGAGCCCGTCGCCGACCATCATCACGTCGTCGTCGTCGAGCGCCCGGACTGCCGCGGCCTTGTCCTCGGGGCTCATGTCACCGCGCGCCGCTTGCGGATCGATGCCCAACCGGGCGGCGGCGGCGATCACGCGGTCGCTGCGATCGCCCGACATCAGATGGACCTGCAGGCCACGCGCACGCAGCGCCTGAACCTCGAGGTCGGCGCCGGCGCGGAAGTCCTCGTCGAGGTCGTAGGCAGCGACGAGTTCGCCGTTCTTGGTGAACAGACACTCACGCCCCGCGCGCGTTCCGGCTGCCAGCCCGACGAACTCGCGGCTGCCCAGCCGGTACTCGTCGGCGCCGCGGCGCGCGATCACACCGTGGCCCGGCACTTCCTCGACGCGCAACGTCGCGTCGAACGGCACGCGCGGCAGCGAGCGCAGGATCGCCTGGCTCACCGGGTGGTTGCTGCTCGCAACCACGGTCGCCAACACCGGCAAGTCCGCGGCGCACACCTCGCGGCGGGCGCTGGCCAGCAGCCCGCCGAACGTCATCGTGCCGGTCTTGTCGAACACGACCTTGCGCACGCCGCGCACCTTGTCGAGCAGACTGCGGGTGCGAACGAACACGCCTTCGCGGCGCAGCTGCGCCAGCGCCAGGTGGAAGGCCAGCGGCGTGGCGATGCCCATCGCGCACGGGCACGTGATCACCAGCACCGACACCGCCACCGGCAGCGCCCGGCTCGGGTCGATCAGGGCCCAGACCAGCCCCAGCGCCGCGCTGGCCAGCAGCACGGCGGCTGCGTAGCTGCGGTTGAGCCGTTCCCAGAAGCGCACCTTGCCGCGCGTGTCTTCGCGATCGACGGGCTCCTGGCCGAGCAGATCGCCGAGTCCCGAGCTGGCGAAGTCGGCCAGCACCGTGGCCCTCACCGGCGCGCGGCCGGCCTGGAACGCGCCGGCCGGCAACTCGCCGCCGACACCGATGCTCCGCGGCTCGCTCTCGCCGTTGATCCAGTCGAACGAGAAACTGCCGCCGTCTTCGGCGCGCACCGCAACCGGCACGAGATCGCCGGGCGCGAGCAACACCTGGTCGCCGACGCGCAGCGCGTGCACACCCACGAGTTCGATGCCCGCCGGCCCGATGCGCCGCACGCGCAGGTGTTCGGCGCCGTCGTCGGCGAGCACCTGATCGCGGCTCTTCGCCAAGGTGCGCTGCTGCAGGAAGCGTCCACCGAGCATGAACGCCACGAAGATCGACACCGTGTCGAAGTAGGTTGCGCCACCCGTGAGCTGGCCGTGGACCGATCCGGCGTAGGCCATCACGATGCCGAGCGAGATCGGCAGGTCCATGTGCACGACGCGCACCCGCAGCCCCGCCAACGCCGCGCGGAAGAACACCGGCCCGCCGACGACCACGCTGATCGTCGCCATCGCGGCGAGCGCCCAGCCGAACAGCGGCCGCAGCGCCCCGTCCCCGCCGGCCGACCCGGCGGCGACGACGTCGAGGCCGAAGTAGAGGCTGATCGCGAGGATCATCGCGTTCATCGCCACGGCGGCGCAGATGCCCAGGCGCAGCAACAGACCCGTGTCGCGTTCGATGCGCCGGCTGGCGGGCGCCATCGGGTAACCGAGTCGGGCCGCGGTGCGCAGGAAACGCTGCGCGGTGTCGGCGCCGCGCGCATAGACGAGCGTCGCCCGCCCCAGCGAGGCATCGAGGCGGATGTCGACGCTGCCCGGCAGGCGCCGCCACACCGTCTGCAACAGCCAGACACACGCCGCGCAGCGGATACCTTGCACGTCGAGCACCAGGCGCGTGCAGCGTTCGTCGCTGCCGCGTTGCTCGTGGTCCGCGAGCCAGTCGAAGGCCGGCACCTGCGGCACCGCGCCGATCGCGCCCGCGTCGCCGCCCCCGAGATCGTAGAAACGCAGCAGGTCCTCGTCGGCGAGCAGCGCGTGCACCGCTTCGCAGCCGCCGCAGCAGAACGACGAGCTACGCCGTTCGTGTGGCACCGGTAGGCCACAATGCGTACACCGCGTCGTTGCCGCCCCTTCCCTGGTCGCAACATCCGGAGAATTCCGGGTGCGCGACACGCGTTCCGTCGCCGAGACTACCGACTGGTGTCCCACAGGCTTGGCCAATGACCGCGTTCCTCGAGAGTTTCGTTTTCGGCGCCGCCAACTCGGTGCACTGCGCGTGCATGTGCGGGCCGATCGCCGTAGCGCTCCATGCGAACGCCACGAGCGCACTGTGGTATCACGTCGGGCGAACGATTGCGTATGGGGCGATGGGCGTAGTTCTCGGCTCCGTCGGCGCGACGATGGGTGCGCGCGACCTCGGCGCACCGACGGCGTGGGTGTCGTTCGTGCTCGCGGCCGGCCTCGTGCTGCTGGCACTCGTCGGTGAACGCGGGGCGCTGAAGATCCCGGGGCTCGGCGGCGCGGTGCAGGCGGTCCTGCAGCGCGCGCGGCGCCTGCCGCCGTTCGCCCGCGCCGCGGCGCTCGGTCTGGCCACGCCGCTGTTGCCATGCGGCCTGCTCTGGTCGGCGTTCGCCGGCGCCGCGATCGCCGGTTCGGCGCTCGGCGGTGGCGCGGTGATGAGCGGCTTCGCGCTCGGTTCCCTGCCGTTGTTGTTCCTGGCCCAGACGCAGGCGGCCCGCCTGGTGCAACGCTTCGGCCCGACGACGATGCTGCGGGTACAACGCGGCGCGATGCTGTTGGCGGCAGGGGTACTGGTCTGGCGCGGTCTGGTGTCCTGGCAAGGGGAGAGCTGTTGCCACTGACCCTGCGCGTGGTTTCCTGGAACGTGCACAAGTGCGTCGGCGGCCTCGACCGACGCCACGATCCTGCGCGCATCGCCGCGGTGATCGCACAGTGCACACCCGACGTCGTGCTGCTGCAGGAAGTCGCGCAGCGCGGACGCTGGTACGGCAACGACCCGCAGGTCGACGTGCTCGGCGAACTGCTCGGCCTCCCCCACCGCAGCTACTTCGTCAACGTGCGCTTCGGCCCGCGCCGCGGCGAATACGGCAACGCGATCCTGAGCCGTGCGCCGATCGTGCGCACCGAGAACGTCGACCTCACCCTGCCCGGCAAGAAGGCGCGTTCGGTGTTGCACGCCGAGTTGCGGCTGACCAAACCCGACGGTCACACGCGCCTGCTGCACGTCTTCAACTTGCACCTGGGCCTGTCCGAACGCGAACGCCGCGAGCAGCTGACGCGGTTCCTCGACTGCGGCCCGATCCGCTCGGTGCACGCCGACACGCCGCTGGTCGTCGCGGGCGACTTCAACGACGTCTGGGGCTCGCTGGGCAAACGCCTGCTGGTGCCCGCAGGCTTCCACGGTCCAGCGCGACCGCCGAAGACGTTCCCGGCGTGGGCACCCGTGCGCGCGCTCGACTCACTGTTCGTGCGAGGCAATTGCGAGCTACTGTCGCTGACGCGGCCGCGCAGCAAGGGGGCACGCACCGCCTCGGATCACCTGCCGCTGGTCGCAGACCTGCGCGTCTGGCCACACTGAAGGAGCGTTGCGGGTCGGTGGACCGGACTGGACGCCCGCGCCGTCGCGACCGCGGGTATCCTGCCGCGATGCGTCGCCACGCCATTGCCGCCGCGGCCCTGCTCTGCGGCCTGGGCGCCCAGCAGCCACCGACCGCGGCCAGCATCACCGAACCAGGGCGCACCTTGGCGCGCCCGCTGGACATCGTGCTCGGCGGCGCTTCGCGGCAGCCGCAGGAACGCACCGTGATCGTGGTGCTCGATCCGTCGACCGGTCTCGTCACCGGGGGGTTCGCCGCGGCGTTCGCCCACGCCGTCGCGACCAACCGCGAACTGCTGGCCAAGACCCGCATCGGCCTCGGCGTGGTGGGTGAGAAGAACTGCATGGTGCTGGCACCCACGCTCGAGCACGACCAGGTCATCCAGGAGGTGGAGCGACGCCTCGCGACACCGGCGCTGGACTTCCAGAACGTCTATGCCGACGTGCGCAAGGCACTCGGCGCGTTCGGCGGCGGCTCCGCCGAGCGTGTGCTGCTGCTGGTGACGCTCGAGAACGGCGACGTCGAGGACGATGTCGAACAGACGGTTGCGTTGGCGAACCGCGCCAAGGCCCGCATCGAAGTGCTCACGTCGGAGGCGACGCTCGCGGATTGTTACTGGGCCCACCGTCAGTACCAGGAGAAGCCTCGCGGCACCACGCTGACGGGCGCCGACGGGGCGGTCATCGACGTGCCGTGGGGGTTCTTGTTCCAGTTCCCGGCGGCGAACGAGTCGACGCCGGCGGGTTACGCGATGTGGGGCCTCGCCCGCCTCGCTGCGGCGACGGAGGGCCGCGTGTTCCTGCACGCGGCCGCCGCGCAGACCGCACACGACTGCGCCCCCGTCGGTAGCCGCTGCCTGTTCTGCACCGGCGACCACCTGCCGCCCGACGGCTCGTGGAACAGCGTCCTGGTGGCGCAGCTCGCACCGACGACGCTGTCGCGAGACGACACCTATGCCGCCTTGGGACGCGATCCGGCCTACCGCGCGATGATCACGACCTGGCGCGCCGCTGCCGAAGCCGGCCTGATCGACAGCCAGCCGGGCATCAAGATCAGCACCACCTCGGCGTCGCCGGAACGGTCGAAGTCCGGCCGCGACCTCGGCCTGCTGTTCTCCGCGAGCTTCGATCGCAACGCCAAACGCGCCGAGAAGGCCGCCGAAGATGCCGAACGCTTGCGCGATCAGCTCGCCGAGAAGATCGCCGGCATCACGCCCGAGAGCGCATCGCCGCGCGGCCTCGCCGCGGCGCGTTACCTGGTCGTGCTGCTGCAGCTGACGCGCGTCAACCTGCTGCTCTACGCAGCCTGGTGTCGGGACATCGCACCGACGCTGCTCGATGCGCGCGGCGAGCCGATGCCACCACCCGAGGTGCCGGCGCTCGACGACGACCGGCGACCGTCAGGCATCGGCACCACCCGGTTCTGCCTGTGCCACGGCGTGCGTCCGTTCTTCGACGTCGAACTGCCCGGCGGCGCGGCCGTGCGCGCGGAACTCGAGAAGCTCGACGGCCTGTTCACGGCGTATCAGGTGCGCTACGGCAAGAGCCAGTTCGGCTACGCCCTGCGCCGCAACGGCATCGCGTCGTTCTGGCCGACGTTCCCCGGCATCGCCGGCAGTCTGCCGCGCGAGCGCCCCAAGACCGGTGACAAGCCCGGGCCGATCACACCGCGGCGCCCGACGCGCGAAGGCGGCAGCACCGGCACACCCTCCGGTCCGACCACCGGCGGAGGCCGCTGATGCGCACCGTGGCCGCGGCCGTGCTGCTCTCGTGCCTCGGGGCCACCGCGCACGCCCAGCAAGAAGAACTGCAGACGCTGGTCGACCGGCTCGGCAGCGACGATGCGCGAACACGCTCGAGCGCCTACTCCGAACTGCAGCGGCGCCGCGACCCGGCGATGGTGCCGTTGATCGCCCGACGCGTCGGCGATTATCCGATCGCCGCACAACAGTTCGCCGTCTACCTGCTGCAGGGCCAGCCGATCGACACGACGCGCGCCGTCTACGTGAAGTGGCTCGGTGCCGAACAACCGTTCCTGCGGGTCGCCGGAGCGGCGCTGCTGGTGCGCAGCGGCGACCGCTCGCGGCTGACAGTGCTGGCCGCAGCGGTGAAGGCGACGCCGGCGAACGCGCGCTCGCAAGCGGTCGGCGCAGTGTGGGGCATCACCGACGAGGCCCTGTTCGCGGCGCTGCGCAGCTACCTGACGACCGACGCTCCTTCCGCGCTGGCCATGCAGGTGCTGTCGCTGCTGCAGCAGCAGGAACGGAACCACCGCAGCGCGACGATGGCCGTCGTCGAGACGCTCGCCGCGGCAACCGATCGCGACCTGCGCTGCGTCGCCTTGGCCTACCTCGTCGCGAGCGGCAGCACCCAGCACGTCGCCCCGCTCGCCGACTTGCTCGGTGAAGCACCGCAGCTGTTCTGGAATGCGAGCTCCCTGCTCGACGACGCCGTCAACCTGCCGAAGGAGATCACCGAAGCGGCAGCCGCCGCGCTGAGCAAGCCGCGCAGCCGTTTCGACGTGACCCGCATCGCGACGCTGCTGCGCAAACACGCGCCACAGACCGCCGCTGCCGCCCTGCGTCAGCTGCTGACCGACCAGCGCCAGGACGTCGCCGCGGCCGCGCTCGAGGCCCTGGCCAGCATGCCCGACGGCCTGTTGGACAAGGACCTCACGGCGATGCTGCACGGCGCCGATGTCGACGCCCGCATCGTTGCGGCGACGACGTTGCGCCGCCGCGACGACCTGTCGGGCCTGCCCGTGCTGCTCGAACTCGTGAAGGCCGAGGGCCCGACGAGACTGACCGCGACGCGCGCACTCGCGGGCTTTCGCAGCCGCACAACGGTGCCGGCGCTGCTCGATCTGCTCGACGACGCCAATGAGGCCGTGCGCGCCGCTGCGTGGCAGGGCCTGCAGGGGAACCTGCGCGACCTGTTCCCGCAGCGCCGATTCGACTTCGACACCTGTGGGTACTCCCCCAACCAAACCGACCGCAGTGGCGCGATCGCCACGCTGCGCGCCTGGTGGCGGGGCGTGTCATGACGGCCCCGAGGACACGTCACCCCAGGTAGCGTTTGGCCTCGCCGCGCCGATCGGCTAACACTTCCGCCCCCATGAGCAACCCCCGCGTCTACTTCGACATCACCATCGGTGACAAGGCCGCCGGCCGCCTCGTCTTCGAGCTCTTCGCCGACACCACCCCCAAGACCGCCGAGAACTTCCGCGCCCTGTGCACGGGTGAGAAGGGCATGGGCAAACAAGGCAAGCCGCTGCACTACAAGGGTTGCCGCTTCCACCGCATCATCCAGCAGTTCATGTGCCAGGGCGGTGACTTCACGCGCGGCAATGGCACGGGCGGCGAGTCGATCTACGGCGAGAAGTTCAAGGACGAGAACTTCCAGAAGAAGCACGACACCAAGGGCCTGCTGTCGATGGCGAACGCCGGGCCGAACACCAACGGTTCGCAGTTCTTCATCACCACGGTGCTGACGCCGTGGCTCGACGGCAAACACTGCGTGTTCGGCAAGGTCGTCGAGGGCATGGACGTGCTCGACAAGATGGAAGCGGTCGGATCGCGCTCCGGCACGACCTCGCAGGACGTGGTCATCGCCGACTGCGGCGAACTCGAGTAGGCCCCGCGGTCAGCGCGGCGGCGCCGCGAAGGTGATCAGCAACACCACGCGATCGTCGGCGCCGTGGTTCCAGGCCTCGTGCTCGACGGTGTCGTCGAACACTAGGCAACGACCCGGTTGCCAGCGGCAGGCTTCGGTACCAAAACGCATGCCGACATCGCCCTCGGGAACGAGCAGCGGCAGATGGCAGCGCAGCACACCCGTCATCTCGCCGCGATGCGGGTAGAGGTGTGTGCCCGGGCGAAACCTCGAGAAGCCTGCATTGATCATTCCTGGCACCGCGGCGCACGCTGCAGCCGTCAGCGGACACTGGGCTCGGTTCGCTTCTTCGCCAGCCCCTCCACCGAAGATGCCGAACCACGACCAACCGGTCTCGTCATAACCATCGGCGACGGTCGTGAGCGAGTCGGGGCTGGTGGCGAATGACGCCGGCGGCAAGGCGCACAACTCGGTGAGCACGCCCGACCATCGCGCCTGCAGTGCGCTGACGAACGGAAACGAGGCCGGGTCCTGGATGGCAACCATCGATCTGGGTGTCAGGCTACCTGGGGAATGCCCACCCCGGAACACTCCGTAGCACCCATGGCATCAAGCCCAACCCGCGGCCGTTCAGGCTCCCTGGGCACCTGCTCGATGTCGATCCGTGACCACGAACGACCCGAACCACGCCAGGGACCAGAGCCCCGCGTCCGGCGGATCGTTGCCACAGCTGTTGGCCCAGATGCGACAGCGCTCGAAGTTCTTCGAACGCCAACACCGGGTGTTCCTCGAGCTGGCGCGCATCGACCACGGCGACTTCGCTGCAGCCTGCCAGACGCTCGTCGAGCGCACCGCCGAACTGCTGGACACGGCGCGCGCCAGCATCTGGTTCTTCAATACCGATCGAACCACGCTCGAGTGCCGCCTGTTGCTGCAACGGGACACCGGCGAGACGAGCTCCGGCATCAGTCTGCCCGTCGCCGCGTTCCCCAACTACTTCGAAGCGCTCGAGCAACACCGCATGCTCGCAGCGCACGATGCCCAACTCGACCCGCGGACCACTGAGTTCACGAGCAGCTACCTGCAGCCGCTCAACATCACCTCCCTGCTCGACTGCGGCGTCTGGCAAGGCGGCCAGCTGATCGGCGTCGTTTGTGCCGAACACATCGGCACGGCGCGGACCTGGTCCGTCGAGGAACAGGACTTCATCGCCTCGATCGCCGACTTCGCGATGCTCGTCGTCGAGGCCAGCGATCGGCGGCAGGCGATGCTCGAGCTGACCGAAGCCCAACGTCGCACGGAAATGGCCCACCGCGAACTGCAGGAGGCCAACGACAAGCTGCGCGAGAACCTCGAAGCGAGTGAACGGCTCGCGGCGGCCGCACAGGTGGCCAACCGCGCCAAGACGGAGTTCCTGGCCAACATGAGCCACGAGATCCGCACGCCGATGAACGGGATCCTGGGGTTCACCGAGTTGCTGGCCGGCAGCGACCTGGAGCCGCAGCAACGTGAGTGGATCGACACCATCGGCCAGTCGACGCGCGCACTGCTGACGGTGCTCAACGACATCCTCGACCTGTCTCGAGCCGAGAGCGGCAAGATGAAGATCGACGCGGCCCCGTTCTCGCTGCTCGACGGCGCACGCGAGGTCGTCACGTTGTTCGTGCCCACCGCCGCCCAGAAGAACGTCAGCTGTGAACTCGTTGCCGATCCGGCCTGTTGCTGGTGCGCCATCGGCGACAGCACGCGCGCTCGACAGGTACTCACCAATCTGATCGGCAACGCGGTGAAGTTCACCGACACCGGCAAGGTCGCCGTGCACTTGCGCATGGTCGCTGGAGCTGCGGAGCCGACCATCCGCTGCGAAGTCGTCGACACCGGGATCGGCGTAGCGGCGGACAAGCAGGACCTGCTGTTCCAGAAGTTCAGCCAGGTCGACAGTTCTCATGCGCGGCGATACGGCGGCACGGGGCTGGGTCTCGCGATCTCACGCACGCTGATCGAACAGATGGGCGGAACCATCGGCATGGAGAGCGCCGCCGGCGGCGGCTCGACGTTCTGGTTCGAGCTGCCCAAGGCCCATGATGGCAGCGGCTGCGATCCGGCACCCGCCGCCGATCGTGCGCCGCTGGCAGACGACCTCACCGCCACCCGCGTGCTCGTGGTCGAGGACAACCCCGTCAACCAGCGGGTCGCGCTGGCGATGCTGCATCGACTCGGCGTCGAGGCCGAAGTCGCCAGCGACGGCGCAACCGCCCTCGAGATGGCCGGGATCGGCTCCTACGACGTGATCCTCATGGACTGCCAGATGCCGGTCATGGACGGCTTCGAGGCCACCGCAGCGATCCGCGCCCTCGAACTGCAAGGCAGGGCGCGAACCCCGATCGTCGCCGTCACCGCCCACGCGTTCCCCGACGATCGGCAGCGCTGCCTCGATGCGGGCATGGACGACTACCTCGCCAAGCCCATGAACCTCGCCGACCTGCGCACGACGCTGAGCCGATGGTTGTCGTCACCGGCTCGGTGAAGCGCGCCGCCAGCGACGAGGGTCAGTTCGCGACCGGTTCAGGGCGACGCGACTCGATCACCAGGTCGCCCGCGCGGACATCGACGTGCACGACGCTGCCGTCGACGATCTCGCCGGCGATGATCTTGCGACCCACCTGCGTCTCCAGCGCACGCTGCAGGTAACGCTTCAGCGGCCGCGCCCCGTACACCGGGTCGTATCCCTGGTTGCCGAGGAACGTCTTCGCTTCGTCGGTGACGTCGATGGTGATGCGGCGATCCGCGAGCCGGGACCGCAGGTCGACCAGCAGCAGATCGACGATGCGGCGGATCTCGCCGCTCTGCAGCGGCTTGAACAGCACGATGTCGTCGATTCGATTGAGCAGTTCGGGGCGGAAGTGGCGCCGCAGCTCGGCCATCACCTGGTCGCGCGCCGCGTCCATGATCGTGCCATCCTTGGTGATGCCCTCGAGCAGGATCGGCGCGCCGATGTTCGACGTCAGGATCAGCACGGTGTTCTTGAAGTCCACGGTGCGGCCCTGGCTGTCGGTCGCGCGGCCGTCGTCGAGGATCTGCAGGAGCACGTGGAACACGTCCGGGTGCGCCTTCTCGATCTCGTCGAACAGCACCACCGAATACGGCTTGCGCCGCACGGCCTCGGTCAACTGGCCGCCTTCGTCGTACCCGACGTAACCGGGCGGTGCGCCGATCAGGCGACTGACCGCGTGCTTCTCCATGTACTCGGACATGTCGATGCGCACGAGGTTGTCTTCGCTGTCGAACAACGCCTCGGCGAGCGTCTTGGCCAGTTCGGTCTTGCCGACGCCGGTGGGGCCGAGGAACAGGAAGCTGCCGATCGGGCGCTTGGGATCCTTGATGCCCGAACGCGCGCGGATCACCGCGTCGGCGACCACCTGCACGGCCTCGTCCTGACCGACGACACGCTCGTGCAGGATCTCGTCCAGCTTGAGCAGCTTCTCGCGCTCACCTTCGATCAGACGGGTCACCGGAATGCCCGTCCAGCGCGCGACGATCTGGGCGATCTCGTCGGCGGTGACTTCTTCGCGCAGTAGCCGTTCGCCACCCTCGTCGCCGCCGGCCATGCGCGCTTCTTCGGCGGCCAGCGCCTTCTCGGCGTCGGGGATCGCGCCGTACTTGAGCTCGGCGGCCTTGTTCATGTCGTAGCGGCGCTCGGCTTCCTGCTGTTCGTGGCGCAACGCCTCGATCTTCTCGCGCAGACCACGAACCTTGCCGATCGCCTGCTTCTCGGACTCGTACTGGGCGCGCATCGCGTCAGCCTTGCCGCGCAGTTCGGCGATGTCCTTCTTGAGCTCGTGCAGCCGCGCCTTGCTGGCCGCATCCTTCTCCTTGGCGAGTGCCGCCTCCTCGATCTGCAGCTGCATGAGCTTGCGACTGACGGTGTCGAGTTCGGTCGGCAGCGAGTCGATCTCGGTGCGGATCATCGCACACGCCTCGTCGACGAGGTCGATCGCCTTGTCCGGCAGGAAGCGATCGGTGATGTAGCGGTGCGACAGCGTCGCGGCGTTGACCAGCGCGGCGTCCTGGATCTTGACGCCGTGATGCACCTCGAAACGCTCCTTGAGACCGCGCAGGATCGAGACCGTGTCTTCGACGCTCGGTTGGTCGACGAGCACCGGCTGGAAACGCCGCTCGAGCGCCGCGTCCTTCTCGATGTACTTGCGGTACTCGTCGAGCGTGGTGGCGCCGATGCAGTGCAACTCACCGCGGGCCAACATCGGTTTCAGCATGTTGCCGGCGTCCATCGCACCCTCCGCCTTGCCGGCGCCGACGATGGTGTGCAGTTCGTCGATGAACAGCAGGATGCGGCCCTCGCTGGTCTTGACCTCGTTGAGCACCGCCTTGAGGCGTTCCTCGAACTCACCGCGGTACTTCGCGCCGGCGACGAGGCTGCCCATGTCCAGCGCGAACACCGTCTTGTCCTTGAGGCCTTCGGGAACGTCACCGCGCACGATGCGCTGCGCCAGGCCCTCCGCGATCGCCGTCTTGCCGACGCCGGGCTCCCCGATCAGCACGGGGTTGTTCTTGGTCTTGCGCGACAGGATGCGGATCACGCGGCGGATCTCGTCGTCGCGCCCGATCACCGGGTCCATCTTGCCGTCCTTCGCCATCTTCACGAGGTCGCGGCCGTAGCGCTCGAGCGCCTCGTAGGTCGCTTCGGGGTTGGCGCTCTGCACACGCTGGTTGCCGCGGACTTCCTTGAGGGCGTTGAGGAAGCGGGTCTCGTCGAGCGCGAACGTCTTGAACGCCTCGCGCACACCACCCTTCGCCGCCGCCAGGATCGCCAGGAACAGATGCTCGACCGAGACGTACTCGTCGCGCATCTTGCTCGCCTGCTTCTCGGCGGCGGTCAGCACCGCGGCGAGGTCCTGGGTCAGGAAGATCTTGTCCGCCGAGAAGCCCGGCCCCGAGACCTTCGGCAGCTTGCGCAACTCGGCCTCGATCGCCCCCTGGAAGACGTCAGCGGGCACCTGCATGCGCTCGAGCAGCCGCGCGACCAGCCCGTCCTTGGGTTCGACCAGCGCCACGAGCAGGTGCGGCACGTCGATCTGCTGGTGCCCGAAGGACACCGCCTTGGCCTGGGCGAGTTGCAGGGCCTCTTGCGACTTCTGGGTGAGCTTCTCGGTGTTCATGGCGTCCTCCTTGGCGAGTTCTGGGTCTCGGTGCGAGCCCGCGGGAAAGCACGTTCCATGCCGGGGCTGACCGCCCATTAGCCGTTCGATTTACTTGCTTTACGTCATCTTAGAACCAGTTCGCACGACCCGTTGACATGCCATCCTGGCGTAGCCACCTCGAATACAGCCATTTTGGCATTATCAACTCAGGGCAGGGTCACGACCAACTGCGAGGTGTCCAGCGCCTGCTCGGTGACCACCAGATCCATGGGCAGGTCGTGGGCCTGCGGCACGATCGTCGGCAGACGCAGGCACTGAAAGCCGATGCCGACGGCGCGGGGCCGCGGTGAGCGCGCCGCCAGCGTGCGATCGTAGTAGCCGCCTCCGTTGCCGAGCCGGAAGCCGGCGTCGTCGAACCCGACGACCGGGATGAACAGCAGGTCGGGGTCCACCTCGGGCCCGTCGCTCGGCACGGGGATGCCCCACACCCCCGGCTCCATGCGCGCCGCCGGCGTCCACGCGCGGAACGCGAGCGGCTGGTCCCTGGCGACGACGACGGGCAACGCGACCGTGGCGCCCGCGGCGATCGCGCGATGCATCGACGACGACAGATCCACCTCACCCTGCATCGGCGAATAGAACGCGATGCACGGTGCGGCCGGCCCCCACCGGCCAGCGCACAGCGCGTCGATGACCCGATCGACGTTGGCGACGACCGACTTCCTGGCGGCTTCACCGACGGCGACTCGCAAGGCGCGACAGCGTGCGCGGGACTCCCGGCGAAGGGCCGCGACGGCCGCGGCGCTGGACTGTTCGCTCATGCGTGCATGATGCCGCCAAGGCCACCGCGGCGCCCGTTCAGACGCGGATCTCGCTGCTGAGCCCGCCGGCCTCGCTGCCGGCCAGACGCGGCGCGATCTCGTCGCGCACGAACGCGTCGACCTGCTCGGCCGAACGCCCGACGAAACGCATCGGGTCCATCAGACTCGGCAGCTTCGCTGCGATCG
This sequence comes from uncultured candidatus Brocadiaceae bacterium, assembly GCA_964392305.1. Taxonomy (GTDB): domain Bacteria; phylum Planctomycetota; class UBA1135; order UBA1135; family UBA2386; genus JACKIC01. The sequence goes on from CAYMPV010000026.1 coordinate 81,840, forward strand.
ACGCGAAGGCAGGATCATCGGCGATCAACTGCATCAGCGGATTGTCGCGCCCCTCGGCCTTCACGGCATGCGCCGCAGCGCGACTGTGCACCCGCACACGCTCGTGCAGGTCCTGGCGGTCGCCGCCGGCGGCGACGCCAGCCATCAGGATCTCCTCGGTGGCCAGGAACGGCAGCTGCTCACGCAACTTCTTCTCGATCACCTTGGGGTAGACGACGAGTCCCTTGGCGACGTTCTCGACCAACATCAGGATGCCGTCGATGGCCAGGAACGACTCGGGGATGGCGATCCGGCGCACGGCGGAGTCGTCGAGGGTGCGCTCGAGCCATTGCGTCGCAGCCGTATGCGCGCTGGTGTTGGCGACCTCGATGACGTAACGCGCCAACGAGCAGACGCGCTCACAACGCATCGGGTTCTTCTTGTAGGCCATCGCCGAGCTGCCGATCTGCTTGCTCTCGCTCGGTTCTTCGATCTCACCCTCGTGCGACAACAGGCGCAGGTCGGTGGCGAACTTGCTCGCCGACTGCGCGATCGCCGACAGCGCCTGGTGGATCGTCCAGTCGATCTTGCGCGTATAGGTCTGTCCACTGACCGCGATCGACTTGCCGAACCCCATCGCCTTGGTGACGCTCGCGTCGACGGCGGCGACCTTGTCGTGATCGCCACCCGCCAACATCAAGAACGTCGCCTGCGTGCCGGTCGTGCCCTTCACGCCGCGGAACGGCAGCCACTCGGCGACGCGCCGCACTTCGTCGAGGTCGAGTGCGAAATCCTGCGCCCAAAGACACGCGCGTTTGCCGACGGTCACGGGCTGCGCGACCTGGAAGTGCGTGTAGCCGAGACAGGGCTGACTGCGCCATTGCTTCGCGAAGTCGGCCAACGCCCCGATCACTGCGGCGAGGCGCTGCTCGAGCATGCGCAGCGCGCGGCGGTAGATGACGAGGTCGCCATTGTCGGTGACGAAGCAACTGGTCGCGCCGAGGTGGATGATCGGCTTCGCCTTGGGGCACAATTCGCCGTAGTGGTGCACGTGCGCCATCACGTCGTGGCGCAGCTCCTTCTCCAGCTGCGCCGCGCGTTCCCAGTCGAACTCGTCGCGGTGGGCGCGCAACTCGGCGATCTGCTCTTCGTTGACGGGAAAGCCGTGCTCGTGTTCGGCTTGTGCCAGCGCGATCCAGAGGTCGCGCCAGGCGGTGTGGCGCGCGCGCGGCGAAAACAGCTGCGCCATGTCCTTGCTGGCATAACGCTCGATGAGCGGGTGGTCGAAACGTTCACCGCGGTCCGTCATGCGGGTCTGTCTACCCGCCCGCCCATCGAGGTGCCACCTTCAGCAGCGGACCCAGACCCGGCGGTGACGGGTCTCGTAACGCTCGGGCACCCAGACCCGCCGGCAACCGCCGCGATCGATCAGCCCCCAGTGCCGGTGACCGCATCCGCTGTAGATCCAGCCGTAGCGAGCGGGCACGTGCTCCTCCTTCCAGTAACCGGGCACGAGCACCTGCTCACAGACGGCCTCCCAGCGACCGCGCTGCCCGTGGTGACGGGAGCTGGCACCGCGGCCCCGATCGTGATCGTGCCGCGCGGCCACCACGCCCGTCGAGACGCGCGCCGAGACGTGGCGGCCGAGCCGCGCCTCGATCGAGATCTGGGCGGCAGCGGTGTCACCGAGGAAAGCGGCGCACAGAGCCGCGAGAACCGACAGCGGTAGTGCTTTCATGGCGGCCGCGCAGCGCACATCGCGTGCCGAGCGTGTCGCAGCGAATCGTCGCCGCGGTGGCCCCTTGCCATCGACACCTGTAGCCGTCGCGAGACAAGCGATGACGCGGCCGCCCTTCAATCGGGACAGATCGTCACCAGGGCAGGTACGTCGCACTGACCACGCTGCCGAGGCACACGAGCAGCCACCAGGGCAGGATCTTCGCAGCCATCCGGTCGCGATCACACACCGACAACAGCACGAGCACCGCCAGGATCGCGCCGCAGAAGTCCGAGATCACGTCGCCGACGGAAGCCAACCGATCCGGAACGCACGATTGATGCACCTCATCGACGATGCCGTAGACCCCAGCCAGGAGCACCGCGATCTTGGCCTTGCCGCGCGAGGTCGCGAGCGTCCGATCGGCGACGCTCAGCAGCGCCAGGAACCAGGCCGCACCGAGTCCGCCGTAGGCGACGATGTGCATGCCGTTGTGGACGAACTCACTGAAGGGACCAGACACCAGCTGGGGCGTCTGGCGCGCCGACAAGCGCCACAGTGCATACATGAACGCCACCGGCCCGAGCAACCGCAGCAGCTGCGGCACGCGTAGGTAGAGCTGCAAGACCGCGGCCAAGACACCGATCACGAACGCGCCACCCAGCCGGCCAGCAGCAGCCCTCCGGCCGGGTCGGCCTCGGCGGTGATCTCCTCGAGATAAACCGACAGCAAGAACAAACCGCGGCCACGTTCGCTCTCGAGGGAGGGCATGCCCTGGACCACATCTGCCAACGAAGCGGCGAGCTCGGCAACCTGGCTGCGCGGCATCTCAGGGTCGTGGAAGGCCACCCGCCAACGCTCGTCGACGCGATCGAGCGTCAGGCGCAGATCGAGATTCCTGCTGCGATAGGCGGCGCCGTGCTCGATGGCGTTGTTGACCAACTCGTCGGCCACGAGCGCCAACACGTCACCGAGTTCCTCGTCACCACCCATTCGCGACGCGACGCCACGCACATCGGCGCGCAGCTGGCGCAGTGCCGATCCGTGTGGCGGAAAGGTCAGCGCCTCGCTCAAGGGGCAACCCCCTCGACGAGCAGGGAGAAGTCGACTGCCACCGCCGAATGCGTCAGCGCCCCCACCGAGATGCGGTCGACACCGCTCTCGGCGAACGCACGCACACTGCGCAAGTCGACACCGCCCGATGCCTCGATCTCGATCGTCCGTCCGAGCTCCCGCGCAGCGCCGCGCAGCGCGACCACGGCTGCACGCAGCGGCTCACCGGGCGCGAAGTTGTCGAGCAGCACGATCGCCGCGCCGCCGCGTATCGCAGCGAGGCCTTCGTCGATCGAACGCGCCTCGGCAACCACGGGCCGATCTTGCCCGGCGACACACCGCGCAACGACCTCTTCGTAGGGCGCCGGCGCAGCGAAGCCGAAGTGGTTCTCCTTGAGCAACACCTGGTCGTAGAGGCCAATGCGATGGTTGCTGCCGCCGCCGGCGAGCACTGCCTGCTTCTCCAGCAGGCGCATGCCTGGCGTGGTCTTGCGAGTGTCGAGAATGCGTGCACCGGTGCCGGCGACGGCTTCGACGAAAGCCCGGGTCGTGGTCGCCACACCCGACAGACGCTGCACGAAGTTCAACGCCGTGCGTTCGGCGACCAGCAGCGCCCGCATCATTCCTTCCACCTGCAACACCGTCTGCCCCGGCGCGACACGGTCACCGTCATCGGCCAATCGTTCGATGCGACACTGAGGATCCAACATCGAGAACGCCGCCGTCGCGCAAGCGAGTCCCGCGAGACAGCCCGCCTGCTTGGCCAACATGCGGGCCCTTCCCCGACCTGACCCGGGCAGCGCCAGCCGACTCGTAACATCCGCCTGCAGCGATAGATCCACGTCGCCCAGGTCTTCAGCGAGGGCGCGCCGCACAGCGTCGCGGACAGCATCGGCACGGCGGTCCATGGTCGGCGGGAGCTTACCCTAACGCTCCCGCGGTCGCACTGCGGCCGCCCGGACCTGAGCCGGGGTGACCACCGCGAGTCCACGCAGCTGCTCGACAATGCCCTCGGCGCAACCATCGACGGCAGCCAGGTCTTCGAGGGTGCGGAACCCGCCATGACGCACGCGGTGCAAGACGATCGCCTCGGCGCGCGTACGCCCGATCCCCGGCAGCACGGTCAGTTCCGCGACCGATGCCCGATTGATGTCGATCGTCACCGCGACCGCGACGGGACCCGCGGGAGCCGGCAGGAGGCCAGTGGCCAACACCTTCACACACAGGCCGAAGACCACGAGCCCCCAGACCGCCAGCAGGCGTCGTTCGCGGCTCACCAACGGCGCAACTGGGCCGCCATGCGCGCCTCCACCCCCGGCGAGTCGCTCTCCACCGCCTGCAACCCGCCCGTCGTCCGTTCGAGATTGCGGAGCACCACTTCGATCGCCTGGGAGGTCGCACACTGGGGATGACTCACGGTCAAAGGTGGCTGGCCGAGGCGGCGCTGACTCACCGCAGGGTCCTCGGGCACCTCACCGATGTAGTGGATCTCGGCCCCTGCAAAACGACGAGAAACATCGGCAAGACGGTCGAAGGTCGCCTCACCGAGGCCCGCGTGGGTGACGCGGTTGACGATCAGGTGCACCTGCGGCCGAGACGGCTGACGCGCCAGGCACTTGATCAGGGCATAGGCGTCGGTGAGCGCGGCGATCTCCGGATTGGTGACCACGATGGCGTGCTGCGCCGTCAGCACCGTAGTCAGCGACTGCGGCGACAAACCGGCCGGGCAGTCGAGCAACAGCACATCGTGGCAACTCGCGAGCCAGTGCAATGCCCTGCCGAGCAGTTGCATGTGCCGGCCATCGAGTTCGGCGAGGCTCGAGACGCCCGAGCCTCCCGCCACGAGACCTGGCCCGTACGGCGTCGCAGTCAGGGCCTGCTGCACCGACACGGCGCCGTCGAGCAGGTGCTGCATCGAGTAGCGCGGCGTGACGCCGAACAACAGGTGGGCGTTGGCGAGACCGAAGTCGCAGTCGATGACGGCGACGCGTCGACCCGCGCGATGCAAGCAGATCGCCGCGTTGGTCGTGAGGAAGGACTTGCCGGTGCCGCCCTTGCCGCTGGCGAACGCGACCACCGTCGCCTCGCGGCTGCGCGACGGCTCCGCCGCTCCGGCGAGGCGGAAGAACCGCCGCAGGAAGCCACCTGTTGGTCTGCTCGCTTCGAGATCGGGCTCCAAGAGAATCCTCGTGGAACCAGGCCGCCTCGCCCGGTGATGGGCGACGCGGTGCGGTTCCGTCAGTCCGTCGCCGCCGTCGGCGGCCACGGACTCTCCTGTGCCGCGACGATGCGCGCGACATCGTCAGCGGCACCCGCGGACACGGCGCCTGGACCGGAGTCCGGACCGCCGAGCGCGGAATACTCTTCGGGTGACAGCCGCGCAGCGGCGAGCGTGCTGCGGATGCTGGCGTGGGATGCCGCACGCGCCTCGGCGCGGTTGGCGGAAGAGGGCGACGAGAGCCCCTCACGAACTGACGCCGATCCGCCGGTTGAACCAGCGCCCGGTTCGCGTGCAGTGAGATAGCCGCGCAGCAACCGGTCGGCGAAACTGCGCACGTCGCGAGCCTCGGCGAGCACGATCTCGGCGGCGCCGGGCACCACACCGATCAGCCCCTCCGCGCGCACCAGGACCTCGCCCAGACGATGACCACGCCACGTGATCCGCCGCGCGAAGCGTTCGCCCTCGACGAGCACCTCGGGATCGAGCCGCTCGCAGATGCGATGCAGGGCCGCCCAGCAGGCCTTGTGGCCTTCGGGAACGGCGAATTCCTCGCTCGTGGCCGCGGGCCGGGCGTGCTCATCACCGGCGAGCAACGGCATCGACCAACGCACTGCGAAACGCTCTTCGCCAGCGAGCCGGAACGGCTCGAGCATGCACGTCTGCAGCCGCGACGAGTTGACGCGGCGCAGACTGCTCAGCAGCGCCGTCGAAGCTTCCGTGCCGATCACCACCACGCGACCGCGCGCACCGGGCACCAATCGCGCCTCGGGAATCGCCGCTGGCAGCGCACTGCCGACCCGATCGAGGAACTCGATCGCCGAGAGCGCGCGCGCCGTCAGCAACATGTCGCCTTCGACCGCGAGCAACACCAGCACCGGCGCGCCCAGGGCGTCGCGCGCCAGGCAATCGACCGGCCCCAACTGTCCATTGCTGCAGTCGAACGCCGTGTCGATCAGTTCGAGCCCTTGTTCGACCACCTGCAGACGCGGCGCAACGATCGCCCACAGCCGCTCACGCACCTGCGGCAAGACGGGACCTCGGATCATCTGCCACCTCCCCCACGTCGCTTCGGAAGACACCGGTGCCCACGGCGCCGCGACACATGCCGCTGGCGGCCCTCCGCAACACGACCGGGGCCGGGCGCCGCCGTCGTCAACCGCCGGGAAGGGTACAAGGAGTGGGATCCTGCTGACCGGACACTGCAATTAGAGGTATCGGCCCTCCGGAAAGCAAGAACCCGTGACTGGCTGCTGACGCCGCTCACAGCCCTTCGGCGACATGCAGCAGGGGAGAGCGCCGCTGCTCGAGCCTGGTCCAGGCCACCGCCAAGGCGTCCGTCGCATCGTGGGGCACCGCTTCCGCACCGAGCCTGCCAGCCCGCAACAACTGCTCGACCATGGCCGCGACCGTCTCCTTCTTGGCCGCGCCGCGCCCGGTCACCACCCGTTTGATGCGCGCCGGTGCAAACTGGTGCACCGGCGCCCCGGCCCGGGCCGACTCGGCCAGGACCACGCCGCGCGCCTCGCCGATGCGCAACGCCGCCTGCACGCTCTTGCCGTAGAACGCTTCCTCGAGCGCGACCTCGTCAGGCTGCAGGTCGGTCAGCAGCGCGCGGAACTGTTCGGCGAGCGACAGCAGTCGCGACGCCAGCGCTGCGCCGCGCCCACCGAGTCGCATCACGCCCATGGCGACCATGCGCACATCGCGACCGCTGCCGCCCGGCAACACGGTGTTGCTCGCCCGCAACGCCATCGGCACCGCCCCACCCGGTCGACGCGGGCCCGCGAGCACCACTTCGAGGCAGCCGTAGCCGACCACCTGTGTGCCCGGGTCGATACCCAGAATCCGCACCACCGCCACGGCGGCGAGTGTAAGGTCTCGCCGCGTGAAGGTCGCCATGTTGCTGCTCGCCGCTGGGCGAGGCACCCGCTTCGGCGGCAGCGTGCCGAAGGCCTACCTGCCGCTCGCCGGCAAACCGCTGCTGTTGCACGCCGCCGAACGCCTGGCGCGCGTCGCCCCGCTCGCGAACGGCAACCGCCTGATCGTGATGAAGAATCCCGCCGACGAGGTCCACCTGGTCCCGTTGCGCCCCTCGCTCGCCGCCCTGGGCGACGTGCGCTTCGCCGACGGCGGCGACACCAGGCAACTCTCGATGCAGAACGGCCTCGCTGCGGCCGGCGACGACGTCGATCTGGTGCTCGTTCACGACGCCGCCCGCGCCCTGCTGCCGATCGAGGCGACGCGCGCCTGCGTCGAAGCCGCGGCCCGCACCGGCGCAGCGCTGCTCGCGATCCCTGCCCCCGACACCCTCAAGCGCGCCGAGGGCGGTCTGGTCACCGCGACCGTCGACCGGGCCGGGATCTGGCTCGCGCAGACACCGCAGGTGATCCGCCGCGACCTGCTGCAACGCGCGGTCGCCAACGCCGCGGCGACGGGCTTCGTCGGCACCGACGACGTCTCGCTGGTCGAACACCTCGGCGAGCCCGTGGCGATCGTGCCCGGCGCCCCGACCAACCTGAAGGTCACCCACCCCGAAGACCTGCCGCTCGCGGCCATGATCCTCGCCGCCTACCCATGAACGACCTGCCCCGCATCGGCCTCGGCATCGACGTGCACCGCCTGCAGCCAGGCCGGCCTTGTGTGCTCGCGGGCGTGCGCTTCGACGCAGAAGTCGGCCCGGTCGGCCACAGCGACGGCGACGCCGTGCTGCACGCCGCCTGCGACGCGGTGCTCGGCGCCGCGGGTCTCGACGACCTCGGCTCGCTGTTCAGCGACAAGGACCCGGCCAACGCCGGCCGCGCGTCGGCGGAGTTCTGCGTCGAGGCGATGCGGCGCATCGGCGAACGCGGCCTGCGCGTGCTGTCGATGGACGTGGTGCTCGAGACCGAGACGCCCAAACTCGTGCCGCACCGGCAGGCGATGCGCGGCAAGCTCGCCGAACTGTTCGCGGTGCCCGTCGACCGCGTCAACATCAAGGGCAAGACCGGCGAGAAGGTCGACGCGATCGGCCGCGGCGAAGCGATGCGCGCGACGGTCGTGGCGCTGCTCGGCCCGGCCTGAGCGCGTTCCCGAGCAGCCCTCAGACCGCCTGCTTCTCCGACATGCGTTTGTAGGCGCCGCCCTTGCTCAGCAGTTCGGCGTGACTGCCGGCCTCGAGCACACGCCCCTTGTCGAGCACGACGATCAGGTCGGCAGCGACGATCGTCGACAGCCGGTGCGCGACCACGAACGACGTGCGGCCCCGGCGCAGGTTGTCGAGCGCCTTCTGCACCGCCTCCTCGTTCTCGCTGTCCAACGCCGAAGTCGCTTCGTCGAGGAACAGGATCGCCGGATCGCGCAGGATCGCGCGCGCGATGGTGATGCGCTGCATCTGCCCACCCGACAGGTTGCTGCCGCGCTCCCCGGTGACCGTGTCGTAGCCATCCGGCTGCTGCACGATGAAGTCGTGGATGTTCGCGGCCTTGGCCGCCGCCTCGATCTCCGCCTGCGTTGCACCGGGCTTGCCGTAGGCGATGTTGGCGCGCACCGTGGTGTTGAACAGGAACGGCTGTTGGCTGACCACGGCGGTGTGCGCGCGGTAGTCGGCCAGGAGAATCTCGCGCAGGTCTTGACCGTCGACGAGGATCGCGCCGCGCTTGGGATCGTGAAACCGCATCAGCAGATCGAGCAGCGTCGACTTGCCGCCGCCCGACTCACCAACGAACGCCACCGTCTGGCCGGCGCGCACCTTCAGGTCGATGCCGCGCAGCACCGGCTCCCCGCCGTAGTCGAACCACACGTCGCGCAGCTCGACGTCGCCGCGCAGCGCGGCCAGCGGCCGGCCGCCTTCGCCGGCATGGTCGACGTCCTCACGCAGGATGTCGTCGATGCCTGCCAGGGCGCCCGAGGACTCCATCAGCACGTGGTAGGAACGGGTCAGGCGTTTTATGTGCTGGTAGGTGGTCGACAGCGCCGTCACCACCACCGTCACCGCACCCAGCCTGACGCCGCCGCCCTCGCGCAGCAACACGGCCCACCCGAGCAGGATCAACAGCGCTCCGAAGCCGACCTGATAGCTGGCGAACGTCTGCGCCATCGAACGCCCCTTGGCGCGGAACATCTTGCGGGTGCGTTCGAGGAACTGCGCGGTGCTCGCATCGAAGTCCTGCAGCCGTTGCGCCTCGAGCTGGAAGGCCTTGACGGTGCGGATGCCGGTCAAGATCTGGTTCAACGACTCGGTGCTCTGCCCCATCGACTGCAGGCTCTTGCTGCTGCGCTTCTGCACGCGTCGACCCTGTCGATACATCGGGATGGCCATCAACGGCACCATCACCAACAGCACCCAGATCGCCTCGGGGATCGTGACCGCGAGCAAGCCGATGTTGAAGAGGATCATCAAGGGGTCGACGACGACGTTGTCGGCAGCCAGTTCGAAAGACCGCTGCATCACCTGGGTGTCGTTGGTGACCTTGCTGATCATCTCCCCCATGCGCTGACGACCGAAGAAGCGCAACGGCAGGAGCAGGAAGTGCCGCGCCAACTCGCCGCGCAGATCGGCCACCACGCGCACTGCGAACAAGCGCGAGAAGGTCTGCACGAAGTAGATCGTGACCGCACCCGCGACCCCGCAGATCACCGCGATCACCGCACAAGCGACGATGATCTGCATGCCCGGGTGCTCGACCGTCAGCCCCAGCGACCGGCACAGGGCCGGCGCGAAACCCTCGAACCAGGCGTTCATCGCGGCCGTCACGCGCTCGCCGAAATCGGGCTCGGGCGACGGCTCGGGGGCGGGCTCACCCAACGCCCGCATCAGCGGCGACAGCAGCAGCAGCGGCAGCTTGGTGAAGAGCGCCTCGAGAAACCCGAAGGCGAGCATCGCCGCGACCATGCCGCGGTAACGCACCACCGCCGCCCACAACCGGTGCAGCAGCGCCTTGACGTCGGCGCGCGAATCAGTCGTTTCCGTCACGCCGCGGATCCTAACTCACGCGGCGCGCCGGAAACTCACTCGAACTTCGAGCGGCCGATGACCTCGTTGGCCCAGTCGAAGAAGCGGTGGCTGATGTAGTCCTCGCGGACCAGCTCGCGCTCCTTCTCGTTGGTCACGTCGATCTTGCGACGCGCCGGGGTGCGCGAGTTGATGCGCGCGATGAAGTAGCCGTCGGGGCCGGCGATCGGGCCGACGATGGTGCCGACCTCGGCATCGAAGAACAGGTGGTCCGAGATCGAGAAGCCGTCGTGCAGCGTCGTGAACTCGTTCTCACGCAGCTGCTGCTTGAGCTGGTTGAGCGGCAGGAAGCCCAGGCGACCGCGCTTCTCGTCGTTGGCGAAGAACTCGACGTGCGAGTTGAGCGCCTCGTCGAAGGTCTTCTCCTTCTTCTCGATCGACGCGAACACCGCCTCGGCGCGTTGTTTGGCCTGATCCATGCCGTCCGGTTCCCAGGCGCCGGTCTTGGGGTTGCGGGCCTGGAACGGGATCACGTCGATGCTGACCTGACCGTCGGCGAAGAACGCCGCGTACTTGTCGGCGTGCGCCTGCAGGTTCTCGGTGTTGATGTCCTCGGCGATCATGTCGGCGTAGGAGGTCTGCAGACGCCAGCGGGCGCGATAGGCCTCCAGGCACGGGTAACCCTTGAAGCGTGTGGCGATCACCTCGACCGTGAACGGCGTCGAATCGTAGGGCTGGCGGTAGGCCTCGTAGCGCTCGTGGAACACCTCGTCCGAGACGTAGGCGTTGTTCTTCACGAGCTCCTGCCGCAGCGCCTCACGCACCGCGACCTCCTGCATGGCGCGCTCGAGGTCCTGCACGTAGATGCCCTTCTTGATGTAGGCGAACGCCTCGTCGGTGCCCCACTGCAGATCGTTGACCTGCAGCACGATGTCCGAGGGCAGGCCGTTCGAGGCGTAGCGGATGTCGCTCCAGCTGCGCAGACCCTTCTGCACGAACTGGCGCATCATGTTGACCCAGAACTCGGGCAGCTTCTTGGGGTTGCCCTGCTCGTCGACGCCTTCGGTGGCCTTCTCGAGCTGCTCGATGAACTTGGGGCCCTGATCGCTCTGGGTCTGCGCCTTGATCGCTTCCTTGGTGATGTCCGGCCAGTCCTTGGGCGACCCGGGGAAGTACAGCTTGTCGAACAGGATCGACTGGCGACGCTGCTCGAGGAAGGTCTCGCGGCTGAGCCCGTACTGCGACCGCACGACCTCCCAGAAATCGACCCCCGGGTTCTTGGTCTCGAAGTCCACCTTCATCGGCTCGAGCTCGGTGAGCACGCTCTGCTCGTCGATCACGAACTCCTCGGCGCGGCGCTTGCCACTGTCGACCTGGCGCTTGAGCTCCTCGAGGATGAAGAAGTCGGCGACCTTGGCCTCGACCAGCTTGCCGCCGGTCAGGTAGACGGC
>CAYMPV010000027.1:0-86819 GCA_964392305.1 uncultured candidatus Brocadiaceae bacterium
GCCCGCAAGAGCAGCGCCAACGACACCGACCGGCTGCGCAAGTACCTGGCCCGCTTCGAGCTCGACTGGGCCAAGGTCACGCGCGGCTGAGCTTGGTAGGCCCCGCGGCCGAGTTGGCGCGATCGCCATCGGCTTGCGGCGCGGCGGGTTGTGGTTTGTACCCGGTACCGTACCCTCGCGCGCCGATGACGAAGTGGTCGGTAGTGGCGTTGGCGGTGCTGTGCAGCGGCTGCAACGTGGCGAACGGGTGGAGCCTGCCGTTCTCGACGCTGCTGTTTCGCGGCGCCACACGGGACGAGGAGGCGGCGAAACCGAAAGAGTGTGATCGTGAGCAGGAACGCGCGGACCAGGACCCGGCAGACGACAACAGCCTGGAAGAGGAACTGACGGGTCTCGCCATCACCCATCTGGTGTTGCCAGTCCTGTGGATGGCGACGACGATTCCGCTGTGCATTGCGGCCGATGTGGTGTTGTTGCCCGTGACCGTGCCACATGACCTGTTGCAACCGCGACTGGAGCCGGTGCCGTTCCGTCCGATGTATGCGCCGGCGCATGGACCGACCACACTCGAGGCGCCACCGACCGATCGCGACGCGGCGATGACCTCGCAGGCTGAGGTGGAGCGCGGTGACTGGCTCTGCTCACACCGGCTCTTGATCGGCGCCACCTTGCTCGACGACCCCTCGTCCGCGGCCGCTTCCGATCACCTGTACGTCGAGTACGGAATGGTCGCCCGACCGCCCGAGTCGCCCTGGGGGTTCGAGTGTGGGCTCGGCATCGGTGCGGGCAAGGAAGAGATCGATCCCGCGCCGTCGCAGCTGAGCACCACGCTCATCGATTTCACCGTGGGCGGGCGCCTCACCGGTGATCTGGGCTGGCTGTTTCCCTACGTGGGCGGCGGCGTCGGCCTCAGCTACGCGACCAGCGATGTCGAACGATCGCCGAACGAGCTGCACGACCACGACCTGCTCGGCATGGCCTACGTGCGCGCCGGGGTGGACTTCGCGATCTCGGCGAACGGCTTGAGCGTGGGCTTCGACGTGCGGCATTCCTTCACGACGGACGCCGAGCTGTTGGGCAGCAGCGCCAACCTCGACCACACACAGGCCGGCATCGTCATCGGCCTGGTGTGGTGAGTCGAGCGGCCGCGCACGGCACCGTCACTACGGGCAGCTCGTGATCAGCGAGCCGATGCGCACGCGCAGGCCGTTGCTGAGGTCGAAGGCGCCCAGATAGGCGCCGCCACTGCGGATGTTGGCGGCCTGGAAGTCGAGATTGAGCCCTTCGAACGCTGTGCTGTTGGGGATCGGCAACGGCATCGTCGCCGCACCGCTGGCGTCGGCGCTGCTCATGAACGGCGACAGCACGCCGGCCCAGCTCGCCGAATAGAGTGCGCAGCCGCCGCCGAGTTGCGTCGTGCCCGGCGTCGTCGTCAGCACGAAACCGACCATGGCACCAGCGGGGTTGTTGCTCGAACGCAGCACGTAGCTGGCGTTGCCGATGGTCGCGCGCAGCGGCGAACCGCTGGCGAACAGCACCGGCGGCGTGGCGCTCCCGCAGCCCGGGCCGAGGTTCTCGTGGTAGAGGCCCAGCGGGGCGGTGCCGGACACGTTGAAGGTCAACGCGCCGGGGCCGAAGTCGAACTGGTCGAGACTCAGCGTGCTGCCCGAGACGGGTGCGGCGTCGCTGTCGAACCAGAAGTTGAACAGCGAGTTCCAGCGCAGCGGATTGCCGACCGTCGACCAGACGATCTCGCTGCCGACCTTGGCGCCGACCCATTGGTTGAGCGGGTCCTGGTCGATGTCGTGGAAGCCGATGCCGGACACCTGCGCGTCGGGGCACACGGGCAGGTGGAACGCGCCGATGCCGCGGTTGTTGTCGCGGTTGTGGATCGCATACTCGTAGTGGTAGAGGCCGTTGGTCGGACCGGTGACCTTGACCGCGACGTAGCAGCGGCCGTCGTCGTTGCCGTTGGTGCTCGAAGTGATCACTGCGCCGTTCCACCGCTGCAGGATCGTGCCCGGCAACATGCTCGCGCCGTCGCTCATGTTCCAGCCGTTGCCGCCCCAGCTCGGGAAGAACTGCCGCGAGCCGATGTTGTCGTTGCGCACGGCGTCGCCCTCCATCGGCACGATGTAGCCGGCCTGCCAATAGTAGTTCGCGCCCGGCACGGCCAGATCGGCGTCGTGCACCTGGACCTGGTGCCTGACGCCCTGGTTCAGCACGTTCGCCTGAGTGTGCGTGAGGCTGCGCACGCTGTCGCACGCCTGGGCGGGGCCGACGACGGGGTCACCATGGTCGAAGTAAGAGCACTGCGGCACCCAGAGGCCGAGCCACGGATCCACCTCCTCGGGCGGACCCAGATTGAAGTGATCGACGGCCTGCGAGTTGGCGTAGGTATCCGAGCAACCGACCTCGACCCACGAGAAACGACCAGGGCCTGCGCACGAGCCACACGGGCTGTTGTCATTGTTCGAACCGAAGGTGTGCTTGACGTAACTCCACCCCGAGACCTGTTCGAGCCTGCCGTTGTCCTCGCGCGCGACGATGTAGTGGATGAAGCCGTGATTTGGGTTCATCGCTGCCTGGAACTGGATCGCGACCGAGCCCGGATTGCAGCAGGTGGTCCAGGCGCCGATGGCACTGACGCCGTTGGGGTAGGCACCAGCGCGTTGGAAGGCGGCGATCGACCAGGTGTCGAGCAACCGGAGGTCGAGGCCGGGGGAGGTGTTCGACTGCGCAACCGCAGCACCGCAGACACCAGACAATGCGACGATCAGGGCGGATCTTGCCGACATGGGAGAGACTCGCAAGGACGAAGGGGCCTCGCGCTTGTCCCGTATCCCCGTCTCGCTGTCAACGCCCGACTGGCACCGCGGCAGCGACTGACCGCTGCCGCGGCGCATTCCCGCGCCGGACCAAGAACGTCTCGAGATATCAGAACGTCTCGAGATACAGGCGCAGCCCGTTGCTGGTCAGCAGCGACCCCGCAGGATCGAGCGCCACCGACTGCGCGAAGATCACCACGCCGGCGTATGCCGGGTCGTTCGGGTAACTCTGCGGCAGCTGGTAGCTGGGCGCACCGAGGGTGACCACGATCACCGACGCCACCGGCACCACGTACTGCTGGCAACCACCCGGGAACGGCAACGGCACGCCGCCGGGGATCGCGGTGAAGCCGAACACGTAACCACCGATCTGCACGGTCGGCGGCAGGTTGTCGGTCTGCAGCTGGACCGTCGACGGCAGGACCGGCGCTCCCACCGCACTCAGCGACAGGGCCGGCGTGCCGCAGCCGACGCCGAACGCGTTGGCACTGGCAGGCGGCTGGATCGTCACCGCGAACGCCTGGATGCCCTGGTTGGTGTTCATCGCGTAGAGCGTCGCGCTGTTGCCGTTGATCGCGCCCCACGCAACCGAGCCGGTGCCGTTGGCGTTGGCGACCGGCGTCACCGTGTTGTTCGCGGTGAGCAGCAGCACCGGCGCCGACGGCGTCGTGATGTCGTAGACGAACACCTGCGACGAGTTGGACTCGAGCACCGCGAGCACCGGCGTGCCGGCGATCACCGCGTAGCTCATCGCGCGCGCCGTAGCTGTCAGCGGCAGCGAATCGAGCACCGTGGCCGACGTGCCGTTGAACGACGTCAGCCGCGCGGCCGGCAGGCCCTGCGTGCCGATCACCGTGTTCTGGTCGACGAACGTGAGCCCCAGACGGTAGTCGTTCGAGGCCGTCGTCGTGCCCGGGATCGACAGGTAGGCGGTGCTGGTGTTGGTGCCGTCGAGCGTGCCGATGGCGAAGCAGCTGTTGGCGTTGGCCGTCGACGGCGCCGAGCCGGCGCCCGCGAACTGCACGGTGTTCGCCAAGGCGTTGCCCGTGATCGCGAACGAGTCGCCGGTGCGCCCCATGCCCGAGAGCGCGTCGTAGGCGACCGTCGGCGGCGTCGTCGCGCCGGTGAGCTCCGAGTCCCACTTGTAGATCTTGAAGTTCGACGTCGCCGACGTGCTCAGGTTGCACACGTAGATCGCGCCATCGTCACTGACACCGACCATGTTGACGGCGAACGTGCCACCGGCGATGCCGGTGTTGTCCAAACCGCCCAGATCCACGCCGGTGACGCTGTCGAGGATGCGGATGTTGTTGCCACCCGCGCGACTCACCAGCACGAGGTGTCCCGTGGTCGGGTTGTAGGCGAGGCCGCGTTCGGTGTTGCCGGTCGTGACGAACGTGCCGCCGGGCGCGAGCCAGCCGCCCGTGCCGAACGTCGTCAGCGGGGTGATGGTCGATTGGGCGACAGCGAGATCGGCGCAGAGGAGTGAGGCGACCGCACAGGTCAAGGCGATGGTGATGCGAGGCATGAGGTGTTGTGGGTTGGTGGTCGAAAATCGATTCGCGACACGGTCTCAAACCACCCCTTCGCAGTCCACCCCCATCCACCACGTCGTCACCCCGTGTTGGGTACCGTACCGGGTACAAACCACAACCCCGTTCGGTCAGGCGTAGGAGGCACCGGCATCCGACCCGAGGAAAGCGCGTTCAGCACCCCCGCTCGCCGCGACGCGGCGCGACCCGAACAGCCCGGAATGCCACGATCGCGACCGCCGCCATCACCGACCGGCCCGCTAAGCTGCGGCGCCATGCGTTACGGCCCGGCATCCCTCACCGGCCTGCTGCTGCTCGCCGCCGCGGTGCGCGCCCAGCAGGTGTCGTTCGCACACGACGTGCTGCCGTTGCTGTCGGACCGCTGCTTTCGCTGCCACGGCCCCGATTCGCGAACGCGTAAGGGCGAACTGCGGCTCGACGACGAACGCGACGTGTTCCGCCCGCGCGACGCCGGCGCCATCGTGGTCGCCGGTGAACCGGAACACAGCGAACTGCTGCGGCGCATCACCGCGACCGACGACGATCGCATGCCCCCGGCCGATTCGCAGCTGACCCTGTCGACAGCCGAAGTCGCGACCTTGCGGCGCTGGATCGAACAGGGCGCGAAGTGGGGCACCCACTGGTCCTTCGCGGCGCCGGCGCCGGTCGCGCCGCCGGCGATGACGGACCGGACGTGGCCGCGCAACGACATCGACGCCTTCGTGCTCGACGCGCTGCAGCGCCGTGGCCAAACGCCGAACCCGCCGGCGGCACCAGCGCAACTGCTGCGACGCGTCACCCTCGACCTGACCGGCCTGCCGCCGACCGTCGACGAGCTCGACGCGTTCGTCGCCGATCCCTCGGACGCCGCCTACGAACGTATCGTCGATGCGCTGCTCGCTTCACCGCGTTACGCCGAACGCATGGCCTGGCCGTGGCTCGAGGCATCGCGTTACGCGGACACCGACGGTTACCAGGCCGACCCGACGCGCATCGCCTGGCCGTGGCGCGACTGGCTGGTGCGCGCGCTCGACGACAACATGCCGTTCGATCGCTTCACGACCCTGGTGCTCGCCGGCGACCTGCTGCCCGATGCAACCATGGAGCAGCGCCTCGCCACCGGCCTGTTGCGCAACAACGCGCACAACGGTGAAGGCGGGCGCATCGCCGAGGAGACGCGCGTCG
This sequence comes from uncultured candidatus Brocadiaceae bacterium, assembly GCA_964392305.1. GTDB lineage: Bacteria > Planctomycetota > UBA1135 > UBA1135 > UBA2386 > JACKIC01. The sequence continues at coordinate 5,546 of CAYMPV010000027.1, forward strand.
AGAACGGTTTCGATCGCACCGAGACGGTGGCCACCGTGTGGATGGGGCTGACGTTCGAATGCGCCCGCTGCCACGACCACAAGTTCGATCCGATCACGCAGCGCGACTACTACCGGCTGTTCGCGTTCTTCGACCAGACCTCCGAGAGCGGCGCCGGGCGCAGCAACGGAGTGCTCGCGCCGACGATGCGATACCTCGCCGATCCGCAGCAGCAGCGACGGTTGCAAACCGTGCAAACAGAGATCGCCGGCATCGAGGCGCAGCTCTTCGGCGACGATGCGACGCTCGACGCGCGCGAAGCCGTGTGGCTCGCCGCACACGAGGACGCGGCGCGGCAATTCGCGGCGTCGACGCAACCGGCCCGCCTGGGTCCGTGGTCACGCAGCGCACCGTTCACGGCCGCCGCCGCGGAGATGTTCGCGCTGGCGTTCGCACCCGAGACCGAACCGCTGGCCGCGACCGTCGCCTGGCAAGCGGAACCCGCGCTCGTCGACGGCACCGTGCTGGCGCTGCCCGACGGTCAGTTCACCACCTACTTCCGACGCACGATCACCGCCGCGTCGCCGCGTCGCATGTCCCTGTCCCTGGGTTCGGACGACGCGATCAAGGTCTGGTGCAACGGCACCCTGCTGCTGCAGAACGACACGCGGCGCGGCGCCGCGCCCGACCAGGAACGCATCGAGCTGCCGCTGCGCGCCGGCGACAACACGCTGCTGATCAAGATCGTCAACACCGGCGGCATCGGCGGCATCTACTGCAAGGTGATCGACGAGACCGCGCCGACGCTGCCGGCGCCGCTGGCCCGGGCCGCGCTCGTGCCGGCGGACCGGCGCACCCAGGCACAGCGGCGCACACTGCGCGACGCGTTCCGCAGCGAAGTGGTCGCCGGCCACGGCGAACGCCGCGCGGCGCACGACGCACTGCAACGCGAACGCGACGCGCTCGAACAACGGGGGTTGCCGGTCGCGATCATGGATGAGCTGCCGGCCGAACGCCGCCGCCGCACGCCGATCTACGAACGGGGCAACTACCAGGCGCCGCGCGATCACGTGCAGCCCGGCACACCGGCCTTCCTGCCGCCGCTGCGCGCGGCCGATGGCCACACCGCGAACCGCCTGGATCTGGCGCGCTGGCTGGTCTCGGGGGAACACCCGCTGACCGCGCGCGTCGCCGTCAATCGCGCCTGGCAGACGTTCTTCGGCCGCGGCCTCGTCGCGACCAGCGAGGACTTCGGGCGCCAGGGTGAACGCCCGTCGCACGCCGCGTTGCTCGACGCGCTCGCGGTGCGCTTCGTCGCGTCGGGCTGGAACGTCAAGGCGCTGCACCGGCTGATCGTGACCAGTGCGACCTACCGCCAGTCCGCCGCCGCGCCCGCGTCGGCGTTCGCGGCCGACCCGCGCAACGAGTGGCTCGCGCGCAGCGCCCGGCATCGCCTGCCCGCCTGGATGCTGCGGGACCAGGCGCTGGCGTTGAGCGGCCGCCTGGTCGAGCGACTCGGCGGCGAACCCGTGCGCCCCTACCAGCCCGACGGCGTCTGGGCCGAAGCGACGTTCGGCCAGATCCGCTACACGCAGAGCCAGGGCGAAGACCTGCACCGCCGCAGCCTCTACACGTTCTGGCGCCGCATCGTCGGCCCGACGATGTTGTTCGACACGCCGGCGCGACAGGCGTGTGTGGTCAATCGTTCGATCACCAACACGCCGCTGCACGCGTTGACGACCCTGAACGAGACCGGCTTCGTCGAGGCGGCGCGGGGCCTCGGCGCCCGCGCGTACCGCGCCGGCGGCGACGACCGGCAACGCGTGTCGTGGTTGTTCCGCGCCGCGACTGCGCGCCACCCCGACGCCGAAGAACTGCGCGTCTTGCTGCACCGCGTCGCCGCCGACCTCGCGCACTTCACCGCCGATGCGGACGCAGCGCGGGCGCTGACCACGGTCGGCGCGACACCCGCCGAGCACGACATCCCTGCGGCCGAACTGGCCGCCTTCACGCACCTCGCCGCACTCGTGCTCAACCTCGACGAGGTGCTGACCCGACCATGAACCACCGCGCCGATCTCGCCCGCCAGCTGACGCGACGCGCCATGCTCGGTCGTTCGTGCCTGGGCCTGGGCGCCACGGCTCTCGGCTCGCTGCTGCGCACGCATCCGATCGGCTGTCATCACGCGCCGCGCGCCAGACGCGTGATCTTCCTGCTGCAGAACGGCGCGCCGTCGCACGTCGACCTGTTCGACGACAAGCCGATGCTGCGCCGCATGCACGGCCAGCAGATCCCCGACAGCGTCGTCAACGGTCGCCGCTTCAGCACGATGACCAGCGACCAGACCTCGCGACCGTGCGTGCAGGCGATCGCGCCGCTGCTGCGTCGCGGCGACAGCGGCGCCACGGTGTCGACGCTGCTGCCGTTCACGGGCGCGATCGCCGACCGGCTGTGCTTCGTCAAGTCGATGGTCACCACCCAGGTCAACCACGCACCGGCGATCACGCTGCTGCTGACCGGCAACGAACGGCCCGGCCGGCCCAGCATGGGCGCGTGGCTCTCGTACGGTCTGGGCAGCAGCAACGACGACCTGCCGACGTTCGTGGCGATGACGTCGCGCGATCAGGAGGCCTCGTGCGGACAGATCTTCTACGACTACTACTGGGGCGCGGGCTTCCTGCCGTCGGTGCACCAGGGTGTGCAGTTCCGCGGCGCTGGCGATCCGGTGCTCTACCTGCAGGATCCGGCCGGCGTCAGCCGCGCCCAGCGGCGCGCGCTGCTCGACGATCTCGGTGCGCTCAACCGGCATCACGCCGCGCAGGTACACGACCCGGAGATCGACACACGCATCCACCAGTACGAACTTGCCTACGCGATGCAGACGTCGGTGCCGGAGCTGACCGACTTCGGCGACGAACCCGACCACGTGCTGGCGATGTACGGCCCCGACGTGCGGCGCAAGGGATCGTTCGCCTACAACTGTCTGATGGCGCGACGCCTGGTCGAACGCGGCACACGCTTCGTGCAGCTCATGCACGCCGGTTGGGACCAGCACAACAACCTCTACACGCAGCTCGCGATCCAGTGCCGCGACACCGACGCGCCGTCCGCGGCGTTGGTGCTCGATCTGCAGCAGCGCGGCCTGCTCGACGACACGCTGGTGATCTGGGGCGGCGAGTTCGGCCGCACGCCGTTCCTGCAGGGCAAACTCGGCGCCGACAAGCAGGGCCGCGACCACCACCCTTATGCGTTCACGATCTGGATGGCCGGCGGCGGCGTCAAGGCGGGGCTCAGCCACGGCACCACCGACGAGTTCGGCTTCGACGTCGAGGACGGCGCCGTCACGCCGCACGACCTGCAGGCGACGGTGCTGCATCTGCTCGGCATCGACCACGAGCGGCTGACCTTCCGCTTCCAGGGTCGCGACTACCGGCTCACCGATGTGCACGGGCACGTCGTGCAGCCGCTGCTGGCGTGAACGGCGCGCTGTGCCGCTCGCCACGAGGCCGCGCCGTCAGCGTTCGACGACGTACCAGATCGCATCGGGCAACAGCCGCACGGTGTTGCCGGTCAGCGCGACCACGTCCGTGCGCGCCGAGCCGCTGGTGTCGAGCGCGACGACCCGGCGCACCGGGCCGCCGGCGATGTTCACCGTCGCCTCGACGCGTTGCACCTGCGCGGGCCCGCCGCCGAGTTCGGCGATGCGCCCGCCGCGCTCCCGGAAGCCGAACGGCGCCGCAGTGGTCATCACCTGGATCAACAGCCGCTGGCTGTCGCGCAGTGGCTTGCCATCGAGGCTGATCACGCCGACCGCCGCGAACTCGTTGCCGCACGTGATGGCGATGTCGCCCAGCTGCACCTTGCCGCGCTGGCCCAGGCGACCGGTGGCCGCCTGACAACGCGGCGCGTCGATCGTGAACACCCCGCGCCGTTCGTCCAACGCCAACTGCCCCGCGACGTGTCGCACCACGCCATCCGCGAACTTCGGCATCGACACCGGCCGCGCACCCTTTGCCGCGAACGAACGCACCACCGGCCCGGATAGGAACGTGCGCACGTCGAGTCCCTTGCCTTGTGGCCCGCCGCCGCTGCGCACCGGATCGAGCTGCGCCGCACCACCCGCCGAACCGCCGAGCGCGAACAACTCCGCCTCGGACAGCGCCGCCGCGACCACGGGCTCACCCTCCTGCAGGTCACCGCGGCGATACATGAGCGCCGCCAGCGGCAACGTCCAGATCTGGTCGGGAGTGCCGAAACCGAACTTCGAGGTGCCGGTGTCGCGCAGCCAGGCGCTGTCGATCGCGAACCAGAACAAGCCGTCGATGCCGTTCGCAGCCGCGTAGGCGGTCGCCACCAGCACCGCGTCGCCGCGACGGCGGTTGGGCGCCGGCCAACCGATCTCGCTGACGATGTGCGGTTTGCCCGACGTCTGCACGAACTGCAGCGGCAACTTCTGCGGCGCCTCGACGAAGGCGACGTCGCTGAACTTGTCGCCCTGGTCGACCGCCCAGCCGGCGCGCGGCCCTTCGTGCGGCGCCGCGAAGTAGCCGTGCGCATCGACGATGTCGGCGGGCTCGTAGGTCCAACGCTCGATCGCGTCGAGCAACGCGGGATCGCTGGCGTGCCAGTTCGAGGCGATGACCAGGCCGCCGTAGCCGAGGTCGTCGCGCAGGAACTTCGCCCCCTGCTCGTAGTAACCCCGCTGCAGCCCGGCGAGGAAACGCACCTGCTCCCGCGCGACCTGTCGCGCACCGGCCGACGACTTCGCCATGCCGTCAGCCGTCATGTTCCAGGCCGCCACCAGCTCCTTGCCGAACTGCCGCTGCAGCTTCTGCCACAGCGGCGGGGGCACGTTCTGCGGGGTGAAGGTCCAGAAGAACAAGGAGTCCTCGTTGACCAGTTCGATCGCCGCGAGCGCCGGCTCCTTGCCCAGCGCCACCTTGGTGTAGGGGTTGACGGTGGTCAACACCTGCCGCAGCCAGCCGCGCTGGATCGCCTGCAGCCGCTCGTCGAAGAAGATCGCCGCGAACGGATGTTTGTTGTCGGTGTTCGCGTAGTCGTCGATGCCCCACGACTTGTCGATGCGGAACCACAGCGGGAAGTAGCTCGACAGCGTCGTGTAGATGCCTTGCTGCTTGCAGGCCGCGATCAGGTGACAGACGGCATCGAGCTTGCGCGCATCGACCAGCCGCGGATCACGTTCGTCGGCGATTCTCCCGTGGATGCGCAACAGATTGACGCCGAGCTTGGCCAGCTTGCGCGCCAGGTGATCGATCGTCGCGTGCGACTGCAGCCACACCTCGGGTCCGGCGTTGACGCCGACCCAACGCATCGGCGCGCCGTCGCCGCGCACGAAGCCCGCGCCCGACGCCCGCACCGGGCCGCGTTCGCCGGCGACCGCCTCGTTGAGGAATCGCAAGTCGAGCAGCGCGTCCGGCGCAAACGCGTCGGGCGGCGGCGCGAACGCAAACATGCCGGCATCGACGCGATCCTCGGCTGCACCGGGCCGGCGCGCGCCGTCGGGCACGAACGGCACCGCGGTCAGCAAGAAGCAGTCGAACGCGCACGTGGTCTCTTCGCCCTTGGCTGCATTCAACGTCACCGTGAGCGTGTGTGTTCCCTTGCTCAGGGAGACTCGCCCGAGATCGACCCAGTTGGCGCAGACATGCGTGATCAGATTCACGTTGTCGGCGAGCGCACAGTCCTTGGTGCACTGCTGTTCCGCGGCATCGTCGAAGCGCCACGCGAACGGTCCGTGCTTGTAGAACTTGCGCACCCACAGCGCGTAGTCGCCGGCCGCGGGCACTTCGACGCGGTACTTCGCCGTCAGCGGCGCCGCGCCGCGCGGTCCGGCGCTGCTGAGCCACTCACCACCGGACAACAGCTGCTGTTTGTCGCCGAGCTCGTCACCAGACAGCCAGGTCTGCTTCGGGAAGTTGGTTTCGCTCGCCGCTTCCGCCTCCCACCAGACCTGTTGGGCGGAGACGGACGTCGCGAGCAGCAGGACGAAGTTGAGAGCCCAGGTGCGCATGGCCCGTGCAGGGTAACGACACGCGGCACAGATCGATCGTCCGCGACCTTGTCTCGCAGGCTCATCGCACCCAGAATCCGCGACCCGTTCGGCGCGGGGCACACCGAGGATCCGCATGTTACTTCGCCCTTACCAGGCCGCGGCCCTGCAAGCCGTGCGCGACGCCTACAAGGACGGGCACCGCGCGGCGCTGGTGGTCATGCCGACGGGCACCGGCAAGACGGTGTTGTTCGCCGAGATCGCGCGCCTCGCCAAGGGTCCCGTGCTGGTGCTCGCCCACCGCCAGGAACTCGTCGAACAGGCGCGCGCCAAGATCGCCGCGTGGTGCAACGACGTGGTCGCGGTCGAGATGGCCGGCCGCCGCGACTTCACGCGACCCGACTTCACGCGGCCGGACGGCTCGCGGCCCAAGATCGCCGTCGCCAGCATCCAGACCCTGCGGCAGCGACTGCAGCACGTGCCGCGCGACGCCTTCCGCATCGTGGTCGTCGACGAAGCGCACCACGCGACCGCGGACTCCTACCGCGCGGTGCTCGATCACTTCGACGCGCACCTGCTGGGCGTCACCGCGACTCCCGACCGCAGCGACCGCGTGCCGCTCGGCGAGGTGTTCTCGACCGTGGCGTTCGCCTACGACATGCGCGCAGCGATCCACGACGGCTGGCTGTGCCCGATCCGTTCGTTCCTGGTGCAGACCAAGGCCGACTTCTCGGGTGTGCGCAAGGTCGCCGGCGAGCTGGCGACGCGCGACGTCGAGGACATCCTGACCCAGGAGCTGCACCTCGCCGAGATCGCCGCGCCGATCCTGCGCGAACGCGGCGACCGGCCGACGATCGTGTTCGCGGCTTCGGTGGCACACGCCTACGCGCTGACGCGGGTGATGAACGAGATGGCCGACGATCCGCACTTCGCGGCGGCGCTCGACGGCACCACCGCCTACGAGCAACGCGCGCCGACGCTCGACCGGTTCCGCCGCGGCGAGATCAAGGTCCTGGTCAACTGCTCGCTGTTCACCGAGGGCTTCGACGTGCCGCGGATCGCGCTGGTGGCGATCGCGCGCCCGGTGCTGTCGCGTTCGTTCTACGCGCAGATGGTCGGCCGCGGCACGCGCATCGCCCCCGGCAAACGCGACCTGCTGGTGCTCGACTTCGTGCCGAGCAACTGCCGACACTCGCTGGCCCAGGCCGTCGACATCTTCGCCAGCGCCAACCCCGAGGTCCAAGAACGCGCGCGCCGCATCGCCATGCAGGTCAGCGCCGAGGGCCAGGCGATCGCGCTCGAACGTGCGCTCGAGCTCGCGCAGCAGGAACAGGAGGCGCAGGAGGCCTCGGTCGCCTACCAGCTCAAGAAGCGCGACCCGTTCGCGGCGGTCGGCATCGACCTCGAGTTCTACGCGCGTCGCTCGGGCGGCGGCGCCCGCGCCTCGTCGTCACAGCTGCAGTTCTTCCAGCGCGCCGGTCTGCCCACGGACGGGGTCGCGCAGCTGTCGAGCCGGCAGGCCGACGCGCTGCGTGAGCTGCTGCTCGAACGCAAGGCCGTGGGCCTGTGCACACCCAAGCAGGCCAAACAGCTCGTGGCGCTCGGCATCGATCCGCGCGACCTCTACTTCGACGAGGCCAAGGAACTGCTGCGCGAACACAAACAGCGGCGGCGCGGGGCAACCGGCGACGAAGCCGAAGCCGCCGGCGAAGACGACGCGCAGGCCTGACCGTTCAGCGCGGCAAGCCGGCCGCGTCCGCGATCGCTTCGGCGTCGAGTTGCTCGATCCAGCCGGCGAGGTTCTGCCAGATCGCATGGAAACCGAAGCCGCCGTCGGTCATCTCGGCGATCGCCGCCTCCTTGCTCCATCCCTGCACCACGATCCGATACAGCGCGCACATCAGGCCGGTGCGGTCGGCGCCGTGTTGGCAATGCACGAGCACCGGCGTCCTGGCTGGATCGGTCACGATGCGCAGGAACCGCACGGCGTCTTCGGTCTCGGCGCGCCAGGCCTGCATGTGGATGTGTTCGTAACCCAGCCCCGTGTCACCCAACTCGTCGCGGTCGGAATGGAACGAGCGCAGATTGACGACCGTCTTGATGCCGAGCGAGCGCAGGTTCTGCATGCCCGGCGCCGTGGGCTGCGCGCTGCGGTAGAGCCCGTCGCTGACGCGGAACAGGTTGGGCACGCCGTCGATCTGCAGCGGCACGGCGCGCAGCTCGGGCGCGATCTGCTGCGCGTCGCCGCCGGACCTCGTCGCGCACGCCGCCGCGAACAGCGCCGCGAACAACGAGGGGACCGAGCGGGAGATGCGCAACGCCACGACCCTCACCTCGCCACCCCCTTCGCCGCGCCGCCGGCGATCAACGCTTCCTTGTCCTGCCGATCCCATCGCTTGACCTCACGCTCCCGCCGGCTCGCCGCAGCGCGATCGGGCCACGGCTCGCTGTGCTCGAGCCGCACCGGCCCGCGGCTGCGCGTGTAACGCGCGCCGGTGCCGTCGTTGTGCTGCGCGACGCGACGCGCGACGTCGGTGGTGATGCCGGCATAGAGCGAGTCGTCGCTGCAGCGCACCAGGTAGAAGAACCAGGACATTGCCGCCAGAACGTAGCCGCCGGCGCTCGCCGATGCAGCGATCAGGGCAGTGTGACCCGCACGTCCGAGGTCCGGCCGGCGACGAGTTCGACCGCGCGTCGCGTTTCGCCGGCGGCGCCGAGGTCGAGCACCAGTTCGTAGGTCCCGGGCTCGTAGACCGCGCTGAAGTGCTCACCACCCGCAGGCAGGGTCATGGTCGTCGGCGGCGTCAACCCGGGCCGCGTCGCCCGGGCAGCAGCCGTGGCTACGCCATCACGCAGCAACTGGTAGCGGCCCGCGACGAAGGTCCCCTGGGCGTCGGTCACCACCAGGCGCAAACGCCCGCCGAGGCGAACCGGCACCACCACGTCGCCGGGAGGCGGCACCGACACTTCGATCTCGGTCGGCAGCAGATACTCGGACAACTGTCCGAACACACCCGTCAACCGCAGCCGTTGTGCGCCGGCCGGCGCACGCATCACGAACGCCCCGTCGGCCACCCGCAGCGACATCGACCGATGCGTCGCAGGAACGGCCGACGAGGTCCAGACGAAGCCGACGTGGTCGAGCACGGCACCGTCGAGGCGCACCACGACCCGTTCGCCGTCGAGCGGCAGCAACTGCAACACCAGTTCGTCAGGGATGGCGCCCTTCTCGAACTCCACCCACTCCGACGCCAGTTGCTGATCCATGCTCACGGCGCGCAACCGCAGCGGTTCGTCGAGCACGAGTTGCCGCAGCACCCCGTCCTTGTCGGTGCCGTAGTTGCCGGCGAAGCGGTCGCGGCGCCACTGCACCCCCGACAACCCGGCTGGCTCGCCATCGCGCAACACGCGGATCGTGAGCGGACGCCCGTCGACGAGCACATCCACGTCCTGCGGCGCCGTTGCCTTGACCACCGTGAACGTCGCCGGCAGACAACCGGCCACACGTTGCACCATCACCGAACCCACCTCACCCGCCGCCGCGGGCAGGACGAAACGCCCGTCGCCGCCACTGACCGCGACGCGGCGCTGCATGACGTGCCCCGCGGCCCAACCCAGGCCCAGGCCCTTGTCGAGGGTCACCTCCGCACGCACGCGCCAATCGACTTCTGCGCCATCGACGGGTGCGCCGCTGTTCCAGCGCACCGTGCCGGTCACCGGAGAAGAGCCAGTCATGCGCACCTCGCCGAGATCGGTCAGGCCGCGCACTTCCACGGCGACACCGGTGACGACGATGTCGGTGCGTTCGCTCGGCGGCACGGCGACGACGAACACCTGCCCTGCGGCGGGCAAACGCACCCGCCAACCACCATCCGCGGCGCTGGTGTCCGCGGCCAACCGCGACGCCCGCGGCACGCCGTCGCTGGCGGCGAAACCCACGACCTGCACACCTGCGATCCCAGCGCCGTCCGGGGCGACGACGCGTCCGATCAGGGTCGGCGCGGCCACCACCGGCAGTTCGAGCGGCGCAGCGGCGCCATCGGCGAGGTCGAAGGTCGCGTCGAGCGGTTCGTAGCCGGGATCGCTGGCCTGCCAACGCGTGCGCAGCGCCGTGCTCGCCGCGTCCCACTGCGCCATCGCGCACCGGAAGCTGCCCGAAGGGCCGACGGCGACGCTGACTTCGTGCCGCACGGTCTCGCCATCGCGCCGCCACTCGGCCGTGCACGACAGCGAGGTGGACCACGGCAACCGCGCGTCGAGACCGAGCAGATGGCCTTCGATCACCCGACCGACGACCGGGGCCGCGACGCGTTGCACCGACGCTGGCGTCGAGTCCTCGACCGGCACCGGCCGTTCACCGCCGGTGGCCGAGGTGACCGCCGCACTGTGACCGGTTGGGCCATCGTTCGCCCCCGGGGATGGTCGCTGGCTCAAGAACGGGATCGACAGACACGCCAACAGGACGACCGCTGCGGCGGCGAGGATCTTGGTCTTCATGACGAATGCTCCCAACGTGACGACCACGGGCACGACCGGCGCGCCGGCCCCACCGAGCGACCAAAGCACCGCGGCGAAGTTGCGGCCGCGGCGTTCGAGGCCGACGCGAAGCTCATCCCGGGCGCGGCGCAACAGGGCGCGCACGGCATCGGCCGAACGGCCGACCCGTCGCGCCACATCGGCCACCTCGAGCCCTTCGAAGTGATGCAGCAGCACCACCTGGCGCTGTGCGTCCGGCAGTTCGAGGACGGCCGCCACGAGCGCGGCGTGCAGTTCGGCGCGCGCGACGAGTTCGCCGGGGTCATCGACCTCGACCTGACGCAGCGCCGCGAACGCGTGTTCGCGACGGTCGCGGCGCCGCTCGGAGCGCCCGTCGCGGTGCAGCACGTTGCGCAGGATGCGCGCGAGGTAGGCGCGGATGAGGCCGCGGTCGCGCGGCGGTCGCTGCGCCGCCAGCAGGCAGGCCTCCTGCGCCGCGTCCTCGGCGCGGTGCGCGTCGCTGCACAGCTGCAGCGCGAGCTTGCGCACCCACGGCACGTTGTCGAGCAGGCTGTCTAGGTCGGGATCGGACGCCGTCACGCCACCAAGATGCCGCCGACGGCCGGAACAGTCGCGGTTCGCAGGGAGGATCCACCGGACCCGGTTTTCGGGGATTCCTGGGTACCCTGGCGACCCCGCCGGGGAAACCCGGTCGTGACCACCGTGAGCGCTCCCCAGCAGACGACGGCCCCCGAGCCCGCCGCAACGACCACCGACGTCGACGCGTTCGTCGGCCGCCACCAGCGCATGCTGTGGCGCTTCCTGCGCGTGCTGGGTTGCAACGGACAACGCGCCGAGGAGATCGCCCAGGACTCGTTCGTGATCGCACTGCAGCGTGGCGTCGAGGAGCACCCCGAGCCGCGCGCCGCCGCGTTCCTGCGGCAGACGGCGCGGCACCTGTGGCTGCGCGAGCAGCGCACCGACCGGCGGCGCGCCGCGCACCACGCCGAAGCGGCCGAGCGGCTGTGGCAGCGCGAGCTGGCCGACGACGACGGCGCCGGCTGGCTGCTGGCGCTCGACCTCTGTCTTCAGCAGCTGCCCGAACGGTCACAAAAGGCGCTCGATCGCACCTACCGCGAGGGGCTCGGCCGCGCCGAACTCGGCGCCGAACTCGGCATCGGCGAACACGGCGTGCGCAACCTGCTGCAGCGGCTGCGCGCCACCCTGCGCGACTGCATCGAACGACGGAGGCGAGCGTGACCGACGACCCCAAGCACGACCTGGACGACACCGCGATGGACTGGGTGCTGCACGAGCATCTCGGTGGCGAGCAGCCGCCGGACCTGCGCGCGGCCGTTCGCAGGCGTCTCGCCGAGGAGCGCCCCGCCGCCGTCGCGCCGTCGGCGCGCCGCGGGCTGTTGATCGCGGCCGCGATCCTGTTCGGCACGCTGGTGGTGTTCGCGGTCGCGTGGTCGCGGCACCTGACCGACCCGACGGAGACCACGGCAACGCCCCAGGATCCGCAGCCACCGGCGCGGGTGTCCTCACGCGAACAGATCGAGGCGCTACCCGCAGGCACGCGGCACGTGATCGGCACGGGGATCGAGGACGACGATGTCCCCGCGCTGCTGCGGCTGAGCCATCTCGAAACCCTCGAACTGAAGGCGGTCGTCGTCTCGCCGCTGACGCCCGGGCAGACCCTGCGCCCGATGTACACGCTGACCGACGAAGGGCTCCAGCGCCTGGCGAGCATGAAGCAGTTGCGCGTGCTGCACCTCGTCAACCAGACCGAGGTCGGCGCGAGCGGTCTCGACGCGCTGGCGCATCTGCCGCGCCTCGAGGAGCTGTCGGTGCAGACGTGCACCGCCGACGACGAGGCGTTCTCGGTGCTCTCGCGGATCCCGCGCCTTCGCGTGCTGCGCCTCAATGCCTGCCCAAAGATCGGCGAACGCACGATCGCGCGCATCGCCGCGATCGGGACCCTGCGCGACCTGTCGCTCGCGGCGTGCGGGCAACTTCAGGAAGAGTGGCTCGCGTCGCTCGGCGCGCTGCAGCGACTCGAAGCGCTCGACCTCGGCATGATCGGCAGCCGGACGTATTTCTCCGGCCTGTCGCCGGTGGAACTCCCGGAGCCCGGAAGCGGCATCACCGACAGCGTGCTGCGCGCCTTGCGTTCCATGAACGCGCTGCGCCGCCTCGACCTCTCGTACGCGGGGGTGACGGGCGCAGGGCTGCAGGAGCTGATCACGCTGCCGCTCGTCGAACTCGACCTCTCCGGCGTCGAGGTCCGGCCCGAGGACCTGCAGCGGTTGCCGACGACGCTCCGCAAACTGACGCTGCGCGGCACGAAGGTGAGCTACCCGGACCTCGGCGGGACCCTCGCCGAGGCGACGCCGGACCTGGAGGAACTGCGCATCGACAGCAGCGAGGGCGTCGGCGACCCGCAGATCGAGAGCCTCTCGGCGCTGCCCGACCTGCGCCGCCTCGACCTCTCCTACTGCCGGAACGTGACCGCCAAGGGCTTCGCCGCACTGACCAAGCTGCCCGTGCTCGAGGAGCTGACGATGCGCGGCTCGTTCACGTTCCTCGACGACGACGGCACGCGCCTCGTCGTGCAGGCCATGCCCAAGCTGCGGCAGTTCGTGACCGACAAGGGTCCCGCCAAGCTGCGCTGACTCGGCGAATCGGCCGTCGCCGCAAGATTCCTGCAACGCCCGGAGGTCCGCGGTCGTCGTTCCCCGCGACGCCATGTCATCCTTCCAGCCGATGCCGACACCCGAGGTGATGTTCTCGCATCGCCGCTTCCTGCGCGCGATCGCCCGCTCGCTGGTCCGCGACGAGCAGGGCGCCGAGGACATCGTGCAGGAGACCCTGGTGCGGGCGTGGCAATCGGCGCCGCCCCAATCGGGAAACCAGTCCGGAAACCAGTCCGGCAGCCTGCGCGGCTGGCTCGGCAAGATCGCGCGCAACCTCAGCATCGACCACCTGCGCGGCGCGCGGCGACACGAGCGCCTGCAGCAGCAGGTCGAGGCGGCGGGTGCCGCGCCTTCGGCCGAAGACGTGCTGCTGCACGAAGAGCAGCGACAGCGGCTCGTGCGCGCGGTGCTGGCCCTGCCGCAGCCGTATCGCGACGTCGTGCTGCTGCGCTTCTGGGAAGAGCTCACGCCCGCACAGATCGCCGCGCGCCTCGCGCTGCCCGGCGCGACCGTGCGCTCACAGTTGCTGCGCGGACTTGCATTGCTGCGCGAGCGCCTCGACCAGGAGTACGGCGACCGCCGCGCCTGGCTCACCGCGCTCGCGCCGTTCGCGGCGGGCTCCGCGACGACCGCCGCCGCCTCGACTGCCATCGCGACGTTCCTGATCATGAACTCCAAGCTCGCCGCCTCGTTCGCCGCCCTGCTGCTCGTCGGTCTGCTCGCCTGGTGGTGGTGGCCGACCGACCCGACGCTGACTCCGGCCGCCACACCGGCCGCCGCGACGCAGGTCGCCGCGAGCGCCGTGCGTGAGGCCGCCACCGACCAGCCAGCCGCCGCGCCATCACCCGACACGGCCGAGTCGACGCGATCGGCTCCCGCGCCGACCGGCGACCTGCTGGTGCGCGGCCAGGTGCTGCAGAAGGGCCAGCCGCGCGCGCGCACCGAGCTGCGACTGGAGTGGTTCGACGGCTTCGACGCCGACGGCGAGTGCACCAGCGAGATGCCGTTGGTCTGCGATGCCGACGGGCGGTTCGAATGGCGCGGCGCGTTGCGCCAAGAGGTCGGCACGGTGCGGGTGCTCGGCGCCGAGCCGCGCCTGAAGCTGTGGAACACTCCCGCCCTGGTCCTGCCCGACGCGCGTGAGGTCGTGCTCGAGGTGTCCGTGGTGCCGCTCGATCGCGAGCTGACCGGTCGCGTTCACGACACCGCAGGCGCGCCGATCGCCGGTGCGCTGCTGAGCGTCAACGGCTGGACGGAGTCCGAGGTCACGACCGACGGCGGCGGCCACTACGCCATGCACGTGCCTGCCGACACCTACCCGCTGCTGGTCACGGCGACGGGGTTCAAAGACCTGCTCGTGCGCGGCTACATGCCCAAGGACCTGCTGCGGAACGACCACGACATCGAAATGCTGCCCGGCGCGACGATCACGGGGCGGGTGCTCGGCCCCGACGGCGCGCCGATCGCAGATGCCAAGGTGCGCGCCAGCGGTGCCTTCCGGCCGACGCAGAGCGGTGCCGACGGCCGCTTCGTCATCGACGGCGTGAGCCTTGGCCAACGCCACATGGTGCAGGCCACGTGCGCGGGCTTCCAGACCGGCAGCGTCACCGCCAGGGTCGGCGGTGATCCCGTGGAGATCGTGCTGCAGCCCGGCTTGTCGTTCGACGTGCGGGTGCTCGATCAGGACGGCAAGCCGGTCGTCGGCGCCGCGATCAAGGCCATCCTCGAACTCCACAGCGGGGCCGCGGCCATGGGCCTCACACGCCTCGACGGCAGGCTGCGGCTGGCCGACCTCGGGACCAAGCCGTTCACGTTGCTCGTCGAGCATCCGGGCTTCGTGGGCGCGCGCAGCGAAGTCGACGCGGCCAAGGTCGAGGGCGAACTCACCGTCTCGCTGCAGAAGGGCTTCGACGTCAGCGGCCAGGTCGTCGACGACACGGGCCAGCCGGTGATCGGCTCGTCGGTGTATTGCGAGATCGCCGGCGCGGTCAACCTCATGGACCGGCGCGCTGTGGGAACACGCGCCATGAGCGGCGCCGAAGGCAGGTTCGTGATCCACGGCCTGCCGCCCGAGCGCTGCGTGATCTACGCGTTCCACAAGGACTACAACCGCGCATCGTTCGAGTTCCGAGGCGGCACGACGCACGAGGTGCTGCTGCGACTGCAGCCCGCGCCGGCGGTCGCCGGCCGCGTCGTCGACGGCACGACCGGCGCGCCGCTGAACGACTTCATCATCACCGTGAGCGCCGCCAGGGAAGACCAGTCCCTGCACACCGACCCGGTTTCCTTCCACGGCAGCGACGGCTACTTCGTGTTCCGCTACTGGCAGATGCAGGTCGGCGCCGAGCTCGTCGTCGAGGCCAAGGCCAAGGGATATGCGGCGAGCACCGTGCGAAGCGTCGCGCTCGCCTCGCCGCCGCGCGGCCAGACCCTCATCAGCATGTTCGTCGGCACGCGCGTCGAGGGAATCGTGCGCGATGCGCGCGAGGGCACTCCGCTCGCCGGCGTCGCAGTGAGCCTGTCGCGCTGGGACCGCCGCAGCCAGCCCGGTGAGACCTGCGTGTCCGACGCCGAGGGCCACTTCGCGCTCGACAACCTCGCCCCCGGCGAACACCGGTTGCGGCTGCAGCGCGAAGGCTATCCCGAGGCCATCACCGAGCCGTTCACGGCAGCCACCGACGTGCCGCTCGTGACGATCACGGCGACCATGTCACACGGCATCACGTTGCGCGGCCGCGTCCCCGACGCCACCGGCGCGGGCAGCCTCACCGTGCGCGCCAACTGCGAAGTCAGCGACGTGCAGGGCAAGGTGCGCGAAGACGGCACGTTCGAATTGCAGGGGCTCGCCCCCGGGCGCACGCTCGTGTCGGTGGCAGATGCGCAACGCCGCACGCGCTACCGCCAGATCGAGGTCGGTGATGCGGACATCGTCGACTTCGAGCTCCCGCTCGAGACCGGCACCGGCTCGGTGCGGTTGCAGATCAAGGGCGCCACGAGTGGCAACGTGCGCGCCGAACTGCTCGACGACGCGTCGGAGGAGGATCGCACTCCCGTGCTGTGGATGCCGTTCGTCGGGGAGCAGGTGTTGCTGCGCGGCCTTGCGCCGGGGCGCTATCGACTGAGTGTGGACACGCGGATCTACGGCGAAGATGGCCGCGCCGAGGTCGAAGTCGGCGCAGGTGAGACCACCGCGTCGGTCGAAGTGCGCAAGCAGCGCTGATTGCACGATCGTCATTCGGTTCGTCGTAGCCGCGGCGCCGTCGCTACAGTGCGAACGGGATCTTGTGGGGAAGGAGATCACTGCCCCCTCTGCAATGGAATCCACCATGAACCTCTCCACGCGTTCCCTCTCGCTGTTCGGCGCCACCGCGCTGCTCGCGATCGCCGCCACCACCGGCCGCGCCACCGCCCAGGTCCAGGCGTTCTATCCGCTGATGACCGACCTGCTCGATGCGAGCAACACCTACGGTCCGATCACCCTCACCGGCACGCCGCCGCCCGCGCCGCCCAGCAACGGCGTCTGCGTCAACGGCATCTACGGCCTGAGCCCCGGTGGCCAGGACGTGCGCACACCGATGCTGCCGACCCTCGACACCAACGACTTCCAGGTCGACGTCGAGTTCAACATCACCGCGATGCCGCCGGTCTCGGGCCCCGTCTACATCGGCGGCAACAGCTATCGGTGGATCGGCATCTACCTGCAGGCCAATGGCATCGTCGGCATCAAACACAACAACTCCAACCTGCTGTGGTCGACCACGACGCTGACCACGGGCAACTGGAACTCCGCCAGCCTGAAGTTCGACAGCGGCGTCGTGCAGCTGATCATCAACAACGCGATCGTCCTGCAGGCGACGATCGGAGCGCTCAACGACGGCAACAACAAGAACTTCACGACCAACGACTACAGCGTCGGCAAGAACTTCAACGGCTGCATCCGCAACGTGCTGATCAGCAACGACGCGACGATCGGCAGCGCCACGGCGAGCGCCTTCGGCAGCGGCTGCGGTGGCGCCAGCGGCGCGCCGTTCCTGACCCCCGGCAACACACCGCAGCTAGGCTCGACGTTCGCGATCAATGCGGCCAACATGGCGCCGTCAGTGCCTGTGGCGTTCATGACGGTCGGCTTCAGCTCGACGACCTCGATCCTGGGCCCGCTGCCGTACAACCTGCAGCCGTTCGGCTTCGGCGCCAACTGCAACCTGCTGATCAGCACCGACGCCACCGTGCTGTTCCAGACCTCGTCCGGCGCCGGCACGTTCAACCTCCCGGTGCCGAGCGACGTCGCCTTCACGGGTCTGCAGCTGTTCTTCCAGGCCGCCGTGATCGACCCGGCCGCGACGGGCGGGTTCACCTTCACCAACGCGATCGACGCGGTGATCGGCACCTGAGAGGCCCGTCCGCAAAACGGGCGCGGGTGACGTAACCGCCACCCGCGCCACGCGCAGTCACCTTGCTGCATGCCCGCGGTCAGTCGCCGACCACGCTGCGCATGCCGTTGCTCGACATCAGGCTGCCGCCGAGCGAGAAGAACTGCGTGAAGTACTCCATGCCCAGGAAGCCGTAGTGCGTGGGCAGTGAGATCGGCACCTGCGCGCCGCCGGTGGCGCTGGCGACCAGCACCTCGGTCACGAGGGCGTCGTTGTAGACGAAGCACCCGGGCGCACCGGCGAAGCCGAGGCTGGCCGGCAGCGGCGTCGCACCCCAGAACTGATCGCTGAAGCCGAAGGTCATCACCGCGAGCGAATTCGGCGTGCCACCCGTCATGCGGTAGACGGGCGTCTGGCCGAGCGCCGGCAGGCCTTGGGCCGACTGGAACAGGGCCCGCGGTGAACCGCAGCCGGTGCCGACCGAGACCGCGACCGAGGTGATGTCCCAGGTCGCCAGCGCCGCGTGCAACGTCGGGCGCAGCAGTTCGCCGACCGCCTGGCTGACCGCGTTGCCGGCGTTGGTGCCGTTGCTGGCGTCGCTGACGTAGGCGCCGACCGCGTATTCACGCAGGTCGATCTGGTTGCCGACGCGGAACGGGATGCGGATCCAGCCGAAACCCGAGCGGAACTCGGCGCCGTTCAGCGTGTAGCTGCCGCCCTTGCGCGCCAGTTCGACGAGCGCGTTGAAGCTGTTCAGGGCCGCCGGCGACACGCCGAGCTGAGCCGCTCCCTGGCCGATCACCGTGTCGATGCCGCCCCAGCTCTTGCTGTTGAGCATGTGCTCGTAGAACTCGTCGCGCCACGAGCCGAGGTAACCGTTGGCGACCTGGGTGTGCAGATCACAGAGGTCACGCAGCGTGATCTGGTTGGGGTTGCTGATCGCCGGTCCGGCGCAGCCGATGCGGTGATTGAGCGAGGTGTTGCTCATGCCGAGCGCCGCGGCCGTGGCGTTGATCGAGGCCTCGCCGAAGTAGGCCGCAACCGCTTGCGTGCGGTTGTTGTCGCTCTGTTCCATCATCGCGCGCAACACGGTGGTCAGGCTCTCGTTGACGGGGTTGTTGTCGACCGGGCAGCTGCCGCTGGTCGCCGTGAACACGTTCATCGGCATGTTCAACGACACCTGGTTCATGAACAGGCGGCGGAAGGCGTGCACGTGGTGCAGCGTCTTCATCGTGCTGGCCGGCTCGAACTGACGGCTGCCGTTCAGGCTCGCCAGTTCGCTGCCGTTGATGCGACGCAGGTAGCAGCCGACGCCGCCGTCGGTGGTGTTGCGCATCATCTGACCGACGCTCGTCGTCAGCGCGTTGCTGTTGTTGATCGTTACCAGCAGGAAGCGGCGCTGGCCGTTGACGTCGTAGGTCTCGAGGTCGATCGGGCGGTGGCCGTAGTCACCGAGCTTTTCGACGACCTGCGCCGACGTCAGCCCGTACCAGTACGTCCACGGCGGCGAACTCGGTTCGGTGACCAGCACCGCGTCGTAGTTGCCGTTGTCGCGGCGGTCGAAGTCGTAGAGGCGGCGGCCGTTGTTGATGCTCGCCTGCACCGTGCCGAGCGACACGTTGTAGTACCACGCGTAGTTGCGGTAGTCGTTGCCGGTGTTGCTGATCATCACGACGCTGTAGTAGGTCGTGTTGCCGATCACGTACGAGTCGATGTCGACCGGCCGCGCGTTGTTGCTGCCGAGCAGCGCCGAGACCGATGCGCCCGACTGGCCGTAGTAGTACCACCACGTCTTGGCGTTGTTGCCGGTGTTGGGCACCATCACGCAGGCGAACCGCGTCTGGCCACCGTCTTCGTAGGCCTCCAGGTCGATCAGCCGCGCGTTGTTGGTGTTCAGATGACTCGACAGTTGCGTGGCGGTGAGGCCGTAGTACCACCAGTAACCCGAGGCGTAGTCACCGGTGTTCTGCACCAGCGCCGCGGTGAAGCGCAGCGGGTTGGTGCCCTCGACCTCGAGGTCGACCGGGCGGTAGCCGTTCTGGGTCGCGGTCGTGATCGTGGTCGCCGAGGCGCCGTAGTACCAGGCGTAGTTGGTGGGCGTCGACAGTTCGCGTACGTCCTGGGCCAGGACCGAAGACAGCAGGCCGAACGTCAGGGAGAGGGAGAGGGGCAGGGAGATCAGGTTCGTGTTCATGGGTAGCACCGTGTTCCCCCCTGCCAGCGGGCCACCGCGGCCGGTTCCAAGGTGCAATCTCCAGAACCTGAGGGGCGGCCCGCTCAGCCGCTCACGGTCTTGCCGAACCCGCGCATCCTGAGCTTCACCAGGAGTTTGGCCTGGGCGTCGTGGAACGCCTGGCGGGCGGTCTCGTCGGACGCGTACCCCAGGGCGGCCTTGATGACCGGGAAGGTCGCGTCCTCGAGCAGCCGCATCTCGAGCAGGCGGCGCTGCCGTTCGGGCAGTTCGGTCAGCGCCTCACGCACCAGGGCGGCGCGTTCGCCCAGCGACGCGGCCAGGGTCGGGGTCGCCTCGCGGCGGTCCGCGGCGACCCCGGCGATGCCGCCGGTGGGTTCGGCGACCTGCTTGCGCCCATCGCGCCGCGCCGCCTCGTGGAAGCGAACCGCGTCGAGCAGGCGGTGCCGCACCAGCGTGCCCAGGTAGGCGAAGAACGGCTCAGGGCCGACGAAGTCGGTGTCGGCGAGGTCCTTGACGACACCGACCAGCACCTCGTGCACGACGTCGGTGGTGCTGAACAGCGGCAGGATCCACTTGTGCTGTTTGCGGAAGTCGCCCTCGAGTTCGCGATGCACCCGCGCGCGCACCGTGCCGTAACACAACCCGACCAGCCGATCGCGCGCAGCGCCGTCACCGGCGGCCGCGGCGGTGATGCAGGCGTGCAGTTCGGTCCAGTCGAGCGCGGTCACTACAGGAACACCTTGACCGGATAGGCCTGTGCGAGGTCGACGAAGGTCGCGTCGGCGACGAACCAGCGGAAGGTCAACGGCAGGCCGCTGAGCACGAACGGGGCCGGGATCGACTGGGTGAACAACCGCGGATCGCCGGGCACGCTGCTGCCGGGATTACGCAGCTGGATCGACGCGGTGATCGCCGGGCTGGTGGTGTCGCCGATCGTGATCAACAGCACCGCCCAGCCGGGGCCACGGCCGGTCACCGGCGGCCAGCCGAGCACCCAGGTGTCGCACTGCGAGATGCCGTTCTGAAAGCGCCGGAACGCCGAAGCGTTGGCGGCGACGGGATAGAGCGCTGGCTGGAACGGCGGCCGCGGGGTGCCGCAGGAAGTGCCGAAGTCGTCGGGGAAGTAGAGGCCGCCGCGCACCGCGGGATCGAGTGTGCAGACCGCGTCGATGTCGTCGCCGCCGCCCGAGCCGACCGCCTGGCTCACGGGTGTCGTGTCCGGCTTCGTGACGGGCTGAGGTGTGGCGATGTCGGTGTTGGGATCGACGAACAGCAGTTGGTCGCGGGCGTTGCCGACCAGTGAGAAGACGATCAACTCCGTGTTGTCGTCGAGCGCCAGCGCGTCGATGTCCTCGTTCTGCGAGAGGCCCAGATCGAAGAAGTGTTTCCACACGCGCGGCTGCGACCATTGCCCCGAGGTCGGACTCTGCAAGGTGCGGAAGATCGTGGCGCCGCTGCGCAGGATGGGCACTCCAGGCGTCGCCCACCAGGCCGATGGCACCTGCAACAACGACGAGTTGGCCACCGTGAAGTAGATGGCCGGACGCAGCGGCAACAACGCACCGAAACCCGGTTCGGTGCCGAGCAGTCCCTGCTGGTCGCGGCCGAGTACCAGTGGCACATCGAGCTGATCGACGTCGGCAGGACCGGCCGCCGGCAGCCCGAGCTCGAAGCGTGAGTGCGAACGTTCGACCACGCCGAGCAACGGCGCCGGCAGCACGCTGCCGGGCAGGATCCACGAGAACACCGCCGCGCCGCGATCGGCCGCCGGCTCGAGCGCGAGGCGCGACCCGGGCTGACCGACCGCGCCGTCGCGGAACGAGAACGAGAACACGCCCCACCCGTTCGGCGGCGGCATGATCACGCCGTTGGGATCGACCATGATGTCGTCGCGCCCCGTGCTGGTGTCGTCGATGTCGAGGTTGGGCGCGCCGTGCAACGCCAGGATCTGCTGCAGATCGGGTGCGCTGGCGTTCAGCGGGAACGCCAGCGGCGGCTGCGCGAACCCGTTCGCATGCACGAGGGTGGCCGCATCCGCGCCGCCGTTGATGCCGCCTTGCACGCCGATCGCGACCGCCGCACCGACGAGAGGGCCGCCGGAGAGTCCCTGCGCGAGGCAGGCGCCGGCGAGGATCGGGACGACGAGAAATGGCACGGATCGATTCATGATGCTTCTCCGGGGCTGAGCGTACCCGCGCCGGCGGTTCCCAGGGCAAATCCGTGGTCAGCGAAAACCGGCGAGCCCTTCTTCGATGTCCTGTTCCATCTGCCGGCGCAGGACCTCGTTGCCACCGGCGTCATCGGCGACGATGCGCCGCAGCGTGGCCTTGACCCAGGCGGTGCCGGCCTCGTCGAGGGTCGGCGGCATCAGCAGGATCAGGTTGCGCAACTGGTAGGGACCGAGCGCCCGGCCGGTCGGATCGGTGCCGGCATCGCCGTCGAGCAGGGTTCGTGCGAACCCGACCATGGCCGCGGACAGCAGTTTTTCCTGCAGCGCCTCGGCCAACTGCCGCCGCTGCTGCAGTCGCCGACTGCGCGGCAACACCGCCAAGGCCCGATCGAGGTCGGCAACGGCGCGCTCGGCCAGGTCGCGGCGCACTTGTTCGTCGCTGCGACGCGCGATCGCTTCGTCGATGGCGATGCAGGCGCGCAGATACGGCTGCCGCCAGGCCTGCCCGAACGGCCCCTGGGTCTCGATGCGATCGGCCCACTCGTAGGCGGCCGCGAAGTCGCCGCGCGCCAGCTCCAACTGCGCCAAGGTGTACTTGGTGTTCCACGCGAACGGGCGCAGCCGCAGCGCCGCCTGCAGGTGCCGCTCGCTCGCGGCGAACTCGCCCAGACGCAGGTGCGCGATGCCGAGGTTCTGGTGCGGGCCGTGCCGTTCGGGGCGCAGTTCGAGCGACCGTTCGAAGCACGGCACCGACTCCGCGTACTGCTTGTCGAGCAGCAGCGCGACGCCGCGCATCGCCTGCGTGCGCGCGGTGTCGCGGCCGTAGATCTCCTCGAGCTTGATCGTCTCGTCGTAGAGCAGATCGGTGAGCCGCTTGCGTTCCGCCTCGGGTTTGGTCTCGGCGACCGCCGCCAGCGACAACAGGCGCAGATCGCGCGCCGGCAGGTAAGCGCCGCTGGCACGTTCGAGCAGCGCGTCGGCACGTTCGGCGTAACCCTTCTGGTCGCGGGCGCGCAGTTCGTGAAAGCCCGCGACGTAACACTCGGGCGGCGTCACCGGCTCGGGCAGGTCGCGCGTGTCGATCGCGGCCGAGCCTCGCGCGGTCGCGTCGGCTTGCAGGTAACGCTGCGCCAACGCCGTGAGGTATCCACCGCCGGCGGCGGCGGCGAGCTGGCGCAGGTCCGCGCCGGCACCCTGCCGATCACCGAGGTCCAACCGCAGGGCCGCGCGCCACAACCGCACCGGCAGGTCCGCGGCATCGAGCGTGAGGATGCGATCGAGCAGGTCGATGGCGGCGCGGTTCTCGTGCTCGAGCTGGGTGAGGGTGCGTTCGTCGGGCCAGCCCTCGATCGCCAACACCGACGGCAACGTCGCGTAGAGGTCGTCCTTCTGGCGCTGGAACTCGAGGCGGCGCTGCTCGATGGCGAACGGCGCCGCGATCGCGGCGATCGCGAGTGTCAGCAGCAGCGCCGCCACCGCGATCGGTTTGGCGGGCGCCCGGCGCCACTGCCGCAACCGCCGCGACAACGCACCGATCGGTCGCGCCGCGACGGGCTGATGCGTGAGGAAGGCCTCGAGATCCTGAGCGAGCCCCGCGCCGTCGCGGTAGCGCCGCGCCGGATCGCGTTCGAGGCATTGGTCGACGATCGCAACGAGGTCGCGCGGCACGTCGGGGCGACGGCGCTGCAGCGGCACGGGATCCGTGTTCGGCAACGCCGCCAGCACCGCCGCCGCGTCCCCTTCGTAGGGCGGCTGCCCGGCGAGCAGGTGGTAGAGCGTCGCCCCCAGCGCGTAGACGTCGAGGGTCGGCGCGGCCGCGTGCGGCGCGGCGCGCACCTGCTCCGGCGCCATGTACCACGGCGTGCCAAGGGTCGTCTGCGTCGCCGTCAGGCGTTCGGCGGAGTCCTGCGCGGCGATACCGAAGTCGAGCAGAACGGGGCGCCCGTCGCGCCGCACGAACACGTTCGACGGCTTGACGTCGCGGTGCACGAGCCCTCGCGCGTGCGCCGCACTGAGCCCGCGCGCGATTGCCGCGGCCCAGGTCGCCGCGAGCCGCGGCCAGTGAGCCTCCGCAGGCGGTGCGCCGAGCACTTCGCCGACGATCGCCACCGGATCGCCGCCGACGACGACGCGTTCGAGCAGCTCGGCCAACGTCGCGCCGTCGAGCAGTTCCATCACCAGGTAGTGGATGCCCTCGGCGGTGCGCCCGCGGTCGAACACCGTGACGACGTGCGGGTCCTGCAGCGTCGCCAGCGCCTGGGCCTCGCGGGCGAAACGCTGCTCGGCGTGATCGTCGCGGAACAGCCTGGCGTCGAGGATCTTCACCGCGACGGCGCGGCCCAGTTCACGGTCTTCGGCGGCGTAGACCACGCCCATCGCGCCGCGGCCCCGACACGCGTCGAGGCGATAGCGGCCCGCGAGCAGCATGCCGGCCAACGGATCGCTGCGCACCGCCTCGGCCTGCAGCAGCGGCAGGTCGGCGGCGAGGCCGAGCACCTCCGCCAGCGGCCGCGCCAGGTGTGGATCCAGGGCAGTCAGCGCGATCGGATCGATGTCCTCGCCGGCGTCGATGCGCGACAGCGCCTGCCGCACGTAGTCGATCAGCAGCTCCTGGTCGTGGGGATCGCGCGCGAACGTCACGCGACGGATCCTATCCCGACGATGCGGCAGCGTCGCCGGCACGACGCTGCTACCATGCGCCTCGCGTCCCGACCCGATGAACCCGCTCGACCTGCACACGCTCGCCGCCCGCCGCTGGTTCCTGCGCGATTCCGCGCTGGCACTCGGCGCGCTGGCCCTGCCCGACGTGCGCGGCGAGGAACAACGCAGCGACCAGCGCGGGCGGTCGGTCGCGCCGCGCGCCAAACACGTCATCTACCTGCACATGGAGGGCGCGCCGCCGACGCTCGACATGTTCGATCGCAAGCCGACGCTCGACCGGCTGTCGGGCGAGCCGTGCCCCGACGAGTTCCTGAACAAGGAGCGCTTCGCGTTCATCAAGGGACACCCGCGCCTGCTCGGGCACCGGCACGGTTGGATCCGCGGCAGCAGCGGCACCGAAGTCTGCGAACTGTTCCCGCACCTCGCGCAGCAGATGGCCGACGTGACCTTGGTGCGCTCGATGGTCACCGACCAGTTCAATCACGCGCCAGCCGAACTGCTGCTGTTCAGCGGCGCGCCGCGGCCGGGACGCCCGTCGATGGGTTCGTGGCTGTCGTACGGGCTGGGCAGCGACAACCGCGACCTGCCCGCGTTCGTGGTGATGCAGAGCGGCGGCAGCCTGCCGAGCGCGGGAAAGTCGCTGTGGAGCGCCGGCTTCCTGCCGTCGGTGCACCAGGGCGTCGAGTTCCGTTCGCAGGGTGATCCCGTGCTCTACCTGACCGATCCGCCGGGTTACGACCGGGCGCGACGCGAACGGTCGTTGCGCGCGCTCGTCGACCTCGATCGTGAGCACCTGCGGGCGGCGGGAGATCCCGAGACCGAGACGCGCATCGCCCAGGCCGAGCTCGCGTTCCGCATGCAGATGTCGGTGCCCGACGCCGTCGATCTGGCCAGCGAGCCGCCCGAGGTGCACGCGCTCTACGGCACCACGCCCGGCGAAGTGTCGCTCGCCAACAACTGCCTGCTGGCGCGGCGCCTGATCGAGCGCGGCGTGCGTTTCGTGCAGCTGTTCGACGCCGGCTGGGACATCCACGGCACCGGCAGCGGCGACGACCTGATGACCCAGTTTCCGAAGAAGGCGCAGCAGCTCGATCGCGCGCTCGCCGCCCTGCTCGTCGACCTGCGTCGCCGCGGCCTGCTCGAGGACACGCTGGTGATCTGGGGCGGAGAGTTCGGTCGCACGCCGATGAACGAGAAGCGCAACGGCAGCACGTTCTGGGGCCGCGACCACCACCCGCACTGTTTCTCGATGCTGCTGGCCGGCGCCGGCGTGCCGCGCGGCAAGGTGGTCGGCGCCACCGACGACCTCGGTTACCAGGTCACCGATACGCCGATCCACGTACACGATCTGCAGGCGACGCTGCTGCATCTGCTCGGCGTCGACCACGAGCAGCTGACATGGAAGTTCCAGGGGCGGCAGTTCCGGCTCACGGACGTGCACGGCAACGTGCGGCGTGAGCTGCTGGCGTGAGACGACCGGCAGCGTTTGCCGAGCCAGCAGGGTAAGGTTCGCGCCGATGTTCTGCCGAAGTCCGAACACCGGCGTCACCCCGATGGCGCGCGGCCCGAGCCCACACCGAACGGCGGCGGTGGCTCGACCCAGCAGCATGGAACACGGCCACTCCCCACGGCACGAGGCAGAACGACAGCGCGTGGCGCACGTCGTCCGGGAGTCTCCGCATGCCTGAACACTTGCGGGCCCTGGTCTTCATCATGGCCCTCACGCCAGCGGCGTTCCTGCTCGTCCAGGGGCCGATGACGCAAGGCATCATCGACAGGGCGGACTACGTACGGCGGCGGAATCTGTGGCTCGCCTTCACGCTGATCGCGTTCTTGGCGCACAGCTTCTGGATCTACATCGCCCTGGTCACCGTGCTCGTGGTCGGGGCCGAGAAGGTGGAGAAGCACCGCCTGGCCTTGTTCTTCTTCCTGGTGCTGGCCCTGCCGCGCATCTGGGACACGATCCCCCTGTTCGGCGGACTGAACGAGCTCTTCGACGTCGACTACGTGCGGCTGCTGAGTCTCACGATCCTGCTGCCGACGGCCCTGCAGTTGGCGACCCGCCCTGATGCACCACCTTTCGGACGGCTGGTCCCCGACCGGCTGCTGCTGCTGTTCCTGGCGCTGCAGGCGATCCTGACGTTCGAAGACGGCACCATCACGAGCATCCTGCGACGCGGCGTGTTCTATGCGGCAACCGACGTCCTGTTGCCTTACTACCTCACCAGCCGCTCACTGGTGAGCCTGCGTGCGTTTCGCGACACGATGGGTTCGTTCGTGGTCGGCGCGATCGTGCTGAGCCCGATCCTGCTCCTCGAGTGCCGTTTCGGCTGGTTGCTGTACGCCGCCTTGGACGAGGCCATGGGCCTGCAGTGGGAATGGAACGGTTACGTCATGCGCGGCAGCAACCTGCGGGCGCTGGCGACCATGGGCCACCCGATCGTCGCGGGCTCCGTGGCGATGGTCGCCACGGGTTTCTACCTCTTCCTGGCCCGTCACATCAGCAAGCCGAGCATGCGCTGGCTGGGCGGAGCAGCCATCACTGCCGGCGGAGTCGCGGCGCTGTCGCGAGCCCCGTGGGTCGGCACCGCGGGGATCATCGTGCTGTACCTGGCTTTGGGCCCCAGGGCGTGGAAGAGTCTCGGCAAACTCGCGCTCTGTGGCCTGGCTTGTGTCCCGCTGCTGGTCGGCACGCGGCAGGGCCAGTCGATCATCGACCACCTGCCCTGGATCGGCACCGTCGACGCGCGCAACGTCGAGGGACGTGAGCATCTCGCCGAAGTCGCGATCGAGGTGTTCTGGCGCAACCCCTGGCTCGGCCGACTCGACTACCTCTCGGATCCGGACATGGAGGCCCTGCGCGGCAGCGACAACATCATCGACGTCGTCAACAGCTATGTCAGCGTCGGCCTCTCCTCCGGGATCATCGGCTTGAGCCTGTTCGTGGCGTTCTTCCTGTCTTGCGCCTTCCAGGCCTTCCGCGCGTTGTCGCGTGTTCGCGACCGCGAGGGCGAACTCCACGCGCTCGGGCGTTGCCTGGTGAGCGTCTTGATCGGACTGCTGTTCGTGATCAGCACGATGAGCTTCGAACTGATCATGCCTCTGCTGTGCTGGTCGACCGCCGGCCTCTGTGTAGGCTTCGCCAACCTCGTCGCCAACGGCGAGCCCCAGTCCGCGCCCCGGCTGACGTCGAAGCTACCGCGATCACCAGGCAGATTGCTCACGCCGCGCCACATACCAGAGGACGCGGTCCCGGAGCGGGCAACGTCCTAGCCATGGCAGCTTGCGCGTCGGCGCGCGCCCCTCACGGGGAATCTCGAAAGGCAACTCGCGATGTGCTCCGATGATCGGAGTCGGTCAGACGAACTTCGAACACATCCCCCACCTCACCGTCGGCGCGACAGGTCGAAGCACACCTGACGGCCCTCTCGAGGGGACCGACGAACCCCGGCCCACTGCACTTCTCGCCACGCGATGCGCATCACGTTCCTGAGCCCAGCACCGAGCATGGCCGGCGGCACGCGGGTCATCGCGATCATGGCCCGGCAGCTCTCGGCCCGTGGGCACGATGTCACGGTGGTGGCCACGTCGTGGCCGCGGCGCTCGGTGCGTGAGGTCTTTCGCGACCTCAAGAAGGGCATCCTGATCCAACCGCCGCTGCGCTCCCACCTCGACGGCCTGCCGATCAAGCTGATCCGCCTGCCCGGCAGCGGACCGATCACCGACGCTGACGTGCCCGACGCGGACATCGTCGTCGCGACCTGGTGGGAGACGGCGGAATGGGCACAGGCGCTCGCGCCGCGCAAGGGCAAGAAGGTGTACTTCGTGCAGGGGCACGAGGTGTTCCCGAACCTGCCGCAGGAACGCTGCCGCGCGACCTACAAGCTGCCCTTCCCGAAGATCGTCGTCTCCAGGTGGCTGTCCGAAGTCATGGCCTCGGAGTACCAGGACCACGACACCCATCTGGTTCAGAACGGCGTCGACCATCAGCAGTTCTGTGCGCCGCCGCGGGATCGCAACCCGGTGCCAACCGTCGGGTTCCTCTACTCCACGTCGGAGATCAAGGGGGGCGACATCGCGATGCGGGTGATCGGCGACCTGATGCGCCGCAATCCGGGGCTTCGCGTGATCTCGTTCGCGACCCAGGAGTTCAAGCACGCTCGGCGCCTGGGTATCGAGTTCCATCACAACCCGCCGCAGACCGAGATCCGCGACCTCTACGCCGCTTGCGACGTCTGGTTGTCGACCAGCCGCAGCGAGGGCTTCAACCTGCCGGCGATGGAAGCCATGGCCTGCCGCACGCCGGTCGTCGCAACCAGGACCGGCTGGCCCAAGCACGGGATCGTTCAAGGCGTCACCGGCTACACCGTCGAGATCGACGACGCCGATGGCTTGGTCGAGGCCGTCGAGAAGGTGCTCACGCTCGATGCCCAAGCGTGGCGGGCGATGTCCGAGGCTGCGTTTCGCAGCGTGGCCGACTGCACCTGGGAACGCGCGGTGGACGAGTTCGAGGCCGTCCTGGCGAAGATCGCGAAGTCGTGATCGCGGCGGCTCACCGCTGCGGCAAGAACTCACGCAGCCGGGCGCGATTGTGGAAGGCGACCGCACCCAGCACCAAGGCGACGCCGAACACGCCGACGGCGACGGAGCCCGTGGCGACCGCGAGCGCTTCACATGCCCCGAACACGGCGCCGCCGATGGCGATCGTCACGAGGCTGGCCAGCACATCGACGCGATGCGATCCGGGCAGGAAACCCCGACAGCTCGAGTAGCAGACGACGAGCACGAGCATCTCCCCCACCATCATCGTGAACGCCACGCCGATCATGCCCCAGTGCCGGTAGGCGAACCAACTGCATGCGAAGATCAGCGTCGCCTTCGTGAACGTCGCCAAGGCGATGAACTTGGGCTTGCCGCGAGCGATGAGCAAAGCACCGTAGGACACCTGCATGGCGGTCACCCAGGTGGTTGCCGACAAGACCGCGGCGATCGGGCCGGCGTCGTGCCATCGAGGGTCGTAGAGCACCGTGACCGCAGGCCAGATCAGCCCCGCGAAGACACCCGTCGGCACGGCCACGGCGAACAGCATCTTGCGGCGCGCGGATGCGGCAGCCTGCTTGCCCTCGGGCCCCATGTGGAGCAGACGCGAGTACAGCGGCATCAACACGCTCTCCGAACACATCGCCACGATCTGCTGCGGCACGACGGCCAGCGTCGCCGCCACGCCGTAGATGCCGAGCATGCCCTCCCCCATCGGGTCTTCCGAAGCGATCTTCTTGAGGATCAGCTTGTCGCCCTGCATCGACAAGAACGAGATCGCCGTCGACAAGAACACCCACCAGCCGAAGCTGACGATCTCGCCGACCGCGGCCCGATCCCAAGCTGGACGGTTGCCCGTGCCCTGCAGGCGGTGACTGAGCAGGGTCTTGACCACGTTGCTGCACAGACTGCCGATCACCAGGGCCCAAAAGCTGCGCGTGGCCAGCGCGAGCATCACCATCACGAAGATCCCAGCAGCCTGGCTCTGGATGTCGATCACCGTCGTCGGCCGCAGTTGCATGCGGCGCTTGAGCGAGTACAGCTTGGTCGACTCCAGACTGGCGACCAGCGCACCGAACCCGGCTACCGGCAGGATGTAGCGCAGGTCGTGTTCTTTGTAGAAGCCGGCGACGGGCACCGCGATCAGGAGCGTCGTCACCAACAACAAGCAGCCCCGGCCGATGTGCATCGTCCAGGCGGTGTTCAAGAACACCTGATCGTCGCCTCTCGGGCTGCGCACGATGCTCGGCACGATGCCGGTGTCCGACAACATGCCCAACCCGGTCATGACCACCGCCGCGAGGGTCATCAGATCGAAGTCCGTCGGCGCCAGCAGGCGCGTGAGGATCAGGTTGGAGCCGAGCCGCAAGGCCATGGTGACGCTGAACGCCACCAGGGTCCAAGCCAGGCTGCTCAGCGCGGTGCTGCGGAGTTCCTTGAGCCCGGTCACGGGTGACCTGACTCGCCACTGACGCCGCCGCACCGGGCTCGAAGCAAAGAGCGGTTGCAGAAGGCGCGTAGACGCTGGGCAGGCATGGACAACTCTAGCAGGCGCGCGGCAGCTTGGAGGCCGCCGTGGCAGCGGTCAAGAGATCCGCCGGATACCGCCGCATCGGTCACGACGACCCTGGTGACCAGCGACGCCGATGCCATCGGATGATCGCTGTCGCCGATCGTGCAGGCGTGCGACCAGACCGCACGTTCGATCCCCTTTCTCACCCTCGGACGAGGCCGACTCACACCCCTGCGCGGCGCGGCCTGACCCGCCGGGCGTCAGCGGCAGTGCTCGAGCGCGAGCAGCGCGTAACACGTGCAGAGGATGTCGAGGCCTTCGTACCAGCGCGTGTTCTTCTCGTTCAGCCACGAGCCGTCGTCGCGCTGCATCGAAACGAGTTGCTGCTTCAGATCGGCGCGCCAGTCGACTTCGGCCACCTTGCCGTCGGCACCCTTGACGAGGATGCGATCCATGCTCACCGCGTCGAGCGCCTGCGCGAGCAGCATGTAGTAGTAGAACAGACCCTGATACCTCCCCTTGTCACCCAGCCTGGCGTCGGCGCCCGGGTTCTCCTCGACCGTCCAGTTGGCGCCGATCCACTTGACCGCGGCCTGGACCCGCGGATCGTCGGCCTTGACCCCACACAGCGTGTAGGTCTTGAGCAGCGCGTAGGTCATCGAACCGTAGCTGCGCGGCGTGCGTGAGCCGTCGGGGTGATCGATGTAGCCGGCCGGTGACTCGCCGGGGTAATAGACCGCGCCGCCGTCGTCGCCGACCGCGAGCGGCGCCGGCTTGCCACCTTCGGTCTCGAGCTGCAGCTTGCCGGAGAGGTCGTTGGCCGACTTCAGGTTCTGGGTGCGTTGCAAGAACACCACCGCGCGCGTGAACGCCTCGTGGTCGGCGGGCAACCCCGACCGGCGCAGCGCGTCCATCGCGAACTGCATGTTGCTGAGGTCGCTGCGTTCTCCCTTGCTGCCGTAGCCGACACCGCCGTACTCGACGTCGCTCCTGCTGCTGCCCGTCTGCTCGCAGTTCTGGAGCGCGAGCACGTAACGCTGCGCCTTGGCCAGCGCCTCCTCGGTCTTGCTCGGGTCCCAGCGCGACAACGCCATCACCACGGCGCAGGTCGTGTAGTTGGGCACGTTGCGACCGAACGAGCCGTCTTCGTTCTGGTTCTGCAGCACCCAGGTCAGCCCCTTGTCGATGATCTCCCGATCCTTCTCGGTGCGCAGCGCCACCGGCTTGCTCTGCAGGGCGGCGATCGCCAACGCGGTGAAGCCCGGATCAGGGAACTCACGCGACCCCATCTTCACCGAGAAGACCCCGTCCTTCTGCTTGGTGAGCAGGAAGTCGCAGCCCTGTTGCTGCTGTGGGCTCCACGCGGGCTGGGCAGGTTCGACGGGTTTGCCGGTGTCCTGAGCCACCAACGCGGGCAGCAGCGACAGCAAGAGCGAGGAGATCGACGCGGATTGGATGGCCATGAACGGCGCCCGCGTCAGCACGGACCGTACCGGGTCACTTCGCAGCCTTTCCCGGCGGAAGCTCGGGCCAGGCACAGCGCGTCGGAACGCTTCTTGACCACGCCGCCACCGGACGCGGTCACGATGCGCCCACGAGGGCGGCGAACGCTGCCGCCGGGCTCACGATCGCTCGATCAGCTTCACCTCGCATCCCGGCTGCGATGCGCGCGGAACCGACGGTGCAGGTCGGCGACGATCTCCGGGTGCTGCACCGCGACGTCGCGTCGTTCCTCGGGATCACCGCGCAGATCGAACAACGACCACATAGCGACGTCGGTCGGCTCCTCGACGCCGTAACGCACGATCTTCCAGTCGCCCGAACGCAGCGCCCACCGGTTGGTGCGGCGGCTCCAGGTCCAGTAGAGATCGCGCGCCGGCAATGCGGCGCCAGCGAAGATCGCCGGCGCAACATCGACACCGTCGGCGAGCGGCAACGGCTCGACGCCGAGCAACGCGGCGAACGTCGGCGCCCAATCGACGACGTGCACGGGATCGACCACTTCGCGCGGCCCCACCTTGCCCGGCCAGTTCACGAACCCCGGCACGCGGATGCCGCCTTCCCAGACGTCGAGCTTCTTGCCGCGCATCGGCAGCGGCTGGTTGAAGTCGGTCAGCTTCAGATCGTCTGGGTAGGCATTGCCCGCCCAGCTACCTTGCGGGCCGTTGTCCGAGGTGAACACGAGCAGCGTGTCGTCACGTTGCCCGGTGCGTTCGAGCGCGGCGACGATCTCCCCCACCGCGCTGTCGAGGTGGTGCACCGCCGCGAGCAACAGCCGCTTCTCGGGGTCGGGTTCCGCCTGGATGCGCCCCTCGGGATCGTGAAACCACTCGATCCGGTCCTCGTCGAGCCACCGACCGGGTCGTTCCGGATCGAGCTGCGTCGGGCGCTGCACGAAGGGGCCGCGCTCGTCGAGCGGCGTGTGCACCGAGTGGAACGGCACGTAGAGGAACAGCGGTTGCGTGCGTTCGGCTTCGATGATGCGCACCGCCTCGCGCGTGACGAGGTCGGTCGCGTGCACTCCATCTTCGCGATCCTCGAGCAGCTGGCCGTCGCGATGCCAGGTCAGCGCGTGCGCACCTTGGCGATACCGATGGTCGTACATGCCGACCGCGCCCGCCAGCGAACCGTAGCTGTGATCGAAACCGAAGTGAGCCGGGCCGTGTTCGGGCACCGAACCCAGGTGCCACTTGCCGCACAAGAACGTCGCGTAGCCGGCCGCGCGCAGCAGATCCGCGATCGTCGGCGTGCCCTTCGGCAACGCCGGCTCGTTGCTCGCTTCGAGTGCCGCGCCACCAAACCGCCCCGGGTAACGCCCCGTCAACAATGCGACGCGCGTCGGCGTGCACTGCGGCATCACGTAGTTCTGCCGCAGCAGCGCCCCTTCCGCCGCCAGCCGGTCGAGGTTGGGCGACCACACCTTCGGGTTGTTGCAACCGATGTCGGCCCAACCCTGGTCGTCGCTCACGATCAGCACGATGTTGGGCAGGCGTGCGGCCTCCGCCGGCGGCGTCGCACCGCAACCCGCGACGATGGGCAGGAACAGGCCTAGCGGCCACTTCGGAAAGAGCGCCATCTGTCGCGTACGGTACCGGGTACAAACCACAACCTGCCTGCCGCTGCGCGGCAGGCAGGTTGTGGTTTGTACCCGGTTCGGTACCCAACTCCTCCTCTACATGGCTCCTCCTGGTCTCTACCCCGCGATCGAACCCTTCCACACCGAGCGGCTGCAGGTCGCTGCGCTGCACACCTTGCACGTCGAGCAGTGCGGCAATCCAGAGGGCGCGCCGGTGTTGTTCGTGCACGGCGGTCCGGGCGCAGGCTGTTCGGAAACGGACCGGCGGTTCTTCGATCCGCAGGCGTTCCGGGTGGTGCTGGTCGACCAACGTGGTTCGGGCCGCAGCACGCCGCTCGGCGAACTGCGCGACAACGGCATCGACGACCTGGTCGCGGACTTCGAGCAGATCCGCGAACGGCTCGGCATCGACAAGTGGCACGTATTCGGCGGCTCGTGGGGCAGCACGCTCGGCCTCTACTACGCGCAGCGGCATCCGGACCGCGTGCTGTCGCTGTGCCTGCGCGGCATCTGGCTGCTGCGTCAACTCGAGGTCGACTGGTGGCTCTACGGGCTGCGCGCGCTCGCGCCCGAAGCCTGGCGCACCTTCGCAGAGCACGTGCCCGAGGGCCGCCGCGACGATCTGCTGAACGCCTATTGGGAACTGTTCCACAGCGAGGACGCCGCCGCCGCGCACACGGCGGCGAAGGTCTGGGCGACCTACGAAGGCAGCGCCTGCACTCTGCTGCCCAACCCCGAGTTCCTGTCGCTGTTGACCAACGACCAGACGAGCTGGGCGCTGGCGCGGCTCGAAGCGCACTACCTGCGCAACCAGCGGTTCTCACCCGACGACCGGCTGCTGCGCGACGTCGAGCGCATCCGCGACATCCCCGCGGTGATCGTGCACGGCCGCTACGACCTCGTCTGCCCGCTGGTCGGCGCCGACGACCTGCACCGCGCCTGGCCCGAGGCGGACTACGTGATCGTCGACGACGCCGGGCACAGCTCGCACGAACCTGGCATCGCCAAGGAACTGGTCGCGGCGATGGATCGGGTCGCACACACCGGCAGCCCGCGCCGCCCGTGAACAGCTACTCGGGCAGCTCGTAACGCAACGTCACCACCTTGCCGTCCCGCCACACCTCGATCTCCACCGGCTCGCCGGCGCGCTTCGTCAACGCCACCCACGCGTGCAGGTGATCGAACGACACGAAGTCCTTCTTGCCGCCGAACCCGATCACGACGTCACCCTTGCGGAGCCCCGCAGCCTTGGCGGCTCGGCCGCGGTGCGCGCGCTCGCCCCAGTCGACGAGGTAGTTGACCTTCATCGCGAAGTTATCGGCGGCGATACCGAGCTTCTGTTTGGCCGCGGCGTCGAGCGCTGGCCCGCCGAAGCCGGGCGCAGGCGACAGATTCCACTTGTAGGGCCGCCACGCGTAATCGGCGGGCGAACAGCGCTTCCAGCCGTCGGCGAGCTCGATTGTGGCGTCGACCTCCGCCTTGCCGCTGCGGAAGCGCACCTGCAGACGGTTGGCACCGAACGGCGCGCGATGCAGCGCCCACTGCACGTCGCTGAGCGTGCGTGTCGAACGCTGCTCGCCGAGCGACAGCAACATGTCGCCGCGGGCGATGCCGGCCTTCGCGGCCGGTGAACCGGGCGACACCGCAACGACCTGACGCTGGTGTTCTGGGTCGAGCGACACGCCGATGCGTTCGGGATCGGGGAACACGTAGAGGTCGTCGGGCCGCCAACGTTTGCCGAGCACCGCACCGACGTGCTCGGCGTCGTTGACCGTGTGACAGTGCACGCAGTCGAGGCGCTGCCCCGCAGCGATCTTGCGCTGCAGCACCGGCAGCTCGATCGCTGGCAGCGGCTTGCGCGCGGCCGGCGGCGCGGGAGCCTTCTCGTAGGCGCGGTGCTCACCGACCGTGTCGCGCAACAGGCGCGCGAGCGAGCTCATCGACAAGAACGCGCTGGCGTCGTCCGGCAGGCGGCCACCGTAACGATGGTAGATGGTTCCGTCGGCGTTCATCAGCACGGCGGCGAACGTCAGGTCGAAGTCGAAGCGGATCAGGTTCAGATCGACCTGACTCATGTCGGTGACGCGCACGCAGACGTAGTCGGCGGCGGCAGCGTTCAGTTCCTCGGAGCCACGGCCCAACTGGCCGTAGAAGTCGTTGCAGTCGCGTCAACGTTCGCAGCGGAACGACACGAACAGCGGCGCATGCCGTTCGGCCGCGAGTTGGCGCGCGGCGGTGAAGTCGGTTTGCCACTGCAGTTCGGGCGCGGTCTGCGCCGCGAGACCGGCGAGCAGCAGCGGTGTGAGGGCGTGGTTCCTGGTCGCGAACAGCATGCTGAGCATCGTCGGCAAACACACCGCCAGGGGCCACGGCAAGACGCCGAAGCCGCGGTACGGACGCGATCGGGGCGCGCGTCGGATGACGGCCCACCCGATCAGTCCAGCCCGAACACGGCTGCTGGGTCCCTCGTGAAGCCAAACGCTGACGAGGAGCCGCCGCGCAGACCAGCGGCGGGCCGACCGTGGGCATCGTCCCGCCTGCCCTCCCCACCTCCCCGAGGTTCTCCCATGCGCAAGACTTCGTTCCAGTTGCTGACCATCGTTGCCACGGTCGCCTTCGCCTCCCATGCCCTCGCCCAAGGTGACGACTGCACCGGCGCCCTGAACGTCGTGCAAGGCGCCAACGGCCCGTTCACGAACGTCGGTTCCACGACCTCGCTGCCTGCGTGGCCATGCGCGGCCGGCGGCAACGACGTCTGGTTCAGCTATATCGCACCCGGCAACGGCTCACTGACCGCGGACCTGTGCGGCTCTGGCTATGACACGGCCCTGGAGATCTTCGACGGCACCGCCGGCTGCGGCGGGCTCGTCAGCATGATGTGCAACGACGACTCCTGCGGCCTGCAGTCCCTGGTGACGGTGAACGTCACCCTGGGCACGACCTACTTCCTGCGCGTCGGCGGCTACGCGAGTTCGACCGGCACCTTCATGCTGAACATCAACGGCCCGCTCGCCCCGGGCCAGGTGGTCGCCACCGCCAGCTCCGTCGGCACGGGTTGCGTCGCCCGCCCGGGCTCGTTCTACGAGGGCTTCGTCGATCCCTCGGTGTTCGACCTCGCCGGCTCGGCGATGACCCTGCTGCACACCGGCGCTGGCTACATCGCCATCCCGCTGGGCACGTTCGTGCCGCCGACGCCGGCGGCCCTGGCGCTGGCGCTCGGTGACGACACGGAAGTCACGCAGCCGCTGACCACGCCGTTCCCCTACGACGGCGGCTCGACCACGTCGTTGACCATCTGCTCGAACGGTTACGTCTCGGTCGCCTCGGGCAACGGCACCGGCTATGCCCCGTCGACGACCACACTGCTCAACGCGGCGCATACCGGCTGGCGCTGCTGGCACGACTACAACCCGACGATCGCCGGCAGCGGCCAGGTCAAGTTCGAAGAAGTCGCCGGAATCGCCTACGTCACCTGGGACGGTGTCTACGACTTCGGCCGCGCGTCGGGCGGCAGCACCTGGCAGATGCAGTTCGACACCACCAACGGCAACGTCACCTTCGCGTGGCAGACCATCGACCCGCAGGGCAGCACCACCAACGTCGGCAACCAGTTCCTGGTCGGCTACTCGGCCGGCGGCGCCTCGCTCGATCCGGGCGCCATGGACATCAGCGCCGCGCTGCCCAACACGTTCAACTGCGGGCCGGACCTGCAGGCCATCGCGCTCAATGCGGGGTCGCGCCCCA
Source organism: uncultured candidatus Brocadiaceae bacterium (assembly GCA_964392305.1). Classification (GTDB taxonomy): domain Bacteria; phylum Planctomycetota; class UBA1135; order UBA1135; family UBA2386; genus JACKIC01. The sequence continues at coordinate 42,974 of CAYMPV010000027.1, forward strand.
TCGGCGGCACCAGCATCAACCTGGACACCAGCAACATCGGCAGCAGCGCGCCATTCGGCGCGATCACGCTCGGCTTCAACAACCCGGCGACCGACCTGACCGGCATCGGTATGGCGGGATGCACCCAGTACACGCACAACCTGGCGACCCTGCTCTACGTGACGCTCGGCGCGCCGTCGGTCTCGACGCCGTTCAGCGTGCCCGGACAACCGTTCGCGATCGGCCTGCACATCTTCGCGCAGTCGATCGTCTACGACCCGGCTTCGGGACTGACGCTGCTTGGCGCCCTGGCGTCGAACGGCTTGGATCTCACGATCGGCAACCTGTGAGCTGAAGGATCGGCGGCAGCGGCCGTGGCGCGAACGGAACACGGCCGCGTTCGTCAGCGACGATCCCGCCCCTCACACGACGCTCTCACTTACCGCCGAGCAGCAACTCCGCGGCGTTGGACACGGTCGCGCCGAGCGCGTTGGCCGCCGGGTCGAAGACCAACGCCTGCGCATGCATCGACATGCCGAGGAAACTCGCGCCGGCGGGGAACTGCAGCGTCCAGGGCGCGGTGCCGTTCGAGGCGCCGACCACGAACACCGCGTCCGGTGACACGCGCAAGGAGCAACCCGGCATGCCCTGCGGGCCGAGGTTCAGCGGCAGCGGGTTGCCCGACGCGATCACGCGCGACAACCCCAGCCACGGCAACGCGAAGCTGCCCTGCGGCACGCCCGTCACCTGCAGGTGGCACGTGCTACCCAACCACGGCAGACTGCCGCCGACCTGCGCCAGCGTCGGGGTTCCGGACGAGCCCGCACAACCGTTGCCGAAGGTCGTCCACCCGGCTGGTGTGATCGGCCCGTAGACCCAGGTGTCCGACACGTAGTTGTTCCACGAGGTCGCGCCACCGAACAGCAGCACGCGCCGGCCCGTGGCGTCGTGGACCACGGCGTGCTCGGAGCGCCCGGTCGGCCCCGACGCGGTGCTGCGTTGTTGCCAGGTGGTGCCGCCGAACTCCCAGACATCAACCAACGCGCCGCCCGAACCCCAGCCCCCGACGAGCACGCAACGCTCGCGGGCGCGATCGTAGACCATCGTGGTGTCGTAACGCGCAGGCGGCGAAGCGGGCAGCGTGCGTTGCGTCCAGGAGGTGCCGTCCCACTCCCACGTGTCGCCGCGGTAGCCGGCGCTCTCCAGGCCGCCGAACATCACGGTGACGTGACGGACCTCGTCGTAACACATGCCGACCCCGAAGCGCGGCGAAGGCCGGACGGACGGCAACAGCTGGGTCCACGTAGTGCCGTTCCACTCCCAGGTCGCGTTCGACAAGCCCGGTGTCGTGTGCCCGCCGAACAACACGGTGACGCCGCGATCCCGATCGAAGGCCATCGCGTGTGCGTAACGACGGCCCGGGTTGGGCGTCGCCGCGACCTGCGTCCAGGTCGTGCCGTTCCATTCCCAGGTGTCGTCCCACCATTGGCCGACGCTGCTGTTGCCGCCGAACAACACCGAGCGACCGCGCCAGCTGTCGTAGGCCATGCCACCCCACCACCGCGTCGGCGGACTGGTGGCGGGCTGCAACTGCGCCCACGCCGAACCGTTCCACTGCCAGGTGTCGCCGAGCACGGTGCCGCCGTCGTCGCCGCCGAACAGCACGGTGCGGTTGCGCGCCTCGTCGAACGCGAACTGCGCGTGACCGCGGGCCGATGGCGCCGTCGCGCCGGTCGCGGGCGACCAGCTGGAGCCGTCGTAGGCCCAGGTGTCGGCATGCAGCTGGAACAGCGAACTGCCGCCGAACACGATCGCCTGCTGGCGCACCAGGTCGTAGGCCATCGCGTGGTCGTAGCGACCCGGCGGCGCCGCGACCGTCAACTGCGTCCACGCCGTTCCGGTCCACTGCCAGGCATCGCCGAGTCCGGCCCAGCCGCCGGCGGCGCCGCCGAACAGCAACACGTTGCCGCGCGCGAAATCGGTGGTCATGCAGGCCCAGGTTCGTCCCTGCGGCCCGTTCGGCATCGTGAACTGCTGCCAGTTGGTGCCGTCCCAGGTCCATGTGTCGCCGAGCCCCTGCCCGCCGAACAGCAACGTGGTGTTGGTGATCGGATCGAACGCCATCGCGGTCTGCCGGCGCGCCGGCGGACTGGCCACTGGCGCCATCGCGTGCCATTGCGCGCCGTCCCATTCCCACGTGTCACCGAGCGGCACGCCGGCGGCGTCACCGCCGAACACGACCACGCGGCCGCGCCCCAGGTCTAGCGCCATGCCGTGCGTCGAACGGCCCGGCGGAGCTACCGCGGTGACGATCTGCGTCCAGTTGGTGCCATCCCACTCCCACAGGTCCGCGAGCGACATGCCGTAGATGTCCTCGCCACCGAACAGCAACACCTTGCTGCGCGCCAGATCGAACGCCATCGCGTGGCCTTCGCGCGCCGACGGCGCCTGCGCCGGGGAACGCTGCTGCCAGCGCACGCCATCCCATTCCCAGGTGTCGCTGGTCGACCAGCCGGTGGTGTCACGGCCGCCGAACAGGACCACACGTTGCCGCGTCAGGTCGAAGGTCATCGCCGCAGACTGCCGCGCAGGCGGGCTCGGCGATTGCGCCGGGATCCACTCGACCTGGGCGCGCAGCAGTGTCATCGCGCTCAGCACGAGCAGCACGAACGCGGCGGGGGCGGGCGAAACGGAACGGATTCGACTGGGTTGCATGGGCCTTTTGGTGCCGGTCAGCTTCGGCGGGTCAGGTCCACGCCAGGGGGCAACAAGCGGTCCACGTGCACCGCGCGGCCCGCTGTGTCCACATCCGCTACGCCTTCGGCCGTCGTGCGTCCGGACCGCGAACGGTCGCGCCACCGCGATCAGCCCCAGACGAACACCTCGAGCCACGCCCAGATCCGCGCCACGACTTCTCGACCGCGGTTGCGCAGCATCGTCGAGGCGCTGTATTCGCGAGCGTAGGGCGCAGCGACACCAGTGACGTCGAGACCGGCTTGCCGACCCAGGAACACCGCCCGTTCGACATGGAACGGGTTGCTGACGACGACCGCCGAACGGGCGCCGAACACGTCCTTGCAGCGGCGCATGGTGTCGATCGTGCGCAGCCCTTCTCCGTCGTCGACGATCGCTGCTGCCGGCACGCCGTGCTGCTGCAACCAACGACGCATCGCCGCCACCTCGTCGACGGCGAGCCCGCCGCCGCCCCGACCGCTGACCAGGATGCGCGGCGCGACGCCGCGCTCGAACAGCTCACGCGCGGTGAGCAACCGGTCGACCAGCAGGTGGAACGGCTTGCCGTCGGGATGGATGCGCGCACCGGGCACCACCAGGAAGTCGACCTTGGGCGCGGCCGCCGCGGCCACCACGTGCGCCTGCGCCGACCAGCAGACGTGTTGATGCATCGCCACTGCCACCGCCGCTGCGAGCAGCACCACGACCACCAGCCGGCGGCGCCAACGCCGCCGCTTCACCACGTCACCGCCATCATTCTTCATGCAAATGCGCCGCCGGACCCGGGGCCGAGTTGACCAAAGGCGGTTCTTGGCGACAATCCTCGCCCCAAATCGCAGGTCGTTCCGCACACCCTTTCCGGTCGGCAACTTCCTGCACCCCGCCCATGGCCCAGAATCTCCGCAACGTCGCCATCATCGCTCACGTCGACCACGGCAAGACCACGCTCGTCGACGGACTGCTCCGCCAGACCGGCACCTTCCGCGACAACCAGGCCGTCGGCGAGTGCGTGATGGACAGCAACGAGCTCGAGAAGGAGCGCGGCATCACGATCCTGGCCAAGAACACGGTGGTCAGCTACCAGGGCACCAAGATCAACATCATCGACACGCCCGGACACGCCGACTTCGGTGGTGAGGTCGAGCGCGTGTTGTCGATGGCGGACGGCGTGCTGCTGCTCGTCGACGCCGCCGAGGGCCCGATGCCGCAGACGCGCTTCGTGCTGCAGAAGGCGTTCAGTCACCACCTCAAGCCGATCGTCGTCGTCAACAAGATCGACAAGCCCGACGCGCGCCCGCAGGAAGTCGTCAACGAGATCTTCGACCTGTTCATCGATCTCGACGCCGACGAGGAAGCGCTCGAGTTCCCGGTGTTCTACGGCTCGGGCCGTCAGGGCTGGATGTGCGAAAACCTCGCCGAAGCGCAGCAGGGCGGCGAAGGCAAGGACCTGCACACCCTGTTCGAGTCGATCGTCAGCCACATCCCGGCGCCCGTCGACGACCCGAACGAGCCGCTGCAGTTCCGCGTCACCACGCTCGACTGGAGCGACTACGTCGGCCGCATCGCCATCGGCCGCGTGCACCGCGGCCGTGTGCATCCGGGCGACCGCGTCGTGCACATCTCACGCACGGGCGTGCAGCGTGAGGTGTCGGTGCGCGGCGTCTACAGCTTCGTCGGCATGGGCCGCGTCGACACCAAGGAAGTCGAAGCCGGCGACCTGTGTGGCCTCTACGGCATCGAAGACATCGAGATCGGCGACACGCTCGCCTGCCTGGAGAAACCCGAGGCGATGCCCGTGATCGCCATCGACGAGCCGACGATGACCATCGTGATGCGCGTCAACGACTCGCCGTTCGCGGGCAAGGACGGCGGCAAGTTCATGACTTCGCGCCACCTGCGTGAACGCCTCGAGAAGGAACTGCGCGTCAACGTGGCGCTGCGCGTCGAGGCCGGCGCCACCGCCGACAGCTTCAAGCTGTCGGGCCGCGGCGTCATGCACCTGGGCTTCCTGCTCGAGACGATGCGCCGCGAAGGCTTCGAGTTCGCGGTCGCCAAGCCGCAGGTGCTGTTCAAGGAGATCGACGGCGAGAAGCACGAGCCGATCGAGTACCTGACCGTCGACGCGCCCGCCGACACGGTCGGCAAGGTGATCGAGATCCTCGGCACCCGCAAGGCGGAGTTGCTGAAGATGGACCGCAAGGGCACGTTCACGCGCGTCGAGTTCACGGTGCCGGCGCGCGGCCTGATCGGCGTGCGCAGCCGCCTGCTCAACGCCACCGCCGGCCAGGCGACGATGCACCACGTGTTCCACGGCTACGGCCCGTTCCGCGGCGCGATCGAGGATCGCATCTCGGGCGTGCTGGTGTCGATGGCGCAGGGCCGCACGACCTTCTACGCGATGGACGGTCTGCGCGACCGCGGCACGTTCTTCGTTCCCGAGAGCGCCGAGGTCTACGAAGGCATGCTGGTCGGCGAACACTGCAAGGACAACGACCTCGTCGTCAACGTGGTGCGCGAGAAGAAGGCGACCAACATCCGCAGTTCGACCAAGGAGACGTTCGTCAAGCTGCCGCCGCCGCGCGCGTTCGGCGTCGAGGACGCGCTCGAATACGTGGGCGAGGACGAACTGGTCGAGATCACCGCCAAGGCGGTGCGGTTGCGCAAGGCGCTGCTCAAGGAGACCGATCGCAAGCGCGGCGATCGCCGCCAGCAGACGGTCTGAGCGACGGCGGGGGCCGTCGCAAGCGGCGCCGCGCTCCGCCGCCCGTTCGGCTGCAACAAGCCCGTATCACGACACTTGCGCCTGGCCACGCGGTCGGACGGCGCGCCGTGACGCCGAGCCCCATCGATCGCCGCACCAGGACGTCACAAGCCATTTGAGCGACGTGGCTTATCACGGCCCTGGCCAGCCGGTGCCGGGCCGCGCCAGTCACGCCGACCAACACGGTCACACTGACCGACGACTCGGTCTCCCCTGCGCAACCGCTTGGCTTCACGCTGAACTACCCGGGCGGCAGCACCACCGACGTCTACATCTCCAGCAATGGCTTCGTCTGGGCGCAGAGCAGCACCGACAACGGCTGCTGCGCCGGCAGCCCGCCCAGCTTGCTGTCCTCTGGCGCGCGCTGGTCACCGCTTTGGAACGACCTCAACCCGGCCGCTGGCGGGACGGTGCACTTCGACACGGATCCGATCAACGGCGCTGCCTACGTGACGTTCAACCAGGTCGTGGAGTTCGGAACGACCAACCCCAACACGTTCCAGGTCGCGTTCTTCAGCAACGGCACCATCGAGTACCGCTTCCAGTCATGCCTCATCACCGGCCACCAGGCCTTGACCGGCTGGAGCCCCGGTAGCAACAACCAGGACCCTGGGCCCATCGACATTTCGGCGACCCCGGTGATCATCACCGAACCCGACCTGGTCTCGCTGACCCACAACGCCAGCGCCCGTCCGGTCATCGGCACTGCGTTCACACTCAACACCAACAACGTGCCCGCCAGCTCGGTGGTCGGCGCCACGCTCTTCGGCCTGGCCGAGTTCAACCCTGGCATCGACCTCACCTCGCTCGGCATGCCTGGCTGCTACCAGTACGTGTCGATCGACGCCTCCCAGGTGTGGATCGCGGCCGGCGGCGTCGGCAGCACCAACTTCTCGATCCCGAACGTCGCCGGTCTCGCCGGCGTCGAGATCAAGACCCAGGGCGCGGCTCTGGTCCCGGGCATCAACACCCTGGGCGCGCTGTCGACGAACGGCCTCAAGCACATCATCGACATCAACTGAAGCAATCACTCCGCCGCAGCCGGGCTCGCCCGGCTGCAAGGTGTGATTGCGAAGTCGCGATGCGAGTCGACCGCGCTGGCGGCGTCAGCCGCCGAGCGGGCGAGTCGACGACGCAACTGCATGCTGACTCCGCCGCAGCCGGGCTCGCCCGGCTGCAAGGTGTGATTGCGGATGCGCGTACCGAACCGGGTACAAACCACACAGGCCTGCCGCTTCGCGGCAGGCCTGTGTGGTTTCCCTGTTCGATACCCTCCCCCCGGGTCAGTTGGTCTTGGCGAGCGCCGCGAGGAACTTCTCGAACTCGGCCTCCGCCTTGCGCCGGCGCTCCTGCGCATCGGTGACGGGGCGCGGCGCGACGTGCGGCCGCAGCACGGGGAAGCCGGCGAGTTCTTCTTCGGGGCCGTTGCTGCGCCGGTGGCACAGCGTGCACTGCGCGGCGTAGGTGGTGTGTTTGCGCGTGCCGTAGTCGCGGAACAACTCCTGCGACTCCATGTCGACGACGCGGAAGTCGGCGAACGCGGTCGCGGCGCCGCGTTCGCGCAGGGTCTGGCGCTCTAGGGACCAGATCTGGAAGTCGACGCCGTCGCGCGTGGTGGTCGGATTGTCTGCGGCGAGCGGGTCGCGGTTGCGCAGCACCTGGGTGCGCACCTCGATGACGAGGTCGGTGGCGCACGCGTTGCCCTGATCGTCGAGCGCGACGATGCCCTGCACGAGCACGGCCTGGGTGCCGATCGGCACGGATGCGGGCTTGCTGCCCTTGGCCACCGGCGTCAGCCATGGCGCGAGGCCGGTCTCGGCGGTCTCGGGCACCGCCACGTAGACCGACGACCACAGCTGCACGTACTCTGCGTCGAACAACCGCGTCGAACGCCGCTCGAGTTCGACCATACGCGCGACCTGCAGCTCGGGTTGCCGCACTTGCACGTCAGCGAGCCGGAACGTGCTCAACGCATCGCTGGTCAACACCGCGCGCGGCAACGCGACGCGGCGTGCGGCAGCGGCGAGCAGTGGCAACAATTCGGGGTTCTGCTTGGTGTCGAGCAGGCGACGCGCCATGCGCAGCAGGTCGTGCTGGAACCAGACCGCGAGCGCCGGAGTCTTCTTCAACTCCGCAACGACCGCGTCGTCGATCGCCGCGAGGTTGAACCGCAGGCTCAGGCTGTCTTCGGCCGAGAATCCCTCCTGCGGCAGCTGCCGACCGTCACCGCCGAACCACCGCTCGTCCGCCGCCTCGCCGGCGCGCTTGCCGAAGTACCAGCCCGGCACGAAGAAGTCCTTCGCCTCGCCGTGCTCGCGCGGCAACGCCGCGGCCACCTCGGTTGGCACGGCTTGCACGAGGTAGAACATCTGGAAGATGCCGTTGAGCACGTGCCCGTGCTTGGCGTCGTAAGGCAACCACTGTGAACCGGGCCACGGCGTACCGGGCCGCGGCAGGCCGAAGTCCGGGTGGTCGGCGGGCTGGCGACAAGCAGGCGCGGTGGGTTCCTGCTGCGCGGCGAGCGCGGGCGCGAGCAGCGCGTACAGCGAGGCGAGGGCGAGGGCGAGCGGGCGGATCGGGTTCACCCGCGCATCATGCCCGCCCCGTTCAGCGGACCAAGTAGCCATCGAGCCCAGTCGCCGGATCGAGCGGCGTGAACTTCGCCGCGCGCGCGAACAGCTGCCAGCCGGCGGCGAACGTCGGCACCCGTTCCTCGAGCCAGCGCAACGTCATCGACGGCACGACCAGCCGCCGTCCCTTGGCCGCGGCCTCGGCGCGCTTGAGCGACAGCCACGCCGCGATCTGTTCGGCGGTCGGCGCGGCCGGCGACAGCGCGGCGAGGTCGGCGAGTTCCTTGCGGGCGACGATCAGCTCGAGGCTCGCGTCGGCGAAGTGGGCGCCGTCCATCTGCGGATAGTCGGCGACGAAGAGCACCGCCCGGTGCTGCTGCGCGAAGTGCGCCGCGGCACGACCGAATTCGTGATCGGGCGGCAGCCGACCGGGCTCGCCGCGGAGCATCGCTCCACAGACGATGCCGACGACGACGCACGCTGGCCATGCGCGGCGCGGCAGCAGTTGCAGCGTCAACAACACGGCCGGCAGCGCGAGCGGCAGCAGGTAGGCGCCGCGTTCGTCGGTGATCGCGTGCACGAGCACCATGGTGATGCCCAGGTAACCGAGCAACACGATCGTGAACAACAGCGCCCAGAGCCGCAGACGACGCACGCCGAACGCCACCAACACGAGCACCGAGTGCGGCGCGTAGGACGACAACCACTCGCGCCAGACGGTCGGGCCGAACGTGTGCGGCAGGTCCAGACCCGCGAACCAGCGCCACAAGTAGGCGACGGGGTTGGCAGCGGCAGCGGGATCCGTGCCCGTGCCGTCGAAACCCGCCACCGACGCCGGCAGGTGGCCGAGTCCGCGCAGCAATGCGTAGCCCGCGCCCCAGACGAACGCGTGCGCCAGCAACATCGCCGCGGCGGCGCGCAGGTTCGTTCGCCAGCCGCGATCGCAGTGGGCCACGAACACCGCCAGGCACAGCGCCGGCACCAGCAGCTGCCCGGTGGCGTGCAACAACGTCGCCGCCCCGGTCAGGATGCCGGTGCGCACGGCCAACGCGACGGTCCCGGTCTGCCACCACCGCACCGCCGCGACCAGCGCGAACCCCACCACACCGGCGAACGGCGCATGCATCTCGATCACCGTCGCGAAGTGCAGCAGCGCCGGAGTCGTGGCCCCGAGCAAGGCTGCCGTGTTCGCGACGCGTTGCTCACCGCTCCACCACCACGCGGCGCGGTGACAAGCGGCGACTGCCGCGCCGCCGCCGATCGCCGACAGCCAGGTCAACACCGTGGTCGTCGGCAAGTGGAACGGCGCGAACAGCCAGCACAGGCCCTTCGCCAACGCCACGTAGCCGGGATGTTGCGGATGCACCGCGCCCGGTTCGTCGGTCCACGACACCAACCAGCGCCAATCGGTGCCGTGCAGCGCCGCCTGCGGCAGCAGCAGGTAGCAGAGTGTCGCCGCGGCGAAGCAGAGCCACGTGCCGCGAGGACGGCGTAGTGACGCACCGGTGGCCTGCAGCTCGCTCATCCGCGCCAGAGGGTAGCCAGTGGGGCACCGGATCACTACGTTGCGCGGTCCCTTCCCCATGCCAGAACCAACGCCATTGCAGCAGCAGGCGCGCCGCCGGACGCTGCGCGAACTCGCCGGCCGCCTCGGCTACAAGTTCGCCGACCTGGACCTGCTCGACCGCGCGCTGACCCACTCGTCGATGGGCAACGAGGGCAAACCGAGCTACGAGCGACTCGAGTTCCTGGGCGACGCGTTCTTGAACTTCGCCGTCGCCGACGTGCTGTTCCGCGCCGACCACGAGGTCGCCGAAGGGCGCCTCACCGAAACCCGCGCCGGCATCGTCAGCCGCGGTCCGCTGGCCGCGGTCGGGCGCCGCCTCGACCTCGCCAACCACCTGATCTCGGGCAAGGGGCTGCGCGACAGCGAACGGCAGAGTGAACGCATCCTGTGCGATCTCGTCGAGGCCGTGCTCGGCGCGATCCTGATCGACGGCGGCGTCACGCCGGCGCGCGCGTTCGTGCGCCGCCACGTGCTGCCGCGCGGCAAGCAGGTCGAGCTCGCGCCCGAGAACGAGAAGGACAGCAAGACCGCCTTGCTGCACCACTGTCAGCACCACAAGCTCGGCCAACCGCGTTACGAACTGCTCGAGACCACGGGTTTGCAGCACGAGCAGGAGTTCCGCGTCGTCGTGCGCCTGCAGGACAACCGCCGCGCCGAGGGCGTCGGCCGCACCAAACGCGCCGCCGAGAAGCTCGCCGCCGAGAAGCTGCTCGCACGCCTGCTGGGCTGAACAGCTCGTCAGCATGCCGCGGTTGCAACCACCGCCGCCGCGTCCCACCATTCGCCACCCCCACCACGACCACCAACCATGACCCACATCGCACTCCTCGGCACCGGCCTGCTCGGCAGCGGCATAGTGGAGAACCTGCTCACCAAGGGCCACGCGGTCCGCGTCTGGAACCGTTCCGCCGACAAGGTCGGGCCGCTCGTCGCCAAGGGCGCCGTCGCCGCCAAGGACCCTGCCGAAGCCGTGCGCGGTGCCAGCCACGTGCACCTCGTGCTCGCCGAGGACGACGCCGTCGACGCCGTGATCGCCGCGCTGCGCCCCGGTCTCGCCACCGCCACGCCCGTGATCGACCACAGCACCAACCTGCCCAAGCGGGTCGCGGCGCGTTTTCACCGGTTGCGCAGCGACGGTGTGCGTTACGTCAGCGCGCCGGTGTTCATGTCGCCGCAGAACGCGCGTGAAGCCAGCGGCATGGTCGTGCTGTCGGCGCCGCGCGACGAGGAGAGCGCGCTGCAGACGCACCTGTCGCCGATGACGGGCAAGGTGCTCTACGTCGGCGACCGCCCCGACCTCGCCGCCGTCTTCAAGCTCGCCGGCAACTCGATGTACTTCGCGCTGACCGCCGCGATGGCCGACGTGCTGGCGATCGGCAAGGGCAACGACGTGCCGGCCAGCGTGATGTTGACCCTGTTCGACACCTGGAAGGTCGGCGGCGCGCTGCCGTTCATCGGCCAGCGCCTCGCCGCCGCCGGCGACGGCCCGGCGAGCTTCGAACTGACCATGGCCCGCAAGGACGCGCGTCTGATGCAGGAAGCAGCGGGCGCTGTGCCCACCATCGCACTGCCCGCGGTGATCGCGGCGATGGACAAGGCCCTCGCCCGCGGCGCCGGCAGCGCCGACTTCGCGGTGTTCGCGCAGGGTTGAGGATCGCGGACTACCGGGCGGTGAGCACGCCTTGCAGCGCGATGCCGAACAGACCAGGCTCGCCGGCGCCGCACGACATGTAACGCACGATGCCCTGGCGATCGATGACGACCAGGGTCGGTACGCCCGTGATGCGGTAGGCCTCGTTGTTGGCGGATGTCGCGCAGATGCCCAACGGGTAGTTGAGCTGCATGTCGGCGCGGAAGTCGGCGACGTGCGCGGGGTAGTCGGCGGGCGACAGCGGACGAACGGCCCGCCGCTCCGACACGTCGTAGCCGTAGTCCTCGATCTTGCACAGCCCGAGCACCTGCACGGCCTCGTCGTGTTCGCGTTGGGCGCGCACCATCTCCGGCATCGCCTTGCGACATGGTTCGCACCACGGCTGCCAGAAGTCGAGCACGACCACCTTGCCGCGCAACGTCGCCAGGGGATCGTCACCCGCGAACTCACCGCCGACCCAGTGGTCGATGCGTAGCGACGGTGCGGTCTTGCCCAGGAACGGCTCGACCGCCGCGAGATAACGACGCCAGTTGCGATCGATCGCCGATCCGGTCGCGGCCGGCGGCGAAGCGAGAAAGGCACGCACCGTGGCGGCAGCCGCGTCGAACTCACCGTCGTGCACGCGCAGCGCCAACTCGGCCAGGACCGCCCATGACTGATGATCGGGGAAACGCGCCGCATCGGCGCGGATCGCGGCCACCTTCGCCTTGGCGCCAGCGAGATCGCCGCGATGGACGTCGCCGACCACCGCGAACGTCACCGCAGCGGCCTGGCACGACGCCGCGTCGTCGGCGGCGAGTTGCTCGAGCAACACGCCGAGCGCCTCCCAGTCGCCGAGCGCGATCAGCGTTCGCGGGTAGTAGCTGCTGCGGATCTGCAGATTGCGCCGTGCGGCGGCGCCCATGCGATCCTCGGCATCGATGGTCCTGCGCATCCACTTCGCCGCCAGTGCATCGTCCTTGCTGTTCATCGCCGCGATGCACAAGGCGCTCATGGTCTGCAGGTCGGGATCGCCCGACGCCGCCTTGCCGAGACTTCGTTCGTAGGCGGCCACCGCGCGCCGATAGTCGCGCGCGCGTTCGTGAAGACGCGCGAGCAGCACGTACGACTCGGCGCCCAAGTCGTCGCGCTCGCCATGGCTGACGAACACGGCGTCGCGTTCGGCGTCGGCGGCGGCTTGCAGAGTCGCGACATCGGCAGGAAGTTCGCCACCCTTCTTCACAAGGCCCTCGGCGCGAGCCTGCTGCAGCGCCTTCACGTAGGCGTTCCACTTCACTTCGTAACGCGCATACGCCGCAGCAAGCGCAGCATCGGCAGACTGCTGCGGCTGTTGCGCAAACACGGCCAAGGACGTGCAAAGGCAGATCACGACACCGGGGAACGAGCGCATTGCTTCACGTTAGCCCTCCAGGAACCTGCAATGCGATTCCATCTCGCCATCTTGACCACCCTGCTGCCCGTCGTTTCCGCGTTGTCGCGATTGAAGCGTTGGCACACCTGGTGGGTCGGACTCACAACTTGCAGAGGACGTCGCCGCCGCCCACCACCAACTGCTGCTCCCGCGCCGGACCGACCAACGGCAACACGCTGACTGTGTAGGTCCCCGGCAACACCTTCTGCTGCCAACGCGTGCGCCAGGTCACCCAGCGGTCGAGCACCGCGACGCCGTCGGCGGCGCGCAACACCACGCGGGTCGGGCCGTCGAAACCCGATGGGTCGAAGTCGATCGCCCCTTCGGGTTGCAGCTTCACCACCAACGGCTGGTCACCGAGCGTGCGCGTGTCGAATTCGACCCGCGCGCCGCCCGCACCGCTGAGCACGAGCCGGTAGCGGCCGTCGGCAACCTGCACCGTCGTGACACCCGCTTGCAGGCCCAAACGCATCGCATCGGGCTGCAGGCTGGCGTGCGGCATCGCGCCGAGCGGCAACAGCGAACCGCGCAGCGCATCCCCCTCGGGCGCGTCCTGCACCTCGATGCGCACGCTTCGCTGCGGCAGCAGCACCAACGTGCCCAGATCGGTGACCGCGCCGGGCAGCAGAACGATCGAACAGGACGGCGCCGCGTAGCCTTCGCAAGCCACCGACAGGCGGAACTCGCCCGGCAACAACTCGGTCAGTTCCAGCCGGCCCTCGGCATCCACCGCCGTTGGCTGCCGCCAGCTCTGCGAATCGTTGATGCCGACCTTCGCCGCGGCGAGCGGTTTGCCGTCGCGATCGACGATGTGGACGCGCAACGTCGCCATGCGGCCGACCACGATGGCCGGGTCGATGGTGAACGTCAGTTCCTCTTGCCCCACGGGCAGGGGCGCCGTCGCCAGCACCACCTCCTTGAACACCGCCGCGACGTGTGCCGCGCGGCGTTCGGGCATCTCCAGCACGCCGGCGTAACGCGCCGGCAGTTCGCCACCGCCGCGCCGCGCCTCGAAGCCGCGGCTGCTGCGCCACTGCGCGACCGTCAGCGGCGTGCTGCGCAGATCCGACGTCGGCAGTTCGCGCGGGAACTCGTGCCACAGCGCGATCACCTGCACCGCCTCGTCCAGGCCCATCCTGGCGAAGGACGGCTTGTCATTGCGCAGGGTCGCGAGGGTCTCGTGCCAAGGTTTGCCGTCGGGCGCCAGCAGCAACACCTTGACCAGCCAGCTCGGCTCGAGCACGACGTCGATGCGCAGCTCCGGCGCGCCGGCGGGAATCGTGAACGTCTGCGAGTAGTCGCGTGTGCCTTGGGCGCGTGCGCGCAATTCGTAGTCGCCGGCGGCGAGGTCCGGCCACGCGAACGTGCTCACCTCGCGTCGCATGTTCGTCGAGAACAGGGGCTTGGTCGAAGCGTTGCGCAGCAGACTCACGTTCGTGTAGTCGGGCAGCGCTGCGTCCCCTTCGACGCGCACGCTGCCGTGCACGAGCGTGCCGAGCGGCGCCTGCGTCGGCACGACCTCAGGATCCTTGGCAGTGCGTTGTGCAGCTTCGACATCGACGGGCTCGGGTAGGACCACAGGCGCCGCCGGAACGACGGCCGCCGCCGCATCGCTCGCCGCTTCGACGCGCGGCTCCGCCGCGACGTTCTTGCCGCGCAACAAGCTCCAACCGAGCAGCACGATGGCGATCGCCAACGCCGACGCGAGCACGATCCAGACCGGGCGATGACCGTTCATTGCAGCTCCTTCTCGATGTCGGCGCCCGCGACCCGCAGCGGCTCGTGCGACAGGCGCGCGCCGTAGCCGTCGTAGATCGACAGCTGATACTCGCCGTCCGGCAGCGCACACGAAGCTTCGGGCCAGCGCAGCTCGAGGCGCACCACCGCCAACGGCACGCCGTTCGTGTCGGCCACCATCGCGACGCGCACGTGTTGCCCGTCGGCACGCAGCCGCAGCGCGTGGGTCTTGCGCACCGTGACGACGAAGCGCTCGGCGCCGGCCGCCGCGCCGTCGACGGTCGCAAAGCCGACCAGCCCTTCCTGCGTTCGCGCGCGCACCGAGTAGCGCCGCTGGCCGCCGCCGATCTCGAAGTTGCCATCGCCGTCGCTGCTGGCGCCCCGCCGATCGACCATCGGATGCGGCGGGCGCCACTGGTCGATGGCGGTCCACTGCACCGAAGCACCGACGGCCTTGCCTTCGGCATCGACGACGCGCCCGAGCATCTTGCTGGGTGCGGTCAGCACGACATCGCCGAGATCGAGGTCGGCGCCGGACGCGATCGAGAGGTGCGTCCAGTAGTGCTCTGAGTCCTTGGCGTAGATCGAGAACGACGCCAGCCCTGGCAGCACCTTCTCGACCACGACGACGCCGTTCTCGTCGGCCTTGCCGCGTTTCCCACCTCCCTGGGCCGTCGACAGCTCGACGCTCGCCGCCGCGGGCCGGCCATCGGCGCCGACGACGCGCATCCGAACCTTGGCGAATCGCTTCTCGACCTCGGCGATGTCGACCACGAAGCGCAGTTCCCGATGACCGGGCTCGATGCGCTGTTGCGCGAGCACCATGTGGCGCAGCAGCACCGCGGCATACACCGGCGGCGGCTGATCGAGTTCGAGCACGCCGTCGTCCCCATCCGCAGCGGCGCGCTGGTTGAGGTCTCCCGTCTGCCGATGGCGGCCGACGCCGCGCAGGAACACCGAGGAGTTCTCGACCGGCTCGAGATCCCCCGGCAGCGGCGCCGCGGTCGCGACGACGCTCATGCCCTGCCAGAACCCGAGCTTGGACAACTCGGCCTGCAGGCGCTTGTCGTCGGCAGTGCGCACGAACACCGGCAAGACCACCGCCGCCTGCAGTTCGATGTCGAGGCGCTGGATCTTCGCGCCGGTCAAGGTGTGATCGAACTCGAGCCGGCGGCAGCCAGGCACCTCGCAGGTGATGCGCCACGTGCCCGGCAGCAGGCCGCAGGCCGCATAGGAGCCCGCTGCCGAGATCTCCGCCAGACGCCAATCGTCCGCACGGCGCAGACGGAACGTGATCTGGTTCACTTCGGGCAGCGGCCGGTCGCTGATCAAGCGACCCTGCAGCACCACCTCCAAACCCGCCGCCGCGGGCACAGCAGGCAGGATCGCGGCCTCACGCTCGATCGCCGCGGTCGCCGGCTCACCAGCACGCACGCCAACGGCGCCCGCAACCGGTTCGGCAGACGCAGGCACCGACAGGCCGTTGCCACCACCGCCGGGGGCCGGCAGCACGACGTCACCTTGACGCGACCACCAGACCCCGAGCAACAGCACCAGAACGACCGCTTCGACTCCGACGAGCGCGGGCAGGCTACGCATGACGACCTCCAGGGCGCGAGAGTCTAGCGAGGACCGCCACGCTGCCCACCCACCTGCCCATACTCCGACCCAGGTGCCCGGAGCCTCACCATGCACACCACCCGGGTTCTCCCCTGCTGCTCGCCCCGTTGGCCTTCTGCACCTCGATGCTGACCGCGCAGAACCCGACCGTCGACACCTCAACGGCACCGGCCCATGGACCATCGACCCCGCGTGCTACCCGAGCGACTCGGTGGCACCATGACTCGACGGGGTCCGCGTATTCTCGGAACCCGTCCACGAGGAGCCCGTTGGCGCGCCCCCGCCCGAACGACCTGACGCCTCACCACGATTCCAGGAGAACCCGATGCATCCCGTCGCACTCGCGCCTTGCCTGCTGGCCCTGCTGACCCTTCCCGACATCGTCCTTCCAGGCACCCGCAACGTGCTGGTCGAGACCAGGCTCGAGGCCGCGCCGCTGCTCGATCGCTGCTGCGTGCAGTACGTCGTCAAGAAGGGCGACACGCTGGAGAAGATCGCGCGACAGCACACTGGCAACCTCGGGGCTGTGCGCGGCATCCAGGAGCTGAACCCGGGGCTGGAGCCCAGCCGCTTGCGCATCGACCAACGCCTGTGGCTGCCGCCCCGGAAGGACCTCGCCGAGGGCGAAGAGCCGTTGTTCGTCTACGCGGAGCGCGGCTGGCCCGTACGCGGCACCGGCAAGCCGTTTGCACCCGAAGAATCGATCCGCCCCTCGCGCAACGCCCAGCTCGCGTTCCTGCTCGTGCCCAAGAGCCAACTCGCCACCTACGAGGCGACACGCGTGAAGGGCGCAGCCAGCGTCGAGAAGCTCGCCGTCGACCACAAGATCCAGCTGCTGACTTCCTGGGGCTGTGGCAGCAGCGTGGCTGAACGGGATCCGACGCATCGGCTCAGCGAGACGTTCGTGATCGAGCGCGGCGCCGAGGGTGAGTTCGCACTGCGCTTGCAGGTCGTCGCCTTCGACAAGGATGGCAAGGTGATCGAACCCAAGCAGGACAGCAAGGGAACCGAACCCGCCAAAGAAGGGCTGTGGCTGCTGCTGCTCGCTGCAGCCGGCGGCGGCTGGCTGCTGTTGGCGCGTCGCCGCAGCGACGATCCCTCACCGGCGACCGCGTGATCGGGCCGGCGAGAGGCGCGGCGCTGGTGATCGGCTGTGCGGCCGCCGCAGCGATCGCGCCGCGGTGCACGCCTGGATCGAGATCCCGGTGCTCGTCGCCGCCTGCGGTCTGTCCGCTCGCGGCCACCTCGACGGCCTGGTGACTGCATGAACTGGGCCCTCGCGTTCGCGCTGACCTGCGTGATCGAACTGCCGATCGTGATCGCCTGGGCGCGCGGCAGGCGGCGCCACCGCGTCGCGATCGACGCGTTCGCCGCCAACCTGTTCACGCATCCCGCGGCCTGGTACCTGGTGCGGTCACTCGGCACACCGTGGCTCGCGGTCGAAATCGGCGTGACCGCGGTCGAGTCGCTCGTCTACCGCCGCGTGAGCGGCTTCGATTGGTGGCGCGCGATCGCGGCGTCGGGCTGCGCCAACGGCGTCACGGCCGCGCTGTCCTTCGTGTTCTGAATCGACCCCGTACATGCGACGGCCGCCGCAGGCGGGCCCGCGGCGGCCGTCATCGTGCGCAACGATCGATCACTTGATCTTGTGCACGTTGATGACGGACCGTTCGTCATCGGTGCCGTGGCAGATCGCGCAAGACTCGGCGCCGAACATCGTGGTGTTGACGTCCATGTGCGCGAGTGCGGCGCTGTCGGTGTGACAGCTGCTGCACGCGACCATCCACGAGCGCGTCATGATGTTCTGCAGCGGGTGGCGGCGCTCCGCCGGCAGCTGCCAGACGGTGTTGTCACCGTGGCACTTGGCGCAGTCCTGCACGCCGCCCGGCATCGCCGGGAACACTTCCTTGTGCGCCGCGTGCAGCCAGTGCCGGAACTCGACCGACTCACCGACCGCGCTGCCGCCCTCGTAGAGCGGCCGACCTTCCATGCCCGCGGTGCTGTGGCACGACAGGCAGGTCTCGAGGCTGCGGCGGCTGCCGCCGTGGAACTGCAGGCTGTTGTGGCAGCCGTAGCAGCTCTGCGGGTCGGCGCGCGGCACCTCGACGATCTCGGTGGCGCTGCCGAACAGCAGCTGCGTCACGGTCGAGTCGGCGCCTTCGGTGTAGGTCGTCGTCTCGGTCGCACGCGTCACGCTCAGCGACCTGGCGCCGTGCAGGTCGAACGTATAGGTGCCGTCGAGCAGCGGCAGACCGGTCCAGTCACCCCAGTCTTCGCCGTTGGTCGCGGTGTTGTTGATCGAGCCCGGATAGACGGTCGGGATCTCGAAGTCGGTGGTGTAGGTGGCGAGCAGTTCGCCGTCGCCGATCTCCGCGGTCTCGGTGAAGACACCGGTCAACGCGTCGAGATTGTAGAGCGAAGCGGACACGCTCGTCGTCGTCACCTTGGTGACCGTCGCGCCGATCGCGTGGTCGTGGCTCAGACCGGCCTTGTAGGTCGTCTTGTACATCGACCCGAACCACAGCCGATCGCCCTGCACCATCTGCACGCGCAGGAATTCGCGAGCGCCGGCGTTGGCGTCGTCGACGAGGATGTAGTCGCCGTTGGCGAAGTTGGCGCCGCCGCCGACCTGCACGTCGAGGAAGTTCTGCGCGGCGCGCGCTTCGGCCAGCAGCGTGGTCGTGCCACCGGTGCCGGTGACGCGCAACACGGTGGTCGCGGCGCCCGTGCGGTTCCAGTGCGGCGCGCGCGAACTGCCGAAGGTGTTGAGGTGGACGTCCGAGACGCCGATCGACTCGTAGAAGACGATCTCCGGCAGCCGGAACGTGTAGGGGCCGTCGCCGACGAACAGGTCCGTCGGGATGCGTTGGTAGTTGAGCAGTTGCGGATTGACGGTCGGGCCCGTCAGCAGCGTCTCGATGCGGCTCAGGGAGCTGGCCTGGATCACCGCGCCGTCGTTGTTCTTGGCCGAGAACGTGACCTCGACCTTCTCACCTGCTTCGAAGCGACCGTTGCCGTTGCCGATGTCGGTCACCGAAGCGACCTCGAACACCACACCCTGGGCGACCGTCGGGTCGACCAGCGGGTGGCGGTGCGCGTCGATCAGGTCGAGCGGCGTGCCGGCCTCCCGGTGGCACTGCGTGCAGGCGGCGCTGTCGGCCTGCGGCGGCATCGTCGAGCCGTTCGCGGTGTAGGCGTGGCTCGGTTCCCAGTCGTCGTGGCACGACGTGCACGTGGTGATCGTCGGCTTGGTCCAGATGGTGTCGCCCTGCAGCGGCGCGCCGAGCGGGCCGGCGCCGTCGGGGTCGCCGTGGCACTCGTTGCACTCGGACGGACCGCGACGCATCGTGTCTTCGGCAGACCGCTGCGCCGACGTCAGCGTCGAGTAACCCAGATCGCGCGGCATCGGCGTGTAGAAGCTCGGCCAGGCAGGCCACGTCACCGTCGAGAAGTCGATGAGCGAGTTGCCGTAGCCCATGATCTGGTAGGGCTTGGGCGTCGCGCCGTAGTTGCGGCTGCCGTCGGGGTTGGTGGTCATGCCGAGCACCGAGGGCAGGTGCTTGCCGGAGTGGATCTTGTGGATCATCACCTTGAAGTCGATCCCGACGCCGGGCGTACCGCCGGCGACGCTCGCATCGTTCTTGTCCTCGGCGCCCGCGGTGTGGCACAGCAGGCAGTTGGTGATCTGGTTGCGGTTGTCGCCGTGGGCGCGCAACTCGGTGTGGCACTTGTTGCAGTTGGCGAGCAGCACGACCTCGCGCGGCTCGAGCGTGGTCGCCTCGCCGAGCAGGAAGTTGCGCGTCGCGTTGCCAGGATCGCGGTAGAGCACGCCGTCGATCGTGTAGTCCTTGCGGATCTCCAGGCCGACGGTGTAGGTGCCGTCGATGAGCGGCTGGTCGGTGAGTTCGCCTTCGCTGAGCGCCGACGTGTCGTTGAGCGGCGCCAGATACTTGTCCGGGATCGCGACCGCGAACTGGTAGGTGTAGGCGCCGACATCGCGCTTCGTCGCGCGCGCGACGACATCACTCTGCGACGCGATGACGCGCTGGTAGTTGGACGTCGGGCCCGACACCATGATCGAGGCGCGCGCCATCGTCGACAGCTCCAGCGGCTCACCGGCGTCGGTGGTGATCTTGAAGTCGACCGTGAGCAGGTCGCCGACGTCGGCGTGACCAGGGGTGCGACCGCGCACCTCTTCGATGGTCACGACCACGCCGGGCAGCACGCCGTCAGCGGGCACGTTCGGCTCGGGAGCGATGCCGGCCGGAGGCGGCGAGGAGTTGCTGTCGTGGCAAGCGCCGAGGAACAGCAACAGGGTGGCTGCGGCGAGAGCCGAGCCACGAAGAAGGCTGGGGGGGTTCGGGGAGCGGAGCATGGGAGTCACACCACTGTGGCGGCGCCGGAATGACGACCGCATGACGGAGAAGTGAAGCCGCCGGGCATCACGCTGCACAGCCCGCCGAAGGGCTATGCGGGGTGGGACTCTGTGCGTAGCGATTGTGCGATCGCTCGCCCCTTGCCCGGCCGCCAGTCGCCCATGGCGTCGTTGGCATGGGGCCTACCGCCCACGGCTCTCCTACCGGATCCCAGCCGCTCGGCCCGAATCGCCTCCGACGTCACTTGCCGCCGACTCGATGAGGCAGCGGGTAACCCGGCGGCGCCACGCTGAACCTGCCGAGCTTGTCGCTGTGGAACAGCCTGGACTCACTGCCCTCGAGCCATTGACGCCAACCGTCCGCGGTTTCGAACTGCTGCCCCGTGTAGCGCTCGAGCACGCGCCGCGCGGCCGCGTCGTCGGCCGATGCCAGCAACTCGACACAACGACGCAGCGAGGCCGTCAGCCGGTTGTCGAGCCCGAGCTGCTTGCAGTCGGCATCGATCTGCCAGCGGCCGTCGACCCGAACCACGAAGGGAAGTTCGGCCGCACACAACGCCCGCAGCGCGGCCAGATCGTCGCCCGCCGCGGCCAGCCAAGCCTCAGGCAACTGCTTCTTGTAGTACGCCGAGAGACCGTCTGGCGATGCGACGTAGACACTGAGCCACTCGCGCGAATTCGTCTTGCCGACCGAGAGCGCCGACTTGCCGTCGAACCGACGCATGTAGGCGAGTGTGTTCAAGAACACCGTGCGAGCCTCGTCGGCCATCTCGTCGGGCGCCGCCGCGAAACCCCAGTGGAAGAAGTTGCCCTGCCGACCGAGCGCGACGGCGCGCGCGTTCTTGCTGTTCCTGCCGCTGGCGATCCATTCGGCGTCGGGGCTGTCCTCGAAGCCGTAGCCGTCCGCCACGACGCCGACGTAGCGGCCGATCTTGCCGCGGTAGATGTTCCACGCTGGCATCGTCGCACCGAGCGCCGCGCCGCAGGGGTGCCGGCGATAGTGCTCGGGCGTCGCCATCTCGTGCAGCGTCGGCGTCACCGGGAACGGACCTTGGAAGATCGGATGCGAGGCGTCCACACCGTGGGCCTCTTCGTAGAGACACATTCAAAGCCAGTCGAGCTTGAGGTCGAGCCGGTCGGTGATCATCGCCATGCCGCCGATCACGACGGTCGGCCGATCGAACGCGGCGGTCAGCGACTTCGGCCGCGGCACGCTGATGCGTTCGGCCTTGCCCTCGGCGTTGCGCACGATCGGGTCCGGGCAGTCGAGGATCAGCACGTCGGCGTCGCCCATCGACTGTTCGGTCAGCTGCTCGACGTCGATCACCGCGAACCCATTCGTGCGCGGCTGCAGGAACTCGCGCCACGCCGCGGTGCGCGCGTCGTCGGGTTTGCCGGCGTAGAGCACGCGCAGGTCGAGGTGCTGGTCGGCGGCGGGTGCGGGCGCCGCGCCTTCCTGGGCGGCGGTCGTGGCGGCGAGCAACATCGAGGCGAAGACGAAGCGCATGACGTTCCTTGGGTTGTGGGCCGGTCGCGGGTCAGAGCACGATACCGCCCCTCGGCATCACGCACACACCACCTGCAGCGCGGTCTCGCTCCCTGCGTCGTTGGGTTGGCCAGTCCTCACGACCGCCGCACGTGCACACCGCACACTCGCGCCGTAACCTCCTCGCCCCGCTGTGCCCCCCGCCCCCACCGACACCCTGATCGAGCAGTTCCAGCGGCTGCCGACCACGCGCACGCTGCTCGAACAACTGCGCCGCGGCTCACACGTGCGCGCGGGCGGCCTGTGGGGTGCCTCCGCGGGGCTGCTGCTCGCGACCGTGCTGCGGCAACACCAGGGCCCCGTGCTCGCCCTGTGCGCCGACGACGTCGACAGCCTGCAACTGCAGACCGACCTCGCCGCGTTCGGGGTCCCCTCACTGGTGTTGCCGTGTGAAGAGCAGACCGACGACGGCGAGCCCGATCCCACGTCGCGCAGCGAACGGCAACGCGTCCTGCGCCAGCACGCGGCGAGCAAGACGCCGTTGATCTCCAGCCTGCAGGCCATGCTGCAGAAGGTGGCGACGCCCAAGAGCCTTGGCCGCGGCAACCTCGAGTTGCGCACCGGCCAGAACCTGCAGCGCGCGCTCGTGCTGCAGCGCGCCGAACAAGCGGGCTTGCGGTCGGTGCCGCTGGTGCTCGCGCCCGGCGAGATCAGCGTGCGCGGCGACGTCGTCGACGTGTTCCCGATGGCGGCGGAATGCGCGATCCGGCTCGAGTTCTTCGACGACGTGCTCGAGTCGATCCGCGCCTTCGACGCGTCGAGCCAACGCACCACCGCGGTGCACGAACAGTACGTGCTCGCGCTCGGCGCCGCGCAGGAGACCGTGGACGGGCCGGTGCTCAAACACCTCTCGACCCAGAAGCTGCTGGTCGTGATGTTCGAGCCACTGCGCATCGACGAACGCAAGGCGCGGCTGCTGCAGTTCGACAGCACCTTGGCGCGCGACGTCGACGGCTTGCAGGAGACGCTGCGGCCGTGCCCCCATCTGCACCTGTCGTCGCTCCCTAGCCACGACCTCGACTACAAGATCCTGTCGGCGGGCTCGGCGGTCGGCTCGGGCGAGGCGGATCCTGCGGGGCGCCTGCGCAGCGTGCGCGGCATGCAGGGACGCGTCTTGCTGTTCTGCCGCAGCGAGGACGAACGGCAGCGCCTGCTCGAGATCTTCGCGCACAAACAGCTCGACCTGCGCCAGGAGAACGTCGACCTGCTGCCCTTGGGCATCAGCCGCGGCTTCCGCGTGCCCGAGCTGCAGACCACCGCGCTGTCGAACGTCGAGTTCGCCGGCGTGCCGCAGCAGGCGCGCGTGCGCGAACGCGTCGCGGTGCCGAGCCGCGCGATCCAGAGCTTCTTCGAACTTGGCCCCGGCGATCTCGTCGTGCACGCCGTGCACGGCGTGGCGCGTTTCGAGGGCACCGAGCTGGTGTCGCGCGGCGACGGCGTCGAGGAGCACCTGCGGTTGTGTTTCGCCGAAGAGGTCAAGCTGCTGGTGCCGGCCAGCAAGATCCACCTGGTCCAGAAGTACGTCGGCAGCGGCGGCGGTGCTGGCAGGGGTGGGGCACCGCTCGACAAGTTGGGCGGCAAGGGTTTCCAGAAGCGCAAGGAACAGGTCCAAGAAGCCCTGTTCGATCTCGCCGCCGAGTTGCTCGAGGTGCAGAGCCAACGCGCGTTGGTGACGCGGCCGCCGCATCAACCCGACCCCGCCGAACGCGACTTCCTCGACTCGTTTCCGTTCCGCGACACGCAGGACCAGGTGCGCGCATGGAGCGAGATCGCCGCCGATCTGCAGAAGACCACGCCGATGGACCGCCTGCTGTGCGGCGACGTCGGTTTCGGCAAGACCGAGATCGCGCTGCGCGCCGCGTTCCGCGTCGCCGTGCACGGCCGCCAGGTCGCCGTACTCGCGCCGACCACGATCCTCGCCGAACAACACGCCAGGACGTTCGCGAGGCGCTGCGAACCGTTCGGCATCCGCGTCGAGCTGTTGTCGCGCTACCGCACCGCCAAACAGCGCCGCGAGGTGCAGGAAGGGCTGCAACGCGGCAATGTCGACATCGTCGTCGGCACCCACCAGCTGCTCGGCAAGGACGTCACCTTCCACGACCTCGCGCTGGTGGTCATCGACGAAGAGCAACGCTTCGGCGTGCGCCAGAAGGAACGCCTCAAACAGCTGCGCGCCGAGGTCGACGTGCTGACACTGAGTGCGACACCGATCCCGCGCACCCTGCACGGCTCGCTGCTCGGCATCCGCGGCATCAGCACGCTCGACAACCCGCCCCCCGGACGCCAGGAGGTCGAGACACGCGTCTTGTTCCGCGACGACCGCGTGCTGCAGGAAGCGCTGGTCCGCGAACTGTCGCGCGGCGGCCAGGTGTTCGTGCTGCACAACCGCATCGACGAACTGCAGGTGCTCGCGCAGCGCCTGCGCGGCCTCGCGCCCGGCGCGCGCATCGCGATCGGCCACGGCCAGATGAGCGAGGCCGAGATCGAGAAGACCGTGCGCGCGTTCGTGCGCGGCGAGTTCGACGTGCTGGTGTCGACGACGATCGTCGAGAACGGCCTCGACATCGCCCGCGCCAACACGATCCTGATCGACCGCGCCGAACACTTCGGCCTCGCCGAGCTGCACCAGCTGCGCGGTCGCGTCGGCCGCAGCGACCAGAAGGCCTATTGCCTGTTGCTGCTCGACCGCGACGAGCCGCCGAGCCAGGAGGCGCGCAAACGGCTCAAGGCGCTCGAGGAGTTCTCGCACCTCGGCGCGGGCTTCGCGATCGCGATGAAGGACCTCGAGATCCGCGGCGCCGGCAACCTGCTGGGCCCGCAGCAGTCCGGCCACATCGCCTCGGTCGGCTACGACATGTACTGCCAGTTGCTGCGTTCGGCGGTCGAGTCCGCGAAGGTGCAGCGGCCGGTGCCGATGCACGTCGTCGAAGTCGACGTCGACCTGCGCCTGCAGGCGTTCCTGCCCGCCGACTTCCTCACCGACCCGCGCCAGCGCCTCGAGCTGTTGCGTGAGATGGACGAGGCGATCGACGACGAACATCTCGCGGCGCTGCAGGCCGAGTTGCGCGATCGCTACGGCAAGCTGCCCAAGCCCGTGCTGACGCTGCTGCGCGTGTTCCGCCTCAAGCACGGCCTGCAGGGCCTCGGCGTGTTGTCGATGCAGTGGGTCGAGAACGACCGCCTCGTCGTGCGCCACCCGCCGGGCGTGCCGCTCGGCGGCAGCTGGCTCGATTGTTTCGCCGACGTGCGCCCCGTCGAAGCCGGCAAGACGCACCTGTTGCTGCCGCCGCAGCGCGGCAAGAAGGACTACAAGGCCGAAGACGTGCTCGAGTTCGTACTCGGCGCGATCACCGGAAAGCTGCCGGCGTTGCCGCGCAAGGCGCCGCCCAAGCCGCAACGCACCGGGCGCCGCGATCTGCCGTGGACATGACACGAAGGGCCGGGTGCTTCACGCCGGATACGCCTCGATGACGCCACTGCACAAGTAGACCAACCAGGTCTGGCCGCCCTCTTCCATTTCCCCCACGAAGAGGCAGCCAGCGACATCACACGCGTTCGCGACATGGGCAGGCGGCGGCGACGGATCGAGCAGCCCCAATTCGTACTTCGCGCCGAGGCAAGCGGCCTTGCCGACTAGTTCGGCGACGACAGCGGGCGGACCCTGCGGGAAGCGAACGACGATCGAGGCACTCATCACCGCAACCTAGCCGGGCTCTGACTCACTTCGAGACCACGTTGCGGTAGACGCGCACGCCGAAGAGCTCGTCCGGGTGATTGGATGGGGTGTAGTTGCCCATGATGATCGAGCTGAAGTAGGCCCTCCCTTTCATACGAAGCTCGATCGGGACGGCGGCGCACGGGCTCTCCCAGCGGGGGAAGTAGGCCCCGAGCCACTCGCGCGCGTTCGTATTGGCCAAGCTGACGCCGACTCCAGATCGATCCCATTCGTGCGTGCTGTCCACGGCGACCAGGGGAGTATCGAGAGGGACGAGACGGCTGCCGCCGTCCAGCCCGCTCCTGGCGGCAACGGTCCACTCGGCAAGCGACGGCAAACGCGCGCCACACAACACCGCCAGGCGATGTGCGGTCCAGAAGCTCACCAACGCCGGCATCTTCTCCGCGCCGGGGTCGGCGTTGTCTTTCGCCTCGAAGAGGGCCCAGAACGCGGCCGCGGCTTCCGGCGGCTCGGCCGGGTGACGGATCCAGGGGTCGATCAGTTCGTGCTGCCCCCTCACGCCGTTCACGAACCGCAGCAGGAAGAGCATCGCGTCGTTGCTCAGTTCGAACTCGGCGACGAGGTAGGGCTGCGCGATCGAAACGGTCCTCGCTTTGGCCACGTGGTCGGACAGCTGGAACTCACCGGCCGACACGCGTCGCCAGTCGATCTTCGGCGGGAGCGTCTCCGTCGGCAGCCATTCCAGTGATCGCTCGGCGACGGTGTCCGTCGGCACC
This sequence comes from uncultured candidatus Brocadiaceae bacterium, assembly GCA_964392305.1. Classification (GTDB taxonomy): domain Bacteria; phylum Planctomycetota; class UBA1135; order UBA1135; family UBA2386; genus JACKIC01. The sequence continues at coordinate 69,376 of CAYMPV010000027.1, forward strand.
TCGAGTTCCAGCAACATCTGCAGACAGCGCGGATCGTCCGCGCTCCACCAGTTCTGCCGATTGGACGAGGCCAACATCAACACCGCCGGACCGGGCTCGGCGAGCAGGCAGCGTTCCTGGTCCAGCGGCACGAACTCCGACAGCCGCGGCATCGGTGGCGGGTCTTCGTTGGGCTTGCTGCGCAGCGCCACCAGATGACCCGTGCGGGGCGCGAGCCGGATCAAGCCGAGTTGCAGCGCCTGTGCGACCGAATGCGCCTGCGCGACGTCGCCACCGACCCGACGGTTGAGTTCCTGCAGCGCCCCCGGCAGCGACGAATCTGGCAGCTGTGCCCACAGATCACGCGCCGCCTCCGACTGCGTCCTCGCCGTCGACACGACCCGGGCGACGCGCGAGACAAGGCTGTCGTCGGGCCATATCAGCCAGGCGGTGAGGCTCACCGCGGCGGCCGCCGCGGCGAGGCCGAGCGCGCGTCGGTGATGCCGCCACAGCCGCCCCGCCGAGAACGGCACCGCGACGGCTTCGCCACGCGCGCAACGTTCGAGGTCTTCGAGCATCGCGGCCGCGTCCGGGTAGCGGTCGCGAGGATCGGGTTCGAGCGCGCGCCGCAACACCGCGTCGAGATCGCGCGAGACGCGGGGGTTGGCGCGCCGCACCGACGGATGGCGCGTCAGCTGCTCGCGCTTCACCAGGCTCACGCTGCCCGCGGTGTGCGGCGGCTCGCCGACGAGGCAGTAGTGCAGGGTCGCACCGAGGCAGTAGACGTCACTGCGCTGGGTCGCCACCTCGCCGCGCAGCTGCTCGGGACTCATGTAGGCGAGCGAACCGACGACCGCGCCCGAGCGCGTCAGCGTGGTCAAGCCGTCGAGCCGCGCGAGGCCGAAGTCGATCAGCACGACGCGTCCGTCGACGACCATGCAGTTCTCGGGCTTGATGTCGCGGTGCACGAGCTTCACCGCGTGCAGTTCGGCGACTCCGCGCGCCAGCTGTGCGACGAGGTCCACTGCGAACGCGACATGCTGCGCAGTGCACAGCGCGGCCGACACCGACGCCTTCGCCGCCGGCGCCGCTGCTGCGGCGCGTTGTTCTTCGATGCCGACGACGATCGTCTCGGCCTCGGCAGTCGCCACCTGTTCGACCGGCAGCCCGGCGCTGCGGCGGATCACCTGGTCGAGGCGGAGGCCGCGCAGGTATTCGAGCACCAGACAGCACACGTCCTCGGTCTCGACGGTTTCGCGCACGGCGACGACGTGCGGCGATTCGATGTTGCGCAGCAACCGCGCCTCGCGCCGCAGGCGTTCCATGGCGGTGCGGTCGCCGTCGCTGCGCTCGACGCTGACCAGCTTGAGCGCGACCTCACGTCCCGCTGCGTCCAGCGCAAGGAACACGTCTCCCTGCGCTCCCCAGCTCAGCAGGTGTTGGATGCGATAGCCGGGAACGGAGATCACGGCCCGCATGGTGACGCCTCGCCCCCCGATGGTCAAAGCGCGGCGTACGCAACACCGCACCCCGCGCCCCGCCTTTACATCGGCGTCGCCAAAAAGCGTTGGCAGGCAACAGGTGCCGACCCGTAGAAGGGCCCCTCCCCCTCGCGCCAACTCGCGGCCGACCTCGAGCCTTCCCTACCCTTCTCGAGCCCACATGCGCACGCCCTGCCTGCCGTCCGTCCTGCCGTTCACGTGCCTGCTCGCGCTCGGCGCGAGCCTCCTGCCCGCGCCGAGGCTCTGTGGCCAACAAGGCGAGACCGAAGGCAAGGAAGCGGCCACGAGCCAAGAAGCGCCGGCCGCGCGCGGTCGTCAAGGCGGACCGGGTCGCCAGGGTGGTCAAGGTGGCCAGGGACAGCGCCGCCGCCAGCCGATCGTCATCGAGGCCGGCACGGTGCACCCCGCCAGCGGCCCGGCGATCGAGAACGGGGTGGTGGTGATCCGCGGCAACCGCATCGTCGCGGTCGGCAAGAAGGGTGAGGTCGAGATCCCCGAAGGTGCGGCGGTGCGCAGCTATCCCACCGGCCACGTCTACCCCGGCCTGGTGGACGCCGAGACCGACGCCTACACCGACCCGGCCCTGCGCGGCGAAGGCAACCTCGATGCAGGCATCGAGTTGCGACTGGACCTGCGTGCGCAGAACGATCGCGATGACGCCCTCGCGGCAGCCGGGGTGACCACGGCCTACGTGACGGTCCGTTCGCCCGCGCAACTGCGTGGCCAGGGGGCGATCGTGCGACCGCGCGCCGTCGGTTTCGACTTCTGGCCCGAGAAGGACGCGACGGCGGTACAGATGCGGCTGACCAACGGCCCTGGCCCGTCGCACGCGCTGCAGCGCCTGGCCCAGTTCGAGGCGACGAGCAAGCTGTTCGAAGGCCTCGACGACTACCGCAAGGCCAAGAAGGACTACACCGAGGCGCTGCTCAAGTACGAGAAGGACTTCCAGGAGTACCTCGACTACCACGAGAAGAAGAAGGGCAGCGGCGAGGCCAAGGCCGGCGAAGGCACCGCGGCGCCGGCCGGCCGGCCGACCGGAGCGGCCCCCGAGGGAGCCCCGCGCGTTCCCGGGCGGACGCGCCGCGTTCCGCCGACCCCAGGTGGTGACGGCAAGGCCGCAGAGCCCGGGGCCGGACTGGTGCCGATCGCGCTAGAGAAGGCGGAAGCCTTTGAGAAGGCTTTACTTGCGATGATCGATGCCGCTGTCTCGACGGCGCCGCAGGACCCGCCGGAGGGCCGCATTCCGCCGCGCCAGGGCCAGCCCGGTCAGGGCCCGGGCGGCCAGCCTGGGCAGCCAGCCCAGGGCCAGCCGGCCAAGGAAGAAGGTCCCAAGCGCCCCACCTATCCCAAGAAGCCTGGCGAGGACCCGACCAAGGAAGCCTTGCTGCGCGTGCTCGACGGTGACCTGGCGCTGCGCGTGGAAGCACACCGCCCCGACGAGGTGCGTGCGGCGTTGTTGATGCAGAAGCAGCACGAGATCCCGCTGCTGGCGATCGAACAGGCCTACGGCGCGGCCGACGCCGCCGCGACGATCGCCTCGCAGGGCGCGATGGTGGTGCTGACCGAAGTGCTGCCCGGACGCTTGCCGAAGGTCTACGAGAGCTTCGATCTGACGGCGCTGCCGGCGGCGCTGCAGCGCGCCGGTGTGTCGTTCGCGATCGCCAGCGGCGCCGCGCGCCGCGCCAGTTGCCTGCCGCTGATGGCGGCGACGGCGATTGCCGGCGGCCTCGACGCCGACGCCGCCCTGCGCGCGATCACGTTGACCCCCGCCGAGATCCTCGGCGTCGCCAAGGACACCGGGTCGCTGACCGCCGGCAAGTTCGCCGACGTGCTCGTCACCGACCGTTCCCTCTTCGCCAGCGACAGCCACGTGCTGCTGGTGCTGTCCCAGGGCCGCACCGAATTCGAGGCCAAGTGATGCAAGAACCCCTCTCCCTGCCGCGGCGCCTCTCCTGCCTGCTGTCGATCGCCGCGCTCGCGGCGGCGACGGCCACAGCCCAGAGCGCCCAGGACCTGCTGATCCGCAGCAAGCAGATCACGATCTCACCCGAGACCACGCTCGACAACGGCCGCCTGCTGGTGCGCAACGGCAAGATCGCCTACGTCGGTGACGAGATCCCGGCCGAAGCCAGCGCCCGTGCCAAGGTGATCGACTACGGCGACGCGACGATCGTGGCAGGCTTCGTGCTCGCCTACGCGACGCTCGACCAGGACGCCAACTTGGCCGAGAGCGCGTTCGCGTTCACGCCGGACCTGCTGGTCGCCGAGGGGCTCGACGCATGGAGCGACGAGATCGAACGGCTGCCGTCGTCGGGCGTGACCGCCGCCGCGCTGGCGCCGTCCGAGCGCCAGTTGGCCGGCGGCATCGCCGCGCTGATCAAGCCGAACGCCGACCACGCCACGGTCGCGATCGCCGAACTGCACCTCGGCATGTCACTGACCGCCAACGCCCGCAGCCAGGATCGGCCGCCGACGTCGCTGATGGGCGCGATCGACATGGCGCGCACCGGTTTCGCCGACGCCAAGCTCGGCGTGCGCACCGGCGCCGACATGGCGGTGCTGCGTCAGGTCCTCGACGGCTCTCGCAAGGTGTTCGTGCGCGCCAACACCGCGCGTGAGATCCGCGCCGTGCTCGACCTCGCCAAGGAGTTCGCGTTCGAACCGGTGATCGTCGGCGGCGCCGAGGTCAGCGACTACCTGCCGCGCCTCGCCGCGCAGAAGGTCGGCCTGGTGCTGGGCACGCTGGCACCCGAGGCCAGGCTCGAACAGCTGCAGTTGCCGGCGAAGCTGGCCGAGCTCGGCATTCCGTTCGCGTTCTCGGGCCAACCCGAACAACTGCGGCTCAGCGCGGCACTGGCGGTGCGGCACGGGCTGGATCGACGCCTCGCGCTGAACGCGCTGACGCGCAGTCCGGCGACGCTGCTCGACCAGCAGAAGGCCGTCGGCAGCCTGCGCGTCGGCAACGACGCGGACTTCGTGGTCTTCTCGGGCGATCCGATCGACCTCACCTCGCGCCACCTCGCCACATGGATCGGCGGCCAACGCCGCAGCGGCGTGGCGCCTGCACCTGCGACCGACAAGCCGGCCACTTCGGCCGCCGGAGGACTGTGATGAACGGAACCACGATGACGAATCTGGCCAGGATCGCGTTGGCGTTCGCGTGCGCCGTTCCGGCTCTCGCCCAGGACAGCACCATCGTCTACCAGGGCGCGCGCATCCTGCCGGGCGGCAAACCTGCGATCGCGCAAGGCGTGCTGATCGTGTCGGGCGGCAAGGTGCTCGCCGTCGGCGGTCCGTCGACCTCGATCCCGAGCGGCGCCACGGTGATCGATTGCAGCGGCAAGACGATCACGCCGGGGCTCGTCGACGCCTCGTTCGCGGGCGCGATGAGCGACGACGACAGCAACGAACAGAGCGAGGAGGTCACGCCGAGCCTGCGCGCCCTCGACAGCATCGATCTGTCGACCGACGCCGTGCGCCACGCGCGGCAGGCCGGCGTCACCACCGTGCACGCGATGCCCGGCACCAAGAACGTGATCGGCGGCATCGGTTGCGTGGTCAAGACCATCGACGACGCCGCCGGGCCGCGCCTGCTGGCCGACGACGCCAGCCTGCGCATCACCATGGGCGCCGAGCCGTCGATGGGCAATCGCGCGATCCGCGGCGGGCGCCCCGACTCGATGTACTACCGCCGGCCGACGACGCGCATGGGCGTGATCTGGGAAGTGCGCAAGGCGTTCTACGACGCCAAGGCCAAGCTCGAGCGCACTGCCGCCGACGGTCCGTCGAACAACGACCCCGCGACCGACGTGCTGACCAAGGTGCTGCAGGGCAAGCTGGTCGCCTACACCACCGCGCGCTCCGAACAGGACATCCGCACGGCGCTGCGCCTCGCCGACGAGTTCGGCTACAAGACCGTGCTCGACGAGGCCCAGGACGCCTACTACCTCGTCGACGAGATCGCCGCGGCCAAGGTCGCGGTGCTGCTCGGCGCGCCGAGCGCCGAGGACATCGCCGGCCGCGCCGGCGCCGACGGCGCCTCACCGCGCTTCTCCACGATCGCGCTGCTGGCACAGAAGCAGGTGCCGTTCGTGGTCACCACCGGCACCAACGCCGCCGCCCTCGACCTCGTGCGCGAGGCGATGTTCGCGGTGCGCTTCGGCCTCACTCCTGAACAGGCGATCGACGCCGTCACCATCCGTCCCGCCCAGCTGCTGGGCATCGACAACCGCGTCGGCAGCCTCGCCGCCGGCAAGGATGCCGACTTCGTCGTCTGGTCCCACGATCCGCTCGACCCGGCTGCCGTCGCCGAGTCGGTCCACATCGACGGCATCTCCGTGCTCGCATCCCGATGAACGCAAAGCTCCTCTCCGTCGCGGTCGCCGCTGCCCTCGCGCTGCCGGCCGCTTCCCAGGACGTCGTCGCCGTCAAGGCCGGCAAGATCCTGACGATCACCGGCCCGACCATCGAGAACGGCGTGATCCTGATCCAGAACGGCCGCATCACCAAGGTCGCCAAGGCCGAAGGCGTCGAGATCCCGTGGACCGCCAAGGTGGTCGACGCGAGTGACAAGGTGGTGATGCCGACGTGGGTGCTCGCGCAGAGTGAAGGCGGCGGCCGCGGCCTGAACGAGAACATGCAGAACGTGCCGTGGCTGTCGGTGCGCGACGCGGTCGATCCGTCGAACGGCTACTTCGAGGAGTGCCTGCGCAACGGCGTCGGCACGATCCACGTGCTGCCCGGCAACCAGACGCTGCTCGGCGGCCAGGGCATGGTGCTGCGACCCTACGGCCGCACGGTCGAGGACATGGCCGTCACCGAGAACACCGGCATCAAGCTGTCGCTGCAAGCCGGCGGCGGTGGTCGCCTGCAGCAGATCCGTCGCATGCGCCGCGCGATCGAGGACGTGCGTGAGTACATCGCCGACTTCGACCGCCGCAAGGCCGAGTTCGAGAAGGAGAAGGCCGCCGGCGCGATCGCCAAGGACAAGGAGTGGACCGAGGAGTACGACCGCACCAAGAAGAGTGCGATCGCCTTGGTGCAGAAGAAGGCCAAGGGCTGGCTGTTCGTGCCGTCCGCCGCCGAACTCGACGAGGCGATGCGCATGGGCCAGGAGCTCGACCTGATCTACCTGCTCGGCGCCAACATCGACGACGGCGTCACGGCGCTCGCCCGGCTCGGCGTTCCGGTCGTGCTCGACGACGTGCTCGAGTACACCGAGAAGGACCCCGAGACCGACAAGGAGAGCAAACACTGCCCCGCGAAGAAGCTCGCCGACGCGGGCGTGCCGTTCGCGTTGTCGCTCGGCACCAGCGGCCCCTCCAGCTACCCGTGGTGGCAGCTCGGCACCTGCGTGCGCAACGGCATCGATCGCGCCAAGGCGATCGAGGCCCTGACGATGGTGCCCGCGCGTCTGCTCGGCCTGCAGGACCAGATCGGCTCGATCAGCGAAGGCAAACTCGGCAACCTGCAGATCCTGACCGGCGACCCGCTGCTGGCCACGAGCTGGGTCGACACCGTGCTGCTCGAGGGTGAGGTCGTCTACGAACGCAGCAAGGACCCGCGCCTGTCGCTGCTGTTCGCGGCCCCCGCAGCCAAGGTCGAGGGCACCGAGAAGCCGCCCGAGAAGGGCGACGACGGCAAGAACACCCCCGCCGAGAAGAAGTCCGAGACCGCCGAGAAGGCAGGCAACGAGGGCAAGTGATGCGCGACGTCTTCTCCCGCACGCTCGCGATCGCCGTGCTCGCCGCCGCCGCCGCGGCGCAAGAGCCGGCCCGCGACTTCGCCGTGCATTGCGGCACGCTCCTCATCGGCGACGGCACCACGGTGCTGCACGACGCCTGGCTGGTGGTCAAGGCCGGCAAGGTCGTCAGCGCCGGCGCCGACGCGCCGCCAGCCGACCTGCCGGTCGTCGACGCGCGCGACAAGGTGGTGATGCCCGGCATCGTCGCGGTCGACAGCGACCTCAGCGAAGCCGCGGACTCCGACTACCAGGTGACGCCGCAGGCGCTCGCCATCGACGCGTTCGACTTCGACCGCAAGTGGCAGACGGCGCTCTCGGGCGGCGTCACCACCGCCTACCTGTCGCCGGGCCGGCAGCGCCTGGTCTCGGGCCAGGGCGCCGTGGTCAAACTCGCCGGGCGCGACCTGGTCGAACGGGTGCTCGACGAGAACAACTGCCTGCGCGTCGACTTCGGCGACAGCGGCATGCGCGCGCCGCGCGTGTTCGAGCCGGTGGCGCATCCGACCAGCGACGAGCCGCTCGAGCAATCGCGCATCCAGACCCCGACCGCACGCATCTCGCTGCTCGCCGAACTGCGCGCGTTGTTCAGCGAAGCTGCCGCCAACGCCAAGGGGACCGGCGGTCAGGGCTTCGCCGAAGAACGCTACGACGAGGCGGCGCTGGCCAGCGTGGTCGGCGGCAAGCTGCCGCTGCGCGCCGCGGCCTCCCGCGCCCAGGACGTGCGCCGCGCGCTGGCGCTGCAGAAGGAACTCGGCGTGCGCATGGTGCTCGAGGATCCGCAGGAGATCGCCAGCGTCGCCAAGGACGCGGCGGCCCAGGGCGTGACCGCGGCGTTCCGCGTGCCGGTGCGTTTCGGCCAGGCCAGCCCGGGCGGAGAGGACCAGCTCGACGAAACCCCGCAACCGCGCCCGGACGCACCCGCCAAGGCCGCGGCCGCGGGCGTCAAGTTCGGGCTCGCGCCGGCCGCCGGCGTGTCGCTGCGGGACTACCTGCTGGCCGTCGGCATCGCCGTGCGCCACGGCCTGCCGCGCGCCCAGGCGCTGCGCGCCGTCGGCAGTGACGCCGCCGCGATCCTCGGGGTCGACCAGCGCGTCGGTTCGCTGGCGCCCGGCAAGGACGCCGACTTCGTGCTGCTCAGCGGCGATCCGCTGGCGATCGGCACGATGGTCGAAGCGACCTACGTCGACGGTCGCCGCGTGTTCGAACGCAGCACCGAGAGTTCGGTGCTGGCGATCCGCGCCGGCCGCATCCACGACGGCACCGGCCGCGTGTTCCGCAACGGCATCGTGATCGCGCACAACGGCCGCATCAAGGCGATCGGCGAAGACCTCGCCATCCCCTACGGCGCCAAGGTCATCGACCTACCGGACGCGGTGATCACCCCCGGCTTCATCGACGCGTTCTCACACCTGGGCCTCGCCGGCGAAGGCACCCCGGTGCCGGGCGGCGCGCCGGGCCAGCCGCTGCAGGACGCGATCGCCTACGACGACCCGATGTTCGGTCCCGCGCTCGCGGCCGGCCTGACCACGGTGCTCGTGTCCGGCAAGGACCAGGGCCCCGTCAACGGCCGCGTCGCCGCGATCAAGACCGGCGCCGCCAATCGCGACGCGATGGTGCTGCGCGCCATCGTCGGTCAGCGTCTGACCCACGATGCGATCGGCCCCGATGCGAGCAAGGCGCTCGCCGACCAGATCAACCGCGGCAAGGCTTACGCCAAGCAGTGGGCCGACTACGAGAAGGCGCTCGCCGAGTGGCAGACCGGCAAGAAGCCGGCGGAGGCGCCCAAGCAAGAGGCACCCAAGCCCGGTGACGAGAAGGAGAAGGCCATCGAGGACCCGGTCACGGGCACCTGGGAAGCCGAGATCGACATCCAGGGCCAGATCCGCCTCAAGGTCGCCCTCGATCTCAAGCTCGAAGGCACCAAGGTGACCGGCAAGGTGCGCATCGCGTTCGGCAACCGCGAACTGCCCGCGCAGGACATCAGCAGCGGTTCCTACGAAGGCGGCAAGCTCAAGATCGAGTTCCGCGGCATGGGCGGCACGACCACACTCGAGGCCACCGTCGCCAACGACAAGCTCACGGGCAAGATCACGCTCGGCCAGGCCGGCGAACAGGACGTCACCGGCACGCGCACCAGCAAGACCGCGCCGACGACGAGCACCGCGGCGCCGCGCCGCGAAGCCAAGGCCGACCCCGAGGGCAAACCCAAAGCGCCCAAGGTCGACGAGAACCTCGAGCCGTTGCGCGCGGTCGTCGAGCAGCGCGCCACGCTGGTCGTCAACTGCAAACGCGGCCAGGCGATCCGCGACACCATCGAGCTGCTCGACAAGGAGAAGCTGCGCTACGTGCTGCAGGACGTCGAGGACCTCGTCGACGACGCGTCGATCGCCGGTGCCAGCAAGCCGACCATCATCGTCGGCACGGCGGTCGTCGAAGAAGACGAAGGCAACGTGCGCTGCGTGCCGGCCGTGCTCAGCGACCGCGACTACACCGTGCTGTTCGGCAGCGACGAGTGCGCGGGCGCCCGCTACCTGCCGCTGCACGCCACCTATGCCGTGCGTTACGGCTTGTCCCCGACCGACGCGCTCGCGGCGCTGACTTCGGCTCCGGCCAAGGCGTTCGGCATCGACGACCGCGTCGGCTCGCTGCGCAAGGGCCTCGACGCCGACCTGGTGGTGTTCTCGGGCAACCCGTTCGAACTGCAGAGTCGCGTGCTGCTGGTCGTCTGCAACGGTCGCGTCGTCGTCGACCACCGCGAGGAGAAGCAATGATGTCGCGTCAGCTCGCCACGTTCACCGCCGTGTTGTCGACCGCCGCCTGCCTCGCTGCCCAGACGGCACCGGCCACGCCGGCCGCGCCGGCCGCCGCCGCCACCGAACCGGCCGCCGCCCAAGCACCGGAGTTCGAGGTGTGGCACCCGCGCCGCCCCAAGACCGAAGCCGAGTACCAGGTCGCGAAGTGGGGCCCGCGCGGTTTGCCGAGCCCCGGCTACGCGTTCCGGGCCGCCCGCGTGATCCCGATCACCGCCGCGCCGATCACCGACGGCATCGTCGTCACGCGCAACGGCGTGATCGAAGCGATCGGGCCGGCCAAGGACGTGAAGATCCCGGCCGGCTACGAACTGGTCGACTGCGGCGACGCGATGCTGGTGCCTGGCCTGGTCGAACTGCACTGCCACATCGCCAGCCCGACGTTCGACCTCAACGACACGGTGCACCCGACCAACCCCGAGTTCCGCACGCTCGACCTGATCAGCATGGAGCACGATCAGGTGGTCACGGCGCGCGCCGGCGGCATCAGCACGGCGCTCTACATTCCGGGCTCGGGCTCGAACATGGGCGGCTTCGGCACCCTGACCAAGACCTGGGCGCGCACGCCCGAGGAAGCGCTGGTGCGTTTCCCCGGCAGCCTCAAGATCGCGCAGGCCGGCAACCCCGAGCGCTACAGCGGCGACCTCGGCACCACGATGATGGGCATGAGCGAGGGCATCCGCATGACCCTGCTCGACGGCCAACGCTACTGGCAGCAGCACGAAGCCTGGCAGGCCGGCAAGGGCGAGAAGCCCGAGTTCGACCCGACGCTCGAGCTGGTGCGCGGCCTGTTCCGGCAGGAGTACCCGGTCTCGGTGCACACGCAGATCTACCAGGTCGTGCTGCAGACGCTGCAGCAGCAGCGCCATGAACTCGGGCTGTGGACGGTCATCGTGCACGGCACGTTCGACGGCTACCGCCTCAGCGAAGACGCGCTGCGTGCCGGCATGCCGGTCTGCAACGGCCCGCGTCAGTACCACTTCGACCGCAACACGGGTGAGTTCCAAGGCCTCGCCAGCAACTGGGCCCGCGGCGGCGATCACGGCTGGCGCAGCCCGGTGCTCGGCCTGGGCCGCGACGGCATCGGCATCAACACCGACTCTCCGGTCGTCGCCGAAGAACAACTGCCGCTGCAGGCCGCGATGGCGGTGCGCCTGGGCCTGCCCCACGAATGGGCGCTGCGCGGCCTGACCATCAACGCGGCGCGGTTCGTCGGCATCGATCACCGCGTCGGCTCGCTCGAAGTCGGCAAGGACGCCGACCTCGGCATCTGGAACGGCGACCCGCTCGATCCGCGTTCGCACGTCGAGCAGATGGTCATCAACGGCCACATCTGCTACCGCCGCGACCCCAAGCGGCCCGTCTGGTAACCGGTCCGCCATTCCGAATCCTCCCCTTGGCACGCTTGCTCCCCACCCTGCAGCACTTCGCCTGGCTCGTCGCGAGCGCCGGCACCTTCGTGCCCGCGCAGGACGCGGCTGCCGTTGGGCAGGACGTTGCTGCTGCGGCAGGCAAGGTGGCGGACACCGCAGCGACGCACGCGCACTTCGCAGCGCGCGTGCTGCCGGGTGACGGCGCGCCGATCGACGACGCGGTGCTGATCGAACGCGGCGGCAAGATCGTCGCCGTCGGCCCGCGCCGCAGCACCCCCGTGCCCGCGGACGCGATCCGCCACGAGCACGGCGATCTGTGGCTCTCGCCGGGCTTCGTCGATCTGCACCACCACGTCAGCGGCGGCGGCGGCGACATCAACGACATGACGATGCCGCTGAACGCCGAGATGCGCACCCTCGACGTCGTCAAGCCCAGCGACGACGCGATCCGGCGCACCGCGGCCGGCGGCATCACCACGACGCTGTTCATCCCGGGCTCGGGCACCAACATCGGCGGCTTCGGCGTGTTGCTGAAGATGCGGTGGGGCCAGCCGCTCGAGAAGCTGGTGATGCGTGAACTCGGCGCGATGAAGGTCGCGCAGGGCTTCAACCCCGAACGGCGAAGCGGCGATCTCGGCCTGACCCGCATGGGCAGCAGCGAGATGCTCACGCTGCTGCTCGAACGCGGCCGCGACTACGCGGCGAAGTGGCGCGAGTTCGACGCCGGCCGCGGCGACAAGCCCGAGCTGCAGCCCGAACTCGAACAGCTGCGGGCGGTGTTCGACAAGAAGGTGCCGGTGCTGATCCACACCGCCGGCGCCCGCGACTGCATCGCCACGGCGCGCATGTTCCAGGACGTGTTCGACGTGCGCATGGTGCTCTCGCACGGCTGCTTCGACGGCTGGGTCGCGGCTGCGGCACTCGCCAAACGCGGCACGCCCGTCAACCTCGGCCCGCGCATGTACGAATTCGATCGCTACGGCCGGTTCGTCGGCACCTGCGCGACCTACTGGGACGTCGGCTGCCACGACATGTCGATCAACACCGACGCACCCGTGGTCGCCGCCGAAGAACTGCCGCTGCAGGCGGCGATGGCGGTGCGCCTGGGCCTGCCCTACGAACCCGCGCTGCGCGCGGTCACCATCCAACCGGCGCGCCAGATCGGCGTCGCCGACCGGGTCGGCTCGCTCGAGGCCGGCAAGGACGCAGATTTCCTGGTGGTGCGCGGCGATCCGCTGGATCCCCGCAACCCGCCACTCGAGGTCTACATCGAAGGCACTTTGGTCCACCGCCACGGAGACGTGCGATGAACATGCAACACCTCCCCCGCTCCCTCTCGTTCGCGACCTGCACGGTGGCGCTGTTGGCGCTCGCCGCCGCCAGGGCCACCGCCCAGGACGCCCGCCCGATCGCGTTCACCAATGCCCGACTGCTGACGATGGCCGGCGAGCCGATCGAGAGCGGCACGCTGGTGGTGCGCAACGGCAAGATCGAGGCGATCGGCAAGGACGCCGTGGTGCCCGCCGGCGCGCGCGTCATCGACTGCAGTGACCTGACGATCATGCCGGGACTGGTGAGCGCGGTTTCGTCCGCGGGCCTGACGCAACCGCCGTCGCGCCGCACCCAGCCCACCCAACAGCGTGGCCGCCGCGGCACGCCGATGCCGATGCCCAGCGGCGGCGGCGGCGCGCAGGACAAGGCGGCTACGCGCGTGATCGACGGCATCTACGCCAAACAGCCGGTGTTCGGCGACCTGCTGCGGGCCGGCGTGACGACGTTGGCACTGACCCCGCCCGGTTCGGCCTTCCCCGGGCTCGGCGCGATCCTCAACCCCGACGGCAAGAACCTCGACGAACTGACCGGTCAAGCCGAGGGCTTCGTGCAGATCGGCATGGCGATGGACGCGCAGACCAAGAAACTGCTCAAGGGCAACTTCGAGGCCGCGGCGAAGGTGCTCGAGGCGCGCAAGAAGCCGCCGGAACCCAAGCCCGAGGAGAAGAAGCCCGAGGAGGCCAAACCCGAGGCGAAGAAGGAAGAGCCCAAGCCCGAGGAGAAGAAGGAGACGCCGCCCCAGCCGACGCCGACGCCCAAGCCCGAGCCGACGCCCGAGCCCAAGCCCGAACCGAAGCCCGAACCGAAGCAGGATCCCAAACCCGCACCGACGACGCCGCCGGCACAACGCCGCCCCGAACCGCCGAAGAACCCCAACATCGAGGTGCTCGCGGACCTGCTCGAGGGCAAACGTCGCGCCATGCTCGAGATCAGTTCGGCCGCCGAGATGCTGCACTGGCAGCAGGTGTTCGAGACCACTCCGAAGTTCGAGCGCACGCTCGTGGTGGCGAACCACAACTCGCAGCAGGGCACGATCGACGAAGTGCTCGAGCAGGCCAAGTCGTTCGAATGCGCGGTGCTGCTGCCGCCGACCCTGAGCACCACGCCGCGGTCGCGTTTGCTGACGCACCCCGCGAAGACCCTGCACGACGCCGGCATCGAGGTCGGCTTCCAACTCGGCAGCAACGATGCTGCCGTCAAGCAACTGTTCTTCCGCCTCATGGAACTGGTTCGCACCGGCCTGCCGGCCGACGTCGCGCTGCGCGGCGTCACCCTGGTGCCGGCCAAGGCGCTCGGCGTGCAGGCGCGCACCGGGTCGCTCGAGGTCGGCAAGGATGCCGACCTGCTCGTGTTCCGCGGTGACCCGCTGACACCGAGCAGCGAACTGCACGCCGTCTGGCTGCGTGGCCAACAAGTGCCCGAGAAGCCGTGATCCCGCCCGCCGCCCAACAGGAATCCGCCATGCGTATGCCATCGATCGTGTCGTTCGCCCTGCTCACGACCGTGCTGCTCGCCGACCTGCCGGCGCAGCGCGGCCGCCGCGGCCAGCGCCCACCCCAAGAAGCCGAACAGGCCGCTCCTGCGCCCGAGGCCAAGAAGGAAGAGACGAAGAAGCCCAAGGCGTATCTCGCCGTGGTCGGCGCGGACGTCTACCTCGGCACCGGCCAACGCATGACCGGCGCGACGGTGCTGCTCGCCGACGACAAGATCGAAGCAGTCGGCCAGAACCTGCAGCTGCCCGAAGGCACGACCGTGATCGACGCCAAGGGCAAGGTCGTCAGCCCGGGCTTCGTCTGCGTGCTCGGCAACGGCATGGGCGCACCGCGCAGCGCCCCGTTCGCGGACGGGGTCAACCCGTTCGACCCGGAGATCAAGCAGGGCCTGGCCGCCGGCATCACGGCGTTCCTGGCCGGCTCGCCGGGCGGCGGCACCAGCCCGACGGGCACCAACGCGGTGATCAAACTCGCCTACGGCGACGTCAAGGGCATGGTGCTGCAGGAGAACACCGTGGTCGCGATGAACGTGCCGCTGAGTCTGGCCGAACGGGAGAAGCTCGAAGAATCGGTCAAGCAGGCGCGTGAGTACATCCAGGCGCTCGCCGACTTCCCCAAGACCAAGGCCGCCGATGCCAACGCCAAGGAACCGCCGATGCCGCGCGGCGCCGAAACGGTCGTGGCGATCCTGCGCGGCGAGAAGCGGCTGTGGATCAACCTGGCCGGTGGCGGCTTCAACCCGTTCGGCGGCCGCCGCACGGGCGCCGCGAGTGACCTGCCGGCGATCCGCGAGGCGCTCGAGATCAGCAAGCTGTTCGGCCAGGGGGTGGTGCTGCAGAAGCCGACCTCCGCGTGGCTGGCCCCCGACGAGATCGCGGCGACCGGTTCGATGGCGGTGATCAGCCCGCGCGACCGACTGCCGGCCGACCCCAAGGATCCTGACCGCACCGGATCCAATATCGCTTCGGCGGCCCTGTTGGCGGCAGCTGGCGTGCCCGTGGCGGTGACCTGCCCCGGTGGCATGTTCGGCGGCACCGGCGTCGGCACGGGGGGCATCCTGGGACAGGATCTGAACACCCCGCACGTCGACGCGGCATTCGCCGTCCGCGGCGGACTCGACAACCGCAAGGCACTGCGAACACTGACCTTGGACGCAGCCAACATCATCGGCGTCGGCTCCCGGATCGGCTCGATCGAAGCCGGCAAGGACGCCGACATCTTGATTCTGGACGGCGACCCGCTGCACTATGCGACCTTCGTGGAGACGGCCATCGTCAATGGCAAGGTCGTCTACGAGAAGGCCAAGGAACCGCTGTTCCGGCATATCGCGCGATGACCCGCGCGGTGCCAGGGCGCGGCGCCTGGGAACCGCCGGTTAGGCATCATCCAACGACAGAATATCTACGGCTGACCGCGGTCAGCCCGGGCCGCGGTGGCTCGCCCCACCGCTGGGGCCCGTCGCGGCAAGGACGCTATTTCTCATGAGTGTAGAGAGCCTGAAGGAAC
The DNA here is from genome assembly GCA_964392305.1 of uncultured candidatus Brocadiaceae bacterium. Lineage (GTDB taxonomy): Bacteria > Planctomycetota > UBA1135 > UBA1135 > UBA2386 > JACKIC01. Next base: position 85,114 of record CAYMPV010000027.1, read on the forward strand.
TGGACGATTTCTTCCGCAGCATGCGGCAATCGTTCAACAGCCGTGACCTGAAGACCTTCCGCTCGCACTTCTGGACCGACAAGCGCTTCCACAACCTCGACGCGAGCGGACGCCGCGACCGTGGCTGGGGCGCTTTCGAAGAGGTCCTCGACCAGGAGTTCCGCTACCTGGACTCGGTCAAGCTCGACCTCAAGGACATGGAGTTCCAGGTGTTCGACGACCAGTTCGGTACCGCGGTCGGCGTCTGGAAGCTCTCGCAGATCGACCCCGAGGGTCGCAATCACGAGCAGAATGGCCACTGCACGTTCTCGCTCTGCCGCATGAGCGACGACTGGAAGATCGTGGCGCAGCACTTCTCGCCGATGTCGGCCGAAGAAGCGGCGACCGAATAGCGCAAGGCAGTTACAGCGCCGCGACCGCCGGCTATCGGGCGCACCATGCACCGCTGCCTCTTCGCCTCGATCGCTGCCTGTGCCCTGGCTGCGAACGGCGTCGGCGCGTTCTGAGAACGCCGACACTGCGTTGCCACGGACCGAACCGGGCGGGCGCCCCGGGATGTGTTCCCCGGGCCCCGCCACCGGCCTAGAATCCTCGCCTCACCCCGAGCCCGGAAGCAGCGCAGTGACCACCGCGGAATCCCCGACCCCAGCCACCACGTCCTCCCAGCCCGATTCCGCCGCCATCGACGCCTTCCGCCCCGAACACAAGATCCGCCTGGTCACGGCGACCAGCCTGTTCGACGGGCACGACGCCTCGATCCACATCTTCCGGCGCATCGCGCAGGCGTCGGGCGCCGAGGTCGTGCACCTGGGCCACAACCGCTCGGTCCGTGAGATCGTCGACGCGGCGATCGCCGAGGACGCGCAGGGCATCGCGGTGACCTCCTATCAGGGCGGCCACAACGAGTTCTTCCGCTACATGTTCGACATGCTGAAGGAACGTGGCTGCGGCCACGTGCAGATCTTCGGCGGCGGCGGCGGCGTGATCCTGCCCGAGGAGATCGAGGCCCTGCAGGCGTACGGCATCGCGCGCATCTACTCGCCCGACGACGGCCGTTCGCTGGGCCTGCAGGGCATGATCGACGACATGCTGCGGCGCTGTGACTTCGCCACCGCCACGGCGAAGGACCAGCTGCCGACGCCGCGCGCCGACGACGCGCGCAGCGTGGCCCGGGCCATCAGCCTGGTCGAGAACTTCCCCGAGCAGCACCGCGCACCGATCCACGCCGCGCTGGCGAAGCTCGGTTCGCCCCCGCCCGTGCTCGGCATCACCGGCACCGGCGGCGCCGGCAAGAGTTCGCTGATCGACGAACTGCTGCGCCGCCTGCTGCTCGACTTCGCGGACAAACGCATCGCCGTGCTGTGCGTCGACCCGACCCGGCGCAAGACCGGCGGCGCGCTGCTCGGCGACCGCATCCGCATGAACGCGGCCACCGACGCACGCGTGTTCGTGCGCTCGATGGCGACGCGCCGCGCCAACATGGCTCTGTCCGAGAGCGTGAACGACGCACTCGCCGTGCTCAAGGTCGCCGGCTTCGACCTGATCCTGCTCGAGAGCAGCGGCATCGGCCAGAGCGACAGCGAGATCGTCGAACACGCCGACGTGTCGCTGTACGTGATGACGCCCGAATTCGGCGCGCAGAGCCAGCTCGAGAAGATCGACATGCTCGACTACGCCGACCTCGTGGCGATCAACAAGTTCGATCG
>CAYMPV010000028.1:0-83630 GCA_964392305.1 uncultured candidatus Brocadiaceae bacterium
GCTGGGTCGTCGTCGGTTCGGGGATGGGGTCGATCGCGGTCATGGTCGTGGTCCTAGGGTCGGGGAGCGGGAAAGCCGGGTCGTCCCGGCGCCCCGACATGTCCGCTCGTCTCGGCCCGAGCCTCAAGTCGTTCCTGGCGAGTTCGTGGCACCCTGCCAGCGGTTCGCGGTCCATGTCGTCGGGCCTCGCCGCACCTTCCGGCCCCCGATTGTGCAATGCAGTGTGCAACTGCCTTGGTCACAACCTGACACATCCTGGCACGACCTGGCACAACCGCGACCCCGCCGAGCCGCCACAAGCTCGGTCACGTGGCACACCTAGACACATCCTGGCACAACGTGGCACGACCTGGCACAACCTACGGCTGCGACTTCGAATCCCTCATCGCCCACCACGATTGGAGGCCATTCTCGGGGGTCTAGGGGCGCATGCGTTTCGTAGGCCGAAACGCGTTGCCAGCGACGCGGCGTGCGATGGCCGCCGGCTTCTCGCCAGATCCCCGCGCAGGGAGCGCCGCGTATCCGGCAGGCCGCTCGAGAGGACTGTCCCCGCAACCATTTGAAGGAATCTCTTCAGGGTGTGGACCCCGATCCCGTGTTCCTGGGTGTTCGCAGTCATTCCCCACAACACCTCGCCGGCTCGAGCCGGCAACGGAGTCCCGCAATGCAACTCAAGCGCAAACTGTCAGCGTTCGCCGCCCTCCTCACCGCCGCCCTCTTCTTCGCGGCAGCGCCTGCCAAGGCTCAGGCCCTCGTCTCTGGCGGTTTCGGTTCCTATCTGAGCCAGAACCAGCAAGACACGCTCCGGTTCGCCTACCACGTCACGCAGAGCAGTAGTGGTTCGGTGCACGGCTGGTTCCTGTTCCGCGCCCCCAATACGACGCAGCTGGTCGACGTCACCTCCGTCATGATGCTGCCGAACGGTGCGGTCGCGTTTGCGGGTCCGATCGTGTGGTTCAATGGCACGCCGCCCCAGGGCAACGTCCTGGGCCGCACGGCGTTCCTGGCCTTCAAGGACAACGGGTGGGGCGTGCCCGACGAGACCGCGGGCTACTCCGTGGTGCCAGTGGGCCTTCCTCTCAATCTGACGATCCAGCAGATCGTCGGAGGTATCGGAGCACCGGCGGTCTACCGCCCGCTCTCGACCGGCAACATCTGGCTGCACTAGTCGTCGAGCGGTGCTGGTGGTCCTGCTGCGTGTCGGACCACACCGCGCGGTCCCCAGCGGGCTGCGCGAGCACCGCGGTCCGACCTCGTAGATGAAGTCCAACATCGAGGGTCACCATGAACCTCTTGCTCGAGGTGCGACGTAGCTACACTCGCGTGGTGACCTCGCCCGATCCTGATCGTGTCACCCTTCTCGTCCGTCGCCTCGGCGATGGCGATCCCGCGGTCAACGAAGAGCTGTTGCCGCTGGTCTACGACGAACTCCGCGGCATCGCCAACAAGCTGTTCGCGGGTCAGCCGAAGGGTCACACGCTGCAGCCAACCGCGCTCGTGCACGAAGCCTGGCTGAAGCTCGCCGACGGTGCGGGTGCCTGGGAGACGCGCGGCCACTTCCTGGCGGTCGCGGCTCGGGCGATGCGGCAGGTGCTCATGGATTCCGCGCGCGCGCGACGCGCGGACAAACGCGGCCAGGGCATGCAACGAATCACATTCATCGACCAGGCCGTGACGGAGGACGCTGGCTATGACCTCGTCGACGTCGACGACGCCCTGCGCGACCTCGCCAAGGCCAACGAACGCTACGCCAAGGTCGTCGAACTGCGCTGGTTCGGGGGCCTCACGGTCGACGAAGTGGCGACCTTGCTCGGTCTCACGTCGCGCACGGTCCACCTGGATTGGCGCGCCGCACGCGCCTGGTTGCGCCAGGCTCTCGAAGGCAGGGAACCAACATGAGTAGCGAGTTCACCGAACGGGCACTGGCGATCTTCCGCGAGGCCATCGAGCGACCGGAGGCGGAGCGCGCCGGGTTCCTCGACACGGCCTGCGGCACGAACACGGCGTTGCGCGCGAAGGTCGAGACGATGCTGCAGTTCGACAGTGAAGACGATGACGTGCCGCAGCCGATGCGCGCCGCGCTTTCGGAGATCGCTGCGCAGACCGGGGTCGACGATGGCGCGTCCGCCCCCACGCCGACGGACATCGGCGGCTACCGCGTGACGCGGCGGATCGCGCGCGGCGGCATGGGCGACGTCTACGAAGCCTGGCAGAAGAACCCGGAACGGCGCGTGGCGATCAAGGTCGCGCGAACGACCGGTACTACAGGCGAATCGGCGCGGCGCTTCGAGCTCGAAGCGCAGCTGCTCGCCCGGTTGAGCCACCCGCGCATCGCCCAGATCATCGAAGCCGGCACGACAACTACTGATGCCGGCGCGCAGCCGTTCTTCGTGATGGAGTATGTCGAGGGCCAATCGCTCAAGGACTACGCGACGGCTCACCTGACCGACACGCGCAGCAGGCTCGAGCTGATGGTCGCGCTCTGCGAAGCGGTCGGGTTCGCGCACGGGCAGGGTGTGATCCACCGCGACCTCAAGCCCGACAACGTGCTGATCGGCGACGACGGCTTGCCGAAGGTGCTCGACTTCGGCGTCGCCAAGGTCGAGTCCGCCGGTGGCTTTGGGGCTGCGACCCTGCGCACCGAAGCCGGTCGGATCATCGGCACGCTGGGCTACATGGCCCCCGAGCAGATGGCCGGCACCAGCGACGGCCTCGGCCCCCAGGCCGATGTCTATTCGCTCGGGGTGATGATCTACGAATTGCTGAGCGGCCGCCTGCCGCACGACCTCGACGCGGTCACGCTGACACGCGCGCTCGCCGTCGTGACGACGACCGACGCCCCGCTGCTCGGTGTCATCCGGCCAGAGTACCGCGGCGACATCGAGGCCGTCGTCGCCAAGGCGCTCGAGAAGGTCCCGCACTTCCGGTACGCCGATGCCACTGCGTTGCAGCAGGATCTCGAGCGCTTCCTGCGCGGCGAGCCGACGCTGGCGAGACCGGCGGGTCCGGTGCGGCGGCTCACCAAGTGGACGCGGCGCAATCCGGCGTTGGCGGCTGCGGTGTTCGGTGGGTTCGTCCTGCTCGCGAGCACGGCTGCGATCTTGTTGGTGACGAATCGCGAGATCCGGCAGAAGAACGAGCAGGTGCAGACCACCCTCGATGACTTCGGTCGCCTTGCTGACGCGCGGCGTCTCGACGCACTGCGCGACCTTGCCGTCGATGCGGCCAAGCTGTGGCCGACCCGAGCGCGGGCCCGAGAACTCGAGGAGTGGCTCGAGGCCTACGGCAAGCTCGCGGCCAAGTCCGAAGACCACCGTGGAGCGGTGCGGCGTCTGGGTGCCGCCGGGAGCTTCGCGAGCGAACAGGCGGAGTGGCAGTACGACCAGCTCGTCAACCTCGTGGACGACCTCGATGCGTTCGCAGGCAAGGATGGCAAGGACGGCCTGGCGATCGAAGTGCAACGTCGACTCGAGCTGGCGCGGAACATCGAGAAGATCACCTGCACAGATCGCGGTGCGGACTGGCATGCCGCCATCGTGCGCATCAAGGATCCCGAGTCGAAGTACAAGGGCCTGGTCATCAAGCCGCAGGTCGGCCTGATACCCCTCGGGCCCGATCCCGACTCCGGGCTCGAGGAGTTCCTGCATCTCGAGACACACCGCGGCGCCATCCCGGCCCCCGGCAACGGCGAGCGGATCCCGCTCCCGCCAGGCAACGACACCGGCCTCGTCTTCGTGCTGCTGCCTGGGGGCGACTTCTGGATGGGCGCCGAGGCGAATCCCCCGCGCCATCCGGATGGCCCCAACGGCGGCCCCAACTCAGACCCCGACGTGCTCACCGACCCAGGGCCGTTGTTCAAGAGCTGGGAGAAGTCCTATCCGGTGGAGGGCCTGATGCCGTTCTTCATGTCCAAGTACGAGATGACCGAGGGCCAGTGGGAGTTCTTCGTTGGGCAGAATCAGAACGCCATGCCCACGGTGCCGAGCGAGCCGCCATTCCGGTCTGGTGGACCGAACAGACCGGTGAACAACGTGAGCTTCGAGCAGTGCATTCAGGTGATGCGTCGGCTCGGGTTGATGCTGCCGGACGAGGAGCAGTGGGAATACGCGGCCCGCGCCGGCACGAAGCAGGCGTTCTGGACGGGTTCCGACCCGAACTCATTGAATGGCGCGGAGAACGTATTTGAGATGGCTGCGGCGCGAAAGCGGCCAAAGTGGTACCCCAAGAAGGAACGCGTCGAAGCCGCCCCATTCACCGACGAGCTCAAGGCCGCTCGGCTCCTCCGTGGTGACGAGCGCGCCGCACCGGTCGGGTCCTATCGGGCCAACGGTTTTGGGCTGTTCGACGTCGCGGGCAACCTATCGGAGTACACATCGACGACCGGCCGCTTTGGTGGCCGCTGCATCGTTCGCGGCAGCAACTACGGCTATGGCGTCTTTCACGCACGGTCCGCCTCGAGAACGGACGTGCCGATCGGGTTCGGAGCGCCGATGCTGGGGTTCCGCCCCGCGGCTGCCATCCAGGAGTAGGAGGCACGCCGGCCGTCACCGGATCGTGAACTCCAGCCCGGCCGAACTCGCGACGCCCCCGTTCTGTTCGAAGTGCAGGCTCTGCGCATCGAGCACCATGCCGCGGAGGGCAGGCGTGTTCGGGATGGAAATCGGATATGGCACCGTCGATCCCGACGGCACGATCACGCTCGATGCATAGGTGAGGTCGACGAGGATCTCCACGCCGAGCATGAGCGTCGAGCCGCGACGAGGCGACAGCAGCAGCATCGACAGCAGGTGGGACGGCGCCGTCGGCCAATTCGGCGCGGAGGCCATCGTCAGTGAGAAGCCCATGTTGCCGACGAGAGGCTGACCACCAGGGTTGGGGAAGTTCTCGAACCAGTAGTGGTTCTGCTGGCCGGAGGCACCGCTCGCAGTGCCGTAGCTCTCAATGGCATGGTTCACCACGGCTACGCCTTGCGGCGACATCGTCCCCCAACCGCCACGCGGAGGTTTCGCAAACACGCGCGAGGAACCGGTTGCCGGATCCATCAGCGCCAGCGAGTCCAGGTGAGAACCCAGGAAGTTGGTCGGGGTCCAGGGTTGCGCGCCACAGCACGAGATGACGAAGCGTCCCGCCTCACGATCGAAGTCCAATCCCGCAGCGACAAGCCGCAGCGAACTCGCGACCGAACTCACCACCGAAGGGCTGCAGCCGTCGGGTCGGATCGCGAAGACGCGGTAGGTCATGGCGGGGGTGTTGGTCGCCCCGACGTAGATCGTGCCGTCATCGTCGCAGCGAAGGCCGAAGGCCGCTTCGCCGGTCAGCGTGTGCATCGGACAGGTCGTGCCGTTGGCGAGGTCGTAGCGGTACAGGATGGAGTCGCCAAAAGGGACCTGTCCCGGCAGACCTGGCGAATGCACGAAGTAGAGGAACTTGCCGGTCGGATCGAGGGCGCCGCCACCGACATGTCCGGTCCCGGTCACGATGGGGTTCGCCAACGGCGTGATGGACGGCGGTGTCGCCCATGGGTCGACGATCGCGAGCAAGCTTCCCGCCATCGGGCCAGTCGACAAGGCACCACTGTTCTGACCGGCAGCGACGAGGATCTTCCCGTCAGGCATCTGCAGGTGCGTGGAGTGCCCCTTGGTGTTTGCAGTGCCGAGCCAGATCTGCTGGGTCGATCCGGGAATCACCGTCGCGCCATTGAGATGCAGGACGAACAGGTAGACGCTGCCTGCGGTCGGAGCCTGCTGGCTGCTCGTCGTGGTGACGAGGATCGCGTCATCGGCATAACGTACCGAAACGGAATTGCAGCCCTGCCCGTATGCGCCCAGCCCGTCGGTCGCGAGTTCGGGAGGCAAACCAAGCACTCGTGTCGCCGGGCCACCTTGAAGGGACGCGAGGAACAGCCCAGGAGTGCCAGGGATGTACGCCGGACTGCGAGAGGTCTGGGTGCAGACGATCGCGGTGCCGTCGGGCACCTGCGCACGGGCGTCGCCATTCGCCAAGCCGACGATCCACGCAGTCATCGAGAGCGTGGTCAGGAGGGGCCCGTGAAAGGTGATCCGGGGCGGCGTCATGGTTCAGCAGAGTAGCGTCAACCTCGCGCAGTGGGCGGGCCACGGCATGGAGGCGAGTCGATTGCTGAGATGCGAATGGCGGAATCCGTGAAGTACGCGCACCTACAGCGATCTGCGGCGGCGTCAGGGTTCCTCACCCCTTCCGGCACAAGAACCGGTGATAGACCATCTCCCGCTTCGCGAACGCCGTGAACACCTGCCCCCCGCTCAGCCCGGCGAACTCACCGAACACCGACCGCAACCGCGGCGGAATGATCTCGTCGATCAAACGCCGCTTGCGCGCATCGTCCGTCACCAGCGCTGCCAGCACACGGTCGGTGATGTCGACGTGCTCGAGCACCATGCAGCCAGGGATGGCACCGAGCGTCGCCGCGACCTTCTCCATGTCCGGCGCTGATCGAAAGTCCGCATAGGCGAAGTGACCGCCCGGTCGCAGGACCCGTACGACCTCGGCGAAGAACCTCTCGACGTCGCCGTAGCAGTGGCTGCTCTCGACGTTGATCACGACATCGCACGAGGCATCGGGCAACGGCAGGTGCTCCGCGTCGCCGGTGACGAAGGTGAGGTTGGGTACGCCGTCGTGGGTGCGCCGGCACAGCTTCACCGCCGCCGCTGAATAGTCGACACCGGTGTAGTGCTTGGGCCGATGCGTGCGGGCGAGGTAGCTCGCGCCGCCGCCGCGGCCCGAACCGATCTCGACCACGTCCCGGTCGAGCAGATCCACGTTGGCAACGACCTGCGCGTAGAGCTGCGCGCACAGGCGGTCGGGTTCGTCCTCGGGAGCGAGGGCCAGCGGGGCGGTTCCCGCCTCGGCCTCATAGCCGTAGTTCATGAACGTCCAGCTGCGCTGGGTGAACTTCCTGGCCAGGCGGCCATACCACCACCGCCACAGCATTCGCCGCAGGAACGGCGACTTGTCGAGCGCCGCGACGGCGAGCTTGATGAGCATGGGCGCAGCCTAGCCGCGCCGGGCGCAGGCCGGCCGCGGAACTGTGCTTCGCGTCCCGGGATGCGCAGCGACAGCAAATGGCGCCTCCTGCGCACGCCTACAGCTTCAAGATGATCGGCTCCGTCGAGTCACCGGTGATCACCACGCGCTGTTGCGCCCGCGCAGCGCCGCGTTCGAGCTCGGGTCGGGTGCCGACGCGCAGTTCCCAGGTGCCCACGGGAACGCTGCCCAGGGCGAACCAGCCGTGGCTGCTCACCTCGAGGATCGATTCCCACACGTAGTCGCGGTCGAGCATGCTGATCATCAGCAGGCGGCCAGCGTCGTCTGCCAGCCCGACACAGGCGGCGAAGCGTTCCGAGCCATCGCCGAACAGGATGCGGCCGCGGCACGTCGCGGTCGGCGAGAGTGCGAGCGGCAGTTCGACGTCACCGTCGGTGATCGTCACCGGGCCTGTCGTGGCGCGCGACATCTGCTGGCCATTCGCCGCATGCGCGGTGACGGAGATCGTTGCGGGGCCGCTCTCGAGTTGCAGCTCGGCGAGGCGGCCGCGCGGGTCATCGACCATGGGCACGCGTTGCAGCACCTCGTAGCGCCAGGTCCCCTCTGGACGTCGGAGGCGATGGTGCACGGGATGGGAAGGCAGGGAGATCAGGGCTGCCGGCGACCAGGTCGTGGTGACGCCGAGCGCGGGCCAGCTCGGGGCGACGACGCCGGTCGCCTCGAAGTACCCGACCCGAACCTCGAGAGCGGCGACCTCAACCGTCGACTCGCTGATCACGAGTCGGATTCTGGCGCGCTTCGCCTGCTCGAGGGCCACGTCGACGGGCGCATCGGCGCGAACGTCGTCGAGGACCGCCGTGGCAAAGCCGTCGCTGACGACTTCGAGCCGCTGTTCGGCGTCGACGATGTCGAAGAACGAGAACGCGCCGTTCTCGTCGGTGCTTGCTTCGCCGGCGTCGATCGATTCGCCGCCGCTTGGCAATCGCAAGGTGCGCCGCACGCGAGCCTCGACGGCGTCTCCATCCTGGTCGTGCACACGACCGCGGATCCGTGGGCGCGCTGTGAGGCGAAGCTCGACGAGCGCAGGTTGCGCCGCATCGCGTCGCAGCCACATCTGGGCGCCGAGTTCGGCGCTCGAACCGGAGCCCATCGCGGCGATCAGCAACTCTCGGCGGTTGGCGACACCGGACAGGTGCACTGCGAACTGGCCGCGTGCATCCGTCGTTTCGAGGCGGATCGATGCGAGTCGGCCGTTCTGCACGGTCTCGAAGTAGATGTCCGCGTCGGCGACGGTCCGACCGTGGGGATCGAGGACGGTGCCGCGCACCTCGAGGTCGTCGATCGTCAGCCGCAACAGATGCTGCTCGCCCGCGCCGACGACGATCGGCTGCCCCATCTGCGCGTCTGCGTCTGACGCCACTGCCTGCCCATCTCGTTCCCGCGCGAACTGGGTCTCCCCCGCGAGCAGCAGGAGTTGCACCTCGGCCGGAACGGTGATCGTCGCCCGGCCATGCACGACCGGCGCGAGGCCGCGGAAGTGCCCCTGGGTGCAGTTGGTGACCGCGATCAGGGCCATCTCGGCCTTGCCAAGCGCCACGGCGACGTTGCGCACGTCGCGCGCGGGTCGACCTGTCTGATCGACGATCTCGATGTTCAGGGTGCCGGCAGGCGCCAACAGGATGCGCGCCGGTTGCCAGCCGCCACGAGGGAGCGGTTGAGGGTCGGTTGCGGCGACCTGCAGAAAGCCATCGCACTCGGCATGCAGCCACGACTCGGTGCTGCCGGGCGTGAGTACGAAGTAGCCGTTCTGGTCGGCGGAGGTCTCGAGCGCGACGCGCTCGCCATCCTTGCGGTGGGTGATGGTGACTCGGGCGCCGGGGACCGGGGTGCCCGAAGGTTCGGCGACGATGCCCTGGAGCTGGCCGTGTGGGTATCGCGTCAGCACGAACTGCTCGGGTGGCTGACTCGAGCCCTCGGCAGCGTCCCACCGAGCCGCGCGCATGAAATCGTCGCCCGTAGCTGTGACGGCGACGAGCGCAGCGTCCGCGGGTAGCTCGATCTGGAATTGCCCGTTTGCGTCGGTCGCGGTTTCGATCTCGACCGTGCTCCGACCTGCAGCGGACAGCGACACGGGCGCCGCGGACTTCGTTGGCTGTGGCTCGCCCGAGGAATCCGCAGGCGCGGATGGCTGCATCAACTTGCACCGCACCGTCACGTTCGCGGCCGGGCGCCCGTGCCCCGGCTCGGCGCCAATGCCCGCGTCCACGACCAGACCGTGTACCGACACCGCCGCCGTGATCGTGCCGACCGGTTCGCGCCGGATCTGTGGATGCTGGGCAGTCGGTGATGGTGCTGCACAAACCGTCCTTGGCAGTCAGGTGCACGAATGCCTTGCCGTCGTAGATGCTCGCGCCGCCCTTGTCGGTTTCGGGGTAGGCGCCGGGATGACCCATCCAGATGCGTCCGGTGCGATCGACGATCATCGAGCCGACGAAGTCCGCGAGCAGCCCTTCCTTGGCGGTGAAGCTCGTCAGGGTCTTGCCGTCGTAACGGAAGGCGCCCTGCTCGCCGCCGAACCACAGGTGTCCGGACCGGTCCACGACCATCGCGCGTACGTTCACGAACGAGCGTCCGACCTTGGTGGCGAGATCGGTGAACGACTTGCCGTCGTAGCAGCAGACACCGCCCTGGGTGCCGAACCAGATCAGCCCCGAAGCATCCTGGGTGATCGCATAGACGGCGTTGTCGACGAGCCCGTCCTTGGTGGTGAAGTTGGTGAACGCCTTGCCGTCGTGGCGGCTGAGCCCCTTGGAGGTGCCGAACCAGATGCGCGCGTCGCGATCTTCGAAGATCCACAGCACGTCGTTGTCGACCAGGCCCTGCTCGATGGTGAACTTCGTGAACGAGGTCCCGTCGTAGCGCGACACCCCATCGGTGATGGAGCCGAACCACAGCGCACCGGCGCGATCTTCGAGCAGCGAGAAGACGCGGGTCCTCGGCAGGCCGACCTGCGCTGAGAAGTTGGTGAAGGTCTTGCCGTCGTAGCGGATCGGGCCGGCGAAGGTCGCGAACCAGACGTCACCAGCGCGATCCTGGTGGATGTTGCGGATGATCACGCGCGGCATGTCGGGGGAGGACATGGCAGCGGTCGGTTGGAAGTACGGATCGTGATGCGGCGGCGGCGGCCCGATCAACGATTGGGACGGCGCGACGACGGCAGTGCAGACGGCGGTGAACAGGGGCAGTAGCGGTGTGACTGTGGCGAGCGGGTGCATCGCGGCAGTATGCGCTCGGCGCGTCGCGCGGGATGTAAGCGGCGGGTCAGCTGGCCCGCCGCCGCTCTGCGTTCGAGCTCTCTTGATGTAGAGTGGGTGGGCCGACAGGGTCCTGCGGGCCGGCGAGCGCCTGCGCCGATGCGAAGACGACCTTTCCACCGTCCAATCCGCCAGCTGGAGAATGAGGTCCTTGCAGCACTGGAGTGGTCGATCGGTGGTGTTGCTCGCCGGTGCATGCGTCGCGCTGGCCGTGGCGGGAGCATGGGCCGCGTGGGGCATTGGCAGCGCTCCGGCATCGGACTCAGGGGGCGGCAGGATCAGGCTGACCGATGGCGAGTTGCCGCCGCGTCGACAAGGCAGCTACGAGTCGCGATACGAGACGGACGTGCGCGTCAGGTTGCCGGGCCTGATGGTGGATCCGGATGGCGGAGCGCGTCTCACTGCCGCCCAGATCCGCGACGTGTGCCGGATGGCCTTCGCGCCCGATGGGGGAATGGATGTGCTTGCTGGGCAGGCTCTGGAGTGGTTGAGATCTGACAGCTGGATTCGTGTGATGGCGGCTACGCGTCAGGTCCTCTACCAGAGTCTCGCGGGCGAAAGCGACCCCGAGGTTGGACCGATCTCGGTCCTGACATGGGGCGGTGGCAAGGCGAGGGCGTTTGCCAATCCTGTATGCGTAGCAATCATGGTGCTGCATGTGAGATCGAACGCTCTCTCGGGAAGGTCTGAGGAGCTGTTTCGGGAGTTGTGCGCTTCCGCCTGGGGCGCGCCTTGGTGGCCGATCACGTGCTACCTCGTCTGGGGCCTCGAGGTGCCAAGATAGGTATGCGGGAAAGGATGCCGTCAAGACGGCGCTCGCTTCGAGCCACCGGATCGCCCGCCGGACCCCGCCCTTTCCCCGACTCTGCTTGCCAGAGGCTGTGCCGACCGGTTGATTCAGCGGCCCCGTCACGATTCTCGCCCCCACAGCCGCAACCTCATGGACGACCGCAAGCTCCGCTCGTTCGTCGACGACACCTGGGAACAGGACATCGTTCCGCAGCTCGTCGACTACATCCGCATCCCCAACAAGTCGCCGGCCTTCGACAAGGACTGGGCCAAGGCGGGGCACATGCACCGCGCGGTCAAGCTGATCGCCGATTGGTGCAAGGCGCAGCCGATCGAAGGCCTGTCGGTCGAAGTGATCGAGCTGCCGGGCCGCACGCCGCTGATCTACATGGAGATCCCGGGTGAAGGCGACGACTGCGTGATGCTCTATGGCCACCTCGACAAGCAGCCCGAGATGACGGGTTGGTTCGACGGTCTGGGCCCATGGGAGCCGGTGCGCAAGGACGACAAGCTCTACGGCCGCGGCGGCGCGGACGACGGTTACGCGGCGTTCGCTTCGTTGACGGCGATCCGCGCGCTCAAGGAAGCCGGCGGCAGACACGCGCGCTGCGTGGTGCTGATCGAGGGCTGTGAGGAGAGCGGCAGCTACGACCTGCCGCACTACATCGACGCGCTCAAGGAGCGCATCGGCACGCCGAGCCTGGTGGTCTGTCTGGACTCGGGCTGCGGCAACTACGACCAGCTGTGGTGCACGACGTCGCTGCGCGGCGTGGTCGGCGCGCAGGTCAAGGTCGAGGTGCTCGGCGAAGGTGTGCACAGCGGTGACGCCAGCGGCATCGTGCCGAGCAGCTTCCGGGTGTTGCGCGAACTGTGGTCGCGCCTCGAGGACAGCGAGACCGGCGAGATCCTGCCCAAGCAGTTCCACGTCAAGATCCCCAAGCAGCGGCGGCAGCAGGCCAAGCTCGCGGCGAAGGTGCTCGGCGACAAGCTGTGGAAGCGCTTCCCGTGGGCCGAGAAGACCAGGCCGATGGCGAAGGATCGCGTCGAGATGGTGCTCAATCGCACCTGGCGCCCGTTCGTCGAGCTGATCGGCATCGACGGCGTGCCGAGTGTGGAGAAGGGCGGCAACGTGCTGCGGCCGTCCACGACGGCGAAGATGTCGCTGCGTCTGCCGCCTTCGGCCGACCCGGTGGCGTGCAGCAAGTACCTGACGAAGCTGCTCGGCAGCAAGCCGCCGCACGGCGCCAAGATCACCGTCACCACCGACGAGCCTGGCGCCGGTTGGGACGCGCCGCCGCTCGCGGGCTGGCTCGAGGCGGCGAGCGAACGCGCCTCGCAGACGCACTTCGGCAAGAGCTGCGTCTACATGGGCGAGGGCGGCACGATCCCGTTCATGGGCATGCTCGGCGCGAAGTTCCCCAAGGCGCAGTTCATGATCACCGGCGTGCTCGGTCCGCAGAGCAATGCGCACGGGCCCAACGAGTTCCTGCACATCCCGATGGGCAAGCGGCTGACCGCTTGCGTCGCGATGGTGTTGCAAGAGCACCTGGTGCGCAACGAGAAGGGCGCGAGCAAGCCCGGCAAGGGCGCCGGTGACAAGAAGGGCAAGCCCAAGCAGGACAAGCAGGCTGCGGGCAAACGTCCGGCGCGGCCCAAGAAGTGAGCCGCGGCCGGGCGAGGGTCGCGTTCAGCGACCTTCGCCGACCGGCGCGACATCGGGTAGCAACGACAGGCTGCTGCCGGCCAGCGCGGTGCGCAACTGCGTCAGCGGCCCGGACACGAACTCGTCGACCAGTCGCGTGATCCCCGGAACGGCGGTGCGGGCACGCGCCATCGCCGCGATCTCGGTCGCGTTGGGCGCATCGTCGGTGCCGGAGACGCGCATCAGGCTCATCACCTTGCGCATCTCGGTGTCGTCGTTGCGCACGATGCCTTGCTGACCCGTCTTGCCCCAGAGCTGCTCGTCGAGTTCGTCGTAGGCCTTGGTCGCCGCCTTCAGGGCAGTGCGCAGGGCTTCGTTGGGGTCGGTGTCACCCTTCTTGACCTTGGGCTCGCCGTCGAGGCGTTTGCTGACGAGGTCGAGATCGCGCTTGGCGCGCGCCAGTCGTTGCGTCGCCTGCCGCAACACTGCCTGCAGTTGTTCGCGTTCGCCGCGCAAGTTGTCCTTGGCCTGCCGATCGGCGAGCGCGATCTCGACGCGTGGATCGGGCAGCACGCGCACAGTCGTGGTCTGCGCTTCACCTTGGAAGCGAACGGTCACTGTGTAGTCGCCGGGCAGCACTTCGCGGCCGGGCTGCGGGAGCTCGGGTTCTTCCTGCAAGTTGCGCGAGGGTCCCGGCGTGCCGTCGCGTTCGAGCCGCCAGACGATGCGGTTGAGCCCCAGGTGCACCTTGTCGCGGAACGTGCGGATCAACACGTTGCCGGCGTCACGCACCTCGACGGTGACGTGGTCCTTGGGCGTTGTGTCCGTGTCCTTGTCCTGCGGCGTGTCCTGTGGCTCGTTCTCGGTCTTCTCTTCCGCCTTGGTTTCGTCCTTCTTCGCTGCCGCCTCGCGCTTGCGGCCCTTCTCGACCTCGGGATCCGGGTGCGCGAGCTCGTCGGCGTTGACGATCACGTGAACGAACGCACCGCGCTGTCGCGTCTGGCCACGGAACTCGTCGTTGCCCGGAAAGCGTGAACCCGGCGTCTGCGCCGTTTCCCAAGCGATCGCTGGCGACGTCGCGAACACGTGGAGCCGCTGCTGCATCAGTTCGGCAGTCATCGTGCGCAGCGGCGTGATGTCGTCGATGACGAAGATCGAGCGGCCGTGCGTGGCTACGATCAGATCGCCGTCGCGCGGATGGGTGGTGATCGCCATCGCCGAGCACGGCGGCACGCCGTGCTCGTAGCGCGACCACACCTTGCCGCCGTCCAGCGTCACGAACAGGCCGAACTCGGTGCCGAGCCACAGCAGGTCCTTCTGCACCGGGTCCTGTTCGATCACCAGGCAGTAGCCGTCGATGGCCGGTGTCGCCAACGACACCCAGGTCTCGCCGAAATCGCGCGTCACGTAGACATACGGCGTCCAGTCGGCCGTGCGGTGGCCGTCGAACACCACGAACGCGGTGCCGGCGTCGAACTTGCTCGCCTCGATGTGTGGGCACCAGGTGTTGCGCGGCAGGCCGGGAATGCCCCGCTCGACGCTGCGCCAGCTCTGCCCACCGTCGCGCGTCACCTGCACACGGCCGTCGTCGGTACAGGCCCAGACGACGCCCTGCTGCATGGCGCTGGGCGCGATCGTCAGGATGCAGCAGTGGTTCTCGGCCCCGGTGGCGTCGATCGTCAGCCCGCCGCTCTCACCCTGCTTCTGCTTCTGCGGATCGTTCGTGGTGAGATCAGGCGAGACGATGCTCCAGCTCTCGCCGCGATCGGCGCTGCGATGCACGAACTGGCTGCCGTACCAGATGGTGCGCGGATCGAACGGATCCTGCGCAATCGCCGCGTTCCAATGGAAGCGCAGCTCGACGCCTTCGGGCGCCGGTGGCCTGATGCCCTTCTGCGAGCCGGTGCGCAGGTCGTAACGGATCAGCGCGCCGCCTTGGCTCATCGCGTAACCCTGCCGACTGTCGAGCGGATCGGGCAGCGTCGCGAAACCGTCGCCGAAGCAGACCTCCTGCCAGTGCAGGTTGCGGATGCCGCCGTTCTCCCAGACCGTCGACGGGCCGCGCCAACTGCCGTTGTCCTGCAAGCCGCCGTAGACGTGATAGGGCACGTCGTCGTCGACGGCGACGTGATAGAACTGCGCCAGCGGCAGGTTGCGGCAGAAGCGCCAGGTCGCGCCGCGATCGGCGCTGGTGTAGACGCCGCCGTCGTTGCCGATCAGGATGCGTTCGGGATCGGTGGGATCGATCCACATCGCGTGGTGATCGGGGTGGGCTTCGCCCCAGCCGACCAGGCCCGTGAACGAACGGCCGCCATCGGTCGAGACGTCGATGACCGAGTTCATGTTGTAGACGCGGTCGGCATTGGCCGGGTCGACGCGGATGTCGCCGTAGTAGAACGGCCGCTGGGCGATGTCGTCGCTGCGGTTGACGGTGCGGAACGACAGGCCACCGTCGTCGCTGCGCAACAGCACGCTGCGTTCGGCTTCGACGAGTGCATAGACGACGCGCGGGTCGTTCTCGCCGATCGCCAGACCGATGCGGCCGAGCTCGCCTTTCGGCAGGCCATCCTTCTCACCGAGGCGTGACCACGTCGCACCACCGTCGCGCGTGACGTGCAACCCCGAGCCCGGGCCGCCGGACTTGAACGACCAGGGCCAGCGGCGGTGTTCCCACATGCCGGCGAACAGCTTGTCGGGGTTACGCGGGTCCATGACCAGGTCGCCGCAGCCGGTGCGAGGATCGACGTAGAGCACCTTGCTCCAGGTCTTGCCGCCGTCGGTGGTCTTGAACACGCCGCGGTCTTCGTTCTCACCCCACGACGTGCCGAACGCCGCGACGAACGCGGTGTCGGGCGACGTGGGATGCAGCAGGATGCGGTGGATGCGTTCGGTCTTCTCGAGGCCGAGCTTGTTCCAAGACTTGCCGCCGTCGACCGTCTTGTAGATGCCGCGGCCGACGCTCGCCGAGTTGCGCGGGTTGCCTTCGCCGGTGCCGACCCAGACGACCTCGGGGGTGCGTGGGTCGATCGCGATCGCGCCGATCGAGCAGACGTCCTGTTCGTCGAACACCGGCGTGAAGCGCACCCCGCCGTCGGTGGACTTCCAGACACCGCCGCTGGCGGCGCCAACCCAGACGATGCTCGGGTCGCCGGGCACGCCGACGACGGCCGCGGTGCGGCCGCCGCATACGGCGGGGCCGATGTTGCGCCCCTGCAGGTCCGCGAGCAGGGTGACGTCGAGCGCCGGAGTGGGCGCTGCGGGAGCCGGTTCCTGGGTGCGGAGCGAGAGGGTCAGGGCGAGGACGGCGACGAGGGAGGGCCAGGGCGTCATGGGTGGGGCACCATACGGAGCAGTGGGCAGCCTTGCAGGCGAGAACGGCGGGCTCGACATCGTGATGGTCTGCGTATCGTGAGGGCATGGTCAGGCCCGCGAAGCACACGTTCCCCAAGAAGGCGTTCCACGGCGGCGCGTCGTTCGATGCGATCGGCAGCGACTTCGCCGACCTGTCGCGGCGCCACGACATCGTCGATGCCGACGTTCTCGACGCCTGGTACGAACCGGCGCCCGAGGTGTTGGCGACGCTGCGCGAACACCTGGCGTGGTTGGTCAAGACCAGCCCGCCGACCCACGGTGAAGGCCTGCGCGAAGCGATCGCCGCCCGGCACGGGTTGACGGTCGAGCAGGTGCTGCTCGGCGGCGGTACGTCGTCGCTGATGTATCTCGCGTTCCCCAAGCTGGTGCAGCCGGGGGACACCGTGGCGATCCTCGATCCGATGTACGGCGAGTACCGGCACATCTTCGAGAACGTTCTCGGCGCCAGGGTGGTCGGTTGCGAGCTGGACGAGGCGAACGGCTTCGTGCCCGAGCCGCGGCTGATCGCCGACACGGTGCGGGAGAGCGGCAGCAGGTTGCTGGTGATGGTCAACCCCAACAGCCCGACGGGCGTGGTCATGGGGCGCGACTCGATGCATGCCATGCTCGCGGCGTTGCCGGCGACGACGCGCGTGTGGATCGACGAGACCTACATCGACTTCGTGCCCGAGGTGCCGACCGCCGAAGGGTTGGTGCACAAGGACCCGCGCGTGATCGTCGCCAAGTCGATGTCGAAGTTCTTCGCGTTGTCGGGGCTGCGCGTCGGTTACCTGTGCGCCGCGGCGCCGTTGATCGCCGAGCTCGAGGTGTTCAACCCGCCGTGGAGCGCGGGGCTGCTGGCGCAGTGTGCGGCGATGCGCGCGCTGCAGGAGTATGCGTGGTATCGCCAGCAGGCCGCCGCGACGCACACGCTGCGCGACGAGTTGATGTGCCGCGTCGGCGCGGTGCCCGGGCTGACGCCGTTCGCCAGCACGACCAACTTCTTCCTGTTCGCGACCGACAAGGTGCCGGCGGCGCTGCTGGTCGAGCGGTGCCGCGAGCAGGGCGTGTTCCTGCGCGATTGCGCCTCGCTGAGTCCGCGGTTCGGATCGCGCTTCGTGCGCACCGCGGTCAAGGACGAGGCGGGCAACGAACGCATCGCCAAGGCGATCGAGGCGGCTGCCGGGTGAGCAGCCCGGGGCTCCGGCCCGGTTCAGGTGGTGAGCCCCTGGTGCCGATGACACCGGCATGTTCGACCTGCGGCGCTTCGCCAAGAAACTGGTCACGCCGTTTCGCCAGTACCTTGGCCGGCTGACCGTCGCCGATCGCCACCTGCGCGGCGAGGGCCTCGAGATCGGGGCGCTGCAGGATCCGATGCCGATGCCCAGAGGGGCGAAGGCCCGCTACGTCGACATCGCTTCGACCGACGAGCTGCGGCAGATGTACCCCGCCAAGACGCGGCGGTGGTTGGTCGACGTCGACATCGTCGACGACGGCGAACGGCTCGCCAAGGTCGCCGACGGCTCGCAGGACTTCGTCGCCAGCAACCACTTCTTCGAGCACTGCGAGGACCCGATCGGCGCGCTGCGCAACATGCTGCGTGTGCTCAAGCCGGGCGGCGTGGTCTACCTGTCGGTGCCCGATCGGCGGCTGATCTTCGATCGCGATCGACCTGCCACGACGGTCGAGCACGTCGTTCGTGATCACGAGGACGGCCCGGAACGTTCGCGCCAGCAGCACTACGAAGAGGTCGTGCGGGTCGCGATGAAGGTGCAGGGTGAGGCCGCGGTCGCGACCAAGGTCGCCGAGCTGCAAGAGCAGAACTTCCGCATCCACTTCCATTGCTGGTCGCAGACGGACTTCCTCGAACTGCTGTGCGCGCTGCAGCGCCGCGAGGGTTTCCCGGCGTTCGACATCGCCGAGTTCGTGGCCAACGAACGCGAGATGATGGTGGTGCTGCGGGCGCGGTGAGGCCGGTTCCGTCGGCGGGTGCTACGATTCCGCCCCATGGGCAGCCACACCCCGCTCGTCTTCGTCTGGTGCTGTGCGATCGCCGCAGCTCAGGACGCTCCCAAGGTGGTTTCGATGGAACCCGCGCACCTCAGCGAGGTCGACGCCAAGGAGCAGAAGCAGCTGGTGGTGACGTTCGACCAGGCGATGAGCGATCAGGGATGGTCGTTCTGCGGCGGCGGTCCGCAGTTTCCCAAGATCGTCGGGCGGCCGCAGTGGGAGACACCCAAGAAGATCGTCGTCACCGTCGAACTCGAACCCGACCACGAGTATCGCCTGAGCCTGAACTGTCCCGCGGGTACGAACTTCCGCAGCAGCAAGGGTGTGCAGCTCGCGCCGGTGCCGTGGTCGTTCGTGACGTTGCCCGAGAAGGTGCGGCCCCCGGCCGAACAGAAGCGGCGCAATCAGCGCGCGCTGCAGGCGCTGACGGCGACGCTCGCCGAGCGCTACTCGTACTACGACCTGCGTGTGCAGGACTGGAAGAAGCTCGAGAAGGACAACAAAGACGCGATCCTCGGCGCGCGCACGGACCGCGGCTTCGCGATGGCCGCGGCGAAGATGCTGCAGCCGACCGAGGACCTGCACCTGTATCTGCGCATCGGCGAGCAGACGTTTGGCACCGGTTCGCGCGCGGTCGACTCGCTGTTCCGCCGCAAGCTCGTCGATCGCTACGTCACGGTCGAACCGGTCGGCAAGCAGGCGCTCGCGGGGCGCACCGAGGACGGCATCGGCTATCTGCTGATCGCCGCGTGGACCAACGACCTCGACCCCGAACTCGTCGGCGGCGCGATCACCGCGCTGATGGACACCAAGGCGATGGTGATCGACGTGCGGCCCAACTCGGGGGGCGACGAGAGCCTCGCGCAGCAGGTCGCGGCGTGGTTCGTCGGCGGGACCAGGACCTACGCGAGGCACCAGATCAAGCAGAAGAAGGGCAAGGCGGGTTTCGGCCCGGTCGTCGAGCGGCAGCTGCGCGGGCGCGGCGACGAGCCGCAGTACGACAAGCCGATCGCGGTGCTGACCAGCCGCTACGTGATGAGCAGCAACGAGTCGTTCGTGATGATGCTGCAGCAGGCCAAGGACTGCGTCGTGGTCGGCCAGCCGACGTTCGGCAGCAGCGGCAACCCGCAGTCGTTCGACCTCGGCAACGACGTCACCGTGCTGGTGCCGTCGTGGCGCGACCTGCGGCTCGACGGCACGCCGTTCGAGGGCGAAGGGCTCGCGCCCGACGAGTTCGTGCCGTGTACCGCCGCGGACCTGGAGTCGCGCGACCCGATCCTCGAGCGCGCGCTCGAGCTGTTGCGGGGTAAGGTGGGGGCCGGCAAGTAGTCGGCCTCGAGTTGCAGATGCGGCTACTTCGCCGCGTCGACGTCGATCACCAGCGGCATCGCCCAACGCTTCTGCGCCGGGGTGTAGTAGAGATACGTGCGCGACGCCGGGCCGACGCTGTGACCGGGCACACGGCCGACGAGGTCGAGCGACACGTTCTTCTTCGCCGACGGTGCCAGGTCGCGCCAGTAGAGCGCGAGCTCGCGACCGCGCAGCTCCCAGAACGCGAACGCGTCCTGCTTGACGAGGTCCTCGAGCACCTTGGTCGGCAACTCCAGTCCCGCCGGCAGACCGACGATCGCCATCGCCATCGGCTGACCTTCGGCAGTGGTGTTCTCGACTTCGACCTCGAGCGCGACGGTCTGGCCTTCGGTCACCGACATCTTGCCGAGCGCGGCGCGGATCGACAGCACGGTCGCCGGATCGTCGGCGGGTTGTTCGCTGTAGTAGCTGACGTCGCAGGCCCACGGCAGCGGCTGGCCGCCGCCGGTCACGTCGATCGCGAATTCGTGTTCGCCGGCGGGCAGCTTGTCCCACAGGTCGAACGTGATCGCCTCGACGTCGCCAGCGGCGAATGCGCGTTCGGCGATCACGGTGTCGCCGTCGAGGATGCGCAGCGTGCCGGGCTCACGCATGGCGCGGTTGGCGGCGGCGTAGGCGGTGAGCGCGCGCAGCGCGACGATCGTCGCCTGGGTCGCGCCGAAGGTTCCAATCGCACCGCGGCAGCCCTGCACGAACTCGATCGCCTTGCGCACGTGGCCCTGGTAGCCGGGGTCGCGCAGCCAGGCGAGGATCGCGAAGCCCGCGGTCTCGACCAACAGGTCCTGACCGCCGCTGCGCGTGATGCTCGCGGTGGCGCCGCGCAGCGAACCGTTCTGTTCCTGCAGCTCGGCGAGCCAACCGCGCGTCAGCGAGGCCTCGGGGCGACCGGCGAGTTCGAGCGCGCAGCTGATCAGCGCCAGTTCGTAGGCGTCCTTGGTCGCCATGCGACCCACGAGCGCCTCGATCTCCTTGGTCAGCTCGGTGGCCGGCACGCCGGCGACGAGCAGCGCGTAGGTGACGTAGGCGTCGGTGATCGACTGCGGCGCGCCGCCGAAGCGGTCGAGCGCGCGCGGGTTGCGCTGGTAACCGCCCTTGCCGTCGCGGCGCGTGAGCAGCCACTGTTTGGTGCGCTCGACCATGCCCGCGTCGACGTCGTAGACCTTCTGCATGTCGTGGAACTGCAAGAGGCCGTAGGCGGTGAGCGCCTCGTGGCCCGGGTCACCGCCGAACCACTCGTAACCCTTCTCCTTGCACTCGTAGCCGGTGATCTTCTGGTAGCCGCGCGGCAGCAGCTGGCGCGCGCGCGCCGCGACCGCGGGCACGTCGTCGCCGCTCGCGTCGAGCAGCGTGAGCACCAGCGTGTTGGGGTAGTTGGACGAGCTCGCCTGTTCGAAGCAGCCGTGCGGTTCCTGCAGGATGCCGTTCAACCCTTCGGTCAGCGCGCTGAGCGGCGATGGGAACAGCTTGAACGTGACCTTGCCCGAACCGGGTGTGGCGTCCCGCGGGATCGCCAGCGTGATCACCGCGGGCTTGCCGTTCTCGACGGTGCCGCCGTGCGAACGGCGGTGCGGGAAGCCGCGCGGCGCGATCGCGATCGGATGCACGATCTGGTCGGTGAAGCGCCCGGCCTTGCCGGTGATGCGCACGAACGAGCGGCCGAAGCCCTGCTCGGGCGTGATCTTGGCCAGCGCGCGACCACGGCCGGCCACGAGCGCGATCGTCGTCGGCGCTTCGCCGACGAACTTCAGGCCCGCGCCGATCTCGACGCGCAGTTCGACGTCACTGGCGATCGCGTCGGTGTCGGTGACCACGGCGTTGATCGGCAGCGACAGTTCATCGCCGGATGAGACCTCGTCGGGCAGTTTGGCTTCCAGGTGGAACGGCAGCTGCGTCGTGAACGTCGCGCCGGCCTGGCCGACGCGGCCGATGGGGCCGCTCGGCGCGTGGGCGTCGGCGTGCACCTGCCAGGTGGTGACCGCGTCGCTGGTGCTGAACGAGACGCTGGCGTTGCCGGTCTGGTCGGTGGCGAGCAGCGAGTTCCAGTAGATGGTCGGGGTGAAGTCCGTGCGGCCGTCGTGCGCGGTGAACTGGTGGGCGTAGACGCGGGCGCGCTGCTGGGTGAGGGCGTAGCGACCGACGCGAGCGACGCCGCCATCGGCCGAGAGGAAGAAGTCGTAGCCGCCCTTCTTCTTGGCTTCCTCGGCTTCTTCGAACAGGGGCATGTCGGCGCCCGGCAGGGGCGAAACGGCGCCGGGCTTCGCGTCCAAGCGATACGCAAAGAAGTTCTCGGCGCGCGCGCGCACGTCACCGTCGCGCCCGTCGTCGAAGAACGCACCGGCGAGGGGGTTGGCGGCGGGGTCGGCGGCGAGGTGGTCGATGATCTTCTCGTTCCACTCTCCGGCCCCGAGCGCGAAGACATCGAAGCCTGCGGGCTGCATTGCCTGCGGCACCGCGAACGGCACCGCTGCGGCCTGCGCGACCTCGACGTCGAAGTCCCGTTCGGCAAGTGCCATGGCCGCTCCCGGGGCTGGCATTCCCAGCGTGCGTGGCAGCAGCACCAGCGTGATGCCGATCAGCGCCACGGCGCTCGTCAGTCCCGCGAACACCGGGTGACGCACCGTGGTCAGTCGCTGCATCGCGAAGACCGCGCCTTCGCCGAGCAACAACAGGATCAGCACGAACAGGCTCACTCCGGCCGCGGTCTCGAGGCTGCGCTGACTCGACCACACCGCGCGCTGCAGCGCGGCGCCAGGAGCGCTGGCCGCCTCGAGGTTGCTGGCCACCTGCGGCGTATGCGAGAACCCTTCGCGCGCCATCACCCCCTCGCCCTTGGGACCGATGTCGGCGAGCACCTTCTGCGCGGCGGCGTCGTTGCGCCAGATGAACTTGCGCCAGCCGCGGGTGCCGAGCAGCAGGTCGACGTTGCGCGCCGAGGCCTCGTGGCCGAGGAAGAAGTCGCCGAGCTGTTCGAGTTTCTCGACGTCGGCGAACAGGGCCGCGTGGTCGGCGAGGCCGATGCGCGGTTCGCTGCCGAGCGACGTGACGGCGAGGTCGGTGACCGACAGGCCGACGACGGCAGCCATCGGTTCGCCGCGTTCGTCGGTGGTCTTCACCGCGACCTGCTGCGGGGCGCCGGGCGTCAGCGAATCGTGTTGCGGGTTGATCGCGACGTCGATGCGGTGGCTGCTGGCGCGGCGCACCAGACGTTCGGCGACGGGTTGCAGGGCCCGATCGAACACCGTCGCGCGCAGCACGCCGGCGGCGTGGTCCGGCAGCGGCACTTCAGCGGTGGTGCGCAGTTCCCCACGATCGTCGGCGCGCACGGTGGCCTGGCCGACCAGCACGCCGCGACAGAACACGCCGAGCAGCCACGGGCCGTCGCCGCGACCTTGCAGTTGCATGCGCAGCGCCGCGCCGGCGGCGATGTCGTCACCGGGCAGTTGCATCGCGATGCCGTTCGCGCGCACCGTCGGCAGGTCGATCGGCTCCCTCTGGCCGGCGAGTTGCACGCGGTAGGTGAGGCCGGCGCGCGGCGTGAAGGCGAGTCTCGCGCGGCCCTGGTGCGCGGTCTGGAACTTCGTGATCACCTGGCCGCTGGCGTCGAGCAGCACACCGCTCGTGTCGATCGGTCGGCTCAGCGCGTCGGTGCACTCGAGATACAGGCCGTTGCTCACGTCGGCGACGAGCTCGCCGCCTTCGGGAAACGCCGCCACGGTGACGACGCCGGTCGGCACCACGAACGGCTTCATCTCGGCCTCGACGACGCCGCCGTCGGTGATCGTCGCGACGAAGCGCGCGGCGCCCTTGTCGACTTCTTGGGGAATCGTGAAGCGGAACTGCGCCTTGCCGTCCTCGGCGATCGCGACCTGCTCGTTCCAGACCTCGTTGCCGTCGATGACCAGCGCGCCGCGCGCTGCGGCGCCGGCCGCGAAGCCGCCGCCCATGCGTTCGACGGTGACCTGCGCCGAGCCCCTGGCACCCGGCGCGTAGCTCGTGCGATCGAGCACGATCTGCGTGCGCAGCTGCGGGTTGCGGAACGGCCGCACGACGACCTCGGCCTTCTCGGGCGCGAACGTGCCGGCGAGCGACGAGACCTCGATGGCGTGCACGCCGCCGGTGCTTCCCGGCGGCACCACGAACGCGAACGAACCGACGCCCGTGGCCTCGTCGTCGAACGTCTGGCCGACGGGGCTGCCCTTCGCGTCGAGCAGCCTGGCGATCATGCGCGGCGCTTGCGGGGTGCGCAGCAGCAGCGTGACGCGGTCGAGCACGACGGCGCGCGCGTAGATCGTCTCGCCGGGCCGGTAGACGGGGCGGTCGGTGCTGACGTGCACGAGCGGGCCGGCCGAAGCCGAGCCGAGCTGGAAGACCTCACGCACTTCGTCGGTGTCGTGCGCGGCGATCACCTCGACGCGCTGCGGCATGCGCAGATCGGCGTTCATCGTCACCACGGCGCTGCCGTTGCGCGCGGCGACTTCGCCGGCGCCGAGCACCGCGCCGCCGGCGCCGAACGCCGACCAACGCACGCGGCAATCGCGCGGCGTGCCGGCGAGGTCGGCGGTCTGCACTGTGAACGTCCACGGTGCGCCGGCGGGCACGGCGCGCGGGGCGCTGACCGTCAGGTGCAGGTGGTCCTGGTTGAAGTGCGTGTGACGTGACTGAGCCCACTCCTGCGCGACGAAGAAGCCGAGCACGGTGGCGGCGGCGATCGTGGCGGCGGTGAGCAGTCGCGCGACCGGGTTGCGCAGGATGCGCAAGATCGGGTGTGGCGCGGTGCGGCGCGGCGCGGTCGTGGGCGTCGGCAACTCGAGCGGCGGCTGCTCTGGGCGCACCGCCTGTTCGAGCAGCTGCGCCTTGCCGATCACCTCGCTCTGCAGCGCGCGCAGCGTGGGATCGCGGTCGAGGCGCGCGAGCAGCGCGGCGGGATCCTCGTGGCAGCCGAAGTGCAGTTCGAGCAGTTCCTGTTCGAGCTGGTCGCGTTCTTCGGGGGAGTAGTTGTCTTGATTGCTCATTGCCGCACCTCCGTGTCCTGCTGACCCTGTTCACCGACACGTTCACCGACACCCAGTTGTTTGCGCAGTTTCTGCAGGGCGCTGCGCATGCGCGTCTTCGCCGTGCCAATGGGGATGCCGAGGGCGGTGGCGGCGGCTTCGAAACTGAGCCCGGCGGAGACGCGCAGCAGGAACACCTGCTGTTCGGCCTCGCCGAGCCCGGCGACCGCGGCCTGCGCCGCGCTGAGCGCTTCGCGCTGCAGCAGCGCTTGCGGGGGGGATGGTTGGGTGGTGGTGAGCACGGTCAGTTCCTCGTCCAGGGTCTGGTGGACCGGTCGCCGTTCCCGCGCGCGGCGGGCATCGCGAGCCGTGTTCCACACGACGACGAAGATCCATGCCACCGGGTCGTCGGGCCGTTCACCGCGTTGCCAGTGGCGCCAGCACTTGAGGAAGGCGTCCTGCAACACTTCGGTGGCATCGGTCCGTGGACCCAGCACGCTGCGGACCGCTCCGGCCAGGCCTTGGCGGTGGGCCTGGAACAGGCCTGGTAGGGGCGTTTCCGCAGCGCTCATGGATCGATCGTGCCGGTGAAGACGCCGGCGGGCGAATCGGGATTGGAAGAGGCCGCGAAAACTGCGATGCGCGGGGCACGGTTCCCGAGGGAAGCGCGCTGTCGCGCGCCCTCGCCATGCGCCGCTCCTGGAAGATCGCCTGCGTGCTCGCCGGTTGCCTGGGCTCTTCGGGCTGCACCGTGGTCAAGCCGGTGGTCGGGGTGTTCACCGCGCCGGTGCTGCTGATGAGCGGTCACTACGGCGGATCGGAGGGTGTGGGCACCTTGCAAGGGGAAGGTGGCGCCAGGGCCGCGGTGATCGGCATGGCCGCGATCGGGGCCGTCGGCGGTCTGGTGACCGGTGTGCTCAGCGACTGGGCCGTGCTGACGCGAGCGACCCAGGAACCGACTCGCAACTGGTGGGACCCGCTGGCCACCAACTCGGACGCGGTGTGTCGCTGAGTGAGGGAGCGGGGACAGTGCGGGCGCGCGCGGTTGTCGTTTGTACCCGGTACCGTACCCTACTCGAGCCACTCGATGGTGATGGGGGCGTCGAGGTCGGGGTGCAGGCTCTTGTGCACGGGGCAGGTGTGGGCGGTGCGCTCGAGGATCTTCTTCTGGTCGTCGGTGTAGGTGCCGGGGATGCGCAGGGTGACGGGCAGGCGGCCGATGCGGCGCGGTTGGTCGAGCATGTGCTTGTCGACGCTGACGGTGGCACCTTGCAGGTCGAAGCCCTTGCGTTTGGCGACGATCGCCATGGTGGTGAGGATGCAGGTGCCGAGCGCGGTGGCGACGAGGTCGGTCGGCGAGAAGAAGCGGCCGAGGCCTTCGTTGTCGGTGGGTGCGTCGGTGGAGAGGGCGGCGCCGGAGGGGCCGTGGGTGGCGTTGCAGCAGAGGTCGCCTTGGTAGGTGGCGGTGATCGTGACCATGTCAGGTGCTGAGGAGTTCGTAGGCGCGCTGGATGGCCTGGAACCGTTCCGTGGCTTCGCGCTGCGCCACGGGGCCGAGGTTGGGTTGGGCGTCGGGATGGAACCGACGCACGAGTTCGCGGTGGCGTTTGCGGATCTGTTCGGGCGTGGCGCCGGGCGGCAGATCGAGGGTCTGTAGCGCGCTGCTGCGGGCGTCGAGGTTCGGGGCGTGGCGATCGGGTTCGGCGCGTTCGCGGTCGCGCAAGAACTGGGCGCGCGCCAGGTGGAACAGCATGCGCGCGCGGCTGGTCGAGATGCCGAAACCGCGCGCCACTTCCTGCAGCACCTGGTGTTCGCTCGCCGCGTACTTGCCGTCGGCGAAGGCGACGAGGCAGCACCAGCAGAACAGCGAATCGATCTCGGGCTGCTCGAGGCTGGGGGCGATGCGCGCGGCGAGGCCGGCGCGATCGCGCAGCGGCAGCGGCTGGGTCTCCCACAGGCGCAGCTCGTCGGCGGCGATGCCGTCGAGGAATCGTTCGAGCACGAACCGACGCACGGTCTGGCGTTCGCCATCGCTCATCGGCCCGTCGACTTCGGCGACCGCGGCGAGCAGGTAGTAGATGCGCCGCGGCAACGACGCGCGCGCGAACGCCTCGTTGGCGGTGCGGCTCCACGAGCCGGTGCTGTGGTGCACGATCGTCGCCATGCGCACCAGCGGTTGGGTCGCGGTGATCGCCAGATAGAAGCCCCAGAAACCGGCGACGACGCCGAGGAACGGGCTGCCGCGCGCGAAGATGCCCAGACCCGCGAACGCGATCAGCAGGCAGCCGAAGGCGAACCTGCCGAGCCAGTATTGGGGCGTGGATGGCGAGAACATGCCGGGTGCAGCACGGTAGCGTCTGCGGCAGCGAGGGCGAACGGCGCGGTCACCGCGGGGCGACGACGATGGTCACGCTCGGCTCGCTGCCGATGGTGCGCGCGGCCGGCACGGTGCCGATGGCCGGGTGGGAGACGCGGAACTGCCAGTCGCCGGGCCCCAGGCGCCCGAGGTCGATCGAGCCGTCGGCGCCGCGCCCTTCTTCGAGCAGCAGCGTCGGCAGCCACGGCCCGCCGGACCAGCGCGCCGTCAGCGTGGCGCCGACGAGGGCGCGACCACCCTGGTCGAAGACCTGCACGGTGGTGCGTGTGCCGCGCGGTAGGTCGAGGTGGAACGTGGTGCTGCTGCTCGGGTCGAGCTGCAGGATGTCGGTGGCGCCGGGCGCGAAACCCGGTGCGCGACCGACGACGCGCGCGGCGCCGCTGGCCAGGCCGCCGAACCAGGCGCGACCGTCGCTGCCGCTGACGGCCAGACCCAGTGATCCGATCGGCCTGCCATCGGCGTCGACGCACAACACCGTCGCGCCCGCGACCGGTGCGCCGCCGTCGGCGGTGACCAGCACGCTGGCGCTGGCGGCCGGTTGGGCGCGCAGTTCGATGACTTCGCCGGTGGCGCCCGCGACGACCTCGAGGCCGGCGCGGCGCGACGCCGTGCCGGTGCCACCGAGCGGCCCTTCGGCGGCGACCAGCGTGTAGCGTCCGGGCAGCAGACCGGCGAAACGGAACGCGCCGTCGTTGCCGGAGAGCGCCATGCCGACGGCGTCGTCGTTCTCGGCATGGCCGTCGTGATACAGGCGCACGAGCGCGGCGCGCAGAGGTTCGCCGTCGGTGGCGGAGACGACGCGCCCGCGCAGTTCGCCACCCGGCAGGCGCAGCGTGGTCGCATGGCTGCTGCGGCCGGCGGGCAACGTGGCGGTCTGCGCACTGCCGACCGGCGCCATGGTCATGCCGCTGCGCACCTGCAGGCGGTAGTCGCCGGGCGGCAACCCGCCGAACGTGCCGACGCCCTGTTCGAGCATCGCCACGCGCACGCGACCCGTCGCTGGGGACTGGGCCTCGAGCATGCCTTCGGGCAACAGTTCGCCGCCGACCTCGACGCGCACGGTCCACAGCGCGCCGTCGTCGATCTCGCCGACGTCGAGCAGCACCTCGCTGGTCTCGCCGTCGCGCACGGTGCAGCGCTGCGAGACGACCGAGTCGGTGACCTTGCGCATCATCTCGCCGAGCTTCATGCCCTGACCGGGACGCCAGCTGTCGGCGCCGAAGCTGCGCATCAAGCCGTTCGGCATCGCCTGCACGACGTACTGACCGGGGTCGAGATGCTCGAACACGAACGAGCCGTCGGGGGCGATGTCGGCGCCGTACGATGCCTGCGTGGCCTGTTCTTGCGCCATCAGCAGGAAGTCGTCGGCGAACTGTCCGGGCCCGGTCTGCACGCGGCCGCGGATGCTGCCGCCGTCGGTGAGTGTGATGATCACGCCGTCGAGTTCGGCGCCGGCGGTGACCGTGAGCCGTTCGCTGCGGCCGCTGGCGTGGCCGGCCACGCTCGCGACGAGCTGCATGCGGCCGGGGTTGAGCGGGCCGAGGCGGAAGCGGCCATCGTGGTCGGTGTGCGCGATGGTGCCCGTGCCGAGGAACATGGCCAGCATCGGGTTGTCGCCCATGCCACCCTGGCGTTTGCGCACCTGAGCGCGCGGCACCGGGGTGCCGTCGGCGGCGAGCACCTTGCCCGAGATCCACGCCGCCGCCTCGATACGCAGTTCGCCGATGTCGGTCTGGCCGCGGCCGATCGTGACGCTCTTCTCCGTGTTGCCGAAGCCCGGCACGTCGATCTGCAGCGTGTAGTCGCCGGTGGCGACGCCGGCGATGCGGAAGGCGCCGTCCTCGGCCGCGCTCACGACCTCGGTGCGCACCGGCATGCGCATCACCAGGAACGCGGTGCGCAGCAGGCTCACCGTGAAGTCCGGCAGCGGCGCGCCGGTGTCGTCGCGCACGACGTGGCCGACGAGTTCGGCCTTGGGTTCGAGTTGCACGACCACGCCGTCGTCACCCATGTGCACGCCGTCGCAGTAGGCGGCCGAGTAGTCGGGATGCGCGGCGACGACCAGGAACTCACCGTAGTCGTCCAGGCCGGTGAGCCGGAAGGTGCCGTCGGCCTGTGTCGAGACGCCGCCGCGGGCCGCTGCGGCGAGGGTCTCGGGCCCGAGTTGATCGGCGAGGTTGCCGACGATCGGCAGGCTGCCGCCGGGGTGATGGGCCACGTTCGCGCCGGCCAGCGGTGTGCCGTCGGGCGCCAGCACCTTGCCTGTGACGATGCCGCCAGTGCGCAGCTGCAGCTGCACTTCGCCGGCCCGGTCCGTCTCCTCGAGCATCACCTCGGCGCGGGCGCTGGTGCGCGCCTTGGCCATCGCCTCGACGGTTGCGGCGCCGTGTTGCAGGCCGTCGATGCGCACCGCGCCGTCGGTCGCGGTCACTGCGCGGCGTGCGCTCAGCTGCGGGACCATCGAGCCGCCCGTGTCGGCGTTCATCACCATGACCTGCGCGCCCTCGATCGGTGCACCATCGTCGTCGACGACGGTCACCCGCAGGGACGCGCCGCGGCGCACGGGCAGCACCACGTCGCGTGCTTCGCCAGCGGCCAGTGCCGGCACCTGCACGCGGCCCATCAGCGTTTCGGTCGACGTGGTCAGGGTCAACGAAGTGCGTGGCAACACGCCGCGGAAGCGGAACACGCCGTCGTGAACGGGGGCGTCGCGCCCCTGCATCGCGGCCATCGCGCCCAGGAACAGTTGCGGGTCGCGCATCACCGACATCGGGTCCGCTTCGCAACGCAGCGACACCTGCGCGACCTCGTCGGCGGCCGGGCCGAGCACACGTCCTTGCAGGAGGCCACCGAGCAGCGGCATCAGCATCACGCCTTCGAGATGTCGCGATGGCGGCACGTGCACACACTCGGGCATCGGCAGGACGTAGTAGTCGTGGTCGATCGAGAGGCGCAGGTGCGGTTCGGCGGCGGTCAGCTCGAAGTCGCCGTTCGCGTCGACCTCGGCGGTGGCGATCGGCTCGCCGACCAGCACGAACGACGGCTCGTAGCGAATGCCGCCAGGTCCCGCATCGGCGCCGGGCCAGAAGCTGCCGGCGTCGCTGGCGCGGCCGCGGTAGGCGATCACCTTGGCGCCGGCGGTGCCGGGCCCCGGTCTTTCGGCGAGCACGCTGCCGCGGACCGTGAACTGCAGCTGAGGCGGCTGCGCGGCGACCAGGTCGCGGGCCGGTTCATCGTCGGCGACGGCTCCTGTGGGTTGCGTCAGTTCGCCGGTCGCGGCGACGGACACCTTGGCATCCTTGTCACCGGCAGGTGCATCGAGCGGGTTGCTCCTGCCGAACGACAACCAGATCAGGAAGGCGCCGGCGAGGAGCAGCGCCGCGAGAACGAGGAGCGCTGGGCGTTGCACGGCGGCGATCGTAGCCGGCGCGTTCCGACAACTGTTGGCATGGGCTCTTCGACGGGGCTGGCTCTGACCCGGGCAGACGCCAGAATGGCCCGTCGATGCGCGCGTCCGACGACGAGACCCTGAGCCTGCTCGAACAGTGGCACGGCGGCGATCGGCGGGCGTTGGCGAACCTGGTCGAACGCGATCGACGCTGGGTCGAGGACCGCGTGCGCAGCCGCCGCGGCGCGAGTCTGCGCCGGCTGTCGGAGACCCACGACGACGTGCAGGACCTGATGCTGCGCGCGCTGCAGTATTCGCCGCGGTTCTTGTGCACGGATCGGCGGCAGTTCCGGGCGTTGCTGGCGCGCATGATCGAGAACCTGCTGATCGATCGCTCGCGCGCCGCGGCGGCGCGGCGCCAGGAGTTCCGGCTCGAGAGCTTCTTCGGTGACAGCCGCCTCACGCTCGATCCGGCGCTCGCCGGCGGGGCGCAGCCGATCGAAGCCGCGGCGCACAGCGAGGAAATGGCCTGGATGCGCTTGGGTCTCGAGTTCCTCGATGCCGACGAGCGCGACCTGATCTGGCGCAGGCAATTGCTCGAACATGGCCTCGCGGAGATCGCGGCCGATCTGCAGATCGCACCCGACGCGGTGCGCATGCGCTGCAATCGCGCGCTGCTGCGGCTCGCTGGCATCGTGCAGCGGCTGCAGTCGGGTGGCCTGCCGGAGTTGCTGGGTGGCGACGAGTCGCCCGACGAGATCGACGACGGCGCCCCTTAGTCCGTGACGGCGCGCACCAGCGATTGCATGGCCTTCACCTGGGCCTCGTCGCCGTGTTCGCGCAACGTCTGCAGGGCCTGCGGTGCGAGCGCGCGCAGGCGCTGGCGTTGCAGCGGGCTCTCCGACAGACGCGGCAGCAGCCGGGCGGCGCTGGCGCCGAGATCGGCGGCGGCGGTCGCGAGTCCGTTCGCGTCCGGAGTGCGCGCGGCGAGCCGCAGGCGAACGTCCGCGATCAGCAGGAACTCGACCTCGGCCGCCAGCGGCCTGCCGGCCTCGAGCAGCCGCGTGGCGCGCTGCACGTTCGCCGTGGCGGGCACGATCTCGTCGGCGCGCAACTGACACGCCGCCAGGCCGCGCGCCAGGCAGGCGAGGTCGAAGCGGCTGCCGTCGTCGCTCTCGAGACGGCGTTGCATGGGTTCGTCCGCGGTCTCGACGAGTCGGGCGGCGGCTTGCCATTCGGCGGCGGCGTGCGTCGTGTCCGACATCTCCGCCAACATCGCCAGGCGCACGCGGTGGCCGAGCAGCAAGGCGACTGCGCGCGGATCCTCGGGGCTCGCGGTCAATGCCTGTTCGCCGTAGGCCACAGCCACACGCAGGCACTCGATCGCAGCCGGCAGATCGGCGCTGGTCTCGACCAGCAGCGAACCGGTGTTGTAGTTGAGGATCGCCGCGTTGCGCAGCAGTCGCGGCGTCGGCGGCTGCGCGGCGAACAGACGTTCGGTGATCGACCGCGCCTGTTGGAACTCGTCGAGCGCTTCGGCGAATCGCTGCTGCGACGCGCACAGCGCACCGAGCGAGGTGCGGGCGCGGCAGGCCATCTCGAGGGTCGGCAGCGCGTCGTTGTTGTGTGCGAGCACGCCGCCGAGGTGGTCGAGGCACTCGCGATACAGCGCTTCGGCACCGGCAGGATCTTCACCGCGCGTCTGGTTGGCCAGGTTGTAGGCACAGTCGGTCAGCAGGGTCTTGGCGAACGCGCTCTGGGGTTCGAGGCGAAGTGACTCGCGGCTGAGTTCGAGCGCATGCACCATCGACGCACGCGAGCTCTGGTTGTCGCCGGTGGCGCGTTGCAGCACGGCGATGTTGTTGTAGGTGCGGCCGAGGTTGATGCGGTAGTGCAGGTGCAGCGGGAACGACGCCATCAGTCCTTCGTAGACGCGCCTCGCCTCGTCGTAGCTGGACAGGGCCTCTGGAGCGCGGCGCAGATCCTTGAGGGCGAGCCCGTGCGAGAGCAACGAGGTCGCCAGGTTGGCTCGTGCGTCACGATCGTGCGGCTGCGCGGCGACCAGCGCACGCAGGATCGACACACCCCGCTCGAGGTCGGACAACGCGTCCGTCTCGCGGCCCGCGTGCCGCGCCATGCGCGCCCGCAGCCGCAGGGCCGTGGCTTCGCCGATGCGGGCCTCAGCGCCCGGGATCCCGGTGACGAGCAGCAGGCAACGTTCGACTTCCGCCGCGGCTTCGTCGCCGCGACCGACGATCTCGTCGAGCAGCTCGGCAAGTTCGTAGTGGCTGGTGCCCAGACGCAGGCGGTCCGCGGGGCTCGCGTCGCCTCGCGCGACCAGCGCTTCGCAGGCGTCGATGGCGGCGCGCAGACGGGCTTCAGCCGTGCGTGTGTCACTGCCCTTCTGGGCCAGGTTGGCCAGCAGGAGCTGGGCGCTGATTCGCCAGCGCACGTCTTCGGGATCGATCGAGTCTGCGGGCAGCGCCGCGAGCGCATTGCCGAGCAGTCGTTCGGCTTGCTGGTTGTGGCCGAGGTCCTCGTGCAGGTGCGCCGACTGGATCCAGGCCCGCGCGGCACGGCGGTGCGCGTTGGGGCTCTGTTCGCTGCGTGCTGCGCTGCGGTCGTGGAACGCCAGTACCTTCTCGAACAGGGCGCTGCGCACGTTCACCAGCCACGGTACGTCGGCGAGTTGTTCGCTGGCGACGGTGGCGAGCGCCGCGATGGCGTCGCTCGCCTCCTGGTAGTTGTCCTCGGCCAGCTGCTTGGCGGCCAGCGCTTCGGCGGCGCGTTCCTCGGCGGCGATCGCCAGCCACAAGATCGCCACCTGCGACAGCGCCAACAGCGTGATCATCACCGCGGCGAGCGGGTTGCGGCGACTCCACAACAACAGTCGCCGTGCCGTGCCCGGCGGGCGGGCAACGATCGGCTCGGCCAGTCGCGCGCGCCGCAGGTCTTCGGCGAACGCCAGTGCGGTGCGGTAACGGCGATCCGGATCCTTGTCGAGCGCGGTCTGCACCACGACCTCGACGTCGCGAGAGATGCCGGGCACGAGGCGCGACAGCCGGGGCGGCGTGGTGTCGAGGATCTGTCGAAACAGTTCTTCGCGGTTGGTGCCGTGGAACGGCAGCGCACCGGCCAGCAGTTCGTAGAGCGTCACGCCGAGGGAATAGACGTCGGTCGTGCGATCGGCCTTGCGTCCGCGCGGGGCGATCTGCTCGGGCGACATGTAGTTCGGAGTGCCCAGCGGCTGATCGGTCATCGTCAGCCCGTGCGAACTGGCGTCGTCGTGCACCAGGCCGAAGTCCAACAGCACCGGGGCGCCGTCGTCGCCGAGCATGATGTTGCCGGGTTTGACGTCGCGGTGCACGAAGCCGGCCTCGTGAGCGAAGTGCAGGGCGCGCGCCACCTGTTCGATCAGCAGCAGGATGTTGCGCACGCGGCCGCTGCTGCTCTGGGACGAACTGCCGAGCGGTGACGGCGAAGCATGCGCGCCGCTCGCGGTGCCGTCGCCCGGCAGCTCGACGAAGCGGTTGCCGGCACGCGCGTCGTTGAGCAGCTGCGCCAGGGTGCGACCGGGCACGTATCGCATCGAGACGAAAGGCGTGGCGTCGATCTCGCCCAGGTCGTAGGCCTGGCAGATGCCCGGGTGATCGAGACGAAACGCGGCGGCTCCTTCGCGCCGCAGTCGTTCCCGTGCCTGCGGCGACAGGGCCAGACGGTCGCGCACCAGCTTGAGTGCGACGAGGCGCTCCTGTTCACCGCGCTGCTGGCTGGCGAGGTAGACCACGCCCATGCCGCCGCGGCCGAGTTCGCGCAGCAGCGTGTATTCGCCGAACTGCCGCGGCATGCCGTCGGCAGAGTTCCCGGGCGAAACCGGCGCGGCGATGCGCAGGAACAACGCGTAGCGGTCCCGCAGGGCAGACGCCAGGTCGGGATGTTGCTGGCACAGGCTGTCCAACGCCGCCGCCTGGTCATCGTCGGGCAGGGCGACGACGCCTTCGAGCAGGCTCTCGGTGCGGTCGGAGCTGGGTTGGCGAGACTCGCTGGCGGGCATGGCGCGGGGGGGACGATCGGCGAGGATACCCCTGGTGAGCGAGGCCGATCGGCACCGCGAACGCGATTTCAGCCGACGCGTCGCGAAGTGCGCACGCCGAGCAGCAATCCGCCGAGGATCAGCGCCATGCCGAGCCAGCCGGCGGCGTCCGGCAGCGCGCCGAACACCGCGGCGCCGAACAGCGTCGCGAACGCGATCTGCAGGTAACCGACGGTGGTGGCCCGACCGGCGGGTTCGCGCGCGAGGCCCTTGGTCAGCGCGATCTGGCCGAACTGGGTCACGACGCCGATCGCCACCAGCAGCAGCCAGCCCATCGCATCGGGATCGACCCATGCGGTCAGCGCGAACGGCGCGCTCAGCGGCACGGTGACGACCGGGAAGAAGAACACGACGACCAGCGGTGGGTGGCGTTGGCCGAGGCGACGCACGGTCACGTAGGCGAAGGACGACAGCACCGCGCCGAGCACTGCGACGAACGCGAACTGCCACGGGAAGTCGGGGGCCAGGCCCGCGCCGAACAGCGATTCCGGTCGCGCGATCGCCAGCACCCCGGCGAAACAGATCGCGATCGAGACCAGCACGCGCGGCTCGAGCCGTTCGCGCAGCAGCCAGGCGGCGAGCAACGCGGTGAAGAGCGGCGAGGTCTGCTGGATCACGGTGGCCTCGGCGAGAGGCAGGTGCACGACCGCGGCGTAGAAACAGATCAGTGCGGTCGAGCCGAACACGCCACGCAGCAGCAGCAGGTGTGGTCTGGTGCGGAACGGCGAGATGCGGGCGCGCCACAGCAGCAGCGCACTCAGCAGCAGCGTCACGCAGCCGCGGCCGAACACGATCTGCATCGTCGGCATGGTCGCGCCGGCGAGCTTGACCAGCAGGCTCATCAACGCGAACCAGAAGGCCGCCTGGGCCATGTGGAACAGGCCCGGGCCCGCCAGTGCCGGTGTGCCCAGAGGTGCCTGAGCGGCGGCCGCGGGCGGCGCGGTCACTTCGCCTGCCGACTCGCGAGCGCCGCGGCGAGGCTGTTGCGGCAGGCGACGCGTTCGCGGTCGTCGCTGCGGTAGCCGAGCTCCAGCACCTTGCCGCCCGCGGGCATCAGGTTGATGATCGCTTCGGCGGCGGCCCGCCCCAGCGATTCCTCGTCGATGTCGAGGCTGGCCACCATCGCTCGGGCCGGCAGGTCGGTGTCGATGCCGATGACCTTGATGCCGCGGCTCGTCGCCTCTTCGCAGGCGGCCACGAGGCCGGGCGTGCCGGCGCCGGCGACGAGCAGCGCGTTGACGTTCTCGGCCACGAACTCGGTGGCGTCGTTGCCGACGTGAAGCTGCAGCTGCGGGTACTCACGTGCCTTGCTGGACAGGGCCGTGGCCAGCCGGGCGCTGCGTTCGTCGCGCGTGCCGATCACGAGACCGACGCGGAACACCACGTCGATCGTCGGCGTCGTGGTCAACACCTCGGCGTGTTGTTGACGCAGCGCCGCGAGCGCGAACTCAGCCGGCGACGGCAGGGTCTGGCCACCCGCGGCGCGGTTGGCGCGCGTGAACCAGCGCGCGCCGATCGCCACCTGCGGCGGCGGGCTGATGCCGCTCACCGCCAGCAGGCACAGTTCGGTGGCGGCGGTCGCCAGCGCGTCGATCGAGACGACGACGACGGCGTCGGCGCTGTCGTCGTCGAGGCGCGCCAACGAGCCGTTGCCGGGCGTGCCGACGATCTTGATCTCGGGCCGCGTGCTCGTTCGCCTGCCGGCCGCGGCGGCCGCGATCGAGGCGTCGTCGTGCGCGAACACGAGCAGCGGTCGGTCGGTCTCCTGCAGCGATTGCGCCAGGGTCGATGCATCGGGTTCGGTCGCCGGCGTCTGCAGTTCGTAGAGCGGCGCGCCGTTGGTCGTGGCGGGGTCGCCGCACGCGGTGAGCGTGAGCAGCAGGAAACAGGAGGCGACGTGGAGCGAGCGGCGGCGCATGGTGAAAGGCAGGAGGGCGAACAGCCTAACGCGGCGGCGCGAAGAAGCTCAGCAGCGCCTCGGTGACCTGCGCCGCCGGCAGCCGGCTCGGCACCAGTTGCCGCGTGATCTGTCCGTATTCCTGCGCCGCAGGCACGCCGAAGTAGAGCTCGGGGATCGGCTCGGTCGGTGGGTCGGCGCACCAGCGCGCGCCTTCGTGACCGGGTTCGAGCGCGTCGAGCGTCTGCGCCAGCGGACGCAGGTCGCGCCGCGGCAGCGGCGTCATCGTCACCAGTTCGAACCAGCTCTCGGTGCGGTCGTGGTAGCGGTAGCGCGGCCCGTCGCGATCTTCGTGCACGTGCAGCACGCGGTAGGCGCCGGCCAGCGTGTTGAGGGTCATGCGGTGCAGCGACGTGCGACTGGTGACCACGCCGACGCCGAGCTCGCGGTGGTGGCGCCGGTCGACCTGGCCCGCGAGTCCCGTATCGATCTCGTGCATCACGCGCGCCATCTCGTCGGCGTAGACGGGCGCGAACGCTTCTGGCCGGTCCAACAGTTCCTCGGCGTGTTCGAGCAGCCACTCGTACCGGCGCAGGCTGAGCTCGTCGGGGTCGGTGATCGCCGCGAACGTCGCGGCCAGCGGCGATGTCGGCGCGGCCAGGTGCACGATCGCGCGGTCGATCGCGAACGCGCGCGCCGTTTGCCAGACGCCGAAGTCACCCGTTGCCGCGGCCGCCAGAAGCAACTCTTCGCGCGCCTGCGCCACCTCCGGCCGCAGCACCGCCAGCAACGAGCCGAAGCCGTCGGTGTCGTAGTGGTCGTTGAGCACCACCTGCGCATTGCCGAGGAAGCGTTCCTGCGCGGCGGCGTCGGCGCGCGAGAAGCGCAACGCGATTGCGGTGCTGAGGTCGGCGCGCCACTGCGGTGGCGTGCGGTTGCCGGGCCAATGCGACAGGTTGGGCCCGGTCGGGGTCATGCCGTCGACCGACAGATGCGGCTCCGGGCAGCCGTTCGGGCCGGCGAAGCCCAGGCGGAGTCGGCGGCGGGGAGGGGAAGGCATGGGGGCTGGTGGGCGAACACTTGGGTCGTCGTCGGGACCGTCCTACAGATCTCGTGCAAGCCGGGGCCGAGCCCGCAAGAACCGTGAGGTGACGGCGGAACGACGGCCCCGACACGAGAGAGCGAAGAGTGGCTTCGGCCGCCGGGGGTGTGAGCCCGGCGGCCGATTTTTTCGGCCGGCCACGCGCCATGGGCAGGTCTAGCGAGGTCCATCGCCTCATGCCAGCGCGCTGTGCCTGCGGCACGATCGCGGGGGCGAAACACGCTTGCAAAGGCTCTGCCCCTCGGTAGGATCCCCCGCCCCTCATGGCGTGGGGGCGTAGCTCAATTGGTTAGAGTACCGGACTGTCGATCCGGTGGTTGCGGGTTCGACCCCCGTCGCCCTCGCCACAACAGAGCTCCGGAAACATGGCTTCGGCCACGGTTTCCGGAGCTCTGTGCATTTGTGGTTCGCCGCGGATCCGCCAGATTGCCCATTCGATCCAGGCGGTGACGTCACTTCCGCGAGGGCGGCCCTGCTGGCGCGCTACCCTTTCGGACCCGCCATGACCGAAGACCGCCTCGCCGAACTCGTCGTCGAATGTTCCGAGCGCCTCGAGCGCGACGGGCCGACCGCGGTCGAGGATCTGTGTCGGCAGCATCCCGAGTTCGCCGCCGATCTACGCGCCGCGATCGAACCGCTGCTCGCTTATGGGCTCGTCGGCAGCACGGTCGGCGCCGGGCGGCCTTCGCAGGTGGGTGAGTTCGAGATCGTCGGCGAACTCGGCCGCGGCGGCATGGGCGTGGTCTACGCGGCGCGCCAGCCGTCGTTGAACCGCACCGTGGCCCTCAAGGTGCTGGCCACGCCGCTCGGAGTCGACGAGGCGTCGCTGGAACGATTCCGGCGCGAAGGCGCGAACGCGGCCCGCCTGCAGCACCGCGGCATCGCCCAGGTCTACGCGGTCGGCAGCGTCGAAGGCTGTCACTACCTGGCGATGGAACGCATCGATGGGGCACCGCTCGACCGCGTCTTCGGCGAATTGCGCAGCCGGCCGGTCGGTTCGCTGCACGAAGGGTCGCTGCGCTACGCCGTCGCGCAGCTGCAGGGTGTGCATGCCGAAGTCGCCCAGGAGCGTCATGAGCACGGTCGCGGCTTCGTGCGCGCCGCGGTGCAGGTCGGCATCGAGGTCGCCGAAGCGCTCGCCGCGGCGCATGCGCAGGGTGTGGTGCATCGCGACGTCAAGCCGTCCAACGTGATGATGCGCCGCGACGGTTCGGTGGTGCTCACCGACTTCGGACTGGCGCGGCATCGCGACGATCCGAGTCTGACGCGATCGGGAAGCTTCGCCGGCACGCCGTTCTACACCTCGCCCGAACAGGCCGCGGCCCGCGCCGACATCGATCATCGCACCGACCTGTTCTCGTTCGGCGCACTGCTCTACGAACTGTTGACGCTGCAGCAGCCGTTCTCGGGCAGCAACACGACCGAGGTGTTGCGCAACATCCAGGTGCGAGAGCCCGCCGATCCGCGCCGCAAGAACACCAATGTGCCGCGCGATCTGGTGGCGATCCTGCAGCGTCTGCTCGAGAAGGAACCCGCGCGGCGTTATGCGACGGCCGATGCGGTCGTCGCCGACCTGCGGGCGTTCCTCGACGGCAGGCCGGTGTCGGTGCGGCCGATCACCGTTCCCGGTCGACTGCTGCGCTGGATGCGGCGGCAACCGCAGCAGGCCGCGTTGGTCGCCGCGCTCGTCCTCGGCCTGCCGGCGCTGGTCGCGCTCGGCAGTTACGTGTGGTCGACGCGCGACCAGGTGATCGCCGCCGAACGCAGGCAGCGCGACGACGCCGCCCAGGACGCGATCCTCGCCGGCTACATCGCGCTCGGCGAGGCGCGCACCGATGAAGGTGAGGCGCTGTTGCGACAGGCGTTGCAGTGGCGGCGCGATGACGCCGAGGCTTGGGCCGGTCTGGCACAGGCGGCGTTGCGGCGGGATGTCGCGGCGGCGAACGCGCTGCTCGCGGAGCTGCAACAGCATCCGGAACTGGTCGCTGCCAGCCGCGGTGTGCAACGCTGTCGTGCCGAGCTGCTCGAGAAGGTCGGGCGCGGGGACGAAGCGGCCGCGGAGCTCGCTCGCCTTGGGCCGCCGACGGAGGCGCTCGAGTCGTTCTGGGTCGGCATGCGCCAGATGGCGCGGGTTCTCGGACAGGACAAGGTCGACGAGACCAAGGCCGCCTACAGCCACCTGCTCGATGCCGTGGTGCAGGCACCGCAGGCGCGGCCGGCGTTCCTCTACTGGCTCGCGGTGGCTGCGGGAGAACTCGAGGACGAGGCCGGGGCGCGTCGTGCCGCGCGCGCGCTGCAGACGTTCTGGCCCGATTCGGGCTACGCGTGGTCGGGCGTCGGGCTGGCCCTCAATCGCGTCGATCCGGACGCCGCGATCGCCGCCTACCGTCGCGCCTTGCAGTTGTTGCCGGAGATGGTGACGGTGCGCAACAACCTCGCCAATGCGTTGGATCGGGCCGGGCGACGGCAGGAGAGCATGGCCGAGTTCCGCGAGTTGTTGCGGCTGAGGCCCGACTACGCCACCGCGCATTACAACCTGGGGCGGGCGCTGTTCTACGAACAGCAGCTCGACGAAGCGGCGCGGCATCTGCAGCGCGCCGTCGATCTGGCGCCCGACGAACGGCGCTTCCAGCACTACCTGAGCTGGTGCCTGTTGACGCAGAAGCGCTTCGCGGAATCGCTCGCTGCCGCTGCCGCGGCCACCGTGGTGCTGCCCGACGACGCGTTGATGTGGCGCGACCTGGCGCGTGCCCACCTGGCGATGCACGACATCGCTGCCGCCGAACGCGCTGCTGCCAGGGCGATCGAGGTTTCGTCGACCGATCCGGCCAACCACGACCTGATGGCCGAGGTGTTGCGCGCCAAGGGCGACCGTGAGGGGGCGCGTTCGAGTCTCGAACGGGTCGTCGCGTTGTCGCCGGCCGGGGTGCCCGAACAGCGTGCGCGTGAGGAGTTGGCCCGGTTCCTGGTCGGGGGCCGCGGCGTCGGCGGGCTGGATCCGGTGCGCGGCCTGCAGATCGCCGAAGAACTGGCCAATGCGGGCGGGCGGCGCGACCCGTGGGTGCTGGAACTGCTCGTCGATGCCCACGTCGCCAACGGCGCAACGGCCCAGGCCGAGCGGGTCCTGGACGAGGCGTTGCGGCTGCTCGAGGCAGCGACGACACGCGATGCGCTGCGTCTGCGCGAGAGGCTGCAGGGTCGCCGGCCCGCGGCGAACGGCAAGCGTTGAGGGTTGCGTCCGGTCAGCGTGGCTCGTCCTGCACCCCGAGGCGGCGCAGGTTGCCGGACAGCTTGACGAGGGCGCGGCCCAGCAACATGCGGGTCGCGTCGACACTGCGGCCCATGACCTGGGCGGCCTCGTCGATCGGCAGTCCGGCAAGGCGCACGAGCGTGACGACCTCGCGATGATCGGGGTCGAGATCGTCGATGGCTGATTCGAGCTTGCCCAGATGTTCGCGCGCCATCGCCACGCGGCTCGGTGTGCCGACCTGTCGGTAGGCGCCCAGGATCGTCGATGCCCCGGCATCGTCGAGTGCCTGTTCGCGGCGCACGTCGCGCTGTTCACGTTGGTGGTAGCGGGCCTTCTCGGCGATCTTGTTGCGCGCGGCCAGGAACAGCCAGGAACGGAACTGCGCCTCACCGCGGAACTCGAAGCTGCTCTGCGCCAACAGGCCGCGACACACCGACTGCACCAGATCCGAGACCGACTCGCGAAGCCGCAGCTCCGGCGAAAGGTGGGCGCGCACGAAGGCGCGCAACCGCGGCAGTTCCTCGGCGAGCAGTTCGTCGAGCACGGGCTCGCCCCGCAGGGCCCGGGTCACAGCGGAGTCGCCGGGAGAGTTGGACGCTGGTGTCACCCTTTCTTGCGCTTCTTGCGTTTGCCAGGATTGAGTCCGGAGGTCTCGATCGGGTCCGGCTGCTTCTGCGTCAACTCGAGCAGAGCCTGCTGGCTGCGGCGAGCGGGGGCGTCCTTGTCGCGCACGATGCGCACGCTGCTGCCGTCGGGCAGCACTCGCCGCGCCTTGACGTTGTCGCCGAGGGACATGTCGATCACCTCTT
Source organism: uncultured candidatus Brocadiaceae bacterium (assembly GCA_964392305.1). Lineage (GTDB taxonomy): Bacteria > Planctomycetota > UBA1135 > UBA1135 > UBA2386 > JACKIC01. The sequence continues at coordinate 41,408 of CAYMPV010000028.1, forward strand.
CGACGATACGCCGCTTGAGCTCGGGGTCGTAGACCGGAGTTGCGACTTCGACGCGGCGGTCCAGGTTGCGCACCATCCAGTCGGCCGATGACAGGTAGACGAGCGGGTTGCCGGCGTTCTCGAAGTAGTAGACGCGGCTGTGTTCGAGGAAGCGGTCGACGATCGAGACGACGGTGATGTTGTCGCTGAGGCCGGGCACGCCAGGACGCAGGCAACAGACGCTGCGCACGCACAGCTGCACCTTGACGCCGGCGCGGGACGCCTCGTAGAGCGCCGAGATGATCGTCGGGTCGGCGAGGTTGTTGAGCTTGGCTTTGATTGCGGCCGGGCGACCGGCCTTGAGGTTCTCGATCTCGCCGCGGATCAGCACCAGCAGCTTGTCGCGCAACGTGAACGGGGCCACCAGCAGGTGCTCCATCAGCGGCACCCGGGTGTAGCCCGTGATCATGTTGAAGGTCTCGGCGACCTCTTCGCCGAGGTCGGCGCGCGCCGTGATCAGGCCGAGATCGGTGTAGAGACGCGCCGTGGTCGGGTTGTAGTTGCCGGTGCCGATGTGGCAGTAGCGGCGCAGGCCGTCGTCTTCGCGGCGCACCACCAGCGTGCACTTGGCGTGTGTCTTCATGCCGACGATGCCGTACACGACGTGCACGCCGGCCTGTTCCATGCGCCGCGCCCACAGGATGTTGGCTTCCTCGTCGAAGCGCGCTTTGAGCTCGACGATCGCCGTCACCTGCTTACGCAGCTGCGCCGCTTCGATCAGCGACTCGACCATCGGGTTGCGGCTGCCCGCACGGTAGATCGTCTGCTTGATGGCGAGCACCTTGGGGTCGCGCGCCGCGAGCCGCACGAAGTCCTCGACCGTCGAGAACGACTCGTACGGGTGGTGCAGCAGCACGTCGCCATCGCGCAGGTCGAGGAACATCTCGTCGGCGGTGGCCCAGGTCACGGCGCGGCGCGGTTGGGCCGGCGGGTCCTTCAGCTCAGGGTTCTCGATGATCGCATACAGCTCCATGATGCGACTGAGGTTCACCGGGCCGTCGCAGTAGTAGACGTCGTCCATCTCGAGCGCGAACGCCTTGAGGAAGCGGTCGACGACGTCGGGGTGCGCGCCGGTGTCGATCTCGAGCCGCACCGGCTCGCCGCGGCGACGTTTGACGAGCTCCTTCTCGATCGAACTCATCAGGTCGGTGCCCTGCATCTCGTCGACGTCGAGGTTGCTGTCGCGCGTGACCCGGAACGTGCTCGAGTGCACGACCTCGAGGCCTGCGAACAGCGCACCGAGATTGGCCTGCACGATGTCGGCGGTGAACACGTAGGCGCGTTCGCCTTCGATCTCGGGCAGCCGCAGCACGCGCGGCAGGGTGCGCGGCACCTGCACCACGGCCATGCGGTGGGTGCGGCGCTGCTGGCGCGGATCGGACAGCAGCACGACGAGGTTGAGCGACTTGTTGAGCAGCACCGGGAACGGGTGCGCAGGGTCGACCGCCAGCGGCGTCAGGATCGGGTAGATCTCCTTCTGGAAGTAACCTTCGACCCACTTCAGCTGGCCGGGGTTGAGGTGGCGGATCTCCCGGAACGGCACGCCGCTCGAAGTCAGCAGCGGCACCAGACGGTCGCACCAGGTGCGGTGCATGAGCTCGTGGAAGGTGTGGGCGTCGGCGCGCACGCGCGCCAGTTCTTCCTGCGGCTTGATGCCGTCGGGGTTGTCACCCTGCAGGCCAGCGTCGACGAGCTCCATCACGCCGGCGACGCGGATCTCGAAGAACTCGTCGAGGTTGCTGCTCGAGATGGCCAGGAACTTGACGCGTTCGAGCAGCGGGTTGCTGTCGTCCTGCGCCTCCTCGAGCACACGGCGGTTGAACCACAGCCACGACTGTTCGCGGTTGAGGAACAGGGTGGTGCGATCGAGGGAGTTGAGCGGCGCGGCGACCGGCGTCTGGGCGCCGTCGCCGCCGAGCGAACCGCCGCCCCCCGCGGGGCCGTGGTCGGCCTGGCGCTGGCTGCGCCCGAACAACTCGTCGGGCGGCACGAATCCTCGAGAATGCGGCAGTTCGGTCATGGGTGCGGTCTCCGCCGGGCATTGCAACCCAGGCGCGACGTCGGGGCCATCGCTACGACCTCCCTTCACTGTATCTTCATCGGCGCTGCGCCGCGTCTCGCTGTGGGCCATGCGCTCGGGCGCTGGTCAAGAACGACGCGCGACCTTCCGATTCCCTGCCCGCAAGGGTCGGAGCGGCGCCACACGATCGGGGGGAGTGCGCGTGACGTTGGACATCCAAGAGTTGCTGCGAAGCATGGTTGGCAAGGGCGCTTCGGATCTGCACGTGAAGGCCGGCAGTTGCCCGGGCTTCCGCATCGACGGCGAGGTGCAACCGCAGGAGGAATACGGCCGGCTGACGCCGGACATGACCGCGGCGCTGGCCCGGCAGATGATGTCGCCCGAGCAGTGGGAGCGCTTTCAGAACGAGAAGGACATCGACTTCTCGCACGCGGTGAAGGACCTGGCGCGGTTCCGCGTCAACGCCCTGCACCAGCGCAACGCCATCGGCCTGGTCGTGCGTCAGATCCCGGACGAGATCCCCGACTACCGCAAACTCGGCTTGCCGCAGATCTGCCTCGACCTCGCCGCCAAGCCGCGCGGACTGGTGCTCGTCACCGGGCCGACCGGGTCCGGCAAGTCGACCACGCTCGCGGCGATGATCGACTTCATCAACCAGACCGAGCACGGCCACATCCTGACGATGGAGGACCCGCTCGAGTTCGTGCACCCGGACAAGCAGTGCTTCGTGACCCAGCGCCAGATCGGCCAGGATTGCTCGTCGTTCCGCGAAGGCCTGCGCCGCGCGCTGCGCCAGGACCCGGACGTGATCCTGATCGGTGAGATGCGCGATCTCGAGACGATCTCGATGGCCATCACCGCGGCCGAGACCGGCCACCTGGTGTTCGGCACGCTGCACACGACCAGCGCGATCTCGACGGTCGATCGCATCATCGACGTGTTCCCGACCGACGCCCAGCAGCAGGTGCGGGTGCAGCTCGCCGGCACGTTGCAGGGCGTGGTGTCGCAGACGTTGGTGCCCAAGATCGGCGGCGGCCGCGTCGCCGCGCGGGAGATCCTGGTCGCCACCGACGCCGTGCGCTCGCTGGTGCGCGAGGCCAAGTCGGCGCAGATCCTCAACCTGATGCAGACCGGCAAGCAGCACGGCATGAGCACGCTCGAGGACGAACTGCTGCGGTTCTACGCCGAGGGCCTGATCTCGGCCGACGACACCGTTGCCAAGGCCAACCGCCCCGACGACGTGCGCCGCCGCCTGGGTGACATCCGCCCCAAGCAGCAGCAGCCGGTCGGTGCCTCGATGGGCATGTCGATGCGGTCCTCGGCGCCCGAGCCAAGGCCGGCTGCCGCACCCCAGCCGGGGCTCGGTAGCTACGGCGGCGTGCAGGGCCTCAAGGTTCGCGGCCCGAGCCGCTGATTTCGCGGCGAAGTCGCCAACGGCGTGCGGGTGGGTTCCGTAAGGTGCCGCCCGCATGTTGCTTGGGCGTCTGCTGTTGTTCGTGTTGGCCGGGGCTGCGGCGCGCGCCCAGGATCCGGCCGCAGAACCCGCCGCGCAGCGCCTGCGTAAGGTCGCCCAGGTGGGTCGCGTCGCCGTGGGTGACGCGCCGAAGATCGACGGGCGCCTCGACGATGCGTGTTGGCGCGATGCGCCGGCCATCGGCGAGTTGACCATGGTCGAGCCGTGGGAAGGGCGCGCGCCGACCCGGCCGACCGTGGTCAAGTTGCTGCACGACCGCGAACGTCTCTATCTCGCCCTGTGGTGCTACGAAGAGCCCGACGCGGTGATCGCCTCGATGCGCGCGCGCGACGCGCAACTGGATCCCGACGACCGGGTGGAGATCGTGCTCGATCCGCTGGAGAGCCGGCAGATCGCCTACTTCTTCCAGGTCGGCGCCGCCGGTTCGATCGGCGACGGCCTGATCTCGGCGAACGGCAACAAGTTCGACAAGCCCTGGGACACGATCTGGAGCGGCCAGGTCACGCGCAGCGACGAGGGTTGGTTCGCGGAGCTGGCGATCCCGTTCCGCAGCCTGCCGCGGCGCGAGGGGGCGCGCACCTGGGGCTTCAATCTGCGTCGCCATGCGCGCGCGCGCAACGAGGCCTATCAGTGGGACAACGCGCGGCAGCAGGTCAGCTTCTTTCGGCCCAGTGAACTCGGCACGATCGAAGGCTTCGGCGAGGTCGACGCCGGGATCGGTGTGGACGTGGTGCCGTACGTGTCGACCAACCTGTCGCGCGACCGCAGCGCGGCCGACGACGGCTGGGACTCCGACCTCGACGCGGGCGGCGAGATCTACTGGCGCATCACGCCGTCGATGAAGCTGGCGACGACGGTGTTCACGGACTTCGCCGAGACCGAGGCGGACGGTCGGCAGATCAACCTGAACCGCTTCCCGTTGTTCTTCCCCGAGAAGCGCGACTTCTTCCTCGACGGCTCAGGCTACTTCGCCTTCGGCGCCAGCGACGCGGCCAGCACCACGTTCCTGCCGTTCTTCTCGCGCCGCATCGGCCTGGGCAGCGACGGCACGCCGATCCCGCTGCTCGGGGGCATCAAGCTCACCGGCCGCAGCGGGCCGTTCGAAGTCGGCCTGCTCGACGTCGTGGCCGACGACTCGCCGCTGACCGACCGCGAGAACCTGGCCGTCGCGCGCGTGCGGTACTCCCTCGCCGAAGAGACCGCGGTCGGCGTCATCGCGACCAACGGCAACCCGCAGAGCACCGGCGACAACAGCGTGTTCGGCGCCGACTTCTACCATCGCTGGCCGCGGTTCGTCGGTGACCTTGATCTGCAGGTGCAGCTCGACGTGGCCGGTTCGAACGGCGCCGGCGACGGCACCGATGGCGAGAGTTTCGGCGTCGATCTGCGGTCCCGCGGTCGCGAGTGGCAGTTCGAGGTGGGCACGCGCTGGATCGGCGAACACTTCACCCCGGCGCTCGGTTTCGTCAGCCGGCGCGACACGCGCGCCGCGACGTTCGAAGCGGGTTACCGACCGCGCGTCGACGAGGGCGGCGCGGTGCGCAACTGGATCATCGTCGGTTCGGCGAGTCGCAACGAGAGTTGGCACGGCGAACCGCAGGAGTCCCGGCTCGGCATCGACCAACTCGGTCTGCAGCTGCAGTCGGCGGACACGGCGTACGTGTTCGCCTACGACAAGTTCGAACGCGTCGAGACCGACTTCACGTTGTTCGGCGGCTCGACCACGGTCTTCGCCGGGGACTATCGCAACACGCGAGCCGGCGTGCGCCTGACCAGTTCGGAAGGTCGTCCGTGGAACGGCGACGTGCGCTTCGAGACCGGCGAGTTCTTCGATGGTCACAGCGACGACGTCGTGATCGAGGGTTCCTGGCGCACGTCGGCGCTGCTGCACCTGGGCGCCAACTACCGTACGACGCGCGTCGATCTCGGGCCTGGCCGCGGCTTCACCACCCAGATCGGGGCCGCGCGCGTCGACCTGCACTTCACGTCGCGGCTGTCGGTCTACAACCTGGTCCAGTACGACAACGAGTCGAACGTGATCGGCTGGCAGAGCCGTCTGCGCTGGGTCTACGACGAGGGCTGCGACTTCTTCGCCGTGTTCGGCACGAGCTGGCTGCGTGAGGACGGCGCGGTGGCACCGGTCGAGCAGAGCCTTGCGCTCAAGCTGCAGCACACGCTGCGCTTTTGAGCCCGGGAGCACGACCGATCCGGTTGCCGGACGGCGTCGGCGAACTAAGACCCGGATCGAGACGGTCGCCATTCCCCCGTTTCCGCATACGGTAAACTCCTTGGCTTCACCCGACGTCGCCCGTCGGCCGGCCAGACCCGACAGAACCATGAATCGAGCCCTCCTGCCCCTCTTGTTGCTCGCGTCGATGGCGACGGCGCAGACCACGGCCACCGTGCCCAACCCGCTCAGCCCGCAGAACCTCGACCGGCCCTTCCCGGGTGGCATCGGTCGTTATCAGCAGTGGTACTCGGCATTCGCGCTGCAGGCGGCGATCCCTGAACCGATGCGCTTCGAGCAGATCGAGTTCTTCGCCGGCACGACCCAGAGCTCGAACGCGACCACCATCGACATGGAGGTGCTGGTCTCGCACGGTCAGCCGTTCGGCGTCACCGGCCTGTTCGACACCAACTATGCGTCGACACCGGTGCTGGTCGTGCCGCGTCAGAACGTGCAACTGCTCGCCGGCGGCCCCGGCGCCGTGGTCATGACGCTGCCGTTCTCGACCCGATTCACGTGGGACCGGGTGCGGCCCGTTCTCGTCGAGATCCGCATCTACGGCAACAGCCGCAGCAACCAGCCGTTCCCGTACAACCTGCGCGGCTCGACCGCTTCGCTCGGCACCACCACGCGCGTCTATCAGGCCGGTTCGCCGGGCGCGACGTCCGGTCTCGTGCAGCAGGGTGTCGGTCTGGTGACCCGTTTCCAGGCGCGGCCGGGTGCGGTGGTGGAATACGGCAACGCGTGCCCGGGCGAAGGCAACTTCCTTCCTGCTCACCAGAACCTGCAACTCGCCTGGCCCGGAATCACCTGGAACCACCAGATCGCCAACGTCGCCTCGCAGCGCGTCTGCATCTGGGCGATCGGCGACAGTGACGCGATGTTCGGCCCGACCCAGCTGCCGGCGGACTTCGGCACGTTGTTGGGCATGGCGCCGTTCGGTTGTTACCTGCGCAACAACGTGGTGGCGTCGAACCTGACGGTCAGCGTCGGCGGCGGCCCCGGCTCCGGCATTGCCAACACCTCGATGCACCTGCCGGCGGTGACCTGGTACATCGGGTTGTCGCTCTACACGCAGTGGGCGGTGCTCGACCCGTTCGCGCCCAACGGCATGCTCTCGGCGAGCACCGGCGTGCGCTACATCGTCGCCCCCGTCGGCGGCTGATCGGCTCGACCTGACACCGACCGATCCGCCGCGGCGGATCGGCACCGGGCATTTGGCCCGGTCGCTGGGATTCTGGGAGGATTCCTCTACTACCGCAGTAGTCGATGCCGACTACTCTGGTAGTAGATGCCCCCCATGGAAGCCCCTCGCAACCTCGGTGATCTCCAACTCGCGATCCTGCGGGTCCTCTGGGACCGGGGTGATGCCGCCGTCGCCGAGGTGCACGGCGATCTCGCGGATCGCCGCCTCGCGCTGACCACGATCGCGACGATGCTGCGCAAGATGGAGGACAAGGGCCTCGTCGCGCACCGCGAGAACGGCCGGCAGTTCGTCTACCACGCGGTGGTCCAGCCGGACCAGGTGCAGCGCAACCTCGTCGGCGATCTGGTCGGCAAGCTGTTCGATGGTGACCCGCTGGCCCTGGTCAATCACCTGCTGCGCGCCGGCGAGATCGAGCTCGCCGAACTCGACGAACTGCGCGCCAGGGTGGCCGCGGCGGAACGCGGTGAGACTCGGGGGGAGAAGTCGTGAGCGCTGCGGTCGACGGGATCGGCGAATTCGCCGACTGGCTCGGCACCTTCGCGCTGCACTCGACGCTCGCGCTCGGCTTCGCCTGCTTGGTCAGTCAACTGTTGCGCGATCGGGCCCTGGTCCTGCAGGAGCGGCTGTTGCGACTGGCGCTGTGGGTGCCGTTCGTGAGTTCGATCGCCCAGCAGTTCGGCATGGGCGGCCGGTGGGCCTGGGGCTTGTCGTGGAACGATCCGACGATGCCGCTCGCCACCGACCTCTCGAATCGCGCGATCGAACTCGCGGGGCAGTGGTCTGACCCGGAACCGGCGCTCGCGCCGGTGGTCGCGCCGGTCGAGGTGCCGTGGTCGTGGCTGCTCACCGGCATGGCTGCGGCGTTCGCGATCCTGGGGGTGCAGTGGCTGTGGCGCAGTCACGCGCGGCTGCAGCGCGTGCTCGTCGCCCGTGAACCCGAGGTCGACGCGCGTGTGCTCACCGTCGCCGCCAAGGTCGCGAGATCGCTCGGCATGTGCCGCACGCCGCACCTCAGCCGCAGCCCGGCGTTGGCGACGCCGATCGCGTTCGGCTGGTTGCATCCCGAGATCTGTCTGCCGGCGCGCGCCGCGACGCTCGGCGACGGTTCGCTGCGGGCGATGCTCGCTCACGAACTGGCGCACCTGCGCCGTGGTGATCCCGCCTGGATGTGGTTCGCGGCGTTGCTGCAAGCGACGATGCCGTGGCAACCGCTGTTGTGGCTCGCCCGGCGCCGTTGGGTGCGATTGGTCGAACTGCGTTGCGACGCGGTCGCGGCGCGTGAGAGCAGCCCCGCAGCGGTAGCGCGCTGCCTGCTCGACGTCGCCGAATGGCTGCGCCCGAACACCCCGGCGCAGACGTTCGCGCTCGGCATGGCCGCCAAACCTTCGGCGCTGCGCGAACGGGTCGAAGCAGCGCTCGCCGCGCGCGGCGAAGGGCGACCGACGCGCCTTGGTGGGTTGGTGTTCGCCACGAGCGCGCTGGCGGTGATGACCTTGGCGGCGCCGGGCCTGGCGCGGGCTGGCGAAGAGCTGGGCTTCGAGGTCGAAGCCGTGCTGGCGCCCGCTGCACCGACACCGACGAATCCGTCGTCCAGCCCATCGGCGAGTCCGGCGGCGCTGCTCGCGCTGCTCGATGCCGAATACCTCGAGCTGGTCAGGGCCAGCCAGCGCGCGGTGCGCGATCTCGACCCGGCCGATCCGACGTCCGTCGCGCTCGCCCGCAAGCTCGGCGAGCGCCTGGCCAATCTCGAACGAATGCGCAGCCGACTGCACGCCGCAGTCGCTCAGCGCGAACTGTCCCCTTCCTCCCGATGATCACGAAGCGAAACGAAGCCATGAAGAAACCATCGTTCGTCACGTTCTGGACGCTCGCGTCCACCCTCGGTGTCGTCGCGGCCCTGCCTGCACAAGGTGCCGCGCGCGTCGCGCCGAACTCCAAGCCCAAGGCCGAAGCAGCCGCCGATCTGCACAGCAAGCTCGCCAAGGCGCTCGAGAACATCGAGGTCGATTCCTTGTCGCCCGAACAACGGGCCAAGCTGCACAAGGCTCTCACCAAGGCGCTGCAGGAAGTCGTCGAGAGCGAGGTCGAGGGATCGATCGTCATCGACCTTCAGGACGTCACCAGTGGCGAGCAAGGTGAGGGCGAGAAGGCGCCGCGGCCGATGCGCGTGACTCGGTTGGGGAATCCCGATGCGCCGAAGGCAGCTCAGGCTCCCAAGGCGCCGAAGCCGCCCAAGGCTCCGAAGGCCCCCAAGGCTCCGAAGGCCCCCAAGGCTTCCGAGGCCCCCAAGGCGGGGTTCCTGATGGCGCCGCAGACGTTCGAGTGGCGCACTCGAGATGGTCAGAAGGTCGATGGGCAAGAGCCCGGCGCGAAGGGGGTCTGGGTCGTGCCCGACACGGTCAAGGGTGACGGCAAGGGCCGGGCCCGCGTGCTGCAGCTCGGCGAAGGCAAGGGCGCGAACGTGTTCGAGTATGTCGACGGCAAGGGCATCGTGATCAACCTCGGCGAGAACGGCGAGGGTGGCACGATCAAGCTCGAGGGCTCCATCGAGATCGAGAGCGGCGAAGCCGGCGAGCACGAGGTCCGGGTGATCAGCCCGCGCGCCGCGAAGGCGTTCACGACGGGGCCCGGCGGTGTCATGGTCGTGCGCGAAGGCGAAGAGCCGCGCATCCTGCAGTACGGCGCCAAGCTCCCCGCGAAGGCCGGTCAGGACTTCGAGGTCCTCGAACTGCGCAACAAGGAGCAGGTGGAACGCGCGATGCAGTCGGCCCGCAAGCAGGCGGAGGTCGTCCGCCAGCGCGCGACCGAAGTCCGTGCGCGCGCCGCCGAAGCGCGTGAGCGCGCCGAGGTCGAACGCAGCGCCGCCCGCGCCGATGCCGCCCGCCGCGCCGTGATTGCGCGCACCCGCCGCGACGCCGCCCCCGAGGCCGGTGACGCCGAGATGCGCGAGATGATCGAGGAGATGCGCGCCGAGATGCGCGAGATCCGCAAGCTGCTGCGCGAGATGCAGAAGTCGAAGGGCCGCAGCGATGACGGCGACGACGACGAAGGTGACGACGACGAGCACGAGCACAAGGGCGCCGTGCGCATCGGTCGCGCCGGCGCGCCCGCCGGCGATCTGCGTTGGGGTGTCGGTGTCGGCACGGGGCAAGGCGCCGCGACGTCGATGCGGTTCAGCAAGCGCGACTTCGACCTCTTCGGCGGGGCAGCTGCCGAGCCCGCGCCGCGACGCGAGGTCGAGGAGGTGAGGTCGATCCAGGCCGAGCCCGCCGAACACGCCGAGAGCGGTTCGACTTCGACCCCGACCCCGACCCCGACGTTGCGCCGTCTGCTCAGCCGCTGAGCGACGCCGCCACGCAGTCGATCGCGTCGCGCGTCAGCGCGGCGCGGCGATCTCGGCGACGGTCAGATCGCGCCCGAACGGATCCTGCTCGTCGCGACGCACCCGTTCGAGCACGGCCCGCGCGAACGGGTTGTCCGGGTTGCGCGACACGGCTTGTTCGAGCCAGGTGATCGCCTGCTGCCGTTTGTCCTGCAGATGCAGCGCCATCGCCGCGAACAGGGCCGGACGCTCGTCTTCGGGCATCGCTTCGGCCGCGAACTGCAGATGTTCGAGCGCGCCGGCGGGATCGTGGCCGAGGAAGCGCGGCGCGAGCAGTTTGCGCAGGCCCAGGGCGAGGTGCAGTTTGGGGTGCTCGGGGATCAGTTCGACGGCCTTGGCCAAGGCCTGCTGGATGCGTCCGTTCCACTGCAGGGCCGAGCCCAAGCCGGTGATGCGTTGCCCGAGCAGGCCGGCTTCGAGGCGGTAGAGGTCACCGCTGTCGTCGCCGAGTGCGCGCGCCTTGTCGACGGCGGCGAGGCCGAGGTCGATGTCGGCGACCACCTCGCTCGGGAGCGTGTCGTAGAGCGGGGTGCCGACGGCGATGCCGCGCAAGGCCGTGCGCGTCTGCAGCCGCGACAGCGCGGCGCTGGCGAGCAGGTGCCAGCCTTCGGCGTCATCGGGCGATTTGCTGGTCCGATGCTGCAGCTCGGTGATGACGGCGTCCATCGCCGCGACCTGGCAGCTGCGACGACCCTGGTCGATGCGGTTTGCGAGATCGGACCTGGGCGCGGCCGCTCCGACCTTCCCAGGGACCTCGACCTCGGCGACCGCGGGGTCACCGATCATGCCGTAGCCGGTTGCGCCGATGGCGACGAGGCAACCGCAGCAGAGCAGGGCGATGGGACGGCTCATTCGGGGGGCAGCAGCAACTCGACGGGGTGGCGAACGGGCAGGTCGTGGCCGGCAGCTCGCAGGTGACTGTCGATCTGCATCATGCAGCCGGGGTTGCCGGTGACGACGAGGTCGGGGCGGGCGCCGAGCAGCCTATCGATCTTGCGCCGGCCTATTTCCCCGGCGAGGTCGGGTTGCAGCAGATTGTAGATGCCGGCCGAGCCGCAGCAGTCCTCGGGTGCCTCGTGCGGCACGAGCTGCAGTTCGGGGACTTCGCCAAGCAGCTGGCGGGGCTGGCTACGCACCCCTTGGCCGTGGCACAGGTGGCAAGGGTCGTCGTAGACCGCGCGACCCGAGTGTGCGGCCGGCGTAGCCGTGAGGCCTTCGGCAGCCAGGAACTCACTGACGTCGCGGCACTTGGCGGCGAACGATCGGCCGGCTTCGTCGCCGAGCAGATGTCCGTACTCCTTCATCGCGCAGCCGCAACCGGCCGAGTTGTTGACGACGATGTCGACGTTGGCGAAGGCGCGTGTGTTGGTCGCCGCGAGCTGCCGGGCGCGATCGGGCTGGCCGGCGTGCACCAGCAACGCTCCGCAGCAGCCCTGGCTCGCGGGCACCTCGACGTGGAAGCCGTTGACCAGCAGCAGCCGCAGCGTGGCGCGATTCACGCGGCCGAACATCGGCTCCATGATGCAGCCCGTGAACAGGCCGACGGTGATGCCGCGGGCGTGCACGTGCGGCGGCGGCGCGTGGCGGCCGGTCGGCAGCGGGCGGCGTTCGGCGGCGGTCGGGATCGGCGGCGCGAGCTGCGCCATCGCGGCCGGGATCAACCGCAGCTTCGTGGCCAGCGCGCGCAGACCGAGCATCTCGCTGGCGCGCAGCAGGGCGAACGCCAGACGCAGACGGCCCTGGCGGGCGACGACGTGCCAGAGCAGCAACCGCGTCAGCCACGCCGCGAGGCCGCGTTGGGGCGTGCGCTGTTCGAGTTCGCCGCGCACCGTTTCGAGGATCTCGCCGTAACGCACTCCGGATGGGCACGCGGTCTCGCAGGCGCGACAGTCCAGGCAGCGGTCGAGGAACGGGCGGATCGCGTTCGGGTCCTCGACGCGGCCCTCGGTCAGCGCGCGCATCAGGTAGATGCGGCCGCGCGGCGAGTCGGCCTCGACGCCGAGCACCTGGTAGGTGGGGCACGTCGGCAGGCACAGGCCGCAGTGCACGCAGTCGAGCGTGCGCGGGTAGGCAGGAGAATCAGACGAACTTGCCATCGGGGTCCAGCGCGCGCGAGAGGCCGGCGGCGAGTCGTTGTTGGCCGGGGTCGAGGGGAGTCGCGAGGCCGCGGCGCGCGGGCGCGCCGTGCAGGATCGCGGCGTGCACCTGCAGACCGGCGAGCGCCGTGAGCAGCGTGTCGCTGGCCGCGGGCGCATGCATGGTCACTTCGAAACGGCCGCCGCCGTAGAGCAGCAGCTGGGAAGTGGCGGGTAGCGCCGCGAGCAGCGTGGGCAATCGGCTCGGCACGAGCAGGCCGCCGAGCACTTCCCCGCCGGCCGGTGGCGGCAGGTGCAGTGCGTCGAACGCAGCCGCCTCGGCGAGTTCGTGGCGCGTGAGCAGGTCGCGCACGAAGCCGGGGCGGCCCGCGACCTTGCCGGCCAGCGTGAACGAGCCGTTGCTGGCGCGTGCCAGCCGCAGCACGGCTGGCGGCGTCGCCAGGGTGCGCAGCGTGGAGAAGCGCTGCTGTGCCGCCGCAGCGTCCAGGTCGTCCACCGCGAACCACGCCGCCGCGCGCGGCCGCGGTCGCAGCCGCAGGTGCAAACGCGTCGCCACGAACAGGCGCCCCTGGCTGCCGACGAACAGCTTGTGCAGATCGAATCCGGCGACGTTCTTGACCACGCGCGCGCCCGAACGGAACGCCGTGCCATCGGCGAGCAGCGCATCCATGCCGAGCACCACGGAGCGCGGCGACGGCGCGGTCGGCGCGGCGGCGCCGAGCGGATCGCTGGCGCACAGCCCGCCGATCGTGCCGCCGCCCAGGCAGCCCAGTTCGAGATCGTGTTCGGCGAGCGCCGCGTCGAGCGTTTCGCGCGACACGCCGACCCCGACGGTGCAGGTCTGGTCGGGGCCGTCGAGTCGTTCGATCGTGTCCAGCCCACCGACGTCGAGGACCGTGGCGTCACCGGGGTCGGGCCGTCGTTCCTGGCGCGAGCCGCCGCTGCGAATGCGCACGCGCCGCGCGGCGCGCAGCACCTCGGCGACCGCGGCGGTGTCCGTCGGCCGAACCGTCATGAGTGGCCCTCGTCGAGCACGCGGGCGGCGATCTGTGGCCACTTCGCGGCCTCGGCGCACGAGGTGCGGGTCGGCAACACCTTGCCCGGATTGCACAGGTCGTCGGGGTTCCACACCGCACGCACCCGCGCCATCACCTCGAGGTCGGTGGCCGAGAACATCATCGGCACGTGTTCGAGCTTCTCGCTGCCGATGCCGTGTTCGCCCGAGATGCTGCCGCCCAGATCGACGCAGAGTTGCAGGATCTCGCGACCCGCGGCGACCGCGCGCGCGGTCTGCTCGGGGTCGCGTCCGTCGAACGAGATGTTGGGGTGCAGATTGCCGTCACCGGCGTGGAACACGTTGGTGAGCAGTACGTCGTGGCGCGCGCCGATCGCGGCGATGCCGGCCAGCGCGTCTTCGAGCCGGGTGCGCGGCACCACGCCGTCGAGCACGTAGAGATCGGTGTTCAGGCGCCCCATCGCGCCGAACGCGCCCTTGCGGCCCTTCCACAGGCGCTTGCGCTCCGCGGCGTCGGCGGCTTCCTCGACGCTGAGGGCGCCGTGCCGGGTGAAGCAGTCGCGCACCTCGACCGCTTCTTCGGCCAGCACGTCGCGGGGACCGTCGAGCTCGACGAGCAGCACGGCCGCGGCGTCCTTGGGGTAGCCGGCGCGATACACCGATGCCTCGACGGCACGGATCGTCGCCTGGTCGAGGATCTCCAACGCGGCGGGCACCAGCCCGGCGGCGACGATGTCGCCGACTGCTCGACACGCCGACGACATGTTGTCGAAGGCCGCGAGCAGCGTGCGCACTTCCTCCTGATCCCGACACAGGCGGACGGTGATCTCGGTGGCGATGCCGAACGTGCCCTCGCTGCCGCAGAACAGGCCCAGAAGGTCCAGGCCGTGCGGTGCCCGCACACCGGCGTGATCACCCAGCCTGGCCAGGCTGCCGTCCGGCAGCACCACGAGTGCACCGAGCACATGGTCGGTGGTCATGCCGTACTTGAAGCAGTGGGGGCCGCCGCTGTTCTCGGCGAGGTTGCCGCCGATCGTGCAGACCGTCTGGCTGCTGGGGTCGGGGGCGTAGTGCAGGCCGTGAGCGTGCACGTGCCGGGTCAGGTCGAGGTTGACGACGCCGGGCTGCACGACGGCGTAGAGGTCTTCTGTCGCGATCTGCAACACCGAGCGCATGCGCGCCAGGTCGATCACCACGGCATCGTCGCCGGCGGTCGGTCCGCCCGACAGGCAGGTGCCGGCGCCGCGTGGCACGAACGGCACCCTGGCAGCTGCGAGGACGCGGACCACGGCCTGCACCTGGGCGGTCGACTCGGGCAGGACCACGGCCCGGGGCCGCGACCGGTGCACCGTGAAACCGTCGCACTCCCAGGCGAGCAAGGCGTCCCGCGCATGGATCACGCGCTCGGCACCGAGCAGTCGGACCAGGGCCTGTTCGAGCGGTGGCATCGGCCGGGCAGCATAACGACCGCCGCGCGCAGGCCAGCGCCGCCCGTCGGGACCTGATGTGGGGCGCAGGTCAAGCTCCCAGGGGCTCGTGGCCGATCAAGAGGCCGATGTCCCGTGTCCAGGTGAAGAAGGTGGTGGCGGTGCTCTTCCTGGAGTCCGCCAAGCTGACCCTGGACCACATCGCCGAGTACCGTCTGGAGTTGTCGAACTCCGGCGTGAGCGGTGCCCCCGAGCTGCCGCGCGTCTACGGTGAGTTGCGGCGGCTGCGCGACTACCTGCAGCGCTGCCTGTCCGGACATCAGGAGTCCGTGACGCTGGAGATCTCGCCGCCGGATTGCGCGCTGCTGGTGGCCTGTTGTCGGCGCATGTACGAGTGGCTCGATCAGCGCATCGTCTCCGAACAGATCATGTCGGCGGACGAGAAGGCGTTGGTGCAGCGCAAGCGGCAGGTGCTCGGCGACTGGTCGGTCGAACTCGCCGAGAAGCCGCTCGTCGAATTGCCGATCCCGGGCATCGGCAAGACCCAGAGCGAGGCGGTGCGGGCTCTGCGCACGCGCATCAGCAACAAGTTGTTCAAGCAGCGCGTGATCCCTGGCGTCGGCCAGCAAGGGCCACGCGGCCCGCAGATGAGCGCCGGCGTGTCGCTGATGGGTGACCTGCAGGTGGCGCAACAACCCGATCCGTTCGCTTCGTCGGAGCCTGGCGGACCGATCGCACCGTCCCCCTCGGCGGCTCAACCCGCGGAAGCTTGCACGGCCGGTCAGTTGGTGGACGCGACCAAGCTTCGCGATCCGCGGCTGCGTTCGTTGGTGCAGCTGGACCTGCGCAGTTTCGATCGCGCCGTCGAGAGCAAGGACTATCGCATCGCCACGGTGTTGCTGGGCTGCGTGCTCGAGTCGGTGATGCTCGACTTCGTGATCCAGAAGCGTTCCGAACTGGGCATCAGCGGCGGCCCGGAGACCTGGAACCTGTCCGAACTGCTCGTCAAGGCGATGGGCGCGGCGTTCACGCCGCACGATCGCTCGTCGGCGTTCCATCTGTTCGCCGCGCGCAACCTGCTGCGGCCGGCACTGCAGATCACCACGCCGACGGTGGTGACGGCTGCGACCCTGCAGAAGCTGCAGGAGTTCGTGCACCGTGCGTTCCGCAGCCTCGGCTTCACGTCGACGGCTCAGGGAGCGCCTGGCGGCGACGAGAGCGACCCGTATTCGATGTACGGGCTGCGCTTCGACTTCGAGTAGCGCGACGAAGGTCAGCGTTCGCGCGGCAGATGGTCGGTCGCCGCATCGTTGCGGCGTGGCGCCTCGCCGCGCATCGCGTAGGCGCGCTGTTCGACCGCGCCGAAGACACGCAGCAGATTCTCGCCGAGCACCTTCCTGACCGTGGCTTCGCTCTGGCCGGCGGCGAGCAGCGCGTAGGTCAGACGCGGCAGGAAGGTGACGTCGTCCATCTCCTGCGGCACACAGGGCACGCCGTCGAAGTCGCTGCCCAGGCCGACGTGATCGGCGCCGCCGACCTCGATCGCGTGCAGCACGTGCTCGACCAGCCTGCCGAGCGCCGGTCGTTCGACCACCGGCATGCGCGCGTCGAGCCTGGCGAGCGCCTCGCGCAGCTCGGCGCTGCCCTCCGGGAACTTCTCGCGGGCGGCCTTCTCGTGGATGCGCCGCGTCGCCTCGCGCGAGTTGCGGTTCTTGGCGTAGTCGGAGTCGACGAAGCCGCAGTTGTAGTTGATCATCACCACGCCGTTCTTGGCGGCCAACGCCTTCAGCATCTCGTCACTGATGTTGCGAGGGTGTGGGCACAAGGCGCGCATCGAGCTGTGTGAGCAGATCACCGGCGCGGTGCTGACGGCGAGCACGTCGGAGAAGGTCGCATCGCTGACATGGCTGACGTCGACCATCATGCCCAGACGGTTCATCTCCTCGACCACCTTGACGCCGAGCCGGTTGAGGCCGCCCCAGCGCGGCGCGGCAGGCGCGCACGAGTCGGCGAACTCGTTGTGGTTGGTGTGCGTCAAGGTCATGTAGCGAACGCCCAACTTCGCGAACAGGCGCAGCAGGCCCAGGTCGCCCTCGATCGCGTGGCCACCCTCGATGCCCATGAGTGCCGCGTGTTTGTGTTCGCGCACGGCGGCGCGCAGTTCGTCGATCGAGGTGCAGGTCACCATCTGGTCGGGATGGCGCGCTGCGGTGCGCAGCAGGCCGTCGATCATGTCGAGCGCGCGCCTGGCGCTGCCGTTCGCCGCGCCGGGATCGGCCGGCCTCAGCCAGTCGTCGTTGATGGTCGCCGGCGGGTTGGCGAACAGCGCGGCTTCGTTGCCGTAGAAACGTGAGTCGACGTAGATGGAGAAGAACACCGCGTCGAGCCCGCCCTCGCGCGCTCGCGGCAGATCGAAGTGGCCGTCGCCGGCGCGGCGGCCCATGTCGAAGTCGGTGTCGAGGATGCGGGTGGTGGTGTCGACGTGGGTGTCGACAACCAGGGCTGCATGGTGCACTCGCCAGGCCTTCTGCCAGAGCGTCTGGTCGTAGCCGGCGGGGGCGGCGGGGCACGGTGGGACGCCGTTCTGGGCAGCCGCGCCGCTGGCCAACGCGCCGATCACGAAGGGCAGCATCGAGCCACAAACGCGGGATCGCTTGAGCATGGCGCGATCGTCTCGTATGCACATGGCCTTTGCCAGCTGCCCCGAGCCTCCTTGCGCCTCTTCGCGATCAGTGATCTGCACCTCAGCTTCGGGGTCGACAAGCCCATGGACATCTTCGGTCCGCAGTGGGTCGATCACGCCCAGCGCATGCAGGACGCGTGGGACGCGATGGTGGGCGACGACGATTGGGTGTTGTGCGGCGGCGACACCTCGTGGGGACTGCACTTCCACGAGGCCAGGCCAGACCTCGACTGGCTCGGCGCACGGCGCGGCAAGAAGGTCCTGATCCGCGGCAACCACTGCACCTGGTGGCCACGCGGCACCGCCGCGCGCAACAAGCTGCAGGCGCTCGTGCACCCGTCGATCCATCTGCTGCAGGCCAACGCCGTGCGACTGGACGACGGCACCGTCGTCGTGGGCTCTCGCCTGTGGGATCCGCCGGACGCACCGTGGGCGGATGCCGACGCGGGCAAGATCCTGCAGCGCGAACTCAACTTCCTGCAGCAGTCGATCACCGCCGGCCGCGAGCTCGGTGGCTGTGTCGCCGGCGGGCCGCTTACGGTGGCCTTGGTGCACTACCCGCCGCGTTTCGTCGATGGGCGTACGACGCCGGCGGTGCCGATGCTGCACGATGCGCACGTGCAGAAGTGCGTCTACGGTCACCTGCACGGCAAGGACCTGCAATATGGGTTCGATGGCGTAGCCGACGGCATCCGCTACTACCTCGCGTCGGTGGACGCGATCGACTTCAAGCCGATCCCGATCGACGAAGACTGAGAGTTCGGGTCCTCACTGTCTGCGTTGTCGCGTGGGCGCGCGTCGTCGGAGTCCGTTTCTGTGCGCTCCCCAAGGAGGTACGAACGATGCAACAGATCTGGATCCTGATGGTGTGTGTTCTGAGCGCCATGGCACCGGCGCAGCGAGGCGAACGACCCGAGCGATCGCGCGAGCGCGGCGAACGCGTCGAACGAGTCGAACGCGGCGAGCGGCAGCTGCCGCCCCGAGCCGAGATCAGCGAGATGAAGATGCGCGCGCTGCGCGCACGTCTGCACCGGCTGCATGAGCGCTTGCGCGAGATGCGGCAGCACGACGGGAAGCGCGACCGGCAGCGCGAGGGCCAGCGAGGCCCCGGCCGGCACCCGGGTCGGAACGGTCCGGCGCGGCGTGGCGGGCGTGGTGGCCCGGCGCGGGAAGGAGCGCAGCGCGCGGGTCCGGGGCGCGGCGGCGACGCCAACGGCCGCGGTGCGCAGGAACGTCGGCCGCGCGCCCGGCGCGGTGAGGTCGAGTCGAACGAGGTCTGAGGCTGCGGCCCAGCGGCTGTCGCGGCCTCGAACTCGTCGAGTGACAAGGGCTCGCGCTTGCTTTCGGGTTGCGGTGCAGTAACCAGTCCGTCGATGCGCGCGATCTTCGCCGTGACGTTCGTGCTCGCCGGCTGCGCCGGCGCACCCGCCTCGCCTGCACCTGCACCTGTTGTTCCTGCCGGCGGCGGACTCGTCTCGTTCGATGCGACGCCGCCGTCCGGCGCGGTGACGTATGCACGACCGCAGTGGCAGGTCGGCGACGAGTTCGAACTCGAGCGTGGCGGCACAGTCCGTCTGCGGACCGCGGTAGCCGCGATCGACGAACGCGGTTACGTGCTGAGCACCGGTGGCCAGGTGGTGCTGCGGCGCGACCTCGATCTCGCCAACCTCGGTGAGTGGGTCGCCGCCGAGGATCGGCCGCTGCACGTGCTCGAACCCGCCGATCGGCGTTACCACTGGCCGCTGTGGCTCGGCAAGCGCTGGACCTGTGAGTTCACCGAGGTGTTCGCCGACGGCCGCACCGTGCCGATGCGGGCCAGCTGTGTGGTCGAGGACCTCGACGAGGTCACCGTGGTTGCGGGCACCTTCGCGGCGCTGCGCATCGTGCGCCGCCTGCAGCGCCTCGATCAGGAAGGCGCATCGACCTTCACGCAGGTGACCTGGTATGCGCCCGAGGTCGGGCACGAGGTTCGGCAGGTCTTCGCCGATCAATCGGTCGAGCTCGTGTCGTTCCGCCGGCAGTAGCTCGACGCGATCAGACGTCGACGCGCGTGGTGATGCGGCGGCTGACGCCGACCAGTCGGCCATCGAGGTCGATCTCGAGCACCAGCAGGTGACCGATGCGTGAGCGCAGTTCGCAGAGCCAGAACCGTTGCTGCGCTTCGTCCGAGACGATCCAGGCCTGCTCGACCAGCGGCGCAGCGCGCAACGCGGTGTCCAGCACGTCGCGTGGCACCTGCGCCACCGGCACG
Source organism: uncultured candidatus Brocadiaceae bacterium (assembly GCA_964392305.1). GTDB lineage: Bacteria > Planctomycetota > UBA1135 > UBA1135 > UBA2386 > JACKIC01. The sequence continues at coordinate 61,229 of CAYMPV010000028.1, forward strand.
GTGTGGGCACGTTCGAGCACCCGACCCTCGGGCGTCACCAGCACCGAACGTGAATGCTCGGGATCGGTGTCGGTGTAGTGCTTCTCGACCCGAAAGCCGTCGATGCCCGGTCCCCACTCGCGGCCCTGGAACAGCAACGTGCCGCTCGGCGCGATCGTGTCGATGGCCGTGCGGGCGGCCTGTGGGATCGCCCCGGGACCCAGTGACGCAGCGGCACGAACGATGCGGTCTCCCGACAGCCAAAGACGGGCGGGCATCGCTTCCGGCGTCTCGGCGAGCCAACGCGACAGGTCTGCGGTGGTGTTGCTGCCGCTCGCGCAGCCCTGCAGCGACGCGAGGAAGGCGGCGAAGATCGGCAGGAGCGGGCGCATGCCCATGACGATCGCGCCGCGCGTGGGGTAAGCAAGGGTCCTGTGCGCATCCGCGCCTGGAGCCTTGATCCGACGCCAGCCGCGCCGAGACTGTCCGGTCTGTTGCCATGATCGAACAACCCATCCGTCAGTTCATCGAATCCCTCGCCGCGAAGACCCCGACCCCCGGGGGCGGCGCTGCCGCCGCCATGGCTGGCTGCATGGGCACCGCGCTCTTCGCCATGGTCGTGCGCTTCTCGCGCGGCAAGAAGGCCAACGTCGAGCGCGACGGGGACCTCGCCGCGGTCGAGGGTCGCCTCGACGACCTGCTCAAGCTGCTGATGCCGATGGCCGAGCGCGACTGCCGGGCCTTCGACCTGGTGTCCGCCGCCTACGGCATGCCCAAGGTTTCGCCCGACGAACAGGCGCTGCGGGACAAGGCGATCCAGGAGGCGATGGTCGGTGCGATGGTCGTGCCCGAAGAGGCCCTCTGCCTGGTCCGCGACGTGTTCGTGGCGATGGAGAGCATCACCGCCTGCATCGGCAAGGCGATCGTCAGCGATCTCGCCTCGGGCGCGGCACTGCTGCTCGCCGCGGCCGAGGGTGCCTACCTGAACGTGCACATCAACGCCAACTTCCTCAAGAACCGCGACCTCGCCGAGAACACGATGAAGCGCGCCCGGTCGGTGCTCGACGAGATCCGCCGCTACCAGCAGACCATCGCCGCGACCGTGGACGGAATGCTCGCATGAGCCAGTTCGTCGTCCCGCACGGCGGTAGACCGGGCGTTCCGTTCCTGCTCGTCGTGCTCGATGGTTTCGGTGAAGCTGCGGCAGGACCCGCCAACGCCATCACCGTCGCCGAGCCGCGTTTCTGGCTGGATCTCCGGCAGCGCTGGCCGACGACCTTGCTGGAGGCCAGCGGCGAGTCGGTCGGGTTGCCGTGCGGTCTGATGGGCAACTCCGAAGTCGGCCACCTCAACCTCGGTGCGGGGCGCGTCGTCTATCAGGAGATCACACGCATCGATCGGGAGATCCGCGAGGGTCGCTTCGCGCAGAACGCGGCGCTGCGCACGGCGATCGACACCGCGCTGCGCAGCGACACCGCGCTGCACCTGTTCGGCCTCGTCTCCGACGGCGGCGTGCACAGCAGCGAGCAGCACCTGCACGCCCTGTTGCGGATGTGCAAGGACGCCGGTCTGACCGGTGATCGCGTGTTGTTGCATGCCTTCCTCGACGGTCGCGACACGCCGCCGCGCTCGGCGAAGCGCTACATCGAGCAGGTCGAGGGTTGGATGCGTGACCTCGGCACCGGTCGCATCGCCACGGTCATCGGCCGCTACTACGCGATGGATCGCGACAAGCGGTGGGAGCGGGTGCAGAAGGCCTACGACGTGCTCTCGATCGGCGAGGGTTTCCGGGCCGAGAGCGCCCAGGCCGCACTCGCCGCCGCCTATGCGCGTGGCGAGAACGACGAGTTCGTGTTGCCGACCGTGATCGGTTCGCCGGACTCGGGACGGGTGCGCAGCGGTGACGCGGTCATCTTCTTCAACTTCCGCACCGATCGCGCGCGCCAGCTGACCGACGCCTTCGTCAACGCCGAGTTCGACGGCTTCCCGCGCGCGAGTCGTCCGGTGGTGACATTCGTGACGATGACGCGGTATCGCGAAGACTTCCCTTGCGCGGTGGCGTTCGCGCCGCAGAGCCTCAAGGGCATCTTCCCGAGCGTGGTCAGCGACGCCGGCATGCGCCAGCTGCGCATCGCCGAGACCGAGAAGTACGCGCACGTCACGTTCTTCTTCTCCGGTGGGGAGGAGAAGGAGTTCCCGGGCGAACGCCGGGTGTTGATCCCCAGTCCCAAGGTCGCGACCTACGACCTGCAGCCACAGATGTCGGCGCCGCAGGTGACCGACGCGCTGCTGCACGAACTGGCCGGCGCGCAGCGGCCCGACGTCACGATCCTCAACTTCGCCAACGCCGACATGGTCGGGCACACGGGCCTGATGGACGCTGCGGTCGAGGCGGTGCGCACCATCGACGTTTGCCTCGCCCGGATCGTGCCGGCGTTCCTCGCCGCGGGCGGCACGGTGGCCATCACCGCAGACCACGGCAACGTCGAGATGATGATCGATCCCCAGACCGGCGAACCGCACACCGCACACACCTCCAACCCGGTGCCGTTGGTGATCGCCGGCGACAGCGTGAAGGGACAACGGCTGCGGGACGGTGGCCGCCTTTGCGACGTCGTCACCACCGTGATGCCGCTGCTGGGTCTGCAGCGCGGCCGCGGTATGGAAGGCGTGGACCTGTTCTCATGATCCGACTTCATCTCGCCCTGTTCTCGACGCTGGCCACACTGTCCGCTCAGGAGGCCGTGACGATCGGCAAGCGCGTGAGGCTCGCCGCGGCGATGATCGACCGCGCCGCGATCGAGGACACCGTGCGCACGTTGGTGGGCTTCGGCACGCGACACGTGCTGTCGCGCACCGACAGCGATACCGAAGGCACGGGTGCGGCGCGTCGCTGGCTGCAGCGGCGTTACGAGGAGATCGCGGCCTCGAGTGACGGTCGGCTGAGCGTCGCGCTGCAGTCGGTGACGGTGCCTTGCGCGCGACCGGGCATGCCGCGCGAAGTGCCGATCGTGAACGTGATCGCGACGTTGCGCGGCACCACCGATCCCGAGCGCATCTACGTGGTCGGTGGGCACTACGACTCGCGCAACAGCAACGGCGCCGATGGCGAGGGTCTCGCCCCGGGGGCCGTCGACGACGCCTCGGGCACCGCCGTGGCGATGGAGGCGTGCCGGGTGCTGACCCGCCTGCAGTTCCCGGCGACGGTCGTCTTCGTCGCCTATGACGGCGAAGAGCAGGGGTTGCTCGGTTCGGCGGCGCACGCCAAGGCGTTCGCCGACGCCGGCGCCGAGATCGACGGCATGATCACCTGCGACATCGTCGGCAACACGCTCGGCATGGACGGTGCTCGTTACGACCGGCATCTGCGCTGCTTCAGCTACGCGGCGACGGGCAACGACAGCCTCGGCCGCAGCCTCGCCCGAGCGGTCACCTACGCCACCACGACCCACGTGAGCGACTTCGGCGTCGAGTTGATCTTCCGCGGCGATCGTTACGGGCGCGGCGGCGATCACCGCTCGTTCTTCGAGCAGGGTTTCCCGGCGGTGCGTTTCACCGAGCCGCGTGAGGACTTCTCGCGCCAGCACCAGAACGTGACCGTGCGCGACGGCAGGCGCTACGGCGACTTGCCGGACTACGCCGACTTCGACTACATGGCCAAGGTGACCCAGGTCGTCGTGGCCACCTTGACCGAACTGGCTTCGGCGCCGCGCCCGCCGGTCGTGGTCTCGGCGCAGCTGCGCCGCGATCGCTACGACACCGAACTCGTCTTCCAGTTGCCTGCAGGCGTCGAGCGCTGCGAGTTCGTGTGGCGCAAGACCACCGAGCCGGACTGGACCGGGGTCGTCGACATGAAGACCGCCGGGGTCGTCGCCGTGCGCGGCGAGCGTTTGCGCGCGACGTTGCCGGGCGTCTGCCTCGACGACACCGTCGTCGGCGTGCGTTCGATCGGCGCCGATGGCAGTCGCAGCCGCGTGGCCACGCCGCAGGAGCCCGACCGTTTCGACCAGCGCCGCGCCGCCGCGAATCGTGAGCGTGCCCAGCCCGGGTCAGGAAAGTGAACATGGCGATGCGTTCGACTCTGATCCTGGGCCTGTTTCTCGTCGCCGCCTGTTCCGGGCGCGGCAGCGATGTCGGCCCGCGCTTCGAACTGCTGCCCGACGCGAGCTGCAAGGCGTCGGTGTTCGACGACCAGGGTCGCGGCGTGGTCGACGCCGAGGTGAGTTTTCCGGACCTGGGTGGAGCCGCGCGAACCGGCATCAACGGCCGCGCCGACCTGCTGGCGAATCCGACCGGGCGCGTGCGGGTGCGTGTCGACGGCACCTACGCCGCAGCCAGTGCTGGTGATCGCCTGGCGACGATCGACTTCGCCGTGACCATGGGGCGCGACCTGCCGGTCGCGGTCTACCTGCCCGACCTTCCCGACAGCGCCAGCGCCGCGCTGACCGCAGGCACGCAGGTCGGCAGCACCGCGGTCACCTCGGTCGCCGGGACGGTGGTGACCGTCGCCGCGGCGAGCAGCGTCAGCTTGCCAGGGGGGGCGGCCTCGGGGTTCCTGCGCGTCGGCGATCTGCAATCGCAACATCTGCCCGGCGACCTGCCCACCGCGGGCGGGACCGGCGCGCTGTTGTTCACCAAGGGAGTCTTCGTCGCGCCCGCTGCGGCGACGTTCACGGCGGGCGCCACGTTGGACATCGCCGACGATCTGGCGTTGCCGGGCAGCGCCACGGCGACCCTCTATCGTCTCGACGCTGCCACCGGCGAGTGGCAGGTGGTCACCACGGGCCTGACGAGCAGCGGCGGCCGCATCGTCGCCGCCAACCAGATCACCGGTGGTGGCATGTATGCAGTGGCCACGACCGTGCCGTCCGGAACGGTCATCGGCCGCCTGCGCGACGCCAGCACGCTGGTGGTGCCCGAGCAGCTGGTCAACGTCGATGGTCGCTGGACGGTTACCGACGGTGGCGGCCGCTTCACCGTGAACGGAGTGCCGGCGGTGCTGGCCGACGGTTCGCCGCGTGCCGCCCAGATCGAGTTCTTCGCCGGTGGCTCGTGGTTGCCGGTCCGCACCACGACCACGGGCGCCGTGTCGGCGGGCAACACGCTCGATCTCGGCGACGTCGTGTTCGACACCGTGCCGGCGCTGAACCTGCGTGTGCAACAGCTCAAGCGCGGCCGGGTCGAGCCGCGGAGGCACCTCGCAGCCAGCTCCTCGTTGCAGTCCGTGGCGCGGGTGACGACCAGCAACGACCTCGGCCAGGCCGTGCTCGAGGACATGCCCTCGTTCTGGTTCGGCTTCCAGGAAGGCCACCCCTACGACCAGTATCGCGCCTACTACGCGCAGAGCGTCGGGTACGCCAACGCCGGGCAGCGTTGGCTGGACGCCGCGATGTACTTCGACGAGATCGACTGGTTCATCGGCTCGCGGCAATCGCGCTTGCTGGTCGTCGACAGCGTCGGCGGCGGCCCGATCTACGGCGCCGGAGTGACCACGGGCGGCACCAGCGGGGTGGGCTTCGCCGGCATCGTCCTCGAGACCGGCACCTTCTTCATCGATCGGCCCGCGGACGGTCGGGTGACGGCCAGCGCCACGAGCACCTTCGGCGGTCTCACGACGGTCAGTGCGCTGTCGATCGACCGCCCCAACGGCGAGCACCTCGAGCTGCCGCTCGAACGTTCCCTGCGCCCGTCGCTCGGTGCCTACGATCGTCACGGCCTCGTTGCCGGCACGCTCACCGGTGCCGACCCGGCGCGCGTGCACGAGCTGCGATCGACGCGCTGGCTCGAAGCGTTCGAGTGGTGGAACGACCTCGTCGACGGCATCCCGTTGCGGGGCGCGGTGCCGCTCGACATCGATCCCGCCACGACCCACGCCGCCTTCCAGGTCGGTGTCGACGCCAACGGCGGCCACCTGGTCGCGGCCGAACTCGCGGTGGCGGGGCCGGTGCGCACGCTCGACAAGCTCGGCGTGGCGCTGGCATTGGTCCCCGAAGAAGGCACTTTGCTCGATCGCGACCTGGCGCTGGATTTGCCGGCGACGACGACGTTCGTGGCGCCCGGAGCGCTGACCGGGCTCGATGCCGGCATCGCCGTGGCTGCGCTGCGCTGCGACCTCGCGCTGGAGCAACCGGACGGTCGTTTCGTCGACGTCGTGCGTGACGTGGGCGGCAACCACGTCGCCAGCGGCGCGGATCTGTCGCTGACGCTGCCGGCCCTCGGCGGCGCGCTCGCGGGCCATGCGTGGCGCGTGCTCGTCGGTGGCTCGGCGACGGCCGCCGGCGTCACGACGACGCAGAAGACCCTGTTGCGGCTGACCGGGAACGCGCCCGAGGCCAGTGTGGTGGCGCTGCCCCCGCCGACGCTGACCGCACCCGCTGCGGGGGCAACCGTTCCTGCCGCCGGGTTCACGGTGCAGTTCGCGCTGCCGGCCGGGGCGCTCTACGGGCGTATCGACCTGGTGCACGAGTCGGCCGGGGAGCGGCGGACCTGGCAGGTGTTCGTGCCCCCCGATGCGACCGAATTCGCGTTCGTGACGTTGCCGACCGCAGCGGTGACGCCGCTGGTCGCGGGCAAGACCTGGACGTTGACGCTGACGGCGTATCGCGCCGACGAAGTGGCGATGCAGGCCTCGAACGACTACTACCGCGACCTCACGGTGTTCCTGCAATCGGTGCCGGCGGTCGAGATCGGTGTCGTCGCCGTGTCCTCCCGTTCGATCACGGTGACGACGAATTGAGCAGGGCCCGGCAGGCGACGCTGCTGCTCACCGCGCTCGGGTTCGCCGCCTGCGTGACCCGCGAGACGCCGCCGACCGTCGACGAGCTGCTCGGCGAAGCGACCGCGTCGCTGGCCCGCGGTGAGGTCGAGGCCGCGGCCGAGTTCGTGCAACGGGCGCGCCGCGTCGACTTCGCGAACGTCGCGGCGGCGCAGTGGAGCGCGGTGATCGCCGATCTGCTGTGGAAGGACGACCAGGCGATCGCCGAGCAGTGGCAGGCCTTGCGCAACGCCCGCCGCGCCGGGCTGGACGAGGCAGCGCTGGGTGAGATCCAGGGGCGACTCGGTGACCTGATGTTCGCCGCCGGGCGCTGGGGCGAAGCCACCATCTGGTTGCAGGCCGGCGCCGTCGGCGAGAACGCTGAACGGCGTCTCGCATTCGCCGCGATCACGAGGTTGTTGCCGTTCGTGCGCCAGCAGTCCGGCCCGTTCCTGACCGAGCAGCCGCTGCTGCCAGGCGACTCGCCCGAGTTCGCCTGCGGCGTCGCTGGTCGTCAGCGTTCGTTGGCGATCGACACCGGCACTTCGATGACGACGCTGTCGAAGGCCTTCGCGACCGAACTGGCGGCGCACTCGCTGCAGCCGGCAGGCTTCGCAGTCGACGGTACGGGGCGCAAGCTGCAGGTCGAGGTCGGTGTGCTCGAACAGTTCGCCGTTGGCGACGTGGGCATCGGCGCCATGCCGACGCTGATCGTCGCCGACGAGGCCCTGCGGTTGCGGAACCTGCACGGTGGTTCGACGCGTGTGCCGCGCGGTGTGCTCGGGCTGGACCTGCTGGCGGCCTTCCGGTTGACGCTCGATCCCGAACGCGCCAGCGTGGTGCTCGAACTGCCGACCGGGCTGGCCGTGGCCGAGTCGGTGCAGTGTGTGCGCGCCGAGGGGCGCTGCCTGGCGCCGGCGGAGGTCGAAGGCGTGCGCCTGTGGTTCGTGTTGGACACCGGTGCGAGCCATTCGAGCATCACCCAGGAAGGCGTGGCGGCGTTGCCGGGCGGGGATGCCCGTGCCGTGCCCGCGTTCCGTCGCGTGCACACGGCCTCCGGCAGCCTGATCGCCGTGCGCGAGGTGCGCGACCTGGTGTTGCGCAGTTCTGCGGCGCGCTTCGAGGGCATCACCTTGCCGGTAGTGCCGCGCACCACCAGCGGCCTGTTCCCCGTGCATGGCGTGCTCGGCATCGATCTGCTCAGTCGCTGCCGGGTCACGCTCGATCATGGGCGTGCACAGTTGACCGCAGTGCGCTGAGATCATGGTCGAAGGTGTTGCTCGGCGGCTACATTGCGACTGGTCATGATCGCCGGATTCCCGTTCAAAGCGCTCGGCGAAGGTGTCGCGCTGGTGCACGCCGATGGCGTCGTGCAGCCGCTCAACCAACCGATGCGTTGCTGGCTACAGGCGTCGTTGCCGGCGGGTGCGCCGGTGCTCCTGCAATCGATCGTTCCCGATCCGGAGCAGCGCGAGCGTCTGCAGCGCGGCGAGGCGGTGTTGGTGCCTGGTGGCGCGGATCCGGAGGAGTTGCTGCTGCAGGTCGCGGGGGATCGGACGTGGCTGTTGGTTCGTCCGTGTGAGACGGCCAATGACGTGCGCCTCGCGAACGCGCGGATGCGGGCCATGGCGCGGCTGGCCGGTAGCCTCACGCACGAACTCGCCAACCTGTTCGGTGCGGCCATCGGCGTCGCCGAGACGTTGCGCGACCACGTCGTGGCAGAACACGACCGCCGCACCCTGGCAGAACTCGTCGCCGGTGTGCGTCGCGGCTCGGAGCTGGCGTCGGCGCTCGAACGGCAGCTGCGCACGCCGCGGCGGGCGCGGCCGGCGGCTTCGGTGGATGTCGCCTTCGACGAGTTGGTGAGCCTGTTCGGCAAGACCTCGCAGCAGCGTGCCTTCGAGCTCAATTGCACCCGCGACGATCACCTGCCGATGGTGCGGATCGACCGCGTCGTGCTGGTGCAGTTGTTGTTGCACACGTTGTTCCTCGGCATCCAGGCCCGGGCCGGCTCGGCGTCGCTGCAGGCTCACGCGGCGGCGGTCCGGATCGCCGGTGGGCGACCGCGCGACGGCGTGCGGATCTGCTGCGAGCTGCGCGGCGGTGACATGCAGGCGATGCAAGCGGCCGCGGCAGCGTTCGGCGATGGGGCGGGTTGGTTGCGCACGTCGCTCGACGCGCCGGAAACGGTTCGCGACCTGCTGTCGGCGCGCCTGGCCGTTCACCGCGCCGGAGGTGCGCTGCGGCTGAGGTTGCAGGGTGCCTCGCTGCACCTCGAGGTCGACCTGCCGGCCGCTGCGCAGCATCCCCAACGCGGGTGACGCACTCAGGCTTCGGCGCCGGTGATTCGGCGATCGTCGGAGATCGCGTCGAGCGGTCGCAGCGCCGCGGCGGCGTCGAGTGCACGTGTGAGGGCGAGTTGTCGCGGTGCATCGAAGTCGCGGCCGCCGAAGCGCACTTCCTGGTACGCCGCGAACGCCGCCTGCAGTTCGGGCAGCAGCCGGTCTTGGGCCGCGAGCTCGCGCCCGAACATCTCCAGGGTCTGTCGCCGTTGTCGCGCATGGCCGGCGCGAGCCAGTTCTCGCAGGATGCGCCCCAGCAGTCGCCGCGGCGTGCGCAGCTGCGCCGGAATGCCCGGCTCCGAACGTTCGCTGCGCTGTGTCGGCCGCAGCGTCGTGGCCAGGACCACCACCAGCACGCCCAGCAGCAACCATGGTTGGGAGAGGAAGGCGCCGAGCTGGCGCAGCGTGCCGAGCCAACTGCCGTCGCCGTTGTCGGTGCCCAGGTCCGTGTCGCCGGGATCGGTCGGCGTCGGCGCGCCCTGCCCGCGCTGTTCGGGCGGGGTCGGGTCGAACACGACGTAACCGCGGCCCGCGAACGGGATCTCGACCCAGGCGTGGGCGTGTTGCGAACCGTAGATGCGTGCGTCGCCATCGCTGGCATCAGGCACGCCGCCATAGAGTCCGACGCCGATCCGGCACGGCACGCCGTTCATGCGCAGCATCAACGCTGCCGCCGACGCGAAGTGCATGCAGTAGCCGTGGCGATCACCGTCGGCGAACAGGAAGTTCTCGATCGCGTGTGCGTACGGGCCGGTGGGGTCGATGCGGTCGTAGCGGCAATGCCGCGCGAGCCCTTCGGCGATGCGTTCGGCGATCTGCAGCGGCGCGCCGCGCACGCGCCACCGCGCCAGCAGCGTCGCGAACGGGGCCGCATCGAAGTTGATCGGCAGCTTGATCAGGCCGAGGCCTTCGGCGCGTGGGTCGATCGGCAGGTCGATCGGCGGCGGTGGCAGTTCCTGATAGCCGGTCAAGTAGGTGTCCGGGGGCACGTTGGGGCCCTGTCGCAGGAACTCGCGGTCGGCATCGACGAAGAGTTTGGCGAGGTCTCGCACCTCGCAGGTGGCGGGTGGGGTCAGGACGAACTTTCCGGCGCCCGCGAACCGTTCGATTTCGAGCCAGCGCACCGGCGCCCCGGGCAGCGGCCGATGCAGTTGGTGGGACGCGTCAGAACCCGTCGGCGCCAGCGCGAGCGGCCCGATCAGCCAGCGGTCGAGGTCCGGTTGGGCGAAGAAGCCCGAGCGCAGATAGAGGTCGGTGGGCACCGTCTGGCCGACTTCGGCGCGCACCCGCACGAGCTGTTCGCCGTGCAGATCGGAGAGCACGCCGCCGTTGCCGTCGAGCACGAACGAGTCGTCCAGGCCGACGCCGCGGTTGCCGTTCTTCTCGCTGGCGGCGGAGTTCGGCGACACATCGGTGCGGCTCGGTGACGGCAGCAGACGGATGGTGCGTTCGATGGCGACCGCACTCAGCAGGCAGATCAACGTCACCGACATGGCCGAGCCGAGCAGCATCGCCGAGCGCGGCGCCTGGCCGCCGGGCGTGCGGTGACGCGCGTGGCGCAGCGCCGTCAGCAGGCTCTCGCTGCGCAGCACCACACAGGCGCAGAAACCGTAGCCGCCGATCACCCAGCCCTCGAAGCCGCCGAGAATGGTGCCCACCAGCAACACGCAGAAGCTCAGGAACAGGCCCAGCGCCGCGTCGGCGTCGCGGCGACGGATCGCCACGTAGGCCAGCGGCGGCAGGATGGTGCAGGCGAGCGCGGCAGGTCGTGACAACGTGCCTGCGTCGTGCAGGGCCGCGAGGCACGCGGCGGCTTGCAGCACCATGCCGAGCAGGGCGCGGCTGATCGGCCAACGGGCGAGCTGTGGCAGGCGTCCGAGCACGGCCGCCGGCAGCGTGAACGCGAGCAGCCATGGCCACGGCAGATCCTTGCCTGGCAAGCTCACCAGTGCGAACACCGCGCAGCCCAGCAGCGACCACGCGGCGACACGTTCGGTCGAGCAAGGCGCCGCCTTCATTCGACGTCCTCGCCGATCAGCGTGACCGTGCCGGGAAGTGCCGCGAACTCGGGTGCGGCGAGGAACGAACCGGCGGGGATCCAGAAGCAGTGTTCGAGGCGCTGCAGCTCGTCGAAGATCGCTTCGGGCACGGTGCGATGCGGTGCGGGCGAGGCTTCGGCCAGCAGCGTGAAGAAGTCGTTCTGGTCGCGTGGGCTGCGCACCATCAGCCGCGTCGGCTCGCTGTCGAGCACCAGCACCTGCAGGTCGATGCCGTGTTTGCGCAGATGGGTCACCAGCGATACGCAGGCACCGAGACTCCATTCGAAGCGGCGCATGCCCTGGTCGAGGCGGCGCCCCGGCGGTCGGCGCAGGTCGAGCACGACGCCGGCGACGCGCGGCAGGCTGCCGCGCAGCACGCGCCGCACCAGCGTGCCGGCGGTCGCGCTGCGCAGCGCGTGCACGCCGCGGGCGTCCTCGTCGGGCTGGTGGTCGCGCAGCGAATGGAACTCGGCGCCCCGCACGTTGGTGCGCACCAGATGGGCAGCTTCGCGTTCGGCGATCGCGTTCTCGACTTCGGCGCGCAGCGGCACGGCGGCGGGCAGCGTGATCAACTCCGTGGGCACCACGATCACCGCGCGGGACCGGAACAGACCCAGGGGCCAGGTCGAGGTCAGCACGAACACGCGCTCGAGCACGTGGCTGCGCACCAGGCTGCGTTGACGCAAGCTGGTGCGCTGTGGCTGGTGCGGCTGCAGGGACGGCAACAGGATCGGCGGCTCGACGCGCATCGTGCGCGGTTCGAACAGCAGGCACTCGCGCGCCGGCCTCGGGCTGCGTTGGGTCAGTTCGAGGCGTTCGGTGAAGGCGGCGCCGACCGACGTGAAGCGTTTGGCGACGACGATGCCGATGTGATGCAGATGGCGCTGCTTCTTGACGAAGTCGACCAGCAACGGCGCGGCGAGCAGCGCCGCGGCGATGCGGGCGTTGGCGTCGTCACCGAGCCAGGCCGCGGCGGCAGCGAGTCCCGCCAGCAGTGCCAGCACCCGGCCGCGGTGGGTCAGCTCGATGTTGTGGTGGGTTGCTGCCATCGGTGCCGCGCGACTAGTCCGGCAACGGGGTCTCGGCGAGGATCTCGTGCAACGCCGCTTCGGCTTCGTCGTGCGAACGCGCGCCGAGCCGATGTGCCCAGGCCGGCACCAGCAGCGCGCGCACGTCGTCCGGCACCACGAAGTCGCGGCCGTGCAGGTGGGCGCGCGCGCGGCAGGCGCGGTGCAGCGCCTGGGCACCGCGCGTGCTGACGCCGGTCATGTTGTCGCTGGCGTTGCGGGTGCGGTGGGCGAGTTCGACCATGAACGTGCTCAGCTCGCGGTCGCAGCGCACGGCGTCGACGGCGGCGCGCGCAGCGAGCAGTTGGTCGCGCGACGCCACCGGCTGCAGGTCGTCGACCAGGCGGTGACCGTCCTCACGCGCCACGGCCTCGATCTCGTGTTCGAAGTCGGGGTAACCCAGCTCGATGCGCAGCAGGAAGCGGTCGAGCTGGTTCTCGGGCAGCGGGTAGGTGCCGGCGGCGGTCAGCGGATTCTGGGTCGCGATCACGAAGAACGGATCGGGCAGCGAGTGGGTCTGCCGGTCGATCGTGACGCGGCGTTCTGCCATGCACTCGAGCAGCGCCGACTGCGTGCGCGGTGGCGTGCGGTTGAGTTCGTCGGCGAGCAGCACCGACGTGAACACCGGGCCTGGCCGGAACGACAGGTCGCCGGTTCGGGGGTGGAAGATCTGCGCGCCGACGATGTCGCTCGGCAGCAGGTCCGCGGTGCACTGCACGCGCTGGAACGGCAGATCGAGCGCCCGCGCCAAGGTCCTTGCCAGCAGGGTCTTGCCGACGCCGGGTTGGTCTTCGAGCAGGATGTGGCCGCCGGCGAACAGGGCCACCACGGCGGCTTCGATGGCGTCATCCTTGCCGCGCAGGTGGTGGCCGACGGCGGTGACGAGGGTCTGGGCGAGCTTGGACATCGAGCGGGGTCTGACTGGGGTGGGCATGCTACCCGTCCGATGGGCCGTTGGGACGATTCTGCGGGTGTCGATTCAGGGCTGGATCGATCGGGCCGACAACGGCATGGTCAGCCTTGCGCTGGGCGGCGCCGCGCCGGACAAACGGGGATGGCGCCAGCCGGTTCACCCGTCACGAACGCGACTCACCGTATGCATCTCACGACTTCCCTTCGTTCTCTCCTTCCCGTCTGTTTCATTGCCCTGGCCGCCTGCGCCGGCACCATCGACCGCCGCGTCGATTCCGATGCGCCCGACGAGGTCGGCGGTACGGGGCTGCAGAGTCAGGACATCCGCACCATGGCCGACACGATGGCGCGCGATCTGGGAGAGGCGGGCATCCTGTCTTCGCAGGCCGACGGCAAGACCGTGACCTTCTACATCATGGCGATGGAGAACCAGTCGTCGGACACGATCAACAAGGAGATCATCGTCTCCGGCATCGAGACGGCGCTGCTGAAGAAGTACGGCCCGCGCATCGTGGTGCTGGACCGCAGTTCGGCCGGTCTCGACGCGGTGCGGCGCGAGCGTGAGGCGAAACGCGCCGGCTCGGTCACCGTCAACCAGGGGCAGCGCGGTGAGGTCATGGGCGCGGACTACGTGCTCTACGGCGTGATCCGCGACCGCACCCAGCAGTCCGGCAGCCTCAAGAGCGCCTACTATCAGGTGACCTTCACGCTGACCGACCTCGAGACCGATCGCAAGATGTGGCAGAACGACTACCAGACGAAGTTCTTGTCCGAGAAGTCGGTGATCAACCGCTGATCGTCGCGCGCATGTTCCGCCCGATCTCCCTGTTGGCCGCGGTCGCCCTGTGCGCCGGCTGCGCCGTGCGTGCGCCCCAGATCCCGATGCGTGCGTTCGCCGCGGGCGACATGGCCGCCGCCGCTTCGGTCCTGCAGGCCGAGGTCGAGACTGGTCCGCCCGAGAACCTGGCGCTCGTGCTCAACATGCTCGCGCAGTGCGAGACGATGCTCGGTGACGCCGAGTCGGCTTGGCGGCACTTCGAGGCCGCCGGCCGGATCATGGGCAACTGGCAGACCAGCGGTGCCGAGGCGTTCAACGCGGTCGTCGGCAGCGAGAGCAGCAAGAACTACAAGGGGGATCCGTTCGAGAAGGCGATGAATGCCTTCTACGCCGGCATGCACTACCTGTGGCGCGGCGAGCCGGACAACGCGCGCGCCTGCTTCAAACGCGGCATCCTCGCGGACGCAGAATTGGGTGAAGACCAATACCGCGCCGACTTCGCGCTGCTGTTCTGGCTGGCCGGGCGCATGAGCCGTCTGATGGGCAACGCGGATGCCGAAGACCTGTTTCGCGAAGCGCAGCAAGCCGACGAGTTTGCGCGCAGCAACGGTTCGCGCGGCGATGGTGCCGGGCGTGTGATGCAGGATCCTGGCGCGGGAAATCTCGTGCTCCTGGTCGAGTGTGGCATGGGCCCCGAGAAGTACGGCGACGGCGCCCACGAGGAACTCGTGCGTTTCCGTCCCGGAGACAGTTCGGTGGCCCTCGCGGAGGTCACGTTGGCCGGAATGGCGCCGCAGCGCACCGTGCCGCTGGCGGACCTCTACTACCAGGCCAGCACCATGGGCGGCACCCAGATGGAGGGCATCCGCCAGGGCAAGGCGGTGTTCAAGACGGTCTCGACGGTGAGCGGCGTGGTGCTGCTGGACATGGCGGCGCGCGACCACGGCAAGGGTGCGCAGGACAAAGCCATCGCCGGCGGCGTTCTGCTGCTTCTGGGGCTGCTGACCAGCAGTGCGGCCGATGTGCGTCACTGGGCCACCTTGCCCGACACCGTGCAGGTGCTGACCATGAACGTCTCACCCGGAGACCACGACTTGCAGATCGAGTTCTTCGACCGCGACGGCGCGCGTCTGCCAACGCTCTCCCAGACCTGGCGCGTCAGCGTGCCCGAGGGCAAGGAGAGTTACTACCTGTTCCGTGCCTTGCCCGGGCTCGATCGGCTCGCCGCCGGTGCAATCGCGCCAACTCCCATTCCGTCACCGAAGGAACTGCCATGAGACGATCCCTTGCCATCGCCGTTTGCGCCGCCTGGTTCGCCAGCTGCAGCACGGCTCCCTACCCCGCCTACGCGATCGAAGACGACGCCGAACAGGTCGCCAGCGTGGTCGTCGCCGACACCGCGCTGCAGAACGTGATCCGCGTCGGGCGCGCCCAGGTGTCTCGTTTGCAGACTGGTGAGCTCAAGGTGATCGTGCCGGTGCGCAATGTCGACGATGAGCAGATCCAGGTGCTCGCCCAGATCAGCTTTCGCGACGAACAGCGATTGTCGGTCGGCGACACGTCCAACCGGCAGGTCAAGCTCATCCCGCCCGGCGACACCATCGAGCTGATGTGGACATCGTTGAGCAAGGACGCGGCCGATTACGTCGTGCGTCTGGGCTGGAACAAGTAGTTGCAGGAGTAGCCGGAGAATCGCAAAGGAGGTCAGCATGTCGCGTTCATTCTTCTTCGTGTCCCTGGCCGCGCTGGCGGGTCTCACGGCTTGCGCCGGATCACGCTACGCCGAGCCGGCTCAGCCGGTGGCGCGTTTGATCGAACGCCCCGCAGCGGCGCCGGTGCCGCGCGGCAGCGAACAGCAGCTCGCGCCGAACGAGGGTGACAGCGAAGCGCGGCGCGCCTGGTTCGAGCAGGAGATCGAACGGGCCCGCTACGTGCCGCCGCCGCCACCGGTCGAGACGCGCATCGTCTACGAGCGGGTCCCGTACGACGACGGGTACTACGTGCGTCAGCCCGACTGCCGCTACGACGACGGCCCGAGCTTCCCGATCAACACCGCGGCCGGCGCGAGCCTGGGTGCGATCATCGGCAACCAGTCCGGCCACTGCGACGAAGGGGCCTTGATCGGCGCCGGCATCGGTCTGCTGTTCGACTTCGCGCGCTGGTGACGCTCTGCGGCGCCGGATACGTTCGGTGCCGTGCACAAGTCGACCGTCGCGACGTTCTTCGCCAAGGGGCACCTGATCGACTCGGGGCTGCTCTCCGACGCCCTCGAGGCGGTGCAGGGAGCGGGCGCGACCTACAAGGTGCTGCGCATGGACATCGGCACCAACCGCTGGGACGAGAGCCAGCTGTTGCTGCAGGTCGAGGCGCCCGACGAGGACTGCTTCGAGCTGGTGCGCGCCGACCTGATGTCGCTGGGGTTGTCCGAGACCGAGACGCAGGACGCGACGTTCGCGACCGTCGACCTGGATGGCACCGCGCCCGAGGGCTTCTACTCGTCGACTAACCTCGCGA
Organism: uncultured candidatus Brocadiaceae bacterium; assembly: GCA_964392305.1. Lineage (GTDB taxonomy): Bacteria > Planctomycetota > UBA1135 > UBA1135 > UBA2386 > JACKIC01. The sequence continues at coordinate 77,614 of CAYMPV010000028.1, forward strand.
CCGAGGTCCGCATCGACGGCACCTGGGTGCCGGTGCAGAACCAGCGCATGGACGCGACGCTGGTGCTCGATGGTGACGTGGTGCGCTGCGTCAAGCTGCGCGACCTCGTCGCCGGCCAGCGCCTCGTCGTCGGCTACAGCGGCATCCGCGTGACGCCCTACACCACACGCAAGCTGCAGGAGGGCAAGTTCGGCTTCATGCAGGGTGGCGCCAGTTCCGAACGGCGGCTGCCGGCGCAGGTCGCCGACGTCGTGCAGGAATGGCGCCGCGTGCGCAGCGAGGGCAAGAAGGTGATCCTCGTCGCCGGTCCGGTGGTGGTGCACGTCGGCGCGGCGCCCGTTCTCGCCGCGATCCTGCGCGCCGGCCAGGTCGACGGCCTGCTCAGCGGCAACGCGCTCGCCGTGCACGACATCGAGGCGATCCTCTACGGCACCAGCCTCGGCGTCGAACTGGCCTCGGGCCGCGCCGCCGTGCACGGCCACATGCACCACATGCGCGCGATCAACACGATCCGGCGCTGCGGCAGCATCGAGCAGGCCGTCGCCAACGGCACGCTGAAGGCCGGCGTCATGCACGCGTGCGTCACCGCCAAGGTGCCGTTCTGCCTCGCCGGTTCGATCCGCGACGACGGACCGCTGCCCGACACCGAGATGGACCTGATCGCGGCGCAGGAGGCCTACGCGAAGATCGTCGAGAACGCCGGACTGGTGGTGATCCTCAGCTCGATGCTGCACGGCATCGGCACCGGCAACATGATCCCGGCGGACGTGATGACCGTCTGCGTCGACATCCATCCGGCGGTGGTCAGCAAGCTGTCCGATCGCGGCTCGGCGCAGAGCCAGGGCATCGTCACCGACGTCGGCGCGTTCCTGGCCGAATTGGCGCGCCAGCTCGGGGTTGCGGTCGAATAGGCGGACCCGGACGCCGGCGTCGAAACGACTCCGGTCCGTGGCCGGTCCTGGTCGATAGCTCCGATGTGATGGGGCGAATCGCGTTCGTAGTCTCGTTGACCGCCGGTCTGGCCGCTCAACAACCGTTGGCCGTGGCAGCACCGGTTCCGGCCGTGCCGCGTGAGGTCGTGCTGATCGACGGGCGCGGCGCGGTCTCGGCCGCGGCGTTCGGCCTCGGCAACGGCGGCATCGACGCTCGCCACGCGCCGGGCGAACTGCGTTTCGACGAACACGTCTGCGTCACGCCGGGAGGCGTGCGCATCGACTGCCAGGTCGCGGGCGTCAAGTTCACGTTCCCCTCGGGACGCGAACTGCTGGTCGCCCCCGACGGCTTCCTGCATCTGCGCAGCGGCGAGAACGCCGGGCCGTTCACGGCCGGTATCGAGCTGCGGCTCGGCGACGGCGCGATCGTGCGCATCGTGCTCAATCCGTCGCAACGGCGTCGGCTGCGCGACGTCGTCATCGTCGCCGGCGAACGTGTGCTGCAACCGTGGCGCCGCGGCGACGCGGCGGTCGACACCGCGCGTGACCAACCATGGCCCGGCGTCAAGCTTGCCAGCGTCGGCGACGGAGGCGACATCTACCGCGTGATCGGCATGGGCCCGATGATCGTGCTCGATCGCCTGCTGGTCGAGAAGGCCCGCGAGGAGGTCGCGCCGACCGAACGCATCGCGCTGCTGACGGCGCCGCTGGTGCAGTCGATGGTGCGCATGCCGCGCCAACACACCGAGTCGGATGCCGCCGTGCGTGGTGCGGTCTCGGCGGTGGCCGCGGTCGCCGATCGCGGCAACGACCTGTTCCCGAGCGGCGCGCTGCTCGAGCGCGCCGAACGCGACCGGTTACGCTGGCTGCTGAACGGCGGCTGGGAGCTCGAACTGATCGTCGATGGCATGAAGCCGCGGCTCGGTCTCTACGCGGGCATGAGCAAGCGGCCGCTGGTCGAGTGGCAGCTCGGCGTGAGTCCGGCAGCGTTCCTGGGCAATCCCAACGACGATCAGCCTGGTGATCGGCCCTACCACGGCAACGGCACCCGCATGCTGAACGTCGCCACCGACCTGCAGGCGCGCGAAGCGCTGTTCGAACGCACGGTTGCGCTCGGGGTGTTGGCGCGCATGCTGCACCCCAAGGGTGAGAGCGCCGGTCGTCGTCGCCGCTGACGGGCGCTGACCCGCGACGCTACTTGTTGCGCCGCGCCACCGCTTCCTTGGCGCGCGGCGAACGGTGCTCACGCAGGGCCGCCTCGACCGCCGGGTCCTTCTGCTCGCCGCTGTCCAAGCGCAGCAGCGCCTCGAGTGCCGAGTCGGTGTTGGTGGCGCCGATCGCGAGCAGGACCACGGCGCGGTCCTTGGGTTCACGCAGCAAACGCAGCCGACCCTGCAAGCGCGCCGTCGCCTCTTCACCGTGCAGCATCTTGGCGATGCGGCCGACGACCCGCGCGTATTCGGGGTCGGTCACCGGGCCCAGCGAAACCATCAGCGAGTCGAGCAGGCCGTCGAGGCGCTGTTCGGCGCACAGTTCGGCGAGCGCGATCTTGTGGGCGACGTCGTCGACCTCGCCCGAGGCGCGCGACACGAGCTGACTCCACTGCACGGCTTGCAGGTGCCGGCACAAGTCAGGACGTTCGGTGAGGAAGCGTGTCGCTTCGGTGCGCACCGCAGCGTCGCCGCGCAGCGCCATCTCGCACAGTGCGCCAGCGGTGTCGCTGGGTGCTGCGCCGGCTTCGCTGCGCGCCAGCAGCGCCGCGAACCCGACCAGCGGGTCCTTGTCCAGATCGGCACCGACCAGCGGATTGCTGCCGGCCCAGCCGACCATGCGGAAGTACGGGCCCTGCTCAGGGGCCAGACCCAGTCGCGTCGCGACCACCGTGGCGTCCTGCAGGCAGTAGAGGCGCGATTGCCGCGGTGTCGGCCGGTTGTGCAGCGACAGCTTGGGCCAGTCGAGAACCGTCACCGCGCGTTGTCCGGCAGCGCCGCGCACCTCGCGCAGCACCTGCACGGTGTGCAGCACGACGTCTTCGCCGTGCGCGACCTTGTTGACCTGGCGGCCGACGACGACCGCATCGGCGTCGGCGAGGCCGCGGCGCAGGTCCTGGCCGGTCACCGCAGCGGCGCAGCAGAGCAGGGGGAGGATCGAGAGGAGTTGACGCATGTCAGTTGCCGTAGAAGACCTGCTCGAGCAGGTAGGCCAGGTTGAGGGTGTTGAAGGCCGACGCGGCGTTGATCGCGCCGCTGTACGACAGCGCCGGGCTCATCACGTTGGTCGCGCCGGCGGGGAACAGGCTCGTGGTCCGGATGTGACCGTCCGACGAGCCCGGGAAGTTGGTGGTGTCGTTGCCGTAGAGCCCGTCCGGCATCGCGCCGTTCTGCACCAGGCCGACGGAGTGGCCACATTCGTGGGCGACGATCACCGCGGTGAAGCGCGCCAGGTCGGCGATCGCGGTGTCGATCACGGTCGCGCGCGAATCGGTCAGCGCGCCGGTCAGCCGCTGATCGTCCTGGCCGTCGGCGCCGATGGCGGTGCCGCTCAACGAGGGTGCGAGCGGGCCGAAGGTCAGCCGGAACGCGCTCGTCGACGGCGGGCCCATGCCCGAATCGGCGATCGTCTGCAGGAACACGCCGAGGCGCACGCCCGAGAAGCTCGTCAGGGTGTTGTCGTTCTGGGTCGTGTTCGACGGGTCGAAGATCGCCACGCCGAGCACACCCGCGCTGGTCGGTGCGCCGGCGATGCTGATCTGCGAGTAACCGAACGACGAGTAGGGCACGCTCGAGCTGAGGAACGTGCCGCCCGGATCGGTGGTCGTGAACGAGATCGGCGCGCTGCCGTGCAGCGACGCGAGTTCGAGCAGCAGCAACAGCTTGAAGCGTGCGACCACGACTTCGTTGCTGTCCTGGCCGTTGGCGACGTTGGGGATCGGGCTGCTGTGTTGCAGGCCGAGCACGTGCAGGATGTCCTCGAAGTCGCTGCGCGAGTTGGCGCTGGCCACGGTGTCGACCGAGACCCCACCCGCGATGACGCTGGTCGTGAACGACTCGATGTCGCGCGAGAAGTCCAGGTACCACACCTGCTGCGAGTTGACGCTGGTCTCGAACGGCCGCAGCGCGTCGTTGAACGGGCGCACGCTGGCGGCGAACGTCGAGGGATCCGATGCCGTGCCCGAGCTGTCGACGACCACGCAGCTCAACGTGAACGCACCGGGCGGGAACGACGTCGCCGTCGGCACCCGATAACTCGCGGCGGTGTTCGTGGCCGAGATCGGCGACAGGAACGGCAGCAGGTTGGTGCCGGCAGTCTGCGTGCCGCTCGACGTGGTCACCGCGACGTCGGCGAACACCTGCGTCGCGGCCGTGTTGATGCCGGCGTTGTCGGAGTAGGCGAGGGTCACGGTCCAGCCGTTGACCGGGACCTGCAACGTGCCGCCGGCGAGACCGGTGCCGTTCAGGGCATCGTCGATGCCGGCGATCGTGACGTTGCTGATCACCGGTGCGGCGCCGTCGCTGGTACCGATCGTCACCGGCGCACCGGTGTTGCCCAGGGCGCCGCCGAGATCGGCGATCGCGTCGTTGCCCGCCGAGAACGCGATCGTCGTGCTGCCGGGCGAGAGGTTGACACCGCTGCCCAGCGTGATCGCCACGGCGCGTGCATTGAGCAGCGTCGGGGCCGTGTTGACGGTGCCGAGGCTGGCTCCGGCCGACAGGGTGAAGTCGGCATCGGTCAGCAGACTGCTGCCGACCAGGTTGACGTCCTCGGACAAGAACAGCTGCAGCGTGTCACCAGCCGTCGGGGTCGCGCCCGCGCCCACGAAGGTCGCGCCGACGAGCGCCGGCGCGACATTGGCGGCGGTGCCGCCGCCACCGCCGCAGGCACCGAGCACGAGGATCGGCGTGAGCAGCAGGGGAAATCGCTGCGGTAGGGAGGGGTTCGTTCCGAACATGGGGTATGGCGAAGTGGGCGTTGTTGGCGGCGCATCGCTACCTGGAGCGGGAGCACCGATCCGTCACGCGGGCGGATGGGCGGTCCTGGATGCGGGATTGGCGATCGCGGGGGCCGGGTACGGCGGCCAAGGCAGCCAGCGTCCGCGCCGCGCGCCACCAACCCTGGTGGCCGCGCCCGCTCGGTTTCGCTTGCCTCGGCGCCGCCATGCTAGCGGCTCTGGATCCCGTGGTGCCGATGCCAACGCATGTTGCTGCCTCATCGGCGCACGGACCGGCTGGCTTGATCTCGCTTGTCGCCGCGTTTCCGGCCGGGGAACTGACCGCGCCGCCGCTGGTGTTCGAGTGGTCGGGGCCGGCGCCCGCTGGGCCGACGAGCCTGGTCCTGTTCGCACCCGACTATCGTGAGCTGGCACGCTTCGATGGCATCGTCGGCAGCCCCCTGCCGACCCCGGCCGCGGTCGTCACCGCTCTCGATGAGCATGGTCTGCTGCATTGGCGGGTCGAATCCGGTGCGCCCGGGGCGCAGGCGTTCTCGCCGTTGCAGACGTTCGTTATCCGCTGACGCCAAGATCCCGTTGGCAGCGTCGTATCCGCGGCAGGTCTCGTCCTAACTCAACTTGGACAAAGGGGATACCGAAAGGTGTCCTGCGGAGCGCGCCGCTTCGCACACGCAACCGGGACGAACAGCGGATGATGAAGCTTGCGGTAGGGGAAGTCGTTCAGGGCTACCGGATCACCCGATTCCTGGGACGCGGAGGCTTCGCCTCGGTGTTCCTGGCTCAGCACGAGGAATCGGGCAACAAGGTCGCGTTGAAGGTCGGTGCGTCCGCCGGCGGCGGCCGCCAGGTGACGCGCCTGCTCGAGGTCACGTCGCGCCGCACGCCCGAGGGCATCAGCCCCGACGAACTGCCGGCCGAGGGCGTGTTCTTCGAGGCGCGCGGGGTGCGCATCGACCTGTTCGACGAACAGGAAGTGCACTCGATGCTGCGCGTCGAGGGCGACCTGCTCGGCAACACCCAGCACGACAACCTCGTCGGCCTGGTCGATCGGCTGACCGTCGACGGCAACCCGGTGCTCGTGCTCGACTACGTGCGCGGCAAGACGCTGCGCGAGAAGATCCGCAGCCTCGAGGGCA
>CAYMPV010000029.1:0-78619 GCA_964392305.1 uncultured candidatus Brocadiaceae bacterium
GTGGCTTCGTCGGCCAGCAGGAACAGCGGGTCGTTCATGAGCGCGCGCGCGATCGCCACGCGTTGCTGCTGACCGCCCGAGAGCTCCAGCGGGCGGTGGTCGAGGCGGCCGCCGAGACCGACGCGGCGGGCCAGCATCTCGGCCTTGGCGCGCGATTCGGGGCCGACGCGGTTCTGGTAGAACAGCGGCACCTCGAGGTTCTCGAGCACGGTCAGCTGCGGGATCAGGTTGAACGACTGGAAGATGAAGCCGATCTCGCGGCCGCGCACGTCGGACAGCGCGTCGTCGTCGAGTTGGCTCACGTCGCGCCCGCCGACGCGGTACTCGCCGGAGGTGGGGCGGTCCAGGCAGCCGAGCAGGTTGAGCATGGTGCTCTTGCCCGAGCCCGAACGGCCCATGATCGCGAGGTAGTCACCCTGGCGCACCTGCATCGAGACGCCGTTGAGGGCGCGCACGACGTTGGTGCCCATCAGGTAGTGACGGTGCACGTCGACGAATTCGGCGATGACCCTGCGGTCATCGGACATCGTTGGTTGAGCCATCGTTCGTCTGGTCCGCTCAGCCGCCGCGGTTCTGGTTGCCGCCGCCGGGTCCTTCGCCGGGGCTGTTGCCGCCGCCCTGGCCGCGACCACCGCGATTGCCCATGGCCGAACGCATCAGCGTGCGCAACTGGTCGGCGTGGGTTTGCGCGGTCTCGAGGTCGCTGCCATCGAGGCTGCTCTTGATGCCGGCGAGGCACTCCTCCATCTGCTTGGCGACGTCTTCGCCGGCGCTGGTGCGGAACCGGTCGACCATCGTCTGCATGCCGTCGAGACGGCCCTTGTAGGCTTCGAGTTCTTCCGCGGTCATCTCGGCGAACTTCTTGTTGTTCATGCCGCCGCCCTGCCGTCCCTGTCGGCCGCCGGGCGCGCCATTGCCGTTCGGGGCACCGCCGCCAGGCGCGCCGGCACCGGGGCCGCGGCCACCGGGGCTGCGACCACCGGCGCCACGGTCACCGGGGGCGTCGCCAGCGGGTGCCGCGCCGTCGGAGCCACCGAGCCGCGCGGCTTGCGCATTGGCTGCCTGCGGATCGGCTGCTGCCGGGTTGTCCGCTTCGACCGGCACCCCCTCAGGCAACGCCGGTTGCTCGAAGCGGGGGTCGGCGACGCCGCCCGGCGGGGTGCGGTAGACGATGTCGCCCTCGGCGACGCCGTCGAGGATCTGCACCTTCTCCTGGTTGTGCTCGCCGACCACCACTCGCACGGCCTGCGGGCCCTTGTCGGTGTGCTTCCAGACGTAGTTCACGGAACGGTCGCGACGCACCGACTGCTGCGGCACGGCGATCACGTCCGGCACGGTCTCGATCGTGATCGCCGCCGCGGCGGCCATGCGCGAGCGCAGCCGGCTGTCGGTGTTCTCACCGTCGAGTTCGATGACGGTCGTGTAGACCTTCTTGTCGTTGCCCATCCAGCTGCTCGACGAGTCGGCCACCGGGGCGACGCGCACGACGCGGCCGGGCAGGACTTCGTTGGGGGACGCTTCGACGGTGACGTGTGCGCGCTGGCCGATGGCCACCTTGTCGATCTGCGCTTCCTGCACCTTGACGATGCAGCGCATCTTGGTGTTGTCGGGCAGGACGATGATCTCCTGACGCTCACGCACGCTCACGCCTTCGCGCACGGCTTCGCCGCCGCGGCGGTCGCGGTCGACGCGGGCGTAGACGACCAGGCCCGGCGTCGGCGCATAGACGACGGCGTTGTCGATCTGCTTGTTGAAGTTGGCGAGGCGCTCGGCGGCGACATCGAACTCCTGTTGCTTCGCTTCGACGTCGAACGCCGACTTCTTGCGTTCGGCGTCGTTGCTGGCTTCGACGCGCTGCATCTCGAGTTGTGCGTTCTCGAAGTCCTGGGCGGCCTTGATGCGCTCGACGGGCAGGTCGTAGTTGATCAGCTGGTCGAGGCGGTTCCAGGCGAGGGTCACCTGGGAGATCTGGCTCTGGTAGGCGAGTTCGTCACCTTCGAGCTCGTTGCGCGTGATGAACTGCTTGCTGGCGAGGCGGCGGCTGTAGGCCAGCCTGTCCCCCTTGATGCTGAGGTCGGCCATTGCCAGGCGGATCTTGTCCGCCTGATCCAGGATGCGATTGGCCATGTCGCCCATGTCGCGCTTCAACGGGTCGCCGGCGCCGGGCACCTGCAGCAGTTGGAGCGTCTTGTCGACGAGGTTGGCGTAGTTGCGCGGATCGACTGCGGCGACCTGAACGATTCTCGATGCGCCTTCCTCCTGCAGCGAGGCGTCGACCGGCGCCGCGGTCACCGGCTTCTCGTTGACCAGCTCGCGCAGCCTCTTGAGCATGTCGCCGTTGGTGCCCTCGTTGGCTTTGTCGCCGACTGCTCCGAGCAGCTTCTCGAGCTCCATCTCGGCGATGCGCAGCTGCGAGGCGGCGGAGTTGAGCTTGGTCGTCAGCTCCTTCTCGAGGATCTCCGCGGCGGTGCGTGCCTGCTCCCACGCGTTGCGCGCCTTCTCGACGGTGATCTTCTGGTTGGCGCGCTTCTCGACGACTTCACTGACGTCGAGTTCGAACAGTTTCTCGCCGGTCTTGACGGTGCTGCCCTCGGGGATCAGGTACAGGATCGTGGCCTGGCCTTCGACGTCCGAGCGCACACTCGTCTCGCGCACGGCCTGCAGTTCGCCGGGCTCCTTGACCGTGATCGGCAGGTCCTCGCGCGACACCTTGTAGAAGTTCGGATCGCTGGCCACTGGCGCGGCCTTGTCGCCGCATGCCGTGGTCAGCAAGGCGACGGTCATCACGGCGGCGGCCAGCAGAAGGTTGACGGGAGTCGGGCTGCGGCGTGGGGGCAGCAGGCGCGAAGGACGCTTGGGGTCGGTAGTCATGCGATCACTCCCCGGTCTTGAGCTGCGGCATCGGCAGCGCCGGGTCGAAACGGAGGCCTTGCTTCTCGAGGTTGATCGCCTCGAGGTTGTTCATCAGTTGCAGCTTCGCGACGTTGTAGTCGACGATCGCCGCAGTCAGGTCGAGTTGGGCGCTGATCAGGGCGTCTTGCGAATCGAGCTTCTCGAAGGCCTCGACGCGGCCCGCGGCGTAGAGGTCGGTGTTGGCCTCGACGCGCTGTTCGTTGAGCTTGACTGCCAGCGTCTGGATGCGGAAGGTGTCGATCGCGCTCTGGATGTTGCGCAGCGAACTGCGCACATCGGCAGCGATCTGGTCCTCGCTCTGTTCGCGGTTGCGCACCGCCAGATCGAACGCGATCAGCGACGACCGGTAGGCGTTGCGTTCGACCAGCTTGTCGAGCGCCAGGTCGAGTTCGAAGCCGGCCGACCAGTTGACGCGCGACCAGTCGAGGTTGAGGTCCTTGCCCGACTCCGAGGGCACGTTCAGCGCCGCGGTGAAGTCCAGCGACATCTCGAGGGCATCTTCGCTGACCAGGATGCGGCGGCCGGCGTCCTCGACCGAGTCGACCACCGTCTGGTGGTCGTAGCGACGTTGCAGGGCCAGGGCGATCGCCGTCGTCTCCTCGAGTTCGATGGTCTCGACCCCGATCGCCACCAGTCGCTGCAGTTCATCCGGGTCCAGGTCGACGTGAGCGGTGACCGGCAGGCCCAGCGTGATCTTGAACCGGTCCATCGCCACTTCCAGGCGGTTCTTGGCGTCGACGCGGGCGACGTCGGCCGAGTATTCGCTCTGCATGGCGCGGCCGAGGTCGGTCACGGTCTTGCGACCGGCCTTGTAGAGTTCCTCGATCTGCTCGCGCGACTGGTTCTGGCTGCGGTAGTTGGCTTCGACGTTGACCAGGTCGGTCATCTGGCGGACCACGTTCCAGTATTCGCTGACCACCACGATCGAGAAGTCGGCGCGGAAGCGTTCGAAGTCCCGTACCGCGTAGACCACGTCACGTTCGGCCTGGGTCAGCGGTTCGCGCACGATGCGCTCACCGGCGCCTCGGAGCAGCGGCTGGGTCAGCGTCAGGTTGAGGATCGAACCGCCGTCGAACCCACCGCCGTGGATCAGCGACCGCATGAAGGTGTTGAAGAAGCTCGCGACGACGCGCGTGCCGGCCACGGTGTTGACCGATGCCGACAGGTTGTTGCTGAGATCCGCGTCGGCGGTGTCGTCGCTTTCACCCGAGACCTCGCCGGAGGCCACGTCGGAGAAGCGCAACGCGAAGTTGTGCTGCTCGCGGGTCAGGCTCAGCGCCGCGAGGTAGAGCGACTCCTTCTGGCGCTGGAATTCGCGACTGTTCTCGGCGGCGACGTCCAGGGCCTGGAACAGGTCGAGCCGGACCGGTTCCTTGCCGTTCAGCAGCCGGTTGCGCAGGGTGTCGATCGGCCGATCGAGCTGGTGCGTGGTCGGTGCGCCGGTGACCTGCTCTGCGACCTTGGCGAGGATGCCGTAGACCTGCTCGTCAGCAGAGTCGCGGCTCGTCGAGGGTGACCAACAGGCGGTCAACAGGATGACGGCGGAGAGGACGGGGACGAAAGCTCGTGAAGACACGCGGGGGGCAGGCAATGGGTCGCAGGCAGAGGGCTACTGACGTTCGTTGTGACGATCGGTGTAGACGCAGACCCGTATTTTTTCTCCCCCACGGAAGGACTGTTACTACCATAGGACGCGTGGCGGTTGCTGGATACGAAGCCCGAGGGTCGGCGAGGGCATGGTCTCCATCTTGATCACCGCGGGCCCCACCCGCGAGTACCTCGACGACGTGCGTTACCTGAGCAATGGCAGCTCGGGCCGCATGGGGTGCGCCCTCGCTGCGGCGGCGTTGGCATCGGGCCATGCCGCCACCCTCGTGCTCGGCCCAGTCGATGTTTCGCCGCCGGCAGGTGCCCTGGTGCACGAAGTGGTTTCGGCGCTGGCGATGCAAGCTGCGGCCGAACGCGCATTCGCGACCGCGGATGTCGTGCTGGCCGCGGCGGCAGTGGCCGATTGGCGTCCGGCGCAGCGGTTGCCCGGCAAACCGGCTCGCGCGGCCGGCTCCTGGCAGCTCGAGCTCGTGCCCAACCCCGACATCGTCGCCGGCCTGGCCGCACACAAGGGCGGCCGCGTCGTCGCCGGCTTCGCGCTCGAGTCGACCGCCGCGGGTTTGTCCGCGGCAATCGCTCGCGGTCGCGACAAGCTGGTCCGCAAGGGCCTGGATCTCGTCGTCGTCAACCTGCACGACGCGATCGGCAGCGACGACAGCGAGGTGGTGCTCTGTTTCGCCGATGGCCGCGACGAAGCGTTGCCGCGGCAGGACAAGTCGACGACCGCGGGGCGCATCGTCGCGGCCGCGGTCGAGCTCTGGCGCGAGCAGCCGGGGCGACCAGGAACGACCAACCGATGAAAGGCAGCAACTTGAAGGCAGCACCGTGAGCAAGGCCGTTACCGTGGAATCCGAACCGAAGCCGCGCAAGCGGGGCACCCGCTTCGTGCCCCTCGAAGACGTGCCCGGGCCGGGCCTGTCGCAGCGCGCGCGTGAGGTCGTCGCCCTGGCGCTGTGCGGCGTGGCGCTCTACGCGATGCTGTGCCTGGCGACGTTCCGGCTCGCCGGCCTCGACGCCCCGGTGCCGACCGGCGGCATGCAGAACCTCGGCGGCGCCGTCGGCTACTACCTCGCGCACGGCTTCGCACGCACGCTGGGGTTGGCCGGCTGGGTGCCGTGGTTGCTGCTGCTCGGCGGCGCGATGGCGCTGTTCCTCGGTCGCTCGGTCAACCGCCTCGTGATCAAGGTGCTGGGCGCGGTGGTGTTCTCGGCGATGTTGGCGATCTTGTTCGCCGGCGCCGACGGCCGCGCCGGCGTCCGTGAGATCACTCCTTGGGGTGCGGGCGGCGTCTTCGGCGCCTTCCTGTCGCCGCGGCTCGAGGCCGCGTTCGGCGGCACCGGCCGCCTGCTGCTCGTCGGCTTCGGTTCGCTGGTGTCGTTCCTGCTCGCGACCGAGTGGATGTTCTCGCAGTTGCTGTTGCGCGCCGTCGCCGCGCTCGAGGTGCTGTGGCGGCGGTTGCGTCGGCAGCCTCGGGCCCTGGCTGTCGGTGGCGAGGTCGGTGCCGATGTCGCCGCGTTGCTCGACGAGGTCGAAGAGGAGGCGCCGCGGCGATCCCGTCGTGTGCGCAGCAAGGAGCTGCCATGGGTCGACGACGCGGTCGATGCGGCAAGCGCCGGCGACGATGGCGAGACCGCGGCGGTGAGTGTCGACGACGAGGACGACGAGTCGAACACGACGTTGCCGACCAGGCGTCGGCGTCGCGGCAAGCGGGCCGCGACAGCGGGCGCAGACGACGAGTCCGATGGCAACACCACGGGCCAGGATGACGAAGACGTCGCCGCGCCCACCGAGCCGGAAGCCGGTGAGGTCGCCGATGCGGAAGATCCCCCGGCACCCGCGCGCGAACCTTCGGCCCCCGAAGTGCCGATCGTCATTCGGGCGCGCCCCAAGCCCAAGCCGCGGCCGCGCAAGGCGGCGCAGTCGACGCTGCCGTTCGACGAGGCCTATCCGTTCCCGCCGATCGAGCTGTTCCAGGAGTCGTTGCAGAACGACGTCACCGAAACCTCCGAGGTGCTGCAGCGGGGCGGCGAGGCGATCGTCAGCAAGCTGGCCAACTTCAACATGAAGTGCGAGATCGTCGCCGCTTCGGTCGGGCCGGCGGTGACGCAGTACGAACTCCGCCTCGAGGAAGGCATCCGGGTCAACAAGCTGCAGGGCTTCGAACTCGACCTCGCGGCCGCGCTCAAGGCGGTGTCGGTGCGCGTCGTCGCGCCGATCCCGGGCCGGGACACGATCGGCATCGAAGTGCCCAACAGCTCGCGGCAGAAGGTGTTCATGCGCGACCTGCTCGAGCAGTTCGGGCGCAGCGAGGACAAGGCCATTCCCCTGTTCCTGGGCAAGGACGTCGCCGGCAATCCGATCGTCGAGGACCTGGCGCGCATGCCGCACCTGTTGATCGCCGGCACGACGGGTTCGGGCAAGTCGGTCTGCATCAACACGATCCTGCTGTCGATCCTGATGACGCGCACGCCGCGGCAGGTGCAGCTGATCCTGGTCGATCCGAAGATGGTCGAGCTGCAGGCCTACAAGCAGGTGCCGCACCTGTGTTGCGACGTCGTCACCAACATGAAGAAGGCGCCGGCGGTGCTGCAGTGGGCCGTCGACGAGATGGAGAACCGCTACGCGATGTTGTCGGCCGCCGGCGTCAACCACATCAAGAACTACAACCGCCTCGGCGAGCAGGAGCTCAAGAAGCGGTTGCAGCGCGATCCGCCGCCCGAGCGCATCCATCTGCCCTACATCGTGATCGTCATCGACGAGTTCGCCGATCTGATGAACGTGGCGCAGAACGAGGTCGAGGAGTCGATCCAGCGCCTGGCGCAGAAGTCTCGCGCCGTCGGCATGCACGTGATCCTGGCGACCCAACGCCCCAGCAGCGACGTGATCACGGGCATCATCAAGGCCAACCTGCCGTGCCAGGTCGCCTTCAAGGTCAACCGCAAGATCGACTCGCGCGTGATCCTCGACAGCAACGGCGCCGAGAAGTTGCTCGGCCACGGCGACATGCTCTACATGCCGCCGGGCGGCGCGGCGCTGATTCGCGCCCAGGGCACGTTCGTCGCCGACGACGAACAGCAGTCGGTGGTCCGGTTCCTCGAGGAACACGGTCAGCGGCCGAGCTTCAATCCCGCGTTGGTGCAGACGCAGACCAGTTCGCGCTCGTCGGGCGCCAGCCGCGACGAGCTCTATCCCAAGGCAGTCGAGGTCATTCTTGGGCAGCAGCGCGGTTCGGCGACGCTGATCCAGCGCGCGCTCGGCGTCGGTTACACGCGGGCCACGCGGCTGCTCGAGCTGATGGAGGAGGACGGCCTGGTCGGCGCGTTCGTGGGCGCCAAGGCCCGCGAGGTGCTGATGACCCTCGAGGAGTACCAGCAGCGTGAGATGCTGCTCGAGGAAGAACTCGCGGCGATCGACGCCGGCGAAGCGCCTTTCGACGTCGAGGAAGCCGACGGCGCGGCCGCGACCGCGGTCCTCGAGGAAGGTGACGAGGTCGACGAACCGGGTGAGCTGGCCGACCCGGCTGACGACACCGCGGGTGACGAGGCGCCCGGTGACGACGACGAGCGGGTCGTGTCCGGGGGCTCCGCGTGAGGCGCGGGGGCTCTCGATGGCGTGCCCTTCAGGCACCCATTGCGGTCGTGCATGTTGCCGGCCGCAGTTGCTTGTAGGTCGGCGGCGACCTCGTTAGAGTCCGCCCGGTCGTCCGATGTGACCGGACGGTTGGGACCGACGCCCGTGGAGGGGCCATGACCGTGAATCTGCCGGGCCAGCAAGAGAGCGATAGTTCGTCGCGCACCGTCGCCGAGCGGCTGATGCCGTTGCTGCCCATCGGGCTGGCGATGTTCACGTTGTCGGCGCTGCTCTACTACCACCTGCGCCACGACGCCCTCGATGTGCAGTCGCCGCTGCAGTTGCTGGTCGCCTGGGTCTACCGCAGTTTCGGCTTCGCCCCGGCGTTCCTCGGGTTCCTGCTGCTGCTGACCTGGGGTTCGATCTGGTTCGTCACCGGGGCCTGCGAGCGACCGCTCGCGCGGCTGGGCCGTCTGTTCGCGATGGTGGTCATGCTCGGCGTGTTCTTGAACCTCGGCGACGGGGGCGTCAGCCCGGCGTTCCACAAGGGTGAGTTGGGCGCGTGGCTGGGTGGCGTTCTGGTGGCGACCATCGGCTATTACCCGAGCCTGATCGCGGTCTGGGCGATCACGGTCGCAGCGCTGTTGCTGGCGACCGACTTCTTCTTCCGCGACGCGTTCGAGAGGTTGCGCGAGTCGGGCCGCGGCGAGGCGGGCGTCGAGGCGGAAGTCACCGATCACCTCAAGGGTCTTGCGGCCAGTTCTCTGCAGCCGCGCCCGTCCTCCGCCACCGCCATGCCGAGAACCGTGGCCGGCGATGCCGCGGCAGGCGTCGGTGGCCGCGATCGCGCCCAGTGGGGTGCCGCGGCGGTGGCTGGTGCTGCGGCGAACGATGCCGCGGACGTTGGTGACGAGGTCGTGCCCGAGGTGTTCGTCGGCGTCGACGACGACGAGGTCGAGGTGCAGCCTGAAGTCGAGGATGTCGAGGCGCAGCTGCCGGCGAGTCCGTCGCGCCGTGTCTCCTACTTCGAGCGCCGCCGCGAAGCGCCGCCGCTCGACGAGGAGGACGGTGGCTGGGTGCCTCGCGCGCCCGAGAATCAGGACATCGACAATCCCGAGATCGAGACCGAAGCGCCCACTGCGACGGCCGGGGCCGACGCGGTCGTTGCCGACGAAGTTGACGACGAACAGGAGATCTTCGTCGTCGATGAACAGGTCGACGAAGTCGATGAACAGGTCGACGAACACGTTGGGCGAGGTGATCCGGGCGTGCCGCGTTCGTTGGCGGCCGACTGGTTCGGTGAGGGGCTCCGGCAGGGCCGCGAGGAGTCGATCCAGCCCGGGGCGGAAGACGTTCGCGGCGACGTCGAGGACGACGAGGCGCGGGCGGAGCCGGCGCCCGAAACGGACGCGAACGCCGCGTCGGTTGGCGACCTTGTTCCCGAGTCGACCTCCGAGTCCTGGGAGCCACCGGTTGCCCTGTCGCGGCCAGAACCTCTTGCGGCGATCGACGGCCCGGGGAGCGCGTGGGGCGAGCGGGCAGCAGACGCCGCTGATGAGCAGTTCGCCGACGAAGATGCGTTGGAGGAAGCGCTCGACGAAGATGCGTTGGACGAAGAGCCTGACGCCGGCAAGGACCCCGTGGATGTGCCACGCACGGCACGTGTGACCGACGAGTCCGATCGCGAGGTCGAGCCCACGGTTTCCATTCCGCGGTTGTCGACCCCGCCGCAGGTGCCCGCCCGCCAGCAGCGCCTGTTCGGTGAGCAACTCGACGAGACGCTCGTCGAAGACGCGACGCGGCTCGTGCTCGAATCGCGTCGTGCCACGGCCGCGATGCTGCAGCGCAAGCTGCGTGTCGAGTTCGACACGGCGCGGCAGCTGCTGGCCGAGCTGGCGAGACGGGGCATCCTCGAACTCGACGAGGACGCCGTGCAGGGTCGTCTGCTGCGCTAGCTGGGTCGTCTGCTGCGCCAGCGGGCCGCCTGCTGCGCCAGCGGGTCGTCTGCTGCGTTGGCGATTCACCGGCTGGCCCGTGGCGCCCGCTGGTTTTCCCCAGGACTCCACTCAAACTCACAACCACTACACCGGCTCGCGGCTTGCGCGTGCGGTGCCGGCGGCTACAGAAGTGTGCCGCGTTCCATGGTCGACCTCCGGCAGACGTTCGATGGGCGGGGTGTGCCCCAGAATCTCGAGGCAGAGCGCTCCGTGCTGGGCGCGCTGCTGCTGCATTCCGACGCCGTCGCCGACGTGACGTTCCTCAAGGCCGAGGACTTCTACCTGCCGCGGCACCAGCTGATCTTCGAATCGATCATCGAGACGTTCAATCGCAAGAACGCCACCGACCCGATCGCGGTCGGCGAGCAGTTGCAGCGCATGGGGCGGTTCGACGAGGTGGGTGGGCATCCGCAGCTGCTCGACCTGATGGAGAGCGTGGTCACGGCCGCAGGTGTCCTGCACCACGCCGAGATCGTGCGCGAGAAGGCGATCAGCCGGCGCCTGCTCGAGACCTGCCTGGACGTGGCCCGGCGCGCCTACCAGAACGAGGAGGAGGCCAAGACCCTGCTCGACGAGGCCGAGCGGCAGATCTTCGAGATCTCGCGCATGGACAAGAGCGGCGAGGCGATCAGCATCAGCGACGTGCTGCAGTCGACCTTCGAACGCATCGACCGGCTGCGTGAACGCGAAGGCCGCCTCACCGGCCTGGGCACCGATTACTACGACTTCGACGACATGACCGGGGGCCTGCAGCCCGGGGAACTGATCATCGTCGCGGCGCGCCCGTCGATGGGCAAGACGAGCTTCGCGCTCAACCTCACCGAACGCGTCGCCAATCACCGCGCCGCGGTGGCGTTCTTCTCGCTCGAAATGTCGAACCAGCAGGTGATCCAGAACATGCTGTGCTGCCGCTCGCAGATCGACGGTCAGGCGATGCGCAAGGGTCGGATCACGGACCAGCAGTACCGGCGGCTGCAGGAGGAGGCGGCGCGGCTCTACGAGGTGCCGATCTACGTCGACGACACGCCGGGTCTGTCGATCACACAACTGCGCGCCAAGTGCCGGCGCCTCAAGCAGAAGCACGGCATCGACATGGTCGTGGTCGACTACCTGCAGCTGATGTCCGCGGGTGGCCGCGTCGAGAGCCGTCAGCAGGAGATCTCGACGATCTCGCGCGGTCTGAAAGGCATCGCGCGCGAGCTGTCGGTGCCCGTGATCGCGCTCTCGCAGCTCAACCGCGACGTCGAGAACCGCGACGATCACCGGCCGCGCATGAGCGACCTGCGTGAGTCGGGTGCGATCGAACAGGACGCGGACGTGATCATCCTGCTGCACCGCGACGAGTACTTCAAACCGACCGAGCAGAACGCCGGTCTCGCCCAGATCATCATCGCCAAGCAACGCAACGGCCCGACCGGCGAGGTCGTGCTGCGCTTCTTTCGCGAGTACATGCGCTTCGAGAACTTCACGCGTCGCGCCGAGCCGATGCAGTGAGCCGGAGCAATGACGTGACTCCACAGGTTGACGCAAGACCGGTTGCAGCGAGTCAGGTCGACCAGACGCCACGGGCCGTTGTCGTGAGCCGACCATCGTGAACAAACAGCTTGCGGCCTTGATGCTGTGCCAGCTCGCCGCCGCGGCCGCGGTCCTGCGTGCGCAGCAGGAGCCGCCGGCGAAACAGGACCCGTCCGCCCAGGGTGTGCCAGGCGCGCGCGTCGACACCCAGGGCGAAGTGCAACTCGACGACGCCGTTCGGGCCTTGCAGGGGCGCACGGTGCGCTCGATCCAGTTCGCTCGTGCGGAGGGGCGCGGTGACCCCAAGATGCTCGACGAGGCGGCGAGCGAGCCGTTGGTGCGCAGCCTGATGACCCGGGTCGGGCAGCCGTTCGAGGCTCGTAAGGTCACCAACGACTGCACCAACCTGTGGGAGGAGCGGCGGCTGGTGGTCAGTGCCTACGCGCTCGCCGTCGACGCCGACGTGCAGATCACCTACGTCGTCGAGCAGGAGGTCGAGGTCTACTCGTCGATCGACTTCAAGGGGCTCGACAAGCTCGACCGGCGCACCGTCAACGATCTGCTCGGCATCGACGTCGGCCGGCAGGTCACCGCCACCGAGTCGCAGGCGATGCGCAAGGTGCTGTTGGCCCGCTACGCGCGCGACGGCTTCCCCTTCGCGAGCATCGACCTCGTGGTGCAGCCGGTGCCGGCGCCGCCGTCGGGCGTGGTGCCGGGCGCGCGCGCCGACAAGTCGCTGTTGTTCCGCATCGACGAAGGCCCGCGCGTCACCGTGCGTTCGCTCGAGTTCTTCGGCAACCACTCGTTTCCGGGTGAGCCGCCGTTGGGCTTCCTGGGCACCTCCGACTACCTGGCGCGCGACGCGCGCATCCAGAGCGATCCGGCGTGGGGCCTGGTCAGCGGTGGCTACTACAGCCGCGAGATCCTGGACGAGGACCTCGACCGCCTGCGGTTGTTCTACCGCAGCCGCGGGTTCCTCGACGCCACCGTCGACGTCGCCGACGTGCGCTACAGCGACGACCGCACCAAGGTGGACATCAAGCTGGTGATCGACGAGGGCGTGCGTTACCGGATCAAGTCGGTGCGCATCGAGCATCTCGACGAGGAAGGCGCGCCGATCGCCGGTGCCCCGCTCTACTCGCCCGAAGTGATCGCCAAGGAGCTCAAGGTGCAGCCCGGCGAGTTCTACGACTTCGGGCGGCTGCAACGCGATTGGCTGGCGATCCAGGAGTTCTACGGCGAACGTGGTCACCCGCCGTCGTCGTTCCCGGGCATGATCGACGTCTCCAAGCCGTGTCGCGTGATCTGGCCGGCGAAGGAGATCTACGCCGACGGCGCCGAGGTCGAGGTCGTCTTCCAGGTGATCGAGGGCTTGCCGAAGAAGCTGCAGGACGTGGTGATCCGCGGCAACCGGTTCACGCGCGACCCCGTGATCCGGCGCCGCATCCGAGTCTTGCCGGGTGAACGCATCGACATGCGCGAGGTGCAGCGGTCGCTGCGCAACCTCGAACAGACGCGCTACTTCCAGGATCCGGTGACGCTGCGCGGGCCGCGTATGCAACTCGAGCCCGTCGCCGGCGGGTCGGAAGACTTCGTCAACCTGGGGGTCGACCTCGCCGATGCTCCGACCGGCGAACTGCGCTGGGGCGTGGGCATCAGCACGGGCCAGGGCGCGCAGGCGTCGTTGACGTTCAACAAGCGCAACTTCGACCTGTGGGACCCGCCGAGCACCTGGAACCCCGGCGACGCGATCGGCGAGGTGCTCGACAACGAAGCGTTCCACGGCGGTGGTCAGACGTTCGCGATGTTGTTGGCCCCCGGCAGCAAGTACAGCCAGTTTCGCGTCAGCTGGACCGAGCCCGACATCTTCAACGAGCACTTCGAAACCCACGAGCTGCGCGTCGCTGGCGAACGCCTGATCCGGCGCCTGCCCGACGGATACACCTCCGACACGCTGCAGGGTGAGGTCGGTCTGTCGCGTTACTTCACCGACGAGTTCAACGTCGGCGTGTCGGTGCGGGACTCGTCCGTCGAGATCAAGGACCTCGCGCCCGATGCGACCTCGATCGCCTACGACGCCGAGGGCACCACCGAACTGCGCGGTATCCGCCTGGGTGCGCGATACCGCGACTTCGACGACTTCCGTCGCCCCTCCAAGGGCTTCGAGGCGTCGGTCTCGGTCGAGTTGATCGGCGGCTTCCTCGGTGGCGAGGAAGACATGGTCAAGTTCGACCACGCGATGCACATCTACCTGCCGATCCGCGAGAACGAGATGGGGCACCGCACCGTGCTGCACCTCGAGCACCGCTTCGGTCTGGGCGATCCGTTCGGCAGCAGCAACGACGTGTTCCTGACCGAACGTTTCTACATGGGCGGCGCCAATCTGCGCGGTTTCGACTACCGGCGCGCCGGGCCGAGCCAGTTCGGGCGGCCGTTCGGCGGCGAGGCCATCTACACGGCCACGGCCGAGATCTACGTGCCCCTGGTGGCGACGCGTCTCGACGGTGAGGTCCGCGACCGCGAACTGTTGCGCGGGGTCGTGTTCACCGACATCGGCCTGCTCGGTCTGTCGATCGAGGATCCGACCTTCCGCGAACTGCGCGGCAGCTGGGGCGTCGGCCTGCGCATCGAGGTGCCGGTGCTGGAGCTGCCGATCGCGCTCGACGTCGGCTGGCCCTGGGCGTACGAAGAGACCGACGATCGTCGTCAGTTCTACTTCTCGATCGCCCGTTGAGTCAGGTGAACACCGGCAACCCAGGTTCCCAACCGCCGTTCACGCGCTTGTCGCGTGAGGTGCTCGTCGGCAACACCTGGCACCGCTACTGCCGCGACCGCTACGTGCAGCGCGACGGCAGCGAGGGCGTCTACTACTACGTCGACATGCCGGGCTCGTGCGCCGCGATCCCGGTGTTCGACGACGGCAGCACGATGTTGTTGCGGGTGCACCGCTATCTGCTCGGCATCGATCTGTGGGAGTTCCCGATCGGTGGCATGCAGCCTGGCGAGGACCCGTTGGCCGTGGCCAAGAAGGAACTGCGTGAGGAGGCCGGCCTGCAGGCCGGTGTCTGGCAGCCGCTCGGGCGTTTTGCTCCCTACAAGGGCGTGTCCAACGAGGTCTGCCACTACTGGCTGGCGCGCCAGCTGGTGGTGACGCCGCAGGAACTCGAACCCAGCGAGCAGATCACCGTGCATCGCATGCCGCTGGCGGAGGCGCGGGCGCGGCTGCTCGACCAGGACCCCGGCGACGGTCAGTCGATGGTCGGCTTGCTGCTGCTCGACCGTTGGCTGGCCGAGGGGAACACGCTGTGAGCCGTCCGCTGCGGGTCACGGTCTACGCGTCGTCGAGTGAGCGCATCGATCCGGCGTTCGCGGTCGTCGCCGAAGAACTCGGCCGGCGCATCGCCGAGCGCGGCTGGGACCTCGTTTGGGGCGGAGGTAGATACGGCCTGATGGGCGCGGTCTCCCGCGGCGCGCGCGCGGCGGGCGGTCGCACGATCGGCGTGATCCTGCAGCAGTTCGTCGACAAGAACGTGCACTGCGAGCAGGCGCATGCGATGCAGACGGTGCAGGACATGCGCAGCCGCAAGCGGGGCCTGGACGAATCGGGTGACGCCTACGTGGCGTTGCCGGGCGGGCTGGGCACGCTCGAGGAACTGCTCGAGATCCTGTCGTTCAAGCAGCTGGGCCTGCACGACAAGCCGGTCGTGGTGCTCGATGCGTTGGGCTACTGGGCACCGTTGCTGGCGATGCTCGAGAAGGGCTTCGTCGAGGGCTTCATCCAGCCGCACTTCCGCGGCATCTATCGCGTCGCCACCACGGCCGAAGAGGCCGTCGAGCTGATCGCGACCACGCCGCCATGGCGGGTCGCGACCCCGGACCGCGCGGACGCCGTGCTCGACCCCCGGGGCGGCGGCACCGCTTGAAGATCGGCTCCGAGGACCTGGCGCACGCCCGGCAAGCGTTGCTGCAGGCGATGGCCGTGCTGCGGCGACACGCGGCCACCGACGTGCCGTTCGAGCTCAAGGAAGGCAACAGTCCGGTCACGGCCGCCGACCGCGAGGTCGACGACCTGCTGCGCGCGCGGCTGCCCCGCAGTGGCGAGGGTTGGCTGTCCGAGGAGAGCGACGACGATGCGGCGCGGCTGTCGTGTGGTCGGGTGTGGGTCGTCGACCCGCTCGACGGCACCCGTTCGTTCGTCGCCGGGCGTCCGGACTACTCGACGTCGATCGCCCTGTTGCAGGACGGCGAGCCCGTGCTCGGCGCGATCGGCAACCCGGCCACGGGCGTCGTCGTCGTCGGGGCCGTCGGGCTCGGCGTCACGACCGAAGGCGATCCGCGGTTGCCCTGGCCGGAGCCGCGGCGCGACCTGCGCCTGCTGGCCAGCCGCAGTGAGATGAAGCGCGGCGAGTGGGCGCCGTGGAGCAACTCCTGCGACCTGCTGCCGATGGGATCGGTCGCCTACAAACTTGCCCTGGTCGCGGCGGGGTTCGCCGACGCGACCTGGACGCTGTTGCCCAAGCACGAATGGGACGTCGCCGCGGGCGCAGCGTTGGTGCGCGCCGCCGGCGGCGAGGTCTGGCTGCCGCGCGGCGGCCACCTGCTGTGGAACCGCGCCCGGCCGCGCTTCCTGAGTTTCGCCGCCGCGGCTGCGGGCCGGCGGGTGGCAGTGGAAAGCCTGCTGCGGCGCTGATCGCGGGTCAGTCCTTG
The DNA here is from genome assembly GCA_964392305.1 of uncultured candidatus Brocadiaceae bacterium. Lineage (GTDB taxonomy): Bacteria > Planctomycetota > UBA1135 > UBA1135 > UBA2386 > JACKIC01. The sequence goes on from CAYMPV010000029.1 coordinate 16,311, forward strand.
AGCATGCGCGTGAACACGTCGCTCATGCTCAGGATGCCGATCACCGCGGTGCCGTCCAGCACGGGCATGCGCCGCACGCCGGCCATGCGCATCAGGTTGACGCAGTCGAGCAGGTTCGCCTGCATCGGAATGCAGATCGCGGGTTTGGTCATCACGTCGCGCACCTGCAGCTGATCGAGGACCTCCGCCGACTGCGTGCCGAGCACGTTGACGATGTCCTTGCTGGTGACCACGCCGGGCAGGTCCGACGGTGACTGCCCGGCGACCAGCAGTGCGCGGATGCCGTGGTTGGCCATGCGCTGACCCGCGGCGCGCAGGTTCTCGTGCGGCGCGGCCCAGTGCACGGTCTTGCTCATCGCCTCGGCGGCGTGGATCTCATGCAGGTCGACGGTCATGGCAGGTACTCCTCGAGGATCTGGTTCTGGTCACGGTCGTAGCGGTAACGAACGGCGTGGCGCGGCGCGTCGATGCGCAGCACGAGGTCGCCGAGTTGGATGCGCACGCCGACGTGCGCGACGTCATGGATCACGACGCTGGCGTTGTCGAGCAGTTCGCGTTGGCGGGCGATCAGGCGCAGCCGTTCGGTCTCGCTGCGGTCCTCGGCGCGCACGGCCAAGCGTGTGCCCTTGCCCTTGGAGATGCGGCCGTTGGTGTTGTCGCCGCGCGTGGCGACACGCGCGACGCGCGCTGCTTCGCTGCTCAGCTGCGCGAGTTCGTTGCGTTCGTCGAGCAGGTCGGCGATCGCGAGCAGCGTCGCCGCGCCTTCCTTGGTGCCGGCAGCGCTGACTTCGATCGAGATCTGTGCACGCAGTTCACCGCCGAACGCCTGGCCGCGACCTTCGACCAGCAGGATGCGTTCGCCGCGGGCCCGGCAATGCGCCAGCTGGTCGTGCACGAGGATCGTGCCGCCCGCCTGCAGCTGGGCGGCGGTGGCATGGCGGCAGCTCAGGTCGACGCCGGCGGTCACCTCGCTCTGCGTGCCGAGGATGCCCTGGTCGACGTGCACGCTGCCGCCGGCGGTGACCTTCGCCGACTGCACCACGCCGCGCACCATGACGTCGCCGGTCGCCGTCGCGGCGAAACCGTCGCCGACGTCGCCGGTGACCTCGAGCGACCCCTCGCTGTGCAGGTTGCCGGACTTCAGGTCGACGTCGCCGCGGTGTTGGTAGAGCGGCACGACGTCGATGGTCTTGTCGTCGGCCAGCACCACGCCGCCGCGGCTCGCGAGGATCTTGTCGTCGGCGAGGCGGGCGCCGGGGCCCAGGCGGAACTTCGCTGCGGCGCCCGGCCTGGCCGGCAGCGGCCGGCCGCGCACGTCCTTGCCGGCGGTTCCCGCGGTCGGCGCATGCACGCTGGCGATGTGCTCGTCGGGACCGATCGGCTGCAGCAGGCGCCGTTCGCGGAAGTCGACGTGCCCGTCCTTGCACACCTCACCGATGGTCTGGCCGAGCGTGAACTGCGGATCGAGACGACCGTTGGCGCCGTGTTGCGGCGCGACGCCGTTGGCCACGACGTGCTCACCGGCGTGATCGGGGTCGAGCAGCAGCTCGGCCAGCGCGCGCAGCGCGGCTTCGTCATGGCCGAAGACCACGCCGGCGCGTTGCAGTTCGGCGTCGAGCTCGGCGCGCGACGCCGCCGCGCCGGCGCTGACCTTGGCCACGGCGGACAGACCATCCGCGGCGATGTTGACGACCAGCCGATTCACGTCATGTCATCGTCGCTTGTCGGCTCGCGGCTGTGGTCGCCGTGATCAGCGCAGGTCGAGAACCACCGGGTCGGCGCGTTTGCGCACCGGCAGCTGCACCTCGAAGTAACGCTGATCGCGCGGTACCATCGGGCTGTTGTAGCCCATCGTGCGCAGCGGGCCGGCGACCTCGTAGGCGCAGTCGGGGACCGCGAGGAACGTGAGCAGCCGCTGCTGCAGCGCTTCGACACGGTCCTGGCGATCGTCGCCGATCGCGCCGATGCTGAGCACGGTCATGGCCTCCACCGCCACGACCTCGACGCCCTTGGCGGTGTGCTCGGGCTGGACCATCGGGTCGCCGTAGAGGAACGCCATCTGCACCGGGCGGCTACGTTCGTCCTGTTCCTGCCAGTCCATCTGCACCGGCGTGGTCATCGCGATGCCATTGCTCTCGATGTGCCGGAACAGGGGCCAGAAGGCGGTGAAGCTGCCGCCGCGCATGGCGGTGCGCACCATGCGGTAGGCCGGGTAGTGGCGCAGTTCGATCTCGTCGACGGCGGCTGGCGCGGGGAAACCCTTCGGCAACCCGGCTTCCAGGCGCGGTCGGAACACCAGCGTCTCGACCACGTCCTCGAGGTCACCGCGCAACCTGGTCAGTGTCCTGTCCGTCGTCGCGTCGGTGTTGGCGCGTTGCAGCGCAGCCTGCAGCTGCGACTTCGCCGCCGAATCGTCGGCCAGCTGCACCGCAGCGGTGGCTGCGAGCGCAACCGTGGTCGGCAGGTCGGGGCGGCTGCGCAACACGCCGAGGAGTTCGTTGGCCGCGGCGCTGCGGCCGGCCTGGTCCTCGGCGCGGAACAGGCGCTCCTGGGCGAAGCCAGGAGCGATCAGGACGAGCGGCAACAGGCAGGTGAGCAGGTCGACGTGGCGCATGGGTGACCGTTCGATCGACCTCGGGGCGCGGATGCAGGCGACCCCTGACGGTCACCAGATCGACAGCACCGTGAGGTCACCGAGGTACGGCAGCCGCCCGCTGCGCAGCAGCAGCGGCTGCAGGCCCAGTTCGGCGCCGACCAGCAGCGGGGTGTTGGGCAGCGGCAGGTCGAAGCGGCGCACGGCTTCGCCCGGAGTTGGCAGCAGCAGCACGGTGACCATCGTCGCGGGATCGAGCAGCAGTTCGCCGAACCCCGTCACCGCGGTGGGGGGCGCGAGCCAGCCGAGCGCAAGCAGCCCGAAGTCGCCGGCGCCCAACGGCAGCGACATGCGGGCGGTGGCGCCCGTGGTCAGCACGCGCCGGAACGCCGGGAACTGGGGCCAGCCCGACACCTCGGGCAACGGTGAATAGCCGAGCAACCGGGTGTTGGTCAGCAGCTGGCCGCTCTCCGAGTTGGCGCGACCGGTCGCGAACGCTTCCGGCAGCGGTGTGGTCGTCCACTCGCCGCTCTGCGCACCGAAGCCGTAGGCCTGGCCGCCGTCGGTGGCCTGCAGCGTCGTGCGCCAGATCTGCACCACGGGCGGCGTCGCGCCGCCGGCGCGCGGCACGCTGCGCCAGCGTTCGGTGCGCGTGTCGAAGGCGTGCAGGTGGGTGTTGTCGTAGGCGGCAGCGATCGCGCTGCTCGGGTTGCCGAGGCTCTGCAGGCCGTTGCTCACCAGCGGCACGAAGCCACCCGAACGCGGCGCGAAGTGGCGCAGGCCCCAGGCCGTGTCGAACACCGCGCCGGTGGTCGTCAGCAGGGGCGGCGCCGGCAACACGTCGCCAGGCGCTGTGTGCCACTGCCCGGTGATGGCGCTGTAGGCGTGCCACTGGTTGCTGATCGCGTCCTGGGTCACCGCGACGATGCCCGCGGCGCCTTCCGAGGTGCTGTTCGAAGCGATGGTGGCGACGGTGTTGCGCAGCGCGCTGTAGCAGAGCGCGGTGCCGGGCGTGGTGACGAGCGCGACCGTGGTGCTCGTCGTCAACGGCGCGCCCGATGGGCCGATCGGGGGGCCGAAGCTGCCGCGCACCGCCGAGAACGGGACCAGCCCGAACATCGTGTCGAACACGCCGAAGTGGTCTTCGCTGGCGACGACGGCCGTGGCCCCCAGCGGCGCCTGTTCGAAGCGGCCTTGCTGGCCGCTGAAGGCGAGCATCTCGGTCGCCGACCAGAACACGACCCAGTCGTCGTCGCGCGTCATCGTCGCTCCGGGTGGCAGTGGCGCCGTATGCCAGCTGCCGTGGTTGGCCGAGAACGCGTGCACGAAGGGCGGCGCGATCGCGATGCCGACGGCGCCGTCGGCGTCCAGACTCGTCGCCGTATTGCTGATGGTCAGGTCGTGCCACTGGCCCGTGTAGGCGTCCATGCCCGACAGCACGTTGCCGTCGGCCAACACGGCGACGTTGCGTTTGGTCGCAACGCTCGCGTTCGTGCTCACCGGGCGCGTCGACCATGTGCCGACGAAACCGCTGAACGTGTGCAGGGCAGGTCCGTCGCGCACCAGCAGGATCTCGTCGTTGTTCTGGCTGGTGGGATTGAGCAGCACCGCCTGCGCCGACACCGCGAGTGGTGCGAACACGCCGCGTGTGGCCGAGAACGCGTTGCAGGTGCTCGCGTCCGAAAGCAGCAGGCAGTCGTTGGTCAAGAACTGTGTCGCCGTCGGCCCGACGGTGGTCGCCAACCAGCGGCGCGTGACCGCCGAGTACGCGTAGACCGTGCCGCCTTCGCGGTAGACGTCGATCTTGCCCAGGCTGGTCGCCTGGTTCGGATTCACGCCGCCCGGGAAGACCAACTCGGCCCAGGCTGATGGAGCCTGCGACGCCGCGGTCACGCCCAGGGCGAGCGCCAACAGGCCGGTGAGAACACAGGAAGGGGCAGGGGCACGGCGCATCGCGGGAGGCGCACGATACGGATCCGGGCTGCGGTCGGCAGCCGTGCCCGTGCTTCTTACGTTCTCGCGACAGCGTGCGTGCCGGCCGTGCCAAGGGCGCTTGCCGCGCCACTCATCCTCACCACCGGGAGCGTCGATGAGACCGGGGCAATGACTACCGCGACCTCCGACCTGTCCAGGTTGTTCGCCCGCAAGATCGACGAGAAGAAGCTCAGTCTGCCCACCATGCCCGGCACCGCCGCGGAAGTGATGGAGCTGTGTCAACTCGAGGACACCGACGCGGCCAAGCTGTCGGCGGTCATCCATCGCGACCAGACGATCGCCTCGCACGTGTTGCGCGTGGCCAACTCGGCGGCCTACGCCGGCCAGATGCCGTGTGCCTCGCTGCAGCAGGCGGTCAGCCGCCTCGGCCTGCAGTTGATCACCGAGATCGCCATGGCGGTGTCGGTGAAGGGCCGCATCTTCGGCAACCAGACCTGCGCCGAGCTGCTGGCGGCGCTGTGGAAACACTCGGTGCTGACCGGCTTCTACACCAAGGAGATCGCGCGGTTGCGGCGGCGCAACGTCGAGATCGCGTTCCTGTGCGGGCTGCTGCACGACGTCGGCAAGGCCGTGCTGCTCGACAACGTCGATCGCGTGCTCGGCAAGAACGAGCTGACGGTGCCGGTCGGCTACCTGCTCAACGCCGTGCACGAACAGCACATCGAGGCCGGCGTCTTGCTTGCCGTCGAGTGGAAGCTGCCCGAGCAGATCGCCGAGGCGATCGGCCACCACCACGACTACGTCACCGCGCCGCGTTTCGCCGACATGGCGATGACGGTGTGCCTCGCCGACCAGTTGAGCCACCTGGTCGCGCCCAGTCCGTTCGGCGCCGCGCCCGACGAGGAAGAGCTGCGTGCGCATCCGGTGCTCGCCGGGCTCAACCTGTATCCCGACCAGCTCGACGAACTGATCCGACAGCGCGACCGCGCCCTCTTGGTCACGGAGAGCATGCGATGAGCGGCTGCAGCGAACGCGGCGGCGTCGAACGCTGGGACGTGGTCGTGATCGGCAGCGGCCCCGCCGGTCAGAAGGCCGCGGTGCAGGCGGCCAAAGCCGGCAGGAAGGTCTGCGTGATCGAGCGTGAGGTCGGCGTCGGCGGCGCGTGTGTGCACCGCGGCACGATCCCGAGCAAGACGCTGCGTGAGACGGCCGTGCACATGGCAGGGTTCCGCACCCGGCTGGGGCGCCACGTGCGTGTCGAGCTGCCGCCCGACCTGCAGCTGGCCAGCCTGATGGACCGCATGCAGAAGGTCATCGACGCGCACGTCGCCTACCAGAGCGCGCAGATGCGTCGCAACGGCATCGAGCAGATCCACGGTCGCGCGCGTTTCGTCGACGCCAACACGGTCGCCGTCGAATCGGTCTACGGCGAGCGCCGGCTGCTCACCGGCGAGTTCGTCGTCATCGCCACCGGGTCGCGCCCGCGCACGCCGCCGGAGATCCCGGTCGATCACGAGCACGTGCTCGACAGCGACTCGATCCTGAGCATGGCCTACCTGCCGAGGTCGCTGACCGTGCTCGGCGCGGGCGTCATCGCCACCGAGTACGCGACCATCTTCGCGGCGCTCGGTGTGCACGTGACCATGATCGATCGCGGCCAGCGGCCGCTGTCGTTCCTCGATCCCGAGATCATCGCCAAGTTCGTCGAGGACTTCGAAGGCCACCCGGGCTGCGTGTTCGTCGGCAACGCCAAGGTCAGCGACGTGTCTTGGAACGGCATCGACGCCGTGGTCACGCGCCTGGACAACGGCTGGGAGGTCAAGTCCGACAAGCTGCTGTGCACGCTGGGTCGGGTCGCCAACATCGAGGGGCTGGACATCGAGGCGGCCGGTCTGGCGACCAACGCGCGTGGCCACATCCCGGTCGATGCGGAGTGTCGGACCTCGGTGCCGCACATCTTCGCGGTCGGCGACGTGATCGGGCCGCCGTCTTTGGCGTCGACGTCGATGGAGCAGGGGCGCCGCGCGATGCGTTGCGCGCTCGGTCTGCCGCTCGGCGCCGGCAGCGAGGTGATCCCCAGCGGCATCTACACGATCCCGGAGATCGCCTCGGTCGGCATCAGCGAACAGGAGGCCGTCGAACGCCACGGCAGCTGCTTGGTCGGTCGGGCCCAGTTCCGCGAACTCGCGCGCGGGCAGATCTCGAGTTCCGCCGACGGCATGCTCAAGCTGGTCGTCGCGACCGGCACGCTGCGCATCCTCGGTTGCCAGATCGTTGGCGAAGGCGCGACCGAACTGATCCACCTGGCGCAGATGGCGCTGATGACGGGCTTCGACGTCGGCATGTTCGTCGAGAAGATCTTCAACTTCCCGACGCTGGCCGAGGCCTATCGCGTCGCCGCGCTCGACGTGCTCGAACAGGTCGGGCAGGGCGCCTGCTCACGAACGCCGGTGCCGGTCACCTGAGCGCGTCGTCGCCGAACAGTTCGGCGAACCACCACAGATCGCCGCCGCGCAGCAAGCGGTCGCGCCCGCGCGGCGCGGCGGCGGCCAGCGCTGCCGGCGGTTCCCCGCCGATCGCGACCGCGGGCAGTCCCGTGCGGCGCACGAGGTCGCCCTCGCCGAGCAGGTGCGCCTGACCGACGACGACGACGATCAGCGCCTGGGGGTGCTGCGCGGCCAGTTCACGCACGTGTTCCGCCATCGCCGCGTCGCGCTGCGGCAACGGTGGCCGCGGCGTCGGTTCGAGAGCCACGAGGCGCCAGTCGTGGCGGCGCGCGGTCGCACACAGGCTGCGGTAGTACCACGGATCGAGTTCGCGGTCGTCGAGCCACGAACCGGGCCAACGTTGCCGGATGCGATCGGCCAGTTCCTGCAGCGTCAGCCGGTCGTCGAGGAACGCGTCGACGTCGGGTTGGTCCTGCACGCCGAGCGCCTCGAGCACCAGCACCACGCGCCGCGGCGAGCGCGCGAGGCGTTCGAGCAGCGCCGCGTGCAGCGCGTGCAGGCGGCTGCTGCGATGGTGGTCGCCGAGCCACAGCACGCGCGCGGCCTTCACGGCAGCGAGCAGTTGATCGTGGCTGCACTCCCCGTCGACGCGGTCGCCGACGGCTTCGTCGAAGGCGCGACGGTAGTTCGCCAGGGCCTCGGGCACCGGCTGTTGCCAGACGAATTCCGCCGGGGAACAGGACGCCGCGAGCAGCAGCCACGGCATGATGTTCGGTCGCGATGTCATGAACGAGGCCAGGAGTATGAACAAGCGAGTCGGCGTGATCTTGTCCGGATGCGGTTTCCTCGACGGTTCGGAGGTGCACGAGTCGGTGCTGACCCTGATGCATCTCGACCGCCACGGTGTCGAGATCGTTTGCACGGCCCCTGACGGTCACCAGCACGACGTGGTCGATCACGTTGCCAAGAAGCCCATCGAGGGGGCCACGCGCGCGATGCTGAGCGAGGCCGCGCGCATCGCCCGCGGCCGGATCACGCCGCTGAGCAAGATCGATCCGGAAACCCTGGACGCCGTGGTGATGCCCGGCGGTTTCGGCGCGGCCAAGAGCCTGTCGAACTTCGCGGTGCGCGGCGCGGCAGGTTCGGCCAACCCCGAGGTGGCGCGGTTGCTGGTCACGATGCACGCGGCCGGCAAGCCGATCGGTGCGATCTGCATCGCCCCGGCGGTGGTGGCCCTGGTGCTGGGCAAGGAACACCCCAAGCTGACCATCGGCAACGACGCGGGCACCGCCAAGGCGCTCGAACAGCTCGGCGCCGCGCACGTCGACTGCGCCGTCACCGATTGCGTGATCGACGCCGACCGACGGATCGTCAGCACACCCGCCTACATGTACGACGCGCGGGTGCACGAGGTCGCCCAGGGCATCGGCAAACTCGTCGACGCCGTCGTGGCGATGATGGGAGCGACTCCGTGAAGCGGGCCGTCCCGGCCAAGGGCTCACTGCACGACAAGTCACTGCGCGGCAAGAAGGCTCTGGTGACCGGCGGCGGCACGGGCATCGGCGCGGGCATCGCCCTGGCCCTGGCCGAGGCGGGCGCCGACGTGGCGGTGCTCGGTCGGCGGCGCGCGCCGCTGCAGAAGACGGTGACCGCGATCGGCAAGCTGCGCCGCAAGGCCGTCGCCGTCACCGCCGACGTCACCGACCGCGACGCCGTGGCTCGCGCCGTCGCACGCGCCGCCAAGGCGCTCGGCGGCCTCGACATTCTCGTCAACAACGCCGGCGTCGGCGGCCCGAACGGCAACGGCGTACCGGGCCCCGACCGCTGGGATCAGATCGTGCGCACCAACCTCGACGGCGTCTACTTCGCCACCGCGGCGGCGCTCGCGCACGTTCCCGACGGCGGCCGCATCGTCAACATCAGCTCCGTGCTCGGCCGCTTCGGCGTGCCCGGCTACACGGCCTACTGCGCCAGCAAGCACGGCGTGGTCGGGTTCGGCAAGGCGCTCGCGCTCGAACTGGCGCCGCGCGAGATCACCGTCAACACGATCTGTCCCGGCTGGGTCGACACCGAGATGGCGCACGCGGGGCTGCAGCTGATGGCCGACGGCATGGGCGTGTCGTTCGACGAGGCGATGAAGACCGCGATGGCGGCGGTGCCGCTCGGTCGCATCCTGCAGCCCGACGAGATCGGCGGTCTCGTCGTGTGGTTGTGTTCGCCCGCAGCGCGCGGCATGACCGGGCAGGCGATCAGCCACTGCGGCGGTCAGGTCATGTGGTGAGGGTGGTCGGCGCGGCGGCAGCGAGGCGCATGCGCGCCGATGTAGTGGTCTCCGCGTCCTGCGCGACCGGCCGGCACTCTCGCCGCTACCGGTATCGAAGTGTGTGCTCACCATGGTCGACCGCCTCGGTGGCCGGCTGACCGTCGACAAGCACCTGCACCGTGGCCGTGCGCCATGCTTCGAGCGTGACGAGCGTTGCGCCGACCAGCAGCAGCGTGCGCGGTCTCGGCAGACGCGAGCAACACGCGGCCAGCCCGATCGCGACGAACGGCACGAGCAGCGCGCCTTGGCGCGCGTAGCCGAAGAACGCGGCGATCACGACGACCTTGGTCGACGCGATCACCAGCCACGGCCACAGCCACGGCTGCCGGCGCAGGCGCCACAGGCCGAACGCGGCGGCGGCGAAGACGAGCGCGCGCCAGACCTGTGGCCACCAGCCCGTGGCGACGACCATGTCCACGGGTCGGCGTTCGCCCGACAGGCCGATCGGCAGGTTGTAGCCACCGAGACCCGGCAGCGCGCCGGCGGCCGCGTGGTGCAGCTTCTTCGCGATCCGGCCGGCGCCGCCGAGCGGGTCGGCGCCGAGTTCGTGCAGGCCGAGCGCGTAGCCGTGTTCGAGGGCGTGCAGGTGCGGCGGATAGCTCAATGCGAGCTGGCCGCCGCGCGGCAGCACGTTGCGCAGGCCCGGTGGGTATCGTTCGTCGCCGCCGATGAGCGGCGGCGGACGGTCGAGCGCGGCGTTCGAGAAGCCGCCGGCCGCTTCGGGCGTGTTGGCGAGGAAGAAGTTGAGGCCGCCGTAGAGGCAGACGAACGGCGTGGGCAGCGGCTGTGGCCAGCAGCCGTAGGCCTGCACGACGACGTCGAGATCCTCTGCGGTGACCTCGCGCGCGCCGCGCACGCGCATCGTGTCCTGCACGAAACCGAACACGGGACCTTGCTGGAACGCGGGCAAGGTGTGCAGTCGCGCCAGCGCGTCGGCGGTCCACGGCAGACCGCCCGGTGTCGCCCGGCCGGCGGGCGGCAGCTGCGGGGCGCCCGCGGTGTTGTAGTCGGCGACGAGGGCCGCGGCGCGCAGCTGCCAGGGCAGCAGCGCGACGAGCGCGGCGCCGAGCGCGAGCGAGAGGCTGCGGGTCCGTCGCGGCGCGCGCTGCAGCGCCAGCACCAAGAGCAGCGCCGCGAACGTCAGCGTGTGTTCGGCGCGCAGCAGCACCATGGCCGCGTGCAGCAGGCCCCAGCGCAGGGCCGCGGCCGCGGTGGGGGATGTGCGCAGGCGTTCCTGGTCGAACAGCGAGAGCAACAGCAGCACGAGGTACGGCAGCTCGGAGTGCAGGCCGCTGCCCAGCAGCAAGAGCGGGGTCGCGGCGGCGCAGAGCCCGCCGGCGAGCGCGGCGCGTTGTTCAACCTGGTGGTGGCGCAGCAGCAGGAACATCAGCGGCGCGATCGTCGCGCCGAGCACGGCGAACAACAGGCGCAGACGCCACGCGGTCGCCGGGTCGCCGTTCCACAAGCTCGACACCAGCCAGTGCATGCCGGGCGGGCGCAGCGGCAGTCGCAGCAGTTCGTCGGGAACGCCGTGAGCTTGCTTGGCCGCGAGCTCTTGCCACAGAGGCGCATCGCCCTGGAAGGCGACGTCCCACGCCGGTGTCGACGCGGCGCCGCCGAGCCAGAAGCACAGCCGCAGGGCGAGCCCGAACAGCAGCAGGACCAGGGCCGTGCGCACGCGCGCACCATAACGAAGCGGGGCAGCCGGGCCAAAGGCGCGGCTGCCCCACGGGTGGCACTGCGAGGCCGTGTCAGGCGATCACGGCGTCTGCGTGAACAGGTTGAACCACTGGTTCGACGTGATCAGGTTGGTGTAGGTCGCGTCGAACGTGACCACCTGGCTGTACCAGGTCAGGCCCACCGCGGTGCTGATCAGCGGCGCGCCGAACGACGCGGCGTAGTCACCGGTGGCGTTGCTGACGTCACCGAGCACGAAGTAGTTGCCGCCGACGAACACGGGCGGAACGTTCGGGATCAGCGTCGGGCCGATCGCGTCGCCGATCGCGAGCGCGAAGATCGTCGTCGGACCCGGGGTGTGGATCGCGATGTTGATCGGCGTGCTCTGTGCAGCCTGCTCGGGCAGCATCGTCAGGGTCGCGTCGAGCGGCGGCGTGAAGCGCGTGCCGAGTTCGACATCGTCGATGTTCCAGCCGCCCAGCTGCAATCCGGCGTCGCTCTTGAGGCGCCACTCGATCTGCACCGCGGGGTTGTTGTCGGCCATCGGGATCGCGTACTCGACCGACTGCCACGAGGTGTCGACGAGGTGGCCGGATTGCGGGTTCTGCCAGACCTGGATGCCGTTCACGAACAGCGTCGCCTGATCGTACGCGCCCTCCTCGACGGTCAGCCAGCGCCGAAAGCGCAGGGTCATGCCGAAGCGGCCCGAGCAGTTGACCACCGGCGAGCGCAGGTAGTTCTCGACGTTGGCGGCGTAGGCGCCGTTCCAGTTTGTAGTGCCGATCGTGTTGCCGAGGTCGTTGCCGTAGACGTTCGTGCCCGAGTAGGCGGTCTGCGGGTCGGCCCAGAAGACGCTCGAACTGGTGCCCGAGCGGCCCGCCGGATCCCCGACCTGCCAGTCGTTCTGGGCCAGCACCTGCGCGTTGGTCCAGCCCGACAGGGCGCCGTCGAAGTTCTCGAGCCAGAAGCCCGTGAACGGTCCGGTCGGGGGCACACTGACGATGTAGGAGTTCTCGCCGGTCTCGGGCAGGCGCACGGTGACGTTGCTGCTGTGCACGGCCTCGATGTGGTAGCTGACGGAGCCGCTCATGACCGCGGGCAGCACGGCCTCGTAACCGTTGGTGAAGCCGTTCGGCTTCATGTTGCGCACCTGCGCACCGCTGCCGGCGTTGTAGTGCAAGCGCACCGCGGTAATGGTGCCGCCGGAGGTCGGCGCCACGGTCGCCGCGACCTTGCGGGGCACGAGGCGGGCCGCCGTGTTGCCGAGCGGCGTGTGCGCGATCGACGCGACCTGGATCTGCGGGTACGGGATGCCCTTGATCACAGCCGCCGCGCTGAGTTCGGCGTAGTGCGGTACGCCGTTGAGCAGGTTGCCGTCGTTGTCGTCGGCGATGAACACCTCACGCACCGCGTCGACGCGCGTCGTGGCGTCGGCGACGATCGAGCCGACGACGATGTCGTCGGAGACGGCGATGGCCTGGGTCGTGCCGAGCGAGGTGCGCAACTGCTGCCGCAGCTGCCAGGCAAAACCCATCCACACCTGACCCGCCGCGTGCGGCGACGTGCTCGAGTACGGATAGACGCGCGTGTTGTCACCGCGGCGCAGCGCGACGCCGGCCGACTGGAAGCCGCTGCCGAGCAGCGGGCTGTCGACGAGATACATGCCGAGGATGTCGCCCCAGCCTTCGCTCACACCTTCAGCGTTGCTGTTGGCGATGCCGCCGTAGCGATCGTCGAGGCCGTGGCCCCACTCGTGGGCGATGACGGTCGAGAACGCCGTATTCGCGCAGCCGCCGCCGGCGTTGTAGAAGTTGATCGAGTTGCCGGTGTAGTAGGCGTTGCAAGTCGAGGCGATGTTGACCGTCGGCCGCACCGTGCTCGCGGTGTTGAGCTGGGAGCTGTTGCCCAGGATCGTGCGGCACCACTCGTTGACGCGGTCGGTCCAGTAGTGCGTGGCGGCGTGCGCGGCTTCGTTCGTGCTCGCGGCGGCCGTCGACAACTGCAGCGTCGCGGCCACACCCGGCGTCACGGTGACGTTGCCGGTCGGCGAGTTGGCGCCCGCGATCGGTTGGTAATGGCTGCCGTCGAACTGGCTGAACGAGATCGTGACCGGCGCGTTGATGTCGATCGTGATCTGGCCGTTCTGGTCGGTCGTGTAGGTGCCGAGGCCGGGCACGTTGAGCACCACGCCCTGCAAGGCCGTGTTCACGAGCGCGCTGTAGGCGTCGTCGCCCGAACGCGTCCAGCACATCAGCGTGACCGTCGTCGGCACCGGCGCGGCGAGCGGGGCCGGTCCCACACGCTCGGTGCGGGCGAGACCGTGGTGGGCGTTGTTGCACTCGGCGTAACCGCACTCGTGCTTGTCGCTCACGTAGTGCAGCAGGGCGCCGGTCTGGGCGTCGACGTAGTGGCGACCGATGGGGCCCTGGCCCTCGCGGTCGACGTTGCTGACCGGCACTTCCCAGGCCAGGAAGAACGGTGCGCTCTCGCCGGCCTCGATGTCGCCCCAGATCACCAGGCGCGGCTGCCGCGCGTCACCGGGCTGCGCGACGCCGGTCGGCGTGCCCGCTGCGTTCCAGGCGATCGCCACGGCGACCTGCTCGGCGACGGCGGGCTGGGTGTTGAAGTTGGCCGGGATCGGCCAGGCGCGGCTGCCCAGCATCGCGATCACCCCGCTCATGTTGATGCGCACGTCGGCGCGGCCCTCGATCACGGGCAGGCCGTTGAAGAACTGGTCGAACGTGAACGACCAGGTGCGGCCCATGCGCGCGCCGATCACTTCGCGGAACTCCGAGGTCCCCAGACCCAGCATCGCGCGGTGTGTCTGCAGTGCCGCCAGCGCGTGGCGGCGTGCCTCGACCAGCGTGTTCTCGCGCCAGTCGACGAGGCGCAGGCCGGTGCCGTAGATGGCGCTCGGCGTCACCGTTGCCGGGTGCCACTGCGCGATCCAGCGACCGCCTTCCGCCTCTTGTGCGGTGACGAAGTCGCGGAAGGCCGACTTCGTGGTCGTGGCCTTCGCTGGCGCCTGCTGCGCTGCGTCTTGCCGCGACCCGCCGGCTGGTTCCTGCTGTGCGGTGGTGAAAAAGGCGAGAGAGGTAACGGCGAGCGAGAAGCTCGCGAGGGCGAACGAACGCATGAGGGGTTGCCTTTCGGGGACTGGCGGAACGGCGCCGTGGGGAGCGGCGCACCGGTCCGGACGCAGGTCCATTCCGGAGGGCAGGCCAGGGAAGTATTGGGTGATTCGACGCACTGTCAACTGCTCGGTGTTCCCCGCGGTCCCGATTAGAGGCCGGCGCGGACTGCATCCGTCCAGGCGTAAGCACTGTGGCTGCAGCGGTTGGAGTGCGGCTCAACACCGAAGGCGCGGTTTGCCGACAAACTGCCCATGAGGTCGGACCTTCGCGTCGTCGTCGTCGTGCCGAGCATCCGCCAGGAGCATCTCGAACAGTTCCTCGCGGCCTGGCGGCATGAGTTCGCGGCGGCGACCGTGCTGGTCGTCGAGGATCACGCCGAGCGTGAGTTCGACCTGCGCCACCACGACAACGTCGTGCACCTGTGCTGGCAGGACATCGACCGCGAGATGGGTGAGGCGTCCTGGATCGTGCCGCGCATGACCGACTGCGTGCGCAGCTACGGCTATCTGCGAGCCTGGCGCATGTTGCCCGACATGATCGTGACGCTCGACGACGATTGCCTGCCGGGGCCCGAGGGCGCCGACGGATTCCTGATGCGTCATTGGCAACGGTTGCAGGCCGGCGGCACCGACAATGCCTGGGTGTCGACCATCGGCGGCACGGTGCCGCGCGGCGTGCCCTACTACGCCCAGCAGCGGCAACGTCGCTGTGTGGTCAACCACGGGCTGTGGACCAACGTGCCCGACTACGACGCCGCGACGCAGTTGCTGCAGGCGCGCACGCCGACGCCGAGCACGATGATCGACCAGACGATCCCGGTCGGCAGCTACTTCCCGATGTGCGGCATGAACCTCGCCTTCCGCCCCGAGGTGGTGCCGGCGCTGTACTTCCTGCTGATGGGGCGCAGCCACCCCGTGGATCGCTTCGGCGACATCTGGTGCGGCCTGTTCGTCAAACGCATCTGCGATCACCTGGGGCTCGCCGTCAACAGCGGCGGCCCGGCGATCGAACACCAACGCGCCTCGAACGTGTTCGCGAACCTGCGTAAGGAAGCGCCGGGCATGGAGTGGAACGAGACCCTGTGGCGCTGCATCGACGACGCGCGATTGACCGAGACCACGTTCGTGGGCTGCTATCGGCAACTGGCCGCAGCGATCGCCACTCACGGCGGCGACTACTTCGCCCGCCTGTCGGTGGCGATGCAGCTGTGGGCCGACCAGTTCGGTCCCGTGTTGCAGCCGCAGCCGCGCCCGGTGGGCAGTGTCCCGGCCACGGTCTGCGTATGAGTCTGCCTCCGGTCACGGTGGTGGTCGCCAGCTATCGCAAGGCGGCGACGTTGCGGGCTTGCCTCGACGCGGTGCTCGCCAGCGATCATCCCGACTTCCAGGTCCTGGTCGTCGACTCCGGCTCTGCCGACGGCACGCTCGAAGTCCTCGCGCGTCACTTCCCCAGGGTGCGTGTCGAGCACCTGCCCGGTTCCAGCCTGCCGGCGGCACTCAACCGCGGCATTGCGCTCGCCGGGCGTCGCGACGTCGTGCGCCTGCACGGCGACGTGGTGCCGCAGCGGCGGGACTGGCTGACGCGGATGGCGACGACCGCCAACGCCACGGCATCGGTCGGCGTCGTCGGCGTCAAGCTCGTGCACGCCAACGGCCGGATCCAGTCGCTGGGCCGCGACCTCGTCACCGGCCTGGGCTTCGGCCGCCCCGGCGACGACCGGCGCGCGTTCGAGTTCGACGACGGTCAGGGTGGCGAACCGATCGAGGTCGACGCCGTTCGCGGCGCCTGCGCCTACTATCGCCGGCAGGTGCTCGATCGCGTCGGCCTCGACGAGGCCTATGCGCCCGCGCACGGTGACGACGACGACTTCTGCCTCGCGGCCCGCTATCACGGTTTCTCGGTGTTCGTCGACCCCGCCGTCACCGCCGTGCACCACACGCCGCACCTGTCGCGCATGACCGCGTTCGCGGGCATGCCGCAACAGGCCGATCTGGTGGCCGCCTTGTCCAGTGGCGCAGACTGTCGCGCGCGCACGTTCGCCTACTTCGCGGCCAAGTGGGGTTTCGATCCGCTGGGCCCCGATCTGCACGAGATCCGCCGGCGTTACGGGCACACGGCGATCTGCTGGCGCATCGGTGAGGCGCTGCGCTACCCGAACGACACGCCGCAGCCGTGTGTCGACATCGCCTTCGTCACCTGCAACAGCGCCCGCGTGTTGCCGCAGATGCTCGCGGCGTTGGCTGCCACGCGGTGGCCGCACCTGCGCGCCTACGCCGTCGACAACGGCAGCACCGATGGGACGTTGTCGATCCTCGAGGACTGGGCCGGCCGGTTGCCGTTCGGGTTGCAGATCCACCGCCTGCCGCTCAACGTCGGGGTGGCACCGGCGATGAACCTGGCGTTCACGCTGGGCTCGTCACCGCTGGTGGCGCGGCTCGACGACGACGCGATCGTCACGCCCGATTGGCTCGAGCGTCTGGTGCCCAGGTTCGCGCAACGGCCCTTCGCGGGCGTGGTCGCGCCGCGCGTGCTGCACGCCGGTGCCGCCGAAGTGCTGCAGGCGCGACCCGGTCGTGCCTGGCCGATGGCGCTGCCGCGCGGCACGGAGCCCGTGCGTTACGACGGGTTGATGCGCCTGGGTTCGTTGTGCGGCTGCTGCAACCTGTACCGCCGCGACGTTCTCGAACGAGCCGGGTTGCTCGACATCCGCTACGCGCCGACGCAGTACGACGACACCGACCACCACATCGCCATCGCCAACCGCGGTTACGAAGTGTTGCACGACGGCACGGCGACGGTGCGCCACCTGCTCAACCAGGGACGTTCGCAGACCAGCGCTGCGATGAGCAGCGCCGTCGCCAACCAGGGCAAGCTCGTCGGCAAGTGGGGTGGTGACGTGTTGCGGCGTCTCGATCGCGGCATCGACCTGTCGAACGAAGGCCGGTTCCTGCCCGCCGATGGCGATACGAGCGCATTCCTGGCCCGGTTGCCGGCGGGCTCACCGCCGACGCCAACGCCGCACCGGCCGGATCCGCAGGTCGCGCAGTTGCTCGCCACGCGCGCCGATGGTTTTGCCGACGGCGGAGCCTTCGACGTCTACGGCCGAACCCTGCTGGCCAGCGCCGAACACGCGTTGGCCCGAGGGGATCTGGACCTGTGCAGCAGTTGCCTGTGGTTCTTGATCGACGCGTTCCCACATCTGCCCGAGGTCCTGTCGCTGCACGCGCGCCGCACCGCCGCCGAGGGTGACCTGGACGCGGCGCGTCGGCTCATGAAACGCGCCATCAACCTGCGGCCGGACGACACCACTTTACGCGCCCAGGCCGCCGCGTTGGTTGCGCCTTCGATCGCGCCGGCCAGCGCGAACCAGGCACTCGACCGGGCCGTCGTGCTGCCGCCCTACGGTGGCGGCCCGGACACGCGCCACGACCTGGCGCACGCCCTGGCCGAGGCGTCTTCGGGTCGCGTCGTGACGGAGCCCGGTAGCGTGAATGCGGCCGTCGTGCACGTGCATGCCTTCGATCTCGACGACGCGCTGCTGTTGCTCGATCAGGTCAAGGCCGCGCGCGTCGCGGCCCCCGGCGCGCACATCGTGTTGTCGCCGTGGACCTGCGACCCCGAACCCGGTGCGTGGGCAACGTACGTGCTGCCGACCCTGTTCCGGCAGGCCGAGGGCGCGGCGCTCGATGACCTGTTGGCGCAAGCCGCGATGCAGCGTCTGGTCGTCGACGGCCGCACCGACCGGCGTCGCGCGGTCGCTCCCGCGGAGTGGCTGCAGCCTTACCAGCAGCGGGTGCTCGACAACGTCGACGAAGTGGCGCCGTTCAGCGCTCACGAGGTGCGTTGGCTGCGACGACGCTTCGCCAGGCTGCCGCCCATGCGCGATCCTGCCTGGCCCGAGTGTGTTGCTGACGGTGACGACGGCGCCGCGTTCCGCCATGAGTTCGGTCAGCGTGATTTCGTCCTGGTGCCCGGGCCGTTGCAGCCCGAACACAACCAACTGCTCGCGCTGTACGCCCTGCGCGACTGGCCTTGCGTCGTGATCGGCGCCCACCCGGACCCCGGCTACGCGGAGTTGTGCCGTCGCTTCGCGGGGCCGCGCACCACCTTCCTGCCACCGGTGTCGGCGAGGATGCTGCGTTCGGCGGTCGCCGCGGCGCGCCTGGTCGCCTTGCCGACGTTCCTCGATCGGCCGACCGCCTCGCACCTCTACGCACGGGCCGCCGGCACGCCGGTGCTGTGCACCATCGGCAGTTCGCTGGCGCAGTGCCTGGGCAGCCTCGCGTGCCCCGTCGATCCCTGCGACGTGACGGGCATGCGCGCCGCGGCACGAGAGCAGTTCGTCGATCTCCCGGTCTTCGAACGGCAACTCGCCGCACCGAGCGGCGCGGTCTGACCGCGTTGCCTGGCAGCCCGCCGAGCAGCCCGGCGAGCAGCGCCGATCAGCCCAGCAGATCGACGGCGCGACGCGCGGATTGCCCCGAGATCCGGATGCCGGTGATCTGCAGGCTGTGCAGGATGCGATCGCGCGTGATGTTGGCGATCTCCTGGGCGACGTCGGCGTCTTCGATGCGCGACTGGGCCGCGGCCAGGTTCTCGCGGGTCGCGGCGGACGCCGACGACGAACGCTCCAACGACGACTCGACCGCGCCGAGCTTGCTGCGCACCGACGAGACCTGGTCGATCGCCTGGTCGAGTTTGCTCAGGGTCTGCGCATCGCCGACATCGAGATCGGCGACACCGATCGCCTGACTGCGCACGTCGGGCAGGTCCAGCGTCGTCTGTTGGCCCTGGCCGTCGACGATGGTGCGCGCCGCGGCGCCGCTCTGCGAGCCGTCGAGCAGCGACTGCTGATCGCCGAACCGCGCACCGGCGGCGTTCTGGTCGATCTGCTCGGCGAGCTGGTCGTACTCGGCCTGGATCACGTTGCGATCCTCGGCCGACAGCGTGCCGTTCTGCGCCTGCACGGTCAGCTCACGCATGCGCGCCAGTGATTCGTGGGTGTTGGCGAGCGAACCCTCGGCGGTGCGCGCCATGCTGACGCCGTCGGCGAGATTGCGTTCGCCCTGTGCCAGACCGCGCACCTCGGCGCCGAGCCGGGTCGCGATCGCCAAACCCGCGGCGTCGTCGGCGGCGCTGTTGATGCGCTTCTGCGTCGACAGGCGCGCCATGCTGGTCTGCAGGCGTTGCTGCGTCTGGTGCAGGCCGCGTTGGCCCGGATTGGCGCCGCCGCCGTGGATCGAAAGGCTCATCGTGTGGTTGCTCCGCTGTTCCCCGGGAGCTTTCGACGTCAATTGTGCAAGCCTTGAACACCGTGTCCCGGAACGGGACGCAGGCCGGCCAGGAACCGGGCGAAGTGTTGTGGCATGGCGGCGCGCACGGTGAGGCGTTCCGCGGCATCGGGTGGTGTGAATGACAGTGCCGCGGCGTGCAGCAGGTGGTGGTCGATGCCGGTGCTCGCGACCCACGGCGAATCGTCGCGCCGCACGGCGTCGAGATCGGCCAGGTACGCGTCGTCATCGCGCCCGTAGAGCTTGTCGCCGACCAGCGGGTGGCCGAGGTGTTCGAGGTGGGCGCGGATCTGGTGGGTGCGGCCGGTGCGTGGCGCAGCGCGCACCAGCGTGTGGCGCGGGGTGCGCAGCAGCACCACGAAGTCGGTGATGGCCGGTGACGCGCCGCGGGCGTCGGCGGCGACGACGGCGCGCCGCGAACGAACGCGGCTGCCGGCGGCGGGGCCGAGCGGCGCGTCGACGCACAGCGCGGCCGGTTCCCAAGTGCCGTGCGTCAAGGCAAGGTAGACCTTGTCGACGGCGCGCGTCGCGAACTGCTTCTGCAGCACGGCCATCGCTGCGGCGTCCTTGGCGAGCAGCAGCGCACCGCTGGTGTCGCGATCGAGGCGGTGCACGGCGTGCAGTTCGGCGACGCCGACGCGCGCCGACAGCGCGCGCAGGAAGGTGCGGCCGGGGAACACGCTCGCCGCGTGCACGACGCTGCCGGCGGGCTTGTCGACGACGAGGCAACGTTCGTCTTCGAACAGGATCGGCACGTGCAACTCGTCGCGGGCGACCGCGACTGTGACGAGGTCGCCGGCGTGCACGTGGTCCCGCGGGTTCAGGATCGTGTCGTCACGCCACACGCGACCGGCGACGATTGCATCGACCCACCCGGCCGTTGTGAGGTAGGTGAAGTGACGCGCCAACCAGTCGACCACCGGCGTCGGCGGGGTTCCGATGGGCACGCGGGAGCGCAACGCCGCACCGGTGCCCGCGCCGCTGGGTTCGTCGTGATGCGCCACGTCGGCATGGTCGCCGCGGCCGGTCGCCCGACCAAGGCGTCGTTGCCGAATGCGGATCCTCGCCGCCCGATTCCATGCGAGCGTCGCGCACAGGCGGGATTGTCGGGTCTTCGCGAACTGGCATAGTTTCGCGGATCGCCGCCGATCACCGCGCAATTCGCCGCGGGTCGCGCGGCGACTGACCCCTTCTTCATCGATGCACAAGCTACTCGCCATCTGTCTGCTCGCCGCCTCGCTGGCCGCGCAGTCACCAGTCACTGCCGGCGTCCAACCGAACACGACCAACTTCGTCGGGGGCCTCGTCGTCACCAACACGGCACCGCCGCCGGTGACGCAGCTCTTCGACCTGACCGTCACGGATCCGAACGGCATCACCGTGACGCGTTTCGACTGCAACGTCAACACCAGCGCTGGCACGACCGGCACGCTCGGCGTGTGGATCACCGCCCCGAGCGGCACACATGTCGGCAACCACATGAACAATGCGGCCTGGACCCAGGTCGCGACGCAGACGATCACCCACGCCGGCGGGCGCGTCACGTTCACGCTGCCGACGCCGTTCTTCATGGCCGCCGGCACCTATGGCATGGCGCTGCATTACCAGGGCGCCAACCCGGTGTACACCAACCCGGCGACGCCGGTGCCGCCGCTGCCGACGACCTACAGCACCAACGAAGTCACGCTCGACCTGAGCGTGGCGCGGGTGCGCGCCTCGGATCCGATCGATCCGTTCGGCGGCACCGCGGCCGGCTTCTCGCCGCGCCACGCCAACGTTGCGATGTACTACACGGTCGGCGCGGTGTCGGTCGACTTCGGCGGCACGCCGCTGCGCGGTGCCTCTCCGCTGCCGGTGCAGTTCACGAGCTTCGCCAACTCGGGCAACCCCGGTGGCATCCTCGCCTACGCGTGGGACCTCGACGGTGACCAGGTCATCGACTCGACGCTGCAGAATCCCTTGTTCGTCTACAACCAGTGCGGCAACTACACGGTGTCGCTCACGGTCGTCGACGCGCTCGGTGCGGCCACCGCGACCAAGGTCAACTACGTGCAGACCGACATCATCGTGCCGAGCTTCACCAACCAGCTGCTCGCGCCCAACACGGTGCAGTTCACCGACACTTCGTCGCCGACGCCGGCGACCTGGGCGTGGGACCTCGACGGGGACACCGTCGTCGATTCGACGCTGCAGAACCCGATCTTCCTGTACGCCAACGCGTGCAGTGAGGTCACGGTCTCGGTGACCATGACGTTGGCCTGCCAGCCGGCGGTGACGTTGACCAAGAAGATCGCCGTCGCGTCGGCGCTGGAGACCACCTTCCAGGGCGGCCTGGTGACGACCACGACCGCGACCGGCGGGGTCAACTACATCGACGTCGACGTCACCAACCCCGACGGCGTCACCGTCTGCGGCATGCACGTCAACAGCGGTCTCGCTGCCAACAACCCGCTGACCGTGAACGTCTACCAGAAGCAGGGCACCTACGTCGGCGCGGTCGAGACCGCCGGGGACTGGCGACTGGTCGGCACCAACACGGTGACCTCGCTCGGTGGCGGTCAGCGCACCTTCGTGTCGTTCAGCCCGCCGATCTACCTGGCGCCCGGCGTCAGCGGCCTGGCGATCGAGCACGTCGGCGCGTCTCCGGTCTACACCAACATGGGTGGCACGCGGGTTTTCGCCAACGCCGACCTGACGATCACCGCGGGCCTGACCCAGGCCGCGCCGATCTTCGGCCCGGCCGCGACGTCGACGCAGTTCTCGCCGCGCATCTGGAACGGGGCGCTGCACTACTCGACCAGCAGCAGCAACGCCGCACCCGGCTACGGCTACATCGGCGCGGGTTGCGCCGGCACGCTCGGCGTGCCGGGCAACGTCGCGACCAGCCAGCCGACGCTCGGAGGCACCGCGGTGTTCAACGTCGACAACGTGCCGCTCAACGCCGCGTTCTTCCTGGTCGGCCTCAGCCGCACCACCGCCGCGATCGGCGCGCTGCCGTTCGACCTGGCGCCGTTCGGCGCGGCAGGTTGCATGGCGCGCGTCTCGCCCGACGCCGTCAACGTCGTGATCGGCGCCAACAACGCCATCAGCGTCAACTTCACGATCCCCAGCGCCACGGCGTTCGTGGGCGTGAAGTTGTTCACCCAGGCGCTGGTGCTCGACCCCGCCGCGAACGCGCTCGGCGGCGTCACCTCGGACGCTGCGGCGATGATCGTCGGCCAGTGAGTCGATGATGGCGGTGGTGCGCGCCGGGCGTAGAGTCCGGTGCGCATGACTCCGCCCGCCGCGCGCTCGTTGCTCCCGTTGTTGTTGCTGCTGGCGCCGCTCGCGGCGCAGGTGCCCGATCCCGCGCCGGTGGCGCCGCTGGTGTTGATGCCCGGGGTCACCTACGACCCGGCCATCCCGACGTTGCAGCAGGTGGTCGGTCACGCGACGGGTGAGGAGATCACGGCGCACGCGCAGGTCGAGAAGTACCTGCAGGCGCTGGTCGCCGCGTCGCGGCGCATGCGCCTGGTCGAGTTCGGGCAGAGCTGGCAGGGGCGCAAGCTCTACTACGCGGTCGTCGCCAGCGAGGCCAACCTGGCGCGCCTGCCGCAGATCCAGGTCGGCATGCAACGGCTCGCCGACCCGCGCGGTCTCGCCGACGATGAGGCCGAACGGCTGCTCGGTGGGTTGCCGGCCGTGGGCTGGCTCGCCAACTGCGTGCACGGGGACGAGCCGTCGGGCACCGATGCGGCGCTGCAGGTGCTCTATCATCTGCTCGCGGCGCAGAACGATCCGGTCGTCGACAAGGTGTTCGCCGAATGTGTGGTGCTGGTCGACCCGCTGCAGAACCCGGACGGTCGTGATCGGTTCGTTCACTACACGCGGCAGGCGCGCGGCCGTTGGGCCGATGCGACGCCGCTCGGCGCCGAACACAGCCAGCCGTGGCCCACCGGCCGCAGCAACCACGCGTTGTTCGACATGAACCGCGACTGGTTCGCGCAGACCCAACCCGAGTCGCAGGCGCGCATCCGGGCGTTCATGGACTTCTGGCCGCTGGTCTACGTCGACCTGCACGAGATGGGCGGCAACTCGACCTACTACTTCCCGCCGCCCGCGGCACCCGTGCACAGCGAGGTCAGTGCCGGACAACGCAGCTGGCTGCAGCGTTACGGCCGCAACAACGCGCGCTGGTTCGATCGTTACGGGTTCTCGTACTTCACGCGCGAAGCCTACGACTCGTTCTATCCGGGTTATGGCGACAGCTGGCCGGCCTTCCACGGCAGCATCGGCATGACCTTCGAGATGGCCAGCGCGCGCGGCCTGGTCTACCGCCGCAACGACGACAGCCTGCTGCGTTACCGCGACGGGGTACTGCGTCACTTCGTGGCGTCGATGGCGACCTTGCAGACGCTCGCCGAAGGGCGCGCCGAGGCGTTGCGTTCGTTCTACGAACACCGCCGCGCCGGCGTGGCGCGGGGCGAACGCGGGCCGGTGCGTGAGTACGTGTTTCCCGCCCAGGGTGACCGCACCCGCCTGGCCAGGTTGGCCAACCTGCTGCTGCAGCAGGGCATCGAAGTGCACGAGGCGACCGGCGAACTGCGCGCGGCGGCGGCGAGCCCGGTCGGCGGTGGTGAGCCGCAGCAGATGGTGTTCCCCGCGGGTTCGTTCGTGGTGTCGCTGACGCAGCCGGCCAGCACGCTGGCGCACGTGCTGATCGAACCGCATTTCGACATGGACCCCGAGTTCCTCGCCGAGCAGAAGCGGCGTGAGGCGCGGCGCCTGGACACCGAGTTCTACGACCTGACCGCGTGGTCGCTGCCGCTGCTGTTCGGCGTACCGGTCTGGCAGACCGCGCAGTCGTGCAGCGGCGACCGGCGCCTGCTGCGGCCCGGTGAGGCGAGGGCCGGTCAGGAAGCGCTGCGTGAGCAGCCACCCGCGGTCGCGTACCTGATCGCGTGGGGCGACAACGGCGCCGCGGCGCTGCTCGCCGACCTGCTGCGCGGCGGCGTCAAGGTGCGTTGCATCGATCGCAAGTTCGTGCACGAGGGACGTGAGTATCCGGCCGGCTCGCTGGTGGTGCGGGTCGGTGGCCAACCGCCCGAGCTGCATGCCCGTCTGCGCGAACTCGCGACCGCGCATGGCGTCACGGTGCGCTGCGCCGACTCGTCGTGGGTCGACAGCGGTCCCGACTTCGGCAGCAACCGCTCGAACGTGCTCATGGTGCCGCGCGTGCTGATGTTGTGGGACCGCCCCGTCAACGCCTACTCCGCCGGCTGGGTGCGGTACCTGCTCGAGCAGCGTTATGGCGTGCCGGTGACGCCGGTGCGCACCCACGACCTGGCGCGGGTCGAACTCGACCGCTTCACGGTGATGATCCTGCCCGAAGGCAGCGGCTACGGCGACGTGCTCGGCGAGCGTGGCACCAAGGCGATCGTCGGCTTCGTCGAACGCGGCGGTGTGTTGATCACGCTCGGCAGCGCGACGCGGTGGCTCACCGGCAAGGACGTCGGCTTGTTGGCGAGCGAGGAGGAGCCGCGGCGCAAGGCGGGCAAGGGGCAGGCTGCTGACGGGCCCAAGGGAGAGGCCGCTGACCAGCCGGCGACCGAGCCCGAACGCAAAGCCGAGCCGGGCGAGAAGAAGGTCGCGAACGCGGACGCGCCGTTCGACTACGACGCCGCCATCCGCCCCGAGAAGGAGTCACCGCCGGCGGTGCCGGGTGCGATCCTCGAAGTGAAGGTCGATCCCGATCACTGGCTCGGCTTCGGTTACCACGGCAGCGCGTTCGTCGTGCACGACTCGTCCAACATCCTGACGCCGGTCAAGCTCGATCGCGGCACCAACGTCGCGATCTACGCGCCCGAAGCCGAGCTGGTGCGCGCCGGCTTCGTCTGGGACGAAACGAAGAAGCAGCTGCCGCAGAAGGCCTATCTCGTGCACCAGCCGCGCGGTCGCGGCCACGTCGTCGCGTTCGCCGAAGACCCCAACGTGCGCGCATTCGCCGACGGGCTCAATCTGTTGTTGCTCAACGCCGTGTTGCTGACCGCAGGCCGGTGACCGCGGCGCTGCAGTTCGAAGGGATCTCGTTCGCGCCGCCACACCGCCGCGGCGGAGACCGGTTCGCGATCGCAGCGCTGGATCTCGCGGTGGCCCGCGGCGAGTGGCTGGCGCTGCTCGGCCCGAGCGGCAGCGGCAAGACCACCCTGCTGCGCCTGGCGCTGCGACTGCTCGAACCGACGTCCGGCACGATCCGGCTCGGTGGTGCACTTGCCGCGCAACTCGATCCGGTGTCGTGGCGCAGGCGGCTGGGTTACGTGCCGCAGTCCGGCGGTCTGTTCCCCAACTTGTCGGTGCGCGACAACGTCGGGTTGGTCGCTGCGGTGCGCGGCGACGATCGAACGTCGCTGCGGGCGCGCAGCGACGAACTGCTCGAGCGGGTGCGGCTGCCGGCGGCCCAGTTCGGCGAACGGCGCCCGCAGACGCTGTCGGGTGGTCAGCGGCAGCGCGTCGCGTTGGCCCGCGCGCTGCAACTCGATCCCGAGGTGCTGCTGTTCGACGAGCCGTTCGGGGCGCTCGATCCGGTGACGCGCACCGAGCTGCGCCGCGAGCTGCGGCAGCTGCCGGCGCTGGCGGGTCGCACCGCCGTGCTGGTCACGCACGACCTCGACGAGGCCTTCGAGCTGGCCGACCGCATCGCCCTGCTCGACGCCGGCTCGATCGTGCAGGTCGGCACCGGAGCCGAGCTGCGGGCTCGACCCGCGACGCCGTGGGTGACGCGGTTCCTGTCGGGAGGGGCGCGATGAACGCACGCCGTCTCGCCGTGGTGCCGGCGCTGCTGCTGCTGTCGGTCTGGTGTGCGGCGCAACAACCCGGCCGCTTCGTGGTCGGCAGCAAGGACTTCACCGAATCGCACGTGCTCGCCGAACTGATGGCCAGGGTGATCGCCGCGCACACCGACCTGCAGGTCGAGGTGAGGGCCGGCCTCGGCGGCACCATGACCTGCCTCGCGGCGCTGCGCAGCGGCGAGATCGACGCCTACGCGGAATACACGGGCACGGGCTGGGCGGTGGTGCTCGGGCAGCAAGGCGTTCCCGGCGGCGCGCTGCAGACGTTCCTGCGCGTGCAGCAGGCGACCCGCGAACGACACGACCTCGAATGGCTCACGCCGTTCGGCTTCGCCAACGGCTACGCGCTGGCGATGCGTGAAGCGCACGCCGAAGTGCTCGGCGTACGTTCGATGTCCGACCTCGCGCGGGTCGCCAAGGAGCTGCGCGCGGCGTTGAGCATCGAGTTCCACGAACGCGCCGACGGCTGGCCGGGGCTGCGCGAACGCTACGCGATGGCGTTCGCCGAGGTGCGCACGATCGAACACGCACTGGCCTATCAGGCGATCACCGCCGAGGCCGTCGACGTCATCGATGTCTACACCACGGACGGCAAGCTGCTCGGCCTGCCGCTGCGGGTGCTCGTCGACGACCTGCAGTTCTTTCCGCCCTACGACGCCGCGCCGGTGGTGCGCGGTCCGGCCCTGCGCACGCACCCCGAGGTGGGCACCGCGCTGCAGCGATTGGCTTTCGCGCTGACCGATCGTGACATGATCGAACTCAACCACCGGGCCGAGGCTTCGGGTGGGCGCATCGGCGACGTCGCCGCGGCCTGGCTCGAACAGCGGGGGTTGCTCGGCGCGGCGGCGGCGGCGCGCGATGAGGTGCAGCGGCGGTCGCTGGCCGAGTTCCTGCAGGCGCGGGCCGGTGGCCTGCTCGCGCGCTGTCTCGAACACCTGTTGTTGGCGTTGTCGGCGGTGCTGTTGGCGACGCTGGCCGCCGTGCCGCTGGCGATCTGGGCGCGACATCGGCCGCGCGCGGAGCGGTTGCTGCTCGGCTTCGCCGGGGTGATGCAGACCGTGCCGAGCCTGGCGCTGCTCGCGTTCCTGGTGGCGGTGCCGGGGCTGGGGCTGTCGCTGCGTTCCGCGGTGCTGGCGCTGTTCCTGTACGCGCTGCTGCCGATCGTGCGCAACACGCTCGCCGGCCTGCGGTCGGTGTCACCCGAGTTGCGTGAGACGGCGATGGCGATCGGTCTGTCGCCGGCGCAGAGCCTGCGACGGGTCGAGCTGCCGTTGGCGATGCCGACGATCGCCGCGGGTGTGCGCATCGCCACGGTGACCAGCATCGGTGTGGCGACGCTGGCCGCGTTCCTGGGCGCCGGGGGCCTGGGCGAGCCGATCCTGCAAGGGCTGTATCTCGCCGACGTGCGTCTGGTGCTGCTCGGTGCGGTGCCGGCGGCGGCGCTGGCGCTGCTCGCCGACGCGTGGCTGGGTCGCGTCGCGCGGCGGCTGTCGCCGACCGACGGTGACGCGCACGCCGATCAGGAACGCGACCAGCGCAGCGCGTAGTTCTCGGTCAGGCCGAGGGCGCATTCCTCGCGCAGCACGAACCCGGCGGCGGCGATCTCGGCGCAGACCGTGGCCTTGTCGGCGCGCACGTGCTCGACGATGAACTCTCGACTGACTCCGGGGATGCGCTCGAAGTCGACCACGAACAGTTCGCCGCCGGGTCGCAGCACCGAGTGCAGGTCGATGAGCATCGCCTGCGGAAACTCGAGGTGATGGTAGGTGTCGCAGATCAGCACCCGATCGGCGCATCCGGCCGGCAGGCCGGTGGTCTGCATGCTGCATCGCCGCGCGCTGATGTTCGGCAACCGCAGCGCCGCCGTCAGCCGCTGCAGCTGCGCGACGAAGGCCGGCACGGGATCGAGCGCCAAGACCTCGCCGGTGGGCCCGACGGCGCGCGCCAGCAGTTCGGTGAACACGCCGGTGCCGGCGCCGAGATCGACCACCGTCTCCCCGGCCCGCGCGCCGAACGCCGAGACGATCGCGTCGCGGTGCACGTAGACGTCGCGGGTGTCGGCGGTGAAGCGCGCCTGCATGTTCGCCACGTCGAGATCCGGCGCCAGGAAGTCGCGGTTGATGTCCGGGCGGATACTCATGGTCCGGTGGGCACGCGAGGCGTGCAGTCGTCGTGTCGCGTCGGCATCATGCGGGCCCGTGTCCTCGCCGCCAACCGATCCTTCGCCGCGCTCCCACGTCGGCATCGCGCTGACCTCGCTGGTGGTGGCCGTGCTGCTGCTCGGGGTGAAGTTCTGGGCCTACTACCTGACCGGGTCGCAGGCGGTGCTCGGCGATGCGCTCGAGTCGATCGTCAACGTGATCGCGGCGGCGTTCGCGCTGACCGTCGTGGCCTACGCCGGCCGACCCGCGGACCGCGACCACCCGTTCGGGCACGGCAAGGTCGAGTTCTTCTCGGCGTTCCTCGAAGGCAGCCTGGTGGCGATCGCGGCGGTGCTGATCCTGTGGCAGGCCACGTCGGCGCTGTTGCGCGGCGTGCAGCTCGAGCAGCTCGACCTGGGCCTTGCCCTGACGTTCGGCGCCGGCGTGGCCAACGGCTTGCTCGGCCTGTGGCTGGTGCGCTACGGCAAGCGTCATCACTCGGCGGCGATCGAAGCCGACGGCCACCACGTGCTGTCCGACTTCTGGACCAGCGTCGCAGTGGTGCTCGGCCTGGGCCTGGTGCGTCTCACCGGGCTGGCCTGGCTCGATCCGGCGGTGGCCGCGTTGATGGCGTTCTGGCTGCTCTACACCGGGTACCGGATCGTGCGCCGCGCGGCCGGCGCGTTGCTCGACGAAGAGGACCCGGTTCTGTTGCAGCAACTGGTCGCCGTGCTC
Organism: uncultured candidatus Brocadiaceae bacterium; assembly: GCA_964392305.1. Taxonomy (GTDB): domain Bacteria; phylum Planctomycetota; class UBA1135; order UBA1135; family UBA2386; genus JACKIC01. The sequence continues at coordinate 45,414 of CAYMPV010000029.1, forward strand.
GCGCCGCGCGTGCGCGACGGCGTGATCCGCATCCATCACCTGCGGGCGATCCGCTCGGGCCGGTTCCGCCACGTCAGCGCGCACCTCGTCGTGCCCGAGTTCTGGACCGTCGAGCGTGCCCACGACGCCGCCGAAGCGCTCGCCGCGGAAGTGCTCGCCGAGCTGCCGGGCGAAGGCGACATCGACTTCCACACCGACCCGTGTGAACGCGCCTACTGCGCGATGTGTGACTTCGAGCCGTGTTCGGTGCGGCGCGAGGCGTTCACCGGCATGCGGCCGTTGACGGTCGACGAGGCCGTGTTGCCCGATCCCGATGTGCACGCGCAGCCGTCGCTGCGGCCGCGCGAGCGGGCCTGACGGCTCACCAGCGCAGCGTCTCGATCGTGGTCAGCGTCGCGCTCGCGCCCTGGCCGCCGAGCAGCAGCACCGTGCCGTCGGGCAGCAGCGCGCTGTTGTGGCCGCTGCGCGGCGAGGTCAGGTTGGGCAACGGCGACCAGCTGTTGGTGTTCGGGTCGAACAGTTCGACGCCGTCGATGCTGGCGGGGGTCGTCAACGTGCCCTGCGCGCCGCCGCAGACGACGACGCGGCCGTCGGCGAGTCGGGTGGCCGAGTGCAGCGCCCGCGCCGTGCTCATGTTCGCGGTCGACCAGCTGTTGGTGGTCGGGTTGTAGAGCTCGGCGCCGACGATCGGCGCCGCGTTGGCGGCGCCGGCGAGGTTGGGCACGTTGGTGCCGCCCGTCATCAGCACGCGGCCGTCGTTCAGCGTCACCTGGTTGTACTGATGGCCGGCGCGTCCCTGGCTCATGTTCGGGCCGTTGCTCCAGGCGTTGGTGTTGGGGTTCCAGCGCTGCACGTTGGGCGTGCTCACCGCCGAGATCGGGATGCCGAACAGCAGGCCGACCTCGACGCCGCCACTGACCATCACCTGGTTGTTGCTCAGCAGCGTCAGCGCCGGCGCCAGGCGGCGACCGCCGATGTTGGGTGCGCTGCTCCACGTGCCCGTAGCCGGGTTGAAGATCTCGGCCGAGTTCAGCGTGCTGGTGATCGCGGTGACCGTGTCGACCAGGCTCGAAGTGCCACCCGCGACCATGACGCGGCCGTCGGCGAGCAGGCAGGCGGCGTGCAGCACGCGCGCCGTCGCCATGCTGCCGGTGTTGCTGAAGCTGTTGGTCGCCGGGTTGTAGATCTCACACGAAGACAACACGGTGCCGGTGTCGTCGGCGCCGCCGATGACCAGCACGCGGCCGTCGTTGAGCGTGACCGGCAGGTGCAACGCGCGCGCCGTGCCCATCGTCGCGCCCGCGCTCACCGTCATCGTGCGGAAGTTCCAGCGTTCGCTGGTGGCCAGGCCGGTCGCCGAGGTCAGGCTGCCCGAGCCACCGCCCGCGACGAGGAAGTCACCGGCGCCCGCGTCGTTGTCGCGATCGAAGAAGCCGGCGCCGAACGCGCGGCCCGCGAGCAGTGCCGCCGGCGCGAGCAGGCCCTGGCCGGCGATGCTGGCCTGGGTGCGCACGGCGTTGGAGATCTGCCCGATCACCGGCCCGCTGCTGTTCAGCATCAGCGTCTGCCAGGAGAACCGCAGGTCGTGGTAGGCGGGATCGACCGGCAGGTTGAGGTTGAAGGTCGCCGCGCCGCTGCCGTTGGTGGCGTAGACGTACCAGGCGCCGAGCAGTTCGGTGCCGACCTGCACGCTGCGCGTTTCCCCAGGCACGTAGTTGGACAGGTTGGTCGGGCCGGAGAAGAACGAGACCATCGCCACGCCGAGGTTGTTCGCGGGTGCGTTGCTCACCGCCAGGGTCAAGGTGCTGCCGAGTGCGCCGGCGGTGCGCTTGTCGAGGTCGAAGTCGTTCTGCGCGACGAGGATCCCGGGGAACGAACCGAGGAGGAGGAGCAGGTGCTGGCGAAGACGCATGATGACTGCCTGTGGCGAGAAGTGGGGGGCGCAAGCCTAGCCGCTGGTTACGTTCGGGGTAACCGGGCAAAGCCGCGCGATGCTGCGGACCTGCACAATGGCCGCAGCGCCCGGCAATTTGGGGCTCAAGGTGGGCGCGCCGCGTCCGAGAATGAGACGGAGGTGCCGATGCCAGACGATTCGGTGCACAGTGCAAGTCCGATTCCAGGGCTGGCCGGCTTCGGCGGGCGAGCGCCCATGCCAGCGGTGCGTCCCAAGGAGCATCCGCCAGAACAGCCGCCGCCCCAGGCCGGTGACGAGGTGTCTCTGCGCCACGGTCGCACGCTGGGGTTGCGCCTGCTGCGCGAACGGGTGTTGGCCAAGACCCGCGCGCGCTTGGGCCTGTCCGAGCAGGCGCATGGCCCGACCTTCGCCGAGGTGACGCAGGGCGAGCCCGTCGGCGCGTTCCTCGGCCGGCTGTTGTCGGCGCAGAACCAACTGGCCGCGCAGCGAGCGGCATCGTGGGCCGGCGCGCGGTTGCGCCAGGCGCTCGCCGACGCGCTTCAGGACGGCGCTGCCGAAACGCTCGAACTGCTGGCCGCCGAAGAAGTGCCCGACGAGGCCGCGGTGACGGTCGTGGTCGAGGTGCTCGCCGAGTTCGGTCGTCGCCTCGACGCGCTGGTCGCCGAGCTGCGACGTTGATTCAGGTGGCCGCGTCGGCCAGCCATGCGGCCAGCGCGATGGCGACGGCGTAGAGCACGAAGACGAGCAGGGCGAGCGGCTGGGCGGGGCGGGTGCGATGGAAGGTCGTCGGCGCCCGCCAGATCATGGCGGTGACTGCGATGGCGAGCGGGGCGGGCAACAACCCCAACAGGAACCACGGTGAGTAGCCCATCGACGGCAGCGCGACCAACAGGCCGAACGCCAGCGCGTAGGTGAGCGCGACGAGCTTGCTGGCCCGCTCGCGACCCAGCTGCACGACCAGGTTGCGTTTGCCGGCGCCGACGTCGGCGCGGTAGTCGGGGAACTCGTTGGCGAGCAGGAACGCGGCGGTGCACAGGCCCAGGGGCATGGCCAACCAGAACACCTCCCAGCTCCACGTGCCGCGCTGCACGACGTAGGTCGCCATCGCGATCAGCGGGCCGTAGCAGAGCACGACGTCCAGTTCCCCGAGGCCGCGGTAGGCCAGACGCAGCGGCGGGCCGTGGTACGACCAGCCGAACAACAGTCCCACGAGGCCGAGCCACAGCGCCTGCGGTGCGCGGCCGAACACGATGGCCGCACCGAGCGCGCAGCCGACGGCGGCGAAACCCAGCGCCAGGCCCCAGGTCTGCGCGCGGGTCAGCAGCGCGTCGACGAGCACGCGTTTGCCACCCGAGAACCCGGTGCGGTCCTCGGGCAGGACCGCGAGATCGGTGCCCGAGTCGAAGTCGAAGACGTCGCCCCAGGCGTTCTTGGCGACCTCCATGCAGAACAGGGCCGTGCCGGTGACCGCGAGCCAGCCCCAGTGCAGCGGCGCTTCGGCCGCGGCGACGCTGCCGCCGACCAACATGCAGGCCAGCGAGGTGATGCTGATCTTGGGGTCGGCGAGGCGCCAGAAGCCGCGCCAGACGTCGCCGCGCCGCCCGGCTGTCGCCGCGTCGTGATGCACGACCATGTCCCGCAGTCTACTGTGCTCGGCCGATGTCGCGTCTCTTCGACTTGTGCGTAGGTAGCGTGCTGTTGGTGTTGACGGCGCCGCTGCAGGCGGCCATCGCACTCGCCGTGCGCTTCGACCTGGGCGCGCCGGTGCTGTTCACGCAGACGCGGCTCGGTCGCGGCGGCGTGCCGTTCTCGCTGCACAAGTTCCGCACGCTGCGCGAAGGCGAAGTCGCGCCCGCGACGCCGTTCGGGCGTTGGTTGCGGCAACTGCATCTCGACGAACTGCCACAGCTGTGCGACGTGTTGCGCGGCCGCATGGCACTCGTCGGTCCGCGGCCCGAGGTGCCCGCCAACCTCGAAGCGATCGACGGCGCGAGCCGCGCGCGGTTGTGGCGCGTCCGTCCCGGCATCACGGGACCGACGCAGTTGCGGTTCGTCGCCGAGGACGAGGTTCTCGCCGAACTGGCCGAGCCGCTCGACGTCTACCGAAGGGTGCTCGTGCCCACGAAGGTGCAGCACGATCTCGTCTGGCTCGAACAGCGCACCTGGTGGCGCGATCTGCTGGTGCTGTTGCGCACGCCGTTGGTGTTGCTGTCGCCGTTCGCGCGGCGGCGGTCGAAGTCGATGGTGCGCGCGCTGCTCGGCTGCGGTCGGCCCGCGCCGTAGATCAGCCGCCGTCGATGTGCTCGGGATCGTCGAGCACCAGGTCTTCGTCGCGCGCCTGCAGGAAACCCTCGGGCAAGGACACCTGCTGCGTGCCGCCGTCCTTGCAACGCCGTGCGCGCAGGGCCACCTCCGGGAACGGCAGGTCGCGCGGCAACACCGCGAGCAGCGCTTCGAGCTCGGCGCTGGTCTTGACCAGGTGCAGCGCCGGCAGGTGGCGCTTCATGCCGGGGAAACCCTTGAGGTACCAGCCGGTCCACTTGCGGATCTGCAGCATGCCGGTCTTCTCGCCGAAGAACCCGACCAGGAGGCGCGCGTGTTCGCGCAGCGTGTCGAGCACCTCGCCGCTGCCGGGCGGCGGCGCCGGCTCCTGGCCGGTGAGCACCGCGCACAGCTCGCCGAACAACCACGGCCGGCCCAGGCACCCGCGGCCGACGACGACGCCGTCGCAGCCGGTCTGCCGCAGCATGCGCAGGGCGTCCCAGCATTCGAACACGTCGCCGTTGCCGAGCACCGGGATCGTCTTGACGTGCTGCTTGAGGGTCGCGATCGCGTTCCAGTCGGCCTGACCCGCATAGAGCTGGGCGGCGGTGCGCGCGTGCAGTGCCACCGCCTTGGCGCCTTCGGTCTCGCCGATGTGGCCCGCGTCGAGGTAGGTCAGCAGGTCCTCGTCGATGCCCTTGCGGAACTTGATCGTCACCGGCACCTCGCCGGCGCCCTGCACCACGCTGCGCACGATCTTGGCGAGCAGGCGCGGCTTGAGCGGGATCGCCGCGCCGCCGCCGTTGCCGGTGACCTTGCGCACCGGGCAGCCGAAGTTCATGTCGATGTGGTGCACACCCCACTCGGCGACCAGGATGCGCGTCGCCTCGGCCAGCGTCGCCGGGTTGGCGCCGTAGAGCTGGATGCTCTTGAGCCCCTGTTCGTCGGCGCCGAACGACGCCAGTTGCAGCGTGCGCGAGTGCCCTTCGATGAAGGCGCGCGCCGTGATCATCTCGCTGACGTAGAGGCAGCGGTCGTCGGAGAAGCGGCGGCACAGCGTGCGGAACGGCGCGTTGGTCACTCCGGCCATTGGCGCCAGCACGACCGGCGGGAACACCGCCAGCGGCCCGATCTGCAGCGGCTTGATCTCGCCAATCTGCGCGACCGGAACGTCGCGGTTCAGTTCGCTGCGCAGCGCGGTCGAGGTCACAGCAATGGGAGGAGGGCGGATGAGGCTAGGAGGAGGGTCGGCACGTGCCACATGGGTTCACTCCCCGCGGCTGCGTCTTGCGGCGTCACCGGCGGACCCGCAGCACCGCCATCGGCTCCAATCCGCCCGCCGCCGCCCAGTGCGTTGCGGGGCCCGCCCCACCAATCGCCAGTTCAGCAATCGCCAGTTTCTTCGGGCCTGCTCGTCCCTTCGGGCTCCGCCCGAAAGGACGAGCAGGCCCGAAGAAACTGGTGCCCAGGAGAGGACTTGAACCTCCATGGGATGTTACTCCCGCTAGGACCTGAACCTAGTGCGTCTGCCAATTCCGCCACCTGGGCACAAGTGGGGACGGAGGACGTTAGCGAGCGCCCGGTGACTTGCAAGAGGCGTGGCGACGTTTCTGCGCTGCCGTTGGCGTCGGGTTGGCTTGCGCTTTGCGGAACGATCCCGTAGCCAAGCATGGCCATGGCCAAGCAGGGCAAGTCCAACAGCGCCGCCAAGCCCTCCGGCAAGAACGACCAGCCCGAGGTCCTGATCGGCGACAACCGCAAGGCGCGGTTCCGCTACGAGATCCTCGAGACCGTCGAAGCCGGGCTGGTGCTGCGCGGCACCGAGGTCAAGGTGCTGCGCCAGGGGCACATCAGCCTCGACGAGGCCTACGCGCGCGTCGAGGTCGACGCGATCTGGCTGATCGGCGCCAACATCCCCGAATACAGCCACGGCAACCTGCAGAACCACGAGCCCAAGCGCAAGCGCAAGTGCCTGCTGCACCGCAAGGAGGTGCGCAAGCTGCGCGTGCTGACCCAGCAGCAGGGGCTGACGCTGGTGCCGCTGCGCGTCTACTTCGGCAGCCGCGGTTTCGCCAAGGTCACGATCGGCGTCGGCAAGGGCCGCAAGACGCACGACAAGCGTGAGCACCTCAAGGCCAAGGATGCCAAGCGCGAGATCCGCGAGTCGCGCTGAACGGCGCGCATTGGGCATGATGGCGGCATGAGCCAGTCGATCCTGATCCTCGCCGGTGACGACTACGAAGACCTCGAACTGCAGTATCCGCGGCTGCGTCTGCGCGAAGCCGGTCTGCGCCCGCTGCTGCTCGGCATGACCGCCGGCGTCACGCACCGCGGCAAACACGGGTATCCGTGCCTCACCGATCTGGGGCTCGCCGACGTCGAGCCCGATGACCACGCCGGCATCCTGCTGCCCGGCGGATGGATGCCCGACAAACTGCGTCGCGTGCCCGCGATCCTCGACTTCGTGCGCCACTTCGACGCCGCCGGCAAGCTCGTCGCGAGCATCTGCCACGGCGGTTGGATCGCGATCTCGGCCGGCGTCGTGAAGGGACGTCGCTACACGGGCTCACCGGGCATCAAGGACGACCTCGTCAACGCGGGCGCGACGTTCGAGGACGCCGAGGTGGTGGTCGACGGGCACCACGTGTCGTCGCGCAAGCCCGACGACCTGCCGGCGTTCGTCGTGGCGATGCTGGCGGTGGTGGGCGGGTGACCGCTCACTGGCGCGGCGTCACCACCAGGTCCTCGAGGAAGAACGCCGCGAGTTCGTGGCGGCCGGCGACGCCGGCCTTCTGGTAGATCGCGCGCGACTGTTGTCGCACCGTCGCCTCGCCGACGCTGCGCAGAACGGCGATCTCCTTGTGGCTCATCCCTTTGAGCAGCAGCATGGCGATCTCGCGCTCGGCCGCGGTCAGATGCCAGCGCGTCAGTTGGCGTTCGATCGCGGCGCCCAGGCCCTGCAGCAGATCCCGCGCTTCGGTGCGCCATTGCTCCGCTTCGGCTCGCACGCGGTGCAGTGTGGCGTCGAGGGCGACGAGGGCCGAAGCCGCGTTACGTTCGGCGTTCGCCAGGTTCTGCATCCGGCGCCAACCCAGCCACAGTCCGAAGAGGCCGGCGAGGATCACCGTGGCTTCGAAAACGACATGAAAGAAGGTCGTGCCTTCGCCGAAGTCCGCGACCAGGTCGCTGGCGGCGAGCGCCGCGACGGCCCCGAACAGCAACACGACGGCGAGCAGGACGCGCCGTTCGGATCCGTCATCGGTGTGGTCGTCTCGTCGTAAGCCCATTGTTGGTGGAGCCTATCACGCATGACGGATGGAACGCGGTGGCTCACTGGCCGACCTTGCCTGGGCACGAGGCGTAGTGCCGAGTTGCAAGCAACCCCAAACCCTGGAGCTACCCGTGGACCTTCCCCTGCATCCCAAAATCGTTCATCTGCCGATCGCCCTCGCCGTGCTGATGCCGCTGCTGACCAGCGGTCTGCTGCTTGCGATCTGGCGTGACTGGTTGCCCAAGAGGGCGTGGCTGGTCGCCGGCATCGGCCAGTTGCTGCTCGTCGGCAGCGGTTGGCTGGCCCTGCGCAGCGGCGAAGCCGATGAGCACCGGGTCGAGCGGCTCGTGCCCGAGGCGGTGCTCGAACAGCACGAAGAGGCGGGCGAGCGGTTCGTCTGGGGCGCCGCGTTCGTGCTCGCGCTGGTCGGCCTGCCGCTGCTGATGGGTGGTCGGCGGCCGCTGCGCGCGACTCTCGGTCTGGCCACCGTCGGCACGCTCGGCGTGCTCTATCTCGGTTACGACGTGGGGCAGCGCGGCGGCGAACTGGTCTACGGCCACCTCGTCGGCGACGCTCCGGCAAGTGCGTCAGCTGTCGACGCCCCGCCGTTCGCAAAGCTCCGACACGACGACGACGACGACCGCTAGCTAGTCGTCAGCCGGCCTGGCCAGGGCACGCAACTTGACGACGAGTTCGCGTCGGAACGCATCCAGTTCGGCTGCGGTCACGCCGGGTAGTCGGACCTCGTCGCCGATGCGCAGTTCGTCGAGGATCCATGCCAGGGTGCCCGCTGCGACGCCTCCGTCCTTGCGTTCGGCATCGGCCAGGATGCTGCTCAACTCCATTCCTTGCAGCAGGATCATGCGCAGATCGATCAGATCCCTGATCTCCGCGCGACCGAGCAGAGCACAGACCTTGTTGGCTGCGATCTCGCGCAAGGAGTGCATGCGGATCCCGTCGGCGCTCTCCACGACCGTGTCGACCTCCGGCGCGCGGTCGATGACGAGATCGACCACGGCCGACTCGTCCCCGCGTTGCACCATGAAGCGGTGGAACTCCGGATGGGAACGCAGCGAATGTAGCGTCCCGCCAACGGCCGCAGCGGCGCCCACGAGTGCGAGATGTCCTTCCTCGAGCGTCACTGGCGGTTTGGAGAACAGGTCGAGGTCATCGCTGGTCCGGTGTTGGAGGTGATAACCGACGAGGGCGCCACCGCCGGTCAGGACGAAACGACGTTCCCGCGCGAAGAACTCACGCAGCAGATCGGCTTGCAGCCGACTAAGTCCGGGGTAGGAGTCCATCGATGCGCCATCCTTCGATGATCCAATGCCAGAACTTCCGCGACCTGCCGAGGTGACGATCGATGCGTGGCAGCAGTTCGAGCACGTCACGCAGTCGGAGCAGCTTCCACACGTCTTGATAACGTGCTTCGCGCATCACGCGGCCCATCCACAACGCACGCTCGTCCAGGTCCGGTGAGGCGAGCTTCTGCCGCAATTCGGCGAACGTCACGTCCTCACTCCACAGGAAGTAGGGGCGCGCGTCGGGGTCGTCAAGGTTGGTGGACAGGGGTTTGTCCATGGTGCGAGTCTCACCCCGGTTCGGGGGACTGGGTTTCATGGTAGACACTCTCGGCCATTATCGGCTCGAGAGGGGGTTTGGCCATTTCGGATCGGTTCCTTCCCGAAGAGGCCAGTCGCCGCGACCGATCGCCTTGTCGTGGCGAGCAGCTGTCGTCGCGCGCAAGTGGGCAGCGCGGCCTGCTCGCGGCAGATCCCGCATGCCATGGCCGGGGCGCGACGCGCTGCCGAGTTCGCACGCGACATCATGCTGACCGCTGATGACGGTGAGTGTCGTGCACGACGTGCTGTCGGGTCAGGCGGTGAGCGGCATCGGCATGCAGTTCGCGTTTGTCGGCGAGTTCGTGTTTCGCGAAGACCATCATCGCCGCGCGCTGCGTAACGGAGGCCACGGTTGCGGAGCGTGTCCCTTGCATCGAGCGCGGACAGGTCGCTGTCGACCGCAATCACGCGACGACATTCCGACGACGACATTCCGACGACGACATCGAGAAGGCGACACTCCGAAGGGCGACATGAAAGGGCAAGTACTGGCAGCGAAGTTCGTGTGGTTGTTTCTCCTGACTGCGTCACTCCTGGTCGCAGCGGCGTTGCCGGCGCAGCAACTGCACGTCACCAACTTCAGCAGTACGACGCGGTTCGAAGGTTGGATCCGGCGCGGCATCGACTGGTCGCCGGCTGCGCCGCGCGGCGCGGTGCAAGGCAACGCATTCGCCGTCGGCCGCGACCTCGGCATCGGCACGCGGGTGCTCGACGTGCACGTGCATCTCGCACCCGGCGCCAACCTCACGCTCGACTTCACGCAGCTCGATCCCAATCCGCCGGCCGGGCCGGCGGCGCCGTTCGTGGTGCCGTCGCCGACGATCGCCGGGGTGCCGTTCGTGCTGCGCTCTGCGCACGCCGACGGCGCGGGGCTCGACGTGCACTGGCGAACGCGCCTCGGCGACCTCGTCGTCGACCTGTGGTGCGTGCTCTATCCGGGGCAGACGTGGACCGCAGGCGAACTGCAGGTGACCGCTCACGGCCCGGCGCGCACGGCCACCGTTCCGGCCGGCATGGTGCTGCGCGGCGGCGGCGGTTTCGCCGTGTGCTCGCCGGGCGCGCCGAACGGCAGCGAGATCATTCCCGCCGGCACGACGATCGCCGCGGGACAGGGCTTCTCGACCTTGCCGGTCCTGTTGACCTCGATCAGCGGTGACCTCGAGTCGGCTGCCGTCGCCGGCCACCACGCGTTGGGTGCCGTCGGCCTGCGCAACGTGTGGCCCATCGGCAATCCCTCGTGGCGCGCGTCGCGCGGTTCGCCGCTGGCATGGACCGCCGACAACTACGCCCGCACGCGCGCCAATCTGCGGGGCTGGAACGCCGATCCGCTCGGTGTGCGCGCCAACGCCAATACGTCGGGTGGCGAGGGCGACCAGGTGTTCGTCGGCGCCGAGTGTGGTCGCGGTGCGTCGAGCGCCGGCGCCGAACTGCCCAATCTGTTCGTCGCCTACGGCTACGCGCGGCGGCCGGGCAAGTGGCGTGAAGCGAACGGCGACGGGCTGTCGCCGTCCACGCATCAGGGGCTGGCGATGTTCGAGGCCTACCCCTTCGAGCGCGGCGGCACCCAGGAGATGCTCGGCCTCGCCGAGCTTCCCGATCGCGCCGACACGCACGACTGGTGGGAGTGGCGTGAGCACTGGTTCCGCAACCGGCTGTTCGTCTCCTATCGCCTGACGGGATCCTTGGCGCTGCAGTGGCAGATCGACCAGCTGGCGCGGCAGTATCTCTACGAACACACGCTCGACCCGGGCTTCAGCACCACCACCTACACCGGCGCGCTGCGTGGCTACGGCTGGTCCTCGCTGATGGTCTGGTGGTTGCACCACACGCTCGAGGACCGGCAACTCGCGAGCACCGTGCGCACGCGTTGGCTGACCCGCTGGCGCACGATCGTCGCGCCGCGTTACGCCGGCACCGACTACTGGGACGTCCGACGCGACGACCGCCTCGGGCCGGGCCTGCAATGGCTCGCCTACCAGCAGGCCGCCGCGGTCATGTTCCTCGACATGGCCGGCCAGGTCTGTGATGCGCCCGATGCGCGCGATGCCGCGCTGCAGGGCGCGCTCGCCGTCGTCGATCGGGCGTTCACCTACAACGGCCAGCGTTGGGTCGGCTACGGCTGGGTGCAGATGGCGGGCGGTGCACCGATGTCGCTGCCCGCGGGCGGCACCTTCGGCCCCGGCATCGAGTCGTGGATGACCGGCGCGGTCACAGTCGTGTTGCGGCGGCTGCCGCAGCATCAGGTGGCGCGCTGGATCCTGGACCAGTTCGTCGTCGAGAACAACGTCAACGGGCAGTGGATCGCGCCGGACGTGTTGCCGCCGCAGTAGGTCGGTTTGGGCTTCGGCAGGTGTAGCGGTGCCGGCGAACGGCGACCCTTCCTCGTTCTCGGCATCGAACTCGAGTTCACCGCGCAGCATCGAGTAGAGCCGCTGGATCGTCGTGATGACGACCTTCGTCGAGGCTCCGATGGTCTGCGTCGTCAGGCGCTGGACGTTGTAGAATTCGGTGAACTTGCGGTTGTCGTCCGGCGACCTGACGCCCTGGAACTCTTTCTCCGCCTGCTCGCCGAGGTTGGTGCGGTCGACGAGGAAACGCACACGCCGGGCACCGTCGAACCTGATCAGCCGGTAGGTCGCCGAGACGGCGGTGATCGTCTTGCCCGGGCCGGCCGCCATCTGCACGAGCGCAGCGGCCGGTTGTCGCGGAACGAGCGATCGAGGTTGGTGATCGCCCGGATCTGGTTGGGGTAGAGGCTGCCTTTGTGCAGGTCCGGCATTGCGCGCAGGGTCGAGGGTCTCTAGTCGTTGGCGGTATTGTGGGTGCCGGTCGCCTGCACCCAGCGGTGAAGCGTGTCGGCCTTGAGCCACTCGGCCAAGGTCTCGGGCTGGTGCAGCGCGAACACCTCGCGCGTGCGCGTGTCCGGGTCGAAGCCGGCGGTGCGCAGGTTGCCGTCGATCGTCTGGCGAGCTTGCTGCTCTGGGGTGAGGCCGGATGGGGACATGCGCGTGGGAGAAGGAGCGCCTCCCAAGCCAGCGGTCATCGGCCCGCCAGGGTGGTTCCCATCGGCGGAATGATGCAGCGACCGTAAACGTTTGCGCTACGAATTGTTGACGGTCGGCGACCTGGTCGGGCGGCCGAAGCGGCGGCGGCGCCTCGGCTTGTCGCGATCGACTACGCTTGCTCGACGAGTTCGCCGCCACGGCCGGCGGGCATCTCGTTCCAAGTTCGGCCGTCGAGCTCGCGCCCCGTTTTGGCCTTGTTCACCCCGCCCCACTGCTTGAAGAAGAAGGGCACGTGTGCGCGCCGGCACTGGTTGCGGATCACTCGGACCCACTCCGGCTCCATCGGCCGCGCACCGTGGCCCGACTCACCGCCGACGATCGCCCAGTGGATGCCGTCGAGATTCAGCGACGGCAGTTGCCCGATCAGCGGCTCCAGCGACAGGAAGCGAACGGCCGCCGGCACCTGCCGCAGCTCGTCGATGCGCCACGCGACGTCTTCGTTCTCGACGCTGACGCCCATCCACACGTTGTCCGGCCACGGCAGGTCGCCAGCGATCTCGCGCAAGCGGTCGGCGCGCTTCGTGAGCACTTGGAAGGTGTGGTTTGAAGCGCGCTCCATCACGGTGAAAACGCGCTGGATGTACTCGGTGGGCACCTTCACGTGGAACAGGTCGCTCATCGAGTTCACGAAGACGAGCTTCGGCTTCTTCCAGCTCAACGGCAGGTCGAGCATGTGCTCCTGCAACGTGACCCGGAAGCCGTTGCGGTAGTTCGGCTGGCCCATCGCCTGCAACCGGACCGCCATGCGCTCGGCGTAGCAGTTCTTGCAGCCCTGGCTGATCTTGGTGCACCCGGTCACCGGGTTCCAAGTCGCGTTCGTCCATTCGATCGAGGAGCCTGCACCCATCACGTCACCTTCGGGAAGATTGCGACCACGTCGTCGGCGAAGCCCTTCTTGGACTTCCGTCCGTCCGTCTGGATCTTGCCTTCGTCCTCCAGGGCGCGGAGCACGTCCCTGTAGTTCTTCGCAGTGTAGGGGCGATCGACGCTGTGCGCCTCGTAGATCTGCCGCATGGTCGCGCGCCTTCCGGAGTACGCCTTCAACAGCATGTCGCGCAGGTCATCGAGCGGGCGGCTCAGGTTGAACAGCAACTGCTGCCTCGAACTGGCGGCCGGGAAGTAGGAGAGCGAGGCGACTCCTTGGTTCGACTCGGCGCTGGCCTTCGCCATCACATCCTTCATCACTCCGTAACCACGGAAGTGCTTCGTGACGAAGACCAAGTGGTGCGTCGTTCGCTTGTCCTCGCCCGACTTGAAGCAGAACGGCAGGACGAACGGAGCCACGTTCTTGCTGGCACCGTACTCCTTCAACGCCCTGGCGAGCGCTTCGACGATCGCCGCTTCACGCTCCGACGGATCAAGCTGCTCCAGCTCGGTCTTCAGCGACGCAGCTCGCTCGGATCCGAACAGCGCCTCCATGTGCTTCTGCACCATCGGGTTCGTCAGGCCCATGTTGATGCGCTGGTAGTTGAAGAACACGATGCAGTCGCACCCCCAGTCCTTCAGAAACGCCTGGATCAGCCGCAGCGACAGGCCCTTGTAGCCCCACGGATCGATGAAGGCCAAGACCGGGATCGTGCGCATCGTCTCCCACTGCTTCGCAATCTCGTCGCCGATCTCCTTGCTGTCGACGACGGGTTGGTGCTTCAGCTTCGCGATGTCCGGCAGCTTGGCGATCTCGTCCTTCAGGTTGTTCGCGTTCGAGAGTTCCTTGTCGTTGAAGAACGTCAGCAGACGATCCCGGTAGATCGGGTTCGCGATGGCCTTCTCCAGGACCATCAGCGGCGTCGACTTTGCGCCGTCCTTGTAGCGACCCGGGCCGGAGAACAAGTCGATGTAGGCGATCCGCTGGTCAGCACGCGGGTTCCGCTTCTGCGCGCTCGTGATGATCGTCGCCCAGGCGTCGAAGTACTTGGCGACGATCTCGGCCTTCACCAGCGACTGCTCCCGCTGCTCGTCGAAGAAGTTCTCGACCATCCCGTTCCCGATTCCTGGCGCCGCACGCCGTAGAACGTCTAGCTTCGCGGTGCCGAACCACCGACACACGCACCTGCCGACATTCTGACCCGGCAGCGACTCGGACTCCAGGAGGCAGTTACTCGCAGCGAGTTGGGGTGGCGAGTCAAAGGCCGGCGGCCCACGAAGAGAGGCGGAGCCGTGCTGGGCGTCCGACTTGCCGACCTGATTGCCGAGCGTGATGCGAAGGTGACAGTGGGCAACCCGCTCGACCGGCCTCGCGACCATCCCATGTTGGATCCGACGCCCGTCGATTCGACAGGCCCGAGGTCATGGCCGCGATGCGTGCCGAAGCCGCGACCGATGCGGCACGAGCGTTGGTCGTGACCGCCGCAGGCGCAAAGAGCATGGCCAAGCATCTCGCGAAGGAATGGCCGCTTGCGGCTCGACGTGATCGATGCTCATCGCCGGTGCCTCGACCTGCACGCTATGCGACGTCAGCGGCGACACTGAGAGCTGATGCGCAAGGGCGCGTTGGGGGCGATCTCGCGGCAGACCTGTTCCGGCGGGTGGGCGCGAGAGTGCAGGCAACAGCTAACGAACTGGGAGCGAACTCAACCGAACGAGACGAAGCGAGAAACGTCCCGAGGCGGAAAACCGATGCAAGCTGAACGCGCGCACGACGATGCGGGACGAAACGCGGCGCTCCGACGTGAATCGGAGCGCCGCATGAATGGTGGAGGCGGCGGGAATCGAACCCGCGTCCCGAGATGCTCCGTCCTGGGCCTCTACGCGCGTAGTCCGTCGTTTGGTGTCGCCGCCAGTGCTCCGACGAACAGGATCACCGGCGGCCAGCTCGACGTTGTCTCGCCGCGGGCAGGCCGAGCAGCCACCCAACGACCAGCCTGCTGTGTGTCGCCTTGGCCTCCCGCAGGCGAGGAGACCTCGGCGCTCGATACCTAGTTCTTAGGCAGCGAGGGAGTAGTGCGTGTTGGCACTTGAGTTTTTCCGGTGGGATTTACGAGGTCCCCGGCCCTCGGCGCGCCACCCAGGTCGAGTCGGCATCCGGTCGAAGCCGATCGCCCCCATGTGGACCCGCGCGTTATCGGCTGATGGCCGAGGTTGCGCAAGCACCAACAGCGATCCGCGGGCGCGGTATCATGCGCGCCCCCCTCTCCTTCGCGCTTGCCCGAAGATGCCTGTAACCAAGCCGATCCCGCTGCTCGTGGGCTGTCTGTTCGCGTTCACCTGTGGCAGCGCGCGCGCCCAGGCCGAAGAGGATCCCGTGCTCGTCGCGCAGGCGATCACCGAGTGGGCGAGCACCTATGCGGCCGGCCGGCTGGGGCCGCGCGGGCCGCTCCGTGGTGGTGGGGGCGCGCAACTCGACTACGTGCGCACGGCCAGCAAAGCCGGGTTCGTCGGGCCCGACGACTACGACCGGCTCAACCACCTCGACGTGCTGCAGAAGCTGCTGTTCTTCGCCGAGAAGCACCCCTCGGCGGAACTGGCCGAAGCCGTGCTCGGCATCGCCGGTGCGGGACTCGACGGCGAGTTCCTCGATCCGACCTCGGTGCTGCTGCGTGAGCTCGGCGTGTGGACGTTGATGCGCATGGACCACCGCGGCGCCTGGTTCGTCGTGCTGCGCACCGCCGCGGGCACGCCGCGAAGCGAGAACGCCGAACCGCCCGACATCGCCCGCCGCATCGCCGCGCTGCGCCTGCTCGGCCTCAAGGGGGACGCGGTGTTCCGGACCACGCTCGAGGCCGCGCTGCACGATCTCGAGCCGCGTGTGCGCATCGCCGCCGCCGAGGCGCTCGGTCTGCAGCGGTCGCCGCAGACCCTGGCCCTGGTGCTGCAGATGCTGCCGATGGAGCGGCATCCGGTGGTCGCCCAGGCGCTGGCCCAGCTGCTCTTGGCCCTGCTGCGCAGCAACCCGGACGCCGTCGATCCGGCGATGCGCGAACAGGTCGTGCGCGTCGCGTTGTCACGCTTCGGCGAGGCCGGTTGGCGCACCGACATGGAACTGCTCGATCTCGTCGAACAGTTCCCGCACAAGGCCGCCGTGCCGCTGCTGATCGAGGCGCTGGTCAAGGCCGCGGCGCCGCCCGACCGCCTGGTCAAGGCCGTCAACGCCAAGGCTTCACCGCGCCGCAAGCAGCGCGTCGTCGAACTGCTGCGGCGCATGACCGGCGCGCTGATCGCGCCCGAGGATCTCGCCGGGTGGCGCAAGTTCTGGAACGACGAGGGACCGCGGCTGGTGTTGCCCGAGACCTTGGGCAAGCCCGTGGAGGGGGCGACGCGCGCCGAGTTCTTCGGCGTGCCGGTGACCGGCGGCGCGATCGGTTTCCTGATCGACACCAGCGGCAGCATGGAGCGCGCGATTGCGGGCACGGCAGCGGGTGGGCCGCGCAATCAGGACCTGACCCGACTCGGCGCGGCCAAGGAGCAGCTCGGGCTCGCCGTGCAGGCGATGGACCCCGAGGCCACGTTCCTGCTGATCTCGTTCGCCGCCGACTCGCACCTGTGGACGCGCACGCCGATCAAGGCAGGCACCGGCGCGCTGCGGTCGTTGACCGAGTTGACCAGTCGCATGAAGCCCGAAGGTGGCACCAACCTCTACGCCGGTCTGGTCGCGGCGCTGCGTATGCAGGAGGCGCGCTTCGGCCAGCAGACCCCGGCCGAGATCGACGAGTTGTTCGTGCTCAGCGACGGCCTGCCGACCACCGGTGAGGTGCGTGACCAGGAAGGGTTGCTCGAGATGGTGCGTGAGGCCAACAAGTTCGCGAAGGTGCGCATCCACACCGTGTTCACGGGCGTGGGCGAGGGTGGCGAACTGTTGCGGCGCCTCGCCGACGAGAGTGGCGGGGTGTTCGTGCAGCGCTAGCCCGTCGCTGACATTTTTGCCCCAGGTAGAAACTTCTGGCAGACGATTGGGACTATGGTCCAATATGTCTGTGCAGCCACGCTACCTCGTTCCCCAGGTCCTGGCCGATCTGCAGCGCAAGATGGTGTTCGTCGCCGGGCCGCGTCAGGTCGGCAAGACGACGCTGTCGATGGCGCTACCCGGTGCCGCGGCGGGTTACCGCAACTGGGACGTCGTTGCCCATCGTACGCAGCTGTTGGCCGACGAACTGCCGGTCGCAGACCTGTGGATCTTCGACGAGATCCACAAGTACCATCGCTGGCGCAACTGGCTGAAAGGCTTGTGGGACGGCCGTCGTAAGGGCCAGCAGATCCTGGTGACGGGCAGCGCTCGACTCGACTACTACCGTCGTGCAGGAGACTCGCTGCAGGGGCGTTATCACCTGTTGCGCTTGCACCCGCTCTCGTTTGCCGAACTCGGCATGTCCACGCCGGAGCAACTGGCGCAGCTGGTGACCCTGGGCGGCTTTCCCGAACCCTTCCTGAGCGGCTCGGAACGGCAGGCGCGTCGCTGGTCGCGTGAGTACCGGACGCGGCTCGTGCGCGACGAGGTCATCGACCTCGAACGTGTGCAGGACATCGGCGGCCTCGAGCTGTTGATGCAGCGACTGCCCGACCTGGTCGGATCCCCGCTGTCCGTCAATGGGCTGCGTGAGGATTTGCAGATCGCGCACAAGACCATGTCGCGATGGCTCGACATCCTCGAACGCTTCTACGCCATCTTCCGGTTGTCGCCATTCGGGTCGACCAAGATCAGGGCGATCAAGAAGGCCAACAAGCACTACCACTGGGATTGGTCGCTGGTGTCCGCGCCTGGCCCCCGGTTCGAGAACGTCGTCGGCAGTCACCTGCTCAAGTGGGTGCATTGGCAGCAGGATGTCGAGGGCCGCGATCTCGATCTGCGCTACTTCCGCGACACCGATGGCCGCGAAGTCGACTTCGTCGTGATCGAGGGCAAGAAGCCGGTGTTGATGGTCGAGTGCAAACTCGGCGACGATGGGCTCGACAAGAGCCTGCGATACCTGCGCGAGCGCTTTCCCGCTGCCGCCGCGTGGCAGGTTTCGCTGCATGGCGCGAAGGACTACGTGTCGCCCGAGGGCATCCGAGTCGCGCCTGCGGGCAAGCTGCTGGCGACCTTGGTCTGAGGTGAACCCGGTCTGGTACGAATGCGGCGCGAAGGCCCGCTTGGCGCCGGCCGTCGGTCATTTTTCCTGCGATCCGATCCGTCCGGCGCCGGCCGTCGTCAGTTGCGTCGTGGCAACCGTCACCTGCCTGACCGCAGCACCGTCGAGGAACTGATCACCGATGCCCACCAGCTTCACCGCGCTCCTATCCTGCGGCCTGTTCGCCGTCGCCGCGTTTCCCGCGCTGCCGTCGATCAAGCCACATCCGTCGGCCTACCGCATGGCCAACGAGGCCGTGTGCATCGTCGAGGGGCGCGTCGTCGCGGCCGACACGGTGGTTGTGGTCCAGCGGCACTTCGTGTCGCCGTCGGTGCAGGTGCCAGACCGCCTCGTCGTGCGCGGACTGTCGGCGATGTCGCTGCGGCCGTTCGAGTTCGGGCAGGTGAACGAAGCCGTCGAGCCGGACCGCGTGCTGTTGTTCCTCGACGTGGATGACGCCGGTGGCTTCGTGCCGTTGTATCTGCTCGAGGGCACCGCTCGCGGCGTGTTGTGGTTGTGCGGCGAGCAGGTCTTCGGTTACCGGCAGTTCATCAATCCGGGCTGTTACGAACTGGCGCCGTGGCCGCACGTCGTGGCCGGCAAGGTCGACGGCGACGCGACGCCGGCGCACGTGCGCGCCGAGATCGAGCAGGGGCTCGTCGCGCGGGCGTCGTGGCAAGCGACGTTGGCCATCGACGACGTGCAGGCGCGCGCCGCCGCCGTGGCGCGTTGGTGTTCGCCCGCGACTTCACCGGACGGCTGGCGCTGGCAAGAGCGCTGTTGGCCCGACCTGCGGGAGCAGGGCCGTCGGCTCGGCGAGCCGCTCGTGGCGCCGCTCGCGCGTCTGGTCGCCACCGAAGCCGACGCCAGCGCCGTCGGGTTCGCGTTGTCGCTGCTGGCCGACATGGGCGAACGGGCGCGCGCCGCCGCGCCGATGGCGATCGCCCGCCTGCGCGGGCCCGGCGCTGCCAACCGCGTCGAGCTGGTGCGTGCGCTGGCCGCGTTCCGCGATCCGCGCGCGATCGACGTCTTGCGCGATCACCTCGCCGACGAGGACGACTTCCTCGCGGCCGAAGTGGCTCTGGGCTTGCTGCGCTGCGGTGACCCCCAGGCCGGGGATCGCGTGGCAGCCCGGGTGCCCACGTTCGTCGACGACGATCATCCCGAGGCGGGCGTGGTCGCGCTGCTCGACGCCTTGCACGAGATCGACGCCGAACGCGCCGTGGCGCTGTATCACGCGCGTTTTGGCGCCGTGAAGGAGATGCGGACGGCGCGGCGCTGGCTGCGTGAGCTGCCGCGCTGACGGTGGCTTTGCGCACCACCGCCCGGCACGATCGCGCGCGTGTCGGCCCCGACCGCGACCCGCACCTGGCTCGGCCTCGCCGCGTTCTACGCGGCGTTGTTCGCGGTGTTGGGCGTGTTCATGCAGTACTTCCCGCTGTGGCTGCACGACGAACGCGGCCTGGACGAGGCGCAGATCGCGGTGGTGCTGTCGAGCATGACCGTGGCGCGCACGTTGGCGGGGCCGCTGTGGGCGCAGCAGGTCGATCGTTCGGGGCGGCCCAGGCGGGTGCTGATGCTGCTGTGCGCGCTGAGCCTCGCCGCGTTCCTGATCTATCGCTTCGCCGATTCGGTGCTCGGGCTCGCGACCGCGTCGTTCGTGTTCGGCTGCTGCTACCCGCCGATGCACCCGATCGTCGATGCGTTCGCGAGTGCCGCCGCGCGCCGCGAAGGGTTCGCCTACGGCCGGCTGCGCATGGTCGGGTCGGTGACCTTCCTGGCGATGGTGCTCGGCGTCGGTTACTGGCTCGAGCACAACTCGTCGGCGTCGCTGTTCGTGCTGTTGCTCGTCGGTCTGGTGGTGTTGCTGTTGGCGGCGTTCGGGCTGCCGGGCGGACCGCCGCCGCCGCCGCCGACCGTCGGCAAGGCGCCGATGCTCGAACTGCTGCGCAGCAAGCCGTTCCTGCTGTTGATGCTCGCCGCGGCGATCGTGCAGGGCAGCCACGCGCCCTACTACAACCTGTCGACGCTGCACTGGCAGGCGCACGGCATCGCCAAGTCGACCGCCGGCGTGTTGTGGGCCGAAGGGGTGCTCGCCGAGATCGTGTTGTTCTGGTTCGCGCGCGGCTCGACCGATCGGTTGCGACCGACGACGTTGCTGGCGCTCGGTGGCGGCGCGGCGGCGGTGCGTTGGACGGTGCTCGGCGTGACCACCGACGTCGGCTGGCTGTTCGCGACCAACTGGCTGCACGCGCTGACGTTCACGTGCACCTACCTGGGTTCGCTGCGCGCGCTCGACCGGCGTGTGCATGCGTCGCAACGCGCCACGGCGCAGGGCTTGCTCGGCGCCGCGACCTCCGGAGTCGGCATGGTCGCCGGATCGCTGCTCGGCGGCTTCCTCTACGACCGCTTCGCGGGCGGTGCCTTCTTCGCCATGGCCCTGTGGGGCTTGATCGGGATCATGCTGGCCCTGCGTCTGCGCAGGCTCGCCGACAGCAGCCAGATGGACGTCGACGCGAGCACCGAGAACAGGCCCGCGTAGTGCCACCACGGCCGCCCGCTCAGGATCTGCAGGTCGCGCACGTAGGACTGCAGCGCGGTCTCCGCGAACGGCATCGCCGGCATCGCCGCGCCGGGGCCGGTGGGCAGCACCTGCAACACGGGCACCGCGACGGCCAGGAGGGCGACCACGGTCAGCACGTTCTTGAAGCGCAGGATGCCGACGCGGCGCCACGTCGGCAGCAGCAGGGCGAACACCAGGAACGTCGCCGTCAGCGGCCACTCCTGACGTGGTGCGTGTGAGCCGAACGCCGGGATCAGCGGCGCGCCGGTGACCGCGAATGCGAGCAGCCACGGCAGCGCCGTGCGGCGGCGCAGCGGCAGTTCGAGGAAGTCGTCGAGGCCGGCGGCGCCGAGCACGACGCAGGCCAGCAGGGTCAACCAGAACGCGGCGCTCTGCAGCGCGACCGGGATCGGCAGCTGGTCGAGGCCGAACCACTGCGGGTCGCACAACGTCGCGGCGATGGCGGGCAGCGCGCCCAACGTGCCGAGCGCCAGCCAGGTGAGGATGCCCGCGTGGCGCTGACGGCGCAGGATGCCGAGCGCCGCGAACAGCAGCAACACCGGGCCCGGCAGGCGCAGCAGCGCGGCGGTGTCCAACCCCAGGTTGCTGGCGCGGTGCGCGGCGAGCACCTCGGCCGGCAGCGGCGTCACCGACTGGAACAACGCACCCGCGAACGGATCGATCAGCACGAACGAGATCGCCGCGGTCGTTGCCAGCGCGACGACGCAGGCCAGCTGCAGGAGCAGCCGTTTGCGGCCGTCGCGTTCTTCGCAGCGCATCGCGTAGGCCAGGCCGGCGACCGCGAGCACCGCGGTGATGCCGCCGACGACGGTCATGCCGGCGACGAACGGCAGCGCCAGGCACGGCGCCAGGATCGGCATCCACAGCCAGCGCTGGGACGGGCGCGACACGCGGTAGGACGCCTCGAGCGCGAGCGGCGCCAGGGCGGCTGCGACCTGTTCCTTGGGCATCACCGCCATCGACACGAACCACGGCGACAGCGCGTACATCGTGCCGACCAGGAATGCCGAGTAGCGGCTGCGTCCCGACGCGCGCAGGAAGCGATAACACAGCAGGCCGCCGGTCGCCGGCGCGACCGCGTTGATGCCGGTGGTGATCCAGTCGACCTGGCCGAGTGACGCGACCTGCCAGCTGCCGAGCGCGAAGACCACGGCGACGAAGCACGCGATCCCGATCGCAGCGACGACGCCCTCGGCACGACCGCTGCCGTAGAGGCTCACGCGGTGCGCTCCACGCAGGGTGGTCGGAGTGGAATCGGCGCGCTCACGTCGCCTCTTCGACGTTGCGGCGAGCCGGGCTTGAGGTGGCTAGGTGCGCCGGCGGTGCAGTTCGCGCCCGCCGAGCAGCAGCAGTGCCAACGCGCCGAGCGCAGCGAGCCACGTGCCGGTCGACAGGCCGGGCGCGCTGTACGAAAACACCACACGGCAGGCCAACGGCGGCACCTCGACGAGGCGTTGCCAGTGGTTGCCGCGGTGCAGGGGCACTTCCACGCCGTCGACGCTGGCGGTCCAGCCCGGCAGGAACGTGTCGGCGAGCACCAGCCACGGCTCGTCGCCGGCGTCGAGCTGCAATTCGATCTGCGTTGGCGTGTCGGTGACGAAGTGCACACCGCGCGGCGCCATCGGCGGGCTGACGCGGCGCGCGGCAGGCGCGCCCGGGTCGGTCGCGCAGACGAACACCTGACGCTGCGGCAGCAGCGCCGCATCGGTCAGCGCGGCGAGCACCGCTTTGTCGTCGGGCAGCACCTCGAGGCCCGGCACCGCGAACGCCCGCGGCAGCGCCTTGGGCCGTTCGTAGACGAAGAACCGGCCGCGCGGGCCCTGCCACGGCGGCCCGACCGGATCGCCGAGCCCGCTGAGTTCATGGATCGAGAGCAGGTAACGCACCCCGCACAGGTCGAGGTAGGGGTGCGTGAGCAGGCCCGGCACCGCCTGCGGCAGGCTCGTCGTCAGGTAACCCTTGGGGGTGTTGCGCGCCCCGAGTTCCCCGGGCAGCAGGGTCGCGAACGGCAACAGCGAGCGGCCGTCGAAGTGCGTGTAGAAGTGCAGGTCGCGGATCCCGGGCCCGAGCAACTGGCCGGGCGGCAGTTGTTCCTGCTGCATCTCACCGAGGCTGGCGCGCGCGATCGTGAAGCCGCCGTCGTCGCGATGCGCGGCGGCCTGCTGGCGCAAGAACGCGTGCACAGGTGTTTCGACCTCGTGCCCGGGTTCGATGCCGTGCAGCAGCGGCGCACCGTGCAGGACGAGCTGCAGCAGGCCGGTCGCGAGCAACGCGCCCAGGCACCAACGGCGGGCGGGCGCGGCGTGCCAGCGTGCGAACGCGAGCAGCCCGGCGCCCAACAGCATGTACCAGAGCAGCGCCTCGCGGCCCGCGGCGGCGGCGCGTTCGCCCGCGGCGACGAAGCGGTCGAGGCCCGGCGGTGCCCATTCCTGCACGTAGTTGCGCACCACATCGGTGGTGACGGGCACGCGCGCCGCGATCGCCTGCTGCCACCAGTCCGGGTCGGCGGCGTGCCAGGCCGCGGGGCGGCCTGCCAGCCACCACAGAGCGACACCGAGCGCGAACATCACGCCGCCGAGCCACCACGCCGCGGGCCGCGGCGCGTCGAGCAGGCGTTGCAGACCGAGCGCAACGCACCACGCGAGCAGCAGCGTGCCGGGCGCGAGCCAACGCATCGGCCAGACGTTGCCGATCAGCGGCAGGCAATAGAGCTGATTCACGACCGGCACGAACAGCGCAAGACACAACAACAGCACGAACGTCGCCAGCGCGAAGGCGCGGTGACGACCGCGGCCCCAGATCGCGCCGAACACCGCGAGCACGAATCCCAGCGAACCGAAGAACACCGAGTACTCGGTGTAGTTGTAGTTGGGCAGGGCCCCGTTGCCGGCGTTGTCGAGGCGGTCACACAGCCACAGGGCCAGCGGCGACTTGCCGTACGGCAGGATCCTGTCGGCGGTGGGATGGCCGATCAGATCGGGCAGCAGGTAGCCGGACAGGCCGTAGAGGTCGAAGCGCGACAGTTGGTGTTGTGCCAGCGAGGGTGCGGTGTTGCGGGCGCTCTCGGGGAAGAACAGCAGCGATGGCAACACCTGCGGCAGGGTCAGCAGCGCGCCAAGGCCGATCGCGAGCGCGGTTCGCAACAGCACCTGCAGGGCCGGCCCGCGCCCGTCGCGCCGCGCCGTCGTCACCGTGAGCCAGACCACGAACAGTCCCGCGATCACGGTGGTGCTCGCGGCGAACGGCGGGAACCCCGACAGCCACGGCAGCGCAAACGTCACCGCCACCGCGATCGTCGGCAGTGCGCGCAATGTGTCGTGTTTCGTCAGCCGCAACAGCGCCCACAGCAACATCGGCAGCCAGACGAAGCTGCCCAGCCGCATCCAGAAGAACGCGTTCGCGGCCAGCGGCGCGGCGAGTTGGAACGTCGCCGCTCCGAACCAGGCGGGCAACGTCGCGATCTGTAGCTCGCGGAACAGGCCGAATGCGCCGAAGCCGGCCACGGTGAGGCTGATCCACGCCAGCAGCCACAGCCATGCGCCCGGGTCGTCGGCGAACAGCACCAGCCAGTTGGGTGGGTAACACAGGCCGAGCAGCCCGTGCGCGTGCAGCGGCGCACCGCCGCGCGCATGCGCATTCCAGGTCGGCAGCCGTCCGGCGCGCAGCTCGTCGCGCGCCAGTCCGAGTTCGGGCAGGAACCACACCGGCACCTCGGTGACGTCGTGGTTGGTGCCGGCGCGCAGGTCCGCGTACTGCTGATGGGTCAGCTGCTGGCCGGCCGGCGGGAACTCGGCGAGATCGTACGGCACGAAGCGCCGTTGGCCGATCGCGTGCGGCCACAGCCACAGCAGCGGCAGCAGCGCCAGGGCCAGGATCGGCAGGAGTTGGCGGCGGACGTTCATTGGTCGGAGCGCGCCGAGCCTGGCACAGGCAAACCGACGAACAGCAGCAGCACCGCCAGCAGCGCCAGCAGGCTGAGCCGTTCGGGCCACACGACGCGCGCGGCGTCGTAGCGGAAGACTACCTCGTGGTCACCGGCCGGCAGGTAGACGGCGCGCAGGTAGTGGTCGGCGACATAGACCATGGTGGCCGTGCCATCGACCGTTGCGGTCCATCCAGCGTCGTAGGGATCGGCGAGGCGCAGATACCCGTCGGCGGCGTTGGACACGGTGATCGCGACGTGTTCGTCGCGGTGGCTCGTGATCGTGACGGTCGCGGTGAGGTCATCGCTGCCGGACGGCCGCGGTGCGTTCTCGTCCTCGAGCACGATGCGCTGCGCGACGTCGCGGTCGCGCCGCGCCAGCGCCGCGAGGCGCTGCGGTTCGTCGGGCAACACGTCGACGCTGCGCACGAACGTCGCGCGCGGCAACGTCGTGGTGCGTTCGAGCAGGCGGTAACCGCCGGTGCCGGGAGGTGTGCGGTCGAGCAGCGTGTCGGTGACTGGCACCGGCTGGTCGGTGAGCACGAAGCGGATGCCGTACAGGTCGGCGAGCGGATGGGACAGCGACGCCGGGTCGCGGAACGCGCCGACGCCGGCGCCGCCGAACG
Organism: uncultured candidatus Brocadiaceae bacterium; assembly: GCA_964392305.1. Lineage (GTDB taxonomy): Bacteria > Planctomycetota > UBA1135 > UBA1135 > UBA2386 > JACKIC01. The sequence continues at coordinate 70,722 of CAYMPV010000029.1, forward strand.
TGATCGAGCCCTTGTCCTTGGCGTCCGGTTCGAGCGCGAGGAAGAACTGCTCGTAGCGCGCGGGCGGCAGCGGGTTGTAGCCCGCAGCGTCCTCGAGCCCCTGCGCGCCGGCGAGGTTGGGCGGATAACACGCCGCGGCGCGGCCGTCGGTAGCGGCCACGAGCCGTTGGAACCGCGCGCGCACGCCGCCCGGCTCGACGGTCGTGAGCGCCGGCACGACGACCGTCGGCGGCGAGACCACACGCGACTGCGGTACGACGACGCCGAACCCCCAGCCCGCGTGCAGCAGTTCGAGCATCGTCGCCGCCAGCAACACCGGCAGACAGCCGCGCCGCCACGGCGCCAGCAGCACGAACGCCGCAGCCAGACTGGCGAGCAGCGCGCGCCACGCGGTGGTGGTGAGGTGGTCGTGGTTGTCGGCCCACTGGCCCGGCTCGCTGTTCTGCCGCACGAACGCGATCGCGGCGTCGACGTTGCCGCCGATGCTCTGCACGATGGGGTGATCGACGTCGGCGACGTAGAGTTCGGCCGTGGCGCGCACGAAGCTCTCTTCTTCGCCGTGTCTGCCGAGCCAGACCAGGACCACGGCGCTGGTCAACGCCGCGCCGCCGAGCAGCAGCAGCGCCGGCCACCGGCGTTGCCGTGACGCTGGCTCCGCCGCGAACAGACGATCGGCGCCGAGCGCGCTGAGCACCACGAGTCCCATCGCCACCACGAACAGCAGCCGCCGCAAGTCGGCGGCGGCGAGCCCGGGCACGAAGCGTGCGAGGCCCAGGAACGGCTGGTCGGCGTTGGCGAAGCCGAACGCCAGCAGCGCTGCGGCAGCGAAGTAGATCGCGATCGCGCGCAGGCGCCGGTCGCCGAACGCGAGCAGCGCCAGCGCCAGCGGCGCGGTGCCGATCGCGAACGACGTCTCGACCCAGCTCTGGAACGGTCCCCGGGTGATCGGGTGCAGCGGATCGTGCAGCAGCACGATCTGGCTCCACGGCATGCGCGTCACGTCGCGCAGCGCGTGCTGCGGGTCCGCATAGAACACGTCGGCCGACCAGCTCAGCAGGTCGGGCCACAGCGCCGTCAGCACGTGGTCCCACTCGAGCCCGTTGGCGGCCAGGAACGCCGCGTTGTAGCTCGTGTCGCGCGCCGACACCGCCGACGCGAGCAGCACCGGCAGCATGTGCGCGCACGACAGCAGGCCGCCGAGCGCGAGGCCCAGGCCGACCGGCAGCAGGCAGCGCAGCCGTTCGCGGCGCGGCGCGGCGTCGGCCAGCGGACGCAGCGCCAGCAGCAGCGCGAAACCCAGCGTGAGATAGCTGACTTGCAGGCTGACCACGGCGAAGCCCGACAACCACGACAATCCGGTCCACAGCGCCAGCCAGCCGACCCAGCGCGAGCGCGCCGCGCCGGCGACGCGCTCACCGACCAGCGCAGCCACCGCGGTCAGCATCGGCCACAGCGACAACGCTGCCGTGAGGATCACGTTGTGGTGCAGCTTGCACTGCGTCCACAGGCCGAGCACCGCGGTGACCACGCCGACCAACGCGCCCTCGTGGCCGCAGCCGATGCGCCGCAGGAACACGTAGGCGAACCAGCCGAACAGCACCTGGTGCACGAAGTACCACCAGCCGTACCACTGCTCGCCTGGCAATAGCAACAGCAACAGGTTGATCGGTTCGTAGACCTGCGCCATCTGCGGCACGAACGGCGCGCCGCCGCCGATGTCGCGGGTCCAGCGCGGCGTCTCGCCGGCGCGCAACCGGTCGTGCAGCACGCGGTCCCAGCACAGCGACTGCAGGTACTTGTCGCCGCCGCTGGTGTTGCCGCGCCGCAGGTCGTCGACGTCGAGTTCGCCGCGGGCCTCGGCCTGGGCTCGGAACACGTCGATCTGTTCGGGCGGGTAGGGCACCAGAGCCGTGCCGGGCAGCAGCGCGTCGCGCAGGAACAACACCGAGCACAGCGCTGCGAGCAACAGCGCCACTGCGTGCTGCCCAACCGTCGTTGCCGGGGTGCCGCTGGTCACCGCCACACGATGCAGGGCCTTGGCACAACAAGCAACGTGGGGCGACGCACACTGCACTCTGTCATGGCGCCGTTGCCGTGCCTATCCTGCGCCGCCGTTCGCATGAGCCGTTCGACCCAAACCACCGACGCTGCGGTCGCTGCCCCGGCGCCGGCATGGTTGCGCGGCGAACTGCTGGTGCTGCTGGCGATCACCGCGCTCGGTGGGGTGCTGCGCATGTGGCGCCTCGAACAGTGGTCGCTGTCCCCGGTCGAGGCAGAAGCCTGGGCGGCGGCGGTGTCGATGCGTGGGGAGGCCTGGGTGCCTGCGGCGTCGTTGTCGAGCCGCGTGCTGCAGTTCCTGTTGACTGCGGGCTTGCTGCCGGCGCACGGCGAAGGTTGGCTGCGGCTACCGTTCGCGTTCGTCGGCATCAGCACCGTGCCGCTGCTGGCGCTGGTCGGCGAACGCCTCGTCGGTCGGCGCCCGGCCCTGCTCGCCGCGGCGGTGCTGGCCTTGCATCCCGCGCACGTGCTGTGGAGCCAGAGCGTCGGCGGCGCGGTCGTCGCCGCCGCGCTCGCCGTGCTCGGGGTCGGCCTGTGCCAGTGGCTGCCGACGAAGTTGCGTTGGTCGGGGTTGGCCGTCGTCGCCTCGGGGTTCCTGATCGCGCCGTGGGGCGGTGACGACGGCGCGCTGCTGACCGGACTGCGTCCTGCCGTGCTCGCGCTCGCCGTGGCCGGGGCGTTGTCGTGGCGCGAAGCCGGAGCCACCGCTGCCGGGCAGGCGCCCGAACGGCGGCTGCTGGTGCCGATCGCGTTCTTGCCGGTGCTCGTGCTGATGCTGCTCGGCCTGGTCTGGAACGTCGCCTGGGGCGCTGCGGCCGTGGCGTTGCCGGCGCTGCTCTGGCTCGCCGGGCTCGGTCTGTTCGTCTGGACGCGTCGCCTGCGTGAGGCGGTGTTGCTGTGGCAGCCAGAAGCCTTGCCGTGGGCTGCGGCCGTGCCAGCCGGCCTGCTCGGCGCGTTGTTGTTCGCCGACGCCGGCATCGCGACGTGGCTCGGGGCCACCGTGCATCGCGGCCACCGTGCCGACGTGCGCGGCGCCGCGGCGTTCGTGCTGAACGCAGCCGGTGCCGGCCCGATCGAAGTGCGCGCCGGTGAGGTGTTGCCGAGCCTGGCCTACTACCTGCAGTCGCAGCAGTCGTCGCCGAGGCGCGGTGCTGGGGTGAACGCCGACGCGCTGCGGCTGTTGCCGTTGACCACCGCGGCGACCGTGGGGCCGGGGGTCGCGGCGCCGCAGCAGTTCCTGGTGTTGACCGCGGCCGAAGCCGCGGCGTCGGCCACACCGGCATCGAACCTCGAACTCGTGCAGGTGTTCGCGCCGCCTCCCGGGCCGCGCGATCGCACGTTGCGGGTCTGGCGCGGCCGTTCCCCGTGACGAGCCGGCTCAGCCGCGCGGGTGCAGGCGCCGGTGCACGGCGCGCAGCCGTTCGTGGTCGACGTGGGTGTAGACCTGGGTGGTCTGCAGCGAGCTGTGGCCGAGCATCTCCTGCACCGAACGCAGGTCGGCGCCGCCCGCGACGAGATGGGTGGCGAACGAATGGCGCAGCGCGTGCGGCGAACACGCCACCTGCAGACCCGCGGCCAGCGCCGCAGCCTTGACCACCTGATAGATGCGCACCCGATCGAGCGGCCGGCCGGTGCGCGACAGGAACAGCACGTCACCGGGATCGGTGGCGGCGCGCGCGCGCAGCGAAGGTCTGACCTCGGTCAGGTAACGCTGGACCGCCTGCAGCGCCGCGTCGGCGATCGGCACCAGCCGTTCCTTGTTGCCCTTGCCGAACGCGCGCAACAGGCGGTGTTCGGTGATCAGACTGTTGGTCGACAGCCGCACGACCTCGGTGACGCGGCAGCCGGTGGCGTAGAGCACGTGCAACAGGGCGCGGTCGCGGATGCCGAGCGGGTGATCGTCGCTGGCCGCCGCCAGCATGCGGGCCACGGCGCTGCGGCTGAGCACCTTGGGCAGCTTGCGTTCGAGCTTGGGGCCGAGCAGACCTTCCCCGACGTCCTCGTCGACCATGCCTTCGGCGAACAAGAACCGCGTGAAGCCGCGGATCGCGGCGGTTGCGCGCGCCACGGACGCCGGCGCATGGGTGCGCAGCAAGGCGCAGAGGTGCTGATCGATGGCGGCGCGATCGGGCAACTGACTGCGCTGGGCCAACAAGCGGTCGAGGTCGCGCCGGTAGGCCATCGCGGTGTGCGGCGAGACCTGCAGTTCGGCCCCGAGGAAGACCAGGAAATCGGCCAGTGCGGTTTGCGGCGCGAGGAGACTTGGCATGGGGCTCTGGCGCCGCAGCGTAGGCGGTGCCCTGCGCTCGTGCCGCGTCGAAACCGTGCCCGATGACCCCGACCCGCCTTGACCACCCTGGGGTCCGTCCGTAATGTCCCCGCCCACTTCCGGGGGGCTGCGTGCTGCAGCCTCGTCCGAAGGCGCCGGATCGCGGGGTGACCCGCGGCTGTTGCCGACCGGAATGTTGGACCCGAATCCGTGGCTGCAACCCCGATCTGATCGCATGCCGAAGCCGACCAAGGCCGAGCTGGCCAAGTACAAAGCACTGTTGGAAATGCAGTTGTCGACGCTCAAGGGCGATGTGGGGTCGATGCGCGACGAAGCCCTGCGGGCGTCGGAGCAAGATGCTTCGGTCGATCATCTCGCCGACCAGGGCACCGACAACTACGACCAGGGCTTCATGCTCGGGCTGATCGAGAACGAAGAGGAGACGATCAAGCTGATCGTCGAGGCCCTCGACCGGATCGGCGAGCGCGGCGACTGGGCGTTCGGCGCCTGCCCGATGTGCGTCGACGAGCTCGACACGCAGAAGAAGGTCAAGGTCGTCAAGAAGACCAAGACCGCCTCCAAGGGCGCGCCCGAGGTGTGGATCCCCAAGGCCCGTCTCGAATACCTGCCCTGGGCCCGCTACTGCGTGCGGCATCAGGAAATCGAAGAGCGCAACCGCGAGAGCGCGTAGTGACCCCAGGGTCCGTTCCTGAAGGGTCTTTCGCCGACGGCAACGGTGCGGCGGGCCCGCAGGCTGCCGCCGGTGCCCAGCCGGCGCCAGGCCTGGCCGGCAAATGGTGGTTCTGGTTGCCGTGGCCGCTGCTCGTCGCGCTCGACCTGTGGAGCAAGCACGCGGTGTTCACCTTCCTCGCGGACACCTACCCCGACATCGAAGAGAGCCTGCGCAAACACACCGTCTGGGAGGGCTGGCTCAGCTTCGACCTGGTGGCGTGGGGCAATCCGGGCACGATCTGGGGCCTGTTCCAGGGCAGCACGATCCCCCTGATGGTGCTGCGTTGCTGCGCCGTGGTCGCCCTGTTCTGGTTCGCGCGCAACACCCGCCCAGCGGCGCGGCTGCAGCAATTCGTGCTGAGCCTGGTGCTGGCCGGTGCGATCGGCAACCTCTACGACAACTTCTTCCGGGCCGACCGCACGGTGCGCGACTTCCTGCGGTTCGAGGGCACCTGGCCGATGCCGTGGGGCTTCCCGGCGTTCAACGTCGCCGACTCGTGCATCACGGTCGGGGCGATCACCTTGTTCTTCCTGCTCTGGCGCGAAGACGGCAAGCGCACCGAAGATCGCAAGCCCGACGGGCCGAAGGTATCCTAGAAACCCGCCTGCACGGTGGTGGTAGGGTCTCGCACGGGCGTGCGCGACTGTCGCGGCCACCGGCGGCGTCCCATCAACCGCAGTGCTTTCCACGAGTCTAGGTCCCCTGTCCCTGCGCAACCCGGTGCTGAGTGCCTCGGGCACCTTCGGGTCGGGTTGGGAAGGGCGGCAGTTCAGCGACCTCGGGCGGGTCGGTGGGCTCGTCTCCAAGACCGTGACCTGCAAGCCGCGCCCGGGCAACCCGCCGCCGCGCATCGTCGAGACGCCGAGCGGCATGCTCAACTCGATCGGCCTCGAGAACAAAGGCGTCGACTACTTCGTCGCCGAGACCCTGCCGCGCATGCGGCAGATCGCGGCCGACGGCCTGGCCGCGCACGGTGCCGCGCCGCGCCTGGTGATCAACATCGGCGGTGAGTCGATCGACGAGTTCGTGCAACTCGCGACGCGCTTCTCGGCCGAAGGCATCGACGCGCTCGAGGTCAACCTGTCGTGCCCGAACGTGCAGGAAGGCAAGCTGCTGTTCTCTACCGACCCGCGCCTGACCGAGGCGGCGGTGCGCGCCGTGAAGCAGGTCGCCACGGTGCCGGTGTTCGCCAAGCTGTCGCCGAACGTCACCGACGTGGTGTCGATCGCCAAGGCCGCCGAGCAAGGCGGCGCCGACGGCGTCACCGCGATCAACACGCTGATCGGCATGAAGATCGACTGGCGCAAGGGCCGGCCGGTGATCGCGCGCGGCATCGGTGGCCTGTCCGGGCCGGCGATCCGGCCGGTCGCGGTGCGCATGGTCTACGAGATCGCGCGCGCGGTGCGCATCCCGATCCTCGCCGCCGGCGGCGCGCGTTCGGCCGAGGACGTGCTCGAGTTCGTCTGCGCCGGCGCCAGCGCGGTCGAGATCGGCACGGCGATGTTCACCGACCCGGCGCTGATGGTGGAGATCGTCGACGACCTGACGCGGTTGCTCACGGCGCACGGCACGACGATCGCCGCGCTGCGCGGCGCGGCCCACGCCGGCCAGGATGCGCGACTCGCGGCGGCCGCCTGCAAACCCGCGGAGGCGACGCGGTGAGGCTGCCGGCGCTGACGAGCGAGATGGTGCAGCGGGCCATCGCGATCTATCAGCAACACGCCTACGGCATGGGCGCGCGTTCGCCGCGCAAGATCGACCTGCCGCCGCAGACCGCGGGAGAGCGGCTGTTGGCGACGTTCCAGCGTGAGCAGGTCGAGACGATTCCCGGGCACCCCTGCTGTCGCTACAGCCTGCGGCTGGGCAACCGCAACTACCCGTTCATGAAGCTCCTGCTGCAGGAGCACCTGGTGCCCGGTGAGTTCTTCTTCGCGGTCGACACGCACGACCAGCTCGACATCAAGGCGGACTATCCGGACTACGCCGCGTGGAACGCGTTGCGCCAGTTCAACCGCGATCTCAAGCAGCGCATCGAGAACGAGTTCGCCGCCGCGGGGCTGGACACGTGCGCGGTGGTGCGGCGGCTGTTGACCGAGCGCTGCGGTGACGAAGTCGCGGCGCCGTGCCGCGGTCTGGCGCTGATCGTCGACGACGAAGAAGATCTCGCTGCTGCTGTCGAGGTGCTGCTGCGGCGCGCCGGCTTCCGCACCGCCAAGGTGTTCGACGGCAAGGCCGGGGTGCAGGCGGCGCAGGAGCTGCTGCCGGATCTGGTCCTGCTCGACTACGAACTGCCCGAACTCGACGGCCTGCAGGTGCTGGCCCAGTTGCGCGCCGACCCGACGACGCGCTCGATTCCGGTCCTGCTGAACAGCGCCGGCCGGGTTTCGCTGGCCGACATCGAGAAGGCCGACGGGTTTCTGGCCAAGCCGTATCCCGAGAGCCTGCTCTACGAGATGATCGACCGGGTGATGCGCAACCGGCAGGTGACCCGATGAACGACCTCGACGCGAACGGTTCGTGCGACGCGTCGACGCGACCGGTCGCTGCCGGTGGTGGCGGTTGGCGCCAGCGCGCCGCCGCGATGGCGACGGCGTTGGTGCTCGCCGTGCTGCTCACGGCGGCCGGGGTGCCGGCCTCGGCGTGGCAGGCGAACGCCGCCAGTCACGCGGCCCAGGCCGAGTGTGGTCCATCGCGCCACCAGGCGCAGCGGTTGGTCAGCCGCGGCGCGGCCGCGACGCTGCTGCCGCCGCTGCAGATCGCGCAGGCGCCGCGGCCGGTGCCGCGCGCGGTGGCGGCAGGCCGCCGGTGACGATGCTGCGCGCGCCCTGAGCGGCCGGC
>CAYMPV010000030.1:0-28240 GCA_964392305.1 uncultured candidatus Brocadiaceae bacterium
CGAGGTTGCTGCCCTCGGTGGCGAGGAACGAGGTGTATTCGCTGAGCACGCCGAAACGCGTCGACAGCCGCAGGATCTCGTCGCGCAGTTCACGCAGCCGCGGATCCGCGAACGGATCGGGCCGGCCGGAGACGAGCGGCGCGCCGAGGTCCCCGCCGCGTTGCCGCAGTTCGTCGACGAGGAATGCGATCTGGCGGCTGGCCCACAGCCGCGGCACGAACGCATGGCGAGTCGACGCCGAACGCACCGGCAGCGTGAACCGGAAACTGCGCGCGCCTTCCGGACCCTGGCCGGTGAGGCGGAACGTCAGGTCGTCTTCGCCGCGGTATTGGCCCAGCACGACCAGTTGATCACCCGCGAACAGGTCCGGCAGGCGGATCGGCAGCACCTCGGCGAGGCGCCCGACGTCGTTGCCCTGGGCATCGACGGTCGTCAGGTTCGGTCCGGCCAGGGTCGGCTGACCGAGCCTGGCGAACAGGCCGGCGACGCGGATCTCGACGTCCTCGTCGGGCAACACGTAGGTGGTGACCGCGCGCGTCTTCTCGGCGATGTGGTCGAGCAGCGGCGCGTTGACGTCGTTGCCGACGCCGAAGCAGAACACGCGGCGACCGTGCGGGTTGCCCTTGGCGACGAGCGCACGCAGATCGGCTTCGCGCGTCGGACCGACGGTCGGGATGCCATCGGTCAGGAACAACACCAGCGGCAAGGTCTCCGGCAGCGCCGGCGCGCGCAGGGCTTCGAGCAAGGCGTCGTGCAGGTTGGTGCCGCCGTGCGGCCGCACGTTCTGCAACCACTGCCGCGCCTGTCGCATCGTCGCGTCGCTCTTGGCGACGGGTGCCGGAAAGCAGCTGCCGACCGAGTTGCCGTAGTCGATGAGTTGCAGGCCCTCGCCGTCGGCGAGCCCTTCGATCACCTGCAGCGCGGCGGCCTTGGCCTGTTCGAGCTTGCGGCCGGCCATGCTGCCCGAACGATCCAGGGCGATGGTCACCTCACGCCGCAACGGGTTGGCGACCTGGACCTGCGGCGCGCCGGCGAGCAGCAGGAAGTACCCGCCGCCGACGGTCGGGTCCGGATACGCGAACAGCGACGCCGACGGCTTGTTCGGGTCCTCGCCGGTGACGAAACCGAGCCGGAACGAGCCGGGTTCGCGGCAACCGGCGTCGCTGACGCGCACGCTGCGCTCGTTGGGCGACACGACACGTTCGACCAGTTCGTGACTGGGTGAGTAGACGAGCCGGATCTGGTGTGGGCTGCGCAAGCCGACGGAGATCGCCCACGGCACGGCGCTGGTCAGCATCTCGCTGCGCGGCAAGACGTAGTCGACGCGGTTGCCGTCGATGTCGCAGACGTGCTCGTAACGCAGCCGGATCTTCTGCCGTCCGCCCGCCGGCACCGGGAACACGCTGCTGCGCAGGCAGCGCCAGTCGGCAAACTCGAGCAGCGCCGGGTCGCGCAGCTTGCTGGTGATCTCGTCGTAGAGCCGGCGCGCTTCTTCACGCGGCAGCACCTGGGCGGTCGGCTCGCTGGCAGCGCCGTCGAAGGCGAACTGCGAGATCGCCGCGCCATCCGGCACCGGCAGCAGCAGCACGGCCTCCTGCTGGCGCGCCGACGGATTGTGCAGTTCGAACAGGAGCTCGGTGCTGGCGGCGCGATCGAGGATCTGCACCCGGGCTTCGGCGCGCACGATCTGCACGGCGGTCGCGCCCGCCGGCGCGAGCACGGTGCGGCTGGGAACCACCCATTGGTGCGGTTGCTGGGCAACGAGACTGGCTGCCGTGGACAGGGCGAATGCCAGATACAGGATGCGGGCGGGGTCGTTCATGGCTCGTGAGCCAATAGACGACAAACGGGGGTCCGGTTGAGTAAGCGCCCGGTAAGGACCGGCTCAGCGCCGCGAGATCGACCCGACGCCGTCCCAGAGGAAGATGTCCTGCTCCGTGCCGCGCACCACAGTGACCCGGCCGCCCTCGCCGTCGGGCTCCCACTCGATCGCCGTGACCGCGGTCGGCGCCGCAGCGAGCACGGCAGCGAACCAGACCGCGTCGCCGCGCCGGCGCACGAGCGCGAACGGCAGGCGCTCGGTCACCGATCGACAGGGGCCGGTGCCGAGCCACACTTCGGCGGCGGGACCGGCCGCGATCAGCAGCCGGGTGTCCAACGCGCCCGCGGCGTCGTCGAAGTCCACCCCGATCGCGTGCGCCGTTCCCCCGGCCGCGGCCCACTGCACGAACTGCTCACCCGCAATCCCCAACGGCTCGGCCGGCGCCGCCGCGGCGCACGCGGCCCGGACCTGCGCGGCGCGCGCGTGGTAGAGCCAGTCGTAGGTGTGTGGCGCGGCGGCGGTCAGCGAGTCGAGCACGACGAGGCAGCCGCGGGTGGCGATCAGGCACCTGCGGTGATCGACCCCGCGATACGCCTTGGTGGTCTGCGCGGCGACCGCAGCCCACCCCTGGCCCTGCTCGAACGCCAGCAGGCGACCGGCGGCGCCTTCCTGTGACTTGCCGTCGACGACCACGGCGTTGTGCGCGAGCGTCGCCCGATACCACTGCGTATGGATCGGCAGGCGGTAGGCCTGGCTGGCGGCGCGGCCGGGATCGACGCCGCGCTCGCGCCCGCCGGCGTACCAGACGAACGACAGCTTGTCGAAGTGTCCGTGGAAGCCGCCGAACGGCGCGAACGTCAGCAGCGCCGAGTCGTCGCCGACGCGGAGCAGCGCGTGGCCGGCGGCGGCGAACAGTTCGTTGCCGAGCAGCGCCGTCGCGGTGGGCGCGGCGGCCGTCGGATCGCGGCCGCTGGCGACCGATTCCCACGACGTGGTTCGCGGCAGCACGGTCAACAGACGTTGGTCTCCCGTCGCCGCGTACACCGTCTCGAGCGCGCGCGAGGCGCGCTGCGGCGTCGAGTCGACGTCGTCGCCGAGCCGCGGCAGGCTGCCGTCGGCCATCGTGTAGCGCGCGGGCAGCGACGCCATGCGCTGCAGCGCCGGGTGACCGAACAGATCGACGCCGATGCGGCGCGCGAACTCGGCGTGCCAGACGAGCGCATCGAGCGTGTAGAGGTGGTAGCCGAACGAGTTCTCGTACCACATGCCCTCGGCCGACACGCAGGCCTGCATCTGGAACACGAAGCCGTTCTTCTCGTCGAGCACGCTTCGCCGCAGCAGCGCGTCGTCCCCGAGCAGTACACCACCGGCGAACAACGCTGCATTGTGCCAGCTCTGCCAGTTGCTGCGTTGGCGCTTGCACTTGTCGACGTTGGCGACGAGCGGCCGCAGCAGATGATCAGACAACTCCGCTCGCTCGGTTTCGGTCAGCGCCGGCCACACGAGGTCGGCGGCGGGCGCGATGCGGGTCACGAACATCGACGCCTCGGTCAGCGTCTGCGCGTCGAGGTGACCGCCCGAGTCGCGGGGCCTCGTCGGATCCTTGTCGTTGCTGTGGTAGGGATACGCCTCGTAACGCGCCGCGTAGCCCAACAGCACGGCGCGTGCATCCACGGCGAACGGTGTCTCTCCGGTCAGCGCGTAGGCCCATGCCGACTGGTGGGCGCGCTCGAGGTTCTGACGATGCCGCCGCGCGAACACCACATCGTCCCACGGCGCGCCGGAGTAGACCTTCTCGCACTTCGGGCAACGGTGGTGCGTGTCGTCGATCGTCGCGAGGGCGATCTGGCAGACATCGCACTGATACCACTGGTTGTGTTGGCCGCCGCGGCGCGGGAACTGCACCTCCTCGGCCAACGCACGACGCGCCCGCGCGACCCGATCGCGCACGACCGACACGCCGGCCCCGTAGGCGGCGCGCAGGCGTTCGAGTTCGGCTGGCGAGGCGGCGAGCACGGGCATTCCGTCGCGGCGCGCGGGCGCCGTGAGCTGCCCGGCCGTCGGCGGACGCCACGATGACGGCTCCTGCGCCGTCGCGGCGGCGAGCAGCAGCAGCGCACAGAGGCTGTGCCGGCGCTCAGCCACGCCGCGCCGCGAGGTACTGCGGCGGCCACGCGAACGACCCGATGCGCCGTTCGTTGGCCTCGCGCAAAGTCAGGTACGGATCGGCCAGATGCGCCCGCGCGATCGCGCCGAGGTCGGCGCGTCCCGCGGCGACGATGGTGTTGACGTGGTCGACGCCGGCGATGCCGCCGACCGCCATCACCGGCATGCCGACCTCGTGGCGGATGCGGTCGGCGAACGGCACCTGATACATGCGCCCGTACGACGGCTTCGACTCCGGAACGTTGCCAGCCGAAGACACGTCGAGCACGTCGACCCCGGCCTCGCGCAGCGCGCGCGCCACCGCGACGGCTTCGTCGAGCGTGAAACCACGCTCCTCGTCGTCGAACCAGTCGGTCGCCGAGAGGCGCACGAACAGCGGCCGCGTCCAGACCGCGCGCACCGCGACGACCACTTCGAGCGGGAACCGCATGCGGTTGGCCAACGAACCGCCCCACTCGTCGGCGCGGCGGTTGGACAGCGGCGACAGGAAGCTCGACAGCAGGTAGCCGTGTGCCATGTGCAGTTCGAGCACGTCGAAGCCCGCGGCGAACGCACGTCGTGCGCCGGCGACGAACTGCTCACGCACCATCGCCATGTCGTCAGTGGTCATCGCCCGCGGCGCCGGCCAATCGGCGCGGAACGGATCGGCCGACGGCCCCAGGGTCTGCCAGCCGCCTTCGGCCAGCGGCGCGTCGCCCTCCCACGGTTGGCTGCACGAGCCCTTGCGGCCGGCGTGCGCGAGCTGCAACCCGATCTTGGCGGCCGAGTGCGTGTGCACGAACGCGACGATGCGCGCCCAGGCATGCTGCTGCGCCTCGTTCCAGATGCCCGTGCATCCCGGCGAGATCCGGCCTTCGGGCGACACGTTGGTCATCTCCGTGAACACCAGCCCGGCGCCGCCGACCGCGCGGCTGCCCAGATGCACGAGGTGCCAATCGGTCGGCGCGCCGTCGATCGCCGAGTACTGGCACATCGGCGAGACCACGACGCGGTTGGGCAACTGCAGGTCGCGCGTGGTGAACGGCAGGAAGGCCGGCTGCGTGCCCGCGTCGCCCCCTTCCTCGCGCGCCACGACCACGTCGACGCGATCGACGAACCCGGGATCGCGCAGCCGCAGGTTGTCGTAGGTGATGCGCTTGCTGCGCGTCATCAGGTTGAAGACGAAGCGTTCGGGACTCTGCCCCAGGTATCGCTCGCTGTTCTCGAACCACTCGAGGCTGGTCTGCGCGGCACGCTGCACCTTGAGCACGTCGATGCGCCGCGCGTCTTCGTAGGCCGCCAGCGCCGCGCTCACGTCGCCCGGGTTGGCGACCACCGCATCGGCGAGCGCGATCGAGTCCTCCATGGCCAGCTTGGTGCCCGAACCGATCGAGAAGTGGGCGGTGTGCGCGGCGTCGCCGAGCAGCACGACGTTCTCGTGCCGCCAGCTGCCGCAGCGGATCGTCGGGAAGGTGCGCCAGATCGATCGGTTGATCAGCAGCTTCTCGCCGGCCAGATGTTCGGCGAACAGACGTTCGCAGAAGCGCGCCGAAGCCTCTTCGTCGAGCTTGTCCAGGCCGGCCTTGCGCCAGGTCTCTTCGCGGCACTCGACGATCCAGGTGCCGCGAGTGCTGTCGAACGGGTAGGCGTGCACCTGGAACAGCCCCCACTCGGTGGGCAAGAACACGAACGTGAACGCCGTCATCCGCTTGGTCGTGCCGAACCAGGCGAACTTGCACTTGCGCCAATCGAGGTCGGGCTGGAACGACGCGGCGAACCGGTCGCGGACCTTGCTGTTGACGCCGTCCGCTGCGACCACGAGGTCGTGCGACTTCTTGAGCCCGTCGATGTCTTCGATCGGATGCTGGTAATGCACCCCCACGCCGAGCTGCACACACCGATCGTGCAGGATCTGCAGCAGCTTGACGCGCGCGAGCCCGCAGAAGCCGTGGCCCGTGCTGACCGTTTTCGCACCGCCGTAGAAGGTGTCGATGTCGGTCCAGTAGGCGAAGCTGCGCCGGATCTGCGCGTAGCTGTCGGCGTCGGCCTCGCCGAACTTGCCCAGGGTTTCGTCCGAGAAAACCACTCCCCAGCCGAAGGTGTCATCGGGCTTGTTCTGCTCGAAGACGTCGATCTCGGCGGTGGGCAGCCGCTTCTTGGCCAGCAGGGCGAAGTAGAGCGAGGCGGGCCCGCCACCGATACAGGCGATCTTCATCGGGTGGGAGCGTAGCCCCTCGATCGCCCCATGCCTTGGGTCCTTGTGCCCAACTCGCATCCCGTGAGTCACGGTGCCATCGCGTCAACCGTCTGTGGAGAGATGGTGGCAAACACCGCCCTTCGGCCCGGCGAATCACCGGATTCCGGGAACGAGAATTCGTGTTCGGTTTCGACTCCCCTTCTCGCTGTGTCATTGTCGATCTCAACGAGGGATCTTCACCGCAGGTTGCTCCACGCGGGACTTGCGCAAAGCACAAAATGTGATCTTCTTCGTAACGGATGGTCCCCCCGGGATCTTCTGGGGCAAGAAGGTCGGCTGCATCCCGCGCGGCCCTCTCCCCTCGCACACCACTCGCACCTCGCCACTTCCGCATCTCGCCAATGCTCCGCTCTCACCCAGTTCGCTTGGTGAGCCTGCTGATCGATCACACCTGCGTCGCGCTCGCACTCGCCGCTGGTGGACTCTGGTCAGGCTGGTCCACCCAACCGATCGCCGCCGAACGACTGGCCGTGATCGTGACCCATCTGAGCTTCGGCCTGATGTGGGTCCTGGCCAGCAACCGACTCGGGCTGTACCAGGTTCCCCTGCTGCGCAATCGTCGCCAGGCGCTTAGGGTCCTCGCCGAGACCTGGCTGATCACCTGGGGCGTCGCGGGCCTGTCGTGCTCGATCGCCCTGCATCCGCCACATCTGCAACTCTGGCTCGTGCTCGCGTCGGGCTTCGCGGCGATGGCCGGCGTGCGCCTGTTGCTGGCGCGTTCGGCGCTCGCGGCCGGCTCCGGTCAACCCCGCACCCTGGTGCTCGGCGCCGGCGCCAACGCCCACGCGCTGAGCGCCGATCAGGACGCCAGCAAGCAGGTCCGCCTGATCGGCTTCGTGCCGTTCACGAGCGAGAACGCCGATTGCATGCCGCACCTCGAACAGCTCGGCACGATCGAGCAGCTGTCGCAGGTGCTGCATCAGCACAACCCGCGACTGGTCCTGGCCTGCCCTTCCGACGACGCGCCGTCGCGTGAGATCAGCGACCTGTTCCGCACCTGCGACCGTCTCGGCATCGCCATCCAGTACTTCCCGTCGTTCTTGCATGTGAGTCACATGCAGGTGGGCATGACCTGGAACCACGACCGGGTCGGGCTGGCACTGCGCACCCACTACAACCGCTCGATCTCGCGATTGGCGAAGCGATCGATGGACTTCCTCGGCGCCAGTATCGGCTTGCTGCTGCTGCTGCCCGTCTTCCTCGCCTGCGCCCTGGCGGTGAAGCTCACCAGCCGCGGACCGGTGTTCTACCGCCAGACCCGCGTCGGCGAGAACGGCGAGCATTTCACCTGCCTGAAGTTCCGCACCATGCGCGTCGGCACCGACGTCGACCGCGAGAAGCTGCGGGCCGCGAGCATCCAGGACGGTCCTGCGTTCAAGATCCCCAACGACCCGCGCATCACGGCGGTCGGACGGCTGCTGCGCAAGTTCAGCCTCGACGAGTTGCCACAGCTGCTCAACGTACTGATGGGGGACATGAGCCTGGTCGGACCTCGCCCGCCGATCCCTTCCGAAGTGGAGCAGTATTCCTGGTGGCAGCGCCGCCGCATCATGGTCAAGCCTGGCTTGACCTGTGTGTGGCAGGTGTGGGGCCGCAACCGCGTGTCCTTCAAGCGTTGGGTCGAGATGGACATCTACTACATCGACAACTGGTCGCTGTGGATGGACCTCAAGCTGATCGCACACACGTTCCGGGTGGTGCTGCGCGGCACGGGCATGTAACCGCGGCGGCCACGGCGCCGTCAGTCAGAACGGGCTCGCCGCGCGGCAGGCGGCCTCGACCTCACGCAGCCCCTTGGGAACGGCGGCAGTCAGGACCTCCGGTCCCGCGGCGGTGATCAGGACATCGTCCTCGATGCGCACCCCGATGCCCCGCAACTCCGCCGGAGCCTTGCGGTCGCGACGCCCGAAGTAGAGCCCGGGCTCGACGGTCAGCACTTCGCCGGCACGCAAGCGCTCGGCGCGACCCTCGGCGGTCTCGTAGGCACCGACATCGTGAACGTCGCGGCCGAGCCAGTGCGTCGTGCCGTGCATGTACCACGGCTTGAACGCCCCCTTGTCGATCAACGCGTCGAGGCGCCCGCGCAGCACGCCCAGTTCGACCAGACCCTTGGTCAACCAACGGATGCAGGTGCGGTGGGCGGCGTCCCACGGCGCGCCGACCTTGCAGGCGCGAATCCCGGCCAACTGCGCGCGCAGCACGATCCGATAGACGGCCGCCTGCGCCGCCGAGAAGCGGCCCGAGATCGGGAACGTCCGGGTCACGTCGGCGGTCAGGCCGCCGAACTCTGCACCGGCGTCGATCAGCAGCAGGTCGCCGCGACGCATCAGACGGTCGTTGTCGTGGTAGTGCAGCACGCACGCGTTGGCGCCGCTGGCGACGATCGATGGGTAGCCGTTGCGCGGGCTACCATGACGTCGGAACTCGGCTTCGAGCACGGCCTGGACCTCGTACTCGTGCATGCCCGGCGTCGCCTCGCGCATCGCCGCGATGTGCCCGGCCGCCGTCGCCGCAGCGGCAGCGCGCAGCGCGACGAGCTCGCTGGCGTCCTTCTGCGCACGCTGTGCCGCGATCGCAGGCCCCGGATCGGTGATCGTCGGATGCTGAGGCGGCTGACGACGCCGCCGGCGCAACGCCACCGTCTTGCAGCAGCCGAGCAGGCGGCGATCGAAGTCGGCATCGGCGCCGAGGCGACAGAACAGGCGCCAGTGCCCATCCATCAACTCCGGCAGTTCGCGCCAGAAGGCCCCGAACTCGCGGACCTCGTCGACACCGAAGGCCCGTTTCGCGCCCGACAGACCGTAGCGCTTGCCGTCCCAGATCTCGCGCGCCGGGTCGCGCGGCCTCACGAACAGGACGCTGCGGTGCCGCCCCTTCGCCGTGCGCCAGGCCACGAGCATCGCCTCGGGCTCGGGAAACCCGGTCAGATACTGGAAGTCGCTGCCCGGTCTGAACTCGTGGTGAACGTCACCGTTGCGCAGCGTCTCCGCCGCGGTCGGCAGCAGCAGCAGGCCGTCGCCGAGCTCTTCCAGCAATCGCTGGCGACGGCGCCTGTGGAGGTCGGGATCGGGCAAGGCGTCGCGGCTCACGGGGGTCAAGTGTGCCGCCCCGAGCCACCGCAGTCACTACTTCGCCGCTGCGCCGACGATCGCCTGTTGGACGCCGGTGCCGCCGTCCTTCTTGGTGACCATCAGGAACTCGACCGAGAACTCCACACCGTCGAACTGGAACGGCACGAGGAAGCACAGGTCGTCAGAGACCGAGCGACGCTGCAGGTCCTCGCCGATGTAGACGCTCGGCACCGAGATGTCGAACAGCGGCGTCTTCTGGAACAGCGCCGTCTTGATGCAGCCACCGACCATGTTGGTCAGTTCGCCGACCGCGTCGACGAGGTCGCCGTCGCCGACATCGTCGGGGCTGTCGAGCATCAACATCGCCGCCACGGCCCTTCGCGCGAACACCTTGGGCATGAACAACGAGATCGACCCGGTGAGGAAGCCAGCGACGCCGATGCTGCCGATCACTTCCGCCTTGCGCAGCTGCGCCTTCTCGATCGCCACCTCGCCGGCGACGACCTTGAGGTTCATCATCGTACGGAACACCTCGGTGGTCGCCTTGACGATGCAGTTGCCCATGTCGCTTTCGAGCGAGTGGGTCGGCAGATTGGCCTTGTACTCCTCGATCAGCTTCTCGATCGACGACAACAGTTCGCTGGTGCCACCCGACTTGGCCAACACCAGATTGGCACCGGCGTCACGGCAGGACCTGGCCGTCTGCTCGTCCTGCATCGCCGTGAACACGACGATCGGCAGGGCGTTGTCGCTCTTCTTGGTGCGGAAGGTCTTGATGACCTCCAGCCCTTCCTTGTCGCGCAACACGAAGTCGGTCAGGATCAGGTCGATGTCGTTGCGGATGAACGCCTCGTAGGCGTCCATCACCCCGGACACCGCGATCACGCGGTAGCCGGCCTTCACGAAGTGGTTCGACAGCACCTTCGTGAGGGTGGCAGAATCGTTTACCAGCAGAATGGTGTCCAAGTGGCTCCCCTGACTCGCGGTTGACCCAGTTCATCGACCGCGGCCAACTGCCCACTTGAACCATCGCCGTCCCATGACCTTGGGGCGGCCGATCATCAGTTGAACGGCACCTCGACGAACACGTCCGGGGTGTCCCAACTGAGCGGCACTTCGACGATCACTGGTGAGAATCCCAACGCGTCGATCTCGAGTACCACGGTGGCCTGATCCTCGTAGTGGCCAGAGGCGAGCAGGGCGCGGCCGGCGCCGTCCTCGAGGAACCCGACCTGGGCGCGCGCGAGTTCGTATTCGTCGAAGTAGACGCGGCCGCTGGCGTCGGTCAGGAACCAATCCTCGTAGGGGTTGGTGCAGGTGCACTGCGACCACTCCTGATCGGCCTCGACGATGCGCACCGAAACGTTCTCCCACACCAGATTGGAGACCGGGTCGTAGACCTCGACCAGGATCGAAACGAGACGGGGTTCCGGCGGCGCGGTGTGCACGTGCCCGGCGGTGTGGCTGTGACCACAAGCGACCAACAACAGCGGGGCGAACAAGAACAGGCGGGAGATGCTCATTGCAGACTCTTGGTGGCGAAAGCAATCGACGTGCCGCGAAGCCTGCGCATCAGGCCCCCTTGGCAACGGCACCGCGGCTTCGGTCGAGTTCCCGGGACGCTCCGCATTGTCCTGGGTGAGCGACACCGCCGTGCCCGTGGCGCGGCGCAGCGCAGCCCCGAACGCCGCGTGCCGGAGTTGTTGCGGGCCGCTGCGACGATGGGCTACGTTGCGCCGGGGCGCTTGGTGACGAACTGGTTCGAGCCGCGCCCCGGAGCCCCAATTGCCGGTACAGCTGCCCGCCCCAGTCTGGCGTTTCGCCCCCGAGAGTCTCGACCCCGGGTCGCTGCCGACGATCGAGCCGCTGTTTGCCGATCTGGCGGCCAGACCCCTCACCACCGGCGATGCGCTCGAGCGCTGGCTCGTCGACGAGAGTGAACTGCTCGCCCGGATCCACGCCGAGGTGGCGCGGCGCTACGTGCGCATGACCTGCCACACCGACGACGACGACGCCAGGCAGGCATACCTGCAAATGGAGCAGGTGGTGATGCCACGCGTGAAGGTGCTCGCCGATCAGCTCGATCGCAAGTTCCTGGCCTGCGCCGCACTCGGCGACCTCGACGAACAGCGCTACGACGTGCTGATCCGCAGTCGGCGCACCAAGAGCGAGATCTTCCGCGAGGAGAACACGGCCCTGCAACGACAAGAGTCCGAGCTGCAGACGCGGCAGCAGGCGCTGATGGGGGCGATCACGGTCGAGTTCGAGGGGGAGACCCGCACCCTGCAGCAGCTGGCGCCGTTCTACGAGAGTCAGGATCGCGGGCTGCGCGAACGCGCCTACCGCGCGGCACTGCAGGCCAGGCAGCAACGCTGGCCCGAACTCGAGGACATCTACGACCAGCTGATCGCCTTGCGCACCGCGATCGGCCGCAACGCCGGCTTCACCACCTACACCCCCTTCCGCTTTCGCGAACTGGGTCGCTACGACTACGGCGAAGCCGAGTGCCGGCAGTTCCACGACACGATCGCGCAATGCGTGGTGCCGGCCGTTCGCGAACTCGACAAGGTGCGCGCGCAGCGCCTGGGGCTCGAGCGCCTGCGCCCCTGGGATCTCGAAGTCGACCCCGAAGGCCGTCCGCCGCTGCGGCCGTTCGCGACCCAGGACGAACTCATCGGGCTCTGCCGCCGCGTCTTCGCCGCGGTCGATCCGCGTTTCGCCGACGAATTCGACGTGCTCGTCGCGCGCGACCTTCTCGATCTGATGAGTCGTCAGGGAAAAGCGCCAGGCGGCTACCAGTATCAGCTCGAGGACGAGCGAGTGCCGTTCATCTTCGCCAACAGCGTCGGCCTGCACCACGACGTGCAGACTCTGCTGCACGAAGGCGGCCACGCGTTCCATTCCCTGCTGTGCCGACACTTCGATCTGCTCGCCTATCGCGACTACCCGATCGAGATCGCCGAGACCGCGAGCATGTCGATGGAACTGCTCGGTCTCGAACACCTCGGTGACGTCTACGCGGCCGACGACGCCGCTCGCGCCTACAAGAAGCACCTCGAAGGAGTGCTGCGCACGCTGACCTGGATCGCCTCGATCGACGCGATCCAACACTGGGTCTACGGCAACCCCAAACACAGCCGCGACGACCGCCGCACCGCCTGGCTCGACATCCGTCGCCGCTTCGGCGGCGACATCGACTGGAGCGGCCTCGAACCAGCGTTGCAGATGCAGTGGATCAATCAGGGCCACCTGTTCGGGAGCCCGTTCTACTACATCGAGTACGGCATCGCCCAGCTGGGCGCGCTGCAGGTGTGGCGCAACTACCGCAAACACCCGGCCAAGGCCGTCGAGGCCTACCGGCGTGCGCTGGCGCTGGGCGGCAGCCGGCCACTGCCGGAATTGTTCGCCGCCGGCGACATCCGCTTCGACCTGTCGCCGCAGATGCTGGGCAAACTGGTCGACGACGTGATGGCCCAGATCCGGCGCTGATCGCTGCGCCTCGATCGCTACGGGCTACGGCACCGAACGCTGCTCGCGCCGCACCTTGGCGCGGTGACTGAACGAGGCCTTCACGTCGGGCCTGCCCATGTTGGCCACCGAACAGTTGGCGCAGACGTCACGCAACTCCATGTGGTAGAGCTGCCGCCGCAGTTCGCGGTACTTCGGCCCGGTCCAGATCTCACGGAACGTCTGCGTCTTGAAGTCGCCGAAGGTCGTGAACTCGAACCAGCTGCCGCAGGGGAACACGGTGCCGTCCGGGTTGACGTGGATGTAGTACCACGGGAAGTAACACGGCCGGTTGTGGAACTTGCGCTTCTCGCCAGCCTTGAGCAGGAACTCGCGGTTCTTGTGATTGAGGTAGTCGACGATCTCGGGCGCGTCGGCGAGTGCCGCGTTCGGCGTGGCGCAGCCGCCGCCACTGGTACCACAACCACCGGAGCCCCCGCCGGCGGCGTTCGGAGCCACCAGCGCCACACCGCCACCTTCATCGCTGCGCGACTGGTCGACGACGGCACCGGCTTCCGCCATGTTCTCGCCGATCGGGATCGGCATCATCACCTTCATCCCGACCTCGTCGGCCACGCGTTTGGCCTCGGCCATCGTCGTGTTGCAGAGCTTGGGGTCGTTCATCAACGACTCGTCCTCGATGCCCAACCCGCCCATCACGGCCATGTGCACGAAGTTCATGTAGTCGACGCCGCGATCGCGGAAGAACCGGATCATCTGCGGGACCTCGCGGATGTTGCTGCGCATCAGCACGCAGGTGACGCTGAGCTTGGGCAACACCGAGGCATGGAACTTCTTGCGCTCGTTGATCAGGTCGAAGCGACGCAGGAACGGCTCCCACTTCGCCGGCTTGCGGATCTTCTCGAACGTCTCCTTGGTGGCGCCGTCACAGCTGACCGTCAGCAGCGGCATCTTCACCTCGATCACCTTGTCCATGATCGCGTCGGTCATCGCCAACGCGTTGGTGCTGAAGTGGAAGTTGGGCACGCCGTGCTCGCGGCACAACTCGAGGGCGCGCGGCAGATCCTTCGCCAGCAGCGGCTCGGCGCTCGACGACAACACCACGTCGTGCGCGCGCGGGAACAGCTCGTTGGCGACCTTCTCGAGCAGCTCACCGCCCATCGTCACCGGGCTCTCCTTGAACTCGGGGTGCGCGAAGTGGCACATGATGCAGCGCAACTGGCAGCGCGTGACCATGTCGATCTTCACGCGGAGAAAACGGCGTTCGCGAATGACGGGCATCGGGTGGGTTTCGGTCCAGTTCGGCGCAGCAAGGGTACCACATCGACCCCCGGGACCAACCGCGTTACCGGATCACGCCTCTTCGCCGTGCTGCCGGCGGTACCACGCCAACAACTCTTCCACGACCTTCATCGCCTTGCCGTGGAAGTGGTTGTTCGCCACCACGAGCGTCTCCACGCTCGAACGCGCGATGCGGTCGACCCGTCGCTCGATCTGATCGACCTCGCTCTCCGAATACTCCCAGTCGTACACCGCGTCGCGGCCAGCGCCCTTGCGGAACCAGGCCGGGTTACGCCCGTGCAGGCGCAGATAGGCCAGCCCGCCGGGCGCGAGCACGCCGGAGTGGTCGCGGCCGTAGCCGCTCGCCATGCCTGGGTAGTCGAGGTCGAGCACCCCGACGCCCAGACCGCGCAGCGCATCGAGCCCGGCCTCGGCATTCCAGCTCTTGTGCCGCACCTCGACGAACAGCGAGGTGTGCGAACTGAAGTCGTGGGCCAGCCGCGCCACGAGCTCGATCGCACGAGGCTCGAACGCGAGCGTATGGTCGAACTGCGCCAGCAGCCCGCGACACCGCCCGCTGGAGAACAGCGGTTCGAACCCAGCACACACCTCGGTGACGAACGCGGCGTCGAAGCGCTGTTCGTGGGTGAACTCACGCGGCAGCTTGGCGGTGAACAACGTACCGAGGTCGGCCGTGCGCTCGACCCAGCTCGCGCAGTTCTTGGCCGACGGCGGCCGGTAGAACGTGTTGTTGATCTCGATGAGATCGACGCGCTCGGCGACGGCGCGCAGCGTGTCCTTGCAGTTCCGCGGGTAGACGACGTCCTTCCAGTCCGGATAGGTCCAGCCGGCGACGCCGAAGCGCACGACTGGGGGGTCGGGATCTCGACGGGAATCGTGCAATCGCCGTCAGCCTAATCGCCGATCGTCAGCGCGAGCCCCCGCGACACGACGAAACCGTCGGGCGAAGAGCTGCGCAGCGACGCCGCCTGCCAACACAGTTCCAGGCCCAGCAACCCCGGCCATGGAGGCAGCGGCATCGGGTGCTGGGCGAAGCCAGCAGCGTTGCTCATCTGCGCGATCGTCACGAGACCCGGGGTCACGAGAAGATGGCAGCTGCCGAGGGGGATGTTCGCCCGCGTGAAGGCGCCCACGAACGCAACCAACGAGTTCGGATCGTTGTCGATGCAATCGAGCCCGAAACTCGCGCCGAGGGTCGGCCAGGTCCGCGCCGAGAGCTGCGGCGCGCCGACGCCACACACGCCGCCGTAGGTCTCGACCTCGGCCTGCTGCGTGCTGAGTTGGTGCATGGCACTGGACAGGTACCCCACTACGCCCCGCCCTCCCGGCGCGACCGCCAACTGGGGGCGGTAGGGTGAACTGCGCGGCACCGACAAAGGAACGGGTGACCAGGTCACCCCATCGAACGTCCAGGCCGATACGAGCCCGCCGAACGTCTGTTGCGTCAGCAGGACCAGCCGCTGCCTCAACAGGTCGAACTGTATCGCGCAGTAGCCAGTACCCGTCGGCGACACTGCCGGTGAGCGCTGCGACCAGTTGATTCCGTCCCAGGTCCAGGTGTCCGTGAGCGGCTGCAGATTCGCGTCGAGTCCGCCGAACAACACGATCAGCCCGCTCGAGTGGTCGTATGCCAGCGCGTGCCCGAAGCGCGGCGACGGCGCATTCGCAGGCGTGCGCTGCTGCCACGAGGCGCCGTCGAACGTCCACGTGTCACCGCGAGGGATGCCGGCGTACCCGCCGAACAGGACCGCGACGCCACGCATCGCGTCGTAGGCCATGTCGGTGTTCGCACGCGGACTCGGACCGGTCGCGGCGAGTTGCGACCACGCGGACCCGTTCCATTGCCACGTGTCACCGTAGTACTGGATCGAACTCCCACCGCCAGCACCGCCGAACATCCAGACCCCCGAGGGCGCGCTGCACGACGCAGCGTTCGCGCGCGCTGGGGGCCCGGGCACCGGTAACTCGGTCCAGCCGGTCCCGTCCCATCGCCAGGTGTCGGCCAGCATGCTTTGCAGGCCCGCGCCGCCGAACAGGATGCAATCGGCGAAGCCGAACTCGGTCGCCAGATTCGTGCCGTAACGAGGGCTCGGCACATCCCCGAGAACGGCCTGCTGTTGCCAGCGACTGCCGTTCCAGCTCCAGCTGGTCGAAGCCGCGGAGGTGGTCGGGTAGGTCCCTTCGTAGCCACCGATCACGACGACCTCGGCGAGGCGATCGTCGAACGCCATCGAATGCGCCATGCGCCAGCCGGGTTGTGCACCTGCCGACACGACCTGCGACCAATCCACACCGTCGTACTCCCAGATCTCGGTGGGACTGCCGAGGGACGGCCCGAAACCGCCGTACATGACGCAACGCACCCGTGCGGGGTCGTACGCCATGGCGGCGTGATTGCGAGCCGCGGGCGTCGTCGCAGTGAACTGCTGCTGCCAGTTGGTTCCATCCCACTCCCAGGTGTCCCCGAGCGGGCCGAGCAGGCTGCTGTAGCCACCGAACATCACGACACGTTGCCGCACCGGGTCGGCGGCGAACGCCGCGAAACTGCGAGCCGGTGGCGTCACGATCGGCGAGTGCTGCACCCAGACGGAACCATCGAAGGTCCAGGTCTCGTCGAGCGGGCCTGGAAGCCCCGTCGAATCACCGCCGAACATCACCAGACACCCATGAATGGGATCCCAGACGAAGTTCGCGTCGGTACGGCCGCCGGGCGCGTTCGCCGCCGCCAACTGCGACCACTCGAAGCCGTCGAAGCCCCAGGTCACCATCGACGCCAGCTGGGCGTCGGGTGCGACGACGAGGGACCGCCGGAGTGAAGACGCGAACACCGGGGTCAGCCCCGAAGCCTGCGGGAACGCCGTGCGGTCGGGCCGCACGGACCACGACGCGCCGTCGAGTTCCCACGTGCGACCCGTGTAGTCGAGTCCGACATGGCGCTGCCGCAGACTGTCGTAGCAGACGCGGTTGGGGACGAGGTAACCAGGGCCCACGGGGCGCAGGTCCTGGGCGTGGAGGCAGGCCTCGAGTTCGCCGACGGCGAACAAGGTCAGCGTCGTGGCAATGAACGGGGAACGGCGGGCCGGCAGGCGCGACCCGCGCCGGGGTGTGGAGATGAGCATCGCGGCGGTTGGCAACGAACATGCTACCTCGACCACCCCTGGCCGACAGGGGCTCAGGGGCCGCGCCGCAGCCGCTCGATCTCTGTCAACCGCTCGGCGATCTTCTTTTCGAAGCCGCGCTCGCCGGGCTCGTAGAAGCGCACACGCGCCAGTTCGGGCGGCAGGCACTGCATGCGCGCGACGCCATCCTCGGTGTCGTGCGCATAGACGTAGCCCTCGCCGTGCCCGAGGTCGGCGGCGAGTTTCGTCGTCGCGTTGCGCAGGTGCGGCGGCACCGGGAACTGCTCGCCGCCGCGCGCGCGTTCGCTCGCGGCCATGATCGCCGCGATCACCGAATTGCTCTTGGGTGCAGCCGCGAGGTAGATCACCGCTTGCGCCAGCGGCAGACGCGCTTCGGGCAAACCGAGGAACTGCGCCGCCTGCAGCGCCGCCACCGCCACCTGCAGCGCCATCGGGTCGGCGAGGCCGACGTCCTCGCTGGCCATCGCGACGAGCCGACGCGCCGCGTGCACGGGATCGGCGCCGGCCTCGAGCGCGCGCGCGAGCCAGTAGACGGCCGCCTGCACGTCGGAGTTGCGCAGGCTCTTGTGCAGCGCCGACAACAGGTCGTAGTGCAGATCGCCGTCCTTGTCGTGGCGCAGCACCCGCTGCTGGAACGCCTCGTCGACGAGTTCGACGGTGATCACGTCACCGTCGAGGCAGGTCGCCGCGCACGCTTCGAGGCAGCCGAGCGCGCGCCGCGCGTCGCCGCTGGCCAACGCGACGAGCCGATCGAGCGCACCTTCACCGAACGACAGGCCGCGCACCCCGAGTCCGCGCTCACGATCGTCGAGCGCCTGCCGCACCAAACCACCGACCGCCTGCGGCGACAGCGGCTGCAGCGGCACGACACGACACCGCGACAGCAGAGCGCCGTTCACCGAGAACGACGGGTTCTCCGTGGTCGCGCCGATCAGCACGAACTCGCCGCGTTCGACGTGCGGCAGGAACGCGTCCTGCTGCGCCTTGTTGAAGCGGTGGATCTCGTCGACGAACACGAGCGTGCCGCGCCCGTCCTTGCGGCGCCGTGCCGCGGCTTCGGCGACAGCCTCGCGAACCTGCGCGACTCCCGCGAGCACGGCCGAGAACGGCTGGAAGTGCAGGTTGGCGCGCTGCGCGATCAGCAGCGCGAGCGTGGTCTTGCCGACGCCCGGCGGCCCCCACAGCAGCAGCGAGCCGGCGACACCGTTCTCGATCGCCCGCCGCAGTGTCTTGCCCTCGCCGACGACGCCTTCCTGGCCGAGGAACTCGTCGAGTGTGCGCGGCCGCATGCGTTCGGCGAGCGGCGGCGGCGGACCCTTGCGCGGCGCTTCCTCGGGCAGATCGCCGAACAGGCTCATCGTTGCCCACCTCGCCGCGCGGCGACCAGCCGCATCGTGAACACGCGCGACGGATCGGTCGGGTGCACCGACGTGATCGCGACGATGCCGGCGCACAGCGCCAACGGCGAATGCGGATCGGTCACCAGGATGTGGTTGTGCAGCGCGGGATCGCCGTTGATCAGCAGCTCGTGCGGCAAGGACCACGCCGGCACGCCGGCGTCGCCGAGCCGTTCACCCGCCACCGCGCGCACGTCGTCGAAGTGCGCACGCATCGACATGCGTGCCCCGAAATGCGTGATCACCGACCACAGCGACGGCATGTCGACGACCTCGTAGAGCAGCGGCCGAAGGATCGGACTCTTGCGTGCGATCGCGAGCAGTTGGCCCAAGGCAACCTGCGCGCGGAAGCTCTCGGGCCAGTCTTCGGGCCCCCTGTTCTCCAGCAAGTTGCCGCGCTGCCGGCCTTCGCCCCGACACGCGCGCGCGAGGCCGCGCTCGAGGAAGTCGCGCTCGAGCTTCAGGGTCTCTGCGCCCAGCGGTTCGCCGTCGCCGGCGTGCACCGCGGAGCGCACGCGCACCAGTTCGCGCAACTTGCCGTCTTCGTAGGTCCACGAGACCGGCTCGATCCCCTCGACCACGACGTGCAGGAACCAGTCGCGCACCTCGTCGCCGCGCTGCAGTCGCAGCCCGAACAGCACCTCGTCGCCGACCGCGATGCCGATCCCTGGGGCAAGTGCGTCGAACCCCTTCGGCAGCTCGGGCGTGGCCACGAACGCCGACGCCGCAACCACGCCGCGCTCACGCGTCGCCCACTGCGGGTCGACGGCGCCGGATGCGCACCCGGCGGCGGCCGTGCAGAGGAGGAGGCACGCCGCGCGCACGTCAGCTCCTCTGCCTCTGCGCCTCGAACAGGACCACGCCAGCAGCGACCGCGACATTGAGGCTCTCGACCGGCTGCTTCAGCGGAATGCGCACGCGCACGGCGGCGGCGCGCAGCAGCGCTTCGGGCACGCCCGCAGCTTCGGCCCCCACCACCAGCGCGGTCGGCTGGCGCAGCGGCGCAGCGGTGTGCGCGACGTCGCCGCCGCCGTCGGCGACCACGAGCTGCAGGCGGTGCCGCTTGGCGAACGCGACGATCGCCTCGGCATCCAGACCGTGCACCACCGGCAACCGGAAGATCGAGCCCATCGAACCCCGCACCGCCTTGTCGCGGAACGGATCGGCGCCGCCCTTCATGGTGATGCAACCAGTCGCCCCCGCGGCTTCGGCCGTGCGCAGCAGCGAGCCGAGGTTGCCGGGGTCGCGCACGCCGGCGGCGATCACCACCAGCGGTGACAGGTCGCCGCGCAGCAGGTCCGCTTCGGCGACGTTCGGCCTGGCGATCAGTGCCGCCACGCCCTGCGGTGTGTCCAGCGCGCTCAACCGCGCCAGCACGTCGTCACCGCACTCGAGGTAGTTCTCGGCGTGCTGCTGCAGGTCCTGCAGCAGGTCCACATCGGTCAGGCGCGGCGAGACGGCGGCCTCGACCACGCGGCAACCGGCGGCGATCGCCTCCCGCACCAGGCGCACCCCCTCGGCCAGCAGCAGCCCCTCGAACTTGCCCTCGGCCGCGTCGCGGAAACGCTGCACGACGGGGTTCTTGGCGGATGTGATCTCGCGACGAGGGGGTGGCATCGGCGACGATGATCGCCGGCCCGCCGCGGTGCACAAGCCGCCGCCGCAAGAAGCCTGCGCCGGATAAACCATCTGGCTACGCACTCCGCACCATGCCACTGAGCCCAGACAGGCGGTGCAATGTGGCGCCACCCCCGAGTCCCAATGACCGCATCCAACCTGCCCCTCGGCACCATCGGCCGGATCCACCGCCTCCTCCGCTCCAACTGGATCACGTCGCTGGGCGCGGCCCTGATGACCCTGGCAACCCTCGCGGGGGTGACGCTGGTGGTCATGCACCAGATGGGCGGCGTCTGGGCGGGCCCGTATGTCGGCCTGGCGCTGACACTCGTGGTCCCGGCGGTCTTCCTGCTCGGCATGGTCCTGGTGCCCTCCGGCCTGCTCCTGTTCCGCCGCCACCTGCACGAGCGGCTCGCGGCGATGACCGACCGACCGGTCTACATGGCGCGCGCCGTGGTCGTGCTCACCGCGATCAACTTCGCCGCGGTCGGCACCGTGGGCTACTCGGGCGTGCACTACATGAGTTCGGTGCAGTTCTGCGGCACCGCGTGCCACAACGTCATGGGGCCCGAATACGAGAGTTACCTGCGTTCGCCGCACCAACGCGTCGAGTGTGTCGCCTGTCACGTCGCGCCCGGTGCGCAGGGCTTCGTGGCCGCCAAGCTCAACGGCACCAAGCAGCTGATCGGAACCGTGCTCGACAACTACAGCCGGCCGATCCCGACGCCCGTGCACAACCTCGTGCCGGCGAACGTGACCTGCGAGAACTGCCACTGGCCCGAGAAGTACCTGGGCACCAAACTCAAGGTGAAGCCGCACTTCCGCACCGACGAGAAGGTGACCGGCTACACCAACGTGCTGCTGATGCGAACCGGCGGCACCCGCCCCGACGGCGCTTCGGTCGGCATCCACTGGCACGTGCACCCCGAGGCGGTCGTCGAGTACGTCGCCACCGACGCGCAGCGCACCCAGATCCCGTGGATGCGCGTCAAGCACCCCGACGGCGACGAGGAGATCTTCACCACGCCGGGCGTTGCCGCCGAGCCTCGCCCCGAAGGTGAGCTGCGCCGCATGGACTGCAACGATTGCCACAACCGCTCGGCGCACGCCTTCGAACTGCCCGGCGACGCGCTCGACGTCGCCTTCGTCAACGGCCAGCTGCCGCGCGACCTGCCGTTCCTCAAACAACACGCGCTCGACGCGTTGCAGGCCGAGTGGACCCGCGACAACGCCAAGGATGGCATCCGCGCCAAGCTGCAGGAGGCGTACGCCAAGGACGGCGGCATCGACGAACTGCGCCGTCAGAAGCTCGAGCTCGCGATCCCGACGATCACCGACATCTGGATGCGCAACGTGTGGCCCGAGCGCAAGCTCGGCTGGAACGCCTACCCGGACCTGGCGACCCACGTCGGCTGCTTCCGTTGCCACGACGGTCAACACACTTCGGCCAAAGGACGCACCGTGTTCGGGCCCAAGTTGATGTCCGACGGCGCGCCGATCCGAGACGGCAGCTGCGACAAGTGCCACGTCGTGCTCAGCGAGAACGAAGAGGATCCCGCGATTCTCGACGCCTTCGGCCTCAAGCGCTGAGTCACCCGATGACCGCCCACAGGCGAGTGCTCCCGAGCGCGGCCGTCGCCGCCTGGCTCGCCATTGGTGCGCTGGCGCAGGAACCGCCGCAGCCGCAGGAACCGCCGCAGCAACAGGAACCCAAGCCACAGCCCCCCACGCAGGAACCCCAGCCGATCGACCCGGCGAAGGCTGCGGCCGAGATCCTCAGGAAGCGTCTGGGGCTGCAACCCGGTCCCCAAGGTGAACCGCCGAAGGGACCGCCGGCCAAGCCGGTGACGAACGAGACGCCGACCGACGTCCCCGGGCAGGAACCGACACCCTCCGATGTGCCGGCGGGAACCGGCGTCGATCAGCCCGCGCCGCAGGAGCCGGGCAAGCCGCTGCCAGGACAGGAACCCACGCCGCAGCAGCCAACGGACCCGACCGAGGCGGCCAAACGCGCGCTGCAGAAGCTCCTGCCCGGCGCCAAACCGCCCGAAGTCGCGCCGATCCCCACCGACCTGGGCACGCCCGAACCCGTCCTGCCTGGGCAGGGGCCGGTCGCGGTGCAGCCGCAGACCGTCGCGCTGCCGCCGGAATCACTGGCCTTCGACGGCGTGCTGTCGAGCCGGTACCGCGCGCGACACGGCAACGGCGTCAGCGACCAGGAACTGGTGACGCGCCTGGGCCTCGACTTCGGCGACGCGACGCGGGACGCGTTCACGGCACACTTCGCCGGCCGCTTGTATGTCGACCTCGACGGTCCGACCAGCGACGGCACCTTCAACGGCCTGGACCAGAGCTTCGGCGACGACTGGAACGCGCGCCTCTACACGGCCCACGTCGACGCCCACGAGATCCCCAACGTCGAGCTCGCGCGACTCGGTCGCCAGGACCTGATCGAGACCCCGACGCCGGTGACGTTCGACGGACTGCGCGTCGACAGCGAACGCTTCGGACCGGCCAAGGTGTCGTTCTCGGCCTACGGCGGCGTGACCGTGCACCACTTCGAATCGGCGACGGAGGGCGACTCGGTCTACGGCATCGGCAGCGAACTCCGGCCCTGGCAGGACGCGCGCGTGCGCCTGGACTGGATGTCGCTGCGCGACGAGTTCCTGACCACGGATCGCCACGACGAACTCTACGGCGTGCGCTGGTGGCAGGACCTGGACGGGGTCAATCTGCACGGGCTGCACACCTGGCGCGACGGCAAGCCGCGCGATCTGCACGTCGGGGCCAACGGCGGACTCGACCTGCCGGTCACGTTCGCGGTCGACTACCGCGAGCTGCTCAGCACCCAGGGCGCCGCCGTCACCGAACTCGACCCGTTCTACGAGATCGCCGCCGACTACCAACCCTACCGCCAGCTCGACGCCAGCATCGACACCGACCTCGGCGAACACCTGACGGTCGACACCGGCGGTTCGATCCGGCGCCTGCGCGACAGCAGCGACGAGGGCGAGTTCAACCGCGAGTTCGAACGCGCCTACGCCGGCTTGCAGTTGCACACGTTCGGCATCGACGGGCTGTCGGTGACGGTGACCGGCAACTACTACAACACCCAAGGTGAGGACTTCCGCACCTTCACGGGCGATCTCGAGTACCGGCCCGACCAGCAGCTGCGCATCCTCTTCGGCACCGGCTACGACCTGTTCCTGTACGATTCCTTCGACGATCGCGAACGCGTGCACGTGCGATCGCTCTACCTGCGCAGCGACTACCGCATCAGCAAGCGCGTGCGCGTGGACGCAGCCTACGAATACGAGCGCGATGACGAAGACGAGTTCCACGTGTTCCGCATGGGAGTGATATGGACGCTGTGATCAGACCGGGGCGACGCCGTTGGCCATGGATCGCCGCACTGACCGTGTGGATGGCTGTCACCGCCTGCCTCTCGCTCGGCACGCCGCGTCGCGCCGAACCGTCGTTCCCGCATCGCGTGCACGTCATCGACAACAAGCTGGAGTGCACGTTCTGCCACACCGGCGTCAGAACCAACGACCGTCCGGGCACGCCGCCGCCGGAGCTGTGTGCGCAGTGCCACGACCGCTTCGACGCCGACAAACCGCCCGAGCGCCGTGTGCGCGCGTTCTTCGACGAGAACAGCCGCTACCGCAAGGTCGCCGAGTCCGCGGTGCCGGCCGACATCACCTTCTCGCATCTGCACCACGTCGCCACCGCCAAGCTCGACTGCACGACGTGCCACGGTGAGGTCGGTGAGCAGACCGAGGTGCCGCTCGGGCCACTGGTGAAGAAGGCCGACTGCATGACCTGCCACGAGCGTTACGGCAAGAGCAACGCCTGCAGCGAGTGCCATCGTGTGATCGACGAGACGTGGCAACCCGGATCGCACGCGCCGGGATGGGTCGAGGCGCACGGCCAGCTCGTGCGCCACGGCAGCGAGCGCAGCGCCGATCGCTGTGAGCTCTGTCACGAGAACTCCTCCAGCTGCACCGCCTGTCACGAGCAGATGGCGCCGCGCAGCCACGACCAGACCTTCCGCGTGCGCACGCACGGCCTGCAGGCCTCGATCGATCGCAGCCGTTGCATGACCTGCCACAAGCAGGACTCGTGTCAGCAGTGCCACGAGTCGACGCGACCGCGCAGCCACCGCGGCGGCTGGGGCGCACCGCAGGATCGCCATTGCGTGTCCTGCCACCTCCCGGTCGCCGACGCGGGCTGCGCCGTCTGCCACAAGACGACGCCGAGCCACGACCTCGCCACGCCGCTGCCGCCCAGCCACAACGCGGGCATGAACTGCCGCATGTGCCACGGCAACGGCCAGCCGCTGCCGCATCCGGACGGCGGCCACGTCTGCACTGCCTGCCACCGCTGAGCCAAAGGCGGCGGCGGCGGCGGCGGCCGGCCGGATCGAGCGCGAAGGCGTGGGCTGATCAGCCTCAACCCGGTCAGCCCCAGCGCAGTCAGCACTGGCCCATCAGCCCTGGCCCAGCGCCTTGGTGAGCGCCGCGGCGCCCCCGACGATCGGCAACTCGAGTGTGGTCGCGCCCAGGTCGATGGTCAGCTCGGTGCCTGCGGGCGGCCACAAGGTGAAGTCCTTGTCGCTCGAGAAGATCATCAGACCGATGCGCTGACCAGCCGGGACCACGTGGTCGTCGGGCTGCAGCGCGAACTTCACGGTGACGAACTCACCGGGCACGAGCGGCTTGCTCTCGGTGAGCGAAGCGGCGTTCTGCGGATCGGCCCAACCGCGCGTGATCAGGTTCTCGTAGATGCGCGCCTTGTCGGTCCACGGCAACGACACGATCCACACCGAGAGGTTGGCCGCCGGCTTGTTCGCGGCCATGCGGATCGACACGTGGCCGGTGCCCGAGATGTGCACGGCTTCCTTCAGCTCCGCAGTCGCATAGAGCAGACGGTGGTTCGAGGCTTCCGCCTTGGCCAGGTCCGCCCCGGCGACCTCGAAGTCGTCGACGAGCGTTTCCTGCACGCCCTCGCTGTTCTGGGTCACGGTCAGCGCGCCGATCGTGCCACCGCCCTTGCCGGGGTTGAGCACCACCGCCGACGCGTCCGGGTTGGGGTAATCCGCGTATGACGTCGGCTTGCGTTCGCCTTCGCGCACGATCCACGCCTTGGGGTCCTTCTCGACGCCGTTGTCGATGCCGTAGAGGAACCGCGTGAACCAGCGATTGATCAGCTCGTGCGGCGGCGGGCCACCGTGGCCACCCTGGTGGAAGTAGGCCATGCACGGCAGCCCCTTCTGCTTGAGCGCGGCGTAGATGCGCACCGAGTGCTCGGGCATCACGTTCCAGTCGTTGAAGCCGTGAGCCATCAGCGTCGCGGCCTTGAAGTTGGCGAGCTGGTTGCCGTAGTCGCGCGCCGACCACCAGTCGCTGAGATCACCGGTCTCGCGGTGCAGATTGGGGGCGATCTCCTCGTCGCGGATGTGCTTGTTGCACCAGTCGCGCTTCTTGGGGTCGCCGCTGTTGATGAAGTCGTAGAGCACGTCCACGTCCTCACCCATGTAGCCGCCCGGATGCCGCACCAGGCCGTTGGAGCGGTAGTAGTGGTAGTAGGAAGTGTTGGGCGCGATCGGCACGATCGCCTCGAGGCCCTGCACGCCGGTCGTCGCCGCCGCGATCGGCAGCGTGCCGTTGTAGGACGTGCCGATCATGCCGACCTTGCCCGTGCACCAATCGGCCACGACCTCCTCGTTGCCGTCGATCGTCGTGTAGCCCTTGGCGCGGCCGCACAACCAGTCGATCACGCACTTGGGGGCGAGCGCTTCGTTGGCGCCGCCGACCGTCGGACAACCTTCGGAGAGACCCGTGCCCGGCGACTCGGAGTGCACCACCGCGAACCCACGCGGCACCCACGTGCGCACCTCCGACTGCGAGATCATCTTGCGGTCCTCCTGGAACGCGATCGGGTTCATCATCTTGCGCGGCTTGGGCGAGCTGCCGAGTTCCTGGCGCGGATTCCAGAACGACTCGGGCTCGTTGCCGCCGACACCGGCGAAGTACGGGCTGGTCTCGTAGACGACCGGCACCTTCAGGCCTTCGGTGTCGGTCTGCTGCGGGCGCCAGACGTCGACGTGCAGCCGGTCCTTCTTGCCGTCGCCGTCAGAGTCGAAACTCGCCTGCACCCAGAGCCGCTGGCGAATCCACGACTGCGGGCTGCGGAATGCCTCGACGACCTGCGCCTGGCCATCGACGAAGCGCGGAGTGGCCTTCTCGGCGTCCTGCGCCGCGACCGTCGCCGCGAACGCCAGGAGCGAGGAGAAGACCGGGAACGTGAACACGCCGGGTACGAACTTCACCATGGGAGGCCGAGGATCCTAGCCCGCGGCCCGGCCTCCGTCTGCCATCGCCTGCGCGACCGTCCCGGGCACTGTTCCTGCGCGTGGCTAGCGGGCCCCCGGCACCAGGCGCGTGTAGCGGTAGTAGGCCTCGAGGGTCAGCGCCAGGATCGCGGTGCTGTAGACGCGACCGCCGTCCTCCCCCCACGCACCGACAGGATCCCACGACCCGGCGAAGTTGCCGTCCTTGCGCTGCGTCTTGACGACCGCGAGGTCCAGGGCCTTGGCCCACTCGACCCAGGCCTTGCCGCCCATCTGGAACAGCGCGTAGCTGGCGTAGTACCAGTAGTAGTGGTCGATCGCGCCGCTCTTGACGTCCCACACCGGCTTGCGCGCCAACAGCCGCTCGCTGGCCTTGCGCATGACTTCCTTCTCGCGCGGATCCTGGCCGAGGAAGAACCGGCAGAACAACCCCGCGGCGGTGAGCGCATCGGTCTTGTCGACGGGGAACCTGGCGGCGTGGTCGCCGAGCTTGCGTGCGCTCGCTTCGCCGGCGCGGCTGTAGCCGCAGTGGCCGTCCGCCGAGGTGCACGAATCGAGGAACACCGACGCGTTCTGCAAGGCGGTGCGGTCGACGACGAGCCCCCAGTGCTGGCCGCTCGACAACGCCATGATCGCCCAACAGGTCACCGAGGTGTCGTTGTCGCCGTCGCGCGGCTGGTAGCGCCAGGCGCCGTACGGATTGCGGTGCTGTTGCAGGTAGTCGATGCCGCGCTGCGCCACGGGCTCGAGCAGTCTGTACTGCGAGTAGCCGTAGGCCTCGGCCATCGCGTAGGCCGCGATCGCGTGGTCGTAGATGAAGTCGCTGCTCGACGCCGGGCCGAAGCGGCCGCTCTCGTCCTGCTGATCGCGCAGCCACAACACCGCGCGGCGCACGACCTCGCGGTGCGGCCCGCTGCGCATCGAGTTGCCGTCGCCGAGGAAGGCCAGCAGCGCCAACGCGGTGACGCCGACGTCGTGCACCGGATTGCCCGGGCCGTCGCAGAGTTCTCCGACGTCGTGCTTCATGAAGCCGTCCGCGTCCCAGCGGCCGTCGTCGTCCTGGTGCTTGGCGAGCCATTGCAACGCGGGAGCGATCGGACTGGGCGAACCGCCGCTGCCGGGCTTGCCACGGCCATTGCCAGGCCCCTTGCCCCGACCCGGGGGCGGACCGAACAGTCCGAGCGTGTTGTTGTAGGCGACGTTGTCGACCGGTTGATCGCTCGACAGTTCGCTCGGATCCGAGGCCTCGTTCGGCTCGTCGCTCGAATCCACCGAAGGCTCCTTGAGGTCCACGACCGTCGGGTCCGGCTCGACGACCGGCTCGGGCGGCACGATCTCGGGCTCCTCGATCGGCGCCGGCTCCTCGATCGGTGCCATCGCGACCGCCTTCGCGATCTTGTCCTTGGCCTCGAGCGGCATCAGCACCCACAACAGCAGCAGCACGGCGACGTGCGCCAACGCAGACACCGCGAGCCAGGGCGCATGGCGGAGCTGCTCGGCCATCAAATCATGGAACGACTCCGACTGAGTACGGACCGGTAGCGCGAGAGCATGCATGAGAACTCCTTCGAGTGGGGCGCGCGCAAAGGGCGACGCGCGGTTGGTGCATGCAACGCGGCGATTCGCGCGATGGATCACTCACCTGCCAGAAATGTGTGCGTACGGAACC
>CAYMPV010000030.1:28340-77890 GCA_964392305.1 uncultured candidatus Brocadiaceae bacterium
AACCTCCGCTACTTGAGCAGGCGGGCGAAGCGGCGGTTGCTGTCGGGAAAGTCGACGCCCATCGCGCAGGCGACGAACAGCGCAACCGCGGCGGTGACCAGCAACAGCGCGGTGGACGATCCAGCGGGTGTCGGCCACGCGGAGGGCACGCAGGTCACGGCGGCGCCGAGCACGACCGAGACCATCGCGTAGTACTGGTACTCGACGAGCCCGCCCCAACGACGCGCCTGCGGCTCGCCGCGGAAGCCTTCCTCGACGAAACGACCGAGGCCGTTGAGCAGCAGATAGAGGCCGGCGACGACGCTGGGCGGCTGGCCGAGCTGCGCACAACGAAGCAGCACGACGCCACAGGGCACGTTCCACAGCAGCGAGTAGAGCTGCGTTGCATGCAACGACACGCCACCGAGCTTGGCGATGCGCACGACGCGCGACAGCGGCGCGGTGCAGACGATGCCGACACCGGCGGGCGCGGGTCGGCCGTGGCAACAACCCTGCACCAGACAACGCAGGCGACCGATCGCCTGCGCGAACGGCGCCGCGACGCAGATGCCACCGGCGAGTGGCCATGGATCGACCGACAGCCACGGCAGGAACAACAGTGCCAGCAGCACGCCGAGCACCGAGCCGTAGTAGCCGAACGGCCGCAACGACACGCTCGCGCCTTCGACCCACTGGGCCCACAGCGCGGCGCCGATCACGGCTGCGAGGCAAACGAAGACGACGGCCCAGAGTTCACCCGGGGCCGCGAACGAGCCCATCGTGAACACGGTCACGGCCGCGGCGCTGCCGGCGTAGCCCGCGTGCACGAACAGGCGGAACGGCCCCAGGCGCCAGGTGCGGAAGCTGTTCGCGGTCCACTCGGCCCAGCGGCGCAAGCCCGACCAGACTGCGCGGCGACGCTGCACGAGCACGAACGTGCCGGCTCCGGCGACGACGTCGGCCACGGCGTGCATGCCGGTCGTGATGCAGGTGACCGCAATGGCACAGGCCCATGCCCCCCAGAGCCGCGTGGCCCGCGGAAAACTGTGCGCGCCGAGCACCGCGGTCAGCAGCGCCCAGGTCACGTGGAACGACGGCAGGGCGCCCGCGCCGGACGCCTCGCGCTGCCCTTCCCAGGCGAGCAGTTCACCACACCAGCCAGCGACCTCGAACGCGCGCGGCGGCACCGCGATCGGCACGACCAGATAGAGGAACGTATGCAGCGCGACCGCCAGCGTGCCAGCGCGCGCGAAGTCGGCGAGCGGCCCGGCGCCGCGCGCCCACAGCGGCGCCGTGCCGACGACGACATAGGCGCTCGCGTAGATCGGGTAGGTCCACGGCAGCACCGGCCAATCGGCTTCGCCCGGCAACCACGGCGCCACCGCGTCGCGCGACGGGCCGATCTCCACCACCCACAGGTAGAGCACCAGCCAAGGCAGCAGCACCAATAGCAGCACCGCGAGGCGGTCGCGCGGCCGCAGTTCGTGCTCGTGGTCCGGCAAGCACAGCAACGGTCTCGTTCGCGCCGCGGGAAAACGCGCGCGCAGCGCGGGCCCCTCGAAGCCGATCACGAGCGCGGCGGCCCCTAGCGCCGCGACCGGCGCGACCAGGTAGAACCCCACTGCGCTGCCGGCAGCGAGTGCGACGCCGAAGCACACCAGCGCGAAGCCGACGTAGATCGGATGCGCAACCAGCGCGTAGGGCCCGGTGCCGACGAACCGCGGCGGCGGGAACGCATTCATCGGCAAGCCGCCGCCGTCGCGCCACAGCGCCAGCATCGCCCACGCCATCAACGCGGCACCGGCGCCGACGAGCGCCCAGCCCACCGCAGGCGGCGCGGGCAATGGCCAGGTCACGATCAACTGCGCGTGCGTGGCCCACAGCACCAACAGCCAGGGCAACACGACGCAGAACGAGGCGCCATAGAGCACGCGGCCGAACGCGCCGTTCAGGCCCATCGCACCACCTCGTGCAGCGCATCACCTTCGATCGCCGCGTGGCCGTCGACCAACGTGCCTCGCGCGAGCCACTTCGTCTCCTGCATGTTCTTGACCGCGCGCGGCAACGGCAGCCAGCGCAGCACCCGTTCGGCCAGCACGGTGCGACCCAGTTCTCCCGAACGCAGCACGCTCGGTGTGCCGAGTTGCAGCCTGCGGCCACCGCCGAGGTCGAAGCCGTCGTCGTCGATCGGCCCGATCTCTACCGGCTCCCCATCCAGCAGACACAATCGCAATGGTTGTGGTCCGCGCCATTGGATCCAGACCACCGAACGGCCGCCGCCGTGCCAACGCCCCCAGCGCAATTCGTCGATCGGCAGGAACCACGGCGCCACTTCGAGCGCGAGGTGTTCGACGTAGCCGACCCCGTGCAACGCGTGACCCGCGAACTGCACCTCGACTTCTGCCGTGGGCAGGTGGCAATTCCAGAGCACCACACCGCGCGGCGACCGCCACAGTTCCCGCGGCTGCGTTCGCATCGTGCCGCGCCATGTCCCACGCAGCTCGAAGCGGGGCATCGTCAATTCGAAGCCGTCGTCGAGACGATGCGGCGCGGGCGCCCGGCCGATGCGCGTGCGCGAGCGGGTGACGCCGCCGCCGTGCTGCAGCGTCGCCGAGTAACCCAGCCGAACGATTCCCCAGCGCAGCGACGCGACGTAGACGACGAGCGCCTCACCCTGCGGCGTGATGCAATCGAAGAACCACTTGTGCAGGCGGAACACGTGAGCGGAGGGTAGCGCACTTCCTGCGCCCGGCCATGCGCACGGTGGTCACCGACGTGGATGGTCCTACCGCGACTTGCAGCGCGTGCCTTGGTTGCCCCTGGAAGTGTGCGAGCGTCGGCGACCATGCATCGCGCACGATGCCGCCTCACGCCGGCACGGCAGCTCGACATCCGCGTTGTCGATGCCCAAGGATCACCGCTCAGCTCAGCGGCTCTGAACACAT
Source organism: uncultured candidatus Brocadiaceae bacterium (assembly GCA_964392305.1). Classification (GTDB taxonomy): domain Bacteria; phylum Planctomycetota; class UBA1135; order UBA1135; family UBA2386; genus JACKIC01. The sequence continues at coordinate 31,265 of CAYMPV010000030.1, forward strand.
CACCGCCATTCGACCCTCGCGGTGGTGGCCTGAGCACTCACTTCGCCGAGCACCACGGCCTGCTCGTCATCGTCGTTTCCCGGCAGTGAGCCCCGGACCCTGATGCGTCCCGGCGGCGCCGAGAGGAACGTGGCTTCGCCTTCGGCATCGGTGCGCTCCCATCGACGCCACATCCAGGACTCGGCCGGATGATCGAGGGGCTCCAGCTGCACCAGCCGCTCCGCAAGTGCTCGCCCACTGCCGTCCACGACCGTGACCGTGAGCCCGCGACGCTGCAGGGTGAACGTCCACCGCGTGTCCTGATCGGCCGACAACGTCCGCCGTTCTTGCCCAAGCACGTACCAGTCAGTGCCGCGTTCGTCTTGGAAGGCGACGTAAGCCATGTACGTTCCTGGCAGGAGCCACGGCGTTCGCGCGACTCCATCCTCGCCTGTCTGCAACCTGACCCAGGACGGACTCGATGGCGAGAGCCCCACCAGGCCCGCTTTGCCGTGCCATGGCCGGCCATCCAGGAACCACTGCACGGTTGCCGTTCCGGGAACGCGATCCTGCAGATCGATTTCGAGCGGCGAGCGCGAAGCACCGAGCACGACATCGACTTCGGTCAACGGCCCGAAAGAGGCGCTGCTGCCCCCTCCTCTCGAGGACGTCGGCACGTTGGCAATCACCCACACGCCGTAGCGATCGGCCTCGACACCACCGATGCGGAAGGTGCCCTCGCTGTCGACCCAGGCCTTGAACTTGCGCCGATCGTCGGTCAGCGAGCGCAGTTCCACAGCCGGATAGGCATCGTCGAAGATGCCAGATTCCAGGATCTGGGTGCGGGCGCGATCCGCAACCTCGGCGAGCCGTTGCGGCGCGGGGCCGAAGCGTTCGACGAAGGCGCGCGGCAGGAGGACCCCGACGATCTCCGCAGCGCGAGTCACCGCGATGGTGGTCCGCACTCCGTCCCTCGGCAAGAGCAGCGGCGTCGGCGCAGCGGCGACGCATCGAGGCCCCGCCACGAACAGCACCAGGGCCAGAGTGTTCGGCGCCGCACGGACCTGGGCCAGCCCGTGCGCATCGGTCGTTGCGCGATCGAGTTCGAGCACGTTGGTTCCCGAGCTGCGTGCGATACCCATGCGGGCCCGCTCCAGGTCAATCCGATAACCGTTCGCCGCCGCTTCGCGACGGCTCGGCGGCACGACCTTGGCGAGCGTCACCTCCACCCCACGGACCGGTTCTCCGGTCGCCGCGTCGACGACCTCGACCAAGGCCGTCGCCGGCGACGCCAGCGGCACTCGCAGGGTCGTCGTCCGCCCTTCGTGCAGCTCGACAGGCAATTCCGTCTGCTCGGCATACGGCTCGGTCGGGAACACGGAGACGAAGTGTGGCCCGGGCGGAAGTTCGAGGGTCGCCACGCCGGCCGGCCGACGAACGATCGCGGCGCGCTTGAAGTCAGGATCGACGCCACCGTCCAGGGACCAGCCGTCGAGCCATGAGCCCAGGCCGTAGTCCAGGACCGGAGCTTCTGTCACCGCGTCGTAGACTTCGATCCGCAACGTCGCGGGGTCACGGCGCCGTGCGATCCACTGCAGGCCGTGTTCGCCGATGTGCGTCACGCCGCCGACGAGCCATTCCAGGTCGGTCCGTTCCCGCGGCAGGTGCACGACACACTGCTGCGCTTCGGAGTGCCCGAAGGCCCAGAGGAATCCTCCGTCCAGCCCCGTCGTGGCAACCAGCAAACCCCTACTCACGCGAATCGCCAGATCGACGCCGGCCAGTGGCGCCCCGAACTGATCGAGCACGCGACCGGAGATCGAACGTTCGGGCGGTGGCAGCTCGAGTTCGATCTTCGCGACGAATGGGGTCGACTGCAGCGGCACCTCGAACACGCCGTCGTGGCCGCGATGCGCGGTGCGCAGCTCGTAGCGCCAGGTGCCGGGCCGTTGCACCCCCATGTCCAACTCGCCGTTCGCATCGCTGGGACCGAAGCCTCCCATGCTGCTCGAACGCACCCCATCGCGGTCCTGCGTCGCATACATGGTGATGCCACCGAGCGGTGCGTCGCCCACCGACAACCGGACGCGAAGCGGCGTGCCCCACGCCAACGCCACGGTGCCGACGTCCAGTTCCACGCCTTCACGCAGCGGCTCGAAGCTGCGGAAGTCCCGCACCCGCCCCTCGGCGTCGAAGGTCAACTCGACACTGCGTGACGACGAGGGCACGAACGCGAAGTCGAAGCGCCCCGAGGCGTCGGTAGTCGTCGGCTCAGGATCCCGCCAGGCGGCAGTCGACGTGCCGTTCGTGGGCCAGGTGCGCACCGAGACCACTGCATCGGCGAGTGGCGCCGCGGTCTGGGCATCGACAACCCGACCGCGCAGGTGTGTGGTGCGTGCATGAGCGATCGCGGGCGCGCCAAGCCGCTCCAAGTGGTCGTCGCCGTCGGCCACCGCGCGGTCTTCCAGCTCGGCCCCTGTCACGGTCGACGAAGCGACACCGAAGTCGCCGGCCCGCGGCGAGACCTCGATCCACGTGCTCCGCATCAACCATCCGCCCGCGCCGAGCGCGACGCACAGCATCGCGGCGAACAGCCAACCAAGACCCGTGGCCGCCGCGCTCGCGGCCGCCGCCAGGACCTGCGCGCGAACGGCCGCCATGCCGCTGCCCGCGCGCAGAGCTTCTGCGGCCAGGAGCGAGAGCAGCGCCGGTGTCGCGAGTCCTCGCGGCAGAGCGTCGCGCAGCATCCTCAGGCCTCGGTGTAGACGCGTTCGGATCGTTGCCGGCGGCACGCCCTTGGCATTGGCGATCTCCACTGCGCGCAGCCCGTGGACCAGGCGCAGGGTCAGGATCTCGCGGTATTCACCCGGCATGCCGCTGAGCGCTTCGGCGATCCGCTGGCGGGCTTCTGCATCCGCCGCCATCGAGTCGGGGGCAGGGCCCCGGGCCAACGCCGTGACCTCGCCGCCGATCTCACGCCGCGCGTGAGCCCGACCGCGCAGGTCGCTGGCGCGATGTTCGAGGATGCCGAGCAGCCACGGCAGCAACGGGCGCCGCTCGTCGAACCGGTCCGCGTCGCGCAGCACCTGCAGGAACACGGTCTGCACCAGGTCTTCGGCGGCGGCCGCATCGCGACAAAGGTGCATCGCCACCAGCAGCAGCCGCGGGGCAGCCGCGTCGAAGACTGCCGCCATCGCGGCGGGATCGCGCGTGCGCAAGTAGCGGCGAAAGTCGAGGTCCAGCGAGTCGGTGGTCACGCCGGGCGATGCGGCGGAACCGGCGGGAACGTTTCGCGAAATCGGGCCTGGGGCGGGCAAGGTGTGTGGTTTGTAGCAGGCACCACACGCACCGGGAGCGGCGGGCTAGCATGCGCGCGTGCGGAGCCTGCGACGAGTGCTGGGTGCCTGGGTGCTGGTGGGCGCCGTCATTGCGACGATGCTGTTCGTGGCGCTCGGGCTCCGCGAACCGCCGCTGCCGAACGACGGCGCCGTCGCGACCGCGGATCTGCCCGCGGCGAAGCCGGCCGAAGTGGTTCAACATGTCCCTTCGCCTGCCCGGCGCAACGCGACCCCATCGATGCTCCGTGTGCTCGACGCGCAAGGTGACCCCGTCGCCGCGACGCTGACGTTCCTCGCCGCGGGCAAACTCGAGCGCCGCGAATGCCCACCGGGCGGCGTCACGACACCGCCGGCGTTCACGGACGTGCTCGTCGAACAACCGGATTGGATGCCGGTCTGCGTTCCGGTCACCGCAATCGAGTGCCCGAGCGACGGACCGCGCGTCCTGCGGCTGCCGCCGCCGATGTTGACGGCGCGCGTCGTGGCGCCGCCCGACGCGGGGCCGCTGCGTTTGTTCGCCGAGGTCGACATGGCACCGATCGTGAGCATCTGGCCGGCATTGGTCCGCGAGCACGTGTTGGCGCAGGGCTTCGTCGGGCAGCCCGGGCGCCTTTCACTGCGCGAAGGCCGGGAGATCTCGTGCGGCGGCTTGCCTTCGGGGACGTTCGCTCTGGCCACGGACTCCAAGCTCGTGTTCCGCGCGACCGATGGCAGCATCGCCGATCGTTGGCGCCGCGAACTGCCGGTGACGGATGCAGTCGTCGAACTCACGCATGCGCCGACGCTGCGGATCACGCCGCGGTTCGCGAGCAGTGCCACCACCGAACGCCTGACGCTGACCTGCGATCAACTTGACGCCACGTGGCAATCGCTCGGCGGTCACGACGCGCCCGCGAACGCCGACACGCCGGTCGCGTTCCAGCGGCTCGGCGACGCGCGCATGGCCCGTTTGACACTGCGCGCCACCGACACGCAGCGGCTCTTGGCGACAGCCGACGTGCGGCTTTCGATGCGTGACCAGGACGAAGAACTGTGGGTCGGCCTGCACCCGCTCGCGATCACCGTCGTCGACGAGCGCGACACTCCGATCGCCGATGCCTGCGTGGTCGAGCAGGAGGAACTGCTCGGCGTCACGGACGCGCGCGGCATGGTCGAACTGCTTGCCGTCGGCCACGGCCCTATCGAGGCGGTTGCGCGCGGCCACGGGTGCTCGAGCGTGAGCGTCGCCGAACTGCGTGCGACCCAGCGCATCGTGCTGCCGCCGCCCACCACACTGGTCGTCGACGCGCGCAAGGCAGCACTCGCTCTCGGCGGCGGCACCGTCACGCTGCGCGGCGGCTTCGTCGCGCCGTGCAGCAGCCGCGCGGGCGATCGGCTCATCCGCGAGTGGAACGAACGTGAGCCCAGCAGTTCGATGGGCTCGGGTATCAACGACTCGCGCGTCATGCTCGACGAACTGCGTTACGCCGCCGATCCTGAACACCCGATGACGTTCGTCGGCCTGTTCGAGCCCGGCCACGAGATGACTGTGGTGTTGAGCGACCGCAACGATGCCGAGACCGGGGTCTCGAAGCGGGTGCGGTTCGAGCGTGGCGAACGCAAGGTCGTCGAGCTGCCCGTGCCCAACGTCGTGCGCTTCTCGGGCCGCATCGTCTCGGCCGCGGACGGCACGCCAATCCTCTCGGCACAGATCGCCAACAACGGCATGTGGGGATTCCTCGCCGCTCCCATGAACGCGTCGGAAGGCTGGCTCGACCTGACGGCGGCGGCGGGCAGGGCGATCACGATCACCGCGTATGGATTCACGCCGCGCACCTTCGAAGCGTCACCGCCCGACGGACTCTTCCGCCTGCAGCCTGCTCGCGAGCTGCGCATCCGAATCGTCGACGCCGACGGCAGTGCGATCGCCTGCGACTACGAGCTGCGATCGGCTGAGCACGGGTTCAGCGTGACCGGCCGACACGTGAGCAAGACCGGCGTGCTGTGCGTCGAAGAGGTGCCTTCCGCGGCGCTGGAGCTGCAGGTCAGGCGCGCTGCGGAGATCCGCACGTTCCGAGTGCCCGCGGACACGAAGGAGTGGACGGCGACGTGGCGGTGAGTGCGCTCCGTGAGTCTCGTGGTCACGGCAGCATCGACAACAGCGTCGCCGCCGGAACGATGCACGGGTCGGATCGGGTGAACGGATCGGCTGCGACGAACGGCGCATCGACGACGACCTGCAGGGCATGCCTGGCCTTTGTCTGCTGCTGATAGTGGGCGAGCGACGGCGACAGCGCTTCGCTGTTGGTCTTGACCTCGACGAGGAACCAGGGCTTGCCGTCACGCACCACACAGAAGTCGACTTCACGTTGCTGCTTGTCGCGCAGGTAGCGCAGTTCGAAGCGCCCGAACCCGAGGTCCTCCCACATCTGCACAGCCTTCAGCAGGTGACAGGCCACGAAGGTCTCCGCACGTGCCCCGGGATCCTCGATGCCCGACCAATCACTCAGATACCACTTGGGTTCCTTGCGCAGTGACTTGGTGACGTTCTCGAACCACGGCCGCACGACGAAGCCATGGTACAGCAGGATCAGCAGGTCGACCCATCGCCGAGCCGTGTCCACGGTCACGTTGACGCTGGTCGCGAGTTCGCTGTAGGAGAGACTCCGGCCGGAACGGGAAGCCAGCAACTGCTCCATCACCTCGAGTTGGCCGATCTCCTGAACACGCGACAGATCGCGAACGTCCTCCCTCACAAGTTGCTCGCGACGCAGCTGACGCCATCGGTTGCCGAATCGCACTTCCTTTCGGAACGGCCCGGGGAAGCCGCCGAGGGAGAACAGTCGATCGAACTCGGCGCGCGGCAGTTCGAGCGGAGCGACCAGCGGCTGCTCGAGCACATCCTGGCGCAGCAGTTCCCCGACGGTCAACGGCCCCATGCGATACAGCAGGTAGCGCCCCATCAAGCTGTCGCCGCCGCGCCGGTAGACGTCGAGCCGCGCGCTGCCGGTGACGGCGATGCGCACGAGTTCGCCGAAGCGGTCGTAGAAGCCCTTGAGGAACTGCTTCCACTTCGCGTGCTTGTGGATCTCGTCGAAGATCACGAGTGGCTGAACTTGGCGCAAACGTTCCAGACCCAACTCCGCCGCGACCGCTTTCGGCCCCTTCAGGAACAGCGCCCGATCGTCCTGGTCATCCCAGTTCAGATACCCTGCATCCGCCTCGAGACCGCGACACACGGTGGACTTGCCCACCTGTCGCGGACGACCGGGCCACGACATCGTCGCGCCACAGCGACGCCGCAGCGATGCCGAGCACAACCCCGCCGACCACCAGGAACGTCTGCGACACCAGGCCGGGTCTCTTCTCGACGTTTGGCTCGGACATGGGAGGCATCGCGGAGAGTTGTGGTTTGTACCTGGTTCGGTACGCAACTCGAGATCACCGGCCTGACTCCAGGCCGACCTCTTCCGGCGTCAACAGCTCGATGCGGTCGGCGTGCCATCGAGGCACGAGCGTGCCGCCGGAGAACGTCCCGAAGGTGCCGAAGGTGATCGCGCCGAGAATGCGCAAGGCCGAGGGGCGGAAGCCGATCAGATCGATGTAGTTGCCGAAGCGGCCGTCGAGCACCTCCGGATCGGCCTTCGCCGAGACCTCGATGCGCATGCCGAGTTTGGCTTCCAGCAACTTCAGCACGTCGCGCAACGTGCATCCCTTCACTTGAGAAAGACGCAGGCGGGTCGCTTCGAAGCGCGCGCGTTGGTCATCGGCAAGGCCCAGGTCGAGCATCTGCCAAGGCGATCGCCGCCGCAGTTCAGCCAGCGCCGCTTCGTCGCCCAGCCGCGCCAACCCGCTGAGCGCGGCATCACGAACGGGGTCTTCGTCGGCATTCGAGTACTTCGTGAAGATCTGGCGGTGCGGCGCCGGATCCAGGCTGACCAGCACGCGCAGCCCCACGGCGAGCAACTCGTCGCGATCGGTGGCACTCATCGCATCGTCGGCCGCGACCTCCTCGATCATCGCGGCGACCACTGGACCAGACGTCGGCTGGCGCAGGTAGCCCAGCGCCTGCGTGGCTCCCCAACGACGCATTCCGGTCGTCTTGCGGTTGGCCACGATGCCCTCCAGGGCGGGCGCCAGCGCCGCGACCTCGGTCATGCCGAGCTGCCACAGCTGATCCTTGTTGGCGAACGCCAGCCCCTCGGTCAGCACCTTCGCGACGCCCGGCAACGACTCGGTGTCATCCCACATCGCCAACGCGTATGCAGCCGCGAGGCGCACTGCCTGCTGCTTCGACTCGAGCAGCTCCCGCATCTTCTCGACGGGCACCGAGTCGAGCGCGATCAGCACGTGGATCGCAGCCGCGCGTTCTTCCGCCGCACGGTCACCCTCGAGCCACGGCAACAGGCTCGCGACGGCTTCCACCGCGCGCATCTGCGCGAGCCGACCGAGGGCCCGCATGCGCACGTCGCGATCCTCGTCCTGCAACTCGAGCAGCGCCGCGACGATCGTGTCATGGCGTTTCACTTCGGGCGCCGCCACCGCCTGCTCGCGCTCCGCGAGCATGGCCTCCAGCGCCGGGATGTCGCGCCGCGCATCGGGCGCGACGGCGGCGAGGGCTTCGAGCACCTCCTGCTGACGCCATCTCTCGTCCTCTGGCAGCGCTTGGTAGCACGCAAACAACGCATCCTTCGCCGACGCCGCAGCCGGCCCGATGCCCCGCAAGGCCCTGATCGCATACTCGCGATTGCTCTCGGAGCGCGAGCTCAGCATCTGCGCGAGATCGGGAACGGCGCTCGCCGCGGCCGCGCCGCAACCACCGAGGAACTCGGCCGCCAGCCGACGCACGCCGCCATCCTGGTCCTGTAGCAAGCGGCGCATCTGCTCCACCACCTTCGGCAAGAACGCGTGCTCCGGGCCAACCGCCTCCGCCATGCCTTCGGCGGCAGCTCGTCGCACAGGCCACTGCTCGTCGAGCAGCAACATGAACAACAAGGCGAGCGCCGAGTCGTCACCGGCGAACCTGGGCAACGCCTTGGCGACGCCCTCGCGCGCGGTCCACTCGCGGTTGGTCGCGACGGCCCCGAGCGCTGCGACGATCGGAACGCCTTCGACTGTCCCGATCGCGCCGAGCGCCCGCGCCGCGGACTGGCGCACGTTCCAGTACTGCCGTTGTGTGCCTTCGAGGGCCTGTACGACCGTGCGATCCAGCGCTTCGTCCTCGCGCCGCATGAGGTCGACCAACGCCGGCGCCGCGGCTTTGGCCGCCGGACCGAGTTCGGCGACGACATCGGCGGCCGCCAGTTGCAGATCCCAGTCTCCGCCCTGCAGCGCCGCGATCAGTTGCGGCACCTGCGCCGCGTCGACCTGGACTCGCAGCGCCGCGACGGTCGCTGCCTTCGCGACCGCTGGAACTGGATCTTGTTGCAGCGCCACCAGCCGATCCTTCGCCGCGGCCGCTTCAGGCCCCAGGCGCCCGAGCGTCTTCGCAGCATGCTCCCGAACCACCGGCCGTTCGTCGGCCAGCGCGCGCTGCGTGGCACGCACGGCGCGGCCGCCCATCGTCACGAGAGCCCAGACTGCGTAGTCGCGCGTCGCCACATCCTCCGCGGCGAGGTCCTGCACCCATTCGGCCGCCGAACGACCGTTGAACGACTGCGCCGGCGCCGCGAGCAAGAAGGCGATCGCACACGCGAGCACGCGCACGACGGCAAGGGCGGATGGCATGCGGGTCAGCGGCGGAGCTGGTGCGTGCATGGTTCTGGTGGCGCGAACGCGGCGGACAGGCATTCGACGCAGACGCGGCATCCTAACCGCGCCGCCTGCGCCCGATCGCCCAACCAGGTGGCGCGGCAGGGATGCGGGGCGGCGAGTTGTGGTTTGTACCTGGTTCGGTACCCAACTCAGCGGCAGGCCATGAGCGCGCGCGCGACGTAGACCGGCGCGACTCTGCGGCGCCAGTAGACGTCGAGGTCGGTGTTGTCCATGGTGCGCGCCGGCTTCATCGCGGCGTTGCCCGCGGCGGCGATGAGTTCGTCGGTGAGCTTGTTGCCGACGAGCAGCTTCTCGCTCTCGGTCGCGGGGATCGCGTAGGAACCCGCCCCGCCGAGGCGGATGTTGGCTTTGGTGACGACGCCGGCGTCGTCGGTCCACACGCAGACGCCGACGCCGAGCACCGGGAAGTCGTAGGTGTCGCGACGGCGAAGCTTGAGGTAGCTGGCCTTCCACGGACCCGCCGGCGGCAGGTAGAGGTAGGTCAGCAACTCCTCGGGCTTCTTGGTCAGGTACTGGATGCCGTCGTCCTGGTAGAGGTCCGCGGCGCGGATGCGGCGGGTGCCGTCCTTGCCGACGAGTTCGACGTCGGCTTCCATCGCGCAGACGACGGGAACGGTGTCGCTGCTCTGCACGGCCCAGCAGCGCGGCGAGCCGGGAGCGACCCAGCAGATCGCGCCGTCCTTCTTCAGACAGAAGTCGATCGACTCGCGCCACTCGTGCGACTGGTCGTAATAGGTGCAGCGGGTGTCGAGCAGCAGGTTGCCGCCGATCGTGCCCATGTTGCGCAGCAGCGGGGTGCTGACTTCACGCGCGGCGTGGGCGAGCGCGCCGAAGTGCTCGCACAAGTACGGGTGATGTTCGAGCGCCGACAACCTGGCGAGCGCGCCGATGCGCACGCCGCCCGACGGGTGCACTTCGATCTGGTCGATTCCCGGCAGACCCTGCAGCGAGATCACGTGCTTCGGCACTTGGTGCCGGCGCTTCATGTTGGGATACAGGTCGGTACCGCCGGCGACGTACATCGCCTCCTTGCCGTGTTCGCAGGCGATGCGAACGGCTTCGGCAGCGGTCTTGGGCCGGTGGTAGGTGAACGGTGGCAGTCGCAGCATCGTGTCTCCTCAACCTACTTGGCGGCCTTCTTCTCGCGCTTGGGTTCGTTCCAGGCGGTGCCGTCACCACCCTGCCACGGCGTCTTGATCTTCAGCGAGTCGCCGAAGTCCACCTCGGGCACGCCGTCGGGTCCGTTGCTGGGACCGAAGCGTGGCTCCTTGCCTTCCTTCTTGGCCTGCAATGCGGCGAACACCTTCTCGAACGAGACCGGGATCTCGTCGACGCGCACGCCGACCGCGTCGAACACGGCGTTGGCGACCGCAGGCATCATCGGCAGCAGCGGTCCCTGGCCGACTTCCTTGGCGCCGAACGGGCCGTTCTTGTCGTAGTCCTCGACGACGTAGGAGACCACGTCGGGCATCTCGAGCGCGCTCGGGCTCTTGTACTCGAGCATCGAAGGGATCTTGTGCACGAAGATGCGGTTGCCTTTGTGCGTGCGGTCGCGATAGACCATCTCCTCCATCATCGCTTCGCCCAGGCCCATGTAGACCGAGCCTTCGATCTGCCCCATGGCGACGGCGGCGTTGAGGGCGCGGCCGATGTCGTGCGCCATCCAGACCTTGGGCACGCGGTAGATACCGGTGTCCGGATCGACCTCGACCTCGACGACGGTCGCCGAGTAGCTGTAGCTCGGGCTCGGACCGACGCCACCACCGCGGAACTTGGCGGCGCTCTTGGGCGGCGTGTAGCTGCCGACCGTGCCGATCGTGCCGAACTTCGCCTCGGCGCAGATCACGGCATCGGCGAACGTCATGCCCTTGCTCGGGTCCTCGGCGTCGTAGACACGCGAGTCGGCGAACACGAGGCGCGACGCCGGCACGCCGAGCTTGTCGGCGACACCCTTGGCGACGATCTCACGCGCGCGTTCGGCCGCCTGCATCGCCGCGTTGCCGGTCATCACCGTGACGCGCGAGCTGTAGCTGCCGAGGTCGACGGGCGTGAGGTCGGTGTCACTGGTGACGACGCGCATGCCGAGCGGGTCGACACCGAGCACCTCACCGACGATCCAGGTCAGCACCGAGTCCGAACCCTGACCGATGTCGGTGCTGCCGCAGAACACCGTGACCAGGCCGCTGCGGTCGAGCTGCAACTGCACGCCCGAGTGCGGCAGGCCGTTCCAGTAGATCGGCAGGCCGGCGCCCGACAGGTAGCTGCTGCAGGCGAGCCCCAGGCCGCGGATGCGACCGTCCTTGGTGCGCTCCCGCTTGCCGCGTCGCTCCTTCCAGCCCGAGCCGGCGACGACTTTCTCGATGCACTGGCCCAGGCCCATCGAACCGATGCGCAGGAAGTTCGCGGTCAGCGACTCGCGCGGCGCCAGGTTGTCGAGGCGGATCTGCGCGGGATCGAGGCCGAGGTCGCAGGCGATCTTGTCGAGCTGCACCTCGAGGGCGAAGCGCGGCTGCGGCGTGCCGTGGCCGCGTTTGGGCCCGCACGGCGCCTTGTTGGTGAAGAAGCGCGCGCCGCGGAAGTGGTAGTTGTCGACCGCGTAGGTCACGGTCTGCAACGCCCCGGTATAGAACGTGCTCGCCGTGCCGTAGCTGCCGTAGGCGCCGCCGTCGAGGTAGCTGTGGAAGTCGAGCGCGGTGATGCGGCCGGTCTTGCTGACGCCGACCTTGCTGCGCATCAGCACCGGGTGCCGACCGCGGTGGCACCAGAACACTTCCTCACGCGTCAGCGCGATCTTGACCGGGCGGCCGGTCAGCATCGCCATCTTCGCGGCGCAGATCTCGTGATTGAACGGGTCGCTCTTGCCGCCGAAACCGCCGCCGTTGGGGCAGGCGATCACGCGGATGTGGTGCGCGGGCAGCGGGTGCAGCGTGCGCGCCAGCGCGCGGTGCAGGTAATGCGGCGTCTGCGTGCTCGACCAGATCGTCAGCTTGCCGTCCTTGTCGAAGTGCGCGAGCGACGCGTGCTGCTCCATCGGCAGGTGCGTGTTGCCTTCGAAGAAGAACGTGTCCTCCCGCACGTGCTCGGCCTTGGCAAAACCGTCCTGCAGGTCGCCGAACTCGAGGTTCTCGAGGCGGTGGATGTTGCCGCGCACGCCGTAGTCGTGCAGCCGCGGTTCGTCGTTGGCCGCGCCCTCGTGGATGCCGCCGATGGTGCGCAGTTCGCGGTATTCGACCTCGACCAGGCGGCACGCCTCCCACGCGATCTCTTCCTCGGTTGCCGCGATCGCGACCACCGGATCGCCGACGAAACGCACCTTGTCGGGGCACAGCGCATGCTCGTCCTGGCTCACCGGCAGGATGCCGAACGGGATCGGCAGATCCTTGCCCGTGAGGATGCCCTTCACGCCCGGCAGCGCCGCGGCCTTGCTGGTGTCGATCGACACGATCTCGCCGTGCGCGACGGTGCTGCGCAGCAGCTTCATGTGCAGCATGCGCGGCATCGACAGGTCGTCGGCGAAACGCGTCAGACCGGCGACCTTGCTGCGGGCATCGACCTTGCGGATCGGCTTGCCGATCACGTTGAGGTCTTCCTTCCTGGCGTCGTGGCGCCACGGGGCGTCGGTGCGCGCCGCGGGAACGTTCACCGCGGGATCATCGAGCACCATAGATCGACTCCTCGCTCGGTTGGGCGTCTTCGCCGCGCATGCGCGCCGCCGCGATCTCGACCGCCTCGAAGATCTTCAGGTAGCCGGTGCAGCGGCACAGGTTGCCCGCGAGGCACTGCTTGATTTCGTCGCGCGTCGGCGAGTTGTTGTCGCGCAGCAGCGCTTCGGCCGCCATCAGCACGCCCGGCGTGCAGTAGCCGCACTGCGCGGCGCCTAGATCGGCGAACACGTCCTGCAGCGGGTGCAGCCCCGAACCGCAGGCGAGCCCTTCGACCGTGCGCACGTCCTTGCCGACGGCGTCGACCGCGAGCACCAGGCAGCTCAGCACCGGGGTGCCGTCGACCTGCACGGTGCAGGTGCCGCACTCGCCGAGTTCACACCCGTGTTTGGTCCCGGTGAGGCCCATCTCCTCGCGGAGCACCTCGAGCAGGGTCTTGTGTGGCAAGAACGCCACCTCGTGCGGCTCGCCGTTCACGGAGAACGTCTCGAGCACCTTGTTCGGCTCACTCATTGGGCCGAGCAGGATAGCGGCGCGCCGGACCAGGAAGAAGGCTCGGTCTCCTCCCGAGCACCCCGAAGTTGCGTCGCAGGGGAAGGCCCCCCGGGCAAGCCGGCGGAGCCCGCACCCCGACGCATCAGGTCCAGCGGCGCAGGAGCTTGCCTTCCGCGTCGGTGAAGCCGCCGCAGGCGATCATGATGGTATCGATCAGGTACCAGATGCCGGTGATCAACAGGCCGATCCCGGTGATGCTGAGCAGCAGCATCGCCAGCCCCGAACCGGTCTTGCCGACGTAGAAGCGGTGCACGCCGAAGACGCCGAGGAAGAAGGACAGCAGGAACGCCGGCAGCACCAGCCGTTCGGATTCGTCAGCGGGCCGCACCGGCGCCAGGGGCGGCGGCACGCGCACGATGCCGGGCACGGTGCCCAGGGTCTGCCACTCGGGTGCCCCTTCGATCCAGGCCAGGTCGCGCTCGGCGATGCGGCCGGCGACGATCATCGCGTTGACCTGTTCGAGCGAGTACGGGCCGTAGTTCTGGTCGGCCTGACGAACGGTGATCCGAAGGGAAGTGGACATGGGGCGACCTCGGTGGCGCAGACGGAGCGGCGAGTGAGGCCCAGGCTACGGAATCCCGCCTGGGTATTTCCAGGTTACGACCCGTGCACCGCGTCGCGCCTGCCTCAGCCGGCCGCGAACCAGGCGCTCGCCGCCGCTGCCAACGGCGCCGCCACCGTCGCCAGCTTCGCCGCATCGACGGTCAGTTCGACGAACGGCACGAACTCGGGCACCAGCAGGTCGCGACGCACTTCCAGACACAGGGTGCGCCCCGGATAACGCGTCGCGAACGTGTGCGCCAAGGTCACCGGATGCAGGTTGTAGGCGCCGTTGCGTTCGACTTGCAGGCCCGCGGCGTCAAAGCGCTCTTCGGCGATCCGCGCCACCTCGCTCGCCGCCAGCTCTCGCCCTTCCGGATCGACCGTGATCAGGTCCACGGGCGCGCGCAGCGGCCAGCTGCCGATGCGATCGGAACGATAGGCGTCGCGCAGGCTGGCGACGATGTGGTCGTCGACCGCGACGTCGATGCTGCGCGGCGCGTAGGTGTGCACCATCAGGCCGAGGCCGCCGCCGCCGCAAGCCGCCGCAAACCCCGCCTCGATCACTTCCCGGTAGGCCACGTAGCGGTCGAGCAACAAGCGCCGGTCGGCCTCGTGCTGCACCCAAGGTGGCAGCCCCGGAGTCGGCGCGCCGGCGGCCGAGGCGCCCGGCATCGTGGCTGCGTCGATGCGGCGATTGCAGTCGACGAACGTGCGCGGCAGCAGGCAGCGCACGACCGCCGCGACGCGGTCCGGACACAACGCGACGAAGCGCCGCGCCACTTCGCTCGCGAGCTCCGGCGCTCCGACGTCGGTGTTGACGAAGAAGAAGTCGCGCAGGTCCTCGGCGTATTCCCCGACCAGCTGCGACCGCAGCGCCGTGAAGTCGGCGCCGCGCGTGGCGCCGTGCGGCACTTCGAGCAACAGGTCGACGGTCTGTTGCGCCGCCGACTGCGCCCCGCGCACGACCTCCAACTCGCAGACCCCTGGACGGGAACGGAACGCCGATGCCATGCGGGCGAGCTTGGCGGGTCGTCGCCGTGAGAGCAACCTCGCGCAGCGCGGCGGCTCACTTCAGGCGCAGCTCGATCTCTTGGTCGGCGGCTTCGACTTCGAACGGCATCGTCGCGCCCTTCTCCGACTGCAGCGTCAGCTGCAGCGTGACTCCTTCGAGCGGCACGAACGGGATCGACAGGCGCCCGTCGGCGCCGGTGCGCAACTGCATCATGCGCCAGCGCAACTGCCCCTCCATGCCCTGCATCAGCCCCTGCACCGGGTCGCTCGAGCCGCGGGTGGTCGCGCGGGTCACCCGCAAGGTCGCGCCCGCGATCGGCTGATCGGCGTTGTCGAGGAAGCGCACCGGCATCGTCGCGAACGGCTGCAGCTGCAGTTCGCAGTTCGCGGCCCCCGCGGCGACGTCGCAGAGCTTGCCGGCAAAACCGTGCCCCGTCACCGCCAGCAGCGCCATCAGGCCGTTCGGCACCAGCAGGCGCGCCGACCCGGCCGTGTCGAGCGGCACGCGCGCGATCGAGTAGCGCAGTTGCGTGCCGCTGCGGTTGCCGGGACCCAGTTGCAGCACTCCGCCGCGCGCCGGGCCGCCGTGAGCGTCGAGCACCCGCACCCGCAGCTCGGTGAAGATCGGGGCGACCGCGGCGTCGGCGCGCAGCGCGTCGGGCAGCTTCTTCGCCGACTCGGCCTGCAACAGCGGCGCGGCCACTTGCAGTTCCGGATGCCAGAACGAGACCCGGCTCGAGTACAGCCCCTCAGGCAGACCGACGAACTCGAACTTGCCGTCGTCCGCCACCGGCACCGTCCAAGACCGGTAGTCGTGCATGAAGCCGTTGTCGCTGCTCCAGAGTTTCGCGACGGCCTGCATGCTCACCATCGTTCCGCTCGGCAGGCCGGCAATGCGGCCGACCAACGGCGGCGACGCCGCGAGTTGAAAGCGCAGCTCCTTGCCTTCGAACTTCTCGACGCGCCGGTCGTTCACGTAGACGTTGCGGTAACGCACGCCGCCGACGGCCTGCGCTCGACCCGGCGCCTCGGCGAAGAACAGGAGCTCCTGGCTGCCGAGATGCTCCAGCGGCGCCTCCTCACACGGCACCGTCACCACCAATCGCCCCGCCGCGTCCGTGCGGCCGCACTCGCACCAGCGACTGCGGGTCGCGCCGCCGTAACCGTCCAGGCGCCAGGCCTGCAACTGGCCGACGCGGCGTTTGATCGACACCCCCGCCAGCGGCTGGCCCTGATCGTCGACGACCACGATCGGCACTTCCTGCGGCGGCGGCACCACGAGGTTGGCCAGGACACCCTGGAACCACTGCAACGGCTGGCCGTCACCGGTTCGCAGTTCGAGCGTGCGCACACCGACCTGCGGCACCTTGCACAGCGGCGACGGCGGCAACATCCAACCACCGTCGACCGCCGGCACTTCGAAGTCCGCGGCCCCATTCCAGCCGAGCACGAACAGGCGCACCGGACCGCGCGGCAACCATGGGCCCAGCCCGTCGATCGTGAGCAGCTGCGGCTCGAGCACTTCGCTGCAGCTCAGATCGAACATCGCGCCGGCGGCGAAGTAGCCCTCGATGGTCGACACGGCAGCCGCTCCGGTGGCGGTTGTCGGCCCGGTCGCCCACGCGACGTGACACAGGTCGGTGCGCAGCTTCGCCATCACCCGGCCCCGCGCGTCGCTGATCGCCGTGACCCGATCGACGGGCCCGCCCTCGATCTCAGGCACACAACCGACGAACGTCACCTCGGCGCCGGCGAGCGGCGCGTGCGTCTCGGAGAACACGCGCACGAAGGTCGGTTCGCGACCATCCGCTGGCCGCGCCTGGGCGACCGCCGCGGCGGCGATGCATGCCGCCGCGACGGCGGAGCGCGCGTAGTGCTGACGCAGCATGTGCCGCATCATGCGCCGATGCCCCCGACGCGACCAGGGTCGGTACGAACACCGGCACCGACTCCAGTCCCGGAGCGGGACATGCCGATGTACCCGACATGGGCAATCGGATCGTCTGGCTGATGACGCTGGCCATCGGCTGCAGCGCCTGCAGCACCGACACCGGCCCCGCGCAGGCGGCGGCGGCGTTCGCGGCGTTCCAGACGGCCCTGCAGAGCGGCGACGAAACGGCGTGCCGCCGGCTCGTCACCAGCGAATCCGCCCCGGCCCTGGACGCCATCGACTGGCGCGCGGTGCGGCAACGGCAACCCCTGCGTGTGCTCGGCAGCGAACGTGGCGCCGGTGACTTCCGCGTCAAGGTCGCTGACCCCAACGACAACGAACGCGCCGCGGAGTTCGTCGTGGTCCGTGAATACGGCCGCTACGTGGTCGACCTCGTCGCGACGGCGGGTTTGCACACCGAAGTCGTCGAGGCCGCGGGCGGCCGCGAGGAGTTCGTGCCGCAACAACTGACACCGCGCGATCTCGAGCGCATCCGGCAGTACGAACTGTCCCGCCCGGTCGACGCGACCAGCCGGCGCTGAGCCGCACCTTGCCTGCAGTTGGGGGCGGAACTAATGCCGCGCTTTGCGTAGCATCGCGCCCCAACTCCACGCACAGGACATGACCGAAACGCTCAAGACGCTGATCCTCGGCTCCGGCCCCGCGGGCTACACCGCCGCCATCTACGCCGCTCGCGCCAACCTCGAACCCGTGCTGCTCGCGGGTCGGCAACCCGGCGGCCAGCTGACGATCACGAGCGACGTCGAGAACTACCCGGGTTTCCCCAAGGGCATCATGGGCCCCGAGATGATGGAGATGTTCCGCGAGCAGGCGGAGCGCTTCGGCACCAAGGTGCACTTCGAGGTCGGCACCAAGGTCGATCTGTCCAAGCGCCCGTTCACGGTGACCACCGAGTCGGACCAGGTGTTCAAGACCGAGTCGCTGATCATCTCGACCGGCGCGAGCGCGCTCTACCTGGGCCTGCCCAACGAGCAGAAGCTGCAGGGCCGCGGCGTCTCCGCCTGCGCCACCTGCGACGGCTTCTTCTTCAAGAACAAGAAGGTCTACGTCGTCGGCGGCGGTGACTCGGCGTGTGAGGAGGCCAACTTCCTGACCAAGTACGCGAGCAAGGTCTACATGGTCGTGCGCCGCGACGCCCTGCGCGCGTCGAAGATCATGGCCCAGCGCGCGCTCGACAATCCCAAGATCGAGATGCTCTGGCACCAGAACGTCACCGACGTGCTCGACGTCGAGAAGGGCAAGGTCACCGGGCTCGAGCTGACCCACACCAACACGGGCGAGAAGACCACCGTCGACGCCGACGGCCTGTTCCTCGCGATCGGCCACCAGCCCAACACCGAGCTGTTCAAGGGCCTGCTCGACATGGACGACAAGGGCTACATCAAGACCGTGCCCGGCAAGACCGAGACCAACATCCCCGGCGTGTTCGCGGCGGGTGACTGCCAGGACAGTTACTACCGCCAGGCCGTGACCGCGGCGGGAACGGGCTGCATGGCGGCGATCGAGGTCGAGCGCTGGCTCGAGGCGCAGCACCACAAGTGAGCATCGCGCGCGCTCACCGCGTCGCGATGCCGATGACCGCGCTCTCCCCGGCCTTGCCGTCCATGCGCGTGGTCAGGAACAACAGACCTCCCGTCTCGGTGAGTTCGCTGTTGGGTTGCGAGTCCTCCACCGGCGTCATCTTCGCGAGCAGCGCGCCCGTGCGCCGATCGACGACGTAGAGCTTGCCGCTCATCGCCGCGAGGTAGACCTTGTCACCCAGCACGAGCGGCCGGCTGTAGATCGGCGCGCCGCGACCTTCCTGGTGTTCGGTCTCGAACTTCCAGGCCTGCTTGCCGGTCTGCAGTTCGACGGCGTAGAGGTGCGCGTCGCAAGAACCGAACAAGGCGAGACCCTCGGCGATCGCGACGCCGCCTTCGTTGCGCGCGCGGGCTTCGACCTTCCACGCGAGCTCGCCGGCCTTGCGATCGACGGCGTAGACGTTCTTGTCCTGGCTGGCGACGTAGACATGCCGCGCGCCGATCGTCGGCTGCGGATAGATCCATCCGTCGGTCTTGAACGCCCAGCGACGCTCGCCGGTGGCCGCGTCGAACGCGACCACGCGGCACTGATCGAACACGGGTACGACGACGAGGCCCCCGTCCGCTGCCGCGGCGCCCGGACGCGCCGGCCGTCCCGAGAAGCGCGCGCTGTCGCCGCGGAAACCGGGTGGATCGACGGGGCGATCCGCGAGGAAGTCGGACGCGTAGAGGACCTCGCCGGTCGTCAGCTTGCAGCCGTAGACCTTGCCGTCCGCGCCGGCCGCGACGACGACGTCGCCGGCGCACGCCGGCCCGGCGACGCCCAGTTCGATCTGCCGGTGCCAGAGCTGTTCACCGGTCTTGCGATCGAGCGCGTGAAGGCCATCGTCACAACCGACGAGGACCGCATCGAAGTCCGGCGACGGCGACAGCGCGAGCCCGTAGCCGTAGCTGAACGGCAAGCCGACCTTGCTCGTCCACAGCACCTCGCCGGTCGGCGCCTCGAGCGCCTGCACCTTGCCGCTCCGATCGAGCGCGAAGACGACGCCGCGCGCCGCGACCACGTCGCTGAACTGCGCCCCCTCGGGCGCATGCTTCCACAGCACGCGCGGCTCGACGCGCCGCGGCGGTTGTTCCTGCGCCAGCAGCGGCCCGGCGGCGCCCATCGCCATCATGCACACCGGCAGCCACTGCCGCCGCACGCTCGATCCTGCAGTCGTCATCGCCGATACGATACCCGCGCCGGCGCCGCTGCCGACAGTTCGGCAGCAGCACTGGCGCTCCCTGCCTCAGACCGCCCCGAGCGGCAACGCCGTCACCAGATCGTCGATGGGCACCTCGTCTGGCGAGAGGCAGAGCACCGCCCCTTCGCCGCGCGGCATGCCGAGCCGATCGATCGCCGCGAACGCAGCCCCCCAGAGCACGGGGAACTGGGCCGAAGCTCGCTTGACGCAGGTCTCGATCGCACGACGACGGTAGACATTTGCGGCCATCTTGAAGTCTTACTTCAAACTGGCCGCGACCTGACGCAAGCAGCCCAGCCTCACCGCCCCGTCGTGATCGCCGCCGGCGCGGTCGACTTGGCGAGGAACAACACCGCGAAGCAGGTCGAGTCGAGCAGCAGGGTGCTGCTGTGTTCGGCCTTGAACGAACCGTTCGGCTGCTGCTGTGCGAGCAACTGCAGCGCCCCTTCGAAGTACCAGTCGCGGTCCTGCAGGCGCGCGATCCCGTACAGTTCACACGAGCGCTCGAGGCCGTAGAGCCAGTAGTACCAGTGATGGTCGGCGCGCTCCGCGAAGCCCGGGTTGCAGCGCACCGAGAAGTGATTGCCGAGCCAGCCGAAGCCCGCTTCGACGGCTTCGTCGATCGCATTGAGCACCTTGCGATCGCCGTTGCCCTGCACCTGCATGCCGGCGCGCGCCAGCAAGAGGCCGCTGATCCCGGCGCTGGTCATCGAGCCGAACGCCGGCTCCTCGGGCTCCTGGTAGGCGAAGCCGCGCACGGCGACGCGGCGCGCGGCGGCCGGCGGCACGCGGTCACCTTGATCGATCAGGCGCTGCTGCGCGTAGGTGCGCACCGACAGCGGTTCACGGCTCATCGCCGGCGCCTGCACCGCGAGCAGATGGCGAGCGGCGGCGGCGAACGTTCCTTTGGGCACATCCAACCCGCACAGCTGCGCCGACCACAGACCGAGCAACGCGTATTGCTGCAGCGACGTGTCGTAGCGCGGTCCGGCTTCGTAGTTGAAGCGCAGCACCTCGTTGCGATCGGTGCGCGGATCGACGTTGTCGAGCAGGCGCGCGAGCCACTTCTCCGCCGCCTTGCGATCGGCCGGGTCCATCTGCCGCGGCGCCCGCCCGGCGAGCTGGCCGCTGCGCAGGAGTTCTGCCTCGTTGGGCGGCGCGCAGCGCGCGGCGACGGCCATCAGCCCCGCGGCCAGCGAGTAGGTGTCCGCCAGGCGCCGCCGCCGCAGATCGGCGAAACCCTTCACCAGCACTTCGTCGTCGGCCGGCACGTGTCCGTGCACCAAGGTCAACAGGGCGAGCGCCAGACGGCCGTTGCCGAAGTCTCGGTCCTCGCTGTTCTTGCCCTGCAGGAACGACGCCTTCTCGTCGATCGCCTCACGCACGAACGCCACACCGCCCGCGATGCCCGCGGCCACGCGCTTGCGGAACTCGGCGTCCTGGTTGTCGCGCACGCCGGCGAAACGCCACTCGTCGCGCACCACGAGGCGCCGGAAGCGCTTCTCCGGCACAGCGATGACGAGATCGAGTTCGCCGTCGAACTCGGCGACGCGACCCGCAGCTGCGTCGATGCGCCGCCGCATCGTCACCGTCCCATCGCTGTCCGCGACGCAGAACACCCGCAGCCGTTCGGCCACGTCGCGTTCTTCACCAGGAACGGGCCGCGGCAGTCGCGCCGACCAATCGGCGCGCAGGGTCTGCACACCGTCGCCGTCGGCGTTGCTCCAGCTGCCGCTCACGGTCACGTCGCCGAACGGCATCAGCCGCGGGAACTGCAGCCGCACGCTGCCGCGGCTGCCCAGATCGAAGGCCAACTGCCGCAGCACATCGCGCGGGTCGTGCACCTGCCCCTGGGGCGCGCGCTGGTCGGTGCGCAGTTCGCCCTGGCAGAGATTGGGCGCCGGCAGAAGGCGCGGCAACCACCCGTCGGGGACCTTGTCGGTCGCCGGCGCCTGCTGCGCGGCCCGCGCCGAACCGACCGGTTCGCCAGCGTTCGCGCGGCTGACGCGCACGTATTCCACCGCCCCCTCGGGCGGGATCTGCCAAACGGAGTCCTGGGCACTGGCCAGAGCCGCGAACAGGAACGCTCCACCGAACGCCATAGCGAGTGTCGTCATGCACCAGCTAGTCGCAAGAGGGGGGCAAACGAGGCTGCACATGCGCCTCGATTCACGGCCAGCCCGCACCTACATTCGCGCGCCATGGCCTCCCTGTTCGCACACATCACCCCCCTCGAAGCCCCGGTCGTCTGGTTCGCCTTCGCCGGTGGTCTTGCCCTCGGCATCCTCGGCACCCTGGCGGTGCTGCGCAGCAAGCTCCACAAGCCGCAGGCCTGAGCCAGAACGCACGCGACGATGACCTACAGCGACTTCGAACGGCGCCTGCTCGAGAACTACTTCTCGGTCGTCGACGGCAGCGAACACGCGGACATCTACCTGGTGCGCAACCTGCCCCAGGAGGTCGCCGCGACGCTCAACGGCGTCTATTCGCGCAGCAGCAAGTCGATGCGCGACCAGTTCCTGGACCGGCTGCGCCAGGGGCTCGCCGCCCAGGGCAAACAGCTCGAGGACCTGCCGCTCGAAGGCCGCCGCGACGTGCTGTCCGAGGTCATGGCCGACAAGTCGGGCCAGTTCCTCAAGACCTACGCGATCGACCACGGTCACAACTCGCTGCGCGAAGGTTCGGTCGTGCATCTCGCGGTCGAACGCGTCTCGCAGCTCGTCACGCGCTTCATCCAGCGCGAACGCCGCTGCAGCTTCGAGGAGTCGTCGACGCGCTACATCTCGTTCGGCGCCGAGACCCACTGGCGCGATCCCGACGTGATGGCGGCTGGCGGCGAACTCGCTGCGGGCTACGACGAGGTGCTGCGCAGCACGTTCGCGCTCTACACCGAGAGCAGCAACAAGCTGCTCACACACCTGCAGCGTCTGCGGCCGCTGGCGGCCGGCGAGAAGGAGGGGCCATGGTTGCGCACACTCAAGGCCGAGGCCTTCGACGCGGCCCGTTATCTGCTGACCCCGGCGGTGTTCACCAAGTGGGGCATGGTCGCGGACGCGCGCACGATGGGCGAAGTGATCACCGAACTCTCCAGCCACCCGCTGGCCGAGTTCCGCATCGTCGGCGACCGCATGCGCCAGCAGGCCGAGACGGCGCTGCCGACGCTGCTGCGCCACAGCGGCGCCAACAAGTTCCTGCAGACCCTGCACCAATTGCTGCCGCAGATCGTGAGTGAGCTCGGCTGCGCCGAGACGACGCCAGTGCGCGGCGCGGCCACGGGGCACACCGAACTGCTCGGCTTCGACAAGGACCTCGACGACAAGCTGCTCGCGTCGCTGCTCTACGAGAGTAGCCCGTTGCCGTTCGGCAGCCTCGTCGACCGCGTCAAGCAGCTCACCAACGGTCAGCGCCAGGAACTGCTGCAGCGGCTCATGGCGGCGCGCGGCACCCACGACGCCTGGCCGCTCGCGCTCGAAGGCGCGGCACCGTTCGAGTTCGAGGTGATGCTCGACTTCGGCGCGTTCCGCGACATCGGCCGCCACCGCAAGAGCCTGCAGCAGCAGCAGACGCTGACGACCGCGCACGGGTTCGCGGTGCCGCCGTTGATGCACGAAGCGGGCTTCGGCGACGCCTACACCGAAGTGCTCGAGCGCACTGCCGATCTGCAGCAGCAGATCGCCGCGCGCTTCCCGCACGCCGCCGGCTACGTCACACCGTTCGCGTTCCTGCAGCGCGTGCGCATCCAGTTCGACCCGCGCCAGACCGCCTACTTCATCGAGCTGCGCAGCGGCCCCGAAGGCCACTTCTCCTACCGGCAGGTCGCGCTCGACATGTTCGCGCACGTGCGTTCGGTGTCGCCGCTGTTCGCGCAGTTCGTGCGCGCCAAGGAAGGCGAGGCGTTCCTGGGCCGTCTCGAGAGTGAGATGACCGCGGACGAACGGCGGCAGCGGCGCATGCAGGCCGCGGGCGACGCGTAGGCCAGGGCGCACCCAACCTCCCCCCCCAACCGGGCAGTAGCTGGCGTTAGGATGGGTCGCCCTCCCGGCCCCCCCCGCGAGGCGAACCCGCACGGCAGGAGTTCAAATGGCGTCGCGATCGACCAGCTGCACCGCGCTCACGCCGTCGTCGACCGGCGCGCTTACGGCAATCCTGGTGGCCATGTCGATGGCCCCGGCCCTGCCGGCGCAGTGCCCGAGTGTCTGGCAGTCGACCGGGTCGGTGGCAGGCACCAGCGGCCGCGTCGATGTCGCGGCGACCTGGGACCCCGACGGCAATGGCCCCGTGGCGCCGCAACTCGTGATCGGGGGCATCTTCGGCGTCGTCGGCACGGCGGCAGCTGCGAACATCGCGTCCTACGACCCCGCCGCCGCGCAGTGGACCTCGCTGGGGTCAGGCTGCGCCGGCATCGTGCGCGACGTCACCACGCTTCCGAACGGGGACCTCGTGGCGTGCGGGCAGTTCCAGGTGGCGGGCGGCGTCGCCTGCAGCAACATCGCGCGCTGGAACGGCACCGCGTGGGCGCCCCTCGGCAGCGGCACCAACGGCCAGCTCTTCGCCGTCGCCGCGTTGCCCAACGGCCATATCGCGGCGGCCGGCGAGTTCACGATGGCCGGCGGCGCCTCGGCCAACCGCGTCGCGATCTACGACGGCTCGACGTGGTCCGCCCTGGGCTCGGGCATGGCCAATACGGTCTACGAACTGGTGGGTCTGCCCAATGGCGACCTGATCGCCGCCGGCTTCTTCACGCACGCGGGCGGCGTGCTCTGCCGCAACCTCGCCCGCTGGAACGGCGCCGCGTGGTCGCCGTTGGGCGTCGGCGTCGACAACACGGTGTTCGGCCTCGCGGTCGACACGAACGGCGACCTGCTCGCCGCCGGCGAATTCACCACCGCGGGCGGGCAACCGGCGAATCGCGTGGCCCGTTGGAACGGCACGTCGTGGTCGCCGTTGGGCGCGGGCCTCGGTGGTTCGGCCTACACCGTCGCCGTCGCCGCCAACGGCGACGTGCTCGCAGGCGGCGCGTTCCTGACGGCAGGAGGCGCTGCCGCCAGCCGGATCGCGCGCTGGGACGGGAGCAGTTGGTCCCCGCTCGGCACCGGCACCGACGACGGCGTCGAGGCGGTCGTCGAACTGCCGGGCGGCGAAGTCGTGGCCGGCGGCTCGTTCCTGCTCGCCGGCGGCGTCACGACCGCACACGTGGCGCGGTGGACCGGAGCTGCGTGGAGCGCCATGGCGCCCCCGACCGGTCTGGACGGGAGCGTGCTGACGATCGCAACCACCGCCAACGGTGACGCCATCGTCGGGGGCACCTTCGCGCACGCCGGCAGCGTGGCCGCCGGGCGCGTCGCGCGCTGGAACGGCACGAACTGGTCCGCTGTGGGCGGCAGCTTCGACGGCGAGGTCCACGCGGCGATCGAGATGCCGAACGGCGACCTCGTCGTCGGCGGCGCGTTCACCACTGCGGGCACGATCGCCGCGGGCAGCATCGCGCGTTGGGACAGCAGCAACTGGCATGCGCTCGGCAGCGGCATCGCGAGCGGGCTCGGCACGATCCGGTGCCTCGCGGCGTTGCCCAATGGCGAACTGATCGCGGCCGGCCTGTTCACGACGATCGGCGGGGTGCCGGCGAACAACATCGCGCGCTGGGACGGCGCCGCGTGGCATGCGCTGGGCTCCGGCATCGCCGGCGACGTCGCATCCCTGCAGGTGCTGCCGAACGGCGAACTGGTCGCGGGCGGTTCCTTCGTCGACGCGGGTGGCGTTCCCGTCGTGAATGTTGCCCGCTGGGACGGCGCCGCGTGGCACGCGCTCGACACAGGCCTGCGCGGCCGGGTCGCCGACCTGACGCTGCTGCCCAACGGCGAGTTGCTCGCGGTCGGCAGCTTCGTGCTCGCCGGCATCACCGTGGTCAACCACGTCGCACGCTGGGACGGCAGCTACTGGTATCCGCTCGGCAGTGGCATCCAGGCGACATTCGTCCATGCCGTGGCAGCGCTGCCCAACGGCGACGTCGTGGTCGGGGGCAACTTCTACAACGGCGTGCCGCCCGGACACCTTGTGCGCTGGAACGGAGCAACGTGGTCCCCGATGGGCCTTGGCGCGGACGCCGCGGTGAACACCCTCCAGTTCGACTCTCGCGGCGGCGTGCTGATCGGCGGCGACTTCGCGACCGCGGGCGGGGTGGTGACTCCGTTCTTCACGCGCCTCGCGACCACCTGCCCCGCGACGGCGACGACGGTTGCGACGACCTGCGTCGGCCCGGCCGGCCCGCTGTCGCTGACGATCACGCAACACGCCTGGGCCGGTGCGACGTGCCGTTCGACCACGATCGGTTTCGCGGCGGGCAGCTTCGCGGTCGCCGTGCTCGGCTTCGTCGCGCAGAACGTGCCTCTGGCGCAGCTGCATCCCGCCGGTTTGCCCGGCTGCGAACTGCTCACCAGCCTCGATGCCGCGACACTGGCGTTGCCCAGCGGCGGCGTTTCGGGCTACGCGTTCGCGATCCCGAACTCGACCGCGTTCGCAGGCCTGCAGGTGCGGCACCAGATGCTCCAGGCCGAGGTGACCGGCGGCGCGCTGAACTCGTTGAGCAGTTCGAACGTGCTGCTGCTCACGGTCGGCGCGCTCTGACCGCGGGGGTCAGAACACCCGGATGTTGCCGGCGAGCAGCGGCAAGAAGGCGACCGGCGGCGGCGGGCCGATCAGCGCGATGATCTGCTCGGCGGTCAGGTTGCCCAGGAACGCTGGCACGACGCTGGTGCCCGTGATCCCGTCCGGAGTCGGGCCCCAGCCGTTGCCGTTGTCGACGACTGCCTGGAAGGTCTGAGCGCCGACGACGTACTCAGGCGGCGCGTTCTCCGTCGCTACGATCGGTCCGGCGTAGACGACCGCGCCATTGACCCGGAACAGGGACGTCACCTGCACCAGCACGTAGCTGTTCGTGCTGGGCTCATAGCCGAAGGAATAGCCCTGGGCGGAGCCGTTCGGCAGCTCCCTGACACAGAGCGAGAAGATGCGCGTGTTCTGGTTGTTGCCGACGTAGACGCCGGCGCCGCGCGCGACGATCGATTGGGCGCTGGCCGTCGCCGCTGCGGCGAAACACATGGCGGTGGCGAGAAGGGCTCGGAATGCGGTCTTGAAGCTCATTTTGGTTCGAGGGGGTTGAGGGCCCTTGCCAGCGGCGTGTTTCGCCCCGGCTCGGGCCCGGTCTGGCCCTCAATCCGAAATCCGCCCCCGGGCGCCGACATGTTTCCTGGATACTTCGCGAAATGGACGATCCCTCATCAGGGAGCAGGGCCGCAGCCGTGACGCAGGCCCTGAGCAGGATCGGCGGCGACCGGGACCCTTCCAGCGAGCTGCTGCCCCTCGTCTACGAAGAGCTGCGTCGGCTCGCCGCCGCGCGCCTCGCCCGACTCAGCCCGGGACAGACCCTGCAGGCGACCGCGCTCGTGCACGAGGCATACATCCGCCTGGTCGGCGACCACGACCCCGGTTGGCAGGGTCGGGCGCACTTCTTCGGCGCGGCCGCGCGCGCCATGCGCAACGTCGTCGCCGACCACCTGCGGCAGAAGGGCAGCATCAAACGCGGCGGCCGGATGCGGCGCGTCGGGGAGACGACGGCTGCGGCGCTGTCGTGCGAAGGCGCGGACGACGGCGTGCTCGCGGTCGAGGAGGCGCTGACGGCGTTCGAACGCGACTACCCGCGCAAGGCCGAGGTCGTGACCCTGACCTTCTACGGCGGTCTGTCCACGGCCGAGATCGCCGAGGTGCTGTCACTGTCCGAACGCACCGTCGAGCGGGACTGGCGTTTCGCGAGAGCCTGGCTCAACAGCCGCCTCGCCGACCCGGAAGAGGCATGACCGTGCCGCTCTCGCCGGACGACCGCGAGAACCTCGAGGCGCTCTTCGAACGCGCCGCTGATCTGCCGGCGAGTGAGCACCAGGCCTTCGTGGCGGCAGAGTGCCGGGGCAACCCCGCGCTCGCTCGCGAGCTCGAGCGCCTGCTCGCCGCGCTCGACATGGACAGCATCCTGTCGCCTCGCGACGTTGGCCCGGGCCTGGCTCCCGGCACCAGGCTCGGCGCCTACGAGCTGCTCGAGCGCATCGGGCAGGGTGGCATGGGCGAGGTGTACGCCGCGCGACAACACAGCCCGATCGTTCGTCGTGTGGCCATCAAGCTGATCAAACGCGGCATGGACAGCGACCGGGTCGTGGCCCGCTTCCTGGCCGAGCGCCAGGCACTGGCGCGAATGGGGCACCCGAACATCGCGCAGGTCCACGATGGCGGCACCACCGAGGACGGCCGACCCTACTTCGTGATGGAGTTGGTTGCCGGTGAGCCGATCACGCACTACTGCGATCGGCACCTGCTGACCACGCGACGGCGGCTCGAGCTGTTTCTTGGCATCTGTGCCGGCGTCCAGCACGCGCACCTCAGGGGCATCATCCACCGCGACCTCAAGCCATCGAACCTGCTCGTCACCGAGCAGGACGGTGAGGCGGTCGGCAAGGTGATCGACTTCGGCCTGGCGCGCGCCACGACCGGGCGCCTCGCGGAAGATTCGCTGCAGACGATGCTCGGGCAGGTCGTCGGCACCCTGGACTACATGAGCCCCGAGCAGGCCGATCCGCGAGCGGTCGACCTCGACATCCGCACGGACGTCTACTCGCTCGGCGTCGTACTCTACCAGCTGCTCAGCGGGCTCTTGCCGTTCGATCACACGACGACTGCAGTCGATCCGTTGCGCGCGATCCTCGAGCAGGAACCACCGACGCCGAGCATCCGACTGCGCCGCCAGCGCTTCACGGTGACGGAACTGGCGCCGAAGCACGGCACCGATGGACGCTCGCTGATCCGTCAGCTCACCGGCGATCTCGATTGGATCTGCCTCAAGGCGCTCGAGAAGGATCCGGCTCGACGCTACCAATCGGTGGCCGAGCTGGCCGACGACGTACGCCGGCATCTCGCCAACGAACCCGTGCGCGCGAGGCGACCCGGCATCGGATACCGCGCCAGGAAGTTCGTCCGGCGCAATCGCATCGCGGTGATTGCCGGTACCTTGATCGCGGTGGCGATCGGCTTCCTGGTTGCCGGCCAACTCGAGACCCTCTCCGCGACCCGCGTCGCGGCCATGCAGGAACCCTACGTCGATGCCTACCGGCTGACGCAGCTCGTACGTCGCGCCGATCACGAGCTCTGGCCCCCCTATCCTGACAAGATCGCCGACCTGACGAAGTGGTCCCAGCAAGCCGCGCGGTTGATCACTGGCTTGCCCCGGCACGAAGCGGAGCTGCTGCGCATGGAGCGTGAACCGCGCACCGAACCGAGCGACGAATACGACGTGCGGCACGAGACGCTGATGGCGCTGGTGCAGGACCTGCAGGCGCTTGGCGATCCCCTGACCGGCCTGCTGGGCGACGACCCCGATGCCGTCTCGAGGGATCACGGCTGGAGCGTTCCGCGCCGCCTCGCCTTCTCGCGCAAGCTGCAGGCCGGGTTCGCCGCCGATGGCGAGTACCGCCGGGCGTGGAACGAGCACCTGCCGGCGATCCAGGCGGCGCATCCCGGGCTCGACCTGCAGCCGCAGATGGGGCTGGTGCCGATCCACGAGAACAAGGCGACCGGGCTGTGGGAGTTCGCGCATCTGCTGACCGGCGAACCGGCGCGGGTCGGCGACGACGGCATCCTGATGCTGACCGAGGAAACCGGCATCGTGTTGGTCTTGATCCGTTCCGGGCAGAGCACGATGGGCCAAGGTGCGGACGAGCCTCGGAACAACAATCCGCCGCACACCGTCGATCTGTCGGCCTACTTCCTGTCGAAGTACGAGATGACGCAGGGACAGTGGAAACGACTGACCGGTCACAATCCCAGTCGCAATGGCCCGGACGGCGTGTGGCATCCCGAGTGGCTCGAGGCGGTCGCTGGAGTCGCCCCGCTGCCGACGCTGTTGCACCCCGTCGAGCAGGTGAGCTGGCTGGACTGCATGGGCTCGCCGAACGCACCAGGCTGGCTGCCGCGCCTCGACCTCGTGCTGCCCAGCGAAGCACAGTGGGAACACGCCGCGCGCGCCGGCACGTCGACCGCCTTCTGGTCGGGCGAGACCATTGCCGACCTGCAGGGCGTGGCCAACGTCGCCGACGACTACGCCTGGAACCACGGCGGACTCGACCACGAGGGCGGCAAGAATCCTGGGGCGGCCTCATTCACCGACGGCGCCGCAATGCACACCCCGGTCGACCGCCACCGCCCCAACCCGTTCGGCCTCTACGACGTGC
Organism: uncultured candidatus Brocadiaceae bacterium; assembly: GCA_964392305.1. Taxonomy (GTDB): domain Bacteria; phylum Planctomycetota; class UBA1135; order UBA1135; family UBA2386; genus JACKIC01. The sequence continues at coordinate 61,093 of CAYMPV010000030.1, forward strand.
ACGGCAACGTCTACGAGTGGTGCCTGGACAGTTACGATCGGGATTTCACGCGTGTGGACCACGGCCGCGACCCGGTGGCGAATCCGTGGGTCGGCGATGAACCCAGGGTCTACCGCGGCGGCAGCTATCGAGTGCTGTTCGGAGCGGCGCGTTCGTGGATCCGCAACCACTACCCACCGGGGATGTCCGGGCACGCGCTGGGCGTCCGGCCGGCGAGGGCCATCGTGCGCTGAAGCTCGCTGCGCCGCACCCCCGAGGGCGGCGCGAAGGCTCAGCGGATCTCGCGCGCCACGCGATACCGCTCGGCGGACGACAGCGCGAACACGAAGATGCCGTCGTCGGTCGCGGCGGCCGCGCAGTTCACGTTGGGGTCGCGCCGGGTGCCGGTGAGCCCGTGCCAGGTCGGAAGGTCGATGTCACCAGTACGGCTGAGCCACGTCTCCGCCGCGGCACCGCCCGCGTGCAACTGGTCGCCGACGACCACGAGGTAGTCGCAGGGCGCATCGAAGAACCGCAGTTCGTTCGACCAGGTGCCCGTCGCCGGGTCGAACACGTCGAGGCGAGCGACGTGGGAGTACTGCGAGTTGCTGCCGCCGAGGACCACGAGTTGACCGCCCAGGGCCGCGGCGCGCGGCCGATACCGCGCGTGCGGCATCGGCGCTTCGGTGGTCCACGCGTCGGTGATCGGGTCGTAGGACTCGACCGTGTCGAGCGCCTGCTGCGCCGACGACCCTCCACCGACGACGTAGATGCGGCCGCCCACCGTCGCCGCCGCGGCGTAGGCGCGCGCGGTCGGCATCGCGCTGACCGGCGACCAGACCTCGGTCACCGGGTCGAAACGTTCGACGCTGGCGATCGGCGTCCCAAGACCGATCGGCGCTTCCTCGCCGCCGAGCGCGTAGAGATTGCCGCCGGCGACCGTGCACGCGTGCGCGCGCCGCGACACGGTCAGCGGCGTCGTCGTCGACCACGTCTCGGTCGCCGGATCCAGGCGCGTGACCAGCGTCGTGCTCGGCCCCGGGAACACGTTGAGGTCCTGCCGCGAGCCGCCGACCAGGTAGACCTGACCGTCGAGCGCCGCCGCGGCGGCGTCCTGCCGTACGACCAGGTCGGCCGGCAGATCGGTCCACGGATAGGGCACCACCTCGACCGTCGTCGTCAACGAGTTCGACGTCAGCCCAGCCGCGTCCGTGGTCCACACCTCGACGGTGAACGTTCCCAGCTGCGGCAACGCGACCGACGCGCTGCCGGCGATGCTGAGGCTGGCCACCGGCGCCGCGAAGGGGATCGTCTGCTGGTCGACGAACTGACCACCGGCGGTGCGCAGCACGAAACTCGCGCTCTGCACGTCGCGGTTGGGATCGAACAGGTCGAAGCCGACCGCGAAGTAGACCGGCGTCGTCGACTCGTAGGCGATGCGCGGCTCCAGCTGCAGGTTGGTGATCGCGGGCGCGGTCGGGCTCGTCCCACCACCGCCGCCGCAGCTCGTCGACCCGAGGAGGCAGAGAGCCGGCCAGAATGACGAAGCGACGCGCCAGGTTCGGGACATGGCCCGGCGACGATAGCCGATCGGTCGAGGACGCGTGATGGGGGCAAGGGCTCGCCCCAAGAGCCCCGGATGCCACCCCTTCCCAACGGGGCGCCGAGGCACCGGCTCCAATTTGATCTTGTCTATAGGTCCAATTTCTTCGATATTTGGCCTCATGCGTGAGTCCAGACAGCCCGACGACTCGCTGCTCGACCGGCTGGTCGCCGAGCAGCATGCCCGTCCGCTCCCCGACATCATTCCGCGAGAGGTCCGCCTTCCCGAAGTCGAGGGCAAGGCCAACGCTCTGATCGGGATGCGACGCAGCGGCAAGACGTATTGTCTCCTGGGCACGATGCAGGCCCTGCTTGCCCGCGGCGTGAAGCGCTCGCGGATCCTCTATCTCAATCTGGAAGACGATCGGCTGGGCGGGGTCGATCTCGCGACGCTCGATCGCGCGCTCGAGGTGTTCTACCGGCGCGACCCCTCGGCCCGCACGGAAGGGAGCTGGGTCTTCCTCGACGAGATCCAGGCAGTCGATGGCTGGGAACGTTTCGCGCGCCGGATCCTCGACTCCGAGCAGATCCGACTCTTCGTCACGGGCTCGTCCGCCCGGCAACTCTCCACCGAGGTGGCCACGGCCTTTCGTGGCCGCAGCGTGACCGTCGAGGTGCTGCCCTTTGGACCGAGGGAGGCAGCGACGGCGGACGGTCTCGACTGGCACGTCGACTCGTGGCCGCCCGGCTCGGCGCAGCGCTCGCGGCTGGATGCCTTCGTCCTCGACTACCTGCAGCACGGCGGTTTCCCTGCCGTGCGCTCGGCGGATCCCTACGACCGTGTGCAGATGCTTCAGGAGTACGTCGACCTGGTTGTCCTTCGAGATGTCGCCGAACGCCACTCCGCAACCAACTTGCAGGCCTTGCGCAGCTTGGTAGGGGCGCTGTTCTCGGCCAACGCGAACGGATTCAGCGTGAGCAGGCTCCACGGCGCCCTCCTGAGCCAGGGGCTGGCCGTGGGCAAAGCGACGCTGCTGGCCTACCTCGCACATCTGGTGGACGCCTACCTCTGCTTCCTCGTCCCGCTGCGCAGCCGCTCGGCCCGACAACGCGCCGTGAATCCACGCAAGGTCTACGCCGTCGACCCAGGACTGGCGGCGGCCATGTATGGCGCCGGGGCGACGAACCGTGGTGCCCAGCTCGAGAACGCGGTCTATCTCGAGCTTCGGCGCCGCTACGGAAGGCTGTCCGAGTCCGTCGTCACCTGGGTCAAGACGCCCTCGGGGGCCGAGGTCGACTTCGCCATCGACGATCCCGTGCAAGGAGGGGCTCCGCGACTCGTCCAGGTCTGCTCGAGCTTCAGCACTGCGGCAACGCGAGAACGCGAGGTCTCCGCGCTCTCCGAGGCAATGCAGTCGCTCGGTTCGAGTTCGGGCACGATCGTGACCCTGGCCGACGAGGGCAACGTCGTGGTGGACGCCGGCACGATCCGCATCGTCCCTGCACGCGAGTGGTTCTTCCGACGCGAGGGGACAGCCGAAGCGGAAGACTGAAACCGTGGCGAGTCGAGTGACCCGAACCTCCTCAGCGCGACCGGCTCACCGCAAGAACAGGTCACACGGATTCGACGCCGCCCCACTCGCAAGCGACGGGTCGAACACGAACGCCGCGAACGACAGGCGCAAACCCGTCAGGATCGGCGGCAGCGGCGCGAACGCCGAGAAGTCGAGCGTCGCCGTCGCTTCTCCGGCCGCATCGGTCACACCGAAGAAGCCCAGGAACTCGGGCTGGTTGATCGCGCCGGTGACGACACCTTCGAGCCAGTCGTCCTGCAGCGGGATCACATCGTTGAGGAACGGCGTGGCGGGGTAGTGGCCACTGATGCCAGCGGCGACGTAGTAGATGTTGCCGGTTCGGGCGGTGCCGGCGCGCACCAGCAGGTCGACGGCGGGCGCGGTGGCCAGCGGATACCACGTCGTCTCAGTGGCGAGTTTGGGCCGCACCGGCTGCAGCGGCAGGTCGAGCCAGGAGCGGCCGGCGCCGTCGTCGTGCACCACGTCGACCTGGAAGTCGTGGAAGCGCGGTGCGACTTCGAGCATGCGCGCCATCGGCGACTCACGCAGCCACAGGTTGCGCACGCGCACCCGCAGGATCGAGCCAGCCGGAATGCGCGCCGCCACCGGCGGCAGGATCACGTCGTGCTCTTCGGCGACGCCCGGGGCGCTGGCGGTGTTGCCGAAACCCTGACTGCTCAGCATCACCTCTTCGGCGCCGGGGCCCGGCGGCTCGACCGTGAGCAGCGCCGCCAACATCCAGTCGGCGGTCTGGGGCACGACTCGCAGGTGCAGCACCGCGCTCTGCGAGAGCTGCCGTTCCTCGTTGATCACGGCCGTGTAGACGAGCTCGTGCAACGGGCAGGCCAACAGAAGGTTGTTGAGATCGCGCACCGCCGGCTGGTCGAGATAGTCGAGCGGCGTGAACGTCGCCGGGTTGGTGATCGTCTGCACGATCGGCGCGGCGGGCACCGGCGCCGCGAGCGGCGTGTCACGCAGCTGCTGATCGTCATGCAGGTAGAGCCGCGACGCGTTGCCGGCCAGCAGCGGATCGCCGCCATGATCGCGACTCCAGGCAAAACCGGGATCCTCCCGCAGCAAACGCGGCAGCGGCATCTCGGACAGCACGTACGACTCCTCGAGATCGATCTCGTTGGCTTCCTGCCACAAGAAGCGGTGCAGCCAGCGCAGCAGCAGGCCGTCGCGGAACGCCCGTTCGGCGTCGTTGGCCGGCGTGTTGTGACCGACCGTGCTGAGCAGCACGCGGCGCGGCGCGGTCATGTTCTGCAGCAGGCGCAGCGTCTCGAGCGGACTGTCGATGCGGTCGTGGTAGGCGTGTGAGTAGAGCACCGGCACCGTCGAGGTCAGCAGTTCGGGCGCGACGGCGCGGCCTTCGGTCACGAAGTGCGTGAGCAGTTGCTGCGGCGCCTGGGCGGTGAACGCCGCGCGAGCGGCCTGCACCAGACCCGCGTCGATCGGCAGGCTCGCGTAGCTGCCGGCGATCGCCTCGAGGAACCACGTGCTCCACAGCTCGCCGCCGCGCAGCCAGTCGTCGATCGGTTCGGCGACGTAGTCGCTGGCGACGGCGCAGGCGATGCTCGGGAAGGTCAACGGCGTGCGTCCGGGCACCGCCAACGGCCGCCCCGACCAGGCCGCCGCGTTCCAGGCGTGCACACCGCCCTGGCTGCTGCCGACCACGGCGACGCGCGTGCCGTCGACGACGCCGGCCCAGGCCGGGTTGGCCGCCGCGAACTGGATCTGCTCGGCCAGGTCACAGCGCTCGATCGGCCCCCACAGGGTCGAACCCGCGTTGGCGTGTGTGGGATTGGCGATCAGGGACTGGCCGTGACCACGGACGTCGTAGCTGTAGACCGCGTAACCCTGGCCCGCGATCAGGTTCTGCAGATCGACGTCGCTGGCGCGTGTGCTGCCCAACGGATGCACGAACACGACCAACGGCCAGCCGCACGTCGGCGCGGGAACACTGGGCCGGAGCAGCGACCCGAACGCCTGGTAGCCGTCCGAATAGGTCAGCGCCACGACCGGGTCGATCGCCAACGGGTGGCCGTTGGCGGGCGGCAGTGGGCGAGGACAACTCTGCGCGGCGACCTCGACGGTCACGAGCAGGAAGAGACAAGACAGGCGCATGCGCAGAGGACGGAGCCGGAGGAGCATAGCGAAGGATCCGTGCGTGCCGAGCCCTGGCCGACAACGTAGGTTGCTGCCCAACCGAAACCGCCTGTCCGCCAACCCATGCCAACCCTGCTCCGCCCGTTCCTCCTCTTCGGCCTTGCCGGCATGCTCACGCATGGCGCCGCCCCGGCTCAACAGACCGCCCCCACTGCCCTGACCGCCGAACAGGTGACCGAATGGGTCACGCTCGCGCAGGAGAAGTTCGGAACGATCGGCATCGCGGTCGCGGTGATCCAAGACGGCGAAGTGCTCGTCGAGGTCGCGCGCGGCGAACGCAGCAAGGGCGTACCGGTGACGCCGACCACGCTGTTCAACATCGCGTCGTGCAGCAAGGCGTTCACCGCGGCGAGCGTGGCTCAACTCGTGGCCGCCGGCAAACTCGGGTGGAACGACCGCGTCGTCGACCACATCCCGGAGTTCCGAATGGCCGACCCGTGGATCACCGCGCACATGACGGTGCGCGACCTGTTGTGTCATCGCTGCGGGCTCAAGACGTTCGAAGGTGACCTGCTGTGGTACGGCAGCAACTACGACGACAAGGAGATCCTGCGCCGGATGGAGCGCTTGCCGATCACGCAGAACTTCCGCGAGCAATACGGCTACCAGAACCTGATGTTCATGGTCGCCGGTCTGATCATCGCGAAGGTGTCGGGCAAGAGCTGGGAGGACTACGTCGAGACCGAGCTGTTCGCGCCGCTCGGCATGAGCAGTTCCCGCGCCACCGCCTCGCGACTGCCCGCAGACGCCGAGAGGGCGCTGCCGCACATCGACGGTGAACAGATCGCGGCGACCGAGTTCCTGGCGTGTAGACCCGCGGGGGCGATCTACTCGTCGGTGCACGAGTTGTCGGCTTGGGTGCGCATGCTCACGAATGGCGGGGTGTGGCATGGCAAAGCGATGCTGAACACCGAGTCGCTGCGTGAACTGTGGCACCCCAACGTCATCACGGGCGGCGGTTCGGGCGCCAATACGCGCGACTTCCGCAGCTGCGGCCTGGGCTGGTTCCTGTCGGTGGAGCGCGGCATGAAGTTGATCGAGCACGACGGTGGCATGCCGGGATTCCTGAGCAAGGTGTCGCTGCTGCCCGAGGAGAAGTTCGGCTTCATCGTGCTCAACAACAGCAACGACGGCGTCGTCAACGAGGCGATCAAGCGGGCGCTGCTCGCGGCGCGGGCGGGCGGCGACGGCAAGGCGCAGATCGACCGCATCGCGCTGATCGGCCAGCGCATCAAGGCGCAAGAGAAGGCCACGCACGACGCCCGCGTGGCGCAGCGCATCGAAGGCACGTCGCCGCGGCTGCCACTCGATGGGTATGCCGGCGACTACGAGGATGCGATCTACGGCCCGGCCAAGGTCGAGGTCCGCGGCGGCAAGCTCTACGTCGAGCTGCTGCCGAGCAAGCAGAAGCTGTTCGGCACGATGACGCACTGGCACCAGGACACGTTCCGCGTCGACTTCCCCGACAAGTTCCTGCCGTTCGCGTTGTTCCGCTTCGACTTCGACCACACCGGCAAGATCGCGGGTCTGCGCATCGACTGCCCGATCGTCGACTTCGACTTCGGCGCGCTCGACTTCAAGCGTCGCTAAGTGACACCGGCGGCAGGTGCGCCAGCACGGCCGCGACGACCTCGTCGGGCGGCGCGACGTGCAGCAACCGGCGCGGCACGCCGACTTGTTCGAGCAATGCGGCCTGCGACCCGGATTCGACCAGCACCGCGCTGCTGACCTGCAGGCAGCAGACCAGCAGATCGAGGCGCGTCGCCATGTCGGCCAGCCCGGCTCGCCGCAGGCCTGCGGAGCAGCAGCGCCGGCAGCGTGCGGCGTCATCGAGGGTCGTGCACGACTCGCCACGTTCGTCGACAAGGTCACCGCGGTGACAGACGACCTCGGCCGCACGCACCACGGCCATCGCCCGGCTGCCCATGCGGTCGGCGAGCCACAGCAGGTTGGCAGAACCGCGCGCGCCGAGTCCGACGTGCAACACGACGTCCGCCGACCGCGCGCGCAGTTCGTTCGCCAGTTCGCGCTCGAGTTCGTCGTGCAGGACCGCGTCGGCGACCCGGTGCAGCGGCGCGACGTCGACGCGCAGCACTTCGGCGGCGGTCCGATTCGGCACGTCCGCGCCGTCGACGACCGGGGCCAACCAACGCACGTCGTGGCCGGCTTCGGCCATGGCGCGGTGCAGCCGTTCCCCGAGTTCGAAGCTCCAGTGCCGGACGGCCCCGGCACCTGGCGATGTCAGCAGGACGACGCGCACGCGCTCAGGGTAGCTGGCCGTGCAAGGCTTGCCACAGGCGGTCGCGCGCCGCGGTGTCCAGGTCGCCGTCGAGCGCGCCGTGACGCAGCAGGAAGTCGAGCACGACCAGGGCGCTGTTGGGTTTCCAGGGATCGCCGCCGCGCAGCGACGCCACGACCTCGCCGACCGGCAGCAAGCGAAAGGACTCGACCTCACCGTCGACGGCGCGCGGTTCGAAGTCGTCGGACAACTGCAGATCGAAGCACTGCAGCGTGTCGGCCTTGAGTCCGAGGCCTTCCTGCTGCACGTAGGTGATGCGCGCCTTCGACTCGGCCCGCGCCGCGAGTTTCGGCGCGATGCCGGCTTCTTCGCCGCATTCCTTGACCAGGGTGGAAAGCGCCGAACTGCCGATCGCCTGGCCGCCGGCGACGAGGTTGTCGAGATGACCCGGATAGGTCGACTTGCTGCGGGAGCGCACCGCCAACCACAGGTGCAGCACGCCGTCGCGCCACCGGTAACCGTTGAGGTGCACGCCGGACGAACCGACGCCGAACCACGGGACGGCGGCGCGGTCGACCTGCAGCAGCGGCGGACCGCCCGCGGCCGTGACCGGGTAGAACTCTCCGGTCACGGGCCGGATCTCGTCGCGCGACGCCAGCTCGCTGACCAATCTCGCCAGCCGCCGGCTGCGTTCGCCGAAATCGCGACCCGGCAGCGACCAGCAGCCCTCCTGCTCGACGAAGACGTCGGCCAGCAGCGGCAGTCGAGCGCGATGCACACGACCGACCTCGGCTCCGCCGACGTGCCACGCCACGAAGCTGCCGAGGTCCGCGTTGCGGCACGCGAGGATGCGATCGAGGAAAGCGATGCGCGGGATGTAGCACATCGCTGCCAGGAGCCGAAGAGTCGTCTCGGTCGCCGGCACAGTTCGAGTATGGTCGCGCGCCGATCGCATGAGCAAGGTCCGCGCCCTCATCCACGCCTGGCTCGTTCTCGACTTCTTCGGCGAAGCTCGCAGCACTGGCGGCGCCGGCAGCACACTGACGACGACGATCTTCTCGCAGTCGTTCCTGGCGTTCGTGTTCGCGGCGCTGCTCTATCCGGAGACCCCACCGGTGCCGTTCGCGGCGGCAAACCTGTGCCTGTCGTCGCTGCTGGTGTCGATCGGCGTGCTCTCCGATCAGGAACACCGCCAGCGCCAGCGCGCCGATCGCATGTTGCTCGGCACCGCGCCGATCCGCGCCAGCCAGCTGGTTGCCGCGCGCGCCGGCCACGCGGCGTTCTACGTCAGCCTGGTCACCATCGGCATGGCGCTGCCCCCGGCGATCCTGCTCGCGTTCGTGCGCGGCAACTTCGCGGTGATCCCCGCCTACGTCGCCGCGGCGTGCGCCTGCAGCGCCTTGGCCAGCGCCGGACTCGGCGTCGCCCTGCGCACCCTCGACCGCCTCGTCGGCCCGGTGCGCGCGGCGCTGCTTGCCGGCACCGGCAAGGCGTTGCTGCTGGCGGGCGGCCTGGTGCTGTTCGCGCTCGGCCTGCGCGCGCTGGATGGCAACGCCGACAACCTGCCGATCGGTCGCACCGGCGCCGAACTCTTGCCGCCGTACCATCTGGCGAAGGTGCTCTACGACCCGGTCGGCGAATCGTGGCGCCTGCTGCCGCTGGCCGCTGCCGCGGCCACGCTGCTGCTGCTGCGCATCGCGCTCGAACGCGGCGACGCCACCGAGACGGTTCGCATCGGTCGTGTCGGTCCGCTGACACTGCTGCTGCGGCGCCTTGCCGGGCGCGGGCCACGGCTGGCGATCGCCGAGTTCGTGGCGCTCTCGATGTGGCGCAGTGCCGGGTTCCGCTCGCGGGTGCTGCCGCTGCTGGGCCTGCCGGCCGGCATGGTGTTCTTGACGATGCGCGGCGAGGCCGAGGGCCCGAACCTGATCTTCGTCAGCCTGCTGCTGCAGCTGCCCGCGATCTACCTGCCGTTCGTGATCGCGTTCCTGCCGCGCGCGGAACAGAGCGACACCGAATGGATCTTCGCGCATGGGCCAGGGCTGCCGCTCGAACTGGTGCGCGACGCCACCTGGCGCGCGCTGGTCACACACGTGCTGATGCCGGTGCATGCGATCGCGATCATCCTGGCGGTGAGCACGAGCAAGGCCCCGCTCGACACGGCGGCGGCAGGACTGTTCGCCGCGGGCCTGGCGGTGCTGGCCAGCAGGCCGATGCTGCGCGCCCTCGATGCGGTGCCGTTCTCACGCGGCAGCGAAGCCGACGGCGCCACCGATCTGGGCGGACTGTTCACTGCGGCGATGCTGCTCGGCGGGGCCGGGACGGTGTTCGCCGGGGTCCTGCCGGCTGGCGCGCGGTGGGCCGTCGCGGTGATCGCGGCCGCCCTGGCGGTGCTCAGCCTGCGGCGCCTGCCGGGCCCGTCCGGTGCCGAAGCCGCGCGGGTGCAGTTCGGTGCACTGCCCAAGACGGGCGCGCAAACCGTTCCATCCCAGCGAGATCGGCCCGAAGTGGCCGCTCCGGACGCGACCCTGGGCCGCGAGTTGCGGGCGATCTTCGTGCTGTATCTGGCGGTCAGCGTGGTGCCCGCCCTGGTCGGCAGCATGTTCGCTGCCTGAGACCAGGCCATTGCGGCCAGCGGCGCATGTGCCTACGGTGGGGCGGTTCGTCACCGAGGAGTGCGCCAATGGACACGAGAACCGCGGTGGATCGGAGGAACGACCTCCCCTCGCCAACCTGGAACGAAGGCGTGGTTACCCAGGCGGAGGTGCAAGCCGGATGCACCCGTAGACAGGATGTCCGCAGCCTCGGGCTGCCGACCACGGATGCCGAAGCCGACCTCAGCCCCGACCCCTTGCGCCACACCGACCTCTACCGGTTGGTGATGCCCTACAAGCTGCGCGTCTGAGTGCGCGTCTGAGTGCGACGCCCGGCGCAGCGGGCGCCCCTCTGTGCCAACGTGGCTGACGCGATCACACCAGCTTTGCCAGGTCCTCCGGCAACGGCGCCTGCACCGTCATTTCCCGTCCGAGCATCGGATGGAAGAACGTCAGGGTGTGGGAGTGCAGCGCGTGCCGATCGAGCACCAACTGCGCGCGGTGTTCGTCGGAGAGCGTGCCGTTCAGCTGATGCAGGAACAGGCTCTCGTCGCCGCCGTAGAGTTTGTCGCCCACCAACGGACAGCCGATCGCCGCCATGTGCACACGGATCTGATGTGTGCGCCCCGTTTGTGGCAGCACCTCGACGAGTGAGTAGTCACGGTTGCTGCGCACGACGCGGTAATCGGTGACCGCGGACAAGCCTTCGCCGTCGTGGCTCGTGGTCAACTTCAGACGCACCGCAGAACGCTTGTCCGGTACGATCGGCAGGTCGATCGTGCCTTCGGACCGCTCGGGCCGACCGCAGACCACAGCGAGGTAGGTCTTGCGCACCTGCCGTTCCTCGAACTGCTTGCGCACGGCGTGGTGGAACTGTTCGTGCAGCCCGACCGCGACGACGCCGGAGGTCTCGACGTCGATACGGTGCAGCAACCGCGGCACCACGTCGCGCTCGGGATCTTCGGGACAACGATAACGACGATGCAGCGCGTGGATCAGCGTGCCGTCCAGCCGGCGCCCCGAAGGATGCACGGCCATGCCCGGCGGCTTGTCGACGGCGATCATCCACTGGTCTTCGTAGAGGATCGGGAACTCGACGTTGGCGCCAGGGTCCGGGCTGGCGCGCGGGTCGGGCGGAACGTCGACGACGATCGTCTCGCCGAGGCGCACGCGGCGCGAAGCGTTGACCTTGCGTCCTTCGAGTTGCACGAAGCCGCCATCGATGAGTCGATGGATGCTGGCGCGCGAACGCCAGGTCAGCACCGCCGCCAACGCGAGGTCGAGACGTTGGCCGTCGAGGCGCGCATCGACCAGGATGCGCAACTGCTCGAGTTGCTTGCTGAGGTCACGAGGACCGTCGCCGGGATACTTCGGCAGCATGCAACCTCACGAGGTCAGCCACGATGGGCCGACCGACGCCACGCGGGACTACTCCCCAGGCTTCTGGATCGTCGTGTCCGCGGTCAACGGATCGAAGTCCGGCTGATCGTTGCGGCGATCGTTCGGGCGACCCGGGCGACCGCGACGCTTCTTGTTGTTGCTGCGGCCCGAGCTCGAACCCGAGCGCTTGCGTTCGGCCATCATGATGTTGCGGATGCGCTCCCGCTCCTCGCGCCGGCGCTTGTCGCTCGACTTCTCGTGGTAGGCGTGCTTCTTGGCGAGGCGGAAGATGCCGGCGTAGTTGCACTGGCGCTTGAACCGGCGCAGTGCAGCCTCGAGCGGCTCGTTCGGACGGACCTGGACGCGAATCATGTGGCGGCTTGGATCGGCGGAAGTTGTCGTCGGATCTGAGTCTGCGACAGAGTTGGGAGCGAGCCGAACAGGCTCGCGTCACTGCCGCCCCCTCGCCGTTGCGCCGATTGGCACGAGCCGGATGACGCACGTATGCTGCGGCACCCTGCCGACGAAAGGGGGAGGCACGATAGCGAATCCGGTTGCCGGGGCAATGCCCGAAATCCCCCCTTCCTCGACGATGTCCCAACCGCCCATCGAACGTGACGTGACCGTGCAAGGCACGATCGAGCGCTTCACGTTCCGCAATCCGGATACCGGGTGGGCCGTGGTCCGGCTGCGCGAGGACGAGACAGGCCGGCGGATCACGCTGGTGGGGCCGCTGGCTCAACTCAACGAGCACCAACGACTTACGGTGAAAGGCAAGGAGTCGGAGCACGCGCGCTTCGGAGCTCAGATCAAGGTCGAGACCTTCGAGCCGATCGCGCCCGCGACCACCGAAGGCATCGAGGCCTACCTGGCGTCGGGTCTGGTCAAGGGCATCGGCCCCGCCACCGCGAAGAACATCGTGCGCGCGCTCGGCGCCCAGACCCTGCGCATCATCGAGGAGGAGCCACTGAAGCTGCGCGGCATCAAGGGCCTCGGACCTCGCAAGATCGAAGAACTGCGCACCGCGATCGCGGCCCAGAAGGACCTGCAGAACGTGTTGGTGTTCTTGCGGGCACACGGTCTGGGGCCAGGTCTCGCGGCGCGCATCGTGCGCCGCTACGGCGCCAGGGCGTCGGCGCTGATCGAGGCCAACCCCTACCGGCTGGCGGATGACGTGGTCGGCATCGGTTTTCGCATCGCCGACCGCCTCGCGGGACAGATGGGGATCAGCCCCGAAGCACCCGAACGACTCGACGCCGCACTCGAGTTCTGCCTGGGGCAAGCCGCCAAGGAAGGACACTGCTACGTTCCGGAAGCCGAGCTCGTGCGACGCACGGCCGACCTGCTGAGCTGCAGCGAAGAGAGCCTGGTGGCGCGGGTGCCGGAGTTGGCGAAGACCGGGCGCATCGTCCGGCAGATGCCGCCGGGCCCGGCGCTGCTACTCGACGACCCGGCGCCGATCGTCTATCCGACGACGCTGGCGCTCGCCGAGGACGGTGTGGCCCGGGCTCTCGATGGCCTGCTGCGCGGCGACCGGCCGTCGCTGCCCGTTCGCGCCGAGGCTGCAGTGCGCTGGTTCGAGGAACGCTCGGGCATGAACCTGCCGAGCGGCCAGCGCGAGGCCCTCGAGAAGGCGCTGCGCGAGCCTGTGTCCGTGGTGACCGGCGGCCCCGGCGTCGGCAAGACGACGATCGTGCGGGCGCTGGCCGAGATCCTGCGCCAGAAGCAGCTGACGTTGCTGCTCGCCGCGCCGACCGGCCGCGCTGCCAAACGCCTCGAGGAATCGACCGGCCACGCCGCGTCGACGCTGCACCGACTGCTCGAGTTCACCCCGGGCTCGGGCAAGTTCACGCGCAACGCCGAGAACCCGCTCGAGGGACACATGCTCGTCGTCGACGAAACCTCGATGCTCGACGTTCAGCTGGCCTACGCGCTGTTTCGCGCCGTGCCGAAGACGATGACGCTGGTGTTGGTCGGCGACCGCAACCAGCTACCGTCGGTCGGACCGGGCAACGTCCTGGCCGACGTGATCGCCAGCGGTCGCGTCGCGACCACGGCGCTGACGCAGATCTTCCGGCAACAACGTGGCTCGGACATCGTGCGTGTCGCGCACGGCATGCTGCAAGGGGAGGTGCCGGGCAGCGGCGGCGAAGGCTCGGACTTCTTCTTCGTCGAGGCCAAGAACGCGGCTCACGCGCGGTTGCTGATCCGCGAACTGATCACGCAGCGCATTCCGCGCAAGTTCGGCCTCGATTCGATCAACGATGTGCAGGTGCTGTGCCCGATGTATCGCGGCGAAGCCGGCGCCGACACGCTCAATCGCGACCTGCAGGATCTGCTCAACCCTGGCCAGATCGAGGTCGAGCGCGGCGGCAAGTTCTTCCGCATCGGCGACAAGGTGATGCAGGTTCGCAACGACTACGACCGCGAGGTCTACAACGGCGACGTCGGTCGGGTCAGCTACATCGACACCGGTTCGGCGAAGCTCTACGTGCGGTTCGCCGAGCGCGATCAAGAGTATCGCTTCGAGGACCTCGGCGATCTGGTGCCGGCCTACGCGATCTCGGTGCACCGCTCGCAGGGCAGCGAATACCCCGCGGTGATCGTGCCGGTGACCACCGATCACTTCCTGATGCTGCGGCGCTCGGTGCTCTACACCGCGGTGACTCGCGGGCGCAAGCTCGTGGTGCTGGTCGGCTCGACCAAGGCGCTACAGATGGCCGTCGACAATCACGAGGACGGGCAACGCCATTCGGGGTTGGCCGAACGTCTGCGCGACCTGCTGCGGAATCGCGGCGACGATACCCTGGCGCATCTGGCAGAAGGCGAAGTCGGCATCGACGAGTAGCGGTGACGCCGGCGGTGCGCCTAACATGCGCCGCCATGCAGAACCCCTCACGCGCCGTCGTGCTCTTCGGCCTCGCTGCCCTGGCCCTGGTCTCGCCTGCCGCAGCGCAGAACGACATGGCCACAGCCCGAGAGGAGCTGAACACCATGTTCGACCGGCCGGAGGGCACCTTGATCTCCGAGGAGCAGAAGGCCCGGCTGGCGAAGTTCCTGGAGCGCCATGAGGGCCAGGACCTCGGCCCCCTTGGCTACGCCAAGGCGCTCGGCTGCTACTTCCGCCGCGACGTCGAGGGTGGCGCGGCGGCACTCGACGAGTTCTTCGCGAGGTTCGAGGTCATCGACAATCGCGAACATGCGACCATGGCCGGGCGCATCTACATGGGTGCGACGATGGCGGAGGCTCGCGCGGCGACGCCGGATCAGGTGAAGCTGTGCCGATGGAGCGAACGGATGGCCGCGCTGTACGGGGATCTGGGCACCATCGGCCGCGCCGCCTTGCAGGTCATCGATCGCATGGACGACCCTGCACCGGTGCGTGTCGCGATCGCGCGCGGCCTGACGCGCTCGATCGCCAACGACCGCGACAAGGACCAGCTGCTCGCGACCATCTATGCGCCGCGCACGAAGTTGCCGCCACCTGCATCCGATGTCGTCGCGCCGCGCACCACGCTGCTGGGGGATCGCGATCAGGGTTCGGCCAGAACCTCGGTGCCAACCGGCGGGCGCGAGGCCAGTTCGAGCATCGAACCTCTGTCCGTGCCGATCGAGCATGTCGTCGGTGGCAAGGCCGGGTTCCGACTGGCCGATCTCAAAGGCAAGGTCGTGATCATCGACCTGCTCGCCTCGTGGTGCCCGCCGTGCCGGGCCGGTGTGAAGCCCCTCGGTGAGCTTGCCGCGGCGCTGGGAGGTGAGGTCGAGTTGGTGGCGATGACCCGGTTCTACGGCCGCGGCATGGACTTCGCCGACGGCGCAGCGGTGCCACACGGCGGCAAGAGCGTGGACGGGCTGGATCGGGAAGCGGAACTCGCGCTGTATCAGCGGTTCAGCAAGACCTTCGCGATCGAGTACCCGATCGTCTTCACCACCGTCGAGGCCTGGCAGCAGCAACTGGGGGTGACGGTCGTGCCCACGGTCATGGTCGTCGGCAAGGATGGCAGGATGCTCGGCCGCGTCGTCGGCAGCAGCGATGCCGCACGGGACCAGGTGAAGGCACTGGTCGAGAAAGCCCTCGCCGCACGCTGAGCGGCCGGGCTGAAGCAGTCGCGGCGATAGCGCCTCGGGGACTCCGCGTCAGCGGCACTGCTTGGGGGGCGCTGCTGGGGGCAGTTGGAGAACTCGCGCGGCCCTCGGCTCTGGCTCCAGTGACTCAGAGGGCTCCAGTGACACGGAGGGCTCCAGTGACTCAGAGGCCGAGCGCCGCGTGCACTGCAAGGGTCGCAGACGAACGATTGAGCGTATAGAAGTGCAGGCCCGGGGCGCCTGCGGTCAACAAGGCACGCCCTTGATCCACGCACCACTGCACGCCGGTGGCGACCACGGCCGCTGGATCCGCCTGCACGATCCGTAGGCGGCGGTGCAGTTCTTGTGGGATCCGCGCACCGCACATGCCGGTGAAGCGTTCGGTCTGCGAGACGTTCGTCACTGGCATCAGACCCGGCACGATCGGCGTCTCGATGCCGGCAGAGCGGGCTCGACGCACGAACGCCAGGTAATCCTGGTTGTCGAAGAACAACTGCGAGACCAGGAAGTCAGCGCCCGCGTTCACCTTGGTGACCAGGTGCCCGAGATCCTGCTCGAGGTCCCGCGTCTCCACGTGGCCTTCCGGATAACAGGCAGCACCGACGCAGAAGGGCAACCCCGACGCCTTGATGAAGTCCACCAATTCCGTGGCGTAGCGAAAGCCGCCAGCCACTGCCTGGAACACGGACTCACCCTTGGGCGGGTCGCCCCGCAACGCCAAGATGTTGCGGATACCGCTGTCGTGAAGGCGGCGCAACACCTCGCCGATGTCCTCCTTGGTGCTACCGACGCAGGTCAGGTGCGCCATGGTGACGATGCCCAGATCCCTCTGGATACGGGCCACCAGCTCGAGGGTGCGATCTCGGGTGCTACCGCCGGCACCGTAGGTGACCGACACGAACGTCGGCCTACAGGGGCGCAGTTCTTCGACGGTTCGGTAGAGGGTCTCGACCCCCTCCTCCGTCTTCGGCGGAAAGAACTCGAAGGACACCACCGGGGCGCCCTTGCCGAAGAGTTGCGAGATCTCGACGGTCATCGTGCTGTGCGTGACATGGAACCGCGTGCCATGGAGCTACGTGTCATGGTGCTACAGAGCGTACAAGGAACGAGGCGTACAAGGAACGAGGCCCGTCCGCGATGTTCTCGCAGACGGACCTCGTTGAAGAATGACCCGGCACTAACCTACTTTCGCGCATAGCACTATCATCGGCCCTGGCTGCTTGACTTCCGTGTTC
>CAYMPV010000031.1:0-77246 GCA_964392305.1 uncultured candidatus Brocadiaceae bacterium
CGTGCGCTGAGCCGGGCCCGCGCCGATCGGGACTCAGCGGCCGGCCTTGTCGAGCAGCTGCAGCGCCTGGTCGGCGAACCAGCCGACCGTCGGTTCGCCGGCGAAGCCCGGCACCACGCGCGCATCGCCGCGCAGCGCCTGCAGGTGCACACGCGCATCGGCCCAGCCCAGATACCCGAGCGCGTCGCAGGCGAACGCGGCGCGTTGCGGATCGGCGTCGGTGAGCTGGTCGACCAGCAACGGCGCCGCGCTGCTCGCGCCGCCGAGGTCCTGCACCAGGATCCCGAAGAACACGCCGCCGACCGCGAGTAGGTCGGGGTCGTGGGCACGCAGCAGTTCGACCAGCGCCGGCATCGCCCGCATCGCGCGCAGCTTGTCGGTTGCCGATGGCGGCGGAGTCTGACCTGGCTCGAGGATGCGAAACGAGCTCTGGATCTCGGTGCGACGTTCGCGCAGGAGTTCACGCACGCGATCGAGCCTCGCCGCGGTCTGGGTGGGAGCCGGCGGTCGTGCAGGTTCTGGGGTCGTGTTGCGTGGCTGGGTGGTGGGCTCGGCGCGTGGCTCGGCGCGTGGCTCGGCGCGTGGCTCGGCCGGCGGCACGATCGGCGCTGGCGCCACCGGGTGGGTGCCCGCGCAACCGGCGAAGGTGAGAGACAGGAACAGCACCGTGACGCAGCGGCGACGCATGACGTCATGCTATGTGCGCCACGACCCTGCGTCGCGAGCCCCTGCGGCGGTGTTCCCACAGGTAGATGCCCTGCCACGTGCCGAGCGCGAGCCGGCCGCCGAGGATCGGGATCGCCAGATGCACCTGCGTCAGCGCGGCGCGCACATGCGCCGGCATGTCGTCGGGCCCTTCGGTCGTATGCGTCCACAGGGGGTCGCCCTCTGGCACCAGCCGCCGCAGGAACGCTTCGAGGTCGCGCAACACCGACGGGTCGGCGTTCTCTGAGATCAGCAGGCTCGCCGAGGTGTGCTGCACGAACAGCGTGCACAGGCCTTCGTCGATCGCGGCCTGGTGCACGACCGTGCCGACGGCATCGGTCAACTCGACCAGGCCGCGGCCCGAGGTCTCGATGGTGAGGGTGCGGATCACCGGGGCAGGGTAGCGCCCCTGCGTTCGGCTCGGATGACTTGCGTACGGTACCGGGTCCAGACGACAACCTGCCGGCCGCGCAGCGGCCGGCAGGTTGTCGTCTGTACCTGGTTCCGTACGCAACACGCTCAAGTGACCACCGTCCTAGGCCGATAGGACGGTCGTGAACGTTCGCGTCGATCCCAACAGCCTGGTGCCGCCGAGCCAACAGCTCGTCGCGGCCGTGCTCGACGCGATCGCATCGGACGAACTGCGTCCCGGCGACAAGCTGCCGTCGGTGCGCGGGCTCGCGAGCCAGGCGCTGGTCAACCCCAACACGGTGACCAAGGCCTACCGCGACCTCGAGCACCTGGGCGCGACCGAGGGGCGCAACGGGTCGGGGGTCTACGTGACGGACGGCGGGCCCGACATGGCGCGCGCGATCCGCCTCGCCGAGACGCTCGACGCGTTCAAGGCGGCGGCGGCGTTCGCGCTGCGGGCCGGCCACGACGGTGAGGTGCTGCGCGGCGTGCTCGCGCAGGCGGGGGAAACGAAGGGAGAACGGAGCAAGGCATGAACACGGTTCTGCAAATCAGCGGTCTGCACGTCGGCTTTCGCAGGAAGCAGGTGTTGCGCGGTCTGGACCTCTCGCTGCACGACGGCGCGGTGACGGTGCTGCTCGGCCAGAACGGCTCGGGCAAGAGCACCCTGTTGCGCGTGCTGCTCGGCGTGCTGCGCCCGGCCAAGGGCACGGTGCGGATGTTCGGCAAGGACCCCCTGCGCGCGCACCGCGAGGTGCTGCAGCGCGTCGGCTACGTGCCCGACGTGCCCGACTGCTACCCGTGGATGACGAGTCGCGACCTGTTCGCGTTCCTGCAGCCGCAGTATCCGACCTGGAACGACACGCTCTGCCGCGAGCTGTGCGAACGGCTCGACGTGCCGCAGCGCACCAAGGTCAAGGCGATGTCGCGCGGCCAGGGTATGAAGCTGATGCTGACCGCGGCCCTCGCGCCCGAGCCGGACCTGCTGCTGCTCGACGAACCGTTCGCGGGTCTCGATCCGCTGGTCAAGGAAGAGGTGCTCGCCGGCGTCGTCGAAGCGCTCAAGGAAGGCGAACGCACGGTGCTGTGCGCGACGCACGAGCTCGACATCGCCGCGCGCATCGCCGACCGCGTCGCGGTGCTGCAGGACGGCGCGATCGTGCAGCACGGCTCGCTCGCCGAGGTGTTGGGCCAGGAAGAGCCGGTGCAGGTGCCCAGCGGTCTGCACCGTGTGCTCGCGGCGGCGGCGAAGCGGGAGGTCGCCTCGGTATGAACCTCGTGCTGACGTACTGCCACAAGGAGTGGCGCGCGCAGCGCGGTGTGCTCATCGCCTACACGCTGCTCGTGTTCGCGTGTCTTTCGATCGGGTTCTCCCTCGTGCCCGAGTACTGGTGGCTCGAGGACGGGCGCGGCGCGCTGGCGCTGTCTTGGTTCGTCGCGGCCGGCGTGATCGGGGTCGTCGCGTTCGCGACGCCGGCGCTGGTGCGTGCGGAGTACGCGGCCAAGGACGACCAGTTCGTGCGACGGCTGCCCGGCGCGCTGCTGCCGGCGTTCGGCGGCAAGGTGCTGTTCCTCGTGCTGGCGACCGCGGCGCTGCCGCTGCTCGGGCTGCTGGTGGGCGAACTGGTCCTCGAGGCGCTGGGCCAGTCGTGGAGCGACCTGTGGGGCACGCGCTGGAGCATGGTCGAGGAGTTCGAGGTCTTCCTGCGGCTGCCGTGGACCGTGCCCGCAGGCGCGGCGGCGCTGCTGCTGACCTCATGGGTGTGGGCCGTCGGTACGTGGATGCCGTCGGGCCGCATGGCGATCGGCGGGGCGGCGTTGCTCACGCTGTCGGTGGGCGTCGTGCTGTTCGCGGTGCGTCGGCAGTGCCCCGACATCGAACACGGTCTGTCCCCGGCGCCGTGGCTCGTCGCGCTGGTCGTGTCGGGCCTCCTGGTCGCGGGTGCGTCGTGGGTGCGCGGTCGCCGCGGCGGCGGCGCGCTGCGCTCGGCGCGCTTCGGCGTGCTGTCGTGTGCGGCGCTGTTCGCGGCGCCAGGCATCTGGCTCGGCGAGCGCGTGCACTCCTACCTGCGGCCCGACCTCGCCGACATCAAGGTGACCGCCGTGATCGGCGTCACGGCCGATCACCGCTTCGCGTTGGTCTACGGCGCTGCGTCGACCGACTGGCACGGCGTGCCGCTGCGCGTCGACCTGCAGACCGGGCGTGCCGAACAGCTCGGCGATTGGACGACGATGTTCTCGGCGGGTTTCTTCGGCGAGGACGATTGGTACTGGCCCGGCGTCGGGCGCCGCCAC
Organism: uncultured candidatus Brocadiaceae bacterium; assembly: GCA_964392305.1. Taxonomy (GTDB): domain Bacteria; phylum Planctomycetota; class UBA1135; order UBA1135; family UBA2386; genus JACKIC01. The sequence goes on from CAYMPV010000031.1 coordinate 3,412, forward strand.
TGGCGCACGGCGGGCGAAGACCTCACCGTGCAACGGCTGTTCGATCTGCAGTCCGGCGCGTTCGCCGCGCTCGAAGTCGACGCCACGACGAAGCTGCCGCGCTTGACGGAAGGATTGCGCGCGGATTTGCGCACCCAGAGCGCGGCGACCGCGGATCTGCGCGGACCCGACGGGCAGGCCATCTGGGCCGAAGGGAACACGCTGGTGCTCGCCGAGCGCGACGGCACCACCACGACCGTGGTTCTGCCGGGCGGGACCAACCCGCGCTTCTCGTGCGGCCACGGGCTGCGCAACCTGAAGGGCGGCTTGTTCGATCTCACGCACCGCAAGGCGCTCGCGCTGCGCGGCAAGTGGTACGGGTTCGCGGTGCGCGGCCTGTGGGTGCTGCGTTCGCAGCCGTCGGCGGCGAACTGGCAACGCTTCGACGCGGGCACCGACACGATGCTCGAACTGCCGGAACTCGCCGGCTGTTCGATCTGGGGGCTGTTCGACGACGAACACCTGTTGTGTGAGCGCAGGTCCTCGCGTGGGAGCAGCGAGTTCGCGGAGCTGCTGCTCTACCGCCCCGCGGACCGCTCGCTCGAAGCGCTTGCGGTGGTGCCGGAGGCGAGGTGTGCTCACGTGCTCTCCGAGCGCATGCGCTGGGGTTCGTTGTTGCCGCGCGATCCCTCCGGACGCATCTGGCTGCACGATCGCGACGATGCCGCGCGCTGCCTCGTGGTCTCGCCCGACCGCTCGGTGCAGGTGCTCGAACGGCCGCTGCCCAAGGGCGCGACGAACGGCCTGATCACGTGGACGAGTCCGGACCACGCGCTCGTGTTGCTCGGTTGGCGCATCGTCGACCTGAACCTCTTGACCGGTGCGCAGACCGTGCTGTTCCCCAAGGAGGAGCCATGAACCTCGCGCTCACGTACTGCCACAAGGAGTGGCGCGCGCAGCGCGGCACCCTGCTGGCCTACACGCTGCTCGTGTTTGCGTGTCTTTCGATCGGCCTGACGCTGACGCCGACGCACGTCTGGATGGAAGATGGCTTCGGCGTGCACGCGCTGTCGTGGTTCGTCGCGGCCGGCGTGATCGGCGTCGTGATGTTCGTCGCGCCGGCGCTCGTGCGCGCCGAGTTCCACGGCAAGGGAGATCAGTTCGTGCGGCGCCTGCCCGGCGCGCTGGGACCGTCGTTCTGCGGCAAGCTGCTGTTCCTCGCCCTCGCGGCGATCGCGCTGCCGCTGCTCGGGCTCGCGCTCGGTGAACTGTTCGTCACGGTCAGCGGCTATCGCTGGGACGCCCTGTTCCACTGGGACTGGACCGGTGAGGTGCGTTGGCAGGTCCCGCGCGTCACGATGGGCTGTGGGGTCGCGATGCTGCTCGCGCCGTGGGTGTGGGCGATCGGCACGTGGTTACCGCGTGGACTCATGGCCGTGGGTGGCACGGTGCTGTTCGTGCTGCTCGTCGCGGTCGCGGTCTACGCCGTGCTGCGGCAGAGCCCGGGTCTGCAGCACGTGCTCGATCCGTGGCCGTGGCTCTGGGGTGTGGCGCCGCTGGGTCTGTTGGTCGCGGCGGTGTCGTGGTGCCGCGGGCGGCGCGGTGGCGGCGTGCTGCGTTCGGCGCGCAGCGGGCTCGCGGTCGTCGGGCTCGGCTTGTTGCCGCCAGCGGTGTGGCTCGGCCAGCACAGCTGGGACTACCACCACCCGGACCTGCAGAACCTGCAGCACCTCAGCGTTCTCGCAGTGTCGAGCGATGGGGACCGCGCGCTCGCGCGCGGCTCGGAGTACTCGCAGTTCGAACCGGTGACGATCGCGATCGACCTGCGCACGGGAGAGGCGGAGCAACTGGCAGGCATCGACACGTACCTGACCTGGAGCCACCCCGACCTGCGCCTCGCGGCCCAGTCGCGCTACTGGCTTGCCTACGAGCGCAGTCACGAGCGCATGGACCGTGCCTACGATCTGCAGACCGGAATGTGGTTGCCGGTCGGCTACGACGCGGCCGCGAAGAAGGCGGTGCTGTCGGCGGAACTGCGCGCGTCGTTCCTGGAGGCCTGCCGTCCGTGGCTTCGCTCTGCTGACCACGACGAAGTGTGGATCGAAGGTCCTGACCTGTGTTCGCGCACGGCAGGCGGCAAGGTCGAGCGCCAGCGGCTGCCGGGATGGCCGGTGCCGGCCGGACACGGAGTCCGCTTGCTCAGCGGTCGCGGTGTCTACGACCTCCGCGGTCGCCGCGTACTCGACGACGGGACTCCGTTGGTTTGGGTGGTCCGCGACCGTGTCGTGTATCAGCCGGAGGCGAACAAGGGTCGGCAGTGGTTCGTTCGCGAGGTGGGGGAGGAGGCCGTTGCGTGTGAGGCACTCGCGCGTGCGGCAGTGCTCGGACTGTTCGACGACGAGCGCTTGCTCTGCGCACGCAGGATTGCGGACACGATGCGCCTCTTCCTGTTCGCCCCGGCCAGCGGCGCTGTCGAGGAACTCGAGCTTCCCGAAAGCATGCCCCACTGCCGTCTGTGCGACGTGCAAGAGCATCGCTGGAACGGTTCGCTGCTGCGCCGCGATCCCACGGGCTGCATCTGGTTGCTCACGCACGACGACGCTGGCGAGACCTACCTGCGTCTCGACACCGCGACGCGAGCCGTGACCGTCGCCCTCGAACACCGCCGCGGCGACGGCTCCTACTACCGCCTGCTCGGCTGGCCCGACGCGCACCACGTGCTCGTCAGCCAGGACCACCGCATCCTGCGATTCGACCTGCGCACCCGCGAACGCACCGTCCTGTTCCCGAAGGAGTCGCGATGAACCTCGTCTTGACGCACTGCCACAAGGAGTGGCGCGCGCAGCGCGGCATGCTGCTCGCCTACACGCTGCTCGTGTTCTCGTGCCTGTGCATCGGGTTGTCGATCGCGCCCAAACGTGCGTGGTTCACCGAAGGGTTCGGCGTGCACGCGCTGTCGTGGTTCGTCATCGCCGGCATGCTCGGCGTGATCGCGTTCGTCACGCCGACGCTCGTGCGCGGCGAGATGCGCAGCGGCGGGCAGGACGACCAGTTCGTGCGGCGGTTGCCCGGCGCGCTGTGGCCGTCGTTCTTCGGCAAGCTGCTGTTCCTCGGGCTCGTCACCGCCGCGCTGCCGCTGCTCGGCCTATGCGTCGGCCAACTGTTCTTGACGGCGTGGGGCGAGAGTTGGGACGGACTCGTCGGCGCGAACGCGAACGGTCACGTGCTGCACTGGCCGGGTGAGGCCGTCGGCGTCGCGCTGCTGATGCTGCTCGTGCCGTGGGTGTGGGCGGTCGGCATGTGGTTGCCCGGTGGCCGCATGGCGCTGGGTGGGTGCGCGCTGCTCACGCTGCTCGTCGTGCTCAGCGTCGTGCCGGTGCTGCGCCAGCATCCGTCGCTCGATGCGGGCATCGCGTGGGGTTGGCTCGCGCCGTTCGTGCCGCTGCTCGGCCTTGGGGTTGCCGCGGTGTCGTGGACGTTCGGACGGCGCGGCGGCGGCGCGCTGCGTTCGGCGCGGCTCGGTGGGTGTGTGCTGTTCGTCGGCATGCTGCCGCCGTCAGCGTGGCTCGCGATGCAGGTGGATCGCTACCGCAACCCCGATCCGCAGCAGCTCGTCACGCTGCAGATGCAGGGCATCACGCCCGACGGACGCTACGTGCTCGCGCGCGGCTCTGAGAACGCGGCGTGGTACGGCCCGCCCTTCCGCATCGATCTGCACACGGGAACGGCACAGCAGGTGGCGGGCTTCGACCGCGCGTTCACCGGCGAGTTCTTCCGTCCGGACCTGTGGGCGCTGAACACGGCGAGCCGCTTCTGGCGCGGTTACGGGGAGCAGGGGCAGAAGCCGACGTTGCTCGATCTGCAGACGGGGGAGACCACGGAGATCGCGTTCGACTGGAAGGCGCGGCAGCCCTTGATGGCGGATTCGTTGCGCGAACGCATCGAGGCGGAGCGGCGCGAACTCAGCCCGCTGCGCGCGCCCGGAGGGGTGCGTGTGTGGGTGCAGGGCACGACAGTGCACTTCGAGGAGGCGGACGGCTCGGTCGCGACGCACGACGTGCCCGAACTCGACGATCGCCTGTTGATGGTGTGCGGGCACGGGATCGCGGCGAGGCTGGACAAGGGCACGCTCGTGTTCGACTTCGCGCGGCGTCGGCGCATCGACCTGCCTGCGCATCGCGGCGGCTACCTCGTGCGCGGGGAATTCGTCACGACGTCGGAGAAGGAGCGGTGGCAACGCTGGAGCCAGATGCGCGAGGATGGCAGTTGGGAGCAGGCCGCCGGACTCGATGCCGCGCGCGTGCTCGGCCTCTTCGACGACGATCACTTGCTGGTCGCGAGCGAACCGAAGCCTGGCAGCACGGGCCGCCTGTTCCTCTATCGCCCCGCCGACCGTTCGATCGCGGACATCGCGCTGCCGGACGTGCCGCCGGGCAGCAAGGTCGAGAGCGCCGCGCCGCTGTTCTGGCGGGGCTCGCTGCTGCCGCGCGACGGTCACGGCAACGTCTGGGTCGCCGCGCGGCGCGCGACCGACGTGACCTTCTACCGCGTCGATACGAACACGCGGCAGGCCGAGCTCGTGGTGACGAACGGCACCGAGACCGGTCGCGACTGCCGCGTGCTCGCGTGGCCCGACGCGCGCAGCGTCACGTTTGTCGATGGCGCCTCGATCGTGCGCGTCGACGTCGACACCGGCGCGCGCGACGTTCTCTTCCCGCGTCGGTGAGTTGGGTACCGTGATTGCGTCCGGTACCCGGTTCAAACCACAACTCCGCGCGGCGGGATGGGCAGGCGGTTGTCGTTTGTACCCGGTTCGGTACGCAACGGCGCATCGTGAACGTTGCGAGGGATCAGCCAGACGGGGCGGCCGTACCGCAGCAGCGCGGTAACATGCGCCGCCCTTCGATTCGCCGATCCACCACCACCTCGCACGATGTCACCACTGCATCCCATCGCCGCAGCCCTCGCCACGGCCGTCGCGTCCCTGTCCGCCCAGAACTTCACCTACGCCAACTTCGGCAACGTCAGCACGCTGGCGTTGCGCGGCAACGCGGCGCAGAGCGGCACGGCGCTGCGGCTGACTGCGAACGTCAGCAACCAGACCGGCTGGGCATGGCACACCACGGCGATGCCGGTGCTGGCCGGGTTCGACACGACGTTCACGTTCCGGATCACGCCGCCGCCGGTCGGCGTCAAGGCCGAGGGTTTGGCGTTCGTGCTGCACGACGATCCCGCCGCACTGACGACGCAGGGCGGCACGGTGTGGGGCATCGGCTACGGCGCCGGCGCCAACAGTTCGCCGGGCATCCGCAACTCGATCGCGCTCGAACTCGACACCTACCAGGACAACAACCTGGGTGACACGAGCGCCAACGAACTGACGATCCACACGCGCGGCAGCAACGGCAACAACGAGAACGAGACCTGGTCGATCGGCCGCAACACGCCGGCGCAGAACCTGGCCAACGGGCAGGTGCACACGCTGCGGCTGCGTTATGTGCCTGGCACGATCGAGGTGTTCGTCGACGGCGCGCTGACCCCGGCGATCTCGCGGCCCTACAGCCTGGTCAGCGGCGGCACCTACCTCAACAACCAGCCGGCGCCGGCGCCGACGCTCGTGAACGGCACCGCCTGGCTCGGCTTCTGCGCTTCGACCGGCGCGGGCACGCTGACCGAACTGGTCGAGATCCTCGACTGGAGCTGGACCTCGACGCCGCTGCGTGACCCGTGTTACGCGGGCAGCCTGGGCCAGGACCTGTTGACGGTGCAGGGCAGCGCCGGCGGGCCGCTGCGCGACGTCACGCTGGCCACGTTCCAGTCGTTCGCGATCGGCATGGACGCGCCAGCGGGCATGAGCACCGGGGCGCCGTTCGTGCTGCTGCTGACGCCGTTGCCGCAGCCCGGCGCACCCGGCACCAACCTCGGTTTCGGCAACGCCTGCATGCCGATGCTGCCGCTCGGACCCTTGGTCTTTCCGCTCGCGGACAACTTCGGCTGGTTGCCGCCGTGGTTGCCGTCGTCGCCCGCGCCGTCGGGCATCGCGTTGCCGACGGGCCTCGTGACCGTGCCGATCGACGTGACGCTGCAGGCCGTGATCCTGTCGTCGAGCAGTTCATTCCAGTTGGGCCTGACCAACGCCATCGACGTGCACTTCGAGCACGCGCCGCCGCCGGCGATCCTCAACATCGCGCCGGCCAGCGCAGCCGTCGGCCAGCCGATCACGATCGGTGGGGCCGGCTTCTTGCCCGGCGCGACGCTGACCGTGGCCGGCAACCCCGTGGTGCCGACCTCGGTCACCTCGACGGCGTTGGTGTTCCCGTATCCCGCCGGGTTGGCCTGCGGTTCGCAGTTCACCATTCGCAATCCCGACGGCCAGACGGCGAGTGGCCCGATCAATCCAGTGCCGGTGGTGACCTCGACCGTGCTCAACACGGGCCCGGTCTTCGGCAACGCGCTGTTCTTCGTCCTTGGCACCGGGTTTGCGCCGGGCACGACCGTGACCGTCGGCGGCAACCCGGCGATTGTGGTGTCCACCGGCTACTCGAGCCTGCAGTTGCGCACGCCGCCTGGGACGGCAGGTGTTGCGCAGGTGGTGATCACCACGCCGGGCGGGTGCACGGCGACGACGAGCTACACCTATCAGTGAGGCCGTGGGCGGCCGGCCGAGGGGCGCGGAGTATCGTCTCCTGCAAATGAGCCGGTACCGGCACTATCTCGAGAGGATTGCCTCGGCAGTGCGGCGCGCGCCGCGGGCGTTGAAGTGTCCTTCCTCCACGAAGTAGTCCGCACGTTCGAGGTGGGACATCAGCTCGAGAGTGTCGATGCCGCGTTCGTGCAACCGGTCGAGCAGGGTCAGCGTGCTCCCCGCGTAGTGCCCGTCGGTCAATTCGAACAACGACGGGATCAGCGCGACTTCGAAGGTGCAACCGCGAGCCTTGGCGATCTCCGCCATCTTCTCGATCTCCGCGAGCGCCGCGGCGACGTTCGCGGGTGGATGTTCGTGCATCGCCGCCGGATCCCGGACCCCGCGCTCGAACAGTTCCCGGACCCTGGCCAGCCGGATGGAGGACGCCAGAAGGTGGCGCATCGTCGGATGGAACCGGTCGGCGACGACGCTCTCGTACTCCGACGTCGAGAACCTGGTCCCGTCCTCCTTGAACTTCGGCACGATGTAGCCATGGAACGCGGTCAGAACAGACGCCTGTTGCAGGTCGATCGAACTCAGATCGTTGTTGCAGAACAGGTAGACGATCCTGCCGCCGGTGAACCAGTCGTTGGCCTCGAGGTGCATACGGATGGCGGGTGGGCCGTAGCCTGGAACTCCGAGGTTGTAGACGTGCTGCCGACCGTTGGTGATCGACTCGATCTGCTTGTCGATGGTCGCACCTTCATCGAGACGGAGACCGAACGTGAACGAATCCCCGATCAACAGCATGGCCTCGGCCGATGGATCGATGAGTTCGTCATCCCGATCGCCTCGACTGTTCGTTCGGTAGGTCGCGCGAACGTAGCCGTCGTCGTCGATGCCCGTGAACGACTTGGACAAGCCGTAACCGCGCATCGGATCGGGCGTGAACAACCCCTCCACGAAGCCGGACTGCTGAGGGGGCGCCTGCAGCATCCGAAGGATCACCTCCGCGGCGAGCAGGGTGGCGTAGGTGCTGGCGGCAGTGAGCGCCGGCAGGACAATGGCGTACCGGAAGACCCGGTCGGACAGATACAGCGAGCCCAAGACGATCAAGGCGCCGGAGGCGATGATCAGCCATTGCCTGGGGCCGATGTGTGACTGCTCGGTCGCCGCCGAGAGCGCGTAGTCCAGGGTCAGTCCGAAGGCCGCGACCAACGCTCCAAACCAGGCGATGAGTCTTCGCGTGTGGGCTCGCATCTGCGGATTCCTCTCGAGTCTCGGCGAGTCTGAGTCCGTGCGTCGCCGATCGTAGGCACCGCACGACCAGAGGTCGATCGTGAGTCGGCAGTGGCCTGCCGGCAAGGAACCCACGATCGCTGCAAGTGCGGCGAGTGCACCGGAATCTGGAGGTTGCGCCTTCGGGAGTCCGCTCCGCCCGGGGCTCGAGGGTGGCGCCGCAGGATCCGGGGCCGCTCAGCGGTGCACGCCGGGCGCTTCCATGCCGGTCTTCTCGACCCACTCGACGTAGTTGCCCGGATACGCCATCGGCGGCTTGCCTTCGACACACGCGCTGACGTCGAGCACGCGTGTCGCCAGGCCGCGCAGGAACGTGCGGTCGTGGCTCACGAACAACATCGTGCCGTCGTAGCCCGACAGCGTCTGCACCAGCATCTCCTTGGTGATCAGGTCGAGGTGGTTGGTCGGTTCGTCGAGCACCAGGAAGTTGGGCGGATCGAACAGCATCAGCGCGAGCACCAGCCGTGACTTCTCGCCGCCCGACAGGATCGCGATGCGTTTGTCCTGGTCGTCGCCCGAGAACTGGAACGCGCCGAGCAGCGCGCGTTTGCTGCCGATCGATTCGAGCGGGAAACGCTGGTCGAGCTGCTGGTAGACGGTGAGCTCGGGATCGAGCACGTCGAGGGCTTCCTGCGCGAAGTAGCCCATCTTGACGCTGCCGAGTTTGACGTTGCCGGCATCGGGCTGCAGATGGCCGGCGACCATCTTGAGCATGGTCGTCTTGCCCGAACCGTTCTGGCCCATCACGCACCAACGTTCGCCGCGTTTGATCTCGAAGTCGAAACCGTCGTAGACGACCTTGGGTCCGTAGGCCTTCGACACGCCCTGGAACTTGACGATGTCGTCGCCCGAGCGCGGCGGCGTCTTGAACGCGAACGGCACGACCTCACGCTTCTTGGGCGGGTCGAGGCGTTCGATCTTGTCCATCTTCTTGGCGCGGCTCTGCGCCTGCGCGGCCTTGGCGACGTGCGTGCCGAAGCGGTCGATGAAGCGCTGCATCTTGGCGAGCATCGCCTGCTGGCGCTCGAACGCGGCCTCCTGCTGGGCGGCGCGGTTCTTCTGCTCGCGCTCCATGAAGTCGTAGTCGCCCGTGTAGGAGACGAACTCGCCGCCGTCGACGTCGACGATGCGGCTGACGACGCGGTTCATGAAGTCGCGGTCGTGGCAGGTCATCAGCACCGCGGCTTTGGTCTGGCGCAGGAAACCTTCGAGCCACAGGATCGACTCGATGTCGAGGTGGTTGGTCGGCTCGTCGAGCAGCAGCACTTCGAAGTCGCCGAGCAGCACCTTGGCCATGCCGACGCGCATCTTCCAGCCGCCCGACAACGCGCCGACGTCACCTTCGATCTGCGCGTCCTTGAAGCCCAGGCCGTGCAGCACTTCCTTGGCCTTGGCCTCGAGCTCGTAACCGCCGCGGTCCTGATACTCGGCCTGCACCTCGCCGTAGCGCGCCAGGATGCGGTCCATGTCGTCGGCCTTGTCCGGATCGCCCATGTCGTGCTGCAGGCGCTCGAGCTCGTGGTGCAATTCGCCGATGCGGCCGCTGCCGGCGATCGCTTCGTCGAGCACCGACTGGCCCGACATGCTGCCGACTTCCTGCTTGAAGTAGCCGATGGTCAGCCGCTTCTGGATCGTGATGTCGCCGTCGTCGGGCTTCTCCTCACCGACGATCAGGCGGAACACCGTCGACTTGCCGGCGCCGTTCGGACCGGTGAGCCCGACTTTCTCGCCGGGGTTGAGCTGGAAGGACGCGTCGACGAACAGGACCTGGTGGCCGTGTCGCTTCTGGATGCCGGTCAGGGTGATCATCGGGGGCGAACAGGATAGCGTCGCCCGCGGCTCGCGCTACTTCGCGCTGCGCCGCGCGGTCACACGGCGTTGCCCGTGTCGCCCGGCGGCCTTCGCGTCGGCGTCGGCGGCCTCGATCAGAGCCCGGTATTCCCGCTCGGCGGCGTCGAGCTCACCCTTGGCGAGCAGCGCGTCGGCGGCCTGCGCGCGGCGCGCGAGATCGAGTGCTTCGGCGCCGCCCTCGGCGGCCGCGAGTTGCTTCACGAGCGCCTCGAGGGCCTTGCCATGGGCGTTACCGGCGAAGCTCGTGGCGGCCGCAAGCAACCGGTCGGCGGCCGCGAACGTGCGCCGGTCGGCGCGCAACTGCGCCGTCTCGGTCACGATGCGTTGCACCTGGGCGTCGAGTCGCGCGATCGTCGTCTCGGCGGCGGTCTTGGCGGCGGGTTCGAGCTTGCCGCTCTGCAGCATGGTGCCGAGCATCGCGTGGGCGCGACCGGGCTTGTCGGCCGACAACAGCGCCTGCACGGGCTCGAGCTGACCCGTGAGCCTGGCCACGAACGGCCGCGCGTCGCGCACCACGGTGTCGAGTTCCGCCTCGGGCAGCGTCGCGGGATGACCGGCCCAGACGATCGTGCCGTCGACGTCGAGCAGGTACGAGTGCGGCACGCCGCGCGCCCCCCAGGCCTTCATCGCGCCGGCGTCGAAGGCGATCACGTGTTCGATGCCGTTCTTGGTGACGTACGGGGCGACGACGCCCTCGGCCTCGTTGATCGGGATGCCGACGACGACCAGCCCGCGGTCGCGATACTTCTCGTGCCACGCCTTGACCTTGGGCATCACCGCCTTGCACGGGCCGCACCAGGTGCCCCACAACTCGACGAGCACGGCCGAACCGCGCAGGTCGGCGAGCGTCGTGATCTCTGCCGGGGCGTTGAGCGTCGAGGTGAACCTGACCTCGGGCGCGGGGGAGTCGACGACCGCCTGGCACGTCAGGCATGAGGCCGAGAACAACAAGGCCGCGACGAAGGCACGCGTGGTGGGTTCGGACATGCCCCCGAGTATCGCAGGTCGCAGCGATCGCGGTAGCATGCCCGCCCGATGGACCCTGCCGTGCCCGACACCCCGACCGCCGCGCTCGTCGCCGCGGCCCGGCAGCAGGACCGCCCCGCGATCGAGCAGCTGCTGGTGCGGCACCTGCCGGGCCTCGAGGCGTTCGTGCGGCTGCGCATGGGCGCGGCGATGCGCGGGCTGATGACGGCGCCGGATCTGGTGCAGTCGGTGTGCCGCGAGGTGCTCGAGGATCTGTCCGGATTCGAGTTCCGCGGCGAGGCGCCGTTCCGGCACTGGCTCTACGTGCGCGCCGAGAACAAGCTGCGTGAGAAGCACCGCTTCCACCACGCCGACAAACGCAGCGTGCAGAAGGAGGTCTCGCTGCCCGACGCGAGCACGTTCCTGCCGGCCTATCGGCAGATGTGCACGCCGAGCCGCGACCTGCAGGTCAAGGAGACGATGCAGCGCGTCGAGGCCGCGTTCGACCTGTTGCCCGACGACTACCGCGAAGCGATCACGCTGCACAAGCTGTGTGGTCTGTCGCACGCCGAGATCGCCGAACGCATGGACCGCAGCGAGGGCGCGGTGCGCAACCTCGTCTATCGCGGCATCTCGCGGCTGGCGTTGCTCGTCGACGGCGGCGACACCGCGGCGCTCTGACGCGCGGCGAGGCGCTGCTGCAGGGCCTGGAACCCTGGCAGTTCGCGCAACGGGTCGTAGACGTCGTCGGTGAAGGCGCTGCCGCGGCCCCAGCCGAGCTTCTCGGCGGCGAGCAGGTTGGCCATCGCCTGGTCCAGGCAGCGTTGGCGGTGCGCGTCGGCGTCGTCCGGCGGCGACTGCGTCGATTGCAGCAGGCCGAGACAACGCAACCACAGGCGCGCGGCGCGGCGGTGCGACACGGTCGTATCCATGCCCGCGAGCTCTGTGGCGCACCGCTCGACTTCCTGGCGACGGCCGAGCTTGGCCAGCGACGTGCCGAGCAGCGACAGGTGGTTGAGCAGGTAGTCGGTCGCCTTGCGGTAGCTGGGCAATTCGGCGAGCACCTGGCGCTGCAGTTCGGCGGCGCGCTGCAGGCGCTCGACCACGAGGTCGTCCTGGGCCTGGTAGAAGTTCATGCGCGCGAGGTTGTGCAGCGCCGCGGCCACGTCGCTGCGCACCATCAGGTCACTGGGGTGGTCCTTGGCGACCTGTTCGCGCAGCTGCAGACACTCCTTGAGCAGCGGCACCGCGGCGAGGTCCCGCTGGTCGACCAGCAGGTTGCCGAGCGTCTCCAGCACGTGGCTGACCACGAACGGCTGCGGCGGCCAGATGCGCGCGTCGACCGGAATGCCGCGGGCCAGGGCCAGGGCGTCGTCGAGCAGCGGTCGGGCCTCCTCGCGGCGTCGCTGGCGGACCAGCAGGGTCGCGAGCGCGTCGAGCCGGTTGACCGCGGTCTGCGCGTCGATGGCATCGCCGGGGCGTTCGGCGGCCAGCTGTCGCGCCGAGGTCATCGCCTGCCGATAGCAGTCCTCGGCAGCTTGCAGGTCGCCGGCGGAGAAATGCGTGTCACCGCGCACGACCTGGCACTCCAAGGCCTGACGGCGCAGGTCGAGTTCGTCGCCGCGGCCGATGCGCAGCCGTTCGAGGTCGGCTTCGGCTGCGGCCAGCGCCTCGGTGGCGCGCGCCGGGGTTCCCAGCTGATCGCCGAGACGGGCTTCGTTCAGGGCCAGGTAGACGCGGGCCTCGAGCATCGGCAACGGCACCTCGGCGCGTGTGCCACCGAGCAGCGTGCGTCCCTCGCGCAACGTCGCCAGCGCCGCCGCACCCGCGCCGTCGCGGGCCTGCAGGTCGGCGAGGCGCGACATCGTCTTGCCGGCGTCGACGTGCAGCCGCACGTTGTCCGGGTGCTGCGGCAGCAGCTGCCGGTACAGGGCGCAGGCCTCGGTGAGCGACTCGATCGCCGCCTGCCGCGCCGCCGGTACATAGCGCAAGCGCTCCTCGCCGACCCGCACCAGCAGCGAGTAGATCGCGTCCAGCGACAGCTCGAGGCTGGCGTCGGCGCGTTGCGCGGCCAGCATCAGTTCGTGGCTCAGGGCGCGTTCGCGCCACGCGAACAACCCCGGCAAGATCGCCGCGACGACCAGCAGGCAGGCGATCATCGTCGCGGTGATGCGGTGGCGCTGGCTCCAGCGCAGCAGACGCAGACCCACGCCGAGCCGGCGCGCGCGGATCGGACGCCGTTGCAGCACCGCCTGCAGGTCGTCGGCGAACGCCTGCATGTCGGCGTAGCGCCGTTCGCGGTCGACGTCCATCGCGGTGCGAACGACCAGTTCGAGCTCACGCGGCAGTTCGCGGTTGTGCACCAGCGGGCTGCGCAACTCGCCGGCGAGCACCTTCTGCACGTCGCCCGTGGGCGGGAACGGCGGCTGCAGCGTCAGCATCTGCCACAGCGTCGCCGCCAGCGAGTAGACGTCGGTGCGTTCGTCGACGGCGTCGCCACGCAGCTGTTCGGGCGACATGAACGCCGGCGAACCGGGCGTGTTGCCGGTGCGCGTGAACTCGCGGTTGCCGCCGACCAGGGCCACGCCGAAGTCGAGCAGCACGGTGCGGCCGTCCGTGGTCAGCATCACGTTCGACGGCTTGATGTCGCGGTGCACGATGCCGCGCAGGTGGGCGTGGCGAACGCCGAGCGCGATGTTGTGGATCAGCCGCGTGCAGATCTGCCACCACGGGCCCTGCAGCGGGTCGGTGCCGGTCTCGCCGTCCGCGCCGATCGCGGCGCGCAGGTCGGCGCCGCGCAGCAACGCCGGGTCGCGGCCGCGCAGCGCCGCGGTGACCTCGTGCACGGTGCGGCCGTGCAGCAGTTCCATCGCGTAGAACGGCACGCCGTCCTGTTCGCCCGACGCCAGGACCGGAACGATCGCCGGATGCTGCAGGCGCGCAACGGCCTCGATCTCGCGGCGGAAGCGTTCGCGCGCGCCTTCGAAGTAGAGCAGCTCGGGCCGCACCAGCTTGAGCGCCACGCGCCGCGACAGCGACTGTTGCTCGGCCTCGTAGACGACGCCCATGCCGCCGCTGCCCAGGCGGCGCAGCAGCCGGAACTCGCCGAGGCGGTCGGGGAAGTCGGCGACCGGTGCCGCGGCGCCGGCGAGGCCCATCTGCCTGGCGCGGGCCAGGCCCCGTTCGATCGCGGCGCGCTCCTGCGGGTGCATCGCCAAGAACGCCGACACCGCCGCGTCGCCGCCCGCGTCCTGGGCGGCGAGCGCGTCGGCGAGCAGTTCTTCGAGGCGTTCGGGATCCCGGGGGGGCATGGGCGGCGAGGGATTCTACCGACAGCCGGCGTGGATCACTGCTTGGCGAGCGTCGGCGCGGTCGGCTGCCGCAGGTAGGCGACGATGTCGCGGGCGTCCTGCGAGGAGAAGCGGTAGGGCGGCATCGGCGGCAGCACCTGACGGCCGCCCGGCAGTTCGCCCGTGCACAGGAAGTGTTCGGCGTCCTTGGGCGACAGCGTCGGCAGGCCGGCGATCGGCTTGCTGGCGCCGGCCCACGGCATCGGCACGGTCGGCGCGAACGGCAGGGGGCTGCCCTGCAGCCACTTGTCGGCGATGAACTGGCCCTGCTCGTCGCGCGGGCTGTGGCAGTCCTGGCACATGCCGACCCGCTCGACCAGGTAACGACCGCGTTCGGCGTCGGCGTCGGCGACGTCGGTGGCGGTCGCGACGGCGGCGCGCGTGCAGGCGAACGTGGTGGCGGCGACGGGCAGGAGCAGGCAGAGAATCAGCTTGATGGTCTTCATGGCAAGGGTTCCTCGAACTTGGGTTCCTCCCTGAGGACCGGGGCCGCCGGGATGTCACAGCCGGCCGGCGAAAATCTGCACCGCGGTTACGCCGACCCGCTGCACCGGGTGCTCGCCGCGCTCGCCGCCCGCTGGCCCTGAACGGGCGTCAGGTTCGCGGGCGCAGCTGGCATCACCGCGGCAAGATGGGGCGATGCCGTTCCGACGTGCGCTGCTCACGCTGGTGCTGACCACGCTGGCTCTGGCCCAGGCGCCGCGCCCAAACATCGTGCTGATCGTGGTCGACGACCTCGGCTGGCGCGACCTCGGTTGTCAGGGCAGCGACTACTTCCTGACCCCGCACATCGATGCGCTGGCGAGCAGCGGCATGCGCTTCTCCAACGCCTATGCGAACGCGCCGAACTGTGCGCCCAGCCGGGCGTGTCTGCTGTCGGGTCAGTACACGCCGCGGCACGGCGTCTACACCGTGGGCACTTCGGCGCGCGGTCGCAGTGAAGACCGACTGCTGGTGCCGACGCCGAACACCGAGGATCTGCGCGACGACGTGTTCACGCTGGCCGAGGCGCTGCGCGACTGCGGCTACGTCACGGCGCACCTCGGCAAGTGGCATCTCGGCGCCGATCCGCGCACGCAGGGCTTCGACCACAACGTCGGCGGCAATCGCGCCGGCACCCCGCCCGGCGGCCACTTCAGTCCGTATCGCAATGCGCAGCTCAGCGATGGCCCCGAGGGGGAATACCTGACCGATCGGCTCACCGACGAGGCGATCGCGTTCTTGCGCGCGCGGCCGACCGATGTCCCGTTCTTCCTGCAGCTGTGTCACTACGCGGTGCACACGCCGATCCAGAGCAAGCCCGAGCTGCGCGCGAAGTATCGCGACCGGCCGGGCCCCGAGCCGCGCGACGCGAGTTACGCGGCGATGGTCGAGAGCGTCGATCAGGGCGTCGGCAAGTTGCTCGACGCGCTCGACGAACTGCAACTGCGCGACGACACCGTGGTGGTGTTGTTCTCCGACAACGGCGGCCACGGGCCGGTGACCTCGATGGCCCCGCTGCGCGGCGCCAAGGGCATGCTCTACGAAGGTGGCATCCGCGTGCCGCTGCTGGTGTCGTGGCCGGGGCAGGTGCCGGCCGGGCGCAGCAGCGACGTGCCCGTGATCGGCACGGATCTGTATCCGACGCTGCTGACGTTGGCGGGGGGCAAACCAGCGGTCGGGCAGGTGCTCGACGGAGTCGATCTGGGCGCGCTGTGGCGCGGCGCCGAGGCGCCAGCGGCGCTGCGCGACCGGGCGCTGTTCTGGCACTTCCCGGTCTACCTCGAGGCGACTTCGGCGACGCGCGGTGCCGGGCCCTGGCGCACGACTCCGGTGGGCGCGATGCGGCGCGGCAGGTGGAAGCTGCTCGAGTACTTCGCAGAAGGTCGCCGTGAGCTCTACGACCTCGACGCGGATCTCGCGGAGACCAACGACCTCAGCGCCGCGCGGCCCGAGATCACCGCGCAGCTCGGCGAAGAGCTCGCACGGTGGCGACAGCAGGTTGGCGCGCCGGTGCCGACGCTGGCCAATCCGGGTTTCCGCCCGCAGCTGTCGCTGCCGGCGCGGGTGGGTGAGGGTGAGACCGGCGCGCGACTGGTCGAGCGATTGGCTCAGTCGACGCTTGCGGCGCGCGAGGCGCAGCTGTGGCTGCAGTTCGAAGGCGGCAACGTGCCCGCGTTCCTCGGCCGGCTCGTGCCGGTGACGCGCCGCGTCACGGTCGCCGGCAAGGACCACGAGGCGACGTTCTGGGTGACGCCCGACTACTTCGGTTTCGGTCAGGACGGTGACTGGTGTCGCATGCCGATGACGCCGCCGCTGGCGCAGGCGATCGCCGAACGCCTGGACTGCGTGTTGCCGACACGCTGCATGGTCGACGCGATCTGGGGCGCGGCCACGCGTCGGCTCGAGCCCACGCCGTTCTCGCCGCGCGAACACGACATCGTCGCGTTGCCGCTGTTCCTCGAGCATCACCTTCGCATCGAGGCGCAGCTCGGTGAGACCCGCCGCGATGCGCTGGTCGCGGGCATCAAGAAGGACGTGGTGGTGAACCGGCGTCTTGGCGAGGTCGCCGGGCGCGTGGCGATCTACGGCTGGCACAAGCCCGATGGTGCGGCGATCCAACCGCTCTACACGGGGCATTCGTTCGCGCACGTCGACTACAGCCACGGTCTGCGACTGTGCGCGCGGCAGATGGTGCTCGATGGTGTGGTCACGACCGTGGCCGCGGTGCTCGCCGATCCGGAGCTGTGGGTGATGTTGTCCGACGAAGGGGCGATCGTCGGTGGCGCCTACCCGGCGTTGCGCAGCGGCCGAGAACGGCGCCGCTGAGGGAGGGGCGTGTGGCGGCGTCCATCGGCCGTCGGTTGCGTGCGCGGAGCGAGTCGTCGCGCGTCACGAGCGAGTCGCCGGGCCGATCTGCGTAGCGAGTGTCCGGTTTCGGGGAGTCCCGTCGCTCACCGTGCAGATCCGTCCGGCAAGTTCCAAGGATCGGTCGCGAAGCATCGCGGTCGGCCGGATGGAGAGGAGAAACCACATGGTCGCCACTGGCACGATTTACGAGAAGATCGGGGGCAAGCCGGCCCTCACCGCGGTCGTCGACGAGTTCTATCGCCGGGTGCTCGCCGACCAGACGCTCGCGCCGCTGTTCGTCGATACCGACATGAAGAAGCAGCGTGCGCACCAGGTCGCGTTCCTGGCCTACGCGTTGGGTGGACCCAACGAGTACAAGGGCGCCGGCATGAAGAAGGCGCACGAGGGTCGCGGCATCACCGACGCCCATTTCGGCGCCGTCGCCGGGCATCTGCGGGCGACGCTGCAGTGGGCCAAGGTCGGCGCGACCGAGGCCGCGCAGATCATGGGCGCCGCGGCGTCGCTGCAGGGCGACATCGTCGGCGGCTGAGTCAGCGCCTCGGGTCGTGCGTCCTCTCAGCGCCAGCGGTCGACGGTGTCGATCAGTTCGCGCAAGGTCGGCTCGTGATAGTCGCCGGACTGCAGGTGCTGTTGCAGGAAGCGGTAACCCGGCCGCTGCAGTTCGAACACCGCGAGGCTGAACGCGGCCTGCACGCGCAGGTCCATCGGCGTCGCGGTGTCGTTCAACAGCTTCTGCAGTGCCCCGATCGCGTCCTTGTCGCCGATCGGTCCCAATGCACCGGCGGCCGCACAACGCACCTCGAAGTCGGGGTGTTGCAGCCGCGCCCGCACCAGCGGCGCGAACTGCACCGCGCGCAACCGGCCCAGCGTGCGCACCGCCTCGGCACGCGTCAGCGGGTCACCGAGCAGTGAGCACACCGCGTCGGCGAGCGGCGCGCCGACGACGCCGAGCTGGCGCACGACCTCGAGGCCGTGGCAGCGCAGGTAGGGTTCTTCGGCCAGCAGGCACGGCCGCAGCAACTCCAGGCCGAGCGTGCCGGCGCGCGACAGCACGAAGCGGGAGTCGTCGACGGGACGCAGCTGGAAGCCGTTCAACGCCGTGAGGTGGCGCGCGAAGCGCACCGTGAGCAACTCGGGTTCGGCCTTGGGCGCGGGCAGGCTGCGCACGGCTCCGGTCGTGGCCCATTCGTCGGCGAGTTCGTTGACGGCGGCACTCAGCTGCTCCCAGCTCGGCGACTCCCCGGGGGCCTTGCCGGCGAGGCGCAGGATCTCGATCGCGTAGAGCCCCGCGTTCTGCGCGAGGTCGGGGCGCGAGAACGAAGCGACGAGCTCGGCGAGGCCAGCGCCGTTGCCCAGCCGCGCCAGCGTGCGCAACACGGCGAGGCGCGGCTGCGGGTCGAGTTCGTACTTGAGCCGCATCAGCAGCGGCGGCAGCGACGCCTGCAGGTGCAGTTCGCCGAGCACGTCGAGGGCGCCGGTGCGCACGGCGGGGTCGGCGTGGGTGAGCGCTTCCTCGACACCCCACCGCGCGGTGGCTTCTTCACGCAGCGCCGCCGCCGAGCGGGCGGCGAGGCGGCGGTCGGAGTTGTCGCCGCCGAACGCCAACTCCGCCATCTCCACGAGTTGGTGCAGGTGGGTCCGGTCAGGCGGCTGCGGACCGCCGGCGGCGAGTCGTTCGAGTTCGGCCTGATGCGGTTGCAGCGTCGGCGCCGGCGGATCCTGGAACACGGGCGCAGCGGGTGCCTTCGCCGGTGTCTTGCTGCACGCGACGAGCAGCAACAGGCTGAGCAGGGTCGTCCTCACTGCAGTTCCACCTTCTGCTCGTCGAGCAACGTGCTCTTGGGGTCGTTGTCGTCCACGAACGGCGTCAGTCGGTACCACATGCGCACCTCGGCGGCGACGGCGCCCTCGGGAGCCGGCATGCGCACTTCCTTGGTCTGGCCCGCGGGCAACTGCGTGTCCTCACCGGGTTCGTCGCGGTACGGCTGGCGGAAGCGCCAGGCGCGCTGCCATTCACCCGCCGCGCCGTCCTTGTCGACGAAACGCACCATCAGGTCGACGGCGCGGTGCCGTTCTTCGGTCGGGAAGTTGTGCCCGGCGCCGACGTTGGTCATCGACACCAGCACATCGCGGCCCTCGACACGCACACCGAGCTTGCCGGCCTTCTTGAGCATGGCTGTATCGTGCGCACCGGGATAACGATGGGCGCGGCCCTTGCGCGTCTTGCCGCCCGCGAGCGTGCGTTCGACCTCGGGCATGTGGCAGTCGTTGCAGGTGGTGCCGGCGGTCGCGAACGAGCTCGCACGCCACTGGTCGGTGGTCTGGTGCTGGTTGTGGCAGCTCTCGCACAGGCCGACCGAGATCATCTCGCGGCTCGCGCGCGGCTGGCACGGCGCCGACGGTGCGTCGTTGCGGCCGAGGATCGAACCGTCCTTGCCCTGGTGGCAGGTGAGGCAGCTGACGCCTTCGTCGGGCAACGTCTGCCGCGGCAGCACCCGCTGGCCGTAGCCGGTTTCGCTGACCGGGCGCGGCAGGTGGCACGCCTGGCACTCCTTGTTGCGGAAGTCGTCGGCGAGAGCCCGCACCTCGGGGTTGAGGTAGGAGATCTGGTGGTGGGAGCCGTGCCATTCGTCCCAGACGTCCTGATGGCAGTCGCGACACTCGGCCGAGGACGTGAACACGCGCGCGCTGGCCGCCGCGATCGTGCCGCCGCCGGTGCCTTCGCCGGCGGCGTCATCGTCGGTCGAGATCCAGGTGAACAGGCCGATCACGGCGGCGAACAGCAGCGCGGCGAGCAGCAGTCGGGTTCCGGTGGACATGGTTCAGAGGGTTTCGGGCAACAGGCGGGGCGCGCCGCGCAAGTGCAGGCGAACGTCGGCGCCGGGGCGCACGGTGGAGTCGGCGACGACCGCAACGGTCATGTTCCCGATCTGTACGGTGGCGATGTTGCCGCCCGCGGCGGGCACGACGTGTAGGACGCGGCCGAGGGCGGGGCCAGTGTCGCTGATCACCGCGTCGGCTGGCAAGACTGCGAGCAACACGGGCGCGTCACCGGCGTGAGCGAAGCGGCCGAACGGCGTCTGCAGGCTGCCGTCGCCGGTGGGTGAGCACGGCAGGCAGGTCGCCCCGGCGAGGAATGCGGCCGCGAACGCGGTGCGCGGGTTCTGCACCAGATCGCTCGATGCGCCTTCTTCGACGAGTTGGCCGTCGCGCAGCACGACGACGTGGTCGGCGATCGCCAGGGCCTCGTGGCGGTCGTGGGTCACCAACACCAGGGTCAGGCCTCGCTCTTCGGCCAGCGAGCGGATCAGCATCGCCAGCTCGGCGCGCAGGTGCACGTCGACCGAGTGCAGCGGCTCGTCGAGCAGCAGCAGGCGAGGCGAACCCACGAGCGCGCGCGCCAGGGCCAGACGCTGCCGTTCGCCGCCGGACAACTCGCCGGGCTTGCGACGTTCCTTGCCCTGCAGGCCGACGCGCGCCAGCGCCGCGATCGCGGCGTCGCGGGTCAACTGCGGATCCGCGAAGCGCAGGTGCCCGACGGCGTCGAGGTGCGGCCACAGCGCGCCGTCCTGGAAGACGAAGCCGATGCCACGCGCCTGCGGCGGCAGCAGCAGTTTGCCGCCATCGGTGGCGACCTGCGCGTCGAGCGTCACCGTGCCGGCGGTCGCGCTCATCAGCCCCGCGAGCAGCCGCAGCAGGGTGGTCTTGCCGCAGCCGGACGGACCGACCAGCGCGGTGCGGGTGCCGCTCGGCAACGACAGCGACAGCGGCCCGAGGTGGAAGCCGGAGTCGCCGCGCGCCGGGCGCCGCAGTTCGAGGTCGGTGAAGCGGATCGAGGTCATGTCAGGAGAGGGAGTCCAGGCGTTTGCCGCGCACCAGGGTGCCGAGCACCGGCGGCAGCACGGCGACCAGGAGCAGCAGCAGGGCCAGCGCGCCGCCGACGTCTTCGCCGCCGAAGTGCACGACGTTGGACAGGCGCCGCACGACGGTGTCGTTGCCGCTCGGCAAGACCACGGCAGTGTCGAGTTCGCGCAGTCCCAACACGAACAACAGGCACGCCAGCGACGCCAGCGCCGGCAGCAGGGGCGGCAGATGGATGCGCAGGCCGCGAGCCAGCGGACCGCGGCCGGTGAACAGCGCCGCTTCCTCCTGGCTCTTGGGGATGCGGCGCACGGCCGAACTGAGCAGCAGCACACCGAACGGCAGCAGCCGCGCCGCGTAGGCCGTGACCAGGATCGCGTGGCTGTCGTAGAAGTCGAAGGTGTGGTCGTAGAGGGCCGCGACGTGCGGGCCGTTGAACGCGTGCACGAAGCCGATCGCCAGCAGCACCGCGGGCGTCGCCAGTGGGATCACCGCCAGGTGGTCGACCCAGCCCAGGCGCCGCGCCGCGAGCCGCGCCAGCGGCACGGCGACGGCCAGCAGCAGCACCGTCACCAGCACCGCGTTGAGGATCGTGAACCACAGGTCGCCGCTGGCCTGTTCGATCGCGTGCTGGAAGCTGCGCCGCATGATCGCCAGTGAGATCGGTTCGTTCTTCTGCGTCGAACCGGCGGCCCACAGGCCCATGACCAGGACCGGCACGGCGGCGCCGACCGCCAGGTAGGTCGTCGGCAGCAGCAGCGCCGGCCAGCGCCAGCGCCCGAGCGGCCGCACCGGCAGCGGTGTCGAGGTGCCGTCGCTGGCGCGGGCGCGGATGCGCAGCACGATCGCCAGCGCGATCGCCGCGAGCAGCAGCAGCGGCAGCGCCGCGACCACGGGACTGGCGAGCTGCTCTTCGGTCGCCCCGGTGGCGCGGCGCGACCAACGGCGGAACACGCCTTCGGCATAGGTGTGCCAGGTCTTGCCCTTGACGGTCAGGAACTCGGGCACGCCGTGTTCGGAGATCGCAAACAGGAACGCCAGGAACGCGCCGGCCAGCAGTTCGGGCAACACGCTGCGCAGCAGCAGGCGTTCGGCCCCGGCGCGGCCGCGGCACAGCAGCGCGGCTTCGTAGGTGCGGCCGTCGATCGAGCGCAGGCCGCGCGCCGTGAGCACCGCGACGAACGGCGCGTAACAACAGCCGAGCAACAGCACGCAGGCCCAGAAGCCGCTCACCGTGGTGAAGTCGGCGAACCCCATGGCCACCAGGATCGGCGGCACCGCCAGAGGCGCGATGCCGAGCGGCGCGAGCCAGCGCGCGCCGGGCAGGTCGGTGCGGTGCGTGAGCCACGCATGGCCGCCGCCGAGCAGCACGGCGATGCCCGCGGCGCAAAGGCCCAGTTCGACCGAGTTGAGCAGCTCGGTGCGGTCCTGTTCGCTGGCCAGGATCGTGGCGTAACGCGCCAGCGAGAACGAGCCGTCGATCCACAGCGTCGGCAGCACCATCGCCAGCAGCGGCGCGGCGACGAACAGCACCGTGAACAGCAGCGCCATGCCCAGCGGCAGGCCCGCGAGCACACGTTCGGTCGGACTGCCGGGGGACGAGGACATGCGTTGACGGTCGGCGGGCCAGGCGGCGCGGGGTCAGAAGCGTGTGGCGAACGCCGCGCTCATCTTGTCGAGGTTGGCGGCGGTGCCGACGATGTCCCAGGCCATCGCGCGGAACTTGCCGACGCCGAGGATCGAGGCATGCGCGGGCCCCTTGACCGACTCACGCAACGGAATCTGCGCCGACTTCGCCGCGGCCAGCAGCGCCTCGGTGCTCTCGGCCAGCAGGAAGTCGATCAGGCGCCTGGCTGCTTCGGGATTCGGGCCGTTCTTGACCATCGCCACCGAGTTGGGGATCAGCATCGTGCCGAGGCCGCCTTCCTCCTGGTCGGGAAACACGACGCCGACGCGGTGCCCCTTGGTGGCCGCGACGTGGTAGTCGTCGGTGTCGGTGAACGCCCAGGCCAGCTTGCCCTCGGCCACCTGCCGCATCGTCGCGCCGTTGCTCTGCAGCAGCGCCACCTCGTTGGCGAACAGGCCGTCCACGAACTTGCCGAAGCGTTCTTCACCGAGCAAGAGGCTCAGCGCCGTGAAGTGGGTCAGGGTGGTCCCGGTCAGGGGTCGGGCCACGCCGCAGCGTCCCTTCCACTTGGGGTCGACCAGGTCCATGGTGCCCTTGGGCCAGTCGCGTTCGTCGGGCAGCAGGTCCATGTTGACGATCAGGACGCGCGCGCGCGCGGCGAAGCCGGTCCACAGCCCCTGCGGGTCCTTCCACTGGGTCGGGATCGCGGCGGCGCTCGGCGACGCGTAGGGCTGCAGCAGGCCGTTCTGGCCCAGGCGCACGGTGTGACCGAGCTCGTTGTTCCAGAACACGTCGCAGCGTGGCCGCGCGGCTTCTTCGACGATCGCACTGACCAGGCCGACGGTCTTGCTGGCCTCGGTGTCGAAGCGCGTCTTCACCGAGAGCCCGGTCTGCTGTTCGAAGCGGCGCACGATCGCTTCGCTGTGTTCCTGATCGAGCGCCACGTAGAGGCTCACCTGGGGGCTTCCTCCGCACGCGGTCAACAGCAACAGGGAGGAGAGCCAACAGATGGTGGATGGGCGCATTGCGTAGGTGGGGCGGGGAGAGGGTCCGCCGCGTTTGCAACAGGTGTACCCGCAACGTCCCGGACGCCGGCGCAGGAACTGCCCGCTCGCGTCGAGGCCGGTGGTGTCACCTGGATGCGACGGTGTTTCGATCGCCCTACGCCACGGAACGCGGCGACGGCACATTTTTGCGCCTCGCCGCGGCCGCGACGAGGCCAGAATGACGCCACCGTTGCCGGAACCATCCATGCAATACCTCGTCCGCCTGTTTGCCCCGCTGTTCGCGCCATTGTTCGCCCCGCTGTTCGCGGCCGCCGACCTTTGTGCGCAGCACGAAGCGCCCGACACCTTCGGCCACTCCAAACACGGCGCGGCCTTCGACGAGGGACCCCGCCAGGCGGCCTACCTGATGGCCGGCATGTCCGACCAGGTGCACATGCCCGTCGCGGGGCTGAGCCAGGAGGCCCAGGCGTTCTTCGATCAGGGGCTCTGCCAGTTGCACGGCTTCTGGTACTTCGAGGCCGAACGCAGCTTCCGCCAGGTCGCCAAGCTGCAGCCCGACTGCGCGATGGCCTACTGGGGCATGGCGATGGCGAACGTCGAGAGCCCTGAGCGCGCCGCGGGCCTGGTGGCCAACGCGGTGCGGCGCAGCGCTGCGGTGCCGCGCTACGAGCAGCTGTGGATCGGCGCCTGGGCCGCCTACTACCGCATCGACGACAAGGTGCGCGCGGAGCTGCGGTCGGGCGACGATGCGCGAGTGCAGCAGGCGATCACCGAGCTCACGAAGGCGGACGAAGGCAAGAAGGATCGCAGCAAGCGCCACAAGCAGCTGCTCGCCGACCTCGGTACGCTCGTCTACGAGTTCCCCGACGACGTCGAGGCCAAGGCGATGCTGGCGCTGCAGGTGTGGGACCTCGAGGAGTGGGGCAGCGAGGTGCGTTCGCACACCGCCGTCGACGCGCTGCTCGATCAGGTGTTCGCCAAGGCGCCGCGCCATCCGGCGCACCACTACCGCGTGCACCTGTGGGACACCGCGGTCGCCGAACGCGGGCTGCGCTCGGCCGCCGCACTCGGCGACAGCGCGCCGGGCATCGCGCACCAGTGGCACATGGCCGGACACATCTACGCCAAGCTGCATCGCCACGCCGAGGCGAGCTGGCAGCAGGCGGCCAGCGGCCGGGTCGATCACGCGCACATGCAGCGCGACCGCGTGATGCCGTTCCTGATCCACAACTACGGTCACAACCAGGAGTGGTTGACCCGCAGCTTGTCGTACCAAGGGCGCGTCGACGAGGCGCTGGCGGCGGCGAAGAACCTCGTGGAACTGCCGCGGCACCCGAAGTGGAACCGCATCGGGGAGGCGCGGGACATCGCCGCCTTCGGCCGGCTGCGCCTGGCGACGATCTGCGAGGAACACGAGCTGTGGCAGGTCGCGATGGATCTGCAGCGCGACGGCTATCTCGAGCCCGGTGATGCGGTCCACGGCGAACTGACGCGCCTGGGATTGCTCGGTCGAGCCGCGTTCCGGCTCGGCAGGTTCGACACCGCCGAGCACCTGGTCACCGAACTCCAGGCGTTGCTGCCGCGCGCACGTGCCGAGCGGGCGCGCGCGATCGACAAGGCCGAGGACGAGGCGTTGGCCGCGGGCAAGGACGAGAAGAAGATCGACGAGGCCATCGACGAGGCGCGGCGACGCAGCACCGACGCCGTGCGCGCCGTGCGGGATCTGTTGGCCGAACTCGATGCCGAACGCCTGCTCGCCAACGGCGACGCCAAGGGCGCGGTGGCCGCATTCGCGAAGATCGACGGTTTGCCCAAGACCCTGCTCGCCGATGCGCATCTCGCCGCGGGCGACACCAAGGCGGCGATCGAGGTGCTCGAAGACGCGGTCGGCAAGAGCCCCAACCGCCTGCCGACGCTCGGCCGTCTCGTGCTCGCCTATCGAGCGGCCAATGACCCGGCCAACGCCGACGAACTGGCCCTGCGGGAGAAGGAACTGGCGACCATGCACGGGGCGAGCGGTCCGCTTGCGCAGCGCCTGGGCTTGCCTGCACCGCGCGCCGTGACCGTCGCCGACTTCGCAGCGGACTTCGGTACGCGTCCGGATCTCCGCACCCTGGGGCCCGCAGATTGGAGCCCGATGCCGGCGGTCGACTTCGACCTGCCCGTCGCTGGCGGCGGCCGTCGCAGCCTCGCCGGGCAACGCGGCAAGCCGACGCTGGTCGTGTTCTACCTGGGCTTCGGCTGCTTGCACTGCATCGAGCAGTTGCAGGCGCTCGGTCCCAAGGCCGGTGCGTTCGCTGCCGCCGGCATCGACATCGTCGCGATCGGCTCGGACACCGCCGCCAAGGCCGCCGAGTCACTCGCGGCGCTGCAGCCCGAGGAGCGCTTCCCGTTCCCGCTGCTCGCCGATCCCGAGCTCAACGCGTTCAAGGCCTGGCGCTGCTACGACGACTTCGAGTCGATGCCGCTGCACGGCACGTTCCTGGTCGACGCGGGTGGCAAGGTGCGCTGGCAGGACATCTCGTTCGAGCCGTTCACCGAACTCGACTGGCTGCTCGAGGAGAGCAAGCGCCTGCTGGCGCTACCGGCGCCGGGCGGGGCTGGCGCGAAGTAGGGCATCACCGACCCTGGCATCGCTCAATCCGGCAGCACGCGGAAACGCTCGTGCGCGGCGCGCTCGAGCTCCTCGCGGTGCTCGGGGTGCGCGATCGAGATCAGCGCGCGGGCGCGTTGCCGCAGGTTCTTGCCGCGCAGATTGACGGCGCCGTACTCGGTGACGACCCAGTGCACGTGGGCGCGTGTGGTGACCACGCCCGCGCCCGGCTTGAGCAGCGGCGCGATGCGTGAGACACCCTTGCTCGTGACCGAGGGCATCGCCAACACGGGTTTGCCGCCGGTCGAGATCGCCGCGCCGCGCAGGAAGTCCATCTGCCCGCCGACGCCCGAGTACATCTTCGTGCCGATCGAGTCGGCGCAGACCTGGCCGGTCAGGTCGATCTCGATGGCGCTGTTGATGGCGACGACCTTGGGGTTGCGGCGGATCACGTTGGGGTCGTTGACGTAGCCGATGTCGAGCATCGCCACCGCCGGGTTGTCGTCCATGAAGTCGTAGAGGCGCTGGGTGCCCACCGCGAAGCCGGCGACGATCTTGCCGGGGTGTACGGCCTTGCGACGGCCGTTGACGACGCCGCGTTCGACCAGGGGCAGGATGCCGTCGGAGAACATCTCGGAGTGGATGCCGAGGTCCTTGTGGTTGCCGAGCTCGTTGAGCACGGCGTCGGGGATCGAGCCGATGCCCATCTGCAGGGTCGAGCCGTCCTCGACCAGGGCGGCGACGTTGCGGCCGATGGCCAGTTCGACTGCGGTGAGGGCGCCGGGCGTGTGTTGTGGCAACGGTTCGTCGACGGCCACGGTCGCCGCGAAGCGCGAGCTGTGCACGAGCCCGTCGCCGTGCGAACGCGGCATGCGCGGGTTCACCTGGGCGATCACGAGGGTCGCGCACTCGACGGCGGCGCGTGCGACGTCGACCGAGACGCCGAGCGAACAGTAGCCGTGCGCGTCGGGCGGCGAGACGTGCACCAGCGCGACGTCGATCGGCAGCACGCCCTGACGGAACAGCGCCGGCATCTCGCTGAGGAACGCGGGGATGTAGTCGGCGTTGCCGGCCTCGACGGCCTGGCGCACGTTGGCGCCGAGGAACAGCGCGTTGGTGCGAAAGCTCTTCGCCAGTTCGGGCGACGCGCACGGCGCTTCGCCCTCGGTGTGCAGATGCATGAGTTCGACGCCCTGCAGGTCTTCGTGACGCGCGGCGAGTGCGCGCAGCAGGATCGTCGGCGTGGCGGCGCCGCCGTGGGCGAAGACGCGCTGGTGGGAACGGACGAGTTTCAGTGCGGCGGTGGCGGAGGTGGGCGACATCGGTGCCCAGGAGTATCACCCCATGGGCCACGATGCTGCTGCGAGTTGCTACGCTCATCGGCCCAGGAGCCTGCGTATGCATTCCTTCACGTTGTCCATGGCCCTCGTTGGTTGTGCTGGCCTGCTCACCGCGCAAGATGTCCCGGTCGCGCCGTTCGATCTGCAGACGGCGTTCGCCGCGGCCCAACCGCCGCTGACCGAGGCGCGCTGGACGCTGGTGCCATGGCGTCACTCGCTGACCGAAGCGCTCGCCGAGGCCAAGGCGACGAACAAGCCCGTGTACCTGTTCGTCAACGACGGCGACGTCGAGTCGGGCCGATGTTGAGCGGGCGGCGTCGCCGTGAGGGCAGGTCTGCTCTCCGATGCCCGCGTCGTCGCGATCCTGCGTGAGCTGTTCGTGCCGGTGCACGTCACCGCGCTCAACACGCTGCACTGCATGCGCGACCCGCGCGACGAAGCGTTGCTGCGCGCGGCGATCCGCGACGACACCGACGACTTCGACGGCGGCGAACGCGAGGCGTTCTTGTTGCCCGACGGCACGATGCTGCCGGTGTTCATGAGCCTGCACGGCCGCGAGATGACCGAGTGGGAGACGCGCGCCAGCCACTACACCGGGGACGGTCGTCGCGACGAGACCACCGTGGCCGAATTCCGGCACCGCGGTGCCGACGCGTTGCGGCGCGTGCACGGCGAACTGCCCGAGAAGTGGCGGCAGCTGTGGGACCCTGAACACTCCGCGGTGCAGGAGGTGCTTGCTTCATCGCCGCGCTGGCCCGAACCGGCCCCCGGAACGGCAGCCCTGCGGGTGTTCTCGCGCAACAGCTACCGCATGTACGACGACCTGCACGGTGCCGAGCTGGTGACGCTGGCGGCGGCCGACCTGCGGGCATGGACGACGCCGCTGCGTACGGGTGACCGACGCGCCGCGATGCCGCGCGCGGCGTTCGTATCGATGGCGCGCGCGATGGTGCCGCGTGGCATGGTCGACACCGAACTGGCCGACGCCTCGATCACTGGTGAACTCGTGCTCGTGGTCGAGCAGGGTGAGCCGGCCGGCCTGCGCGGTCGCATCGAGGGCCGGTTCGCGCTCGAACCCAAAGCCAAGGAAGAGGTCGGCAAGCGCCTGAACGCGGCCTGCCTGTTCGAGTCGCGGGGGCAGCTGCGCGGTCGGTTCGAACTGTCGAGTGACGGCCGGTTGCGGCTGCTGCGCGTGGTCGCGCATGGCGTCGAGTTCGCGTGGCTACCGGGTTACTCGACCAGGGACGACGAGTTCGAACCGTGGCACCGCGTGGCGATCGAGTGGGTGCAGGCGCCGCTGTGATCGTTCACGGCACGGCGAACTGCCGCAGCGTGACTTCGTCCGCGGTCGGGCCGATCGCATAGAGCACCAGCGGGCCGACTTCGCGCCGAGCGAGCTGCAGGCCGCTGCCGGGTGGCAGCACCACGCCAGGATCCTGCGCTCGCGGCAGCACGCAGATACAGCCCGTCGTTCCGGCGCGTTCGGTCAGCAGGATCATCGCGCCGCCATCGGGCCCGCTGCAGTAGCAGCCGATCACGTCGACGCCGCTGCTCGCAGCCACCTCGAGCGCCGTGGCGAAGCGCTCGCGGCAGCGGCTCGGCAGATCGAAGCCCGGCTCGCAGCAGTTGTGGGTGAAACCGTGCTGCCGCGCGTCGGTGTAGGCCGTGACCCACAGCTGGCCGAGCGCCGCGCCATCGTGGCCCTGCGGTCCGCGGCGCGGTCGTTCGAGCAGCAGCGCCACGACCAGGAGCGCCGCAGCGGCGGCGAGCAGCCACGGCCACAACGGCCGCGGGCGCGTCACCGGTCGCGCGGCGTCGATGGTGCGGTTGGCGACGTCGCGGAACGTCGCCTCGGGCGGCGGCGTGAAGGCGGCGCGCAACCGGGCGTCGAGGCGTTCGTCGGTCATGGGCTCGTCGGTCATGGGATCCTCACGGCTGGGCTGTCGGCGAGGGCCGCGGCGAGCGTGAGGCGCGCGCGTCGTGCGTGACTCGCAGCCGTGTTCTCGGGGATCTCGAGCATGGCACCGATCTCAGCGAAGGTGTGACCAGAGACGACGTGCAGCAGCAGGCTGGCGCGCTGCGCCGCGGGCAACTCACGCAGTGCTGCGGTGATCTCGTCGCCGCAGTCCAGGCTCGCGAGATCGTGGCCGTCGAATGCGGCTGTCGGCGGCGGTGCGTTCGGCTGCAATTCTTCGGGTGCGACGCTGATCGGCCGCCTACGGCGCCGTTCGTTGGCACCGAGGTGCCTGGCGATCTGCGACAGCCAGGCGCGCACGTCACTGCCCTGAGCAAACCGGTCGCGGCGTTGCCAGGCCACCGCCGCGGTTTCTTGCACGAGGTCCATGGCGTTCTCCCGGCCGACCCACGCAGCTGCGAGCACCCACAACGTGCGCCCGTGGTGGGCGAACGCGGCGGTGAACTCGTCAGCCGAGAGGCCGGTTCCGGACACGGCGGCGCAGGTTATTGCCTACCGCGCGCCGCAGGAACCGCCGCCGCAGCCAGCCGGCTCGCAGCAGGGTTCGTCGCAGCACGGGATCGGGCAGCACTCGGGCGGGCACGGATCACACGGCATTTCGCAGCAGGGCGGATCGCAGCAGGGCAGCGGGCAGCAGCCGGCGTTGGCCGGGGTGACTGGGCCGCCGGCGAAGGCGACCAGGACGAACGACATCACGGATTGGAACAGGGTCTGCATCGGTAGGACTCCTTTGGGTCTGCTCCCTGATGTCGGTGGGGGGCGCGATCCGTGCAGCCAGGGCAGGATTTTCGTGAATAGGATCTGCGACCCCGGGTGACTCTGCCCGGTGACGACCTTGCAGCCTCCGCCCGCCACACCTTGCCGCCATCGCGACGTCCGTCAGGCGACCTGGCGTTACCTGCGGGCGTTGGGCGCCGGGGCCGACGAGGCCGACGACCTGGTCCAGGAGGTCATGCTGGTGGCGCTGCAGGGCGCCCTTCCCGACGAGCCGGCGCGCGCCGAAGCGTTCTTGCGCGGGGTCGCGCGCAACCAATGGCTGCGCACGCGGCGCTGGTGGCAGCGGCGCCGCGAACGTGAGATCGCCGCGGCGGTCGACGAGTTGTGGGTGCAGACCGCGGCGCGCGACGCCGGGCAGGCCCTGCTGGTGCAACTCGACGCGTGTCTGGACAAGCTCGAACGCCGCACGCGCGCCGCGCTCGAACGGCACTATCGCGATGGCGTCGCCTGGGACGAGATCGCCGCCGAACTCGGGCTGTTGCCCAACGGCATCAAGACCCTCGCGCAGCGCGCCCGCCAGGCGCTGCGCCGTTGCATCGAAAGGAGCTCGGCATGAAACCTGTGCAAGCGAAGGAGATCGCCGCGGAGCGGCAGCTCGACTGGTTGCTCGGTGAGCGGCTCGGACGCGGGCCGGTCGGCGCGTCGCCGCCGCGCGCGGCGACGCGCCATCCGCTGCTCGTCGCCGCGCTCGTCGCGCTCGCGCTCGGCGCGGCGTTCGGCGTCGGTTTGCTGAGTCGCCACCCGGGTGAAGGTGGAGGTGGACCCGTTCCGGCGCAGGGCGAAGGGATCGAGTGGTTCGAGGCGCACGGGCCGGCCGCCGCCGCCGCGATCCCCGCCGACGTGGTCAACCTGCGCTGCTACGACTTCGACGATGCCGCGGTGGCGAAGCTCGCGAGGCTGCAGTCGCTCGAGCGCCTCGACCTCAGCGGCATGGACGTCAACGACAAGGGCTACGCGGTGTCGTTGCCGATCACCGACGAAGGTGTGCGGCACCTCGGCGGGCTCACCAGGCTGCGGTGGCTCTCGCTCGAGCAGTGCCACGCGGTCACCGGGGCGACCCTGACCGTGCTCGAAGGCCTGCCGCAACTCGAGCATCTCGACCTGACGTTCACGGACGTGCGTTCGGAGGCCGTCGAACGGCTGCCGCGGCTGCCCGCGCTGCGGGAGCTGGCCCTGTCGTACTGCATGTCCTTCCACGGCCGATCGCTCGCCGAGGTCGCGAAGATCCCCGGGTTGCGCCGGCTCGAGTTGAACGGGTGCGTGACGCTCGCGGCCGCGGACGTGGCGAAGCTAGGCACGCTGCACGAACTGCGATACCTCGACCTGCGCGACTGCCAGGGGCGCTTTCGCGGTCAGACGATGTCGATGGGTGATGAGCCGGTTGACGTGCCGAAGCAGGACGGCATCGGCGTCACCGACGCGGCGATCGCGGCGCTGACCGACCTGCCGCTGCAGACGCTGCTGCTCGGCGGCTGTGAGGCGTTGACGGATGCGGTGGGGGCGTCACTCGCCGAGTTCGGCGAGCTGCGAGAACTCGATCTGGGTGGTTTGCCGAAGACCACACCCGCCGTGCTCGGCAAGGTGTCGCGCGACCTGCAGGTGTTGTCGTTGGACGGCAACTTCGGTTGGTCCAAGCCGGGACTCGCGGTGTTACCCGAGTTCCACGAACTGCGCGAACTCGGTCTGCGCGGCGTCGTAGCCTTCGACCAGGAAGCGTTGGCGAAGCTGCTGTCGACTGTGCAGTTGCAGCGGCTGCGTTTGGGCGGCGTGCACGTTCCTTCGAAGGGCGCCGGCCCGCAGGCGCCGCGGCGTTCCAGTCTCACCGAGGCCGCCGCCGACGCCCTGGCCCGACATCCGAGCCTGCGTTCGCTCGAACTGGGCTACACGCCGTGGGTCGATCGCCGCGTGCTGGACAAACTGGCGACGTTGCCGCAACTCGAGGAACTGATCCTCACCGAGAATGGCGGCATCGGTGGCGGCGCGTTGGCCGCCCTGGCGAAGAGTCGGTCGCTGCGCCGGCTGACCCTGATGGGCTGCCGCACCCTCACGACCGAGGACGTCGCTGCCTGTGCCGGGGCACCGCTGACCGAACTCAACCTGCGCGCGACGCGCCTGCCGGCGACGAGCGTGCGGGAACTGGCGCCGAAGTTCCCGGGCTGCACGATCATCCTGTCCGACGGCCAGCGGCTGACCGTGCCGCGCCGCAGGCAGCGCTGAGACGCGGTATCCTGGGCGGAATCGTGAACGCGCCGCACGACGTCTCTGCGCGCCGCCCGGGTGAGACCCTCTCGCAGTGGCACGCGCGCCATCGCCCCCACGACGCCGAGGTCGCCTGGCTGCAGGTCGGGCTGTTGCATGTGGCCGTGTGCTTCGTCGCTCCGGTGCTGGCGGTCGTCTTGCTGGAGCCCGTGATGATGTTCGACCCTGGCTCGCTGCTCGTGGTCCTCGCCCTCGGCATCTGGAACCTGGTGATGCTCGCGCCCGGCATGCTCGTGGCGTTGTCGTGCGATCTCGGCCCGTTCCGTTGGGTGCGGGGGGTCTGGGCCGTCGGGTCCCTGGGGTTGGCGACGGCGTTGTTGCCCTGCCTCGCGCTCTGCGGCGAGGCCGCCTTGGTCGTACCGGTGCTGTTGTGGCCGGCGGTGGTGTTCGTGCTGGCGGGCCCATGGCGGCGCTGGCACCGGCCGGCCCAGGCCTGAGCCGGTCCACCCGTCGCCCAGCACCAAGATGCCCTGCGCCAAGATCTCTTACTTGACTATATAGCCGCATGGCGATATAGTGAGTGCATGTTTCGCAACCACACCCGCCGTGGGCTGGCCTTCGCCCTGCTGGCCAGCCTGGCCCCGCTCGCTGCCCAGGACGCCGAACGCAGCACGCACAGCGACGATGCCAGCAAGCCGCAGGTCTCCTTCTCGGTCGACGAGGCGAGCCACCAGCTGATCCAGTACCAGCTCGGTTGCCTGTCCCTGCTCAGCTACCTGGTCATCAGCGACGGTCAGGCCGCGGTGATCGACCCGCAGCGCGACGTCGATCACTACCTCGACGCGATCGCGGCTCGCGGCGCAAAGCTGCGCTACGTGGTGCTGACGCATCCGCACGCCGACTTCGTCGCGGGCCACACCGAACTGGCGCAGCGCACCGGCGCCGAGATCCTGATCAGTGCGAAGGCCGGCGCGAAGTTCGCGCATCACGCGATGCAGGACGGCGAGACGGTGCAACTCGGCAAGGTGCAGCTGCAGATGTGGGACACGCCCGGGCACACGCCCAACGCGGCGACGTTCCTGCTGCAGGTGCAGGGTGAGGCAGCGCCGCGCTACGCGTTCACGGGCGACACGTTGTTCATCGGCGGCATCGGCCGCCCCGATCTGCTCGACGTGCCGCCGGCCGAACTCGCCGCGCAGAGCTTCGCGTCGATCCAGCGGCTGAAGACGCTGCCCGCGAACACCTTGGTGCTGCCCGCGCACGGCGCCGGTTCGTTGTGCGGCGCGCACCTGAGCGCGGCGACGACCTCGACGATTGGCGAAGAGAAGTTGAGCAACCCCTACCTGCTGCTGAACAGCCGCGCGTCGTTCATCGCCAAGGTACTCAGCCACCAGCCCGTGGCGCCTCAGTACTTCGCGTTCAACGTCGCGCTCAACCTGCAGGGGCCGCCGTTGGTGGAGCGGGGCGCTGACCTGCCGCCGCGCGCGGACCTCGGCGCGGTGCAGCCGGACGCCTGGATCGTCGACCTGCGCAACCAGGCCCACTACAGCGAGGCTCACATCCGCGGCGCGATCAACGTCGCGTTGCGCGGGCGCCTGGACACCTGGACCGGCATCGTCGTGCCGTTCGACGCGCCAGTGCTGCTGGTTGGCAGCGAGGCCGAAGTGCGTGAGGGCACGTTCCGCCTGCGACGCATCGGCTTCGACCACCTCGCCGGCTGGCTCGGTGACGACGTCGAAGCTTGGCGGCAGGCCGGGTTGCCCGTCGTGGCGAGTTCGCTGATCGCACCCAAGGACCTGTTCGCGCTGATGCAGAAGGGTGAGGAACCGATCGTCATCGACGTGCGCACCGCCGACGAATACGAGGACCTGCGCATCGGCGAGATCGGCAACATCGCGGTCACCGACAGCGCCCGCTTCGGCAAGGTCCTCGCCAAGGACCAGCCGGTGGTGATGTTGTGCAACTCCGCCTACCGCTCGAGCATGGCCGTCGGCCTTGCCGAACGGCAGGGCTTCACCGCGGTCGGTTCGCTCGACGGTGGTCTCGACGCCTGGCTCAGCGCCGGTCTGCCGGCGATCGGTAGGCTCGCGCAGGACGCGGTCATCCGGCTGCCGCAGGTCGTGACCGCCGAAGGTGTGGCCAACGCGGCCGCGGGCGAATGGACCCTGTTGGACGTGCGTCCCGCATGGCAGTGGCGCGATTGGCACGTGCCGGGCGCGGTCAACGTCGCGCTCGACGAACTCGCCGAACAGGCCACGGCTGCACCGGCTGGTGCCAAGATCGTGCTGCTCAGCAAGGACGGCGAACAGGCGTTCGCGGCGGCCGGTGCCCTGCTCGCCGCACACCCGGGCCTCGACCTGTACGTGCTGCGCGGCGGTGTCGCGGCCTACTACCGCGACGTGGTCCTGCGCGCCGCGGGTTCGATGCCGGGATCGACTCCCGCGCTGATGCCGTCGCCGACTGCGGCGCCGGCCGCCGGCAAACCAGTGATCAAGAAGCGCAGCGTCGGCTGCTGAGGAGAACACGATGTCACCCAAACCCTATTGGAACCCCTACCTCGCGGGCATCGGCCTGGGCCTCACGCTCGCGATCGCCTACCTCGTGCTCGGCACGGGGCTCGGCGCTTCCGGTGCGATCACGCGCACGGCCACCACGGCCCTGCACGCGGTCGCGCCCAACGCCGTTGAGGCCAACGCGACCTTGGGCAGCTACTACGAAGGCGGCGGCAGCCCGCTGCACAACTACCTCGTGTGGATGTTCGCGGGTGTGCTCGCCGGTGGCTTCCTGTCGGCGGCGAACGCCAGCCGCGTGCGGGTGCAGGTCGAACGCGGCCCGCGCCTGTCGGTCAGCGGCCGTATCGGCCTGACGCTGCTGGGCGGCGCGCTCGCCGGACTCGGTGCGCGCTTCGCCGGCGGCTGCACGTCGGGTCTGGCGCTGTCGGGCGGAGCGATGCTCCAGGCCGGCGCGATGGTGTTCGTGATGACCACGTTCGGTGCGGCCTTCGGGCTCGCGCCCCTGCTGAAGAGGGCCTGGCGATGAACCACCTGTTCGCTCAAGGAATGCTCGACGCCCCGCTGGGCCTGCTGCTGTCGCTGTTGATCGGCGGCCTGTTCGGCTTCTGGCTCGAACGCGCTGGCTTCGGCAGCAGCCGCAAGCTCACCGCGATCTTCTACTTCGAGGACTTCGCCGTGCTCAAGGTGATGTTCGCCGCGATGGCCACGGCCGCGGTCGTGCTGTCGGGCCTCGCGGCGCTCGGCAAGGTCGACCTGCACAGCATGTTCGTGCCGCCGACCGTGCTGTGGCCGCAGGCCGTCGGCGGTCTGGTGTTCGGCGCCGGCTTCCTGATCGGTGGTTGGTGCCCTGGCACTGCGGCCGTCGGGCTCGCCAGCGGCCGCATCGACGCGCTCACCTTCCTGGGTGGCGCTGGACTGGGCAGTCTCGCCTACGCCTTCCTGGCGCCGGGGCTGCAGGGTTTCCTCGTCGCGGGTGACTGCGGCGATTGTGTGCTCACGGATCTCGTGGGCACGAGTCCGCTGCTCGGGGCGCTGGTGCTCCTGGCGATCGCGCTCTTCGCGTTCGTGGTGGCGGAGAAGGTCGAAGCAAGGCAACGGAGGATGTCATGAAGCAGTCGAACGACAACCAGGTGATCGCGATCGGCGCGATGGTGCTGCTGCTCGCGGCGGCGTTGATGGTGGGTGGCGGCAGCTCCGGCGGCCGCGCGGCCGCGGGCGCCGACGAGCGGCTCGCCGCGATCGAGACCGGCGGCGACCACATCGGTGCCGACGAACTCGAGACCAGGATCCTCGCCGGCGGGCAGGGTCTGTTGCTCGTCGACGTGCGCCCCGCGGAGGAATACGCCGCGTTCCACCTGCCGCGCGCCGTCAACATGACCGTGCCCGCGGTGACCGCGGACGCGTTCGTGCCGCAGCTGCGGGAGCACGAACTGGTCGTGCTCTACTCCAACGGCCCCGCGCATCCGGCGCAGGCGTGGGTGGAGTTGACGCGCAAGGGGCTGACCAACGTGCGGGTGCTCGACGGCGGTCTGGAGCAGTTCCGCAACCAGGTGCTCACGCCCGTGTCGCTGCGTGAAGGCGGCGACGAGATCTCGGCCAAGGAGAACGCGGCGCGCATGGCGCTGGTCCGCGCCTTCTTCCTGCACCCGGTGGACGCCGCAGCGAAGCTGACCTGGTCGAAGGATCCGGCCGAACTGACCGCGCCGACGGTGGTGTCGCCGACCTGGTTGGCGCAGCGACTGGGCAAGGTGGCGGTGCTCGATGCGCGTGCCAGTGGCAGCGAGTACTCGGCGCTGCACGTGCCGGGCGCGGTGTTCTTCCCCGTCAAGCCGCTGCGCAAGGAGCACGGCAGCAACGGGCAGCTGTTCCTCGAGGAGCCCGCGGTGATCGCTGCGATCCTCGGCAAGGCGGGTGTCGGCAACGACACCCCGGTGGTCATCTACGCGGAGGACAAGATGCAGGACGCGACGCTGGCGGCGCTCGCGATGCTGCACATCGGCCACCGCAGGCTCGCGATCCTCGAGGGTGGTCTGCTGCGCTGGGCGGCGGAGCAACGACCGCTGGTGGCGGACGTTCCGAGCCCCACGCCGGTCACCTACGCGCCGCGGTCTGGCGCCGACGACTTCACCATCGACGCTGCCGAACTGCACGCCAGCCTGGCCAAGGGCATGCAGGTCCTCGATGTGCGTCCCGCCGACTTCTTCCGCGGCGAGAAGTCGACTGAAGCGCGTCCGGGCCACATCCCCGGCGCCAGGAACCGCCCCTACCAGCAGGATCTGGTGCGCACCGAGGACGGGCACTACTGGCGCAAGCCCGACGAGCTCGCGCGTGAATACGAGGCGCTCGGGTTCGCCAAGGACGAGCCGGTGACGGTGTCCTGTCGCACGGGGCACACGGCCAGCGAGTCGTACTTCGTGCTGCGCTACCTGCTCGGTTACGACAACGTGCGTTGGTACAACGGTTCGTGGACCGACTGGGCCGAACGCACCGAACTGCCCGCGGCGTTGGGGGACGGCCGATGAGGAAGCCGGTGGAGAAGCCGAATGCGAGGATGTCTCCGGCCCTGCTGCAGGGGGTCGCCGAGCAGTTCAAGGCGCTCGGCGAGCCCTCGCGGCTGTTGCTCATGAACCTGCTGTTCGACGGCGAACGCACGGTCGGCGAGCTGGTCGCCGAGTCGGGGCTGTCACAGGCGAACGTCAGCAAGCAGCTCGGCGTGTTGTTCCGTGTCGGGTGGGTGCTACGCGACAAGCAGGGCCTGAACGTTCTGTATCGTCTCGCCGACGAACGCACCTTCGCGCTGTGCGAGCTGATGTGCAGCCGCGTGCGTGAGCAGGCGGCGGCGGCGGCCGATCGCCTGCGCTGAGGCCGCCGCGGTCGTGCCTCAGACGCGGAACTGGCCGACGAGTTGGTCGAGCCGCAGGGCCGACTGCGTCAGCGTTGCCGCGGACGAGCGCGCCGAGGTCGCGTCCTGCTGCGAGCTCTCCGCGACCTGTGCGAGGCTGTCGAGTTCGTTCGCGATCGAGTTGCTCGACTGCGAGATCTGCGTGAACGAGTTCGCGAAGTCCTGCGTGACCGCGCTCTGCTGCTCGACCGCCGAGGCGTTGCTGTTGGTGGCCATCTCGATGTTCGAGATCACCTGCTTGATCTGGCCGATCGAGCGCACCGAGTTGTCGACTCGGCCCAGGAACTTGTCGACGCGGTCGCCGATCTCGGTGGTCGCCTTGCTGGTCTCGATGGCGAGCGACTTGACGCGTTCGGCGACGACCGCGAAGCCGGCGCCGGCGTCACCGGCGCGGGCTGCCTCGACGCTGGCGTTCAGTGCCAGCAGATTGGTCTGACGCGCGATCGTCTCGATCACGTCGAGCATGCGGCGGATCTCGCCGCTCTCCTTGCCCATGGCGTCGACCTCGGTCCACGTCGCTTCGACCAGGCGTACGCCGGCCGAACTGGTCTCGGCGGAGCGCTGGCTGTTCTCGGCGATCTCGCGAATGCTGGCGCTGAGCTGACTGGTGGAGCCCGCGGCGACGTCGGTGATCTCGCGCACGCGATTGGCGGCGCTGCCGGCGGCTTCGACGCGTTGGCTCAGCGTCGTCGAGTTGTTGGCGAGGCCGTTGCTGACCACGTCGACCTGCTCCGCTGCGGCGCTGACCTCGTTGGCCGTCGTGCGGATCTCCTGCACCATCTCGGCCAGGCCGTCCAGGAACTGGTTGAACGCCTTGGCCAGCAGCGTGATCTCGCCGCCGCCGCGCGTGCTCAGGCGTTTGGTCAGGTCACCACCGCCGCTGGCGACCTGGGCCATGGCGCGTTGCACACGCCCCAGTGGGCCGGCGACCGAGGTGATGATGACGAAGCCGAACAGCACCATCACGGCGATGCTGACCCAGAGGTAGTAGGTGAAGCTCGAGTCGGCTGCGGTTGCGGCCGCCGCGGCTTCCGACGCCGCGGCAGTGACGCTCGTGGCGCAGCGGTCGCTGACTTCGTCGAGGCTGGTGCGCACGGCGAGGGCGGCTTCCTGGCCGGCGCTCATCGACAAGTCGATGGCATCGCGCCGCGCTGCGGGCGTGTCCTCGGCGAGGATCTGTGCGACCTCCTTGGTGGTCGCCTCCCATTCGGCGAAGGTGGTTTCGAAGCTGGCGCCGGTGACGGCGCCAGGAACCAGTCGCTGCAGTTCCTGCCACGCCGACTTGGCAGCGGCCACGCTCTCGTCGTGTTCGGCGACGAGCGCCTTGGCGCCCGGCGTCGACATGCTCTGGAACATCAGGGTGCGTTCGGCAACGACCGCGCGCAGGAACGACTGGCGCAGCAGGCCGAGCTGCACGCTCGCCGGCAGCTGTTCACGCGCCATCGTCTGAAACGCCGCGTTGATGCCGTGGGTCGTGCCCAGCAGCATCGTGCCGAGCCAGACGGTCACGGCGATGGCCATGCCCAGCATCAGGCCCAGTCGCAGACGCACCGAGATGCGCGCGCGCAGCCAGTCGATCGGGAGGACTCGAGTGAGCATGTTCATGACCTGCAGATCACGGTCGGTGCGTGGCGAAGCGACGACCCTTGGTTGGCACTGACCTGGCTGGCACTGATCGGTGCGCAGGTCGCTGTTGGCCGGCAGCGTTCACTTGCCTGGCGTCGGTGTCGGCGCTGGCTTGGGCTGGGCGAGCTGGGTCACGTTGAGGCCGACGACGAGCACGCCGATCGGCGTCTTCTTCTCCTTGTCGGCGGTGTCGAACACCGGCACCGAGATCTGCACCGCGTAGGTCTGCGTCGACTCGTCGAACTCCGGCGCACCCTGCCAGGACGTCTTCTTGGTGAAGGGCGTCGTGAACTTGCCGCTCGTGTCGTGCAGGTAGCTGCTGGTCTTCTCGAGGAACGCGACCTTCTCGCCCTTGGCGGCGTTGAGGAACGCTTCGCTGACGATGCCGTTGGTGGCCTTGGCCTTGGTCTGCAGGGTCTTGGCGGCGTCGTTGGTCTGGAACACGTTCACCTCCTCCGAGCGGCGGCGCAGCGTCTTCCACTTCTTGTTGTCCATGCCCGCGATCGGGCCCTTCTTGTTCTGATCGATCACCGCCGCGACGACCTTGGGGTCGGCGGCCCAGGTGGCGATGTCCTTCTTGTAGCCGTCGATCTGTGCCTGGATCTCTGGCGTGATCTCGAACTTCTTCTCACCCTCCTGGGCGGCGAGGGGAACGGCGACGGCAAGGGCCACGAACAGCGAACGGATGGTGAGCGACATGTCTATCTCCTCTGGCTTGTCCGTCGCGACCATCGGAGTTGGCCACGGCGCTGCTTGAGCGAAGTGTCAGGGTCGCCGGCCAGTGGTGAGGGATCGAGCGGCGAGTCAGGGGGTGTCGACGCACCTTCGCCAGGACGGCCGGGAATGGAGCACCCATTCGAGAGTGTCCACGAACGCATCACCGAGGCGTGAGTCGGCGGCGTTCGTCAGCGGTGTCCAGGCGTCACGATCAGGTGCTGGATGCGGTGTCGCACCGGACCCTCGTGCCCGACGACGCCGACGGCGCGCAGCGTGTCGAGCAGGGGCAAGGCGTAGTCGGCGACGCGATAGATGACGTGCACGTTCGCGGTGAAGTCCGGATCGTCGAGCCGGGCGCGCGCCGTGACCGGATCGACGAGTCGATGGTCGAGGTCCGGCAGTTCGCGCAGATGGTGTTGCACCGGCGCGCGTGAGAAGGGCTCGGGCGTGCCCGTGATCGAGACCAGGAGGTCGCCGGGCCGCAGCGCCGCCAAGGCTTCGGCGCAGGCGCTGCGGTAGTCCTCTCGCAGGTTCTGCTGACGCAGCAGCAGCGTGGCAGTCAGCGTCGCGACCGGCAGCACGAACCCGAGCACGTGCAGACGCAAGGGCAAGCGGCACAGGCCGTGGGCGATGGCCATCACACACCACGGGGCTGCGGCGATCAGGTAGTTGGGGGCGAAGTTCGCGGGCGCCACCGACGCCATCACCAGGGCGAGCGCGATCGGCGTCACCATCAGGGTGAGCAGCGCCTGATCGGGTCCTTGCCGGCGCACGCCGCACAAGCAGCGCAGCAGACCGAGCCCGGTCAGGCCCGCGGTGGCGTAGACCAGGAACGAGGGCAGATTGCTGAGGTGGATCAGCAGGAAGCGCACCGGCAGCCGCGCCAGTTCCGCCTCGCTCAACCGCGACTGGAACCCCCAGGGCGCCGCCAATTGGTCGGGGATCACCTGCCACATCCACGGCAGCCACACCACCACTCCGAGCGCCGCCGCCGACAGCGTCAGCCTGCGGTCAGCACGCGGCAATCGGCGCACGAACGTCAGCGCGGCTACCTGCGCCGCGACGACGCCGCCGAAGTAGTGGTTACCCAGACCCAGGCAGGTGCCGGTGAGGACCAGTGCCGCCCCGACCGTCTTGGTGCCGGCTGCGATGCGAACGACGCCCGACATCGCCACGACCGTCGCCAGTTCGACGAATGCGTACATGCGCACTTCCTGGCCGTACCAGATCGCGAACGCAGAGCTGGCTTGCAGCGCCGTGGCGACGAACGCGGCGCGCGGCTCGAGCCAGCGTCGTGCGACGTTCGCGAACCCAACGAGCGAGATGCAGCTGACGAGTGCCGGCAGCAGCCGCAGGCAGAGGTCACTCTCGCCGAACCAGCCGATCCAGAGCCGGAACGCCAGGAACGACAGCGGTGGGTGACGGTCGCCGTGCAACGTGGCCAAGGGGTCCGCGGCCGTGGCGACGTGGATCGTCGCGCACTCGTCGTACCACAACGAATGCACGGTGAGGCCGGTGAGCCGCAGCAGGCAGCCGAACGCGACGAGGAGCCAGAGCGGTGAACGCACGGCGGCATCGAAACCCATGTGCGCAGGTCTCGCCAGCAGCAGAAGTCGGGACCAACCTGCGATCGGCAGGGTGGCGATCGCGGTGGTGCTGCGGTATGCGTGGCGGTTCGTCGCTGCCGGTCGGGCGGCGTCGCTCCACTCCAGTCGCGACCAGATCCCGTGAAGGTGACCCTGTTGACCGTCTCGCATCGCCAACCGGGCTGGGTCGTGGACGGTTGCGCCGACTACGAACGGCGGCTGCCGCGCGAGTGGGCCTTTCGCGTCGTCGAGATCAAACCCGCGACGCGGACCGGCAACGCCGCCACCGACCGCGTCCGTGTCGCCGAGGCCGAACGTCTAGAGGCCGCGATGCCGAAGTCGTGCCGGACGATCGCGCTGGACGAGCGCGGTGAGTCCTGGTCGACCGAACGCTTCGCCGAGCGACTGCGCGGCTGGCAGTCCGAGGGACGTGACCTGGTGTTCGTGATCGGCGGGCCTGACGGGCTCGACCCCGCGTTCCTCTCGCGCGCCGACACGCGCCTGTCGCTGTCGCCGTTCACCATGCCCCACGGGCTGGTGCGGATCGTCATGGTCGAGCAGCTCTACCGCGTCGCTTCGCTGCTCGCGGGGCATCCCTACCACCGGTCGTGAACGGGGCGCTGCAGGGACTCGTGGTCGCGGTGGTCGGCGAGTGGTTCGCCTCGGCCCGTTCGCCGCGCGAGGCGATGGCCGCAAACCCGGAGATCCGCCGCTTGCCGGCGCCGGCGCGGGCCGAGGTCGCGCGCGTCGCCGCGCAGGTGATCGCGCAGCAGCGTTGGCTGGCGTTCGTGATCGGCGAAGACGTGGTGCCGTCGTCGCCGCCGCGGCGCCGGGCCGAGCAGCTCGTCGCTGTGCATCTGCGCCTGGCAGGCGACGCGGTGCTCGACGCCGGAGCCCGGTCGCGCTGCGCGGTCATCGCGGATCCGATCCGGCGTCTGGCGACGCGGCGCTCGCTGCCCGACTGGCTCGCAGCCGAGTTCACCGGGTGTCACGGCGACCGCGCCGACGGCCTGCTGCAGGCGCTGAACGAGTCAGCCTCCCGGACCGTGCGCGCCAACCTGTTGCGCGTGCCGTCGCGTGAGCACCTCGCGGCGAGGCTGCGTTCGCTCGGCATCGCGACCGAGCCGGCCCGGCATGCGCCGTGGGCGCTGCACGTGCGCGGTGAGCAAGACCTGTTCGACACGGCGGCGTATCGCGAAGGGGCCTTCGAGCAGCAGGACGAGGCCAGTCAGCTGGCGGCACTCGCGGTGGCGCCGCCGCCGCGCGGCAAGGTGCTCGACCTGTGCGCGGGCAGCGGTGGCAAGACACTGGCATTGGCGGCGCAGTTGGCGAACCTCGGGCAGGTGTTCGCGACCGACGTCAGCGCGCGTCGGCTCGACGCCCTGCGCACGCGATTGGTGCGGGCGGGCGCTGACAACGTGCAGGTGCGGGTATTGCCCGGCGGCGAGTTGCCGGTCGAGATCGCGCACTTCGCAGCGCGCGCCGATCGGATCCTCGTCGACGCGCCGTGTTCGGGCACCGGCTCGTGGCGGCGCCGGCCCGAGGCTCGATGGTCCATCGACCACGACGGCTTCGTCGCGCTGCAACGGACCCAGGATCAGCTGTTGGATCTGGCGGCCGCACACCTGCAGCCGGGTGCGCGGCTGGTCTACGCGACGTGCTCGGTGCTTCGCGACGAGAACGAGGCTCGCGTCGAGGCCTTGCGGCAGCGCCACCGGCAGCTCGAGCTCGTGCGTCTGGCCGAGGTCCTCGGCGGCGAGCGCGCGGCGCCGATCGCCGATGCCACGGGCACTTTCCTGC
Organism: uncultured candidatus Brocadiaceae bacterium; assembly: GCA_964392305.1. Lineage (GTDB taxonomy): Bacteria > Planctomycetota > UBA1135 > UBA1135 > UBA2386 > JACKIC01. The sequence goes on from CAYMPV010000031.1 coordinate 46,855, forward strand.
AGTTGTTGCCGGACCGGCACGGTTGTGACGGCTTCTTCGCGGCGATCCTGCGGCGATCCCGTAGCACCGCGGCTCAGGGAAACACCTGAACAACGCCGATGAGCGGCCAATGCCAGCGTCTGGGCAGACCGCCGACAACGACCACCGTCAGGCCGCTGGCGCCAACGCGCGCCTGCAGGAAGTCCTGTGTGCCGATGTGCGCAGGACGCGGGCTTGCGCCGTCGCTTTCGTCCTGGCAGTTGCCGCCTTCGTCTTCGGGCTGAGTCCGTGGTGGCTCGTGGTCGCTTCGCTGGCGACCGTCTGCGTCATCTGGTGGTCCAGGCGCCGCTTCGCGAACGCCGCGTTCGCGGAGGTCGAGGCGCTCGAGTCCGAGCGGGTCGCGGCCGTGTTCGCGGCGACTTCGAAGGCGCAGTTCCTGGCGAACATGAGCCATGAGATCCGCACGCCGATGAACGGCGTGCTCGGCATGGCCGAGTTGCTGGTGCGCACGCCGCTCGACGGTGAGCAGGCGCAGATGGCGTCGACGATCCAGGCATCGGCCGAGGCCCTGCTGTCGGTGCTCAACGACATCCTCGACTACAGCAAGATCGAGGCCGGCAAACTGCAGCTCGAGAACGTCGGTTTCGACATCTGGCAGCTCGTCGACGATTGCGCCGGTCTGTTGAACGCCGCCGCCGCCCAGAAGGGTGTGGAGATGTTGACCTTCACCGATCCGCGACTCGCGCGCCAGCTGGTCGGGGACGTCGCCAGACTGCGGCAGATCGTGCTCAACTTCCTCGGCAACGCCGTCAAGTTCACGCTCGAAGGTGAGGTGCTGTTGTCGGTGGATCTGGTCGCCGAAGACGAGCGGTCGCAGACGGTGCGCATCGCGGTGCGCGACACCGGCGTGGGCATCTCGCAGCAGACCCTCGAACACCTGTTCCAGCCGTTCGCGCAGGCGGACGCGACCACCACGCGGCGGTTCGGGGGGACCGGTCTGGGGCTGGCCATCTGCCGCCGCCTCACCGAACTGATGGGCGGCAAGATCCTGGTCGAGAGCAGCGTCGGCGTCGGCTCCGAGTTCGGGCTGGTGCTGGTGCTGGCGAAGGGAGAACCGCAAGCAGAAGCCGCGGCGGCCGGCGCCGTCGACTTCGGCGGGCACGCGGTGCTCATCGTCGACGACAACGAGACCAACCGGCAGCTGATGCAGATGCAGCTCGCGCCGGTGCCGATCGGACTGGACGTCGCCGACAACGCCGTCAGTGCGATCCAGACGTTGCGGCTCGCGGCGGCGCGGGGGCGGCCGTTCACGATGGCGATCCTCGACATGGCGATGCCGGGCATCGACGGCATGCAGCTTGCCGAAGCGATCCGCAACGACGCCGCGATCCCGCGGTTGTCGATCGCGATCGCGAGTTCGCTCGGCCTGTGCCCGAGCGCCCAGGAGATCGAGCGCGTCGACGTCTTCCGCTGGCTCAACAAGCCGCTGTCGGCGGGGCGATTGTTGCAGGTGATCGCCGACATGGCGCGCCTGCAACGGTCCGCGCAGCGGCGCGGCGGCGAGGGCGTCGATGACGCCGGCAGCGGCGGACCGGCAGGCACCGTGGTCGGCATGAGGGTGCTCGTCGCCGAGGACAACGAGATCAACCGCCGCGTGCTGGCGGGCATGCTGCGGCGCTTGGGCTGTGAGGTGGTGTTTGCGGTCAACGGGCTCGAGGTCGTCGAGTTCGCGGCGCGCGAGAACTACGACGTCGTGTTGATGGACTGTCAGATGCCCGAGCTGGACGGTTTCGGGGCGACCCAGCAGATCCGGGCGCAGGGCGGCGAGATGCCGATCGTGGCGCTGACGGCCAACGTGTTGCAGAGCGATCGCGACGCCTGCATGGCATCGGGCATGGACGACTTCTTGGGCAAACCGGTCAAGCTCGATGTGCTGCGCGCGACCCTGTCGCGCTGGCGCAAGGGCCGCGCCATCGGGGTCTGAGTCGGCGACGGGTCGAGTTGCTACAGGTCGTAGAAGCGCAGGTCTTCGCCGGTGACCTGTTTGGTCCACGCGTAGATCTGACCCGCATGTCCTGAGAAGTGCTCGAGCACGTGCAACACCGCCGACAGACCCGTCTCGGTGTAGCCCTGGATCTGGCGCGGTTGCAGCAACGCGGCGGCATCGAGCCGGTCGACGACGGCGCAGGCCCGGTCGACGACCTCGCCCAGCCGGGTGCACAGGGCGGCGCCGTCGTCACCGCCGTCGGCGCGGAACTCCGCGGGACGGTCGCGCGCATCGGTGGCCCCGCCGAGGCCGGCGAGAATCCACTGCGTCGTGTTGCCGCACAGGTGCAGCAGCAGGTTGCCGACCGAGTTGCAGTTCGGCGCCGGCCGCCGCCAGACCGCGTCCTCACCCAGGCTCGCCACGCAGCGGCTGATGCGCGGCACGTATTCGCCCTGCAGGCGACGTCGGAACTCCCGCGCGATACCGCGGCTCAGGAGCTCGCCATGATCGTCGGCGTCGGTCATCCCGGGCTCACGCGACTTCGTCGCGGCTGCTGCGTTGGCCGACCTTCTCGAAGGTCTCGGTCGGCGCTGCGGCGCGGCCGTCGCGCAGCCGCGTGAGTTCCTGTTCGAGCAGGGCCAGGCGCTGGCCGAGGGTGCGATGACGGTGGGTGAGACGGCTCAGACGCACCGAGAACTGCAGCACCAGCGCCAGCAGGAAGACGAAGGCGCCGAAGAACAGCGTCGAGACCGTACTCGCGGCGCCGATCCACTGGCTGATCGAGATCAGCACTTCCTGCTTCCAGGCGAGCAGCAGCAGGCACAGGGCAGTGCCGATCCAGACCCATGAGTACTCCTCGCGCAGTTTGCGGCGCCGCACGAGTTCGACGACGAACACGAGCACGAACGTGGCCAGGCCGACGGCGACCAGGCGTTGGCGGTCGTGCAGCGGCTCGAGCTCGAGCGCCGTCTGCGCCGAGACGGCGAACGTCGCCGCAAGTTCGCGCCCGAAGGCGCCGAGCGAGGCCGTGCCGATCACGTCGTCCTCGCCACGGTGTCTTGTTGTCGCAGCGGCGACCGACGTCGCACCGGCAGCAGCAACAGGGTCAACAGCATCTTGTAGCCGTAGTAGGCGATGCGCGCGCCGCGGTGCATCGACAGACCGCCGCGCCGGGGGTGCATGCGCACGGGCACCTCGACGAGATTCATGCCCGAGCGCGCGTGTTCGATCAGCACGTCGGTGTCGGGGTAGTCCTCCGGGAAACCGTCGCTGACCAGTCGTTCGAGAGCGCGCCCGGACAGCCCCTGGAAGCCGCTGGTGGGATCGGTGATGCGCGTGCCCGTGAACCTGGTCGCGATCCACGCGAACAGCGCGGTGCCGACGCGGCGCGACAGCGTCGAGACCGGTGGTTCGCCATCCAGGTAACGCGAACCGAGCACGACGTCGGCGCCGTTGTCGAGGGCGGCGATCAGGCTCGGCAGCATCGCTGCCTCGTGCTGACCGTCGGCGTCCATCTGCAGCACGCGCGAGAAGCCGTTGCGCCACGCGTAGCAGTAGCCGGTGTGCAGCGAGACGCCGTAACCGAGGTTGTAGGGGTGGCTCACCACCGTCGCGCCGGCCGCGCGCGCTTCGTGGGCGGTCGCGTCGTGGCTGCCATCGTCGACCACCACGACCTCGAGGCCGAGCTGCAGTTGCCGATCCAGCTGCAGCGCCTGCCGGACCACGTCGCCGACGCGGCCGGCTTCACAGTAGGCAGGGATGACGAGGGCGATACGAGAAGGCACGGTGATGTGGCGAGAACCGTGGGGCAGGCTACGCCAGGGGTGGCGGCGAGGGCCAGCGCAAAGTCACGGAGGCGCCCCTGCGTTGGGCTGCGGAGACGTTGCGTCGCCGGATCGGGTCAGGGTGGCGTGACCTTCGATACCAGCTGCACTTCGACCAGATCGACGCGCAGTTCGGTCTGCGGGCCGTCTGCGACCTCGCCGACCACGGTGACGCGCAGTTGCCGTTCGCGGGTGATGTGGCGCAGGCTGGACGTCCGGAAGGTCATGGTCTGCGCGGTCGTATCGCCCGGCGCGAGTTCGACGGCGGTGTCGAAGCGTTCGTCGACGGGGTTGTAGATCGACATGCGCAGCGCCGTGTCGCCGCCGGTGCGAAGCACCCGCGCGACTGCGCGGATGCGCAGTTCGAGCACGTTCTCGGCGTTCAGCACCGGCAGGTCGAAGCGCACGTTGATGCCCGCGACCTGGTGGAAGTCGTAGGTCGCGGTGAGCACGCGGAACTCTTCGCCGTCGGCGCTGGCGATGTCGTTGCGGGAACCGAACGCCGAGGCGCCGGCCGCCAGTTGCAGCTGCGCCTCGGTGGTGTCGAGCAGTTCGGGTGGGTTGGCTGCCGGTGCTGCAGGCAACGCCGGCAGGATGTCGAGACCCTCGAGCTGCCAGCGTTCGTCGGGCCACAGCAACGTCGGTTCGCCACTGGCGATCGGCAGGCTGGCGAGGCGCAACGTCGCGCGGCCGACCAGGGGCTCGGCCAGGCCGAAGAACAGCCGGTCCATGCTCGGCGCGAACCGAGGCAGGTCGATCGAGCCGACGGTCGAGAAGCGCGGCGTGACGATCGTGCTGGCGATGTCGACCACACACAAGGTCGTGGTGTTGGCGCCGAGTTGGCGAACGAACACGACCGCGGCGCCGTCAGGTGAGAAGCTCGGCGCGAAGTCGCCGGTGTCCTGGCCGGTGCCGGGACCGCCGTCGGTCAGCGGCATGACGCCGGTGCCGTTGGCTTCGGCCAGGTAGAGGCGGTGTTTGCCTGACGCGTCCCGGCGTGAGAACACGACCCGGTCGGCAGCCCGACTCCAGTCCGGCTGGCCATCGACCTCTCCCGCCGGCGCGGCGAGGAACAGCTGCGCATCACTGCCGTCCGCGTCGACGCGCCACAGCGCCGTGGCGCCGTTGCGTTCACTGACGAACAGGATCTGCGCGCCGTCGGGCGACCAACACGGCTGGTGATCGCGGTCGTTGTTCGCGGTCAGGCGCAGTTCGGCCAGCGAGCCGTCGAGCACCGCCACGTAGAGTTCATCGCTGTCGGGGTCGCCACCGCTGCGTTCGCGCGCGAACACGACCGTGTTGCCGTCGGGATGCAAGCGGGCGTCGCGTTCGGTGCCGAAGCGGTCGGCGATGCGGCTGGAGCCGAGGTTCTGGGCCGTTCGCAATGCGATCTCGGCAAAGCTCGACGGGCTGTCGACACGCGCGCGACAGGCGAGCAGTTCCGGCGGCACGTTGTTGTTGCCGATCGGGCTGCTGCCGCCGCCGCCGCCGCAGGCCGCGGGGACCACGCCGAGCACGAGCAGGATGCCGCCGTGGCGGATGGAGCTGAGGCAGGACACGCGGGCATGCTCTCCGGCAGAGGCCGCTGTGGCAATCGGCGCCCGCAGTTCGCTTGACGGCGCGCCGCACGGCCGCGATCGTCGGCGCGACGTGCTGGTCACCGATTTCGCATTCGAACTGCCCGACGAGCTCATCGCCAAGGCGCCGGCCGAGCCGCGCGACAGTTCGCGCCTGCTGCACCTCGATCGCACCTCCGGCGCCGTGGCGCACCACCGTTTCACCGATCTGCCCGACTTCTTGCGAGCCGGTGACCTGCTGGTGCTCAACGACACGCGCGTGCGGCCGTGGCGTCTGCGCGGGCGGCGCGACACGGGCGGGGCGGTCGAATGCCTGCTGCTGGAGGTGGACGGCGACGTCGCCGAGGGCTTCGTCAAGCCGTCGAAGAAGCTGCGGCCCGGCGATGTCGTGATGATGGAAGAGGGGGCACTCGAGCTGACCCTGCGCGAGTCGATCGGCGGCGGCCGCTGGCGTTTGCACCTGCGAGCCGCCGACGGCGATGTCGCCGCCACGCTCGAGCGCTGCGGCCGCGCGCCGCTGCCGCCGTACATCCCGCGTGATGGTCGTGAGGATGTGCAGCAGGATCGTGAGCGTTACCAGACCGTGTTCGCGCGCGCGGAGGGTGCGGTCGCAGCGCCGACCGCGGGACTGCACTTCACTCCCGAGCTGCTGGCGAAGATCGCGGCCGTCGGTGTGCAGACCGCCTACGTGACGCTGCACGTCGGCGAAGGCACGTTCGCGCCGTTGCGCACCGAGGTCGTCGAAGAGCACCGTATGCACGAAGAGCGCTTCGATCTGCCGCTCGCCACCGCCGAGGCGGTGTCACGCACCCGCGAACGCGGCGGTCGTGTCGTGGCCGTCGGCACCACCGCCGCGCGCACGCTCGAGTCGTGCGCGACCGACGACCGGCTGGTCGTCGCCGGTAGCGGCAACACGGCGTTGTTCCTCTATCCCGGGCGGCCGCTGCGCGTCGTCGACGTGTTGCTCACCAACTTCCATCTGCCGCAGTCGACCTTGCTGATGCTGGTGTCGGCGTTCGCCGGGCGCGAGGTCGTGCTCAGTGCGTATCGCCAGGCGGTGCGGGAGCGATACCGCTTCTTCTCCTTCGGCGACGCGATGTTGATCACGTGAAGCGTTGGCCTGGGTCGATCACAGCAACCGTCGCAACCTCGAGGTCGCCACACCCGGATCCTCGGCGCCGAGGATCGCACTGCTGACGGCCACGCGGCGCACGCCGAGTTCACGCAGGGCCGGCAGGACCTCCGCGTCGATGCCGCCGATCGCGAACATCGGGATCGGGCACGCGGCGACGGCGGCGGCGATCTCGGCTGCGGACTTGCCGACGGTGTAACCTTTGGTTGTGGTCGGGTAGCAGGGTCCGAAGCCCACGTAGTCGGCGCCGGCCGCGATCGCGGCGGCGATCTGGGCGGGGTCGTGGGTGCTGACGCCGAGCCACGATTCGCCCAGCCGCCGTCTGGCTTCGGCCGCCGCCATGTCGTCCTGGCCGACGTGGGCGCCGTTCGCGCCGCAACGAATCGCCAGGTCGACGTCGTCGTTGACGAGCACGGGCACCCGTTGTCGGCGGCAGAGCTGCAGGCAGCGGTCGAGCTGTTCGTCGCCGCGCCCCTTGGTCCGCCACTGCACCAGATCCACCCCAGCACCCAGCGCGGCAGCCAGCGTCGACCAGGGGTCGTGGCGGCAGGCGATGGGGTCGAACAGCAGGCAGAGGTGGCGCTGGGCCAGGGGCATCGGTGGCAGCATATCGGCTCGAAGTGGCGCGCCGCGACCGGGCGGCGTAGCGTCCGTGCCATCGCGTGAACGGATTCCTCGTCAACCTGCTGCTGTTCGTCGGTGGCCAGTTCGCGGCGTGGCACTACCTGCGCACGGGGCGACTCGCCGTGGGGTTCGGCGCCACGGTGTTGCTGTGGGGTCTGCTCGACGCGTGGTTGGTGGCGCACTACGCCTATCGACTCGATGGACCGCCGTGGTCGTGGCTGCTGGTCGGCTTCCAGGCGACTGCGGTGGCGACGCTGGGCACGCTGGTGTTCGGGCTGTGGCGACGCCGTTGGTCGAAGACGGCGCGCGAACGCACCCGCTGGTTCGGCCTCGGTCTCGCCGAGTACCTACGCGGTGATCTGCCGGCGGCGATCGCGACTTTTCGCAAGCTGCTGCGGTGCGATCCGTGGGATGCGGCGGCGTGGCTCGCCCTCGGCAACGTGCTGCGCGGCCAGGGCAACCTGCGCAAGGCCAGGGCGTGTTACCGCAACGCCCTGCGGGTGGACCGTGACGGTGTCTACCGCGACCATGCGCGCCTGCAGTTGGCCCGTGCTGCCGAGCCGTCGACCGGTCGAGCCTCGGCCGGTTGACCGGTCGTTTGCCGATGCCAATCTCCTTCCCTCGAGATCCCGTGGGCGACGACGCGGGTGAGACGTTGCTGCGACCTCCCCGAGACATTCCGTCCGCGCCACCGCAAACATGATCCCTCCGCAACCCACCTCCGCGTTGCTCACGTTCGTTGCCAGCAGCGCCCTCGCCTTCGCCCAGGCCGGTCTGCCGTCCGTTCCTGTGCCCCCGCAGAACCCGATCACTCCGGCGAAGACGATCCTCGGCAAGCTGCTGTTCTGGGAAGAGCAGATGTCGACCAACAATCGCGTCGCCTGCGGCACCTGCCACACCTTCGCGGCCGGCGGCGGTGATCTGCGTCGCGCGGTCCATCCCGGCGCAGACGGGCTGGTCCCATCGCCGGACGACACCTTCGGCTCGCCTGGCATCGTGCGCAGCGATGCCAACAACCGGTACCTGCCGGATGCCGAGTTCGGGCTCGATGCGCAGGTCACGCGCCGCGCTTCGCCGAGTTTCCTGATGGCGGCGTGGTTCCCGGAGCTGTTCTGGGACGGTCGCGCCAGCGGCGCCTTCGTCGATCCCGACACCAACCAGGTCGTGATCCCGGTTGGTGGAGCGCTCGAGAGCCAGTCGCTGGCGCCACTGGTGGCCGGGGACGAGATGGCCCACGACGCGCGCACCTTCGCTCAGGCGACCAGCAAACTCGGCATCGTCGTGCCGATGGCGCTGGCCACCAACCTGCCGCCCGACATGGCAACGGCGATTGCCGGCGGCGAGACCTACGCGGACCTGTTCGCGGCGGCGTTCGGCACCCCGGACATCACAGTCCGGCGCATCGCCTTCGCGCTCGCGACCTACCAACGCACCCTGGTCGCCGATCAGACGCCGTGGGACCGTTTCCAGCTCGGACAGCAGAACGCGCTGACGGCGCAGCAGGTCATGGGCATGAACGTGTTCAACGGACCTGGCCGCTGCAACCTGTGCCACACCCCAGGCCTGTTCAGCGATCGCCAGTTCCACAATCTGGGGCTGCGGCCGATCGCCGAGGACAACGGCCGCCAGGCGGTCACCAGCAACTTCAACGATCGCGGCAGGTTCAAGACCCCGAGCCTGCGCAACGTCGGCCTGCGCCGCAGCTACATGCACACCGGTCAGTTCACCTCGGTGCCGCAGGTGTTCACCTTCTACCTCAACGGTGGTGGCCCGAACCTGGCCAACAAGGACCCGCTGCTGTTGCCGCTGAACGGCCCGCCGCCGCAAGGCGTGCCGCCGCAGGCTGCCAATGCGCTGATCGACTTCGTCAGCAACGCGCTGACCGATCCGCGCGTCGCGGCGGGGCAGTTCCCGTTCGATCGGCCGGTGCTGGCCGGTGATCGCATGCCGGCGAATGGCTTTCTCTACGGCAGCGGTTCGGTGGGCAGCGGCAACCGCTTGCCACAGATCCTCGCCGAGGTGCCGGCCAACATCGGCAACGGCGACTTCAAACTCGGCGTCGGTCAGGCGCGCGGCGGTGCTCTGGCGACTCTCGCCGTGTCGCTGTTCCCGGCCGCGACCACGCTGCAGGGCGTGAACGTGCACGTCGACGTGTCCGTCAGCCCGGCGTTGTTCTGGACCACGCTCGGCGGTGTCGCAGGCGTTCCCGCACAGGGTTTCGGCACCGTGCAGTTCGCCCTGCCGCCCGAGCCGCTGCTGCGCGGCATCACGCTCTACGCGCAGTGGTTCGTGTGGGACGCTGGGGTGCCGGTCGGACTGGCCAGCAGTCGCGCTGCCGAAGTGCGCCTGTTCTGACACGGGGTTCCTCGGCACGCATGCGCGTGTCGTACGACGAAACGCGACCGGCGCGGCGAGTGATCGCCGCGCCGGTCGCGTTTCACAACGGATCGCAGGCGATCAGTTGATGTTCAGCTCGAGGCCGCCCGAGGAGAGGGCGCCCAGGGTCGTGAGGCCGGCGGCCGGCGCGTAGACGACCGACTGGGCCTGGATCGAGAAGCCGGGGTAGTTCGGCACGGTGAAGTTGACCGAGGCGGTCGAACCGGCCGGGAAGAACAGCAGCGTGGTAGCGCCTTCGTTGTAGCGGAAGCAGCCGTCCATGCCGATGCTCGCCAGGGAGATGCCCGGGTTGTACTGGGTGAAGCCCAGCAGCACGGCGCCGAACGGCGCGCCGGCCGGGATGTTGGCGGTGTCCAGCGAGATCGTCGTGGTGGCGATCGGGGCATTGTTCGCCGAGAGCGCGAGCGGCAGGTTCTCGACCGCGTGCAGCGTGAGCGTGGCCGGCACGGCGGTGGTGAGGTCGACGCTGCCCGGGTCGTTCGAGGCGCCCGCCGGCGAGAAGCCGACGATCCAGCCTTCGCCGCCGTTCCAGCCGCTGATGCTGACCGTGTCCATGCTACCGAACACGAAGTCGACGTTGCCGGTGGTCAGTTCGAACTGCAGCTGGAAGGTGCTCGGGGTCGTGCCGGCCGTGGTGCCGACGTAGCCGATCACGTTGAGCCAGGTGATGTAGGCGACGCCGCCCACTTCCTCGAACCACACGTTGCCCGCGGCGTTCGGGATCATGTCGCGCCAGACCGCCCAGGTCGCGTTCGCCCAGTTCAGGAACTCGGTCGGGGTCGGGGTGTAGTCGAAGGCCGCGCTGTTGCTCAGGGTCGAGATGTGACCGTTGGAGCAGACGTTCAGCGAGGTCGTCGTGCCGCCTGGGTAGTTGAGCGGAGCCGACAGCATCACCGTGACCTCGGAGTCGTCGGTGAGCCCCAGGTTGGTCGCCGTCGCCGACGGTGCCATGTACGCATTGGTGCTCGGCAGCACGATGTAGTCACCGGCCGCGTAGAGCAGGCGGAACGCCGAGTTCGACAGGTCGATCGACGGCGTGGTCAGGAAGTGCTCGTAGAACGAGTTGAACGTGCCGACGCAACCGACGCCGTAGTTGACGGCCGTGGCGCAGTTGGTGTTCTCGGTGACGATGAAGCCGCCGGTGCTGTCGGGCAGCCAGTCGAAGGTGCGGCCGGCGTAGGCCGTCGGGCCCGTGCCGCTCTCGTGCAGCGTCGGGTTGCCGTTGGTCAGCAGCGGCAGCGTGGCGAAGCTGACCGGGTTGGCGACGGCGGCGTTGCCCGGCGTCGCGCCGACCAGCCAGGGTTCGGTCGCACCGACCTGGCCGAGGTTGGTGCCGTAGGTCATGCGGATCTGGCCGCCGTCGATCAGCATCAGCTGGAAGCTGCAGGGCGTGGAGTTGGTGTTGTAGTCGAGCACGTTGTCCCACGTGATCACCGCGTAGGCCGGGTCGTTGCCAGCGGCCGGCACGGCGCGGAACCACACGTTGCCACTGCCTGGGATGCCCGGTTCGAGATCGATCCAGAACGGGCGGATGCTCGCGAACGGGTCGTTGAGCATCGTCGTGGCCGAGACGTTCCAGTTGGCGGCTCCACCGGTCGCGCCGAGCGAGACATAGCCGTTGTCACCGACCTGGATGTCGGTGTAGCCGACGCTGTTGTAGGCGAACGTGAAGCCGAGCGCCTGGGCCGTCGACATCGTCTCGTCCGTGAGGCCGAGGTTGGTGCCGAGGTTCGTCGTCGAGCAGGGGATCTGGGCGACCGCAGCGGAGGCGGCGAGAGCGAGGGTGACGGCGGGAATCAGTTTCTGCACGGATGGGACTCCGGGTTGGGAGGGGCAGGGAGACGGGGCCATGACGGCCTTCGAAAGGTAATCACGCGGGAGCCGTTTGCACCGATCCGGACAAGGGCGAGTTGACGGATTCGTGGTCTGGCCGACCGCGAGCGGGCAGTACCACCGTGAGGTGGAAAGGTTTCCCGGTTGCCGACTCGTCCGGTTTCGTTTCAGGACAATTCGAATGCGCTGCGGTAGCAGCTCGACGTCTGCAGGTGCTCGACCAACTGCAGCAGGTCGCGGTGACCGGCGAGCGTGGCGCTGTCGCCGATCACGGTCAGGTGGCGGCGGGCACGCGTCAGGGCCACGTTGAGCCGCCGCATCTCGCCAAGGAAGCCGACCTCGCCGCGGTCGTTGCTTCGCACCAGCGAGACGATGACGGCTTCCTTCTCGCGGCCCTGCAGGCCGTCGACGCTGCCGATCTCCAGCTCGGGGCGGTGCTCTAGTTGGCGGCGCAGCAGCTGCACCTGCGCGTTGTAGGGCGTCACGATGGCGATGACACCGGGGTCGACACCGGCTTCGCAGAGGTGCTCGACGATCTGCGCGACCACGCCCGCCTCGCCGGGGTTGGCTTTCGAGCCTTCGTCGTCGCCGCTGGTCTCCTCGAAGCCCGTTCCCGCGGTGTCGACGAAACACAGCGGCTGGCTGGTCCACTCGGTGGTGGTGACCCCGACCAGGTCGGTGAGCAGGTGCTCACGCACGCTCGCATCGGCCTGCAGCCGGCCCGCGTAGAAGCGCTTGGCTGAAAACCCCATGATCACCTCGTGCATCCGGTACTGCCGCGTCAGCATGCGGGTGGTCGTGGCTGCGTTCGCCGCCTGGGCGAAGCGCTCGAACATGGTGCGCGCGAGGCCGAGACGAGCCGCTTCGGCGCTGTGGATCGTCGGCGGCAGCTGGCAGTGATCTCCCGCCAACACCACGCGTGCGGCGCGCTGCAGCGGGATCCAGCACGCGGCTTCGAGCGCCTGGGCGGCCTCGTCGATGACGAGCCGATCGAAGCGCATCTCGGCGAGCAGCCCGTCCGCGGCACCGACCAGCGTCGAGAGCACCACCTGAGCTCCATCGACGATGCCGCGCGTGACCGCTTGTTCGAGTTGGCGCTGTTCGCGCCGCAATTGCCGCACCTGGTCCCTGGCGGCAAACCGGTCGGTGCGCGACTTCGCGCGATGTAGCTGTCGCAGCGAAGTGTCGAGCTCGCGACGCACGTCGCGCAGCAGCTTCTGCTCGGGCGCGCGGTCCACCTGCGCGGCCAGGGAATGCGTCGACACCGACTCCATCACGCGCGCCGGATGACCCAGTCGCACGATGCGCACGCCGGCGCACGCCAGCCGTTCGGCGAGGTTGTCGACGGCGATGTTGCTCGGTGCACAGGCCAGGATCCGTTCGCCCCGAGCCACCGCCTGGCGGATCAGTTCGACCACGGCGGTGGTCTTGCCGGTGCCGGGTGGGCCGTGGATCAGGGCGACGTGCGACGCAGCCAGGGCATTGGCGACCGCGTCGCGCTGCGAGGGATCGAGGCCCTGATCGAGCCATTCGTGGTCGGCGATCGCGGCACGATCGTCGCGTTCGGGTTCGCGTTCGCCGAACACCACCTGCAGCAGACGCGCTGCGTCGCCCTTGCGTTCGACGAGCAGGCCGGTCAGCGCCTGGCCCAGGCGGCGGTAGGTGACGTCGCTGGCGACGCGGTCGAGCCGCACCAGGGATGGCAGCTCGTCGTCGTCGTCGTCCAGACTGATGGTCAGTTGCCCGGCGCGCACACGCACGATCACCGCAGTCGTCACCGGCGCCTCGTCGCGGCTGCTGCGCACGGCGACCAGATCGCCAGGACCGAGGCGATGCGCGGGTAGATCCTGTTCCCGGCTGGCACGCAGCACGGCATGAACGCGGCCGCCGAAGCCGGGTTCGAGGTCGGCGACCTGCAGACGCAGCACGGTATCGCCGCGAGCGACGAGCTCGGCGTCACTGCGGTTGTGCAGCGATTGTTCGGCGGCCGCGATCTCGGCCTGCCGCTCGAGCTCGAGCAGTCGGCGTTGTTCGGCGACGAAGTGCTGCAGGCCGGATGACCGGCCGTCCATCACCGGACTCCGCCGGCGCTCATCCGTCGATCTTCTCGCTGATCGTCTTCGCCTGCAGGAACTGCAACAGGTAATCGGGGCCGCCAGCCTTGCTGTCGGTGCCCGACATGTTGAAGCCGCCGAACGGGTGCGCGCCGACCAGCGCGCCGGTGCACTTGCGGTTGAGGTAGAAGTTGCCCACGTGGAAGCGCCGACGCGCTTCTGCCTTGTGGGCTTCGTTGGTGGAGAACAGCGCGCCGGTCAAGCCGTACTCGGTGTTGTTGGCGACCTCGAGACCCGTGGCGAAGTCCGCGACCTTCACGATCGCGAGCACCGGGCCGAAGATCTCCTCGAGCGAGATCTTCGCCGTCGGCGCCACGTCGGCGAACACCGTCGGCAACACGTAGTTGCCGCTCGAAGGACCGGCTTCACCGCCGATCAGCAGCTTGCCTTCCTTCTTGCCGATCTCGATGTACTCGAGCGTCTTGCGCTTGGCGGCGCCGTCGACCATCGGGCCGAAGCTGTTGCGCTGCAGGCTCGGGTGGCCCACCGGGATCGCCTCGACCTTGGGCAACAGGCGTTTGATGAACTCGTCGTAGACGTCCTGGTGCACGATCGCGCGGCTGCAGGCCGAACACTTCTGGCCCTGGTAGCCGAACGCCGACGCGACCACGGCATCGACGGCCTTGTCGAGGTCGCATTCGGCGTCGACGAGGATGCTGTCCTTGCCGCCCATTTCGGCGACCAGGCGCTTCATCCAGATCTGCCCCTTCTGCGTCTTCGCCGACTGCTCGAAGATCCACAGGCCGACGTCGCGGCTGCCCGTGAACGAGATGAACCGCGTCAGCTTGTGCTGCACCATCGCGCCGCCGACGTCCGAGCCTGGGCCGGTGATGAAGTTCAGCACGTTCTTGGGCAGGCCGCATTCGTGCATGAGTTCGACCCACATCGCGGCGATGCCCGGCGACTGGCTGGCCGGCTTGAGCACCACGGTGTTGCCGGCGAGCAGCGCCGCGGCGGTCATGCCCGCCATGATCGCCAGCGGGAAGTTCCACGGCGGGATCACGGCGCCGACGCCGAGTGGGATGTAGATCATCTGGTTGCGCTCGCCGGCCACCGGCGTGACCGGCTGCGGCAACGCCATGCGCAGCATCTGCCCGGCGTAGTAGTCGAGGAAGTCGATCGCCTCGGCGGTGTCGCCGTCGGCCTCCGCCCACGACTTGCCGACTTCGTAGCAGAGCATCGCCGAGAACAGGTGCTTGCGCTCACGCAGCAGGGCGGCGGCGCGGAAGAAGATCTGCACGCGCGTCTCGACTTCGGTCGCGGCCCACTCGGGGAACGCGGCGTGGGCCTTCTCGACGGCGACGTTGGCGTCGGCGGCCGTCATCTTCTGGAACCTGCCGATGCGACGCGTCAGTTCGCCGGGATCGAAGGTCTCGAAGGTCTTCGCCGCGGTGACCTGCTCGCCGCCGATCCAGCAGCTCCAGGTGCGACCGAGGTAGTCCTTCTCGATGGTCTTGAGGGCCGCTTGGAAGGCGGCCTGTTCCTCGGGGCGGGTGAAATCGGTGAACGGCTCGTTGCGGAATTCTGGCAGTTGCACGACGGACTCCTGCGCCACGGTCGGCGCCTTTGACGGGGCAAACAGGATGCGGAGGCGGGGCCGTCGGTGCAAGCCGGGATCGGGGCGATCCGGATTCCCTCGTAGTCAGCCAGCGTTGCGCGGGCACCGGTCCGGGTGGGAGAGCCCGGTCCGGCAGGCGGTCACGACGCCTGCCACTTGTGGCGCTGCACGTGATCCTGGAACTGCGCGCCGTCGTCGCGGTTGAACAGCCGCACGCGGCCGCCGCAGTCGATGCAGTAGCTGTGGTTCACGCTCATCATGAACCGCACGTAGGTCTGGCACTGATCGCACCACTTGCGCTCGTTGTAGAATTCGCAGTTCGTCAGGGACTCCGGGGCTTGATGGCGGTTGTTCACGAACGGCAGGGAGCAAACGGCTTGCCAGGTGATGCGGGGTGGCGTGTGCACCGGCGTGGTCGCCCTTGGCACGGGCGCCCGGGGGCCGGTGGCGAGGCGCGAGTCGACTTCAGGTTGCGTGCCTTGCGTCTTGGGGATGCGACGGTCCGGATTGCGCGAACCGCGCCGGGCGAACGCAAGCGCCGGTGTCAGCGCGCCGGCGATGAAGCAGTCGGATGATCGCGACGGTCCTTCTGGCCGGACTCTGCGGTCACGTCTCGCCGTCGAGGACGGCGCGCAGTTCCCGAACGACCTCCGCATCGGTCTCGACCTGCAGCGCCGCGTCGATCGCCGCATGCCGCGGCGCGACCTTGCCGATCGCCCAGGCGGCGTGGCCTCGCACCACCGGATCCGGGTCACGGAG
Organism: uncultured candidatus Brocadiaceae bacterium; assembly: GCA_964392305.1. Taxonomy (GTDB): domain Bacteria; phylum Planctomycetota; class UBA1135; order UBA1135; family UBA2386; genus JACKIC01. Next base: position 62,638 of record CAYMPV010000031.1, read on the forward strand.
GGCGTCGAGCAGCTGCGGCAGGGCCGATTCCTGACGGCGATTGCCGAGCGCGATCGCGGCGTTGCGGCGCAGGCCCGAGCGCGTGGCGCGTCGCATCGCCGTGCCGACGAACTCGTCGCGGTAGCGGGCCTCGTCGAGTTGCAGGAAGTCGATCAGGGTCCAACTCTCCAGCGCGGCGTGTGGCCGCAGATCCTTGGGGCGCGCGGCGCCTTCGACCAGCCGTCGGGGACTGTGGCGCGTGAACGGGCAGACCTCGAGGCAGACGTCACAGCCGAACAGCCAATCGCCCTGCTTCTCACGCAGATCGGTGGCGACGAAGCCGCGGTGCTCGATAGTCGTGTAGCTCAGGCAGCGCCGCGCATCGACTTCGTACGGCGCGACGATCGCATCGGTCGGGCACGCGTCGATGCAGGCGGTGCAGGTGCCACACGAACCTGGTGCGGTTGCGTCGGGTGGCAGTTCCATGCCGGTCAGCAGTTCGGCGAGCTGCAGGTAGGGGCCGTGGGTCGGCGAGATCACCATCGCGCTCTTGGCGAGAAAGCCGATTCCCGCGCGTGCGGCCAAGGCGCGCTCGAGAACGGGCACGGCGTCGGTGCCGCCGTTCATCGACCCGTAGGGAACTCCCTCTGCTTCGAGGCGCTGCCGCAGCGCGAACACCCGTTCGCGCAGCCAGCGGTGATAATCGCGGCCGGTGGCGTAGCGGGCGATGCGCGCACCGTCGGGCAGTTGCCCCGGGGGGCCGCCGTAGTCGACGGCGAGCGCGATGGCAGAACGTACCCCAGGGCGCCAGCGCGTCGGGTCGAGGGTGCGGTCGAGGTTGTCCTCCAGATAGCGCATCTCGCCGTGTCGGCCCAGTTCCAGCCAGCGCAGCAGGTGCGCACCGTGTTCACCGGGGTCGGCGGGGCCGAAGCGCACCAGGTCGAAGCCGATCTCGTGGGCGATCGCGCGGATGGTTTCGGCGGCAACGGGCAACGAGCGCATCGGCGGGCGACGATAGCGGCGGCGGGCTCCCGACGGCAGCGCGGCTCAAGGCCTGGTGATGGAACTGCCGATGGCGTGGGCGAAACCGGAACCTGCAACGACGGGGTGGCCCGTCGACCACGCGGAGCGAACATGAGCGACGTCAACACCGAAGTGCCGATCACCGCCGTTGGCGAATACGTCCTGCCCCAGCCCCCGCGCGGTGGTGAGGTGCCGCTGACGATCGCGCCTCCCCACGGTGCCAGCGCCAGCCTGCGCCGCGCCGAAGCGGCGCGCCTGCTCGGCAACCGTTCGATCGCCTTGGTCGAATGCCAGCAGCAGTTCCTCGCCGAGGTGCGCGAGCGGCTCGTGGCCTTGGACGTCGCCATCGCCGAAGACTCGCGGGCGCGACTGAAGGGCGCGGTGCGTGCCACCATGGACGTGCTCGACTGGTGTGACGCGGTGCAGCGGGACCTGCAACGCGAAACCGGGTTCGCATGCCAGGGCTGGCTGCCTCACGACCTCGCTTCCTGCTGCGAAGAGGTCGCCGCTGGCCTGACTGGCGGTCGGACGATCGTCGCCGGCTCGACCACGACGTCGTGGTGGGGCGACGGCGCCTTGTTGGCCGCGTTCCTGGCTGCCGGCATCGAACTGGTTCGGGAGCGCACGTCCGGTCAGGGCGCGGTGTTGGTCGAATTGGCCGAGGACCAGGGAACGCACACGGTGCGCATCGCCAGCGATGCGGATGCCATCGAGGACGTCGACCCTGCTTCCGCGACGCGGTTCCGCGCCCTCGCGGATCGACTCGGGGCGACCGTGGTTCCGGACCGCTTTGGCGTCGCGGCCCCCGGACTGATCGTGCGCCTGCCTGCAAGTACCGCCGAGTGAGTCGCTTGTGCCGGGGCCGAAGTCCCCGTGCCGTCGCCCTTCGGGCCGCCGGTTCGGAGTTACTTCCCTGATACGAACGTCTATGGCATGCTACCCACACGGAGGGTCCCCTCCGGAGGCTTGCCATGGATCACGCGACTGCATCCCCGGTGGAGATCGGAGCGCTCAAGGAGCGCCTGCTGATCCTCTGGGAGCAGACCGGTGACGATTCGTTGCGCAACCTCGCGCTGGGCAAGTCGCCGTTTCCGGGCGCCATTCTCGACACGGACCAGCAGTTCTGCGACTGGACCAGCACTGCGCTGATGAACTGCTACCGCAACACCGGCGAGTCCGCCGTGTTCGCGCTGCTGTTCGAGCTCAACCGCAGCTGGTTCCTGCAGGCCATCACCGCGCGGCTGCGTCGCTGTGGTTATCACGTCGATCCGCAGGATGTGTTGCAGGAGGTGTTCCTCAACATCTACCGCTATCCGCACCGGTTCCACCCGGACCGCGCCGATGCGTTCCGAGGCTGGGGGCACCGCATCGCGCGCAACACGCTGCTGAAGTTCCTCAAGGGGCAGAGCCGCCTCGCGCAGTTCCGTGAGCTCGACGAGGAGGTCTTCCAACCCGAAGATCTGCGCCTGCGCCGCCCGGACCGGGCCGCGATCGAGGCTGAGAGTGCCGTAGTCGTCAACAACGCCTACCTGATCTACCTGCAGCTCTACCTGCTGCACTTCGCCCGTCTGTCGAGCAAGGAGCGCCGCGCGCTCACGCTGGTCGAGGTCGATGGTGTTTCGTATCGCGACGCCGCTGCGGACCTCGGCATCCGCCTCGAGAATCTGAAGATGGTCATCTTCCGCGGTCGCCGCAAGATCTTCCGCGGCATGGCGCAGTCCCTGCTCCAGTTCGAGCCCGACGCGACGAATCCCTCTGATCAGGCCACCCGCAACGTCGTCGGTGACGCCTTGCGTCTGGGGCTGCGGCCCCATCCGGACGATTGTCGCAAATTGGTGAGCCGCAAAGCCGCTCCTGCCCCGTTGGGTGACTTCGGCAGCGCTGAACACTAGTCGCCGACCATGGCCACACCGCCTCCTGCCGATCGTGGCAACGACCCATGCCTGCAGATCCAGGTTGATCTGTCGGCGATGCTCGATGGCGAACTGGATCCCGCGTCCGTGCGACGCGTGATGGTGCACTCCGATGTCTGTGCCGGTTGCCGGTCGTTCCTGCGCGGCATCCGCGATCAGGTGCGCATGCATCGGGAACTCGCTGCCCTTGGGGAGTGTCTCGAGCCGGTCGGTGCCGGTGTCGCCGGCGAGTCGGCAGAGCGTGCTGAACAGCTGCGCCGCAAACTCACCGAGAACCGCCGCAAGCTGTCGCGCATCCTCTACGAACTCGGCCGCGGTTTCGTCTTGATGGGGCTGTCGCCGGACTTCTCACGCGAGGTCGCCAAGGAACCCGTGCCCGTGCCCGACATGGCGCAGCGCGGGCGCAACCTGCTCGATGAGGTGTCGCGTTCCCCCGAAGGAGTCGAGCACGATTGGGTCACCGCCAAGGAACTGCTCGATGGCCAGCTGCGCACGCCGGACGAGAACCTGGCCAAGGGCCAGCGCCTGCTCTCCGAGTGTCTGGCCCTTGACGACCGTAAGCACGAGGCGCGCATCTACCTGGGGTTGGCCCACTACGTGCGCGGTCAGCGCAGCCTGGCGCGTAAGCAGTTCACCCTGGTTCTGGCATCGACCCAGGACCGCCAGGTCCGGGCCTACGCGCTGCTCAATCTGGGCAACATCCACCTCGACGAGGGTGACAACGACGGCGCCGTGCAACTGCTGCTGCAGTTGATCGAGAGCGGGGTCGTCGAGGAGCAGCCGCGCCTGTCGATGAGCTACTTCAACCTCGGTCTGGCGTACGGCATGCAGGGGCGGTTTGCGGAGTGCCTGCATTGGTTCCGGCGCCTGCACGACGAAATGCCGCACAAACGGGGGGCGGTGTCGCGCGAGCTCGAGCGACGGCGCCAGTTCGTGCATCTGGTGCGCAGCCATCCGGAGGCGCGCGCCGTCGCCGAGAGCTTCCCCTCCTGGTTTGCGGCGGTCGATTGTTGAAAGTCTCGGAATTGTCTCATGTGGCCGGGCCGCGGAATGCCGCACCTCGTGCTGGTTGGGGGCTCCCAAACCAAGCATCCCCTGGCTAGACTCTTGCCCTGTTGCCCCGACCCTCTCTCGCGATGAAAGCCCTCCTGCATTGTCTGCTCGCGCTGTTGGCGACGGTCATCGTCGCTCTGCCGAGTCCCGGGAGCGAGGGTGGCGAGAACGCTGGCGGAACGGGTGTGTGGATCCTGCCGTTCTGCTCGCAGATCAACAGTGGGCAAGAGCAAGGCCCGGCGTCGACGGCGCGCTTGACCATTCCGGTCACCGATTTCAACCGCGACGTCCGTCTGGAGATCTCGTCCCAGATGGGGCAAGCGGTCGCAACCTGCGTCGATGAGATGACCGGTTATCCAACCGGCCTGGTGGTCTCCGGACGGACCGTGATCGTGCCGTCGCAGCTCATGCGTTCGCTGTCGCTGGCGCGCGTCAACGCCACCATCCTGGTGATGGACGCGTCGAGCTGCGGCTACTGCATCGCCGTGCAGGTCGACCACGCGACGGGTGCGATCAACCTGCTGGTCTACTGATCCAGCCGGCTGAACCACGAGTCTGCTGATCCAAACGGCGCTGCTGATCCAAGCGACTGGGTGCTCTGGCGTGCGGCGCGAGGATCACACAGCCCCGAGCACGCCTGCTCAGTCGAGGCGTGCGGCGCGAAGCTCGAGCATGCGTTCAGGCCGGTTCGTGCACATCGCGTCGACTCCCATCGCTGCGCCTCCAAGGTAGCCGGCGTCGTCGTCGGTGGTGAAGGTGCACACGAGCAGGCCCGCGGCGTGGGCCGCTCGCACGTGCTCGACGCGTAATCCGTCCAGTTGCCAGTGCGCCATGCCCGCACCGCAGCGCAGCGCCGCCTCGATGGCTTCTTCGTCGAGGCTTGCGTGTTGTGAGTTCGGCCCGAGCACCGCGAGGGCGGCTCGTGGTGCCAGGTTGCGACAGGCCGCCACGAACGACCAGTCGAAGGACTGCACGATGCAACGATCGGGCTTGGCGAGTCTCGCCAACGCGTCCACGTAGCTCACTGGCGCGCCGCCCTTGTGTTCGATGAGGGCGACCGCATGCTCGCCGAGGGCGGCGAGCACCTCGTCCAAAGTGGGAATCCTGGTCGCGGCGAACGCTGGCCCGAACCAACTGCCGGCGTCCAGTTGCTGCAGTTCTGCATGCCGCAGTTGTGCAACCAGCGCACCCGGGCCGATCTTCGCGGCGGCGTCGGTGGTCCGATCGAGGGTGAGGTCGTGGCAGCACACGAGCAGGCCATCGCGCGTCTGCTGCACGTCGAACTCCTGCATGACGACGCCCAGGGCGGCCGCGGCCGCGAACGCCGGCACGGTGTTCTCGGGGTGCGAATGGCTCGCGCCGCGGTGGGCGACGACTACCGGGCCGGTCGCGGCGAGTCGGCGCAGTTCGTCGAACAGCTGGTGGGACGGGGCCGGGTCGTGCTCCATACTCGCGCTCATGTCGCCTGAGTTCTATCGCCTGTTGCACGTCGTCGGCGTGCTGATGTTGTTCCTCGGTCTCGGTGGCGTGCTGGCCGGCACCCGCGATGGCGGCAAGACGCCGCCGCTCTACCTGGCTCTGCACGGCCTGGGCCTGCTGGTGATGCTGATCGCCGGCATCGGCTTCGCCCACAAGAGTGGCCTGGGCTTCCCGAGTTGGATGATCGCCAAGATCGGCTGTTGGGTCTTGCTCGCCGCGCTGCCCACCTTGGTGAAGAAGGGCCTGCTGATCCGGACCGCCGCGATCGTGTTGGTGATCGCGATCGGTGGCGCCGCGGTCTGGCTGGCGCAGAGCAAGCCGTTCTGAAGCGAGCCTGAGCCGCCATGCCGTTCGAACCACCACAGGTGTTGCTGCTCGGCCCTGGACCGTCGCCGACGAGCCCCGCGGTGCGGCAGGCGCAGGCGGCGCCGCTGCTCGGGCATCTCGACCCGAGCTTCCTCGGCCTGCTCGACCGCGTACAGCAACAACTGCGCGAGTTGTTCGGTACCACCAATCGATTCACCTTGCCGATCGCTGGCACCGGCACCGCGGGCATGGAGGCCGTGGTCGCCAACTGCGTCGAGCGCGGGGACCGGGTCGTGGTCGGGGTGCACGGCGTGTTCGGCCAGCGCATGGCGGAAGCGCTGCGCCGCGCCGGCGCGACGGTGGTCGAGGTGCGCGCCGACTTCGGCACCAGCCTGGATCCCGCCGCGATCGCGGCCGCTGTCGCCGCCGCGCCGACGGCAGCGCTCGCGGTCGTGCACGCCGAGACCAGCACCGGAGTGCTCACGGACCTCGATCCGATCGCCGCCATTGCGCGGTCTGCCGGGGCACTGTTCCTGCTCGATTGCGTGACCAGCCTCGCCGGTGCGCCACTCGAGTTGGACCGGCTCGGCGTCGACGCGGCGTTCTCGGGCACCCAGAAGTGTCTGTCGGCGCCGCCCGGCCTGTCGCCGGTGACCATGTCCGACCGGGCATTGGCGAAGTCGGCGGCCCGCACGCAACGGCCGCCGTTCTACTTCGACGTCGGCCTGTTGACCGGCTACTTCGGTCCCAACCGCGCCTACCACCACACCGCACCGGTGAGCATGATCTATGCGCTTGCCGCGGCGCTCGAAGAGGTCGAGTCCGAGGGGTTGCCGGCGCGGTTCGAACGTCACCGGCGGGTTGCCGCCGCCCTGCGCGCCGGCCTGCCTCACCTGGGTCTGCAGGCCCTGGTCCCGCCGACCTTGGCGACGCCGATGCTGACCACGATCTGCTACCCCGACGGCGTCGACGACAAGGTGTTTCGCGCGCGGTTGCGCCAGCATCACCTCATCGAGGTCGGCGGTGGGCTCGGGCCATTGGCCGGCAAGGTCTTCCGCGTCGGCCTCATGGGACACGGTGCGCAGCTCGAGAACGTGCTGACCGCGCTGGTTGCCTTCGGCTGTGCGCTCGAGGAGCAAGGCCGGCAGGTCAACGTCGGTGCGGCGGTGGGGGCTGCCCAGTCTGAGCACGACGGCTGAGCACGACGGCTGAGCACGACGGCTGACGGGCAGAAAACCCTCGCCCGGTGGCCCGGCGGCCGGCAGCATCCAGCGGCCGCAATGAACGACGCCTCGATTCGCAACGCCTTCACCGACAGCCTGCAGACCAAGCAGCGGTTCCTCGACACCTGCGTGCCCAGCTTGCAGCAGTTGTGTGAGGCGGCGATCACGACGCTGCGCGGCGGCGGCAAGCTGCTGTTCTGCGGCAACGGCGGCAGTTCGTGTGATGCCGCCCACGCCGCCGGTGAACTCGTCGGTTGGTTCGAGGCCAAACAACGTCGCGCCTACGCGGCGATCGCGCTGGGTCATCAGGTGCCGACGCTGACCGCGATCGGCAACGACGCGGGTTACGAGCACGTGTTCGCGCGTGAGGTAGAGGCGATCGGGCGGCCTGGCGACATGCTGATCGGCTTCACGACCTCGGGCGGCAGCAAGAACGTCGTCAACGCGCTGCGCGAGGCGCGGCGGCTCGGCATCGGCACGGCAGTGTTGTGCGGTGAGAAGCGTGGCGCCGCGATCGAGCTCGCCGACGTCGCGGTACAGGTTCCCTCGACCAACACGGCGCGCATCCAGGAGTGTCACCTGGTCTGCGTGCACGTGCTCTGCGGGGCGATCGAAGCGGCGCTGGGCGCCTGAGACCGCGGGCGTTACGGACCCTTCTTCTCGACGAAGCGCCAGCTCGAGCACCACACGTCATCGAGCCCCGGCACCAGCGGCATCGGGCCATTGGGGTGCACGAGGCTGATCGTCGCCTGGGCCGCGCGACGCAGCAGCTCGCTGGGCAGTTCGTTGCTGAGCGGCGGCGCCAGCGGGGTTTCGCCGAGGGCCGGCTTGGTCACCAGCATCGACTTGTCGGGCATGACCGAGTTCGACCAGCGGCGCAGCTTGGGCAGGATCGCCTCGAGTTCGGCGACGGGCTGCGTTGCCGCGATCACGACCACGGTGCTGGTGCCGACGACCTGGCTGCGGGTGGTCCATGCCAGTTCCTTCGCCTGGGACTTGTCGTCCTCGGTTCGGCCCGGCAGCGTCGCCATGCCCATCGGCAACGGTTGCCCGAGGTCGCTCCGCAGATCCGGCGACGGCCACAACAGCAGGGTGCCGTCGACGATGCTGTGGCTGAACACGTAGACGTAGGTCGGTTCGACCGCGGTGAAGGCCAGCCGGAACGGCGAGTCTGCCGGCAGCTCGTCGTAGTTCTTGGCCTGCTTGATCTCGGTGCCCGTGCCGATTCGCCACGTGCACGCCGGCGCGGTGGCGGCAGCTCGCTGCTGCCAGAAGTACGCCGCGACGGTCAGCACCACAGCGACAGGCAGCAGCCGTCGGGTCAGGGTTCGATTGGAAACGGCCATGGGTGGTTCGGGTCGGGTCACTGACGATGCACCATCTGCGGGTTGGCCTGATCCGTGGGCATGACGACGATGGTGTCGAGGTTGACGTGCGCGGGGCGGTTGGCGGCGAAAGCGACACACTCGGCGACGTCGTCGGCAGTCAGCGGTCTGGTGCCGGCGTAGACCTTGGCGGCGCGCTCGGCGTCGCCGCGGAAGCGCACCAGCGAGAACTCGGTGTCGACCATGCCGGGATCGACGCTGGTGACGCGAATGTTGCTGCCCAGCGTCTCCATGCGGATGGCTTCGCAGATCGGTTGCAGCGCGCGTTTGCTGCCGCAGTAGACACCGCCGCCGACGTAGGCCTTGTGACCCGCGATCGAGCCGATCACGACGACGTGCCCGCTCTTGCGCGCGATCATCTGCGGCAGCACCCGCCGCGTGACCTCGAGCAGGCCGAGCACGTTGGTCTCGATCATCTCGCGCCAGGCCTCGCCGGTGCCCTCGGCGATCTTCTCGACGTCGCGGGCCAGGCCGGCGTTGTTGATCAGCACGTCGATCGGGCCGTTGTTGGCAACGGCCGCAGCGACGAACCGGTCGACGCTGGGCGGATCGGTGACGTCGAGTTCCTGGCAGAACGCGCCGGGCACGACCTCCGCCAGGCGCTGGGCGCGGCGGGCGCCGAGGGACAGGCGGTCCCCGGTGGCGTGGAAGGCGCGAGCACAGGCGGCTCCGATGCCGGAGCTGGCGCCCGTGACGACGACGTGGCGGCTCATGCCCGGACGATAGGAACTGCCGCTGTGGGCTACCACAGTGCGAGCAGGATCTGGCGCACCTGCTCGAACAGCGTCAGTGCGGCGATGGCGACGATCACCCTACGCACCGCACCGCTGCCCTTGGCCACGCTCCAGTGGCTCGCCGAGTAGCTGCCGATCGCGGCGCCGACCGCGAGCGCGATCGCCGGGATCCAGGCGATGCTGTCCGCAACGACAAAGGTGGCGGCGCTGGCGAGTGAACTGGTGATCACGACCGTGCTCTTGGCCATGTTCACGGCCACCAGGTCGCGGTCGTAGGCCTTGGCGAGCACCAGCGTGGCGACGAGGCCGGTGCCGACCTGCACGAAGCCCATGTGCAGGCCGATGACGAAGCAGCCGAGCGCGCCCAGCCACGTCGCGCGCGGGGCGACCGAGGTGTCGGTGCGGCCCCGCACCTGTTGCAGCAGCAGCGCCACGAGCATCAGCGCCAGATAGCCACGGAACACCAGGTCGGGCAGGTCGAGCGCGAGGCGGCTGCCGAGCAAGGCGCCCGGCACCGCCAACAGCCCCTGGCCCCACGTGCGCAGTGGCGGCCGCCGGCCGGCCCGCCAGAAGCCGAGGAACGCGAACGTGCCGATCGCCACGGCGGCGATGCGTGAACTGGGGTTGGCTGCCGACAGCGGCAGGCCCCAGACGTGCTCGAAGGCGAGCAGGCCGAGCACCCCAGCCCCGCCGGCGACGTTGTTGATCGCGCCCATCGCGATGCCGGCGACGACCGTGATCGCGATGGCGAATTCGTGCACTGAGAACTCAGAGCCTGAGAGAGAATCCTCTCGAAGGCTCTGCGCGGTCGCGAAGGCGGCCGCCAATCGGCATTCTGAGAGGCCGTATCATGATTTCCTCTCGGCCTCTCAGCCGAGCAGGTCCTTGACCATGTCGCGCTCTTCGCAGAGTTCCTTCCAGGTGAGCGCGGCCTTCTGCTTGCTGAAGTCGTTCATCGCCAGGCCGGGCACGATCTGCCAGTTGCCCTTGCCGTCGGTGGTGCACGGGAAGCCGCTGATGATGCCCTCGGGCGTGCCGTAGCTGCCGTCGCTGATCACGCACAGGGCGGCGGGGTCGTCCGCGGTGGTCGCCGTGTAGAGCGAGCGGGCGTGGTCGACGGCGGCCTGCGCCGCGGACAGCGCCGACGACTTGCCGCGCGCCTCGATGATCGCCTTGCCGCGCTCCTGCACGGTCTTCATGAACGCGCCCTGCAGCCAGGCATCGTCGTTGATCACCTGTGCCGCCGGCTTGCCGTCGATGGTCGCGTGGTGCCAATCGGGATACTGGGTGTTGCTGTGATTGCCCCAGATGATGACCTTCTTGACCGTCGACCAGTGTTTGCCGGCGCGCAGCGCGAGTTGCGACTTGGCGCGGTTCTGGTCCAGGCGGGTCATCGCCGAGAACCGTGCCGAGGGCACGCCCTTGGCATTGTGCATCGCGATCAGGCAGTTGGTGTTGCACGGGTTGCCGACCACGACGACGCGCACGTCGGGGCCGGCGGCCTCACCGATCGCGCGTCCCTGACCGATGAAGATCTTGCCGTTCTCCTGCAGCAGGTCCTTGCGCTCCATGCCGGGGCCGCGCGGCTTGCTGCCGACCAACAGGCACAGGTCCGCGTCCTTGAAGGCGACCTTGGGGTCGTCCGAGCAGGTGACCTCGGTCAGCAGCGGGAACGCGCAGTCCTCGAGTTCCATGCGCACGCCGCCCAGAGCGGGCAGCACCGGCGTGACCTCGAGGAGCTGCAGGGCGACCTTGACGTTCGGGCCGAAGATGCCGCCGCTGGCGATCATCGGCAGCAGGGAATAACCGATCTGACCAGCGGCGCCGGTCACCGCTACGCGCTTCACAGTGCTCATCGGCGCGATTGCACCCAAACGACCTCTGGCGTTCCAGTGGTTGGGCTCAGATCTGCGTGACTGCGCCTCGCGCGGCAACCGGATCAGTTGCTGGCATCGTCACCCAGGGCCACGATCCGGCGGCTGACCACGGGATCGAGTTCTTCGGTGTGCACGCGGGCGAGCTCGTCGTGGCGTAGGAAGATGTCGCAGGCGACGCGGTCGGTGAACGCCGAGAACAGCACCAGGTTGAAGCCGCCGCTCTCGGGTGCGAGGTTGTGGGTGACGACGAAGTGCTCGACGCCCGGGAGGGTTTCGACCAGGGACTGCAGCGACTCCCGCGCGGTGCGCACCTGACCCAGGGCGACACCGGGTCGCAATGCGTAGAGAATCGTGCAGTGGAACATGGGGCGCCAACCATGCTGGCGGTTGCTTCCCCACGGCGCAATCGCGCGCCCGATTCCCCGCGTCGGCGCCTCCCCATGGGCGCCGACGGGCGGCAACTCACGCGCCCTTGGCGCGGATTCGCAGCGGACGGCGCTGGTCTTCTTCTTCGCCGACCGGGTGGCCGTGGCACACGGTGTCTTCACCTTCCTGCCAGCAGAAGACCACCGTGTCCTTCGTCGTCGTGCTCTTCGGGCCCAGGCGGTTCTGGCCCGGGATGTGGATCGTCAGCGGATCGGTGCGCAGGACCGTCATGCCGAGTACTTCGAACTCGGACCGGCAGCGGCCGATCGCTTCGTCGTGTTCCCAGATGCGGGCGTCCAGTTCCGCCAGCTCGCCGCGCAGGCCCTCGGGGGTCTGCGCCTTCTCGAGCAGTTCGCGCCGGCGGCGCAGGGCGCGCCGATCGATCCGTCGCTCCACCAGCTCTGCCGCGATCGCCCGGATCAGGGGCAGCGCCAGGTTGGCTTCGGCCAGGGTGTAGGTGCGCTTCATGGTCTTCCTTCAGTTGCCTCGAGCCCCTGCCTGCCTGTCGGTCCCCGCCTTGCGGGCGGACGAAGTTTGCAGCGACTCGTGGCACTTGTAGTGTGACGGCCGACAGCGGTTACCAAGCGGGCCGCCGACAAAAGCATGACCGAACGAGACGTGATGGAATTCGACGTCGTGATCGTCGGCGGGGGACCCGCCGGCCTGTGCACGGCGATCCACCTGGCGCAGTCGATCGAACGGCACAACGCCGAGGTCGACCGGACCGGCAGCGGTGAGAAACTCACCCCCGAGATCTGCCTGATCGAGAAAGCGGCCGAGATCGGGGCGCATTCGATCTCAGGTGCAGTGCTCGATCCCAAGGCCCTGAACGCCCTGCTACCCGACTGGCGCAGCATGGAGCCGAAGGCGCCGATGGAGGCCGAGGTGCACGAGGACTATGCGATGTGGCTGACGGAGACGGGGGGCATGAAGTTCCCGATCACGCCGCCGCCGCTGCGCAACCACGGCAACTTCGTGGTCTCACTCAACAAGCTCGTGCGTTGGCTCGGTGCGATCGCCGAGCAGAAGGGCATCCAGATCTTCCCCGGCTTCCCCGGCGCCGTGTTGCAGCGCGACGGCGCCAAGGTCACGGGGGTGCAGCTGGCCGACTCCGGCCTGGACAAGAACGGCGAGAAGAAGGGCAACTACGAACCGGGTGGCATCCTCGCTGCCAAGCTCGTGGTGCTGGCCGAGGGCAGTCGCGGTTCGATGACCAAGCAGCTGGTCGCCGACCTCGGTCTGCAGGGCAAGAACCCGCAGGTCTACGGCATCGGCGTCAAGGAGGTCTGGGAGGTGTCCAAGGGGCAGTGTCCGCCCGGGCTCGTGGTGCACACCATGGGTTACCCGCTCGACAGCCACACGTTCGGCGGCGGCTGGATCTACGGCATGGGCGAAACCGAAGACGGCAAGAACATGGTCTCGATCGGTCTCGTCGTCGGCCTCGACTACCAGGACCCGACCATGGATGCGCATCGGCAGCTGCAGCGCATGAAGCTGCACCCCAAGGTCGCCCCGTTCCTGCGCGGCGGCAAGCTGCTCAACTACGGCGCCAAGTCGCTGCCCGAGGGCGGCCTCTACTCGATGCCCAGGCACCACGGCGACGGCTTCGTGATCGTCGGCGACAGCGCCGGTTTGATGAACAGCATGCGCCTCAAGGGCATCCACCTGGCGATGCGCAGCGGCATGCTCGCCGCCGAGACGGCGCTGGCCTGTCTGCGCAGCGGCGACTTCTCGGCCAAGGGCACCGCGCACTACGCCGAAGCGCTGCAGAAGGACTGGGTGCACGACGAGCTGTGGCAGTGCCGCAACTTCCACCAGGGCTTCCACAAGGGCCGGCTCGCCGGCCTGGTCAACGCCGGTTTCGCGCAGTTGTTCGGCGGCAAGGGCACGTTCTGGTCCGACGAGCTCGAGAGCAACGCCGGCCACACCTACATGAAGAAGGTGGCGGACTACTTCGGCGGCAAGGGCAAGGCCGAGCACGGCAAGCTGCCCGAGGACGGCACCCTGACCTTCGACAAACTGACCTCGGTCTACAGCTCGGGCACGATGCACGAGGAAGACCAGCCGTGTCACCTCGTGGTCACCGAGCCGGACCTGTGCTCGACGCGCTGCGTCGAGGAGTTCGGCAACCCGTGCCAGCACTTCTGCCCGGCGGCGGTCTACGAGATGGAGGAGAAGCCGGGCCGCAAGCACGGCGTCGATCTGAAGATCAACGCCAGCAACTGCGTGCACTGCAAGACCTGCGACATCATGGACCCGTACCAGGTGATCAACTGGGTGACGCCGGAAGGCGGCGGCGGGCCGAACTACCAGAACCTGTGACTCCGGCCGGCAAGGCGCGCCAAGGAAACGAAGACGGCCGCAGCACGAGTGCTGCGGCCGTCTTCGTTTGAGGTTGGCAATCCGCGCTCAGTTGATGTCGATCGTCAGCTTGACGCCGTTCGAGCTCAGCGCGCCGAGCGCGTTGACGCCCGGGACCAGGGCGACACCCTGGGTCTTGATCTCGACACCGGCGAAGCCGGGCACGTTCGGCACCGAGAAGTTGGTGCTGCCGACACCAGCCGCGGGCACCCACACCTGCGAGGCGTCGATCGAGACGTACTGGTAGCAGCCCGGCATCCCGATCGAGGACAGGTCGAGCCCCGGGTTGATCTCGGTCAGACCGAACAGGGTCGCGCCAACCAGGCCGGCGGCCGGGACGTTGGTGGTGTCGAGCGTGAACGCTGTGCCGATGACCGGGCGGGCGCTGGCATCGTGCACGATCGGGGTGACGTCATTGGCGCCAGTGATGATCACGGCTGCGGCCGAGATGTCCATCGAACCTGGATCGAGGTTGGCCGCGCCCGGGCTCCAACCCGTGCCACCGGCGGTCGGGGCGACGTTGCCGAAGCGCAGCTCGACCTGGCCGGTCGCGCTGAACGCGTATTGGAACGTGTTCGAGTTCGTGGTGGCGTAGTCGGGCACCGAGTCGAAGGTGATGTAGGCCGTGCCCGTTACCGGGTCGGTGTCGAAGTAGACCGAGCCGCCGGCGCTCGGGTTGAGATCGCGCCACTTGGCCGCCCAGCACGGACCGTTGCTCAGGAACTGCGTGAGGCTGAACGCGCAGCAGCCGTTCAGCGTGTTGGCCGTGGCGTTGACGAAGCCGTTGCTCGAGATCCACAGGTCGGTGGTGGTGCCGCCCGGGTAGGGCAGGGTCCAGCCGAGCGGGAAC
>CAYMPV010000032.1:0-7669 GCA_964392305.1 uncultured candidatus Brocadiaceae bacterium
GTCCGGCTCCGGCCGCCGCCGCCGCGTCCACGCAGCAGCAGCAGAAGCGTGGTGGCATGGGCATGCTCGTGGCGCTGACGGTGCTCTTGCTCGTCGCTGCCGCTGGCGTCGCCTACGTCTACTACGGCAAGGACCTGCTCCAGTAACTCGCGGGAAGGCAACATGGGCAACACCAAGAAGATGTCGCAGAACGAGCGTCTGCGTCACGACCGCCTGACGTTCTACAAGGACGACGTCGATCGCATCGACAAGCTGCTCTCCGAGTTCTTGCGACTGTCGGGCGCCAAGTGCGCCCTGCTGATCGACAAGGAAGGCCACCTTGTCACCAAGCGTGGAGAACTTCGCACAATCGACATCGACACGATCTCGGCGTTGGTCGCCGGCTCGTTTGCTGCGACCAAGGAGATGGCGCGTCTGCTCGGTGAAGAAGAGTTCACCGCGATGTTCCACCAGGGTGAGCGCGACAACATCCAGTTGTCGCTCGTCGGCGACCGCACGCTGCTCACGATCCTGTTCGACGATCGCACGACGGTCGGCATGGTGCGTCTCTACGCGAACGAGACGGCGAAGAAGTTGGCCGAGGTCTACCGCGACGTCATCGGACGCGGTGATCAGGCACCCGATCTCGGCGGTGAGTACGGCAGCGAGTCGAAGAAGACGCTCGACAAGTTGTTCGACTGATCACGCGCTGATGCGTGCATGTTCGGGCCACCCGCGACGTCGTCGTCGCGAGTGGCCCGAGCCGGTTTTGGGGGTCGTTTTCGGCGGGTTTTGCCGGGTCGGGACCAAGCAAAATCGAAAAAAATCAAAGCGACCTACACCTGACTGCCACTCAAGATTTGCGTTCGTCGAACCCAGGAGATACGGCTAAAAACAGCGTTTCGCAAATCCTTCGGCTGCACCGTACGCGCCCCATCTCAAGGGTGCACCGCAAGTTCGGGTGAATTCAATGATCGGTTGTGCCGATCATCCCTTGCGGCCGGAGTTTCGGTGCTCACTTAACGGTGGCCCCGCCGGTCTTCCCCTTACCAAACCCTAACAAGGACAGAGTGTAATGGCTGCCAAGAAGAAGGCTAAGAAGACGGCCAAGAAGGCCACCAAGAAGAAGGCCACCAAGAAGAAGGCCAAGAAGTGACCTTCCTGGTGTGGACCTCATTTCGGTGAGGTCTGCGCCAAACGAATTCGAAACGGGGTCCGGCTTGCCGGGCCCCGTTTCTTTTTGGGGTGGCCTTGGCCCGCCCGGGTGCCTGGCCTCGCGCCGGATCTGAGATGGGCGGCCGGAGCCTGCCGCCGTGCGGACCCCCGTCAGTGCGTCAGTGCAGCCGCTGCCCCGGCTTCGCCCCGCTGTCCGGCGACAGCAGGTAGACCTCACCGTCGGTGCCCGCGGCGACGACCATGCCCTCGGACATGCCGAACTTCATCTTGCGCGGCGCGAGGTTGGCGACCATCACGACCAGGCGCCCGACGAGCTGTTCGGGCTGGTAGGCGCTCTTGATGCCCGCGAACACGTTGCGCGTGTGGTCGCCGCCCAGGCTCAGCGTGAGCCGCAGCAGCTTCTTCGCCTCGGGGATCGCTTCGGCGGCGACGATGCGCGCGATGCGCAGGTCGACCTTGGTGAAGTCGTCGATGGTGATCTCGGGCGCGAGCGGCTCCTTGGCGAGCGCTTCGCCGTCGTCGCTGACGGCCGCCGGTGCCGTCTCGGGCTCGGGAGCCGTGAACAGGGCCGCGACCTTGTCGGCCTCGACGCGTGCCATCATGTGCTCGAACTTCGCCACGGTGGTGCCGAGCAGCGGCTGCTGCGCCTGCGACCAGTGGCGGACCGGGTCGCCGAGCAACGCGTCGACCTTGGCGGTCAGCTCGGGCATCACCGGCGTCAGGTAGACGATCAGCTGGCGGAACAGGTTGAGCACGACGGTGCAGACGTCCTGCAGTTCCTGGGCGCGCGCCGGGTCCTTCTTGAGCGTCCACGGCGCCTTCTGCTCGACGTACTCGTTGGCGGCGTCGGCCAGCGTCATCACCAGGCGGGTGGCCTCGCGGTAGTCGCAGGCTTCGTAGGCGGCGGCGATCGCGTCACCGGCGGCCGCGGCCTTCGCGAACAGGCCGCCGTCGTCGGGGTAGGTGTCGCTGAGGCCGACGTCGGCGACGAAGCGCGCCGAACGGCTCGCCAGGTTGACGACGCGGCCGACCAGGTCGCTGTTGACCTTGCCGACGAACTCGTCGGTGTGGAAGTCGAGGTCGTCGATCTTGTTGCTGAGTTTGCTCGCGTAGTAGTAACGCAACCACGTCGGGTCGAGATGTTCGCGGTAACTCTCGGCCATCACGAACGTGCCGCGCGACTTGGACATCTTCTCGCCGTTGACGCGCAGGAAGCCGTGGATCTGCACGCGCGAGGGCAGCTGGAAGCCGCCGATCTTCAGCAGCGCCGGCCAGAACAGCGTGTGGAAGTAGGTGATGTCCTTGCCGATGAAGTGCACCAGCTCGCACTTGTCGTTGCGCCACCAGTCGTCGAGCGTCTGCCCGGTCTGGTCGCACCACTCCTTGGTCGCGGCGATGTAGCCGACCGGCGCGTCGAACCACACGTACCAGAACTGCCCCTTCGCGCCGGGGATCTCGAAACCGAAGTACGGCGCTGGCCGCGACACGTCCCAGTCCTGCAGCGGTTTGTCGAGGAAGTGCCCGGCGAGGTAGTTGGCGACCTCCTGCTGCAGCGCGCCGCTGCGCTGCGTCCACTCGGTCAAGAACTGCTGCACGGGCTGCAACTGCACGAACAGCTGCGGGCTCGGCCGCAGCTCGGGGGTCGCGCCCGAGTGCACGCTCTTGGGGTTCTTCAGCTCGGTGGCGGCGTAGGTCACGCCGCACTTCTCGCAGCTGTCGCCGTATTGATCGGGCGACTTGCAGTTGGGGCAATCACCCTTGACGAAGCGGTCGGCGAGGAAGGTCTTGGCGACGGGGTCGTAGAGGCGCTCGACGGTGCGCTCGACGATCATGCCGGCCTTCTGCAGTTCGGCCCAGATGTGGCGACACAGCTCGAAGTTGGCCGGGCTGTTGGTCGAGCCGTAGTGGTCGACCGAGATCCCGAACGCCGCGAAGTCGCGCTGGTGCGCGACCGCCATGTCGGCGATCACGGCCTCGGGCGTGCGCCCTTCCTTCTGCGCGCGGATCATGATCGCCGCGCCATGGGTGTCGTCGCCGCACAGGTAGGCGACCCGGTGGCCGCGCAGCCGCTGGAAGCGCACCCAGATGTCGGTCTGGATGTATTCGACGAGGTGGCCGAGGTGGATCGGCCCGTTGGCGTAGGGCAGGCCGCTGGTGACCAGGATCTGGCGAGTCATGGGGGGAAGCAGGTTACCGCCCTCATGCCGCGGGCTCCACGGCGGCCCCGCTGGACCTGCCGCGCGGCCTCGCCGACGCAGAAATCGCCGGTGGGTCCGGACGCGGTTTGCGTATCGCCCTGGATGCGCCATTCGCCTCTCCACGTTCCGGCCCGGTGTGCGCCGGCTGTGCCCGGCAGACGGCGGGAGCCGTCTCCCGCGAGGCCCGGTAGGATCCCGGACGGGGCATGACCGACCACGGCCGCATCGCTGACCAAGGCTTCGACGCCGAGTTCCTCGAGATCTACGAGGATCTCCGGCTGCTCGCGGGACGGCAGCTGCAGCGCGGGCAGGGCACGCTGCAGCCCACGGCCCTCGTGCACGAAGCCTACCTGCGGTGCCGCAATTCCCAGGGGCTGCGCAGCCTCGCGCATCTGCGCGCCAGGCTCGTGACGGCCATGCGCCACGTGCTCGTCGATCACGCGCGGCGCCGTCAGGCCAAGAAGCGCTGCGGCGGGCAACGAACGCTCTGCGAGTGCGACGACGTCGCCGGCGGCACGGCCGACGTGCTGCACCTGGACGAGATCCTGACCGAGCTGCAGCGTCGCAACGAACGGATGGCGAAGATCGCCGAGTTGCGTGTCATCGGCGGCCTCACCATCGACGAGGTCGCGGCCGAACTCGACATCGCCGCCAGCACGGTCAGCATGGATTGGCACTTCGCCCGCGCCTGGATCGCGCGCCAGTTCGAACTCTCGCCCGATCGGGGCGGCTCGCGGCAGGGTGGAGGCGCGACGTGAGCGGCATCGAGGGGCAACGCTTCGCTCGGCTGCGGCAGCTGTTCGAGGCGGCCTCGGTCCTCGGGCCCGATGGCCGGGCTGCCTGGCTCGACACCAACTGCGGCGACGATGCCGAGCTGCGGTCGGAACTCGAGGCCCTGCTCACCCAGGATGCCCGGACCGTGATGTTGCGCCTCGACTCCGCCGAGGTCGAACGCGCGTTCGCGACCTTCGAGGACGAGGCCCTGCCGGCGAACATCGCAGGTTTGCGGGTGCTGGAGCGCCTCGGCGCCGGCGCCATGGGTGTCGTGTTCGCCGCCGAGCAGGAAGAGCCGCGCCGCCGCGTCGCCGTCAAGGTGATGCGCATGTTGCTCGGCGCCAACATGCGCGAGCGCTTCCAGCGTGAAGTCGACCTGCTCGCGCGCCTCGATCATCCCAACATCGCCCACGTATTCTTCGTGGGGCGCACCGAGCAGGGGCAACCGTTCCTGGCGATGGAGCTCGTCGAGGGACCGACGCTGGCGGAGTGGAGCCGCTCGGGGCCGGACCTGGGTCGCAGGCTCGCGCTGCTCGGCAAGCTCTGCCGCGCGATCGAGCATGCGCACCAGCGCGGCGTGATGCACCGCGACCTGAAACCTTCGAACATCCTGGTCGCCGAGGGCGACGAACCCAAGGTGATCGATTTCGGCGTAGCCAGGCTGTTGCGCACCTCGGTCGACGTGGCCGGCCTCACGGCCGAGCGGGACCTGGTCGGCACGCTGCCGTACATGAGCCCCGAGCAGTTCACGGGCTCGGCGCTCGATGTCGATGCGCGCGTGGACATCTACGCCCTGGGCGTCATCGCCTACGAGCTGTTCGCGGGGCGGCTACCCTACGAGTTCGCCGGCAAGTCGATCACCGAAGTCGCGCACATGCTCGATCGGGAGGTGCCGATGCCGCTGGGGCGCTGTTCGGCGCTGCTGCGCGGCGACCTCGAGGCCATCGTGCAGAAGGCGATGGCCCACGATCGCGAGGAGCGGTACCCCGCGGCGTCGTCGCTGCTCGAGGACCTCGAGCGGCACCGGCTCGGGCAGCCGATCGGTGCGGTTCCGCCGACGACGTGGTACGTGGCGCGCAAGTTCCTGCGGCGGCACCGCGCCGCGGCGGCCAGCGCGGCGTTCGGGATCCTGGCGCTCGTGGCCGGCCTTGCTGTGGCGCTCGTTGCGCTCGACGAAGCGCATGCGGCAGCGGAGCATGCCTCCCAGAAGGGGCAGGAAGCGCTCGAGGCCGGGCAGCGCGCTGAGCGGTCGCGCGACGAAGCGCAGGCTTCGGCTGCCGCGGCCCTGGATCTGGTCGGCAGGCTGCAGTGGGTGCTCGAAGTTCCTGCAGCCACGAACCTCATCCCTGACGCCAGGTTTGCAGATGTGCTGGTGCTCGCCGCTGCGGAGTTGGACCGCGAACTGCAAGCCGAGCCGGTGGTCGAGGCGCGGCTGCGCACGGGTCTGGCGCGCGCTTTCTTGCACGTGGGCATGACGGACGAGGCCGCGACGCAACTCGCCCGCCTCGAGCCGATCGCGGGAGTCCTCGAGACGGACTGGGACGAACGCCAGAAGTACGAGGTCGTCAAGCTGCAGTTGTGTCTCGCCAAGGGAGACCTCGCGGCGGCCCGCCCGCTCGTCGACCGCCTTGTCGCGCTCGGTGTCGAGGCCCAGGGACCGGATTCGCGCGTGGCGATCCAGGCGCGCGGCATGCTGCTCGCCGGGTTCGCCGCGGCGGGGGCGCACGACGAAGTGAGGGTGTTGGCGGGCGAACTGCGGGCGGACGCAGCCAAGATCAGTACGGAGCTTGCCAGTTACGCCGCCGAGGCGCAGGCTGGCCTGGCGTTGGCGGAGGTTGCGCTGGCGCGCGGGGAGATGCGCGAGGCCCAGGCCTTCTACAACCGTCTGACGACTACGGAGCTGGCGACCTACGTCGCCGGGCGTGCAGACCTGGCGCGACGCCGCGACGAGTTGCAGCGGAAGATCACGGGCGCCGCGGCGCGGGCCGTCGAGGCGCGCCCCGAAGCGTCGTGGCGGTCGATCTACGAGGTGGGGCGCGTCCTGCACTCGATCGACGACGATGTCCGCGCCGAGCCGCTGTTGCGGCGCGCCTTCGAGGCGTTGGCCGCCGTGGATCCGCCGTCGGGCCACGACCTTGGTGTGGTGGGCGGCACGTGGTCGGTGGTGCTGAGCCGACTCGGTCGCCACACCGAGGCTGTGGGGCCGCTCGAACTCGCCCTTGCCGCTTCGCTGCCTCACGAGACCAACACGTTGGTCCTGCGCGTCAACCTTGCGGGCGCCCTGCAGCGCGCCGGGCGTCATCAGGAGGCCCTGGACGCATCTATCGAACTGCCTTCCCAGCTCCGCGATCCGCGGCACACAGCGTTGGTGTTCGGGGTGTTGCGCACGCAGGGCAAGGCGCTGACTGGACTGCAGCGTTACGCCGAGGCCGAGGTGGTGCTGCTGCGGGCCGTGGCGATTGCCAAGGAGCGTGGCTTTCCGCCCAAGGAAGTGCCCGAACTCGTCGCGCTCTATTCGGCTTGGGGAAAGCCCGACGAGGCCGCCAAGTGGAACGGCGGTCGCTGAGCCGCTTGCGACGGGAGAAATCGTCGGGGACCGCGGCTGGCAATCGCGTGTAGCGGGCGAGGCCTGGTGTGCCTCGCTGTCCGCTCCCCCACGAGGTTCGCCATGCTCCCTGCTCGCCTCCGCGCCGCTCTGCGGCTCGTGCTCTCGCTCACCCTGTTCGCTTTCCTGGCCACGGCCCAAACGACCTGGACAGGTTCGGTCAGCTCTGGCTGGAGCGATCCTGCGAACTGGTCGGTCGGCGTACCGTCGAGCGCGATCGACGCGACGATTCCGGCCGCGACCCCGAACGCGCCGAGCACGTCGGGCACCGCGGCCGCCTGCCGTTCCCTCACGGTGGCGGCCGGCGCGACTGTTCAGGTCGACCCGGCCTGGCCGCTCGAGGCCAGCGGTAACGTCGCGGTGGCGGGCGCGGTCACGGGGGCTGGTGTGCTGCGTGTCGTGGGCAGCGGCACCATGTCCTTCTCGGGCGGTGGGACCATCGACAACCTGACGATTGCTCGGTCCGGTCCCGGCGATCGGGCCCACCTGAACGGCAACGTGACGGTCGTGGGCGACTTCCGCCTGCAGCAGGGCATCTTCCGGGTCTCGCAGACCACCAACCAGACGCTCGCGGTCGGCAGCAACGCATCGTTCGAAGGTGGTTCGCTGGAGATCTACAACGTCGGCATCCTCGACGTCGCGGGTGACGTGACGTTCTCGGGCACGGTGGTGACGAACTCGGTGCCGACGATCCGCTGCGCCGGCAACTGGACCAGCGATGCCAACTTCGCACCGACGTCGAACACGGTGTTCTTCGACGGCGGCGCGCCGCAGCAGATCGTGACGGCGCCGGGCGGGTTCTTCGGCATGACGGTGGTCGGGGGATCTTCCGTGACGACGGCGGTGCCGTTGCAGGTGCGCGGGCAGTGCACCCTCGACGGCTCGTTGGCGACGACGAGCACGCTGGACCTCGACAGCAACCTGATCGTCAACGCGT
>CAYMPV010000032.1:7769-75367 GCA_964392305.1 uncultured candidatus Brocadiaceae bacterium
GCAACACGGTGTTCTTCGACGGCGGCGCACCGCAGCAGATCGTGTCGGCAACCGGGAGTGGGTTCTTCGGCATGACGGTGGTCGGGGGATCTTCGGTGACGACGTCGGTGCCGGTGCGGGTGCGCGGGCAGTTCACGATCGACGGTTCCGTGGCGACGACGAGCACGCTGGACCTGGACGGCAACCTCACGGTGAACGCTTCGGGCTCGCTGGATCTCGGCGCCGAAACCCACACCTGCGACGGCAGCATCACGATCACCGGTGCCCTGGCGATGGCGCCGACCGGCCTCGTGGTGATCGACGGCACGGGCGTCTCGAGCATCGCCGGCGGTCCGTTCGCGAACCTGACGATCGCGCTCGCGGCCGCGACCCATCGCGTCGACCTGCTGAACAACGTAACCGTGACCGGGGACCTGCGGCTGGTGCAGGGTGACTTCCGGGCGTCGATCGGTTCGACCTCACGCACCATCAGCGTCGGCGGTGACGCGCGGTTCGAGGGCGGTGTGCTCAGCCGCAACAACATCGGCACGATCGATGTAGCGGGCGACGTGACGTTCGCGGGCACGGCGGTGACGACTCTGGTGCCGACGATCCGCTGCGCGGGCAACTGGTCGAGCGACGCGAACTTCGCGCCGACGACGAACACGGTGTTCCTGGACGGCACCGCGCCACAGACGGTGGCGGCGGCGAACGCGTTCTTCGGGCTCTCGGTGGTCGCAGGGGCAACGGTGTCTACGGCCTTGCCGATGCAGGTGCTGTCGACATTCACGATCGACGGTTCGCTGGGGACGACGAGCACGTTGGACGTCGATGGCAACCTCACGGTGAACGCTTCGGGCTCGCTGGACCTCGGCGCCGAAACCCACACCTGCGACGGCAACGTCATCATCACCGGTGCCCTGGCGATGGCGCCGACCGGCCTCGTGGTGATCGACGGCACCGGCGTCTCGGGCATCGCCGGCGGTCCGTTCGCCAACCTGACGATCGCGCTCGCGGCCGCGACCGATCGCGTCGACCTGTCGAACAACGTGACCGTGATCGGCGACCTGCGGCTGGTGCAGGGTGACTTCCGGGCGTCGATCGGTTCGACCTCACGCACCATCAGCGTCGGCGGTGACGCGCGGTTCGAGGGCGGTGTGCTCAGCCGCAACAACATCGGCACGATCGACGTCGCGGGCGACGTGACGTTCGCGGGCACGGCGGTGACGACCTTGGTGCCGACGATCCGCTGCGGCGGCGACTGGATCAGCGACGCGAACTTCGCGCCGACCGAAGGCACGACCGTCTTCACCGGCAGCGGCACCCTCGCTTCGACCAGCGGTTCGGTGGCGTTCCGTACCGTGCAGCTCACGGCTGGCGTGCGGTCGATCGCCCCGGGTGCGTTGGCCATGTCCAGCACTTCGCTCTCGCTCGCCGCCGGCGCGACCCTCGAGGTCAGCGGTGCGACGCTCGACCTCACGATCCCTGCCCTGACGGTCGCAGGCACCCTGGCGGTGGGGCCCAACGGCGTGCTCGCGCTGCCCGGTGGTCTCAACGTGTCGGTGCCCGCGTCCGGAACGTTGTCGGTCGTCGGCGCCATCGGCGCGCCGGCGACGATCACCGGCATCGGCGCGGGTGGCTACGGCCTGTCGGTGCTGGGCACCCTCGCGGCCAGCAACGCCGTGTTCGAGGAACTGAACGGCAGCGGTCTGCTGGTCGACAGCAACGCCATGATCGCCGCCGCGCCGAACGACCTGCGCGCGGTGACGTTCCGGCTGCCTTTCGCGACGCCTGGTGCGGTGTTGCTCGACATCCGGAGGTCGCTGCCGACCAGCGTCTGGTACCCGACGTTCGAGAACCCGCTCGCCGTGGCCGGCGTCTTCAACGTGCGCACGATCCCCCTCGGCGCGCCGGTGACCTTCGTCAACTACGGCGGCGACTTCGCCGGTCCTGCGTTCGAGAACGATCCGGGCGACCAGCTGTCGTGGATCGCCGATCCGCTGACCGACCTGGCGAGCTACACGGCCACGGCCGGCACCGGGCAGGCGACGTTGGCCTGGACGACGACGGCCCAGACCGGAGTCGCGGCGTTCTTGCTCGGGCGCAGCACGAACGTGAGCGGGCCGTTCACCGCGGTGGCGACCCTGCCGGCAACGGGACCGGGCAACTACGAGTTCGTCGACACGAACGTGGTCGGCGGCACGCAGTACTTCTACCGACTGTCCGAGCAGGTTGCGCTCAACGGCGCGACGCAGGAACTCGGCGTCGTCGCGGTGACGCCGTTGGCGGCCTCGACGCAGCTCACGTTCGGCACGCCGCCGGCGGCGGCGGTGATCGCGGGTGAGGTATGGCCGACGTTCACGGTGCGCATCGAGGACGCCAGCAACACCCTGAACACGAGCGCGACCGATGCCGTGACGATCGTACCGCTCGGTGGCGCGGTGCTCACCGGCGTGCTCACGCAGAACGCGGTCGACGGCGTCGCCACGTTCAGCGGACTGAGCGCGACGGCCTCGGGGCCGCTGACCTTCCGCGTTGAATCCGGATCGCTGACGCCGATCGCGAACACGCAGGTGATCGTCGCTGCGGCAGCCGTGCATCACATCACGTTCGGCACGGCGCCGACCTCACCCGTGACTGCCGGCGCGCCGTGGCCGGCGTTCTCGGTGCGCGCCGAGGATCAGTTCAACAATCTCGCGGACACCTACAGCAGCGCTGTGACCGTCGTCGCGCAGGGTGGCACCGGCACGCTCGGCGGCACGACCTCAGTCGATGCTCTGGGCGGCATCGCCACCTTCAACAACCTGAGCTACGACATCGCCGAGCCGATCACGATCGCGCTGGCTTCGGGCGTGTTCACGCTGAGCGCCGGAGTCCTCGTGCAGCCGGCAACGGCCTCGGCATTGGTGTTCACCACGCTGCCGGCACCGAGCCAGACGGCCGGCGCCACCTTCGCGCCGTTCACGGTCGAAGTGCGTGACCAGCTGGGCAATCTCGTGGCGGGCGACACCTCGATGGTCTCGTTGAGCCTGGCGAGTGGTTCGGCCACGTTGTTGGGCACGACGTCGGTCGCGGCCGTCGGCGGCGTGGCGACGTTCGATTCGATCACCTACGAGACGGCCCAGAACATCGTGTTGTCGGCGTCGTCCGGCAGCCTGTCGCCGGCGACGAGCGGCGAGATCACTGTGGCGCCGGCTGCCCCGGCGGCGCTCGCGTTCGCGGGGGTGCTACCCGCGCTCTTCCCCGAAGGCACGTTCGCGCCGGCGATCGAAGTGCGCGTCGAGGACAGCTTCGGCAACCTCGTCACCGCGGCGACGGATCCCGTGCAGTTGCTGGTCCCCGACCTCGTGGGTGCATTCACCGGCACCACGGTGCGCGCGCCGAACCAGGGTGTGGCTCGTTTCGACGACCTCGTCTTCGACACCGCGCAGGGTGCGTCGCTGCGGTTCACGTCGGGTTCGTTGCCGGCGCTCGAACGGCTCGTGATCGTGTCGCCGTTCGACTCCAATCTGCGCGTCGGGTCGACCGCCGTCACCGTCGCCGCGGCGACACCGACGACCGGTGTGCCGACGCAGGTCGCGGTGGCCGTGCAGAACGTCGGTCAGGTGCACGCCGATGCCCAGGTGTCGGTCTACCTCGGGGACCCGGACTTCGGCGGTGCGCTCGTCGGCCAGGTGATCGGGCCGGTGCCGGTCGGCACCACGGTCTCACTGAACGTGCCGTGGACGCCGCAGGCCAGCGGCCCGCAGAGCCTGTTCGCCGTGGTCGACAACCTGGCGCCACCGGACTCGAACCCGAATGACAACCGCGCTTCGGTGCTGGTCAACGTCGACGCCGCGGCGGCGGAACTGCAAGTGCGGATGGGTCGCTACGTGGGGTGGCCAGGGTTCACGCAGCAGGTCGTCGTGCCGATCAGCAACGTCGGTGCCGGCGCGGTGACGATCACCGCGGCCACCCTGGACAGCACCTGGCTGACGTTCGACCAGGATCTGGTGGGCGTGACCATCGCTCCGGGACAGCGGTACTTGGCGGCGGCGACGCTCGCGGTGCCCGGCAATGCCGTCGGCGCGAACCCGCCGGGCGAGCAGTTGATCAACCTGCAACTCGCTGCGGGCGTCGGCACGTTCCCTTCGCAGATGGTCGTCGAGGTCTACGACCAGACGACCGGTGCCTTCACCGTGCGCGTCGTCGACGACGTGACCAACCAGGCCCTGCCCGGCACCTCGATCGTCTTCGAGAATCTCGACGGTCAATACACGGCCAACGGCCAGGGTGAGGTGTTGGTGTCGTTGCCGCCTGGGGCGACGCGGCTGGGCGCCTACAAGACCGGCTACGTCGCCAGGACCGAGACCGTCGAAGTGCCTGCCGGGCCCGGCACGTTCGAGCTGCGCCTCGTCGCGGGGGAGACGTTCGGCGTCGAGGCGATCAGTGCGGTCGAACTGAACACCGCACAGATCCAGCAGCGCGGCATCAACCTCAGCGACCCGGTCAACAACACCGTCTACGACTTCACGGTGGCGATGCGCATCGGCACGCCGCTGGTGATCCCGAATGTCGAACTGCCGATCAATCCGCTGCCCGGAACCGTTACCAGGTTCCAGAGCACCGTGTCGGCAGCTGGCGGCGGCGGCGGTGGTGGTGGTGGCGGTGGTGGTGGCTACAGCGGCGCCGTCGAAGTCTTCGGCGAGTTCGTCGAGCTGCCGCAAGGTGGCCGCATCGAATCTTGGATCGTGATCCCTGGCGAGATCTGGCTGCGCAAGCAGTTCTACGACATCACCGCGATCTACATCAATCGCGGCCAAGGCGACGTCGAGTTGCGCAACGGCTCGGCCACCATCGTGTTGCCGGTCGGGGTGGCGTTGCCGGACTTGGATGTACCAGACGACGTGCCGGACGCTGGTCCATTGCCGCAGAACGCCACCAGGATGCTGCGCCCCGTCATCCTGCCCGGCGAGACGGCGCAGACCCACTGGACGGTGCGCGGTGATGCGCCCGGGACCTACACGGTCGGCGTCGGCGCGACGGCACAACTCTGGATCCTGCAGCAGCAGGTGGCGCTGCTGTCGGCGGCGGCGACGAGTTCACCGTTCGCGGTGACCGAACCCAGCTTGCGCTGTCAGTTCTTCACGCCGACCTCGGTGCTGATGGGGCAGCCCTTCCCGTTCACGGTGCGGGTGACCAACACGGGGGATGGCGTGGCGTCGTTCCTGCGGGTGCGCCTCGATCCGGACAACTTCGAGAATTGCGAGCTCTACCCCGAACAGCCGACCCAGATCCCGCTCCCGGACTTGCCTCCTGGCGAATCGGCGTCCGCGACGTTCCTGATGGTCTCGCATCTCACCGGCGATGTCGTGCAGTTGGCCATCCAGACCACCTGCGATGGTCGGCCGACTCCGCCGGTGCGCGTGCAGGCGGCTGCGCCGACGATCACGAGCCTGACTGCATCGAGCAGCACGGTCACCGACGGCGCAACGGTGCAGGTGACCGCGGTCTTCGACAACGCGGTGACTGCAGTGCTCGATCCCGGTGCGATCGTGATGACCAGCGGCGTGCCCGCGCCCGTGACGCCACCCGCGAGTGCGACGACGGTGTACACGCTGACCGTGACGAATCCGACGACGAGTGTCTTCGAGACGCTGTCGCTGACTGCGGTGGCGGCGCCGACGATCACGAGTTTCACGGCTTCGCAGAGTCTGGTGACTGCGGGCGAACCGGTGTCACTGGTGGCGACGTTCGCGGGCGGCACGGCGGTACTGAGCCCCGGTGCGATCCCGTTGAGCAGCGGCGTCGGCGTCAACGTGACGCCGCCGACCGGCACGACGGCCTACACGGTGACGGTGACCAACGCGGCGAACACCTCGGTGTCGCAGCAGACCTCGGTGCAGGCGGTGGCCGCGCCGACGATCACGAGTCTGGTGGCGACGCCGAACCTCGTGACTGCGGGCGAACCGGTGTCACTGGTGGCGACGTTCGCGGATGGCACGGCGGTGCTGAACCCCGGTGCGATCCCGTTGAGCAGCGGCGTCGGCGTCAACGTGACGCCGCCGACCGGCACGACGGCCTACACGGTGACGGTGACCAACGCGGCGAACACCTCGGTGTCGCAGCAGACCTCGGTGCAGGCGGTGGCCGCGCCGACGATCACGAGTCTGGTGGCGACGCCGAACCTCGTGACTGCGGGCGAACCGGTGTCACTGGTGGCGACGTTCGCGGATGGCACGGCGGTGCTGAACCCCGGTGCGATCCCGTTGAGCAGCGGCGTCGGCGTCAACGTGACGCCGCCGGCTGGCACGACGGCCTACACGGTGACGGTGACCAACGCGGCGAACACTTCGGTGTCGCAGCAGACCTCGGTGCAGGCGGTGGCCGCGCCGACGATCACGAGTCTGGTGGCGACGCCGAACCTCGTGACTGCGGGCGAACCGGTGTCACTGGTGGCGACGTTCGCGGATGGCACGGCGGTGCTGAACCCCGGTGCGATCCCGTTGAGCAGCGGCGTCGGCGTCAACGTGACGCCGCCGGCTGGCACGACGGCCTACACGGTGACGGTGACCAACGCGGCGAACACTTCGGTGTCGCAGCAGACCTCGGTGCAGGCGGTGGCCGCGCCGACGATCACGAGTCTGGTGGCGACGCCGAACCTCGTGACTGCGGGCGAACCGGTGTCACTGGTGGCGACGTTCGCGGATGGCACGGCGGTGCTGAACCCCGGTGCGATCCCGTTGAGCAGCGGCGTCGGCGTCAACGTGACGCCGCCGGCTGGCACGACGGCCTACACGGTGACCGTGACCAACGCGGCGAACACGGCGGTGACGCTGTCGACCTCGGTGCAGGCCGTGGCGGCGCCGACGATCACGAGCTTCACGGTTTCGCAGAGTCTGGTCACGAACGGGCAGAGTGTCAGTCTGCTTGCGGTCTTCGACGGCAGTGGCGTCGTCGACAATGGCGTTGGCCCGGTGGTGAGTGGCACCGGCCTCACGGTGATCCCGCCGTTCGATCAGCAGACCACCTACATGCTCACGGTCACCAACGCGGCCAACACTGCTGTCACGGCCTTCGTGGTTGTCCAGTCGCTGCCGCCAGCCGAGATCCAGAGCTTCGTTGCCGACCCACCGATTGTCGTCAACGGCCAGCAGACGAGCCTGACCGCGGTGTTCTCGGGTGCCTCGAGCGGTCTGATCGAGCCCGGTTCGATCGTCGTGCAGAGCGGTGTTCCCGTCTTGGTGACGCCGCCGAGCAACGCGGCTACCGCCTACATGCTGGCCGTGACCAATCCGGTCGGCAATGCGGCGTTGAGCCAGGTGGTCGTGACCACGGGTGCCGTGCCGCAGATCACCGACGACCCCGACGATCAGTCGAGCGGCGTGGGGGGGAGCGTCACGTTTGCCGTGACCGCGACCGGGGTCGGGCCATTGGTCTATCAGTGGTACCGTGACGGCAGTCCGATCTCCGGCGCCGACCAGGCCACGTTCACGATCAGTTCGGTCGGTGGCTCCGACGGTGGTGTCTACACAGCGACCGTCGCCAATGCGTTCGGCTTCGTGCAGAGCGCGGGTGCAACGTTGACGGTGCTCGGTGGATGCAGTCTCTGCGACGGCAACGTCGTGACGATCGCCTGCAGCGTGGTCGCGAACTTCAACACAACCCCCCCGACGGTGACGGCTCCCCCGGCCCTGTTGCCATACATATCGCTGCTCCAGAATGGGCCGTTGCCGAACCAATGGATGATGGTCATCGACACCGGGAGCCAGCGCCTGGTGGTTGCCGAAGGGGTCGAGATCACGACCCTGACCGTGCCCGGAAACGGTCAGCAGCGACCCGCTCCGGGCATCGAACTGCGCTCTTCGTGCGGCGTCACGATCCATCAGTCCGCCGTCGTGAGCGTGCAGTCGCACAAGGCCGAGGCCGGTCCGATCACGATCCGCAGCGGCGGTGACGTGCTCATCGATGGCTGCGTGCTGAACCGCAGCCAGGCCAACGGCGGCGTCTCGGGCCGGATCACGATCGCCTCGCGTTGCGGCGACATCCGGATCCGGAGTCACGGCTTGGTACAGACCGACAGTGGCAGCGACATCCACATCGTCACCGGCGGTGGCGGCGCGGGACTCGGTGGCGACATCGAGATCTCGGGGCGCGTATCCGCCGACTACGCCGACACGGCTCCCGTGATCCGCGTCGCCGCGTTCGATGGTGAGGTTCGCATCGACGGTCGGCAGTTGCACTGGCTCTCGGTCGGGGCGTTGCAGCTGCGAACCTCTGGCGTCGTCGTCAGGGCGACGCGCAGCACCGTGCATGCCGGCAGGATCGAGATCCAGGCTGGCCGCGACGTCACGGTGCTCGGCAACACGTTGGGCCACTGGCAGTTCCCCAATCCCGGTGCGGTTGCGGTCGAGATGCCAGGCAACCACGGCGGCGGCATCATCGACGTTCGTTCGACTGGTGGCAGGATCGTCGCCTACGATCGAGCGTTCGACAACGCCAACCACGACAACGAGCACGCCATCAACCGGCTCTGGGCAGCCGGCGACATCGTGCTGCAGGCCACCGGAGCGTGCAACTTCGTGCAGCCCAACTCGGGGTGGGGGCCGTGGCAAATGCCAGTCGCCGACGTTCGCACGGTCGGTAACGGCACGAGCGGCACGAACCTGGTGCGATCGTTCGGCGGTCGCGTCGAGTTGGTCAACGGCAACGCCGTGCTGCTGGCTTCACCGTGGAGCGCAGCGGGCACGCCCGGGATGAACCTGCTGACGGCGAGCCTTGGTGTCGTCAACAACGGTCTGATCCTGCCGGCCGATCTCGACCCGAACGATGACCTCGGCGTCAGCTCGCCGGCTGCGCCGGAGGCGCTGTTTGCGACACCGGCCAACCTCGGCGTCTGGTGGTGGTGGTAGTCGTGGACCAGCTGATCCGTCCGACAACGATTCGGGCGGATCAGGGCCCGGGCCGCTCCACGTCGAACCACGCGTCCTCGCCGACTGCGTAACGCAGCAGCAGGTTGCGGGGCTTGTCGACCGCCATGCCGCCGATCACCCACAGGTTGGCACCGAGCGCCACCGTCGCTGGCATCGCCAACATGCAGGGCAGCGGCCGGCGCTGGCTCCAGACGCCCGTCGCGGGATCCAGGCACCAGCCACCGAACTCGCCGAACACGTAGAGCTTGCCGCCGTGCACCGCGTGGGCCGCGAACTTGGTCCAGATGCCCACGGGCGGCGGCGCCAGCGTCGACCACGCGCCCTTGCGCAGCACGTGGTGTTCGGCTTTGGGCTGGAACGACTCGCCGTCGAGGCCGCCGATGGCGTGCAGCTCGCCGCCGAGTGAAACCAGCAGGTGGAAGTGGTCGCCCGGGCCGAACCCCGGCGGTGGCGGCAGGCCTGTGGCCTTGCCGGTGGCGACATCGACGCGTTGCATGCCGGCGCGTTCGAGCGGAAAGCCGCCGAGTACGTAGATGCTGCCGGCGTGAGCGCAGGCGGCGAAGTGGCTCCTGGGCAGGGTGCCGGGCTCGATCACCTCGACCCAGCGGTCGGCCTGCTGCTCGTAGCGTTCGACGCCGTCGCCGACCGCAAAGGCGGTGTCGTCGATCACCGCGGTTGCGAAGAACGTGTGTCCGCGTTGCATCGCGGCGCGCGGCGACCACTCGGCGGCGCCGTCGGCGAGCCAGAACGTCTGCCGCGTGCCGCGTTCCTCGTGGTCGGCGCCGTGACCGTAGCCGCCGACACACAACAGGCCGCCGGGCAGAGGCACCACGCAATGGCCGTGGCGGATGTGGGGCAGCGATATCGGGTCCGGGGTCGGCTGTGGTGGCGCATGGCATGCGACCAGCAGCAGGCCAGTCACCGTGGTCCACGGCGAGGTGTGTTTCATCGCCAGTAGGTGTGCCCAAGGCACTGGCCGCAGCCCTCCGTGGCGAAGGCGTGGCCACCTTCGGTGTCGGTGAAACACGCCGCGGCGGCCTGCGCGGCGGTCGCAGGCAGCGTGGGGGCCTGGGGCCAGTCCATCGCGACACGGTAGCGCGCGGGGGGCGCTGCCCGGAGGATTTGGCCCGCTGCTGCAACCTGCGCGCGTCCGGAACGGTAGAGATGTCGTCCCCGTGCGCCCTCTGCCCCTCACCCTGCCGCCCCTGACCGACGAAGCCTTCGCCAGCCAGCTCGACGCGGCCCGTCCGGCGGTGCTGCGGCTGCTGCGGCGTTTGTGCGGCGCCGAACTCGACGCCGAGGACGTGCTGCAGGAGACGTTCGCGAAGGTCTGGCGGCTGCGCGGCGGGTTCGCGCCGGACGGCAACCTGCAGGGCTGGTTGTCGCAGGCCGCGTTCCGGACGTTCTGCGACGCGCGGGCGCGCCAGCAGCGGCAGCCGCGCGCGCTGACCCCGGAGGTCGCCGCGGCGCTCGCGCCACAGCGGCCGTGCGACGTCGAACTCCGCGACGAGGTGCGGCATCACCTCGACCTGCTGCCGCCGCTCGAGCGCGAGCTGCTGCTCGGCTTCCACGCGCGCGGCCAGTCGCTGCGCGAACTCGCCGCGGCGCACGCGTTGCCGCTCAACACCGTCAAGTCCCATCTGCACCGCGCGCGTTTGCGCCTCGCGGAGAACAAGCCATGAACGATCGCGACTACGAACGCCTGCTGCAGCGCTGCCTCGACGCGCGCCGCGATCCCCTCGACGACGCCGAGCTGGTTGCGTTCGCGGCCACCGATCCCGCGCGCATCGAGGCGCTGGCGACGCTGCGCGTGCGCCTGTCGCAGCTGACCGTCGATGCGGCACCGCGAGCGGTGGTCGCGCCGCGCCGTTCGTGGCGGTGGTGGTTGGTCGCCGGGTCGCTGACGGCCGCGGCGGGTGTGATCGCCGCGCTGTCGCTGCGCGGCGTCGTCGCGCCGGCGCCGGCGCCGGCGGTGCGCGGCGCGATCGTCAGCGCCGAGTTGCAGGAGATCCGGCCGTGGGCGCGGTCCACGGCGCAGTTCACCGTGCGCGAGGTGCTCGCCGACGGCGCGTCGGTGCAGTTCGAAGTCTTCGATCAACGGAGTGTGGTGCGATGAAGCGCGTGATCCTGATGTCTTGCCTGGCAGTCCTGTCCGGCGGCGCCGTGCTGTGTGCGCAGCAGGAGGCCGACGCGGCTCCGGTGCTCAAGTCGCCGTTGCCGGGCAAGGGCGGCCGCGCGCTGCAGCTGTTCGACGTGGCGACGCTGAGGCCCAAGGCCGACAACGCAGGGCTGTCGTTCCGCGACGGCGAGGGCGCGGTGCTCGCGTCGTTCGTGCGACGGTTCCTAGACCCCGCGCCGGGCGGCCACGACGACGTGCAGCTGCTCGCCGGTCGCTGGCTCGCCGTGGTCGGCAGGCCCGAACTGTTGCAGGCCGCCGAGCGGCTGATGGCCACCAACGCCGAGCGCCGTGAGCAGGCGATCACCGTCGAGGTGCGCATCACCAAGGTCGGCAAGAAGCTGTTCGATCAGGCGCTGCGGCCCCACCTCGTCGCGGTCGAGGCGGCGAAGGGAGAGGCCCCTCGGCGCCCGGGTCCGGACCTGAAGATCGCCGGGACCGAGGCCGGAGTCTTCGGCGCGGTCGAAGACGGCAAGCCGAGCCGGTGGCAGGGCCTGCTCGGCAGCAAGGCGGCCGATGGCGTCGTCGACCTGATGATCAAGGAAGGCAGCGAACACATCTCGATACCCAAGCTCGTGGTGTCGCCGCTGCAGCTGGCGACCGCATCGAGCATCAATCAGACGGCCTATGTGCGCGATTTCGAGGTCGAGCAGCAGGGAGACAAGGTGATCGCATCACCCGTGGTCGACGTGATCAGCGACGGCATCGAGGGTCGTGTGCTCGTGCTGTTCGAGCCCGACGGCCGCATCGGCCTGGACTGCGAACTGTCCGTCAGCGAGCTGCTGCGGCCGATCCCGACCGCCGAGGTCGACCTCGGCATCGCCGGCGCGCCCAAGGGCGTCGTGCAGCTGCCGCGCGTGCGCGGCGTGCGGCTGCGGCAGGTCGCACACCTCGCTGATGGCGAGGTCGCGGTGGTGGCGGCGCCGCGCGCCGAAGGTGGGTTCCTGGTCGCGATGATCGCGGTGCGGACGAAGCGTTAGCGCACGACGGCGCGGGCGGCGAAAGAACGGAGCCCGCTGCGGCTTTCCTCCGGAGGGCCGCCGGCTATCCTGGTCGGCCCCGTTCCCGCCCTTCCCGCCGCCAGCCCGCCGATGACCGACCTCTACAAGGCCCTCGACTACCTCAACGTCGACGAACTCTACACCGACGAAGAACGCATGATCCGCGACACCGTGCGGTCGTGGGTCTCCGACCGGTTCATGCCGGTGATCGAGGAGCACAACCGCAACGCGACGTTCCCGAGCGACCTGATCCCCGAGCTCGGCGAGATGGGCGTGTTCGGCGCGAGCCTCACGGGTTACGGCTGCGCGGGCCTGTCGCCGGTCGCGAGCGGGCTGATCTGCCAGGAACTCGAGCGCGGCGACTCGGGGCTGCGCTCGTTCGTGTCGGTGCAGGGCTCGTTGTGCATGTATCCGATCTGGGCCTACGGCAGCGACGCGCAGAAGGAGCGTTACCTGCCGAAGATGGCGACCGGCGAGCTGATCGGCTGCTTCGGCCTGACCGAGGCGGACTTCGGCAGCAACCCCGGTGGCATGCTGACCAAGGCCGTCAAGGACGGCGGCGACTACGTCATCAACGGCAGCAAGTACTGGATCACCAACGGCTCGTCCGCCGACGTCGCCGTGGTCTGGGCGCAGTGCGAAGGCACGATCAAGGGCTTCCTCGTCGACAAGGGCACCAAGGGCTTCGCGGGCAAGCAGATCAAGAACAAGTTCTCGCTGCGCGCGTCGGACACCAGCGAACTGGTGCTCGAGGACGTGCGCGTGCCGGCCTCGCAGATGCTGCCAGGCGTCGAGGGCCTCAAGGGCCCGCTCGGCTGCCTCACGCAGGCGCGCTACGGCATCGCCTTCGGCGCGATCGGCGCCGCGCAGGCGGCGTTCGACGAAGCGTGTCGCTACAGCAAGATGCGCATCCAGTTCGACAAGCCGATCGCGAAGTTCCAGCTGGTGCAGAACAAGCTCGTGTGGATGGCCAACGAGATCACCAAGGCGCAGCTGATGTGCTGGAAGCTCGCCAAGATGAAGGAAGCGGGCACGATGCAGCACTTCCACGTGTCGATGGCCAAGCGCAACAGCTGCTGGATGGCGCTCGAGTGCTGCCGGCTGGGCCGCGACATCCTCGGCGCCAACGGCATCACCGACGAGTACCAGATGATGCGCCACATGTGCAACCTCGAGTCGGTGATCACCTACGAGGGCACGCACGACATCCACGGCCTCATCATCGGGCGGCAGCTGACGGGCGAAGACGCCATCTTGTAGGCGCGACCGGCAATCGCACCCCTGCGGCGTCAGGCGGCGCGGCGCTCGTGCTCAGCGGGGCGCAGGCCCCGCCTCCGCGCGGCTTGCTTGCCTTCCTTGCAGGGACACGATTTCCGGCCGCGCTCGAGCATCCGTAGGAGACCAGAAGAAGAATGGCTGAGCCGTTGCGGCTGCTGCATGTGTTGGCGGAGACCGGCTACTCGGGCGGGGAGGCGCAGCTGCGGCTGTTGATCGAGCATTTCGCGCGGCAGGGGTTCCACAACGCGGTGGTGCTGGCGCCTGGGGCGAAGTTCGCGGCGGTGGCGCGTGAGCTCGGGGTGAAGGTGTACGAGGCGCCGCTGCGGCGGTGGTGGCGGCCGGACCTGTGGTGGAAGCTGCGCGCGGCGTATCGGGCGGCGAGGCCGGACGTGATCCACTTCGCGTGTGGGCGGTCGCTGCTGCTCGGCGGGCTCGCGGCGCGCGGTGTGGCGGCGAAGAAGTTCACGATCCGGCGCATCGACTACCCGATCGCCAAGGGGCTGCGTGGGGGCTTCCGCTACACGGCGCTCGTCGACCATACGATCGCGATCAGCAAGGCGATCCGGCAGCGGTTGCTCGACGCGGGCGTCGAGGAACGGCGCATCACGCTCGTGCACGACGGCATCGACCCGGCGCCGTGGACGGGGCTGCAGCAGCACAAGGCGGCGGCGCGCGCGCGGCTCGGCGTGGCGGCGGATGCGCAGTTGATCGGCAACGCGGGCGTGCTGCGGCCGCGCAAGGGGCAGCACGTGCTGATCGCGGCGTTCGCGAAGATTGCCGCCGACTACCCCAAGGCGGTGCTGTTTCTCGCCGGCGACGGCAGTGAACGCGACAAGCTGCGTGCGCAGGCGGAGCGGCTCGGGCTGGCGGCGCGGGTGTTCGTGCCGGGCCGCGTGCAGCCGATCACCGACCTCTACGCGGCGTGCGACGTGTTCTGCATGCCGTCGTTCCACGAAGGCCTGTGCAACGCGTGCCTCGAGGCCGGCTTCGCGGCGCTGCCGCAGGTGGTCAGCGACGCGGGTGGCAACGACGAGATCGTGCTGGACGGCAAGACCGGGGCGGTGGTGCCCAAGGGCGACGCCGAGGCGTTGGCCGGCGCGCTGGCGATCTACCTGGACAACCCGGCGATCGGCGCGCAGCACGGCGCCGCCGGGCGCGAACATTGCCTCGCGCACTTCACCATCGACCGGCTCGGGCCCGACATCGAGGCGGTGGTGCGGCGGCTCGTGGGTTGACCGATCAGGCCTGCGCCGCGAGCTGCTGCTGCAGGTGCGCAGCGCGTCGCCCGCTCCACCAGCCGTAGCCACCGTGCGCAAACGGCATCGCGAAGTAGACGATGCCGGCGAGGCCCGGGTTGCCCCAGATCGCCACGACCACGATCGAGACCGCGGCGATGGCGCAGGTGATGCCGTGGGCGAGCATCGACGACCGCGTCAGGAAGCGCTCGAGGCGGTCGAGCTCGAGTTCGTGGCGGCGTCGCCATGCCCACGCCAGCATCAGCAACTGCGTGCCGAACACGCCGATGATCGCCGCGCCGTAGAAGATCATCATCGCGCCGCGCTGCGCCAGTTCGGGCAGGAAGTCGACGCCTGGCGGCACCGCGAACATCGGCCGATGCGACTGTCCGGTGGCGAGGTGGAACAGGAACGTCGCCAGGAACTTCAGCGGGAAGGCCAGGAACAGCACCAAGAACAGGTAGACCGCGTTGAGCACGGTCGTCGGCAGGTCCTCGAGCCCGTAGCGGCGGAAGAACAGGTAGTGGTAACGCCACGCCATCATCAACATGGCGAAGCAGGCCACGAAGATCGGCAGCTCCGCGGCGGCGCGCCACAACTCGTGGAACGTGCCGGGCACTTCGGTCGACATCACCAGCAGCGTCAACGTCAGCGCGAACACGCCATCGGACAGGCCTTCGAGGCGCGAGATCTCGCCGCCGCGCCACCGGAACATCACGTCGGTGCCGACGCGCTTGTGGAACAGATGTTCGCGGATCATCGCGGGGCCGAGCGTGGTTGGCGGATCCGGCTCACGCCATGGCCGGCCAGAGCCACGCGAACGTCGCGCCCGTCACGAGGCCGTAGACCACGCCGTCGAACACGAACTTGAAGGTCGTCGCCCAGCGCACGCCCTTCCAGATCGAATCGTTGACGCTGCTGAACGCGTGGCACAGCATCGCCACGGTGCCGGCGACGCGGAACACCCGCTCGTCGCCTGGGCCCAGCACCAGGCCGCTGACGTAGGCGGTGCAGACGCCGATGACGATGCAGAACACGAACCAGATGCCCAGCGACTTGCCCATGTTCAGGCTCGCTGGCGGCCGCACGATCATCATGCCGACGGGACCGCGCTGGAACTTGGCCACCATCTCGGGCGAGCCCATGTCCTTCATCGAGTCGGCGCACGGGAACATGTACTGGCCGGCCGGGACCACGGGACGCAGCGCATCGAGCACCTGGTCCTCCTGCGGCAACTTCTTGTAGTCACCCTTGTGGATCGGCAGCGCCATGTGGATCACGGAGCTGGCCAGGAACACGAACACCGCCGACAACAGGATCGGCAGCCACAACGAGGCGAGTTCGACCATGCCGGAATCAGGCCGCGCGGTGCCGGCGATGGCAAGGGAGTGCTCCAATTCACCCGTATCGAGGCGGTCGCCGGACCGCGGCGTCTGCTACGTTCGATGCGGTCCCTCCCCGATGCTTGCCGATAGACGACCGTGACCTTGCCCGATCTCAAGCACGACTGCCGCCACGTCCGCTGGGATCGCCCGTGCGCGCCGCACAAGCGCCGAGGCAAGGTTTGTGCGACCTGCGACGAATACGACCCGATCGCGACGCGAGTGCTGATGGTCAAGCTCGCCGCCACCGGTGACGTGTTGCGCACGACGTCGTTCCTGCCGGCGATCCATGCGGCCTGGCCCGGCGCGAAGGTCACGTGGCTGACGCGCCGCGCCGCAGCGGGTCTGTTCGTCGGCAATGCGCTGGTCGACGAGGTGCTCAGCACCGACGACGTGGTCACGGCCGCGCGCCTGCACACCGAGCACTTCGACGTGGTGCTGTGTCCCGACGCCGACCCCGAAGCGGCGGTGCTCGCGGCGATGGCCAAGACCAAGGAGCGGCGCGGCTACGTGCGCGACGCGACCGGCCGCATCGAGGCGCTGTCGCCGGCGGCGGCGCGCTGGCTGGCGATGGGGCTGTCCGACGAGCTCAAGAAGGCCAACCGGCAGACCTACCAGCACCTCGTCGCCGAGGTGCTCGGCCTCGATCCGACGGCGGTGCGCGAACCGATCCTCGAGCCTTCGCCCGCCGACCTCGACGCGGTGCAGGAGTTCGTCGCGGCGATGCCCGGCGACGGACCGCTGGTGGGTCTGAACACCGGCGCTGGCGGGCGCTGGGCCTACAAGCAGTGGACTCACGAGCACCAGGAGGCGTTCCTGCGCCTCGCCGACGCGGCCGGCTGGCGCGTGGTGCTGCTCGGCGGGCCCGAAGAAGTGCAGCGCCATCGCGAGCTGTCGACGTTCGCCGCCGGCCTCGCCGTGTACGACGCGGGCAATCACAACTCCTTCGGCCGGTTCGCCGCGCTGATCGGCCAGTGCCGCGCGATCGTCACCAGCGATTCGCTCGCCGTGCACGTCGCCGCGGCGCGCAAGGTGCCGGCCGTGGTCCTGTTCGGTCCGACCTCGGCGCCCGAGATCGAGCTCTACGGGCGCGGCAGCAAGATCGTGCCCGAGGGTTTGCCGTGTCTGTGCTGTTACCTGCCGCGCTGCG
Organism: uncultured candidatus Brocadiaceae bacterium; assembly: GCA_964392305.1. Lineage (GTDB taxonomy): Bacteria > Planctomycetota > UBA1135 > UBA1135 > UBA2386 > JACKIC01. Next base: position 24,883 of record CAYMPV010000032.1, read on the forward strand.
ACCGCGTGCCGCACTGCCAGGCGCTGATCGAGCCGCAGACCGTGGTCGCCGCGGTGCAGCACTGGCTCGCCGTCACCGCGCCGCCGCGATAGCTTGCGCGTCGTGATCTTCCTCGGCCTCGACGTCGGCGGGACCCACTGCCGCTTCGAATGGGCGCCCGCCGGCGTCCTCCCGGGGGGCGACGCGCGCACCGTGCAGCCGGCCGTGCACGGCCTGCAGGCGACGATCGACGGGCTCGCCGAGGTGCTGCACATGGCGCTGCAGATCCAGAAGCCAGCTGCGGTGGTCTGCGCGCTCGCCGGCGTCGGCGACGCCGTTACCAGCGCCCGGCTCGCCACCGGCCTGCGCGAACGTGGTGTCGACGTGCCGATCGCGATCGTCGGCGACGTGCTCGCCGCCGCGGCCGCCGCGCTCACCGAGGGGCCAGGCGTGTTGGTCTGGGCCGGCACGGGTTCGTTCGCGATCTCGCGCAGCGTGACCGGCGAACTGATCCGCGTCGGCGGGCGCGGCTACCTGCTCGGCGATCAGGGCAGCGGTTACGACCTCGTGCGTCGCGCCGCCGCCGCGGTGCTGCTCGCCGTCGATGGGCTGGGGCCGCCGACCTCGCTGACGGGCAAGCTGTGCGCGGCGTTCGACGCGCCCGCGCCGCAGCGCCTCGGCGCCGTGCTGCAGCGCCTCGATTCGGGTCAGGTCGCCGCCAAGACGCCGCTGGTGATCGCCGCTGCCGACGAAGGTGATGCCGTCGCGCGTGAAGTGCTCGACGCCGCGGTGTCGTCGCTGGCGACACTGGCCATCGCCGCCGCACGCCAGGCCGGCAACGAGCTGCAAGACCTCGACGTCGCGTTCGGCGGCGGCGTGTTGACGAGCGTGCCGCGTTACGCCGCCGCCCTCGGCAAGGAACTCGCCGACCAAGGAATGCAACCGCATCGTCTGATCGATGGCCGCGGCGCTGCGCGCGGTGCTGCCTGGCTGGCCCACGGCTGGCACCAGAATCGGCAACCGCAGCACCAATGGGTGGAACGTGTCGCGCTCTGACCTCTACCTGCCTGACGGGCGCGTCATCCCCAAGGATGCTTTCCACCTGACCTTCTCACGCAGCGGCGGCCCCGGTGGCCAGCACGCCAACAAGACCGAGACCAAGGTCGATCTGCGCCTGGACCTCGACGCCGCCGCTGCCGTGCTCGGCCCCTACGACGTCGCCCGCATCCGCACCGCCATGGCCAAACGCCTCGACGCCGAAGGCATGCTCTGCGTCACCGCCAGCGAACACCGCAGCCAGTTCCAGAACTACCAGGCCGCGCTCGAACGCATGGGCCATCTGATCGCCGCCGCCCTGGTCCGCAAGAAGCGCCGCGTCGCCACCAAACCGACGCGCGGCAGCCAACGCCGCAGGCTCGACGAGAAGCGGCAACGCAGCGACATCAAGAAGGGGCGGCAGCACAAGCCGGGCAGCGACTAGCTGCAGACAGCAGCACCAGCAGCACCAGCAGCAGACAAGAGACAGACAGAGCAGGAAGAGACAAGAGAAGCACCGTCAGCCAGGAGTCAGCCCTCAGCCCCCATCGCCGCGGTTGCCCGTGTTTCTCGTCTGCGCCGCAGGCGCAGCCGAGAAACGCGCTTCCCCGCCCTCCCCGCGGATGCTCCAGCCCGCCCTCTCCGCGGTTGCCTTGGCCAACCCGCGCCTGCCGCCTGCGGCGCCAACCCCGCCAATTCGCCGGCGTATTGCCACCGCGTGCGGCAGGCGCCCAGCAAAGCATCTACGCGTGATCTGGGTTGGCGCCTGCAGCGCCAACCCAGCTCACGCGTAGATCCCGCGCAGGCGCGTGATCTCCGCGACGCGGTTCACGCCGAGCATGTAGGCGGCGATGCGGTTGCTGACCTGGAAGCGGCGCGCCATGTCGACCACGGCCGCGAACGAGTCGACCATGATGTGTTCCATGCGGTCCTCGACCTCCTTCTGGGTCCAGAAGAACGCCATGCGGTCCTGCACCCACTCGAAGTAGCTGACGGTCACGCCGCCGGCGTTGGCGAGGATGTCGGGGATCACGAACACGCCCTTCTGATCGAGGATCTTGTCGGCGTTTGCCGTGCACGGGCCGTTGGCGCCCTCGGTGATGATGCGCGCCTTGATGTTCTCGGCGTTGCGGCTGGTGATCACGTTCTCGGTCGCGGCCGGTACGAGGATGTCGACGGGCAGCTCGAGGATCTCGGCGTTGGTGATGCGGTCGCCGCCGTCGAAGCCGTCGAGCTTGCGGCTCTTCTGCAGGTGGGTCTTGATGCCGTCGAGATCGAGGCCGTTCTTGTTGTAGAGGCCGCCGTGCACGTCGCTGATGGCGACGATCTTGACGCCCAGGTCGGCGAGCTGCAGGGCCGAGATCAGACCGACGTTGCCGGCGCCCTGGACCGCGGCGGTGCATTCCTTGGGGTCCATGCCCAGGTGCTTGAGCGCTTCGCGTGAACACAGCATCACGCCGCGCCCGGTGGCCTCGATGCGGCCGAGGCTGCCGCCCAGGCCGATCGGCTTGCCGGTGACGATCGCGGGCAGATGCTGGCGCGTGTGCATCGACCACGTGTCCATGATCCACGACATCACCTGGCCGTCGGTGCCCATGTCGGGTGCGGGCACGTCGCGGTCGGGGCCGAGCAGGTCCATGATCCCGGCGACGTAGCGGCGCGTCATGCGTTCGAGTTCGCCGCGCGACATCTTGAACGGGTCGCAGATCACGCCGCCCTTGCCGCCGCCGAACGGCACGTTGACGACGGCGCACTTCCAGGTCATCCACGCGGCCAGCGCGCGCACTTCGTCGCGCGAGACATTGCTGGCGTAGCGGATGCCGCCCTTGGCCGGGCCGCGCGCGGTCGAGTGCTGCACGCGGTAGCCTTCGAACACGGTCACCGAGCCGTCGTCCATGACCACCGGAATGCTGATCGTGATCTCGCGCTCGCACGAACGCAGGATTCCCAGCAGGTTCGGGTCGAGTCCGAGTCGCACCGCGGCCAGGTCGAATCTGGCCTGCATCGCTTCGAACGGGTTGTCTTCGCTGGGAACGTGCTGGTTCATGCCGGAGAGGGGTCGGACTTGCGTCGCGAGAGTGGGCCAGGGAAGGTAGCCATGCCCATGCACGCCAGCAACATGCCGCAGCGACTCTCGGCGCAAGTGCTCGCCACGCTGCCGCCCGGAACGGCGGAAGTCGTGTCGGGCATCTGGGCCGGCAGCCACGGTTTCACCGTTCGCTGTGTGCCGACGCGGCGCACGGTGGCGGCGGAGGCGGTGGGAGGGGCCGTGTATGGCAAGTGGCGGTGCGGTCGGCATCGTGACGCCCGGGCCGAGTGGCGTTGGCTGCATGCGTTGCCGGCGCTCGGTCTACGCACTCCGACACCCCTGCTGTGGCTGGGGTCGCGGCGCCGCAGTCTGTTGGTCACCGCGTCGGTGGAGGGGCGGGGTCTGGATTCCTGGGCCGCGCAGGCGATCGAGGAGGGCTGGTTCGCGGCGCTGGCGCAGTACGCGAGCGCGGTGGTCGCGCCGCTGGTCCGTCGCCTGCACGGCCATGGCCTGGTCTATCGCGATCTCTACTGGAACCACGTGTTCGCGCGGGATCCGCGCCTTGGGGCCGAGCCCGTGTTCCTCGACGTCGAACGCATCTTCAGGCCGCGTTGGCGCTGGCGGCGCTGGGTGGTCAAGGACCTGGCCGGGCTGCTCGCGTCGGCGCCCGACCGCGCATGGGGGCGGCCCGCGTTGCGGTTCTTGCGCGCCTACCTCGGTGGTTCCGCGCGTGCGCACCGCGAACTGATCGGCGCGGTGGTCGACAAGGCGACGCGCATTCGCGCGCACGTGCCGCGCTTTGGCTGAGCCTGAGAATGCGATCGGGTGCTCGCCGCGTTCAGACGCGACGGCGGCGGCGGCGCGCCGTCAGGGCGATGCCCACCAGACCGGTGCCGACCAGGAACAGCGCGCTCGGCTCGGGCACTGGCAGACCATGGGCGTCGCCGCCGTCGCGCAGGTCGAGCACATTGCCAGCGGCGCCGTTGTCCACCGCGTGCTTGTCAGCGGTGCTCGACGCAGGCTGCCACGAAGATGCTTCGACCGCCGATGGTGAAGCAACGGTGGAGCGCAGTGGCGAAGACTGCTGGGCGAGGCATGGTGCGCAGGCCAGCAGGCAGATGACGAGGCGAGTCGTGAGTCGCACTGGCGACCTCAACTGGTGCGGAGCAAAGGTGTCGAGAGAGGGAGTGATGAGGCGAGTCATCACCGGGCCTCCGCAGGCTAGGTATTCGACGTGGGCGCCGCAAGTCGGGGTCGTGAATCCTTCTTTCCGGAGCCGTACGGGTGTGCGAAAGGCTTGTCGGCGACGATCTGTTCGCTACCGTGCACCGCGCTTGGTCCCTGGACGGCCGCCGGCGGTTCGCCGCGGGAGGAAAGTCCGGGCTCCATTGGGCAAGGTGGTGGGTAACGCCCACCGTTCGCAAGGACAGGGAAAGTGCCACAGAGAACAGACCGCCGGATGGTCGGCGCGAGCCGACGACGGTAAGGGTGAAACGGTGAGGTAAGAGCTCACCGCGAGTCGGACGACCGGCTCGGCACGGCAAACCCCACCTGGAGGAAGACCGAATAGGAGGATCGCGCGGCCCGCGCCCAGATCCTCGGGTAGGTCGTTGGCGGCCGTCCGCGAGGACGGTCCTAGAGAAATGGCCGTCACCGCCTTCGGGCGGCACCAGAACCCGGCTTACGGGGACCAGGCACTTCCTTCGCCCGCGGCGCTTGCCGCGGGCGCAGAGACATCACAGGCGGAAGCTGCCGATCATCTGGGTGAGGTTGTGCACGTCCTGCGCGTTCTGTTGCGCCGACGCGGACATCTCCTCGGCGCAGGCCGCGTTGCTCTGCGTGATCTCGTCGAGCCGCGCGACGTTGTTGCGGATCTGCTCGATCGACTCGGTCTGGTCCTTGGTCGCGCCGTCGATGTTGGTCATCAGGTCCTGCACCTGCCGCGTGGCGGCGGCGATGTTGCCGAGCAGGTCGTTGACGCCGACCGTCAGTTCCGCGCCCTTCTTGGCGCGCTGGCTCGCCGACGCCACGACCGACGACGTCGACCGCGCCGACTCGGCGCTGCGTTGCGCCAGGTTGCGCACCTCTTCGGCGACGACGGCGAAACCCTTGCCGGCCTCGCCGGCGCGCGCCGCTTCGACGGCCGCGTTGAGCGCCAGCAGGTTGGTCTGGAAAGCGATGTCGTCGATCACCTTGACGATCCGGGTGATCTGCACGCTGTCCTCCTGGATCGCCTGCATCGCCTGCTGCAGTTCCGACATGTCGTGCAGGCTGCGATCGACGAGACCCACCGAACTGTCGGCGAGGTTGCGGGCCTTGCCCGCGTGGTCGCTGGTCGTCTTGGTGAGGTTGACGAACTGGCCCAGCTGGTCGGTGGCGGCGCGCACCGACAGCGCCGCATCCTGCGACAGTTGCGACAGGTTCAGACTCGCCGCCGACATGCCTTCGGTGCCCGAACGGATCGCGCCCGAGGTCGTCGCGACTTCCTGGAGCAGGCCGCGCACGACCCACTGGAACGAGTTGAACCCCTCAGCGACCTGCCCGACTTCGTCCTTGGTGACGACGGGCAGCTCGGCGGTCAGGTCGCCGCCGCCACTGGCGATGTCCTTGAGCCGCAACACGGTGTTGGCGAGCGGCTGGGCGATGCGCCCCGCGAGCCACCACAGCGCCGCGATCGCGACGAGGCTGATCAGCACCCCCAGGCCCAGGCTGTTCCACAACACCGCACTGGCCGCGGCAGTGTAGGAGCTGCGCAGGATCTGCACACCCGACCACCACGTGGTGGTGCCGTGTCCCAGACGGATCGGTACCAGGCGGACGACGTGCTCGTCGTGGCGCAGTTCACTGGCTTCGCCGGCGGCCAGTGCCGCACGCAGTTGTTCGCCGGCAGCCATCTGACCGATGTCCTCGGCGTCGCCGCGAGTCGCGAACGGCGCGCCGGTCGCGTCGAGGAAGAAGCGATCCTTGCCGTCGGCGACGAGCAGTTCGTCGACGAAGGACAGGTTCATGACGATCATCGTGCCGCCGTGGAACGTGTCGGCGGTGACGATCGGGGCGAAGATCACCAGCCGGCTCGGCGTCTCGCCCTTGGCCGGCACGATCTCGCAGGCGACGTGTTTGCTGGCCTTGGCCTGTTCGTAGGCGTCGCCGATGTCGAGGGTCGAGCCGGCGAGCAGTTCCGGCTCGGCGTCGGCCTTGGTGCGGCACCACACCGGCGCGAAGCGGCCCGTGTCGTCGTGTCCCGGGGTGTTCTTGTAGCCCGAGTCCATGCCGTCGTAGGCCTCGGCCTCCCAGGCGGTGCCGACCGCCACACACTCCTCGTGCCTGGTCAGCGTGGTGCGCAGGATGCCGATCGCGGCTTCGCGCGGCAGGTCGAGCGCGGCGGCTTCGTCCTTCACCGCCGAGAACGTGTCGGCGAGCGTGTTGGCCACCTGCACCGCTTCGCTGACGATGCGGCGCAGCTGCGTGCCTTGATCGCGGGCGGTTGCATCGAGGCCGTCGAGTGCCTTGGTCTCCGCTTCGGCGCGCAGCTGCAGGGCCCCGTAGAGCGAGCAGACGCCGATGCTGGCCGCGAGTGCGACGGTGCTGGCGGCGACGATCTTCCGGCGGACGTTCCAGATGAACATGGGGCTACCTCGACGTGAACGCGGGCTCCGACTGCTTGCGTGCGACGATCACTTGCCCGGAGCGGCGGCCGGCGTGCTCGGCACGCTGACGACCTTGCCGTTCTGCACGGTGGTCAAGAACACCGAGTCGCTGCCCTGGCTGTCCTTGTCGCCGAAGGTCAGGACCATGCCGCCCAGGTCGTAGGTGCCCGGCACCGCGGCCAACAGGCTGTCGCGCGTCAGGTTCTTGCCGGCCTTGGTGGCGACCTCGGTGAAGAACTTCGCGGCGAGGTAACCCTCGAGCGAGATGAACCCGATCTCACCCTGCTTGCCGGCCTTCTTCATGTCGGCGCGGTACTGCTTGACGACCGGGACGCTCTCGTCCTCGGGGAACGGCACACACTGGCTGATCAGGCTGCCTTCACCGGCCGAGCCCGCGGCCTCGACGAGGTTGTTGGTGCCCACGAACGAGATGTTGCACAGCGTCGCACCCGCCAGCGACGGGTTGCTCTTCGCCTGCTTCATGAACTGCGCGCAGGGCGCGTAGGCGCCGATCAGCAGCACCGCCTCGGGCTTGCCGGCGGCGACGTTCTCCATGCCCTCGGCGACGGCCAGCGTGTTGCGCTTGTAGTTGCCGGTCGAGACCAGCTCCATGTTGCGCCTGGCGAGCGCCCGCTTGATGCCCTCGAGACCCGCCGCGCCGTAGGCGTCGTCCTGGTAGAAGCAGGCGATGCGCTTCTTGCCGTTGTTGTCGACCAGGAAAGTGGCCAGCGCTTCGGTCTCCTGGAAGTAGCTCGCGCGCATGTTGATCACGTAGGGATTGAACGGCGTGCGCAGCAGTTCGGCGCCCGTGAAGGCGGCGATGAACGGCACCTTGGCCTCGGTGCAGACCGGCACCGCGACCTTGGCGGTCGGCGTGCCGACGCCGCCGATCAGCGCGAACACCTTCTGCTGTTCGATCAACATCTGCACGGCCTTGACGCAGCGGTCCGGCTCGTAGCCGTCGTTGACCGAGACCAACTTGATCTGGCGACCGTGGATGCCGCCGGCGGCGTTGACCTTGTCGAAGTAGACGTTGAGACCGGTCTGCATGCCGGTGCCGAGCGCGGCGGCCTGGCCCTTGAGGGCGGCGGCCTGACCGAGCAGGATCTCCTGGTCGGTGACGCCTTGGGCGGACAGAGTGGTCGAGAGCAGCAGCGTGAGCAGAGCGAACCGGGTCATCGTGTCTCCTTCGGTGGTGGATTCCTCCTATCGGTGAAGGCTTTTGGGACCCTTGACCTCGATTGCGGTGCCTGCGGCCGCGGCGGCGGCCCGCGGGGGCGGTCGGGTTCCCAGCCGACCCTGCCAACGGCGACAACCCGGCTGCGAATCAGCGCCGCTGGTGGCGGAATCGCTCGAGGATCACCAGCGCGGCGATGCTGTCGGCGAGCTTCTTGCGTTGGCTGGCCTTGAGGCCGCCGGCCTTGAGGCGCTCATGGGCCTCGTCGGTCGAATGGCTCTCGTCGACCGCGAACACCGGGCACGGCAGCGCCGCGGTCAGCAGCTTCTGGAACTGCTCGGTGCGCTGCGCGCGCGCGTTGCCTGCGCCGCCTGCGGACAGCGGCATGCCGACGACCACGGCTTCGCTCTGGCGTTCGGCGACCAACGCGACGATCGCCGCGACCACCGCGGCCGGGTCGCGCGCGTCGATGCGTTCGAGCGGCACACAGATCGTGCCGGTCCAATCGGTCGCGGCCAGGCCCGTGCGCGCGTCGCCGTAGTCCACGGCGAGGATCCGTCGGGGTGAGGTCACAGCAGATCGGTCCGGCCCTGTTGCCGCGCGTGGTCGACGAGTTGCTTGAGGTCCGCGGCGCGGTCCTTGGGGCAGACCAGTACGGCGTCGCCGACGGCGACGACGACGAGGTCGTGCACGCCGAACAGGGCCACCGTGCGCGCGCCCTCGGCGTAGACGATGTTGCCGTTGCTGGCCAACTGCAACAGTCGCGCGCCGTCACCGAGCAGACTGTGGTTGCCGCCGGCGTCGGCGGCGGTGATGTCGGCGAGCGCCGGGAAGCTGCCGACGTCGTTCCAGCGCAGCCCGGCGGCTTCGACGACCGCGACGTGCGGGGCGCGTTCCATCACCGCGTAGTCGACCGAAGTCCGCGGCGCGTTGCCGAAGGCCGCTGCCAGCTGCGCCGGGTCGTCGCCGCGAATGGCTGTGAGCATCGCGTCGTAGGCAACGCCCAACGCTGCGGCGCCGTGGCGCATGGCGGCGCCGATCGCCGCGACCGACCAGACGAAGATGCCGCTGTTCCACAGGTAACCGCCGTCGGCCAGGAACTGCTCGGCGGTCGTCCGGTCCGGCTTCTCGCAGAAGCGTTGGGCGACGAAGGCGCGCGGTGAGTCCGCATCGAGCGCGGCGCCGCAGTAGATGTAGCCGTAACCCGTGGCGGCGTGATCGGGGCGGATCCCGAAGGTGACCAGGGTGCGGCGGTCGGCGGCGATCGCCGCGCCGCGCCGCAGCAGCTGATGGAACGTGGCCGTGGGCTCGATCACGTGGTCGGCGGGCATCATCACGATGGTGGCGTCGGGATCGCGTGCCGCGATCGTCGCCGTCGCCAATGCCACGCACGGCGCGGTGTCGCGCGCCTGGGGTTCGACGATCACCTGCGCCGTCGGGAAGTCGGGCAACAGTCCGGGCAGCATCGCGGCCTGCGCCTCGTTGGTGACGATCCAGGTGTGTTCGGCGTCGCAGACGCCGCGCAACCGCGCGATCGTCGCGGCGATCAAGGTCTGGCCGTCCGCGAGCGGCAGGAACTGCTTGGGGCGGCCGCTGCGGCTGGCCGGCCAGAAGCGGGTGCCGGAACCTCCGGCCATGACGACGGCGTGCAGTGAGGGCATCGGTCAGTAGTCGGGCAGGGCCGGTCGTTCGCGGTGCGGCGGCATCGGCAGGATCGCGCGGTGCCCGGGGGAACTCTGGGTGACCCAGCGTTTCTCGGCCTGCAGGTCGCGCAGATAACCGAACAGGTGGAAGCGGACGATGTTCTGCGTGAAGAAGGTCACCAGCGGCATCAGCACCGGATCGGCCGACGGGCCCAGCAGGTTGTCGAGCTTGAGTTCGATGTCGAGGTATCCGTCGAGGTCCATCGTGCCCTTACCGTGCGCGGCGAGCAGGTTGGACCACAGCGACAGGCTGGCGAACTGCATACGGCGCTCGGCGAGGCGGAAGCTCGTCTGCAGCCGATCGAAGCGCGGCCGTTCGGGTGCCGGCAGCTGCGCGTAGATCGCCGTGAACAGCGGCACCACGCCGAGATCGCCGCGTTCGATCGACAGTTCGCCCGCGCCCGTCGCGCCGACGAGGTCGCTGCCGTCGAGCCGGTCGAGTTGCAGGCTGCCCGACGCGGTGCCCGAGTAGGGCGGGTTGGTCCAGCCGCTCTGGTCGAGGAACGTGTAGACGTCGACGCGGTCGAAGGCGAGGTGCGCGCGCAGCCGGCCTTGCGGCGCCGCCGCGCCGGGCAGCGTGTAGTCGAGCGCGATGCTGTCGTCGTCGGCGTTGCGCACCGTGCCGCCGTCGAGTTCCGCGCTGAGTGAGTGCAGCACCAGCCGTTCGGCGTCGGCGGAGAATCCCGCCGAGAGCGCTTCGAGGCGGTGGCGCAGCAGCCGCAGGGAACAGCCCTGCATCGTGCCGCGCAGGCCGCCGCTCGCCGACGTGACCACACTCTGCTCCAGGCGCACGTAGCCGGTGATGTCTTCGACGCGCATCGCCTCGCGGTCGTTGCCCAGGGTCATGGCGACGTTGTCGAGCCGCAACTGACCGTCGATGGTGGTCTGCAGCGGCAGGTCGCTGTCGTCGCCGGGCAACAGGAACTGCAATCGCAGGGCGTCGACGTCGGTACGGCCGCGGAGCTGTCGGTCGACGATCGCCGAGTGCAGCGGTTCGCTGAACAGGTTGGCCAGGCCGTCGTCGACCGGGAAGCTGTTGCTGGCGACGGTGAAGCCGATCTCGGTGCGACCGTCCGGCGCCGGCCTGGTGCGCACCACGCCGCCCGTGGCGCGCACCTCGGCGCCGCCGATCTCGGCGCGCACGTCGTCGAAGCGCAGTTCGCCGCCGGCGATCGTCAGCTCGCCGGTCATGCGGCGCGCGGGCTTGGGCAGGATCGGCGCATTCGAAGCGACGTCGAGCAGCTGCACCACCAGCTGCAATTCCGAGCCGTCGACCGGCGGGTAGCGGTGGCGACACACGAGGTCGGTCGCGCCGCTCGGTTGCAGCGTCGACCACGTGCCCGGGCCGAGCGCGCCGAGTTCCTCGAGGGTCACGCCGAGCTGGTCGTCGAGCTGCAGGTCGCGGACCACGAACGTCAGGTCGGACCGCAGGTCGGGGCCGCTGCTGATGCTGCCGAGCATCGCCAGCTGCGACATCGCGCCGACGCCGTGACCCAGGCGCCCGCGCAGCGCGTCGAAATCGATGCGCGTGTCGCTCGCTTCGCCCTGCGCGAACACCTGGCCGTGCAGGTCCTCGGCGACCCACGGCGCCGCGGGCAGGGACAGACGCACACCGTCACAGTCGATGCGCAGGTCGTGGTGCAGCGGATCTTCGGGCGCAGGTCGCCAGACCTTGACCTCGCCGCCGAGCTTGCCGCTCGGATTGCACAGGCGCCACGGCTGATCCACCTCGGGCGCGACCACCGCGACGGCGGCACGCAACTCGTCGTCGATCAGGACATCGCGCAGACGGATCAGCGACTCGAAGCCGCCGAGGCGCTCCTTGGCGGTGTTGGCCAGCGGGATGCGGCCCTGCATGTTCAGCACGCCGTCGCCGTGTCGCCCTTCGAGGTCGAAGTTGACGCCTTCGTCCCGCGCGATCACGTCGCCGCGCACGCGTTCGAGGCGGTAGGGGAACCCTGCCCAGCGCATCGCGCCGTCGCGCAACTTGACGTTGACCGACCAGCCGCCGGTGAGCACGCGGCGCGGTCGCACCAGCACGACGACGTCGGCGAGCCCCTCTGGCGCCAGGCGGTCGTAGAGTTCGCCGCCGTCGTGCAGCAGGGTCATCAGCGCGCTGCGCAGGTTGTCGTCGAACGGCACCGACTCGGCCCGGATGTCGAGCGTGACGTCCTCACCGGCCGGCTGCAGCGTGTCGATCCTGCCGGTCAGTTGCACCCGTCCGTCGCCGTTGCCGGTGGCGATCTGGGCTTGCACACCCTGCAGGTGCACGACGTCGTCGCGCAGACGCACGTGCCCCTTGGCGCCGATCAGCGGCAGCGGGAAGCCGATGCGCCACTCGGGATCGCCGAAACCCTGGTAGGACATCTGCACGTCGCGCAGGTCGAGATCGAGTTCGGCGAGGCCGCCGCTGCGGTGTGGGTTGCGCAGGAACAGTTCGAGGTCGGCGCGCCCGGAAGTCGGCTGCAGCGCGGCGACGACGCGTTTGCCGACCGGGATCGAAGTGAGCAGGGCCAGCAGTTCGGCGTCGATGGCGATGTTGCGGCCGCGCAGGCGCAGCTCGAGCTCGGGCTCGCCGTCGCCGAGTCGCGCGTGGGCCTGCACTTCGATGTCGCCGGCGTCGGTGCGCTGGTGCAGGTGCACGGTGGCATGACCGCCGCCGAGGTCGCTGGCCTCGAAGCGCACCGTGGCGTCGCGCAGCGGGTAATCGAGTTCGGGCACCCGCGCCTGCACGTGGCTCAGTTCGCCGCGCACCTGCAGGCGCGGCAACTCGAGCCCTTCACCGTGGCGGCCGATGCGCACGTTTGCAGTCAGCTCACGCAGCCGGCAGTTGGCTTGCAGCTCCGCGAGCGGCAGGTCGAAGAGTTCCTGCAGGCGGCCCCAGGTGGCGCGGTCGAGCGGCACGTCGCGCAGCGACAACGAAAGGTCCAGGGAACCGTCGCGGGTGTCCGCGTGACCGATCAGGTGCACCTTGGCGTCGAGGTCGACGAGCTTGCCGGTGCCGCGCAGCGCCAGCTGCTGCGCGGCGCCGCGCACCGGCAACGCCTCGAGTTCGAGGTCGCGCACGGTGACCGGCGCCACGCCGGCGCGCAGCGCGAAGCGGACCTCGCCGCGGTGCAGGCGCACCGGCGGGATCTGCAGCGCTTCGGCGGCGGCGTTGGTGGTGACGGCATCGCCGCGCAGCAGTTGCTCGGGGGAGGGCAGGGACGGGCCCAGATCCAGGCTCAGGCCGTCGATTTCGACCAGATGCAGCGACAGCAGGTCGCCGAGCGGGTTCAGTTCGACGTCGCAATCGGCCTTCTCCAGGGTCAGCAGGACCTTGTCCGCACGCACCGGGTCGTCGATGCGCAGGCCTTCGAGCGTCAGGCGGCCGCGCACGGCGTCGACCGAAGCCCGCTGCAGCGTCGCCGCCGGCCGCAGAAACGTGGCCAACTGGCCGCGCAGGAACTCGGTGATCGCCTCCGTTCGCTGCAGCAGACCCCACGTCGCGATGCCGAGCAGCACCGCGAAGATGAGGGTGAACAGGAGGATGCGACGCCAACTCATGCAGGGTCCAAGGGCCGTGAAGGGCAGCAATCTAGCAGTCGATGCGCGTTCGCAGCGACCGGAACTTGGCCTCGTTCCCGGGCGATCCGAGGCGATTTGGGGCCTTCCGAGGGCATGTGCGTCACGTCCCGGAACCACCAACGGCATGCGGAAGTGTCGAGAACGGGGTTCCAGGGGCCGTTTCCGTGCGGTTTTCCGTTGACAGTGTCGGCTGCGCAGTCAAACTGCCCGCAGATTCGCGGTGACTGTCGCATGCGTGGCAGCCCGGCGAACGGTCCATTCGAACAGAGTTTTTCCGATGGCTGCCAAGAAGAAAGCTACGAAGAAGGCGGGCAAGGCGAAGGCGAAGGCCTCGACCGGCGATCTGATCATTTCCAAGTCGCGCACCAAGGCCGCGGTGAAGAAGTGCAACGTTTCGTCGGACTTCTATGGTGCGCTCGACGCCCATGTCCGCACGGCGATCGCGTCGGCCGAAGGCCGCGCCTCGGCCAACGGCCGCAAGACGCTGCGTCCGCAGGATCTCTAGTCGCAAGACTCGTGATCAGGCGGCGCCGGCCCGGCGCAACGCGCTCTTGCGTTGTGTCGGTGCCAGCAAGACCACCGACGACCCGCTTCCCTGGTTAGGAGGGAGGCGGGTCGTTTTCGTTCCGGGGCACGTCGCTGCGGCTGGCGCTGCTGCGGGCACGAGCCACGGTCGCCGCCGGCTTCGAACGCGCTACTCCGCGTAGCTGCCCATCAGGTAGCGCGGGTGCAACTGCTCGGGCGCCAGCGCCGTCATCGGCAGACGTTCGTCGAACAGTCCCGCGGCGGCGACGCCCGTCACGGGTGTGCAACGGTGCGCGCTGCCGGCGGCGAGCAGCGAGGCGTCGATCGTCGCTGCAGTGATCGACGGCGCGACCAACAAGTCCGATTCGCGCAGTTCGGCCAGCAACTCGGGCCACGCCAGTGCTGCCGACGGCGCGAGGTGCTGCAGTCTGCCGCCGTCTTGCCAGCTCATGATGGCGCGATGCCAACGTTCACGGCGCGCGTCGAGCACGGCGAACACGCGTCGATCAGGCGGTTGTGATCCTGCGGCGGCGACCAGCAGCGCCAGCGTGTCGACGCCCAGGGTCACCAGGCCGTCGAACTCGGCCAACGTGCGCGCGAAGGTGACGGCGACGCGCAGTCCCGTGTACGAACCGGGGCCGAGGTCGATGCGCAGTTCGCGCAGGTCCGCTGGCGCCACGTCGTGCGCACGACACGTCTGGGCGACGAGCGTGGCGAGGTCGCCGCGTTGGCGGCTCGGCGAGCCGGCCGCGTGCAGGCCTGTGGCGGTGCGCAGAGCGCACGAGAACGGCGATTCGCCGGTGGGATTGCTGCCGCACAGGGCCAGCGCCGGAATCACGCGCCGAGCTCCGCGCGCACCACCGCGGCCAGTTCGTCGCACAGCGTGTCGGTCAGCGTGCGGTCGCCGGCTTCGATCATCACGCGGCACTTGGACTCGGTGCCGGAGTAACGCAGCAGCAGGCGACCGTCGTCGCCCAGGCGTCGTTCGACTTCTTCGACCTTGGCCACGATCGCCGGCACCGACTGCAGGTCGGGTTTGCGCGCGACGGGCACGTTGACGAGGCGTTGCGGATAGCGGTGGAACGCCGCGAACGCCGCCGCCATGCCGTGATCCCGCGCGCTGTCGAGCGCCAGCAGGCGCAGCCCCGTGTAGAGGCCGTCACCGACCAGGTGGTGGTCCGAGAACAGGATGTGGCCGGATTGCTCACCGCCGATCGCGGCGCCCAGCTGTCGCATCGCCGCGAACACGTGGCGATCGCCGACCGGCGTGCTGTGCAGCTTGACGCCGTGTCCGGCCAGTGCCTTGGTCAGCCCGAGGTTGCTCATCACCGTGGCGACCACCGTGTTGCCGGGCAGCACGCCGCGCCGGTGCAGGTCGAGGCCGAACAGGCACATCACGTCGTCGCCGTCGCGCACGGTGCCCTGCTCGTCGACGAAGATGCCGCGGTCGCCGTCGCCGTCGAGGCAGATGCCCAGGCAGGCACCGTGTTCGCGCACGCTGGCGGCGAGTTGTTCGGGGTGCAATGCGCCGACGCCGTCGTTGATGTTGAAGCCGTCCGGTTCGCAGGCGATCTCGATCACCTCGGCGCCGAACGCGCGCAGGATGCCGGGCGCAAGCGCCGAGCCGCCGCCGTTGGCGGCGTCGATGCAGACCACCCGGCCGCTCAGGTCGAGATCGGGGAAGGTCTCGGCGAGCTGCAGCTCGTACGACGCGAGCAGTTCCTTGCGGTCCTTGATGCGCGGCGTGCGCACCTCATTGGGCCGCAGCGACGTCGCCAGGTGCGCGATCTCGGCTTCGTCGGCGTCGTTCAGCTTGTTGCCGTCGTGCGCGAAGATCTTGATGCCGTTGTCGTCGGCCGGGTTGTGCGACGCGCTGATCATGATTGCGGCGTCGACGTTCTGGGTGCGGGCCAGGAACGCCAACGCCGGCGTCGTGCACAGTCCGACGTCGCCGACGCTGACTTCGGCGGCGGCGAGTCCCTGGGCCAGCGCCTCGAGGATCCACATCGCCGAGTCGCGGCCGTCGTTGCCGACCAGCACACGCTTCTGCTCGGTGCCCTGCCGCTGCAGCAGCACGCCCAGCGCGGCGCCGACGCGGCGCAGGGTTTCAGGGTCCATCGGCGGTTCGCCGGCGCGCCCGCGCAGGCCGTCGGTGCCGAACTTGGGCGGCTCGATCTCGGTCATGGTTTGCGATGTAGACGGATCAGCCGGATCTGGTCGAGCGCGTAGTCGCCGGGCTCGGCGGTGGCTTGCAGCTGGCCGCGCAGGCGCAGGCGCGGTTCGCGCTCGATCTCGGGACCGTAGGAGGCGCCGCCCGTGGGCGGTTCGATCCAGACCTCGAGGCGCAGGTGGTTCATGGCCCATTCCCGCAGCTTCTCATTGGAACTCTGCAGGGATACCAGCTGCGACATCAGTGTGCCGCCGGCACGAACCCGCACGGTCTCGGTTGGATTCTCGGGCTGGTAGCCGCGTTGCGCCGGCGGCAGGGACACGTCGTCCACGAGCACCTGCAGTTCGAGTTCGAACACTTGCGTGACCGGCAGCAGCTGGATCGTCAACGACGGCTTGGGTTGCAGCGTGAGGCCGAGCTCGGGCGGCGCGTTGAGCTCGAGCACCGCGCTGATTTCACCGCGCGCGTTGCCGAGGATGCTGAAGCGGGCCCGGAACATGCTGGTGCCCGGCGCCGGGAACTTGGCGAGACTGCTCGCCGTGCCGACGATGTTGACGACGTCCGGAGAGAACTTGGCGGTGTCCTTGCGCAGGCGTCCTTCGATCGCGGGGTCGAGCCCCAGCAGCTCGACGTCGGCCAGCTTCAGGCGTTCCACGCGCGGATCGAGTCGTTCGACCTCGAGGCGGATGCGGGGCGGGTCGAAGGTCATGTCGACGTCCTGCAGCGACCGCAGGTTGCGTTGCACATCCGCGGCCGAGAGCTCGATCGAAGACGTCGGCTTGCTCCAGTCCATGCCGACGAAGTTGCCGATGCGCAGGTCGAGCGGCTCGTTGGCGAGTGCGTCGATGCGGAAGGTCTGGCCGCTGAACCAGACCTTCACCGTCTCGATCACCTCGTCGCCGTTGTAGAACTTCTTGGCGACGACGCGGTCGGTCGGTAGCACCACCGCGACGCGGCGATTGAACGGCGCCGACGTGGTCTCCTGCGTGCCGATCGTCGCCAGTTGCATCTGGTACGGCACGCTCTTGGTGATCTGGCTGTTCAGGTAGAACCACAGGCCGACCGCGAGCGCCACCGCGGCGAGCTTGCGATAGGGGTCGGCGGCCAGCATGCCGAGCAGGCTGCGGGGCTTGCGCTTTTCGGACTTCATCGCTGGTGCCTCATGAGGATTGCTTGAGGCCGAGGGACTCTTCGAGGACCTTCTCGAGCTGTTCGAGCGTGAGGTCGAAGTTGAGCTTGCCGCCCTGCGCGGTGGAGATCTTGCCGGTCTCCTCGCTGACGATGACGATCAGCGCGTCGGTCTCCTCGGACAGGCCCAGGCCCGCGCGGTGGCGCGTGCCGAGCCGCTTGTCGACCTCCGGGTTCTGGCTCAGCGGCAGCAGGCACGAAGCGGCGACGATGCGGTCGTCGCGCACCACGACTGCGCCGTCGTGCAGCGCGCTCTTCGGGAAGAAGATCGACTCGAGCAGATACGAGTTGAGCTCGGCGTCGATGGTGATGCCGTTGTCGATCAGGTCGCCGAGTGAGGCTTCGCGTTCGATCGCGATCAGCGCGCCCACGCGTTCCTTGCTCATGCGGGCGACGGCGCGCAGCAGGCGCGGCATGATCTTGGTGTCGGGCTTGAAGAAGCGGCCGAAGATCGGCGCGTCGCCGATGTGGTTGATGGCGCGGCGGATCTCGGGGTGGAAGACCACGACCAGGCCGATCACCACCGACTGCGAGATCGAGTTGAACAGGAAGGCCAGGCGGTCGAGCTGCAGCACCTGGATCAGGATGAAGAACACCGTGACGCCGCCGAGCAGCAGCATCGCCAGGCCGCGCACCACACCCGAGCCCCGCGTCTCACGCAGGAAGCGCAGCGCGATGTAGATCAGCACCGCGAACACCGCGACCTCGATCAGCATCTTGACGATGCCGAGCGGCTCGCTGAGTTGCACACCCTGCGCGAACGGCAGCGTGTTGAGGGCCGAAGGGCTGCTCGGGGCGGCAGCGATCATGCAGTGGACGACAGGCGCGCGGCGTTCATGGTGAGTGGGAGAGCGGTTGGGCCCGCGGTCGGGCGCTGGCGAGCGATCAGGCGCCGGACAGGCCGATGTCGGGCTTGCCTTCGGCGGCCTGGTCGGCCTGGCGCGGCGCGGGCGCGGGCGCCGCGGAGGTGCGCACCGTGGGGCGCTCGTTGTTCTGCGCCTTGCGCTGCTGGGCGACGCGGTATTCGTCGAGCGAGTCGCCGCGCAACAGCGCGCCGACCTCGTCACCGCTCAGCGTCTCGTACTTGAGCAGCGCCTCGGCGAGCTTGTCGAGCGAGTCGCGGTTGTCGACCAGCAGCTTGGTGGCGGCCTCGTACTGCTCGTCGATGAGCCGTCGCACCTCACCGTCGATCAGTTCCAGCGTGCGCTCGGAGACGCCGCCGCCGAGCCGGAACTCGCGACCCAGGAACGGATTCTCGTCGTCGGCGGTGTACTTGATCGGGCCGACCTTGGGGCTCATGCCGAGCTCGCAGACCATCACGCGAGCCAGGTTGGTGGCCTGCTCGATGTCGTTCTGCGCGCCGGCCGAGACGTCGCCGAACACGATCTCCTCGGCGACGCGGCCGCCGAAACACACGGCGATGCGGCCGAGCAGCTTGTTGCGCCAGTGGTTGTAGTCGTCCTTCTCGGGCAGCGACAAGGTCGCGCCCAGCGCGCGGCCGCGCGAGACGATCGTCACCTTGTGCACCGGGTCCTGGTCGGAGGTGAGGATCGAGACGATCGCGTGGCCGGCCTCGTGGTAGGCGGTGACCTTCTTGTCCTCCTCCTCGATCGCGCGGCTGCGCTTCTCGCGGCCCCAGCGCACGCGGTCGCGCGCCTCCTCGAGGTCGTCGATCTCGACCGAGTCCTTGTTCTTCATCGCCGCGAGGATCGCGGCTTCGTTGATCACCGCCGCGAGCTCGGCGCCGGAGAACCCGGCCGTCGCCTTGGCGATGGTCTGCAGGTCGATCTTGGGTGCGAGTTTGATCTTGCGCGCGTGCACCTTGAGGATCGCCTCGCGGCCCTTGACGTCGGGGCGGTCGATGACGACCTGGCGATCGAAGCGGCCGGGGCGCAGCAGCGCCGGATCGAGCACGTCGGGGCGGTTGGTCGCGCCGACCAGGATGATGCCCTTGTCGGAGTCGAAGCCGTCCATCTCGACCAGGATCGCGTTGAGCGTCTGCTCACGTTCGTCGTGACCGCCGCCCATGCCGGTGCCGCGCTTGCGGCCGACGGCGTCGATCTCGTCGAGGAAGACGATGCAGGGGCTGGCTTCGCGAGCCTGCTTGAACAGGTCGCGCACGCGGCTGGCACCGACGCCGACGAACATCTCGACGAAGTCGCTGCCCGAGATCGAGAAGAACGGCACCTCGGCTTCGCCGGCGATCGCCTTGGCGAGCAGCGTCTTGCCGGTGCCCGGCGAGCCGACCAGCAGCACGCCGCGCGGGATCGAGCCGCCCAGGCGCGCGAACTTGCCGGGGTTCTTGAGGAACTCGATGATCTCGCGCACCTCGGCCTTGGCTTCCTCCATGCCGGCGACGTCGTCGAACGTCACGTTGGTGCGGTTCTCCTTGGTGTAGAGCGCGGCGCGGCTGCGGCCGAAGCTCAACACGCCGCCGGTGCCACCCGGCGAACGCATCTGGCGCAGGATGAAGAACCAGATGATCGCCAGCACCAGCAGCCACGGACCGACGGTGCCCAGGATGTAGAGCATCGCGGTGTTGGGCTCGGTGACCTTGAAGTCGTTGGCGCCCAACGACAACACGAACGAGCGCACCGGCACCTTCGTCTCGCGCAGCTTGGCGGTGACCTGCAGCAGGGTCGGCTCGGTGCTGCCGGGGGGCGGCGGGTCCAGGCGCACGTACTGGGTCGACTGTGGCCCTTGCAGCAGCGCCGTCAGGTAGGCGCCTTCCCGGCGGGGGTCACGTTCGTCCTTGGCTCGCTCCGAGGTGGTCTTCGCCGCCGTCTCGTCGACGAGGAACGCCTGCAGCACTTCGAAATCTCCCTCTTCGAGGTCGCTGAGGAAACGCGCCACCGAGCCGGCTTGTCCCGGCGGGTAGGTGGTGATGTCGAGCTTCTGCGCGGCGAGCGTGCTGTAGAGCTTGATCTCCTCGTTGTCGTTGCCGCGCAGGAAGTCGCGCACCACGACCTCGATCGGGCGCGATGTGCCGCCGGCGCGGATCTCGGCGGTGACCACTCCGTCGGAGTAACCGAAGTTCTGCAGTCGTCCGTTCAGCAGGTGGCTGTAGAAGGCGTGCACGGAGCTGTGGCCGTCCAGCTCGGAGCGCGACACCACCAGGAACAGGGCCATGAGCAGGGCCAGGATGAGGATCACCCCGCCCATGCCGCGCGGCTTGCGCCCGCGGCCTTCCTGCTCGCCTGTTTCCTTGGGTTCGTTGTTCGTCATCGTGTTTCCATGCCGCGCGTAACGCCGACCGCCCTTACATCGGAAGGCGGTCGCTGTTGCCCCAACCTCGATGTTGCGGCCCGCTGGGGGCCGTGCGCGTGTCGGCGAAACCGCCCGTGGCCGACCAGGATAGGTCGGTCGTCGCCAGGATGCCAGACGCGCGGAACGACACTCGCGACGCGGCTCAGAAGCCGGTCTCGAGCGCCAGGGTGATCTTGCGGGCCAGATCGTTCACCAGTTCGGCGCTCGCGCTGGTCAGGTCCTCGCCGATCGGCGAACGGAACTCGGTGCGGTCCAGCAGGGTCCGTTCGATCAGCACCCGGCCGTCGGCGGCGACGAGGCGCATCCTGACGGCCGATTCGAGCGCGCCCTCGCGCACCGGATCGGCGCGCGACCCGGCGACCAGGGTTCGCTCGCGCGCGTCGGTGATCATCACCTGCAGGGTGGCGTCGGCGTGGCCCGGGGCGGCCAGCCGCAGGTCGGTCGAGACCGGCAGCTCGCGGGCCAGTGCGGCGGTCAGGTCGGCTTCGAGGCGTTGGCGGTAGGTGTCGTTGCCGACCACCGCGAGGCTGATCGTGCGCACGCCGGTCTCGGGCAGGCCCGAGCCGAACGTGTAGCCGCACCCGCCCGTGGTCAGCAGGACCAGCGCCAGCCAGGTTGAACGTGCGGTGGCGTTCATTGGCCGGGCTCCGTCGCGGGCTGCGGCAGGCCGAGCTCGGCGCGCGCCTGGGCGTTGGCGGCGGTGCCCGCGTAACGCTCTTCGCTGGCGATCTGCAGGTGCAACCGACAGCCCGGCGGGTTGTCGACGGTGCGGTAGAAGTGTGCGATCTGCAGGTGGCGCGCCGCCTGCCACTCGCGGATCTTGTCGAGGGATCCGGTCGCGGCGGCGACGAAGTCGGGGTTCTCGGGCCCTGCGGCGAGGAACTCACGCAGCTCCCGTTCGGCGTGTTCCATGCGGTCGAGGTCGTAGTCGGGCCCCTGCAGGCTCTCGACCAGGCTCATCGCGAAGCGGAAGCGCGCATAGATGACCCACTCGCTCTCCGGCCGCCAACGCAGCAGCTCGCGAAAACGTTCCTGCGCCAGCGTGAAGTCGCGGTCCTCGTAGGCGAGGTCGCCGAGGGTCTTGAGCCCGTCGGCGAGTTCGGGGCTGTCGGAGTGGTTGGTGACCAGGTGCTCGAGCACCGTCTTGCCGGCCCGACGATCGGAATAGAAGATCCAGAACGATCGCCCGGTGCCGATCAGGTACTTGCCGATCTGCCACTGCAGTTCGACGGCCGTCGGCCGCAGATCGCTGCGCGGGCTGTCGCGATAGAAGTCGCGCAGCACTTCGAAGGCTTCGAAGCCGCGGTCGAGCGCGAACAGCGCGCGCGCCTGAACGACGTCGTAGCGGGGGAGGAGGCGGGCTGGCACGGTGGTGCGATCCCATGCTTCGACGATCGCCAACGCCGCCTCGGGCTGCTTGGCCGCGAAGCGCGCTTCGGCTTCGGCGAGCCGTTCGTCGGGTCCCTGCACTGGTGCCGTCGGCGTTGCCGCGCAGCCGGCCGCGGCCATCAGCAGAACGGTGCGAAGGAGTGCGAGCCGGCGGCCGCGCGACGAATGCATGGCGGCGGATGTTGACGGCAAGCGGCGGCGACGGCGAGCAATTTCCCCGCGGCCCTGTCGGCACCGGCCCGTCAGCGCGGCCCGTCAGCGCGGCCCGGTCAGCGCGGCGCGGTTGTGCCGTTGGCGGCTACGGGGTGGGCGCGAACACCAGCGTGCGCAGGCGGGGCCGCTGCTCGGTGGCTGCGAACAACCACAGCGCCGGCAGCGCGGCGCAGCGCGCGACCTCGATCGGCAGCTGCAGGCTGGGCCAGCCGCGCCCGGGGGTGCGCTGCAGCAGGCGCAGCGCCGCCAGCACCTCGGCACCGACTGCGTGGCGCGGCGCCGTGGCGTGGCGGCGGCAGACGAGCCCGGGGCCGTCCTGGGTGCGGAACGCGCCGTCGTCGAGGGCGCAGCCGCCGTCGCTGCAATGGTCGAGGTCGGGCAGCGCGCCGAGCAACTGCAGGTACCGCAGCTCGATGCCGAGCACGACCTGGCTGATGGTCGCGGCCGGGCAGCGTTCGAGCAGGTTCAGGCCGCCCGACAGCAGGTCGTAGTGTTCGGGTTCGGGGCGCAGTTCGGGCATCGCCCATTCGCACAGTTGCGCCAGGTGGCTCGCCGCCAGGAACCGCTGCGGTTCGCGCAGTGCGCGCCGTTCGTGACGCAGAACCGCGCGCGTCAGCAGCCGCAGGCCGCCGCGGTCGGCCGAGAACGTCGCTTCGATCTCGTTGAGGAAGTCGATACGGCCCAGGAACGGCGAGTCGGGCCGGTGGGCGCCCTTGGCCAACCCGGTGATGCGGCCGTGTTCACGCGACACGCACGTGACGATGCGGCTGCTCTCCTTGAAGTCCGAGCGCCGCAGCACGATCGCCGGCACGGTCAACGGTCCCGGCGAGCCGCGGCGACGCGGGCCATCAGCCTGCCGTGTCGCCGCGTCGAGCATCGTCGTCGGTCAGCCCGCGTCCTTGGCGGTGCCCACCAGCGTGGTGACGCGCAGCCGCTTCAGGCGCCGTTCGTCGGCGTCGAGCACGCGGAACTCGACACCGTGGATCTGCACGACCTCGTCGACCTTGGGGATGTGGTTGACCGCGGCGATCACCATGCCGGCGACGGTCTCCCAGTCGCCGTCGTCGGGCAACTGGGCGTCGAGCATCTCGTTGAGATCCGCGACCGTGGCCCGCGCCGGGATCTCGAGCACCTTGCCTTCCTCGAGCACGCGGATCTGCTCGGGATCGACTTCGCCGTCGACGGGTGAGTCGTACTCGTCGCCGATCTCGCCGACGATCTCCTCGAGCACGTCCTCGACGCTGACGATGCCGGCAGTGGTGCCGTACTCGTCGAGCACGATCGCCATGTGCAGGTTGCCGGCCTGGAAACGGTGCAGCAGCTGCGCTGCGCCCATCGTTTCGGGAACGAACAGCGGTTCGCGCAGCATCGACCCGAGGTCACCGTCGATCTCGGCCGTGTGGCGCGTGTGCAGCAGCTTGAGGGCGTCCTTGACGTAGAACACGCCGATGATCTCGTCGATGCGTTCGCGGTAGATCGGGTAGCGCGAGAAGCCCTGTTCGAGCGCCTGCTCGATCACTTCGCGCAGCGGCATCGACTCGGGGAAGGCGACGATGTCGGGCCGCGGCGTCATGATCGTCGACACCTGCAGGTCCTTGAGGCCGACGATGTTGCCGATCCAGGTGCGCTCGGCATCGGCGAGCGGCAGGTCCGACGTGGAGTCTTCGACCGCGGCGAGGATCTGCTTCTGCACCTCGGCAGTGTCGGGCGCGGGTCGGGTGCGCACGCCGATCAGGTAGAGGCCCAGACGCGTGATCGCCAGCAGGGGCAGCACCAGCGGCCAGCGCAGCAGCCACCAGCCGGTGCGCACCAAGGGCAGTACCGTCAGCAGGGTGCGTTCGGCGCGCGCGTGCGCCACGGCCACCGGCAGGCTGCCGCCGAGCAGCAGCATCAGGCCCAGGAACAAGGCCAGCCCGATCGTCTGGTTGGCCGCGTCGACCGCGCCGTCGAGGAACCGCAGGCCCGCGACCCAGCCGATCGCCGTGTAGGTGAACGCGACCACGAGGTATTCGCGGTCGTGGCGCGACAGGTCGTTGGCGAGGCGCGCCGCACCTTCGTCGCCGTCTTCCTCGAGCTGCTTGAGCAGCGAAGGGGAATAGCCGCCCAGGCTGGTCGCGGCGAGCGTGCCGAAGCCCGCCAGCAGGATCGACAGCAGGCACAGTCCGGCCTCGAGCGGGCGCACCGTCGCGGCGAGCGTCACGGTCAGATCCGACTGGGCGAGCGGCAGGGCGCAGCAGGCCAGGGCCGCGCGTGCTCCGACCGGATGCGCGGGTGTACGGGAACCGGCGCGGCTCGACGTGGAGCCGACACTCGGGGAAGGGAAGGGGTCTTCGGCGGCGCTGCCGTCAGGGGCACTGGCCGCAGCGGCGCGGGGGGTCTGTCTGGGCAATGGACCGAGCAGCATACGGGCGTGGCGCGACCGGAGTCTACTGCTCTCCTGCGCAGGTCGGGCCCGGCGACGGCAGTCGTTCCGTGGGCGGCACTTGCGTCGATGTCACGGGACTCACGGCGCACCCTGGTGGGTGGGCAGGATCTCGTCCCGGCCTTCGATGTCGACCGAGAAGCGGTTGCGGCCGTTGCCCTTGCTCGCGTACAGCGCGTGGTCGGCGCGCTCGAGCAGCGTCGTCGCGGTGTCGTCGACCCGTGACATGGTCAGTCCGATCGACACCGTGATCGGCAGGTTGAGTTCGTCGCCGCGCTGCGCGATCTGGGTGAAGATGCGCGTCGCGAGCACCGTGGCGTCCTCGACCGGGGTCTCGGGCAGGATGATCAGGAACTCCTCGCCGCCGAAGCGGCACAGGATGTCCGAGCGGCGCACGGTCTGGCGCAGCACGTCGGCGACGGCGCGCAGGGCGAAGTCGCCGACCAGGTGGCCGAACTGGTCGTTGAGCCGCTTGAAGTAGTCGAGGTCGCAGAGCAGCACGGTGACGGGCTTGGCCGAACGCACGCTGCGCAGCAGTTCGCGTTCGATCGTGCCCACCGCCATGCGGCGGTTGTAGAGGCGCGTCAGCGGGTCGGTCAGGGCCACCTGGTCCGAGCGCTCGCGGCGCCGGCGCAGCAGCAGGTTCTCCTTGAGCAACGAGCCGGTCTGGCCGAGCGTCAGCGCCAGTGACGAGTCGCCGGCCAGCTGGATCGGCAGTTGCCTGGTGGCGCGGTCGAAGAACAGGAAGGCCGGGGTCTCGAACTCGCGGTTGACGGCTACGGCCAACAGCTGGTCGGTGGCGAGCATCGCCAGCAGCCCGCGGTCGTTGCCGACCTCGGCGTCGAGCAGCACCGGTCGTTCGTAGATCAGCGCCTGCCGCAGTTCGGTGGCCTCCTCGGGCGTCGGCGCGATCGCCGTCACGGCCATGCGCCGCGCCGACGACTCGGCCTTGCTGCGCAGCACCAGCCGGTTGCCGCCGACCCACTTGGCGTAGATCACGCGATCGAACGTGCCGTAACGCAGCGCGGCGCCGAGCATCGCCGTGACGATGCCGCGGTAGCTGCTCGACTGGCGGCTGCTGAGCACGTTGAGCAGCACCTCTTCCAGCGGCGCGATCGCCGGGTTGGGCAGCAACAGGTCCTCGTCGCCCAGGCCGTGGCGGCTGTTGCCGCCATCGTCGCTCTGCGCCGAGCCCAGCCCCAGGCGGTCGAGCGTCTCCTGCACGCTGCGCCGCAGCTTCTGCGCGGCGATCAGTTCGGCGCGCTCGGCCTCGGCGAGCAGGTTCTCACGCGCGTCGAGGTGCCCGGGGTGCGGGTAGTCCGCCAGCATCGCCAGCCGTGCGGCTGCGGCCAGCAGCGAGATGGTGTCGTGCGGCCTGGCCATTGCCGCGGTCGGCAGTTGCAGCGGCTGCAGCGAGATGGCCGCGATCGCGGGCGGCAGGTGCCAGTGACGGATCCAGGCGGCGCGGCTCGCCGGGGTCGACAACGCGTCGAGGCCGCGCAGTTCGTCGATCTGGTGCAACCATGCCGGCAGGTCCTGTACGAGCCCCAGCAGGTAGGCCTCTTCGGGATCGAGCAGGCCGGTCTCGGCGGCCAGGTCGCGCGCGGCGTGGGCGGTGGCGACGGCGTGCAACCACAGTTGCCGCAGTTCGCCGGTGTCGAAGATCGGCAGCGACGGCGTGTTGAGCAGTCGCGGTACCAGCGTGCTGCCCAGCCGTTCAGCGAGTTCCTGGATGGTCCAGCGCTCGGGGCGGAAGGCGTACACGGGGGCGTTGGCGACGCGCAGCCCACGCACCACGGCGAGCGGATCGACCCGCAGCATGCTGATCCAGGCCTGGCCGCGGACCGCGCTCGACCGGTCACACAGGTAGACCTGCATGCGGCGGCGCAGATCCCGCAGAGCGAGGATCGACGGCACGCCCGTCAGCGGGTTGCCGTGGTTGAAGATGGCGTCAGGCAAAGCGACGGGTGCTCGGGTAATCCCTTGTTCGGCTTCGCACGCCACTTCGCTCAAGCGGCGGCTCCACCTTGCCGGAAGAGCTTCCCGGAAGGAGGCATGAGAGCGCTCCCGGTTCCAGGTCTGATGCAGTAAGTCTCTTCGGTGTATCAATTTGCGACCCGGGCTGGGATGGGGTGGTCGAATTTCGTGCAGTCTGGCCCGCCCTTCGCATGGGGGAGATCGCCATGACCTGCTCCCCCTCGCAGACGGCGTGCGTAGCGACTGAGTCCAACAGTCGCGATCAAGCCCTTCAACGCGCCGAACGCCTGCTCGGCGACCACGGTGCCAGCATCGACGACGTCCCTGGTGCGACCAACGCCGAGCCCGCGCAGCGCGCGGCGGCACTGGCGACCGCGCTGATGGACCTCTACCGACGAACCGCCAGCTCGGCGGTGTTCGAGGCGCTGGTCGACGTCGCGGCCCCGCAACTCTACGCGCGGGTGCGTTCGCGGCTGCGTTGCCTGGGCGCCCAGTTCGATCCGCACGAAGTGCTGCAAGACACCCTGGTCAACGTCTATCGCTACCCTGACAAGTTCGACGCCTCGCGGCCAGGCGCGTTCGCAGCGTGGTCCTCGACGATCGTCGACAACGTGATCCGCAGGCTGCTGCGCCGGCGCACCGGCGGCGTCGAGGTCGTCTGCAGTCCGATCGAGATCCTGATGCAGCAGGCCGATCGTCACACCCCGGGGCCGGACCGTCAGGCGTCCGACCAGGAGGAAGCCGGGGTCACGGCGCGCGCCTACGCGGTGGTGCTGCTCTCGTATCTGCGCGCCTTCGGCAAACTCAGCGAACGTGAGCGCTTCGTGCTGCAGATGGTCGAGGTCCGGCAGATGCGTTACGCAGAACTGGCCGAACGGCTGTCGATCCGGCCCGAGGCCCTGAAGATGGTCGTGTTCCGGGCGCGCAAGCGCGTGCTCGATCACGTCGCCCAGCTGTTGGCGCCGAGCGCTGCCTGAGTCGCAGTCGCCTGAGCGGCAGTTGTCCGAGTGGCAGTTGTCCGAATCGGTCACCGCCTGAACCGCTTGCATCCGTGTGGCGGGCGCCGATCGTGGCGCCATGACCGAGAACGTCGATCGCCTGTTCGTGCACTGCAAGCAGCTGGTCACCCTCACCGCCGGCCCGGCGCTGGGGCCTCGGCGCGGCGCGGCGATGCGCCAACTCGGCGTGATCGATGATGGCGCGGTCGCAGTGCGCGACGGCCGGGTGGTGGCGGTCGGCACCACCGCCGAGATCACCGGCGCGTTCCGCGCCGACGAGGAACTCGACTTGTCGGGTTTCGTGGTGATGCCGGGTTTCGTCGACAGCCATACGCACCCGGTGTTCGCCAGGACGCGTGAGCACGAGTTCCACCTGCGTTGCGCCGGCGCCGACTACATGGCGATCGCGCAGGCCGGCGGCGGCATCCTGAGCTCGATGCGCGCGGTGCGCGAAGCCGAGCTCGAGCACCTGGTGGCGATGACCGACAAACATCTGTGGGGCTTCGCCGCCCACGGCACCACCACCATCGAAGCGAAGAGCGGCTACGGCCTGTCGCTCGTCGACGAGCAGAAGAGCCTGTCGGCGCTGCAGCAGGCGATCTCCGAGTCGCCGCTGACCGTGCGCCGCACGTTCCTCGGTGCGCACGAGTTCCCGCCCGAGTATCGCGACGACCGCGCCGCCTACGTGCGATTGTTGTGCGAGCAGATGATCCCGGCGCTGGCGCCGCTCGCCGACTACTGCGACGTGTTCGCCGAACCCGGTGTGTTCGATGCCGAACAGAGCCGTCTGGTGCTGCAGGCGGCCAAGGACGCTGGCCTGCGGCTGCGCATGCACGCCGACGAGATCCAGCCGATGGGCGGCACCGAACTGGCCGTCGCGATGGGCGCCGACTCCGCCGACCATCTGGGCCGTATCTCCGACGCCGGCATCGCCGCGCTCGCCGCCAGCGACACCGTCGGCACGTTGCTTCCGGGCACGATCTTCTTCCTCGGCAAACCGCACTACGCGCCGGCGCGCAAGATGATCGAGGCGGGTTGCGCGGTGGCGCTGGCCACCGACTTCAATCCCGGCTCCTGCCACACCCAGTCGATGTCGCTGATCCACACGATCGCGTGCACGCAGATGAAGATGAGCGCCGAGGAGGTGATCACCGCGTCGACGATCAACCCGGCGTTCTCGCTGCAGCTCGACGGTGAGGTCGGCACGTTGCACGCCGGCAAGTGGGCCGATCTGGTGGTGCTCGACATGCCGAGCTGGGAGGCGGTCGGTTACTCGTTCGGTGGCAATCCCGTGGCGATGACGATCAAACGCGGTGTGCCGATCGTCGCGAACATCAACGAACGGTTTCCGGACTGGCTGGGGGACGGGGCGGAGGTCGGCTGACGGGGTATCCTGCGCTCGTGCGTGGCGACCGACCCCGAGCAGTGATCTGTGACCCTGCGACCGCGAGTCTGCGGGCGTGGTGGTATCCGACGCAGCTGGTGCTGCTCGTCGTGTTGGGGGTCGTCGCCACGATGTTGCCCAACGGGCGCGTCCTGGCGCTCGCGGTGTTCGGCTTCTGGATGTTGGCTTCCCTGTGCTTCGCCCTGCGGTGGCTGGTCAAACTCGTGGCCGTCGTGGCCGGATCTTCGCTTGCCGCGGAACTCGTCACGCGCGCCACGCTCAGCTGGTGCATTCTCGGCTGCCTGCTGTGTGTGGTGGTGTGCTTCGTCGGTCGTGTCGCGCCTGTGTCGTAGGTGGCGGGACTGGCAAGCGCGCGGTTCACGGTGGCAGCCGTGGGCGTGTGGCGCCATCCTGTCGCGCTCGCGTTTCGACCTGCAGTCCGCACGATGACCACCAAGCCCCTGCTCGAGTTCGTCCCCAACTTCTCCGAAGGCAAACGCCGCGAAGTCGTCGACGCCATCGTCGCCGCGATGACCGCCGTTCCGGGCGTCAAATGCCTGGGCGCCGAACTCGACGGCAGCCACCACCGCTCGGTGGTGACTCTCGCCGGGCCCGCGGATGCGGTCGCCGAAGCGGCGTTTCGCGGCGCCAGGGAAGCGATCGCGCGCATCGACCTGCGCACGCACAAGGGTGAGCACAAGCGCATGGGGGCGATGGACGTCTGCCCGTTCGTGCCGCTCGCCGGCGCGACCATGGACGACGCGATCGCGACGGCCAAGGCGGTGGGCGAACGCATCGGCAAGGAACTGAACCTGCCCGTGTTCCTCTACGCCGCAGCCGCGAGCCGGCCGACGCGCGTCAAGCTCGGCGACTTCCGCAACAAGGAGTTCGAAGGGCTGAGCAAGCTGGTCGGCAGCGATCCCGAGTATGCGCCCGACTTCGGCCCGGCGCGTATGCACGAGTCGGCCGGTGGCATCGCGGTCGGCGCGCGCAAGTTCCTGATCGCCTACAACGTCAACCTGCGGACCACCGACGTGCAGATAGCCAAGGACATCGCCAAGGCGGTGCGCGAGAAGGACGGTGGTTTCGCCAAGGTGCAGGGCATGGGCTTCTTCCTCGACGACAAGCAGCTCGCGCAGGTGTCGATGAACCTGCTCGACTTCGAGACCACGTCGATCCGCACCGTGTTCGACAAGGTCGATGAGCTGGCGAAGGCGCGTGGCGTCGAGGTCGCCGAGAGCGAACTGATCGGTCTGGCGCCGGCGGCGGCGATCGACGCGGCGCTGGCCAGGCACATCAAGCTGCCGTCGTTCGATCCGGTGCAGCAGGTCGTCGAGAGCAAACTCGCGGCGAGCTGAGCGCGGTTACGACCCCGTCAGGGCTTCGCCCTGGGCGGCGAGCGTGACCTCGAGTTCGACCTTCTGGGGCTCTTCGGGCAGCCCGCGTACGACGGTGATCTTCACCTTGTCGCCTGGGCGGCGGTTGCCGAGTACCGCCGGCAGCTCGCGGAAACTGCCGACGCTCTTGCCGTCGATCGCGACGATCACGTCACCGTAGCTGTCGATAACGTCGCCGCGTTGTGTCTGGCGGATGCGCCACGGACGCAGGCCAGCCGCCGCCGCGCCGTAGTCCGGCAGGACTTCGGTGACGATCACGCCGGAGCGCTGGCCGAGCGTGGGGTCGAGGCGGTAGCTCTCGTACTGGGTGCGTACGCCGAGGATCGCCGTGGTCGGTCTGCCCGCCAGCAGACGCGGCACGATGTCGTTGACGATGTCGACCGGTACGGCGAAGCCGATGCCGGCGCTCGCCCCGCTCGGCGAATAGATCGCCGTCGTGACGCCGATCAGGCGGCCGGCGGAATCGAGCAGCGGCCCCCCCGAGTTGCCCGGATTGATCGCGGCATCGACCTGGATCAGGCTGTGCATCGTCACGCCCTTCTCGGTCTTGATGGAGCGCCCGAGCGCGCTGACGATCCCCGTGGTCATCGTCTGGTCGAAGCTGAATGGGTTGCCGATGGCGATCGACGTCTGGCCGACCTTGAGGTCCGCCGAGGTACCGAGCGCCAGCGGCACCAGGTCGTCGACCTTGCCCCGCAGCCGCAGGATCGCGAGGTCGTGGTTGATCGACGACGACAGCACGTCGGCGCGGAAGTCGCGACCGCCGACCGTGACTTGCACCTCACGAGCGTTCTCGACGACATGATGGTTGGTGACGACCGTGCCCGAGCGGTCCCAGACGAAGCCGCTGCCCGAGCCTTGTTGTTCGGCGACGCCCCAGCCCGTGCGCACCAGCGACGAGGTGCTGATGTGCGCCACCGACGGAGAACAGCGCTCGAACACCTCGACGAACGACTGCTCGAGCGGCGCGAGCTCACCGCGCGGCGCGACCGGCCGTGGATCGACGGCGGGCGCGGGCGTGAACAAGCCGGCGCGGTCGAGCAGCAGGTAGGAAGCCAGCACGAACGCGGCGCCGGCGATGATCGTCGGCATCGGGCTCGAGCGGCGCGGGGCGAACGGTGCGTACTGCGTCATGGCGCGGGTTACGAACGATGGCGGGATTACGCCGGATTCGGCCACAGCTCACGCCAGTCGCCGGCCGGGGCCGGTTGCTGGCGCAGCAGCGCCACGGCTTGCGGGTGCAGTTGCACCCGCTCGAGCGCGGTCTCGGCGAGCACCTGGCCGCACGCGTCGGCGATGCCTTCGGGGTGGATGCCGTGGTAGGCGTAGATCTGCTTGGGCGTGCCCGACTTGCTGAACTTGACGATCGCCTTGGGCAGCTGCGGCACGCCGAGGATCGAGCCCAGGTTGTCGAGCAGGCCGATCTCACCGTCGTGCACCGACACCACCGGCACGCGGCGGCCGGCGAGGTCGATCGCGTCGGCGGCGCCGAGCGCGCCACTGCCGCCGCCGGCGGGCCGCAGATGCAGCGCGCCGCTGACCCCCAGGGTCTGCTTGAGGTGGTGGAAGCCGTTCTTGCGGCCGAGTTCGCCGCACAACAGGTCGGGCGACGTCACGACGGTGACGTTGGCGTAGACGCCGCGGTCGAGCAGCAGTTCGGCGGCCTGCACGGCCTCGGGCACCAGCGCGCCCATCACGAACAGCTCGACGACGTTCTCGCCGGGTTGGTAACCGCGGTAACCGCGCCAGTCGATCAGGCGATAGCCGCCGGCCAGCGCGTGCTGTTGCAGCGTCGCGAAGATCTCGGCGTCGGGCGCGTGGGGCACCTCGGCCTCACGCAGGCCGCCGTCCTGGGCGGCGAAGCCGAGCTCGGCGCCGGGCGGCAGTTCGCGCTTCCAGGTCACCTGGCGGCGTTGCCACTCGAGCAGCAGGCTCTGCTGCAGGCCGCGAGTCACGGCGCGGATCAGCACGCCGGTGCGGCCCTTGTTGTCGCGCGTGAAGTGCCGTGCGATCGCGTCGCACAGGATCCACTCCATCTCGATCGCGAACGCCGGTTCCCACGTGATCAGGTTGGGGATCTGGATGTCGCTCTTCCAGCTGTGCTGGGCGCCTTCGGGTGCCAGCGTCACGCCGCTCGGCGTGCCGACGAGCACGAACGAGCTGTTCCAGTAGAGGTTGTAGTAGAGCTGGTCGAGGGCGCGTTTGATGAAGAAGTCGTAGACCGTCATCATCGGCAGGAACGGGATGCCCGCGACGTGGTCCATCTTGCCGAAGCTGCCGACTGCGGTCATGCAGTTGGCCTCGGCGATCTCGAAGCGGATGTGGCGCGTCCAGGCCTCGTCGGTCGGCGCGAGTTCGGGACGCAGGCGCTCGTGCAGTTCGAGCTTGCTCTCCCAGTTCTCGTCGTGCCTGGGCCCGAAGATCTTCTCGTCCATCGCCGGATTGATGTTGGTCGACGTGCCGACGTCGGGCGCCATCGTCATCATCAGGTCGGCGAGCGGGTTCCACTTCGCCTCTTCCGCCGATGGCGCCTTGCCGGCCTTGGCTTCCTTGCCGGCTTTGGCGAGTTCGTCATAGACGCCGATGCGCACCAGCTTGGCCGCGAGCTGGCCCCACATCCACTGCGTGTGTGTGGTCGGCGCGAGCTTGAGGTTGATGTCGAGCGTGCCCGGCATGCCGCCGGCTGCCTCGGTCTGGGCGACGACGCGCTGCCGGTTGGCTTCGGTCTGCGCCTCGAGCGCCTCGATGCCCAGCCGCAGCGCCAGGCCGCGCTGCGTCAGGAACCTGCCCTCGGGGCTGTTCTTGTCCAGGCGCGCGAACGGCCGTTCGAGCAACAGGCCCTGTTCTTCGAGGATGCGCACGACCTCGGCTTCGTCGGGCATCGCCGAGTGGTTGCCGTTGGCGGCGACACACTCCAGGCCGCGGCCCTTGACGGTGTGCGCGATGATCAGCGTCGGCCGCAGCTTGTCCTGCTTGCTCTTCTCGAAGGCGCGCACGATCGCCTGATGGTCGTGACCGCCGGTGTCGTAGAACAGGCGCACCATCTCGTCGTCGCCGAGCGCCTGCACCAGCTTGGCGCAGTTCTTGTCGACGGCGATCACCGCTTCGCGCATCAGCCTGGCGTCGCGTTTCCACAGCAGCGCCTGGTAGTGGTAGTCGGTGAGTCCGTCCTCGAAGACCGCACGCAGCGCTTCACCGCCCTTCTTCGCGAACACCGATTCGCGGAAGGTGCCGTGGCGCAGCTGGATCACTTCCCAGCCGTTGGCGATCGCGGTGCCCTCGATGCGGTCGGCGTCGGTGCCCTGCAGGCCGCGGTTGTTCGGGATGCGTGTGCCGTCGAGGTTCTGGCGGTTGTAGTCGATGATCCAGGTGACGTTGCCAAGTTCGCGTTCGGCGACCTCGGGCAGCACCTCGAGCAGTGAGCCTTCGCGGAACTCGCTGTCGCCCATCATGCACCAGAAGTGCGGCTCGTCGACGTCCCAGCCATGTTGGCGCGCGTAGCGGTAGGCGAGCGCCAGGTAGACCGCGACCACCGGCGGGATGCCGACCGAACCCGACGGCAGGAAGCGCCAGCTGTCCGGGTCGGCGTCGGCGTGGTAACTCTGGAACACCGGCTTGCCGTCGTGCGAGAAGTCGCGCAGCCGCGCCATCACCGCCTCGGCCTCGTCGTCGCCGAACCAGCGGCCATCCTTGTGCCGGAACAGGCCCAGCGCGTGGTGCAGCGAGTGGTCGACCGGCGACGCGTGCGGCTTGCAGCAGACGAAGTCTCCGGGCTCGCGCACCACCAGGTGCAGCGCGGCCAGGAA
Source organism: uncultured candidatus Brocadiaceae bacterium (assembly GCA_964392305.1). Classification (GTDB taxonomy): domain Bacteria; phylum Planctomycetota; class UBA1135; order UBA1135; family UBA2386; genus JACKIC01. Next base: position 58,756 of record CAYMPV010000032.1, read on the forward strand.
GTCCAGGCTGCTGGCGCAGGCCGCCGGGTGGCCGCCCACCTTGGGGTCGGTCTTCTCGGCGATGTCGCGGTGGTTGGCGAGATGGATCATCGCCACCATGTGCGCGAACGCGCGGCGGGTGATCTTCTCGAGGAGCGGGAAGTCGGGCGTGCTGGCGGACTTCATTCTGGGCGGCAGTTCGTTGTGGGGTCCGTCGGTGGGTCGGGAACCGCGCAAGGGTAGTGCGTACGGTACCGGGTACAAACAACAACCTGCCGCCCCAAGGGGCGGCAGGTTGTTGCTCTGCCGGTGGCTGGCTGGACCGGGTCCCACAGCCCCTGGGATCACCCGCCCGACCGAGCGTCTCCCCCGGCCAGGCGGCCAGGGCCCCGCGGCGGGCTCGGCCCGATCGGTGACCTGGCACTCACCGGGCCGGCGGCGGCGGGCTCGAGCCCGGGTTGACCGTCGCGTCGACGAAGGCCGCGTTGCGCAGCGTGCGTTCGAGTTCGTTGCGCACGGCCCTGCGCATGCCGCGCGCCAGGCCGGCAAACAGGAACGGCGGCCACAGCGCGTGCACGCACTGCCCCATCTGCAGCACCTGGCCGCGCAGGTTCGGATTCTCGCTGGGCAGCGCCAGCGTGCGCAGCAGCAGGTAGAGCCCGGGCAAGACCACTGCGCCGATGCAGAGCGCGATCATCGCGCCGCGCAGCATCGTGCCGTTGCCGGTGATCCCGTAGCCGACCCGGGTGCCCCTGCCGTCGCCGGTGATCTGCACCACACCGCGGTGCGCGTGCGGGCCGCGGTCGCTGTGCCAACGCAGCTCCGTCGCCGTGGCACTGTCGATCACGCAGTTCGCGAACGGCGAGCCGATGCGGGCCTCGGCGATCGTGGCGGTGAGGCGCGGCAGCAACGCGGCGGGGTTGATCGCGACCTCGACCTCGCCGATGCCCGGTTCCTGCAGCAGTGCGCGGGTGCGTCTGGTGAACCATGCGCCCAGCAGCCACACGGCGACGCCGATCGCGGCGATGGTGTCGAGCCAGAAGGCGGCCGTCTGCAGTTCCATGTCCGGCAGCTTAGCGGTGGCGTCCGGCGCCACGAACCGTCACATGCGCGCGACGTAGGCCTCGATGCGCGCCAGGAAGTCCTGCGCCAGGTTCGGTCCCTGCAGCGTGCCGACCTGTACGCCGTCTTCGTAGACCGGCGCGCGCGGCGCTTCGCCGGTGCCCGGCAGCGAGATGCCCAGGTGCGCGGCTTTGCTCTCACCGGGGCCGTTGACCACACAGCCCATCACTGCGATCTGCAGCGTCGCCGCCTGCGGCTTGGTCTTCTTCCACTCGGGCATGCGCGCATGCAGGAACTTCTCGACCTCCTGGCTCAACACCTGGAAGTAGCTCGACGTGGTGCGACCGCAACCGGGGCACGCGGTCACCTGCGGCAGGAACGGGCGGATGTCCATCGACTGCAGGATCTGTTGCGCGACACGCACCTCGTTGGTGCGGGCGCCGCCGGGATCGGGCGTCAAGGAGACGCGGATGGTGTCGCCGATGCCCTGCTGCAGCAGGATCGCCAACCCCGCGGTCGACGCGACGATGCCCTTGCTGCCCATGCCGGCCTCGGTGAGGCCCAGGTGCAGCGCGTGGTCGGTGCGGTCGGCGAGCGCGCGGTAGACGCGCACCAGTTCCTGCACCTTGCTGATCTTGCACGACAGGATGATGCGCTCGCGCGGCAGGCCGAGCTCTTCGGCGGCGTGCGCCGATCGCAGCGCGCTCTGCACCATCGCCTCGAGGAACACCGTCTGCGCGTCCTGCGGCAGCGACGCTGCAGCGTTGGTCTCCATCAGATCGTCGAGCAGCGCCTGGTCGAGCGAGCCGGCGTTGACGCCGATGCGCACCGGCTTGCCGTACTCCTTCGCGCACTCGATCATCGTCGCGAAGTTGGCGTCGTGGCTGGCGCCCTTGCCGACGTTGCCGGGGTTGATGCGGTACTTGTCGAGCGCGCGCGCACAGTCCGGGAACTTGCGCAGCAGCACGTGGCCGTTGTAGTGGAAGTCGCCGATCAGCGGCACGTCGTGGCCCAGGTCGTGCAGGCGCTTCCTGATCTCGGGCACCGCCGCCGCGGCTTCCTGGGTGTTGACCGTGATGCGCACCAGCTCGCTGCCGGCCAGGAACAGTTCGGCGACCTGCTGCGCGGTGCCGGCGGCGTCGGCGGTGTCGGTGTTGGTCATCGACTGCACGACGACCGGGTGACCGCCGCCGACGGTGACCTTGCCAACCTGGACCGGGACGGTCTGCCTGCGTTCGGTTGCGAACATGGGGGCGAGCAGGATAACGCCCCGGATCAGCGCAGGCGAATTCCTGTCGGGCCCGGCGCCCCGGCATCGCCGCCGGCCAGTTCGTCGCAACGGCGGGCCAGCGCGAAGTCGAGATCGGTGAGCCCGCCGGCGTCGTGAGTCGTGAGGCTGATCTGCACACGGCGGTAGACGTTGCGCCAGTCGGGGTGGTGGCCCAGCTGTTCGGCGACGACCGCCACCTTCGTCATGAACGCGAACGCGGCGGCGAAATCGGCGAACGTGAACTCGCGCCAGAGCGTCTCGCCGCGTCGTTCCCAGCCCGGCAACGCGGCGAGCGCGGCCGCGATCGCCGCTTCGTTGGCGCGTTTCGTCATTGCTCGCTCACGGTCTTGTCAGGAGCCTGCGACGCGCGAAACTCGCGGCGCACGCGGCGATCGGCGCAGTCGAGCACGACGTGCAGCAGGCCGCGCACCACCAGCAGGATCACCACGCTGAGCACGAACTCGCACAGCACATGGAAGTAGAGGCGGTCCCAGTCGCGCGGCCACGGGATCAGGGTGATCAGCTGGAAGAACACCGCCAGCCAGGTGCCGACGTCGATCAGCAGACGCAGCGGTCGGTACGCGGTGTCGGCGCGACTCTGCTGCAAGAACTCCGCGTAGGGTGAAGACGGCGCGCCCTGCGGCACGGCGGTCGGCTCGGGCTCGGGCGGCAGGCCGAGCAGTTCCGCGACCGGCGACCACGCGTCCGACGCCTCACGCTTCTCGCGCCCCTGGCCCTCGTCGCGCAGGATCTCGCCGCGGCGCGGCAACGAACCGGCGACGATCGCGTCGTGCAGTTGACCGCGCGTGAACGGACCGACGTGGCCGGCGAGCGACGAATGGCGGAGCCAGTAGCGTTCTTCCATCAGGACGTCTCCTCGGTGGTGAGTGGAACAGCCTAAGTGGCCAGCGGCGTCCGGCAACCGTCGATGGTGAACCCGGGGCGGAATGTGCGCCATCGCGCGCCAGCCCGGACCATTCACGAGAGAAGGGCTGCGAACCCGCCCTGCCCTCGCTGCCTGCGTTGCGCGGCAGAACCTGTCCTCAGCGTGGCAGACCACGCTTCCGGGAGAACCTGCCACGCGCTTTGGCACCGACCGGCATTGCGGGCGCTCGCACCTTCCCTCATGAATGGTCCGGGCTAGCCTGCTGCGCCGATGACGTCCGCGGTAGTCAACACCAGCGACTCGCTGTTCGGCAACGGCCGCGGTCGCGTGCTGCTGTTCTGCTGGCTCGGCTGGGTCTTCGACTTCTACGACCTGATCCTGTTCAGCTTCACCAAGCGCGACGTCGCCGCCGAACTGCAGCTCGACCTGTTCGGCGCCGTCGCCTGGATCGAAGGCTGGTCGCTGCTCGCCACCGCGGTCGGCGGCTGGTCGTTCGGCCGCGTCGCCGACCGCATCGGCCGACGCCAGGCGATGGTCGCCAGCATCGTCGTGTTCTCGCTCGGCGCGTTGGCTACGGGATTCGCCAGCGGCTTCTGGTCGCTGTTGCTGGCGCGCATCGTCACCGGTCTCGGCGTCGGCGGCGAATGGGGCATCGGCCACGCCGTCGTCACCGACTACTGGTCCGGTCGGCAACGCGATCGAGTGCACGGCATCCTGCAGGCCGGCAGTCCCGTGGCGATGGCGCTCGCCGCAGCGGTCGCGTGTTTCGTGGCGCCGTTGCCCGAGGTCGGCTGGCGCGTGGTGTTCGTCGGCTCGGCGGCGCTCGGCGCGCTGGCGCTGTTCGGCCGTTGGTCGATGCCGGGTCCCGACCGCGCCGTCGGACGCGGCGAACGGTTGCCCACCGCGGCCCTGTTCGCGCCGGCGCACCGCCGCACGAGTGTCGTGCTGCTGACCGTGCTGACGCTGCACATGGCGGGTTTCTGGTGTGTCTACGCCGAGCTGCCCGCGGCGTTGATGAGCATGCATCAGGTCACCGCCGCCGACGTCGGCTGGTTCCAGATCCAGGTCAACGCCGTGCACGTCGTCGCCGACGTGCTGTTCGGTTTCCTCGCCGCGCGGCTCGGCCGCGTGCGCGTGTTCGTCGTCTTCTGCCTGCTGTTCGCGCTCGGCCAGTGGTTGGTGCTGCGCCAGCTGGACGGAGTCACCGCCGACTTCCGCACGTTCACGACGGCGGTCGCCGCGATGGGCCTCGGTGCCGGCACCTGGTCGTGCTTCGGCGCCTTGTTCGGGAAGCACTATCCGGCGGCGCTGCGCGCCACGGCCGCGGCGCTGTTCTACGCCCTGGCGCGCGCCGTGCAGCTGCCCGCCAAGCCGCTGCTCGGAGCCTCGTTCGCAGCGACCGGTTCGTTCGCGCCGGCGCTGTGGGTGGGCATCGCCTGCGCGCTCGGGTCGGCGCTGTGCATCATGTGGTTGCCGCGACGCGACAGCGGCGCAGGTCACTGACGCAGCTCACTGACGCAGATCGAACTCGACGCGTTCGTCGGTGGCGCGCAGCAGCAGTTCGGCGTGGCCGCCCGCGTCGGAAACGTTGCCCTTGTAGGACGTGCCCGGGACGTCCAGGAAACGCAGCGTGAACGTGCCGTCGGCGGCGACCGTGGTCGTCGCGAGCAGTCGATCGTTGACCCACTTGCCGACCGCCCGCAGCGCCGCGACCTGCGGCGACGGGATGGGACCCTCGTGCTGGGTGACGCCGATCGAGAACCGCACCGGCGACACGTTGCTGGCGGCCTTGCGCGTCACGTGTCCCAAGAGGCGCGCGAACGGTTGCAGCGGCAGACGCAGCGAGTTGTCGAGCGGGAAGTCGACGACCTGCAGCGACCAGCCGAGTCCATCGGTCACGAACACCGCCCAGTCGCCGGGTTGCGCGCGTGTGCGGCCGCGCCCGGTCGCGTCGAGGCGGAAGCGATGCGTCTGCGCGTCGGGCTGGCGGCCGTCCCAGGGCAGCGGCAGCAGCAGCACTTCGGCGCCGCGTGCCGGACCACCGTCGAGGTCCTGCACGTCGAGCGTGAGTTCGGGCAACAGGCCGAGGTCGAGGTCGAGCTGCGCCTGCCGCGCGGGCGGGCGCAGCGCCGGCGTCGACACCGACAGGCCGCGAGTCGCGAGCTGGTGCGGCACGTCGACCAGCAGGGACGCGGCCTGCAGTTCGTCGGGCAGCGTGGCGAAGACGAAGCCGCCGTCGGCCCCGGTGCGGGCGCGGAACTCACTCGGTGAGCCCAGCGCATTGCGTCCGTGGCGCAAGAGCAGCTGACCTGCAATGGCCAGGTCGGCGCCGGCGACCGGTTGCCCGGCGCGATCGCGTACGGTGCCGTGCAGCGGCGTGCCTTCGCGCAGCGTGAACGGCAGCACCCGATCGGGCAGCGGCTGGTGGACCATCCCGTCGACGATCAGCTGTCCGTTCCAGCCGCTGAGCGCGGCGATGTGGCCCGGCGCCGACGCGAGCAGCAGCGGTTCGCGCATCCTGGTGAACGGGTCTTCTTGCAGCGGCACGAGCGCGGTAGCGGTGCCGTCGGCCGCGGTGGTCGCCGCACGTCGCCAGCGCGCCAGACGCGGCGCGGCGGTCGGCACGCCATCGTTGCGCCGGTACATCCTGGCGCCGACCTCGACCCACACCCCGGCGCCGGCCACGGGCGCACCTGCGGCGTCGACGACCCGCACGGCGATCTCACGCGGGGCGGGCAGCGAGAAACGCACCTGCCCGGGCTGCGCCGGCAGCTGGGCCGCGTAGAGCAGCGTGTCCGACGCGTCGATCGCATAGACCAGCCACGTCGTGCTCGCGGGCAAGACCGGCAGGGTGGCGACGCCGTCGGAGAACGTCAGCGGCACCCGGTGCACGTGCGCGACCCCGACGGCGACCTCGTAACGCAGCGGCCCCAGTTCTTGCCAACGCTGCTCGCCGCCCACGACCAGCCGGCTCGCCGAGCGTCGATCCACGGCGGTGAACTCGAAGCCCTGGCCGGAGCGCACGCCGTGTACGACCTCGCTGACGTGCCGGGCGCCCTCGAAGTCCGCGGCGCTCGCGGCCCAGCAGTCGTATTCGTGCCCCACGAGCAGCTCGACGCGAAAGCGGCCGCGGTCGTTGGTCAGCGCGACGACGTGGTCGACGCGCCCGAAGCGATCGCCCAGCGGCGCGGCGCTGCCGACGAAGGTGACCTCGGCGCCGGCGAGCGGGAAACCGTGGCGGTCGAACACGCGACCGGCCGAGGGTTGACGTACCTGTGCCGAAGCCGGTGCTGCGGCGGTTGCCGCGGCGGTGGCGGCGAGCAACAGGACGAGGGCGCGCTGGCGCATGCGAGCAGATGGCGGGGGGGGGACGGCCCCCGCGGCCGTCCGCCGCCCACCAACGGGTCGATCGTGCGTGCGGTTCGCCGAGATCCCCGGTCGGTGTGTGCCGGCTCGCGTCTTTCAACGGCCCGACCCTGTACCTACGCTCGCGCCGCCCTCGCCGCCCGATCTCCTCGGGGCGGCTCTCCGACGCTGCTGCCCATGCCCGCGAATCACCGCCCCAAGCTGTTCACGATGATGGTCCTCCAGTTCTTCATCTGGGGGGCGTGGCTGCCGCTGATCTTCGGTTACCTGCCGAGCCTGGGCTTCAGCTCGGCCCAGCAGTCGTGGATCCTGAACGCGTTCCCGATCGCGGCGGTGGTCGGCATGTTCTTCAGCAACCGCTTCGCCGACACGACGTTCGCGGCGGAGAAGTTCCTGGCGTTCAGCCACCTGGTGGGCGGCCTGGCGTTGGTTGGGCTCGGTTTCACGCAGAGCTTCTGGCCGTTCCTGGTGCTCATGTACGTGCACTGCCTGCTGTACGTGCCGACGATCTCGATCACCAACTCGATCGCGTTCACGCACATGAAGGACGCGCAGCGTGAGTTCGGCATCGTGCGCATGGGGGGCACGATCGGCTGGATCCTCGCGGCCTGGCCGTTCATCTTCCTGTTCGTCGACTGGAGCGCAGTCGACAAGTTGCAACCGCAACCGGAAGGGCTGACCGCGTGGCTCGGAGCCGCCTTTGCCAACCCGTTGACCGGCGATGTCGCGAAGGCCGCGCGGGCTTCGTCGTTCCTGGTGGCGGGCGTGGCGTCGCTGCTGCTGGCGACGTTCAGCCTGACGCTGCCGCACACCCCGCCGCGCGCCACCGAACGCACCGCGTGGCGCGAGGCGTTCAGCCTGTTGCGGCACCCGTTCGTGCTGGTGCTGTGGCTGGTCGCGTTCGCCGACTCGTTCGTGCACAACTGCTACTTCAACTGGACCGAGACCTTCCTCGGCAGCAAGCAGGTCGGGATCCCTAGCAACTGGACGACTGCGGTGATGAGTATCGGCCAGATCGCGGAGATCCTGACCATGGTTGCGCTCGGCACGGTGCTGAAGCGGTTCGGCTGGCGCGCGACGTTGATCGTCGGCGTGCTCGGCCACGCGGCGCGGTTCGCCGTGTTCGCGTACCTGCCCGAACACGCGTGGCTGGTCGTCGCCGTCAACGTCCTGCACGGTGTCTGCTACGCGTTCTTCTTCGCCACCGTCTACATCTTCGTCGACACCTACCTGCCGCAGGACATCCGCTCGTCGGCGCAGGGCCTGTTCAACCTGATGATCCTGGGCGGCGGCGCGCTGTTGGCCAACTCGATCTGCCCGTGGCTGATCAACGAGGTCTACACGACCGGGAAGGTCACCGACTTCCGCGGCCTGTTCGAGCTGCCGCTGTTCACGGCGCTCGGTGCGGCGCTGGTGCTGGCGGTCGCGTTCTGGCCGCCGGCCAGGCCCGTGAACCCGGCCGCGGCACCGCTGACGCACTGACGCGGGCGCGGTTGTCAGTTTGTGGTCAGGGTCGTGCCGGGGGCTACCCGCATCGGCCGCGCGCGGTAGCGTGCGCGGCTCACCCCGAGGCCCCCTGATGAACACCACCACGCGTTTTCTCCCCTTCGTCCCGCTCGCACTCACCTGCGCCCTGTCCGCACAGGGCGGCTGGGACGTGCCCGTCAACGAGACGCTGCTCAACAGCACCGCCGCCGACGCCGGCCCCAACCTGTCGTTCGACGGGCTGACGCTCTACTTCTCGTCGTACCGCTCGAGCAACTGGGAGATCTACTCGAGCACGCGCGCGGCCGTCGGCGCAGCGTGGTCGACGCCGACGCTCGAGGTCGGGCTCGACGACCCCGCCGTCGAGGACCAGCCGCACATCACCATCGCCGGTCTCGAGATCTACTTCAGCAGCACCCGCGCCGGCGGCGCCGGCAGCAGCGACATCATGCGCGCGACGCGCGCGACCGCGACCGGCCCCTGGAACCCGCCGACGTTCGTCACCGAGATCAACAGCAGCGGCGCCGACAGCGCGCCGAGCCTGACCGCCGACGGCCTGCAGCTGTTCTTCTACAGCACCGGTTGGGGCAACCCGTCGGGCAACAACAACTCGCTGTTCGTGGCGACGCGCCCCGACCTCAACACGCCGTTCGGCACGCCGACACTGGTCACCGAGTTCTCGAACACCAACACGCACCGCGACTGCGACATCGGGCCCGACGGGTTGACGATCACGTTCACCGAGTACCAGTCGCCGCGCATCCGCGTGATGTACAGCGAGCGCACCTCGCTGACGACACCGTGGGCGCCGGCGGTCGCGTGGACGGAGTTCGACACGGTCGGCACCAGCCTGGGTGTCTACGCGTTCACGCGATCGCCGGCCGGAAACGAGGCGCTGCTGGCGGCGGGTTTCCCGTCCGCCAACGGCGGCCAGGAGATCCTGTCGACGCGGTACACGGGCATCACGCACCTGGGCAGCGCCGGCATCGGCCAGACGATGACGCTGTACTACCGCGACCCGGCGAGCCCGAACGCGCCGTTCGCGATCGGCGCGGCGCTCGGCAACACCGGTTTCCCGGTCGGGCCGTTGCAGGTGCCGCTCGATCCCGACTGGCTGCTGCTGGGCACGCTGGGTCAATCGATCGCGGGTTACACGACCGGTTGGGGCGGGTTCCTCGACGGCAACGGTGAGGTCGTGGCGACGTTGACCAACTCGTTGCCCGCGCTCACCGGCTTCGTCATCTACGTCGGCGGCCTGACCTGGAGCAACCAGGCGCCCGGCGTGTCGTTGGTGACTCGTTCGTTCCCGGTGTTGTTCCAGTAGTCGCGCCGGCTCAGTCGCGCACCGCAGCCGTCGCCGCATGCCGGTCGATCGGCCGGTCGCGCAGGCACAGCAGCAGGCGGAACACGGCGCCGCCACCGGGGCGCTCGGCGTAGTCGAGGCTGCCGCCGTGCGCGGTGGCGACCTCACTGACGATCGGCAGGCCCAGGCCGATACCCTGCGGTTTGTCGACGAGCACGTCGCCGCCCTGTGAGAACGACTCGAAGATGCGGGCGCGTTCGGCCGCCGGGATGCCAGGGCCGCGGTCGGCGACTTCGACGACGAAGCCCCGTTCGTTCGCCTGCACCGCGACTTCGATGGTGGTGTTCTCGGCGGTCCACTTCCAGGCGTTGTGCACGAGGTGGTAGATCGCCTGGGTGATGCGTTCGCGGTCGCCCTGCAGCACCGCTTCGGGCGCGCAGCGCACCGTGAAGTTCACCTTCTTGAGCGCCGCGAGGCCATCGAGGCGGCGGCCGGCTTGTTCGCAGGCGTGCCGCAGTTCGATGCGTCCCAGGGTCCAACCGGTGGTGCCGCCGACCAGACTCGCAAACTCGAGCGCGTCCGAGATGCGCTGCCCCAGCCGCTCGGACTCCACCAGGATCGTGTGCAGGAACTCGGCGCGTTCGGCGGCCGTCGCCTGTTCGCCGAAGTCCTGCAGCAGTTCGGCGGTCGACTGGATGCCGGTGAGCGGCGTGCGCAGTTCGTGGCTGACCGAAGCGAGGAATCCGTCCTTGGCGCGGTTGGCGGCCTCGGCGCGCGCGGCCTTGTCGCTGACGTCGCGCACCAGCGCCTGCACCGTCTGCGCCATGTCGTTGAACGACGCGGCCAGATGCCCGAGTTCGCGGTCCATGCTGCTGGCGTCGACGCGGGTGCCGAGGTCGCCCGTGCGCATGCGGTCGGTCGCCTCGATCAACGTGCGCAGCGGGCCCGAGAGTTTGCGGGCAGTGCGGGTCGCGAAGGCCAGACCGAGCAGCGCCAGCACGCCGCCGGTCAGAAGCAACCAGGCGCGGACCGAGCCGCGCAGCTCTTCGATCGCACCGAGGTCGTGCGACAGGAAGGTGATGCCGCCGTCGGGATGCATCGGCACGGCCAGGCCGCTGCGCGGTTGTGCATCGACCGTCACCGCGATCTCGATGCCTGACGCCCCGACAGCGTCGCGTCGCAGGCGTGTCAACGCCATCGCGTCCACGACCAGCGGCGCAGCGTCGCGCCAGTGTTCGGCGAGCACCCGGTCGTCGGCAGCGAGGATCACGTCGCGGCCGGCGATCGCGCCGATGTTCTGCGCCAAGGTGGCGTCGACCGGTTTGCCGAGCACCAGGCCGCCGAGCAGTGCGTCCCGTTGCGCGAGCGGCGCCACGGCGACCAGGCAGGGCCCGTGGTGGCTGCTCCAGACGGTGTCGTGCGTGTTGCCGGCGAGTACCGCGGCGAAGCCCGGTTGGTCGTGCACGGTGTCGCCCGCGTGCCAGGCACCGCCGCGCGCGGCGATTACGCGGCCGTTGGCGCCGAAGACCGCGAGCAGCCGCTGGCTCGCCGGTCGATCGCCGACCTCGTCGGCCCCGCTGGTCTCGCCGAACTGGCGCAGGATCTCGTCGAAGACGTCTTCGAAGGTCGCCTGGTCGACGCCTTCGATGCCGGCCGTGGCGAGCAACAGCGGCGTGCGCGCCAGGAACCCGGTCTCGCTGCGCAGCTGGGCGCGGATCTGGCGCATCTGCGCGTTGAAGCTCTCACGGCCGTCGCGCATCTGCCGGGCGATCTGTCCGGCGGCGTAGTTGTCGGTCAGCGTGCTCAGGATCAGCACGGCGGTGGCGACGAACACCACCACCAGCGTGGTGACGCCGACCTGCAGTCGTTCGACAAGACCCAGACGCATCGTTCAGTACTTCTGCTTGTAGGGCCGGCCGTTCTTGTCGTTGTGCTGTACGCGTGGTCGGGTCTCGCGCACCGCCAGAGGGACGTCCTTGGCCTTGCCGCCGCGCACCTGCAGCGGCAACGACTGCACCTCGGCGAGCGGATGCCAGACCCGCAGCGTGTAGTCGCCGTCGGGCACGTCGGGCACCATCCAGGTCCCGGCGGCGTCGCTGACGGCGCTGCGGTCGGTGTTGAGCACCAACACGTTCGCGGCCATGTCGGGGTGGATGTTGCAGTGAACCTTGACCAGGCCCGGGTTGCGCATCACGTGCACCTTCTCGAGCCCCTTGCCGTAGGTGTCGAGGTCGAAGGCGTTGCCGCGCGACAGCGAGAAGACGTTGTGGAACACGACGTCGTCGTTGGGGAAACGCACCGTGGTGCCGACGGTGACCGCGAGCACCGTGGGGGAGAAACGTCGCCCCTGTTGTGAGATCGCCGGATGGCGCGGCAGCGGCGGCGACGGCGGCCCTTCCTGATCCAAGAACACCACCGCGCCGCCGTGGTCGTCGCCCGGCGTGCCGTCGTTCTGGGCGACGCGCAGCGTGCCGTGCACGACGTTGCCGCTGTTGGGGAACAGCCCACGCGTGTCGTTGTCGTTGCGGACCTGCAGGTGGCAGCCGGTGCAGGCGCTGCGCAGCTGGCGGAAGTCCCAGCGGTCGCGTTCGCGGGTCGCGTCGGGTTCGCGCAGCAGCGCGATGGCGCCCTGCAGGCGCGTGAGCCACGGCGCGCCGCGTTCGCCGCCGAGCCGCTCGCCGCCGATCTGCAACAGGCGCCTGGTCGCGTCCTGCAGTTCGTCGAGCGGCGCCTGCAGTTCGTCGCGCGAGGTGCCCGCCAGCACCCGTTCGATTGCCTGGGTCGCCTTCGCGAGCCGTTCCATCTGGTCGGTGATCGACATCTGGTCCTGGGCGCACAGGCCCGCACCGAGCGCCAACAGGGTTGCAAAGACGAGGCGGTGCACGGGTGTCCTGGTCAGAAGGTGACGACGAGTTCGGCGCCGAAGAACAGCCGGTCGTCGTTGCCCAGCCCGCTCGTACGGGTGCTGACGAAGCGGTCGATGCCGACTTCGCACTTGCCGATCACGTTGGGATGGAAGTTGTGGGCCACCGCGACGGCGAAGCGCTGCGCGTTGTCGACCTCGAAGCCGTAGCTGGCCCTGCCGTTGCCGTACGGGCGACCTTCGAAGCGATAACCCTCGGTGCTGTCGAAGGTGCCGACCGCGCTCCAGCGTCCGGTCAGGCGCCACTCGGTCGAGAACGCGTAGGACGGCTCGAGGATCCACCAGTAGAAGTCGCGATCGAAGGCATCGGCCTCGTCGTCGATGTCGGCGCCGCCGAGCGAAGCCTGCAGCAGGAACCGATCGGACACGTCGATGCGCGTGTCGAGGCTCACGAGCATCGAGCGCACTTCGGTGCTGGGACTGCCCGTCACTGGCGTGATCACCCCGCCGCTGAAGCACACCGCCGTCGCATCGGCGCCGTCGACGTAGTGGGCGCTGGCGCTCAGATAGAGCTGGTCGCTGGCGCGCGTGTGGATCTTGGCCGTGATCGCCGGCGCGACGCCGGTGTCGGAGTTGCGGCTGTAGGTGCCTTGCGTCACCGCCAGGTTGGCGCCCCAATCGTCGCCGGTCAGGTAGGCCTGCACCCCTTCGTCCCAGCGGTAGGGCAGCGCGATCGGATAACCGACCATGCGGTTCTGGTCCGGATCTTCGAGCAGGTAGTACTCGCCGAACGGCAGATCGAAGCGACCGATCTTCAGGCCCAGGTCGGCGCTGCCCACCTTGGCGACGTCGCGGAACTGCATGTAGGCCTCGCCCAGACCGACACCCCTGCTGTCGTCGTCGGGGAAGTACTCCAAACGCAGTTCGAGGAACACCTCGCCGACGTCCTTGATCGACGCGCGGGCGTAGAGGTCGGCCTGATGGATCAGGAATGCGCCGTCCGGGTACTTGCCACCGGTGCCGGTGTGCAGGTAGCTCGCAGCGAACTGGCCACTGAGGTCGAAGTGTTCGATCCAGTCGCCGAGGCTGCGTCGGGACTGGCCCAAGGCCTCGCCGATGTTGGCGTGTTCGTCGCCCGAGAGGTCGACGCCGCCGGTCGGGTCCTGCGCGCGCAGCATTGCCAGCGGCAGGCCCAGGACAACGAGCGTGGGGATGATCGGGTGCATGGGACTTGCCCATGCCATCGGCGCGCAGGGAGCCGCAGCTTGACTGCGGCCGGGCCGTGGGGCGATGCGCCCCGCTCGCTACGCGTAGTATTTGCCGAACCGGTTCTGCACGAACGCCTGGTAGTCGACGTCCTCCATCTTCAAGAACCCGGACGTCGGCAGTTTGCCGTCGCGCAGCAGGTCGACGATGCCGGTCACACCCGCCGCCGTGGTGATCTGGATGCCGCTCCAGTTCTCGCCGTCGATGACCTGGTGGTAGACGGTCTTGGCGTAGATGCGTTCGGTCAGCCGGCCGCGGAACGAACCCGTCGCGCTGACGAAGATCACGATCTGGTCCTGGAACGTGCCCGGCAGGCTGCGTTCGAGGATCTCGCGCAGCTGCCCCATGTGGTCCTGCATGCCCAGGTCGTGCAGCAGGAACTTCATCAGCTCGCAGTGACCCGGGTAGCGGATGGTCTTGTAGTTGACGTTCTTGACCCGGTCCTTGAGCGTGATCGCCAGCGTGCCCAGGCCGCCCGAAGTGTTGAACGCCTCGTATTCGACGCCGTCGATCGTCAGTCGCTCGAGCTGCGTCAGCGGCGGCACCGTCGTCAGCTGGCCGTTCTCGACCGCTTCGCACGGGTTGCAGTACTCGTTGATCAGCCCCTCGGTGCTCCAGGTCAGGTTGTACTTGAGCCGGTTGCTCGGGTAGCGCGGCAGCGCGCCGACGCGCAGCCGCAGGTCGGTGACCTCGGTCATCGACTTCATCAGGTGGTTGGCCGTGATCGTGATGAAGCCCGGCGCCAGACCGCACTGCGGCGCGAACAGCGTCTTGCTGCCCTCGGCGAGTTCCTTGACCTGCTGCGTGACCTCGACGTCCTCGGTCAGGTCGAAGTAGTGCACGCCGTTGGCCTTGGCCCGCTCGGCGATCAGCGGGTTGCAGTGGAACGGTGCGCAGCTGATCACCGCCCAGGCGCCCTTCAGGATTGCATCGACGCTGCGGGCGTCGCCGAAGTCCACGACCTGGCCCTGCACCTGCGGATACTTCTTGGTCAGGTGGTCGACGGCCGGTTGGGCGACGTCGCCGACGCGCACGGCGTAGTCGCCGCAGGAGGCCATCAGATGGCAGACCATGCGCCCGATCTTGCCGGCGCCGAGGATCACGAGTTGGTTCATGTGCGAGAGCTGCGAGTGGCGGTCGCGCACCTATCGGCGCGGCCGAGTTGAAGGGGCGAGCATTGTTGGGAGCGGGGTGGGGAGGTGCAAGCGCGGCGTGGCCCGTCGCCACCGGTGGCCGTGCCGTGCGTGCGATGGCGATCGTCGAACCGGCCGCGCGATGGGCAGTTGCGGCGGCGTTTGCCCCCTCCCCGACACATGGCAGTGGGCGAACCGATCCTCGGCGCCCACTTCCATCCATGACCTCACCTCAATCCGACCCCGGCGTCAGTCTCGGCGATCGCGTGCGCCACGCGATCCGCGTCCGCCATCTCAGCCCCCGCACCGAGAAGTCCTACCTCGATTGGATCCGCCGCTACTGGCACTTCTGCGGCCGCAAGGACCCGGCCGCCTTCGGCCCGAGCCACGTCACCGCGTTCCTCAGCAACCTCGCCGTGCACCAACGCGTCGCCGCCGCCACCCAGAACCAGGCGCTCGCCGCGATCGTGTTCCTCTACCGCCACGTGCTCGGCAAGGACCTGCCGTGGCTCGACGCCCTCGTGCGCGCCGACCGTCCCAAGCGCCTGCCCACCGTGTTGTCGCGCGACGAGGTTCGTAACCTGCTCACGCATCTGCACGACACCCCGCACCTGATGGCCACCCTGCTCTACGGCGCCGGCCTGCGCCTGCTCGAGTGCTGCCGCCTGCGCGTCAAGGACGTCGACTTCGCGAGCCACCAGCTCACCATCCGTTCAGGCAAAGGCGACAAGGACCGTCCCGCCATCCTGCCCGCCGCCGCCGAACCCGCCTTGCGCCGGCAGCTCGACTTCGTTCGCCAGCAACACCAGAACGACCTCGCCGCCGGCAGCGGCTACGTCGAACTGCCGCACGCCCTCGACCGCAAGTTTCCCAACGCTGCGCGCGAACTCGCCTGGCAATGGCTGTTTCCGGCGACGCGGCACTACATCCACCCCGGCACCGGCCAGCGGCGGCGGCACCACCTGCACCAGACCGTGCTCCAAGACGCCATCCGCGACGCCGTTCGCGCCGCGGGCATCACCAAACGCGCATCCTGCCACACGCTGCGCCACTCGTTCGCCACCCACCTGCTCGAAGACGGCTGCGACATCAGGACCGTGCAGGAACTGCTCGGGCATGTCGATGTGCGCACGACGATGATCTACACGCATGTGCTGAACCGTGGGCCGGCGGGGGTGCGGAGTCCGGTGGATCGGTTGCTGGGCGGGTAGGGGTGGTGGGGTGCGGTGGGCGGGATTAGGCGGGTCCGGGCAATCGCGCGGGGAGTGGGAGCGGCCCTTGGCGAGCGGGGTGCTGCGGGTAGTGTTGGGTGGGTGAGCAGGCGGCTTTCGGTGGTCGAAGGCGGTTCTGCTCAAGACAAGTTGGACAGACATGCCTCGGGAGTTGCAGCTACGCATCAAGATGCTGCCGGAAGCACAAGGCGGCCGGCGGAGCGCGATCGCCGCAGGCTACCAGCCGCACCTTGTGGTTGAGGGATGCCACGAGATGCTTGGAGTACGACTGACAAGCGTCGACGAGGTTGCGCCTGGCGGTAGTGCTGATGTCCAGGTTCAGTTGCTCTACGACGGAGTCGACTACTCACCCCTTCAGCCGGGGGGCTGCTTCACGATTCGAGAGGGCCCCCACGTGGTCGGATCCGGCGTGGTTCTCGCCGCTGTTCCAGGCTCGTGCTAGGTTGCTGTCCAACTAGGCGCAGGAGCCGGCGATCGCCGCAGCGGCGATCGCGGCTCAGCGCCATAGACGTTGGGACGACCAGGATCATGCCATGGAATCAGATCACCAGGTGTTGATTGAGATCCGTGATCTGCTCTCGCGGCACGTTCAGACGCATTCCGACTGGATAGCTCACCTAAAGAGCTCCGAGAGCGGGATGACGGAGGTGCTTGAGCGCGCGGCTCGACTGGAGCATGCCAACCAAGTCCTTCATCGTAGGGTCCTGTTTCTCGGCTCTCCTGACGTTCGTGTGGGCGCCTGAGGGCAATGATCGGATCTGCGCAGC
>CAYMPV010000033.1:0-72996 GCA_964392305.1 uncultured candidatus Brocadiaceae bacterium
TAGGCGCGGCCGCACATGCCGTAGTTGCCGGCGCCGAACGAACCGCCGATCAGCACGGTGAGCTTGGGCACGTTGGCGGACGCGACGGCTTGCACCATCTTGGCGCCGTCCTTGGCGATGCCGCCGGTCTCGTACTTCCTGCCGACCATGAACCCGGTGATGTTCTGCAGGAACAGCAAGGGAATCTGTCGCTGGCAGCACAGCTCGACGAAGTGCGCGGCCTTGACGGCGCTCTCGCTGAACAGGATGCCGTTGTTGGCGACGATGCCGACCGGCATGCCGTGCAGGTGCGCGAAACCCGTGACCAGCGTGGTGCCGTAGCGCGGCTTGAACTCGTGCAGGCGACTGCCGTCGACGAGGCGCGCGATCACCTCACGCACGTCGTACGGGGTGCGCGTGTCGCGCGGCAGCACGCCGAGCAGTTCGTCCGCGTCGTAGAGCGGGTCTTCGGGCGTCGCCAACTGCACCGTCTGCGGCTTGCGCGTATTGAGCCTGCCGACGATCGAACGGCACAGTTCGAGCGCGTGCGCTTCGTCTTCGGCGAAGTGATCGGCGACGCCCGACAGCCGCGTGTGCACGTCGGCCCCGCCGAGGTCTTCGGCGGAGACGACCTCGCCGGTCGCGGCCTTCACCAGCGGTGGACCGCCGAGGAAGATCGTGCCGTTGCCCTTGACGATGATGCTCTCGTCGCTCATCGCCGGCACGTAGGCGCCGCCCGCCGTGCACGAACCGAGCACCACCGCGACCTGCGGGATGCGCGACGCGGACATGCGCGCCTGGTTGTAGAAGATGCGACCGAAGTGGTCGCGGTCGGGGAACACGTCGGCCTGCAGCGGCAGGAACGCGCCACCCGAATCGACCAGGTAGACGCACGGCAGCCGGTTCTCGAGCGCGATCTCCTGGGCACGCACGTGTTTCTTCACCGTCAGCGGGAAGTAGGTGCCGCCCTTCACGGTCGCGTCGTTGGCGACGATCATCACTTCGCGGCCATGCACCAGCCCGACGCCGGTCACGATGCCGGCGCTGGGGGCGCCACCGTCGTAGAGCCCGTGCGCCGCCAGCGGCGAGAGTTCGAGGAACGGCGCACCCGGGTCGAGAATCGCGCCGATGCGTTCGCGCGGCAGCAGCTTGCCGCGTTGGTGGTGCCGCGACACGGCGTCCTCGCCGCCGCCCAGTTTCGCCGCGGCGACGAGCGCCGTGATCTCTTCGATCGTGCGCAGGTGGTGTTCGCGGTTCTGGGCGAACTCGGGCGAGTTCGTGGCGACTTGACTGTGGAGGACCTCGGACATCGGGGGCGGCACGATAGGGCAGCGCGCGGTCGCGGACCACAGTGCTGGGTCGGTCGGTCAGCGATCTTCGAACGCCGCGAACAGGACCTGCTTCAGCCACTCGCCGCCGCCGCCGTTCCAGATCACCTCGAGTCCCTTGCGCCACGCGGCGAGGTCGCCGTCGGGGCCGGCCGGCAGGTCGGCGAACAACGCGGCGAAGCGGGCCTCGGCGCGCCAACGTGCACCGACCAGGCGGGGCAACGCCGCAGCGTCTGCCATTCCCGCGCAGGCCGCGGCGACGTCGTCATAGGCAGCGGCGAACGACCAGCGTTCCTCGGCGAGGCGCAGCATCGCCAAACTGACTTCCTCGGCGCCGAGCAACCCCAAGACCGCCGCACCCGCCAGCATGGCGACCGGACCGTGCCCGGCATCATGCGCATAGGCGGAGACACACAGGCCGGCCACGTCGGAACGCCCCAACATCAGGGTCCCAGCAACACCGCAGAGATCGCGCGGCCAGCCGCAGACCTCCACGCGTGCCGCCCAGCCGAGCAACAGCCGGGCGAACTCGTTCATCGGCGGCGCCGACTCGACCTGCAGGCCCCCCAGACTGCGGAGGCGCTCGGCTGGAGCCCGCCGGGGCAACGCTTCTGCGCCCCCGACCTGCACCGCACTCGAGATCAATTCGAGGATGTTGCCCGACGCCTCGAAGCCCATCGGCGGCAGAACCCTGGCGACTCGTGAGACGAAAGCAGGGAAGAACTCGAGCGGCTCGGGATGTCGCGTGAGGAAGTCCGCGCGCAACTGTTCCCAGGTGATGTCGAGCATCGCCACGGATTCGCGATCGCCATCGGGCACCTCGATCGCGGAGCCGCTGCGCCATTCCCCATCCGGTCCGATGCGCAAGGACACGGCACGGCCCGCCACGATGAGATCTTCGCCTTCACGACGAATCAGGTCCGGGTCCGAGTAGCGGATGTAGGACGCAGTCGCAGGATGCAGAGTCACGTCGATCGCTCCTGGGTGATCCCCCGCGCTGACCCCCGCCCCCCAACGGACCTCGCAGCGGCCGTTGGCGCCGAAGCTGGAACGGACCGTGAACGTGAAGGCCATCGGCTGCGGGAGCCCGAAGCGGAACGAGTTCGCCCCCGCGGCGATACCGATCCACTCAGGCGAGACCAGCAACTCGAGGGGCAGGTCCGGCCCATCCTTGAATCGCAGCGAAGGCAGGCCAATCGCGAAGCCACCGCGCGACACTCTCAGCTCCACACGGCCAGGATCGATCTGCACACCGCGCCATTGCGACGCGTGCAAGTCTCCGCCCATGGCGATCAACCGGCCCGAGTCGATGTGCTCGACGACCCGCTGCAGGGCGCGACGGATCTGCACCACGTCCGCATGCTCGAACTCCGCGAGCCGCGGCGCACAAGGCAACACGCGTACGGCGACAATCAACGGATCGAGTTCGATGGGCATCTTCTCGGGCAGCACGAACGCGATCGTTTGATACCTCCCCTGATCGTTCAGCTGCGCCTCGAGGTCATCCGCCAGCTCCCGGGTCAGCAGCGCACCCGGCTGCCAACGCAACCGCGCCAGCGCCGCCTCCGCGTCGTCGTCGCCGCGCAAGGCGATGCGTCGCACCACCGTCGGCCGCCCTTCGTCCTTGACGACGACGTGCAGGTCCATCACCGCGTCGCGCAGGACCGGCGACACCTCGATCAGCGCGTTGTGATACCCACGATCGACATAGGCACGCTGCATGGCCTGGCGAACGGCGCGCAGCGCGAAGTCGTCGGCGGGTGCGGGCTCGCCGTCGCGCCAGCCGGTCTTCTCGTCGCCGAACAGTTTCGATGCGGCGTGCAGGGCCGCGCGCAGGTTCGCGGTCGTGACCTCACGATTGCCTTCGCAGACGATCTCACCGCAGGTGCGCCGACTGCCTTCGTCGACGCGGATCGAGTGCTCGTCGCGGTCCCATGACACCCGCGCCTGGGCAAACCCGTTCCGGCGATAGACGTCCTGCGCCGCGCCGGCCAGTTTCTCGAATGCCGCAGCGTCGAACGGCGCCACCAGCAGCCGCATGACCCGCGGGTCCGCCATCAGCGCCGAGACCAGTTCGTCACGCTGAACCGCGACGGCACCCGTCACCCGCAGTTCGCGCACCACACGCCAGGGTTCGCGGACCTCCTGCGCAAGCAGCGCCGCGGTCCAGGACAGGATGATGCATTGGGCCTTCATGGTTGTTCCACAGTGCCGCCCGCCGACGAGCCGGCGCGCACGATAACGCGCCGGACCGCGTCGAACACGTCGCGGCGACGGGCCCGCGCACCTTGACAGATCGTCGGATCATGGTCGTATCTGCCATGGCAAGGGACTCTCTCGATCGCATCCGCCCCCAGGTGCGAGCCACGCCCCCTCCTTGCCGACCCCTCAAACCCCGCAGGAGAGAACATGTCCTCATCGTCCTCGAGGGCTCTCGCGACGGCCGTCGCGATGTGCGCCACCCCTCTGCTCGCGCAATGGCAACCTGTGCCCACCAGCCAGATGCCACCAGTGCGCACGCACTTCACGTTCACGCCGTACAACGCTCCGGGCCAGACCGGCTCGCTGTTGCTGTTCGGCGGCGACTCGGCCAACCCGAACGCCACCGAGTGGCTCTGGGACGGCGCGGAATGGTCGACTTTGACCACGCCCGTGCCGCGGCGCGGTGGCCAGGCGATCACGCAACTGGCCAACGGCGACCTGCTGCTGTTCGGCGGCTACGACGGCAACGGCACGCCGCTGCTCGACACCTGGCTGTGCAGCAACGGCGCCTGGACGCAGCTGGCGCCCACCGCGACGCCGCCGGCGATGGCGCAGGGCACGATGATCATGACCAGTGACCCGGCGGGCGGCGCCATCCTGATCGGGCAGGTGACCGTGTTGCGCGAGACCTGGCGCTTCGCCAACGGGCAGTGGTCGCACGTGAACACCGCGGTGCCGAATGGGCAATCGTGGACGCTGTTCACCGACACGGTGCGCGGCGAAGTGGGTCTCGCCGTGGCCAAGGTGCTCGGCATCGAGATCTACGGATTGGTCGGTGGCGCATGGGAACAACGCAGTCAACCGAACATCCACCTCGCCTTCATCGGCGACGGCGCGTTCGACCCCGAACGCGGCAGATTGGTGCTGGCGCAGACGGCGATGGCCGGTGTCGACACGTTCGAGTGGGACGGCGCCTCGCTCACCCAGGCCGCACACACCTTCAACTTCTTCGCGACCGGCCGTGCGATCTGGCACGCGGCGCGCAAGGAGGTCCTGATCGCGCAGAACAGCACCACCGGCATCCGCCTGTGGCGTTGGCCCACCAACCCGCGCCCGTTCGCCACGGCCTACGGCCAGCCTTGCCAGGATCCGGGCTTCACGCTCGACCTCGCGCCCGGTGACTCCCCCGAACCCGGCGCTGTGCACCGCTTGCAAGCCAGCGTGCCGAACGCGGCCGCGTTGACCTTCAGCGTGCTCGGCTTCTCACACACGACCGACAACGGCGGGCCGCTGCCGCGCGTGATCCCGTTCGGCAGTCTGGGCTGCGAACAGCGGGTGCAGGCGCTGGTCGCCAACCTGCTGCCGGCTGGCCCGACCGCGACGCAGGCGATGCTGATCCCCAACAGCGCCAGCATGCTCGGCCTGCGTTACGACGCGCAATTCGTGCAGGCCGATGCCGCGGGAGTGCTCGATGCCAGCAACGGCCTCGAGGTGCAAATCGGCATGCCGATCGCCGACCGCACGCTGACCGAGACGTTCAGTTCGACGCTGCAGCGCGACGCGATGGCCTCGGGTGATACGTGGTCGAACGGTGCAGCCACTGCCGTGGCGATCGGCGGCGACGGCCATCACGGCTCGTTCGACCCGAGCCTCGGCGCACCGGTCTCGCCCAACCACTACGAGTGGAACACCGACAGCTTCACGATCCCGGCGGCGAACACGTTCTCGGGTGTCACCGAGGTGGTGACTGACGGCGAGTTCCACTTCACCGACTTCGTGCTGCCGGCCGGCGTCACCGTGACCTTCACGGGCAGCGCCCCGCCGCGCATCCGTGTGCGTGGCCGCGTCGACGTGCAGGGCACCCTGCTGTGCAACGCCGAGGCGCTGCCGTTCTGGGTGCCGACGAGCGGTCTGGCCATGGGTTTGCACGTCTCGGACTTCAACGCCCGAGGCGCGATCTCGACGTCGCCGCCCTTCGTGCCAGGCCAACCCGGCAGCGCCGGCGGCCCTGGCGGCGGACGCGGCGGCGACGGCGGCAACGAATGCCAAGGCACCGGACCGATCATCATCGGCGGCACCATCGTGACCAACGGCCAGCCGGGCCAGGATGTCCGCATCACCGCCGGTCACGCCTACGCGGCGTTCGCGGCGGGCACCGGCGGGCAGGGTGCGACGATGCATCCGGCAACGGGCATCGCGGCACCGAACACGCCGCTGCTCGGCAGCGTCTATCGCGCGCACTTCGCGCCCGGCGGCGGCGGCGGCGGCTTCGACCTCGCAGGTGGCGCGGCGAACGTCACGCCGCTCGGCGCCCTGAGCATCGGCGCCACGCCCACAGGAGGCACCGCGTTCCCCGTGGTCCCGTACCCGCCCAACCCACTGCCAAGCCCCGGGTATTCGTCTCTCGACCACTTCGTCGTCGGCGGCTCGGGCGGCGGCGGCGGTGCGACGCACGCGTTCGGCACCATCTATGTCGTCGGTGACGTCTACATCGCCGGCAGCGGCGGTTCGGGCGGCGGCGGCGCGCTCGCGCTGCGCGCAGGCGGCGACCTGGTCGTCGGCAGCAGCGCATCGCTGCAGGCCAAGGGCGGCGATGGTGTGCTGATCAACGGCGACGACGCCAACACTCCGACCACCGACCAGAACTGGGGCATCTCTTCGCCGGGCGGCGGCGGCTCCGGCGGCTCGCTGCTGCTACAAGCCGCTGGCAACGTCGTCGTCGACGGCGACCTCGACACCAGCGGTGGACCCGGCAGTCGCACCGGCTTCGTCGCCAACCCCTCGCTCAACGTGCAGTCGCAGGCCGGCGCCGGCTCGAACGGCTTCGTGCGCCTCGAGGCCGGTGGCGCCGTGCAGTTCACGGGCAGCAGCGTGCCGGCGATCGTCAACGGCACCCACACGGGCCCCTTGACCGACACCGACCAGAAGACCGGCTCGCGTTCGCTGTGGATGGTCCCGCCCAGCGTCGGCCTGCCCGTCTACCGCCGCTACGAGCTGCTGGCGGACGTCAACGGCAACACGCTGCTGTTCAGCGACGACCCGACGGTCTCGACCCTGCGCGCCGACGACCCCGCCGGGCCCGTGCTGCTGCGGTTGCAGGCCGCGCGCCTGGACCCGCTGACGGCCCAGGTCGACCCGGCGACCATCGGTCCATGGCGCTCGACCGCAGCTCCTGGCGCCACCGATTCGCTGAACCGCGATCGCGGCACGGCGGTGCGCTTCGACCTGGTGCTCGACAAGAGCCACGGGCCGGTGCGCGTGCTCGAGTTGCGGCTGATCTGGCGGTAGCACGCGAGGCTTGGCGTCCCCCGCGGCAGAATCTGTCGCGCGGGTGATGGCCGGCAGCTCGGAAGGGCGGATTCCCTCCCGGGAATTCTCCCCATCACCGAGTTGCCGGCGACCTCCAAGGTGCTACACAGGCCCCACGGACGGTCGCCTCTCTCGCCACCATCCCGCCGACGAGACCCCACCCAATGCTGCAGTTCAGCGCGCGCCTCGGCGCCGTCGCCATCCTCACCACGATGGTCGCGGCCCAGGTGAACTCGTTCGTTCTCTACCCGCAGGATCCCGAGCGCCAGACCATCACCTGCACGTCGTTCGTCGGCCGCCCCGACTGGAACAACGCGGCAGAGGCGCTGTTCGAACTGAGCCCGGACCACTTCCGCGGCGTCGGCGACGCCAACGGCTTCGCGCGGATCTTCGGCATCTACCACTGGGTCGCCGACGAGCGCCTGTCCACCTCCGAGACCTACGGACTCGTCGTGCGCAGCGGGCTGTCCTCGGGCGGTCCCGACATGAGTTCCACGGGTGCGCAGCTGCAGATCGCCAACTTGACCACGCCGCCGTCGACGAACACGGCGCGCGGCACGTGGATCATGCACGACGGCTTCAACATCCCGGGTGGTCACTGGGTCACCACCCCCGGGCTGTTCTACCAGAGCACCTACTACGTCGGCATCGACCTGCCCGCCGACAGCCAGTGGCCCAACACCGACGGTCACTCGCTGTTCCGCGCCGACTTGCTGAACGCCAACACCGGCGCCGTGTTCGGCGAGAACCACAGCGCTGCCGCGCACAACCCGACCTGGGCCGGAAGGCAGAACGCGCCGTCGTTCTCGACGCCGTGGACCTACATCCTCGGGCCGTTCGTGACCTCACCCAACCTGCACGTCGGCGGCGTCGACCCGACGAGCACGCGCCTGGGCGCGCCCGGCGCCAACTTCGGCATGAACGGGCTCTACCCCGACATCTCGGGCTTGCCGACCACCACCCCGCGCAGCGACGGCATCGTGCTGCGCATGACCGACAACCTCGCGCCGTTCGGGCTGGCCATGTTCGGCGCGTCGCTCGGCTGGCAGTTCCCCTACTACCACGGGCCGATCTTCACCAACCTCCAGCTGATCGGCTACAGCCACATCGGTGACGGCGCGCAGACGATCACCGTCGCCCTCAGCACGCTGCAGAACGGCGTGCGCGAGATCAACGTCGCGATGCCCGGCACCATCCCGCCGGCGCTGGTCGGCACCAACCTCGTCTTCCAGGGCATCTCCTGGGACACGAACACGAACCAGGCCGAGTGGACCAACGCCCAGATGACGCACCTGTGACCGCGTCCTCTGCCAACCCCGACATCCAGCCCCTCACCGCCAAGGGAACCACATCATGAACCTCCTCACTGCACGTCTCTCGGCCGCCGCCATCCTCACCACGATGGCCACCGCCCAGGTCAACCCGTTCGTCTTCTATCCCCAGGATCCCGAGCGCCAGACGGTCACCTGCACGTCGTTCGTCGGCCGCCCCGACTGGAACAACGCCGCCGAGGCCCTGTTCGAGATCGACCAGCAACACTTCCGCAGCGTCGGTGACGCCAACGGTTTCATGCGGGTGTTCGGCATCTACCACTGGGTCGCGGACGAACGGTTGTCGACCACCGAGAACTACTCGCTGGTGATCCGGCTGCCCGCGACGAACGCCGGCCCCGACATGACCCCGGCCGGCGAGGTGCTGCGCATCGCCAACCTGACCACACCGCCTTCGAGCAACACCGCGCGCGGCACGTGGATCATGCACGACGGCTTCAACATCCCCGGCGGCCAGATCATCCCGGGCGACTACTTCCTGGGCACGATGCTGCCGCGCATCTACATCGGCGTCGACCTGCCCGCCAACAGCCTGTGGCCCAACACCGACGGCCACTCGCTGTTCCGCGCCGACATGCTCAACGCCAACACCGGCGCCGTGTTCGGCGAGAACCACAGCGCGACGGCGCAACCGGTCACGTGGGCCGGCCTGACCAGCGCGCCGTCGTTCACGACGCCGTGGACCTACATCATGGGGCCGTTCGTGACGTCGCCGAACCTGCACATCGGCGGCATCGACCCGACCAGCAACCGCCTCGGCGCGACCGGCGCGAACTTCGGTCTCGGCGGGCTCTACCCCGACGTCTCCGGCCTGCCGGCAACGACCCCGCGCCGCGACGGCATCGTCGTGCGCGTCACCGACAACCTCTCGCCGTTCGGGCTGCGAATGCTCGGCGCGTCGCTGGGCTTCAGCCAGCCCTACTACCACTGGCCGATGATGGGCACCCTGATCGGCTACGGCCACATCGGCGACGGCTCGAGCACGATCACGGTCGGCTTCGCCGTGCAGCAGAACGGCGTGTCCGAATCGACCATCGCCCAGCCCGGCACGATCCCGACCGCGCTGGTCGGCACCGACATCGTCTTCCAGGCGATCCTCTGGGACACCAACACCAACGTCGCCGAGTGGACCAACGCGCAGGCGGTGCACTTCTGATCGCGGGCCGCGACCACTCCACCACCAGGCCCATCCCTGCCGTCGCCATCACCACCGAACCACCAAGCCAACCCGCCACCATGGCCCGTGAACCCTTCCTGCTGCTGATGATCGCCGCACTGGCCGGAGCCTCGCTCTGGCTGGCGCGTTCGCCAGCAGACTCCACCGGTGTCGCCATCGACCTCACCGAGGCTGGCATCACGTCGGGCCGCGCCGCCACCACCGGCGCGGCGGCGACCACCGGTGAACTCGCATCACAAGACACAGCGACGCCGAAGACCGCGACCACCGATCCTTCCCGCCAACTGCAACTGCCCGACGGCTCGTTCGTCGACACCCTCAACGGCGCCACCAACCCCAAGCCGCTCGCCGAGTTCTGGGGCACCCAGATCCCGTGGAGCCCGATCGTCGGCGTCGAGCAGAACGACCAGGGCGTCGCGTGGTATCGCCACGAGAACGGCTCCTACAGCACCACCGAGACCCACTGGGACTCCGCCGGCAAACGCTACGTCACCTTGACGCGCGTCGCTCACCAGGGCCCCGCTGCGCCAGCGATCGCGCCTCGCCGCTGAGCCCGTCCGGTCGATCCGACCAGGCCCACGCTCACGGATCGAAGCGCAGCACCTGGAACGGTGCGACCGTCGGCGGCCCGGCCGAGATGTGCAGCTCGGGCTTCTCGCCGAGCACCATCACCGTGCACACGTAGGTCGACGGATTGCTCACCGGCGTCGTCCGTCCCGTGATCCGCAGCGCAGCCACCACGTCCTCGAACGTCGGCCGCTTGCCCGCCGGCAGGGCGCGGTCGAGCGCCGCGAAACGCGCGCACGGCAGTTGTTCCTCCGGTGGCCGGGCATCGGCCTTGGCCTGTGCCGCGTAGACCGGGGACCAGTCGGTGCTGGCCAGCGGATGATTGGTGTGCCAGACCCAACCATCGCGCCCCTCTGGTAACCAGGGCACGACCCCGCCGGCCGAGGCCTCGAAGCACGGCGACCGATCCGCACCGCCGATCGTGTAGGCCTGTCCGGAGGCGTGCTTGACGCGTTTGCAGAACGCCACCGCATCGTCGTGCGAACGCTGCGCCAGGATGCCGCGCACCACGAACGCCACCGGCAACCCGTCCGGACACGGCCGCAGTTGCAGCACGGTGTTGACCCCGACCGCGATGCGCTTGTTGTTGAGGCCGTTGCCGCCGACCAGGCCCGGCAGCGTGACCACGAGGCTCTGCAGTTCCCCGTCGTCGTGGTGGATGCGCAGCACCGTCGGGTAACGGTTCATCCACAGCGGCAGGTCCAGGTTCTGCGCCACCAGGCCCGGTGTGTCCCCGTCGCGATCGACGCCGATCGTCGAGCACTTGTCGCCGCGGCCCAGCTCGGCCTGCGCCCACAACTCGTCGACCAACTGGAAGGCGAACATGCGCTCGAACGGCTGTTCAGCGCCGGCAGCGATGCCGCGGATCTCGTCGAGCAACTCGGGGGTGTGTTCCTTGGCGGCTGCCTCGAACTTCGTGTTCGCGAGGAAACGTTTCACGAACTCGTCGGCGGTGATGCGCGTGGAGCGCTCCAGGTCTCGCTGCCACTGCTGCACCATCCACGCGATCTGCTCACGCAGCTGGCGACCGTGCTGCAGGCCGCGCTCATGCGGCGTGCCGCGCAGTTCGACGACCGTGAGCGAACGCTCCGGCGCCGGACGTTCCTGCGCGGGCATTGGCAGCGTGAGCAGGGCGACGACGAGAGCAGACCAGGGGGTGTGCATCGAAGACCTCGACAGGGATGTGGCGCGGGGACGCAGACGAGGGCGCGAGCCTACCGGATCCGGCCGATCGCCACCTGCCACAGCAGCCGCACATGACCGAGAATCGTGCGGCCGATCTTGAGCTTGCTCTGCCCGAACCGCCGCGTCGCCAGCACACACGGGTGTTCCCGCACGCGGCCGCCGCGGCGCAGCACGCGCACCAGCAGCTCGGCGGTGCCGAGGAACCGGGGATGCACCAGCGGCAGGTCGACGACGAACTCGCGTCGGTAGACGCGGAAACAACTGGTCCACGTGTGCACGTCGCTGCGCAGCAGCAGGCGATAGGCGCGCGACAACGTGCGCGACAGCAGCAACCGCCACGCCGGCACCCCGGCGACGCCGCCGCGCGGATGGTACGGCGATGCCGTCACCAGGTCGGCGTCGGCCATCGCCGCGACCATCGCCGGCAGTTCGCGCGGGTCGTAGGAGAGATCCCCGTCGATCGACGCCACCAGCTCGGTGCGCGCCGCGCGCAGACCGGTCCGGATCGCCACGGCGATACCGAGGTTGCGCTCGTGTCGGCAGAGTTGGACGTCGGTGCGTTGCGCATATCGCTGCTGCAACAGCTCCCAGGTGCGATCGTCGCTGCCGTCGTCGACCAGCACGAACTGCAGCTCGCCGCCGCCGCGCAGATCGTCGGCCAGGGCCGACAGGGCGGCCGCCAGCGCGTCGAGCCCCTCTTCTTCGTCCTTGAGCGGGACGACCACGGTCAGCGGCGAGGGCTGGCCCACGCCGTTCAATCCGCCAACAGGTCGCGGAACAGTTCCAAGGCGTCGCGCTCGGCCGGGACGACACGTCCGTCGGCCTTCGCGACCAGCTCGGCCGCCGAGAAGAACAGTTCACGATGCTCACGCGGCACCATCGCCGGATCGACCTCGTCGACGGCCGGCGGCACCTGCAACCACTGCTTGACCTGGTCGACCTCGTCTTCGTCCAGACCCAGGTGGCCCGCGATGCGCATCACGAGGTCGCGCTCGGCTTGCTGGACCCTGAGGTCCGTCCAGACGAACGAGCAGACGAACTTCATCAGGTTCATGCGCGCTTGGCCATCGAGCTTCATGGCGGACAGTGGAGCACCACCGTGCAGATCGTTCCATACGCGAGCGCGGTTCCCTTGCGGCACGGACCCGGCCTACGAACAATCCGCCGCATGACCGAACCCAAGATCGCAGCGCGCGCCCCCTACGTCCTCGATGTGCAGCCGGGCACCTACGCGTGGTGCGCCTGCGGCCTGAGCAAGAAGCAACCCTACTGCGACGGTGGACACGCCGGCACCGGCCTGGTGCCGCGCATCGAAGTGATCACCGAGGCCAAGAAGGTCGCCTGGTGCGGGTGCAAGCACAGCGCCAAGAAGCCGTTCTGCGACGGCGCGCACAGCAAGCTGCCGCCGACCTGATTTCTTCGGCATCGGAACGCACGAATCGGTGGCGCAGCGTCCCCTGTTGGCGTGGACCCACTCCGTTTCGTCGTCGCCGCGTTCGCGGCACTCGCCTTCGCTCTGTTGCCGATCGCCGCGCAGTCACCATGCCCGGACTTCGGCGGACATTTCACCGCGGGCGGCTGGCAACCGGCCCCCTTCTCGCAGTCCTGCGGCAACAGCACCGCGCCGCTATGGCGCCTCTACACGCCGCCGCACCGCGCCCCCGGACCGCGCCCCGGCCACCGACCGCGCGACGCCCACGCCCTGCCGCGTTTCCTGGTCACCTACCGCTGCACCGGCCTGTGGTGGCTGCCGTTCGTTCCGGACCGCATCCGGGTGATGGGCTACGTGGTCGATCAGGCCGATCAGCCGTGCGCGACCCTCAGTCCTTGAGCACGTGGCCTTCGCGGCGCGCGAGCCACAGGCTGCATGTCAGGTCGCTGGTGACGTTGGGGATCGTGCGCGCCATGTCGACGAGGCGATCGACGCCCAGGATCAACGCCAACAACTCGGGCGGCACGCCGACCTGCAGCAGCACCACCGCGAGCAGCGGGATCGATCCGCCGGGAACGCCCGCCGCGCCGATCGCCGTGAGCACGGCCATGCCGAGCACCAGCACCTGCTGACCGATGCTGAGCCCCGCGCCATAGACCTGCGCGAGGAACAACACGCTCACGCCTTCGAACAGGGCGGTGCCGTTCATGTTCATCGTCGCACCGAGCGGCATCACGAAACCGGCGATCTCACGCGGCACACCGAACTCGTCGACGGCGGTGCGGATCGTCGTCGGCATCGTCGCGTTCGACGACGAGGTCGAGAACGCGGTCACGATCAGCGTGCGGCAGCCGCGATAGAACCGTCCGGGCGACACCCGCGCGAACAACCACGCCATCGAGGTGATGAACACCAGCTGGTAGAGGATCAGCCCCCCCATGGCGGTGACGAAGTACCAGCCGACCAGCTTCATGACCGGCAGACCGAGTTTGCTGGTGGCGTGGAAGATCAGGCACGCGACGCCGTACGGCGCGAGCTGCATCGCCCAGCCCAGGATCTTGATGCACAGTTCGTAGAGCGATTCGAGCAGCTCCCGCATCACCTGCGTGCGATCCGGCGGCAACCGCGTCGACGCGAGGCCGAGCAGCAGCGCAAACAGGATCAGGCCGAGGATGCCCTTGTTGGTGCTCGCCGTGCCGACGACGTTCTCGGGCACGATCTCGACGATCATCTGCAGCCAGTTCTTGGCCTGCTCGCTCTGCTCGACCTTGGCCTTGGCGACGGTCAGGTACTGCTCCTTGACCTGCGCGGCGACCTCGGGCGACATGCGTTTGCCGGGCTCGATCGTGCGCACCAGGGTGAGGCCGAGCAGCACCGCGAGCGAGGTGGTGCCCAAGAACCACAGCAGCGTGCGCGAACCGAGTCGCCCGATCTTCTGCACGCTGCCGATGCCGCTGACGCCGAGGAACAGCGAGCAGAACACCACCGGCACCACCACCATGAACAACAGCCGCAGGAACAGATCACCGAACGGTTTGACGATCTGATCGGCCCACCACTCGATCGCCGTGTAGGTCTCCGACGGCGCGGCGCCGAGCCCGGGCGCGAACATCACGTTCAGGGTGATGCCCACGGCGCCGCCGAGGATCAGGCCGAGCAGGATCTTGGTCGGCAGGGAGATGCCGGCCTTGGCGGCGATGGGAGCTTCCATGTGGGCCGGCACGTTACCGCCGCGATCGATCGCAGGCGAAACCCGGCTCAGTCCCCGCGCACCACCACCCGGCTGCGACCGCCGCCCTCGGGCAACACCTCGACCACCGCGCCGATGCGCTCGGCGATGCCGTCGACGTGTGAGATCACGCCGACCTGACAACCGGTCGCCTGCAGCGAGTCGAGCGCGCCGAGCGCCGCCTCGAGGCTCTGGGCGTCGAGCGTGCCGAAGCCCTCGTCGAGGAACAGCGTCTCCACGCGGGTGCGCGGCGCCGCCAGCGTCGCCAGCGCCAACGCCAACGACAGCGACACCAGGAAGGTCTCGCCGCCGGAGAGTGTCTGCAGGCTGCGCCGCGCGCCACCGAGGTCGAGGTCGATGACGACGAAGTCGAGTTCGCCCGTGGTGCTCTTCTGCAGTCGATAACGCCGCGCCAGTTCTTCGAGCCGGCGGTTGGCCTCGACCAGCAGGAAGTCCAGCGTCAGCGACTGCGCGAACACCGCGAACGCCGAGCCGTCGCTGCTGCCGATCAACTCGTCGAGCGCCACCCAGGTGCGCAGCTCCGCCTCGACTGCGTCGAGCTTGGGCAACACCAGCGCGCGGTGGCGGCGCAACAGGTCGTCCGCACTCAGTTCGGCTTGCAGCTCGTCCAACGCATCGCGCAGTCCCTGCCGCGCCGCGCGCGCGTCCTCGAGCGCGGCCGCCGCATCGCTCTCGACGATCGTCGGTCGGCCACCGCGTTCGTGCTCACGCCGCTGCTCGGTGCACTGCTGCAGCACGGCGCGCGCGCTGCCCTCGGCGCCGGCCAGGCCCTGCAGCCGCGCCGCCTCGTCGGCCAGACCCGCGGCACCCAGGCGCAGCGCGGTCTCGACCGCCCCGGCGTCGACGTGCGCGGCCAACAGGGCCGCGGCCAGTTCCGACTCGACGGTTGCCAGTTCCGCCTGGATCCCACTCACCGCGGTCTCGGCCTGCGCCACAGCCTGCTGCGCGGATTCGAGCGACCGCCGACCTTCGCGCAGCGCCGCGGCCGCCGCCGCGAGCGCTTCGATCCCCGTGAACACCCCGTCGCCCTGCCTCGCCAACTCGTCGGCCCAGTCGTCGACGCCGGTGAAGGCCGGGGCGAGCGCGCGTTCGGCCACCTGCAGGTCTTCGGTGAGGCTGGCCAGGTCTTCGGCGGCGCGCAGCAGATCCGCGGCGCGGCGTTCCTTCTGCATCGCGACTTCCACCGCGGCACCGGCCTGCTTGGCCCGTTCGGCGACCACCAGCAGCGCTTCGGCGCGGCGGCGCAGATCATCCTGCCGTTGCGCCAGCGCGGCGGCGGCCGCGGCGGGATCGGGCGCGGCGACGAAGGACTCGAACTCGCGCCGCGCCTCCGCAACACGCTCTCGTTCCTCGCGGACCCGCTCGTCGGCGTCCTTGGTGATGGCCTCCAGCCGCACGCATTCCTTCTCGTGAGCCCGGACCGCGTCCTGCGCCGCGTCGAACCGCTGCCGCGCCATCGCCACCCTTTGCCGAACAGTCGCCGCCGCCGCGGCGTCGAAGTGCACCGGCGCCGGGTGTTCTTCGGCACCACACAACGGACACGGCTCGCCATCGTGCAGGTGCTCGGCCAGCTGCGCCGCGAGCTCGGTCTGGGTCACGGCACGCTCATCCTGCTGGGCCTCGACCAACGCGGTTTCCGCCGCGCGCTGCTCTTGCAGCAGCGCCTCGAGCTTGCCGACGATGCCGACGCGCTGCGCGGCGACCGCCTGCCCTCGGGCGAGCGCCGCTTCGGCGCCGATCGCGGCGCGCTGCCAGACGGTCGACGCCGCGCGCGCCGCCACCAGCTTCGCGTTCTCGACCTCCAGCGCCTGCTGTTGCGCACCCAGGT
The DNA here is from genome assembly GCA_964392305.1 of uncultured candidatus Brocadiaceae bacterium. Classification (GTDB taxonomy): domain Bacteria; phylum Planctomycetota; class UBA1135; order UBA1135; family UBA2386; genus JACKIC01. Next base: position 16,089 of record CAYMPV010000033.1, read on the forward strand.
CCGCGAACTCGGCGCTCGTCGCGGCCGTTCGCGCAGCGGCCAACACCTGCCCCGCCGCCGCGTGCTCGGCGCGCAGCAGGCCCGGGTCCGCCGATTTGCCTGGCGCCATCTCGGCGAAACGTTGCGCCGTCGTCGCCAGTTTGCGCCGCCTGAACAACCACTGCTCGAGCAACGGGCGCCAGGCGGGCAGTTCTTGCACCAGCGGCGGCAGGCCATCGGCATCGTCGCGCGAACGCCACGGTCCGAGCTTCTCCTGCACCGCACGTTGCGCCTTGGTCACCTGGTGCAACGCCGTTTCCAGGGCCACGACCGCCAGAGCCTGCGCCGATCGGGCGCGGCGCCGACGTTCGCGACGATCCTCGACCAGCGCCGCTTTGCCGGCGAGGGGCAGGGCCCGCTGCAGCTCGGCGAGATGACGACGATCGGGTTCGGCGGCGGCGTTCGCGGCCTGCGCCTGCTGCAACACCACCGTCGCCTCACTCTCGCGCCGCGCGTGACGCGCCGCCTGCTGGTACCAGGTCACGTAACTCTGGGCGAGTTCGATGCCCTGTTCGGCGATCGCGATCTCGGTGCGCCGCTGCGCCACGTTCGCCTCGAGCCCGGCGCGCTGCTCGGCGTCGAGCCCCTGTTGGCCCTGCATCTGCGCGACCAGCAGTTCACGGTCCTGCTGCAGCTTGCGCCGCTTCTCGTGCGCGGCCTTCGACAACGCGCGGTAGACGTCGGCGCCGGTCAACGTCTCGAGCAGCTGCGCACGTTCCTTGGCGTTGGCGCGCAAGAACGCGGCGAAGTCGCCCTGCGCGAGCAGCACCGACCGGCAGAACTGCGCGAAGTCGAGCCCGAGCCGCAGCTGGATCGCGGCCAGCACGTCGGTCTTGCGACCGCTGGCGACGACGACCGCGCGCCCCTCACCGAGCTCGAGCAGTTCGAGTTCCTGGTCCTGCACGCGACCATCGGGCTTACGGCGCGCGCGCCGCACGCGCCAACGGGCCCGGTAACTCACGCCATCGCGACCGACGAAGTCGACCTCGGCAAACCCGTCGGGCGCGCCGCGACGCAGCAGGATGCGCGGATCGTTGCTGCCGAGCCAATCGCCTTCCGGCTGGTTGTCGTCACCGACCGCGGGGCCACCGCGACCCGACAGCCGCGGTGTGCGGTCGAACAGCGGCAGGCACAGCGCATCGAGCAGCGTGCTCTTGCCCGCGCCGACCGGCCCGACGATCGCGAACAGGCCCGTGGCGCCGAGCGGCGACGCGTCGAGACGGATCTCGAACGGCCGCTGCAAGCTCGCCAGGTTCTGGCCGCGGATCGCGAGGATTCGCATGGAGGAACTTGGTTAGCGGTTGGCGCCAGCCGCGCAAGGCCGCGACCCCGTTCAGACGTCGTCGGTGTCGCCCCACATCAGGTGCCAACGAGTCTGGCGTCATGGCCTGATTTCGCGCATCGGCGCTTCACCGCAGGGTCACTGCACCGTCACCGCGACCGTGTTCGTGAGTCTGGGCGCCAGCGCTTGTGGCACCGCGATGCCCTGCGCCCACAACGACAGACCGATCAACGCCGGCGCGTTCGGGATCGCCATCGGCATACTGGCGATCGGATCGTGGCTAGGCTGCGGCACAGATACCCCGAGGCTCGCCGCCACGGACAGATCGATGCCAAGCGGTCCGAACGGCGTCGGTGTGCCGGCGACCGGCAGCAGCGACCCGCTGACGAAGACCGGCGCGTTCTGCGGTGCGAGGATGTCGAGAGACCAGGTCGTGCCGATCTGCGGTGGTGACGTCGTGCGCAGGTGCGGCAGCTCCAGAACGGTCGCGGGGGGATCGATGGTGCCTTGGATGATCGGAGGTGCGCCCCACGCGTCGAGGCGGACGTAGCCGGGGGCACCGTTGATGACGGGATTGATCGGGTTGGTGATCGTGCCGCCGCGTGCGGTCACCGAACCGCCCGGAAACACGTGCACGCCAGCGTCACCGCGCAAAAGGATCGAACCGCCCGAGCCGCCGCCGCCACTGGTGCGGCCTGGATGCCAGCCGTCTGCGGTCACGCTACCGTGGATCTCGATCCTGCCACCCGCGTGCAGCGCGATGGTCCCTCCTCCCGACCCGCCGTAGCCCGTGCTCAACCACTGAAGACAACTCAGGCCGTAATTGTCCAGGTCTCCCCCCCGGCTTCCTCCGCGAAGGTCGAATGGGATCTCCGAGCCGTGGGTTCCTGCGTGCAGCCCGCCGCCGGGCGATATGTAGAGCGCGGGCTGGCACGTATAGCCTCGACTACCTCTTCCAACGTCGACCATGCCTGCGGGCGCCCCGTACCCATTCTGAATGTCACCACCCACTGACAGGGTACCTTGTACGATCGCGTCTCCGTCACACTGGATCACAGCAGGCGTGAACGGAAGAGCCGGCCATACCGGCGGAGGAATGGTGAATCGCACGGCAACACCTGCCGGTATGGCGATCGCGCTGTAATGCAGTACGGGAACTGATACAACAATCGTGACGTCAGACGTCGGAGCGAGAACGGGATTCTGTGCCAGCGTTCCCGTCGATATGACGGCGGATAACATCATACATTCAGAAGTACGCGACAATGTCCAATGCCGGCTCGTCTTGGTGCTCATGGTCTTCTCCATTGCTTCGCGTGTATCAGTAGAAGTGGGTCACGACCGATATGTGATTGACCAGGAAGTCGCTGGAGTGGCTTTGCATCAGCGTGTTCGAGGCAAACGCTTGCATGTGCCGATCGAGTCGCACTCCGCCCAGGGCGTCACTGTTGAGTCGTGAACGAACCCGCGTGAAGACGCAATCCAGGGCTGATCTTCGTCCAGCCCGGAGGCACTATCCCGGCCGCGAAACGATCGTCAAGGTGCTCCCGCCCCCCTGGGGCACTCGAGGGGCCAGCGAGGCCAGTCGTGCAAGGCCGCAACCCCCGCTCAGACGTCGTCGGTGTCGCCCCACATCAGATGCCAGCGCAGCGTGTCGTCTTCGCTGCGGCTGCCCGGCGCCAGCGGCCGCGTGATGAACGAGAAGCGATACGGCGTCGGCAGGAAGCCCAGGCGCGACGGCTTGGGGAAGTACGGATTGGGCTGCGTGACCATCGTCGCCAACATCGGGCAACCGAGTTCGACCGCGCGGGCCCTCACATCCGCGAGCAACCGTCGCAGCGCACCTTCGCCGACACCCGGCAGCAGGCACGCGTCGACCACGATCATCGCGTTGACGTCGAGCAGCGGCGCCGGCCGGCTGACCACGAACCCGACGACCGCACCACTGCCGTCGCAGGCGAGGTGCCACAGGTAATGGCGGTTGGGGTTGGCGTCGAAGCGCCACGCCAGATACTCGGCGCTGCGTTCCTGCAGCATGCAGCCGGCGGGCGGCGCGGCGCGCACGCGTTCCCAGAACGTCGCCAAACGCGGCGCGTCGATGTGGTCGCGCCGTTCGATGCGCAGCGCCTGGTCCCCCTTGCCGAGCCGCAGTCGCCCCCACAGCCGCAGCGCGGCGCCGGGCAACGCGCCGAGCACGTTCGCCAGCCCCGGCACCTTACGCAGCCACGGCAACCGCGCACGCAGCAGCGGCGCCATCGCCAGCGGCATCACGTAGGTGCCGATCAGAAACCGGATCCGCCAGCCGACCTTGAGGTGGCCCGGGATCACCGCCTCGCGGATCGGGTACCCCGTCGTGAACTGCAGGTCGCCGTCACCCTCGCACTGCTGCAGCGAGAACGCGCCCAGGCGCGTGAACATGCCCTGGAAGCGATAGTCCGGATGCGTCATCACGTCGACGACGATCGAGCCCGGCAGCACCTGCTGATCGAGCACGAAGCGCTGCGGGATCACCGCGTAGTGACCGACGATGCGTTCGCCATCGGCGGCGACGAACAGGCGCGCTGGGCCCGCGTGGTTGTCGACGAACTCCCAGTTCCAGTAGGCCGCGTCGGCCTTGTCGAGGTCCTCGCCGGCGAACGTCACTTCGCGACACGCGAGGATGCCCACCATGTCCGAGGCGTCGGCGCGGCGCGTCGTCCAGGTGATCGGTGGGCGCGTCGCCGCCGGCCTCGCGCGGCCGCCGATCGCATCGCCGGAACCCTCGGGGGCTGGCATGGCACTCATGCGCCGATGATGCCGCCGTTGATGTCGAGCGTGGCGCCGGTGACGTAATCCGAATCGATCAGGAACTGCACCGCGTTGCGGATGTTCGCAGGATTGCCGAGGCGGCCGACGGGGATGCCCGGCAGCACCTTCTCCTCCAAGAACGCCTGCGGCACGCTGCTGATGATGCCGACCTCGTGATAACCGAGCGCCAGCGTGTTGGCCGTGATCCCCTTCTTGGCGTTCTCGACCGCGATCACCCGCGCCAGCGCGCCGAGGCCCGCCTTGCTGACCGAGTAGGCCACCGAGCCCGGTACCATCGTGCGCGACAGCACCGACGAGAGGTAGATGAAGCGCCCGAAGCCGACTTCGCGCATGCGCGGCAACAGCCCGCGCGAGACCAGCATCGCGCCGGTCAGGTTGACGCCGAGCGTCTGGTCCCAGTCCGCGTCGGTGAACTTGTGCACCACGTTGTTGGGTGAGATGCCCGCGGCGTAGATCACCACCGGCCGCTCGAGTTTGCCGGCGATCTCCGCGCAGAAACCCGCGACCGCCTGGCGATCGGTCAGTTCGAGCTGCACGTAGTCGACGTCCGGGTAACTCTCGGCCGGCGCCTGCGTGTGGTAGGTGCCGATGATCCGGTGCTGGCCGCGAAACGCGCCGACCAGGTACTGACCGATGCCGCCCGAGGCGCCGAGGATGACCAGCTGTGTCGCTGCCGTGTCGGTCGCTGCCGTGTTGTTCTCCGCCATGGAATACCGCGCTGCCTGTCCTGGGCCCTGTTTGGCCCCGCCGGGTGACGCGACCGCGCGAAGATTGTAGGCATCGACGCCGAGGCGAACCAGACTCCGTCTGACGTCGCGCGCCGCCCGCGGCTTATCCGCTGCCGTGGTGCTCGACCTCGTCGAGCAGCGTGCGGAACGCGGCCAGCAGTTCGTCGGGCACCGCGCCTTCGTGATCGCGATGGAAACGCCGCACGAAGATCTCCTCGGGCGCCAAGGTGTTGAGGTCGGCCTGCGGTCCCTCGCCCGGCACGTTCGGCGCGCCGCCGGTCAACTCGATCTCGACCCGCACCAGGCGCACGTTCTTCTGCTGCACGAGCCGCGCGATGTCTTCGCCGAGCCCTGGCGCCGGTAACGGCAGGCGCACGGCGACCTCGAGCAGGGGCCGCAGGTCGTCGCGCATCTGCGGATCGCGTTCGGGCAGCGCCTCGACCGCGGCGAGGGCGGCCTCGGGCTCCAGCGCGCCGCGTTCGGGCAGCCGCAGCAGGTCGACGAGCCGCGGCACGCGCAAGGGCCAGACCTTGTCGAGTTCACCACCACGCAGATCGACGAACACGACGTGGTGCGGGTGTTCACGTTCGGGCATCGCCAGCGGGATCGGCGAACCGCTGTAGCGCACGTGTTCGCGACCGCCGAGCAGCTGCGGCCGGTGCAGGTGGCCCAGCGCCACGTAGGTGCAGACCGGCGGGAACAGGTCCAGCGGCAGCGCATGCTGGTTGCCGCCGAACACCTTGCGCTCGCTCAGTTCGCTGATCTGGCCGCCGACGAAGTAGCCGTGCCCCATGGCGACGAGCGCCTGGCCGGGACGTCGTTGTGCCTCGGCCGCCGCGAAGATCTCCGCGTGCAGCCGCCGCATCGCTTCGATCCACGGGTCCACGGCGTCTGGCGCCGCTTGCTCGCCGCCGGCTCCGTCGTCGTCATCACCTTCGTCGGCACCGGCCAGCGACATCACGTCGCTGCCGCGCAGGAACGGGATCGCCACGCACAACGCCTGCACCTGGCCCGCGTCGTCGCGCAGTTCGGTGACCAGTTCGCCGACCGCGAGCACACCGGCGGCGTCGCGCCGCACGTTGCCGACCACCCGCACGTCGAACGCCGACAGCAGTTCGCGCGGCGCCTCGAGCCGCGCCGCCGAATCGTGATTGCCGGCGATCACCACCACCTGCAGCGACGGCCGCGCCCGCTTGAGGTCGCCGAGGAACTCGAACCACAGCCGCCACGCCGCCGGCGGTGGGTTGGCGCTGTCGAACACGTCGCCGGCGATCAGCAGCGCGTCGACCTTGCGTTCGACCACCGTGCTCACCAGCCACTTCAGGAAGTGTTCGTGCTCGGGCTGCCGCGAGTGATCGCGCAGGGTGTGGCCCAGGTGCCAGTCGGCGGTGTGCAGGATCCGCATGCGTGACGCGGACGGTAACGCCACGCCGCCGGCGTTCTATTCCCTGGCAGGCCCGCGACGCAGCACGCGCAGCGCCAGCACCAGCAGGGTCATCACCGTGAGCGGCACCACGAACCGCAGCATCACCGCGGCGTACCCCTGCTTGGCTTCGTGCCCGGTCGCGTCGAGCACGAGGTAGGTGGCATAGGCGCAGTAGAAGCCGAGGAACACGAGGCCCTGCCACCGCGGGATCATGTGGCCCCGCGCGAAGATCGGCAGGCACGCGACGGCCACGGCGGTCATCACCGGCAGGTCGAGACCCACCATCGCCTCCCTGACGGCCAGCCCCACCGGTGACGCGATCGCCGACGTTCCGAGCACGCCCAGGAGGTTGAAGACGTTACTGCCGACGACGTTGCCCACGGCGATGTCACGCTGCCCGCGCACCGCGGCGAGGATCGAGGTGGCGACCTCGGGCAACGACGTGCCGGCGGCGACGATGGTCAGGCCGATCACGACTTCGCTGACGCCCAGCCACTGCGCGAACGCAACCGCGCCGCCGACCAGCCAATGGGAACCCAGGACCAGCATCAACAAGCCCAGGACCACCAGGGCGACGTTCTTGGGCAGGGACTTGGGGGTCGGCGGCAGCAGGTCCGCGGTGGCGAACTCGGCCACCGCCACTTCCCGCCGCGCCTCCCAGACGATCCACGAGGTGTAGGCGATCAGGGCGGTGGCGAGCAGCACGCCGTCCAGACGGTCGATGGTGCCATCGACAGCGAGCAACCAGACGATCGCCGACGCGCCGATCATCAATGGCACGTCGCGCCGCACCAGTTCCTGCGCCACCAGCAACGGCGTGATCGCCGCCGACGCGCCGAGGATGAACAGCACGTTGAAGATGTTGCTGCCGACGACGTTGGCGACCGCCATGTCGGCCTGACCGCGCCACGCGGCGCTGAGGCTGACCGCCAGCTCCGGAGAACTGGTGCCGAACGCGACCACGGTGAGGCCGATGACCAGCGGCGAGATGCCGGCGCTGGCGGCGAGGCGCGAGGCGCCGGCCACGAGCCACTCCGCGCCGAGCACCAGCAAACCCAACCCCAAGACGAACAGAGCGAGCGTTGACCAATCCAAGACCTGACCACCTCGTTCGCGGCGGGTCGCCGCGTGCGGCGGAACTCTACGGTGCCGTCGCCGGCGCGCGCGGAAATCGGAATGTCGGTCTCGCCGCAGCCGACCCGCTCCAGAACGGGAGGTCCAAGACGTTCCCGAGAAGCCACTTGCGTGGGAAGTCCGAGCCTGCCGCGCGCCGCGGGGATAGCGTGCGGCGATGCGGCCACTGTGCTTCGTCACCGGCGCGACAGGCTTCTTGGGCAGGCACCTGGTGCCGGCGCTGGCCGCCAGATTCCGGCTGCGCCTGCTGGTGCGACCGGGGCAGAGCCTCGGCGAACTCGCCGGTGACGATCACGAACTGCTGCCCGGCAGGCTCGGCGAAGCCGCGACGATGGCCAGCGGGGTCCGCGGCGCGGACGCCGTCGTGCACCTGGCGGCGCTGGTGTCGTTCCGGCCGCGCGATCGCGCGCGCATGCACGACGTCAACGTGACCGCGACCGCGCAACTGGCCGCGGCCGCGCGCGCCGCCGGCGTGCGGCGTCTGCTGCACACCTCGACGATCTCCGCGATCGCCTGCCGCGATCGGCCCGAGGTCGTCGACGAAACCGCCGCCTACAACTTCGGCCCGCTGCGCATCGGCTACTGCGACACCAAGTTCGCCGCCGAGCAGGCCGTTCTCGCCGAGGTCGACCGCGGCCTCGATGCGGTGATCGTCAATCCGCCGTCGATGTACGGCGCCGGCGATCGGCGCAAGGGCGACGGCTCATTGCTGACCGCAGTCGTCGGTGGGCGACTGCGATGGGCGCCGCCCGGCGGCGTCAATGTCGCCGCGGTCGAGAGCGTCTGCCGCGGCATGCTGCTCGCGCTCGAACGCGGCCGCCGCGGCGAGCGATACATCCTCGGAGGCGAGAACTTGACCGGCCTGCAGCTGCTGCAGCGCATCGCCGCACTCGCGGGTCGCGACGGCCCGCGGCGCACGCTGCCGCGCAGCGTGGTCCGCGTCGCCGCCTGCGCGCGGCGCTGGCAGGAACGGCTCCTTGGATGCCGTTCGCCGCTGACCAGCGAGATCCTCACTTTGGCCACGCGCTTCGTCTTCGTCACGAGCGCCAAGGCCGAGCGCGAACTCGGCTATCGCCCCGAGCCAGTCGACGCCGGCATCCGCGCCGCACTCGCCGAACTCGCCGCCGATTCCTGACCGGACATGCCCCCTCCCCGACACTGGGTATCGGTCGGCGTTGAGACGGCGCGGGGCTGCAGCAACTGCTGGCGCAGAGGAAGGGCACCCGGGCGCGGCGATGTTCATGTTGCAGGAACAACTACAAGTTTGTAGCTTAACCTGCTACATGAAAGACGACGCGCAGCGCCTCGAGGAGGTACGGGCGACGCAGCGGGGGGTGTTCTGCAGGGCTGACCTGCAGGTGTTGCTCGGCGAACGACACCCTGCGGCGTTCACCCGCCGCGTGCAGGCGCTGGTTCGCTCCGGCGCACTACGGCGCTTCGTGCGCGGCGTCTACGTGGCGCGCGAGTTCGACCTGCCGACGCTGAGCCAGCGTCTGGCGGCCGACTCCTACGTCAGCTTCGGCACAGTGCTGGCGCGGCACCTGGTCATCGGCACGCGGCCCGATCGACAGCTGATCGCGGCCAGGACCCGTCGCGCCCACGTCTACCGCGGGCTCGGCGTCGAGGTCGTGCACGTACACATCGCACAGCACCTCGACTTCGGCCACGCGGTCGAGGGCGGCGTGCGCTGGGCCGACGCCGAGAAGGCCGCGCTCGACACGCTCTACTTCCACCTGCGCGGGCGGCGCTATCCGTTCGACGTGTTCTCCGACCTCGACGTCGCGCGGCTCGACCAGAAACGGCTGCGGCAGTACCTCGCGCGGTACCGCAACCCCAAGTTCGTCACCTTCGCCAACTCGCTGCTGGGGCTCGTATGAAGGCGCGCCTCGATCGTCCCGCGACGCCGGACCGTCTGTTCGTCTGGGTGCTGCATCGCTTCGCCGAGGTGTTCGGGCAACACGCGGTGGTGAAGGGCGGCATCGCGCTGCGGCTGTACGACTGCCCGCGATCGACCACCGACATCGACTACGTGTTCGTGCCGTTCCGCTCCAAGAAAAGCGTCGTCGCGCGATTGAAGGCGGTGCTCGCCGAGCTCGAAGGTGCCGACATCGAGGTCGAGACGCACTCCAAGATGATCCGCGCCCGTGTCGGTATCGACGGCACGACGATCCAGATCGAGGCCAACGTCGACGTCGAGTGTCCGTCGGTGGTGGTGTCGACCGCCGACTTCGCGCTGCGGCAGGGACAGCCGTCGCGGCTGGTGCGGGCGATGGCGCTCGAGCGGGCGTTGGCCCACAAACTCGCGGCGTGGAACGAGCGGCGGCTGTTGCGCGACCTCTACGACGTCTACTACCTCGCGGTGCGGCTCGGCGCGAAGGTCGACGTCGCGGCCCTGCGACAGCGGCTGCGCAAGGTCGAGTCACGGTTGCCCGCGTTGAAGAGCAAGAAGTCGATGACGATGGCGGAGTTCACGGCTGCGCTGCTTCGGGCGGTCGAGCGCATCGACGATGCGACGATACGCGATCAGCTGGCGCCGATCCTGCCGGTGAACGAGATCGAGGGGCTGGCGCCGCGACTTCGCGCGGGGGTGATCAAGGTGGTCGAAGGGTTGGCGAGGATCGACGCGACCGAGTAGGGGCGCGGCCGCCGTTTCCTGACCGGACATGCCCCCTCCCCGACACTGGGTATCGGGGAGGGGCGTTCGCGGGTCGCGCCACTCTCCGTTCCCCCGACCCGTGGGAGGGGCCTTGCCCCAAGGAGAGAGTGACATGGAACTTCGTTCCCTTGCCGCCGCCAGCCTGTTGCTGGCGAGCGGGACGCCGGCGTTCGCGCAGGACAACTGCCCGATGGAGGCGACGCGGCGCGAGCCGCTCGCGGTGTTCCAGGGCCCGGCGCAGAACTGCGGCGGGCTGGACTGGCGCCTCGGCGGCGTGCAGGTCACGGCGGTGCGCGACGCGTGCCCGCTGTTCGTGATCGTCACGCCGGCGCACGACGTCGCGGTGCGTTCGACGTTGCGCACGCAGGTCGAGGCGATCGCCGCAGTCCCCGTGACCAAGGTCACGTTCGAGTGCGACGCCGACTACTTCCTGTTCTTCCACGTCGGCTCGAGTTGCGTGTTCGGCAGGCAACTCAACGTCGGCGTGGTGCACCTGATGGTGACGCGGCCGTGTGCGCCGATCGAACCGAGCGAACCGGAATGATGCCCCCGGCACGCGACTGGTAGCGGGACCCCGCAATGGGGCGGGGTCCCCTTTCGACCCAAGGAGTCCTCCATGTCGCCGTCCCGTTCCCGCCTCGTCCGTGTCGCCGCGCTGCCGCTGGTTCTCGCCGCCCTCACCATGTTCTGGCTGCTCGCGACGGGACGAGGCCCGACCCTGGAACCCGAAACCGCTCGCGGCCCCGATGCGGCCGCGGTGATCGACAACGACGCCGACGCACCTGCCGCAGCGAGTGAATCGACACCTCCAGAACGCGTCGCGGCGCCGCAATCATCCGCCACCACCACGCAGCTCGACTTCCCCGCCCGGATCGAGGCCCTGGTGCAGGTCGGCATGGCGACGAGCCACTTCGCCCAGAACGACGAAATCGCGCTGGCCAAGGCCTCGGACGCGCGCGCACGCCGCATGTTCGCCGAGCTGCTGCGCGAGTTCGACGACGCCGGCGAACGCGCGCTGCAGCTGCTGATCGAATACGCGGCGCCCGACGACGACGACCACGCCGACAACACCTGCCACGTGCTGGGCATGGTGCTGGCGGCCGAGCTGGAGCGGCGGGAGCAACAGGCCAACGCGTTCGACGATCGCCGCCTGATCGACACGCTGACCGCGAACGTGCTCGAGGTGTTGCCCCTCGGCGAACGCCTCGCCGACCGCGCCGGCGGCAAGTTGATCGACGAACCACACCTGCGGCTCGTGCACGAACCCGCGGTGCTGCACCTCGTCGCCCTGGCCGGCGAGCAGCAGTTCCCGCGCACCCTGGCGACCCGCCTGCTGCTCACCCTGTGGCAGAACCTGCAACAGTTCGGCGAGCGCAGTTCGACCGACCTCGCGTGCCTGGCGCTGCTGCAGCTCGGTGACGCCGATCCCAGCCAACGCATCGCCGCGTGCCGGCATCTGTTGCTGTCGCCGCGTTACCGTTCTGCCGTGCTGGCCTGGTTGCGCGAGCACCAGGACCTCGACGTCGCCAACGAAGCGATGCGCATCGCCGCGCGTGAACTGCCCGCCGCCGACGCGATCGCGACGCTGCGCGAACTGGCGCCGCTGCTGCCCGAGATGCCGGCCGCCTACATGGCGCTGGCCCACCGCGCGCCGCAGGCACTCGCCGACACCTACGAACAACTGCTCGCCGACAACGTGCAGCCGGCGATGCGGCGCGACCTGTTGGCGGGCCTGGGCATGGACGAGGCCGGGCAACAACGCAGCACGCTCGAACTGGCGCTGCACAACGACCCGGATCCAGCGGTGCGCCTCCAGGCCCTGTTGTCGCTCTCGGCCAGCGCCGCGCAGCAGTGTGGCGAAGCGGCCTGCACGCGCCTGCTCGACGACCCGCTGATCGCCAACGATCCCGAACGCCTCTCGGTGGTGGTGATGGCGCTGCAGAACCTCGAGGTCGCGGGCATGACCAACGCCATCGACCGCCTCGGCCGGCGCCTGCTCGCGATGCGCATTCCCGAACACTCACGGCGCGAACTCGACCAGTTGCTGGCGCGCGCGCTGCCCGACGGCCAGCCGTCGACGGGGCGGCGCGATGCGGTCGGCTCGGGTCGGTGAACAGGGCGCCGCTGAACTGGGCGCCGCGATCCGACGCGGGCAGCCGACCCAGGAATCTCGACGAGCGGGCGCGTGATCACGCAGCCCGGCTCGGAGGCGCTGGCGGCAGGCGGGTGGGCCTCACCGATCGGACCTCACTCGGAGGCCCGACACCAGGTCACTTCTTCTTCTCGAGGTGCTTGGTGTGCCGGCGCAGGCGAGGGCTGTACTTCGACAGCTCCAGCTTGGCGGTGCCGGGCTTCTTCATCAGGGTGTAGTTGCGGTCACCGGTCTCCTCGCAGACGAGGAAGACGACCTCTTTCTTCTTCTTGGGCTTGGCCATGGCTGTCGGGTGCCCGTGCGGGCAGCAGAACCTGATGCGGCCCGGGTGAGCCGCGTTTGGGAGGGCCGAGGAGAGTAGCGAGACGCCCCGGCCGCGCAAGGGCCGGGGTGGAAACCTGCCAAACCCCGAAACCCCGGCCGCCGCCTGCCCGGAAGGCCCTGCCGCCCCCTTCCCGACGCGGCCCGACCCTCAGTGCACCAGTTCGATCACCGGCATCATCCCGTAGTTCGGCGCCCACGGCGACGCCGTGAGACTGCCGGGGAAGAACACGGTGCTGCAGCGGTTGCCGACGGCGATCTCGTTGAGCACCAGCATCACGCCGTTGCTGACGGAGATCGGCAGGGGCCCCGAGCGACCGGTGTCCAGCCAGGCCGCCTGCACGCCGATGCGCAGGCCGGCGGTGGTCACGCCGGCGGTCAGGGGAAAGCTCACCGCGAAGTTGCCACCCTGGTCGGTGAGACCACCCCACGAGGCGTCGATCGGCGCCCACTGGTGACAACCCCCCAGCCCCGGATCGAGCGCCCCCAGCGAAATGCCATAACCGACGAAGTTGGCCGTCGCGGCGCGCGGCTGCGGATCGAGCCCGAACCAGGCCACCGCGAAACCGACGCTGCTGGTGTTGGGCACGGTCGGCGGCGCCCCGGTGAGGCGCAGCGTGGCCGTGTTGCCGGCCTGCGGCCCGGTCGCGCCTTCCCACAGCAGCTGCGTCGGCTCTGGCCGCGTGGTGCATTCGCCGCTGCCGACCGTCACCGCGTAACCCGTCTCGGCGCCGTCCTCGAACCAGACGGCGTCGACCCAGTGATCGCTGCTGACCTGCAGGGGCGCATCCGTGGTCTCGAACTCGAGCAGCAGATTGCCCGCGATCACCAACAACGGGGTCGTGAGGGTGATGTCGAACAGCTGCTCACCGACCGCCGTGCCGGGGTTGGTCGCCGCCGTCGCCGCCGTGGTCACCGGCGCCGGACCGAACAGGACCGCCAGGTTCGCGGGGCGATTGCCGTTGCGGGTGCCGCCCGCCTGGTGCGCCGGCAGCCCGTGGAATCCGCCGCGGACCGTCAGCGTGCGCGTCACGGCCGGGTAGGCCTGCTCGCCGAGGAAGCTCGGCTTGCGCAGACGCAGACCCGTGATCGTCTGACCGATGAAGTTGCTCGGGAACATGGTGCTGTCGATCAGCACCTGCATCGTGCCCTCGCTCCAACGCAGCGGCAGCGACACCGCGGCATTGCCCGGGATCGAGGCGCACGCCAGGGGCAGGGTGCTGTGGTTCTGCGCGGCCAGGGGGGCGATCGCCGCGCACGACATGACGTGCACCGCGAGCAGGCAGGGGAAGGTCGGCTTCATGGCGTTGGTCCGGGTTCGGGGGAACCCGCCCATGCCATCGGCAGATCGGCGGTCTCACCCCAAGCCGAAGACCTCGTCGGCGGCACCGACTGCGGCCGCAGGAAAAGAGAAAGGGCCCGGCCTCCCATGACCGGGCCCCTTCAGGGGTCGTCCGCAACTCGACTCAACCCACTTCCCTCTAGCCCCACTGCTATCGGCAACTCGAACGACGCGACCTGAGTCAGGTTCTCATGCCCAGCAGAATCCCACGGTTGCGCCCGGACGCGTGCGTGCGCCACGATTGGCCACCCCCATGGCCGCCCCAACGGAAGTGACGATCGTGACCGGCTGCAGCCGAGGCATCGGCCAGGCCATCGCCGCGGCGCTCGCGCGCGCCGGGCATCGCCTCGTGCTCGTGGCCCGCGACCAACGGCGGCTCGAGCAGCTCGCCGGGGAACTGCAGGCCGCCGGCGGCGAAGCGCTCGTCTGCGCCGCCGATCTGCGTGATGCCGAGGCCCCGGCCCGCATCGTCGCCGCCGCGACGGCGGCGTTCGGCGCGCCGACGGTGGTCGTCAACAACGCCGGCACGGCGCCCGCCGACAAGGTCGAGAACACCACCGCGGCGATCCTGCGCGAGACCTTCGACCTGCACGTCGGCGCGCCGCTCGCGTTCGCCCGGGCCGTGGTGCCGGCGATGAAGCAGGCCAGACGCGGTTGCCTGCTGCAGCTGGCGTCGACGGCCGGGCTGCGCGGTTATCCGTTCACGTCGGCCTACACCGCGGCCAAACACGGCATGGTCGGGTTGTCGCGCGCGCTGCGCGCCGAACTCGAACCGGCGGGCATCGCCGTCTACGCCGTCTGCCCCGGCTTCGTCGACTCGGACATCACCCGCGGCGCGGCCGCCGCGATCGCCGCGCGCGGCCGTTCGACCGCCGAGGAAGCGTTCGCGCGCATGGCCGCCCAGAACCGCATCGGCCGCATGCACACTCCGGCCGAGGTGGCCGCGGCGGTTGTCCGGCTGGTGCACGAACGCCCGACGGGCTGCGTCTACGATCTCGACCGCGACCAACCCGGCTTCGTCGACCAGACCTGACAGACCCCTGCCATGCGCGACTACGACTTCCGTTTCGAACGCAACAGCGACGGCGTCGCGATCCTCACCCTGGATCGCCCCGAGACGCTCAACTCGCTGACCTTCGACATCTACGGCCAGCTCGAACGGCTGTTCCTCGACCTCGACAACGACGACACCGTCAAGGTCGTGATGATCACCGGCCAGGGGCGCGGCTTCTGCAGCGGCGGCAGCGTCGAGGACATCATCGGCCCGCTGCTCGAGAGCGAACTCGACGACACGCTGGCGTTCACGCGCATGACCGGCGCCGTGGTGCGCAACATGCTGCGGCTGTCCAAACCGATCGTCGCCGCGATCAACGGCGTCGCCGCCGGAGCCGGCGCGGTGCTGGCGCTGGCCAGCGACTTCCGGGTGATGGCGGCGAACGCGAAGTTCGCGTTCCTGTTCACCAAGGTCGGCCTGACCGGCGCCGACATGGGCGCGGCGTGGCTGCTGCCCAAGATCGTCGGCACCGGTCGCGCCATGGAGCTGCTGATGCTCGGCGACAAGGTCACCGCCGACGAGGCGCTGGCGATGGGCCTCGCCAACCGCGTGGTCGACGGCGATGTGCTGCCTGAAGCCCTCACGCT
The DNA here is from genome assembly GCA_964392305.1 of uncultured candidatus Brocadiaceae bacterium. Taxonomy (GTDB): domain Bacteria; phylum Planctomycetota; class UBA1135; order UBA1135; family UBA2386; genus JACKIC01. The sequence continues at coordinate 31,618 of CAYMPV010000033.1, forward strand.
GGCACGGCGGCTGGCCGCTGGTCCCGGTCTGGCGCTGGCGATGACCAAGAAGATGGTCTGGAACGAGTGGCCGATGGACCTCGAGGCCGCGATCGAACAGGAAGCCCAGGCGCAGGCGCTGCTGCTGCGCGCGCACGACCACCGCGAGTTCTACAACGCGTGGATGGAGAAGCGCGACCCGCGCTTCCTCGGCCGCTGACCCCCACTGCTGGCTTCCGTGGTGCTGACCCCGACGAGCGCATGAACCCCGAACTGTGGCTTCCCGACGGCGACCTCGACGCCGAACACCGCGACTTCGCGCAGCGCATCCGCGCGTTCGCGGCCGACAAGCTCGCGCCGCACGCGCGCGCGATCGACGAGCAGCGGATGTTCCGCCGCGAGATGGTCGACGACCTCGGCGCGGCCGGCATCCTCGGCGGCCCGCTCACCGCCGAACACGGCGGCGGCGGCTGGACGCCGCTGCAGCTGGCGATCGCCCACGAAGAGCTCGGCGCGGCCTGCGGCAACGCGCGCGGCTTCTGCGCGGTGCAGACCGGGCTCGTCGCGCAGTGCCTCGCGAAGTACGGCACCGACGCGCAGAAGAAGAAGTGGCTGCCCGACCTGATCTCGGGCGCGGCGATCGGCTGCTTCGCCCTGACCGAACCCGAGGCCGGCAGCGACGTCGCCTCGCTGCGCACGTTGGCCGCGCCGTTCGCCAACGTCGGCTACAAGGTCACGGGCAAGAAGTGGTGGATCACCAACGGCGGCGTCGCCGACGTGATGATCCTTTTCGCGACCGTCGATCCGAGCGCTGGCCGCAAGGGCATCACCGCGTTCCTCGTCGACACGCAGCGGCCCGGGCTCACGCGCGAGCCGATGCCGGGCGTCGAGCTGGGCCACCGCGGCAGCGATCACGCGGTGCTGACGTTCGACGGCATGGAGGTCGCGGCCGACGAGGTGCTCGGACCGATCGGCAAGGGCTTCGGGGTCGCGATGGGCGGGCTCGCGGCCGGGCGGCTGTCGGTCGCCGCGGGCGCGGTCGGCATTCACCGCGCGGCGCTTGCGGCCGCCGTGAAGTTCACCACCGGGCGCGAACAGTTCGGGCAGCCGCTGGCGCAGTTCCAGATGGTGCAGGAGCGGCTCGCCGACCAGTTCACGTCACTGCACGCCAGCCGCGCGCTCGTGCACCGCTGCGCGTTGCGCCGGGCCGCCGGCACCGAGACGCACGCCGACGTGGCGATGGCCAAGCTGTATGCGACCGAAGCGGCCGCGGCGGCGGCCGAGAGCGCGGTGATGCTGCACGGCGCGCGCGGCTACAGCTCGGCGGAGCCAGTCGAACGGCTGTGGCGCGACATCCAGGCGCTGCGCATCTACGAGGGCACGTCGATGATCCAGAAGACGATCCTGGCGCGCCTGCTGACCACGCCGCCTTCGTCGTAGGCGATCAGCGGCTCTCGGGCCGCGTATTGGAGAAGGCGATGCGCACGCGCGCGATCTTCTCCCAGTCGGCGACGTCGGCGCCGGGCTCTTCCTTCATCACGCGCCACGACGGCGACACCATGTGGGTGCGCACCTCGGGACTGTTCTTGATCACCTTCTCGAGCGCCTTGAGCCGCTCGATGCACAGGTCCAGGGACGTCACCGGACGGCCGAACGAGTTCTTGCCGATGACGACGTCGGGCGTCTCGATGATGACGCGGATGTCCGACGTGAACGTCAGCGAGGCGACGATCGTGCGCTGCAGCCAGGGCAGGACACCCTTGTTGAGCGGAAAAGGCTGCTCGACCGGGAAGAAGTCCGACAGCGGCGCGCTGAGCGACACCGTGTCGTCGGTCTGCACGATGTCGAGCGAGCTGCCCGCGACCTCCTCGTAATCGGGCAACGCTTCCTTGAGGAACTCGCGCATCTCACCGTCCTGCGCGGTGATCAACGGCACGGCCGTTGAAACGTCACCGCCGCCGGTCTGCTGGTCGAAGAGTCCCGCGTCCTTGGTCTTGCCGTCGCCGGCAATGTTGAAGGCGAAGTTGATGGACTTCTGCAGCAACTTCATCTTCTCCAGATCCTGCACGCCGAGCGCATAGAGCACCACGAACAACGCGAACAGCAGCGTCATCATGTCGGCGAATGAGATGACCCAACGCTCGTGGTTGACGTGTTCTTCGTGCTTGTGCTTCTTGGCCATGCTCAACCCTTCACCGATCGCGGACCGGATCAGTGCTTCTTGTCGCCGCCGCCGCCGCCGTGATTGCCGAGGTAGACCTTGAGCTTGCTGCGCAGCGCGCCCGGCGCGACGCCCGACTGGATGCCGACGACGCCCTCGAGCACCATGTTCTTGAGCAGCTGGTCGTGCTCGATGTGGCGCTTGAGCTTGAACGACATCGGCAGGCAGACGACGTTGGCGTAACCGACGCCGTAGACCGTGGCGACGAACGCCACGGCGATGCCGGGACCGATCTGTTCGGGATACTGCAGCACGCTCATCACGTGCATCAGGCCGAGCACCGCGCCGAGCACACCGACCGTCGGCGCCAGCGCGCCCCACGTCTCCCAGAACTTCAGGCCCGCCTTGTCGTCTTCTTCGGCGATGTGCATGTCGACCTCGACGGTCTCGCGGATCGCCTCGGCAGAGCTGCCGTCGATGGCGAGCGTCAGGCACTTGACCAGGAACGGATCACCCTGGCCGCTGTTGGCATAGGTCTCGAGCGCGAGCAGACCTTCGCGACGCGCCAGGTTGGCGAGCTCGATGATCTTCTCCATCAGGCCGTGGAAGTCGTACTTCTTCGGCAGGAAGACCGTCTTCAGCGACTTGATCGCGAACGGCATGTCCGACGGCAGCGTCGCCACCATCGTCGCGCCCAGCGACCCGAGGATCACGATCATGAACGCCGTGACCTGCAGCAGCGCCGTCGGGTGCCCGCCCTCCAGGATCATGCCGCCGATGACGCCGATGAAGGCGATCACCAGTCCGAGAATGCTGAAGATGTCCATGCCCGACTTGCCCCGAGTCCCGGTTGCCGCGACGCGACGATGCGCCACCTGGATGATGGACTTTCGGCGCGGTCACTTGAGCGATCGCCGGGTCGTGCTTCGGGACGATCAGCGGCCGCGGCTGTGGTGAATGCCGACACCGTCGCGACGCCGCTGTCGGCAGACGCGCCGAACGCCCGCGGGGCCACTGCCACGTCGGCAGCACCAGCCAAGGTCTCGTTCCCCTCACGGAACACGTCGGTGCGCGGGTGTCGCAGATCCGGCACACCGGGCCCCTCTTCGCCTTGCCGCGCCCAAACATCTGCCGGCCTCTGAGTTGCATGGGGCGCCGCCCCCTGACACCCTCCGCCACGCCATGAACTTCCTGAGCAAACGGTTCCTCCTCCTGCTGACCCCGATCGCGGTGATCGCGGTGACCTCCTGCATCAGCGGCGGGCCGACGCGCGTCGCCACCGGCGGTGCGACTATCGAAGCGCCGCTCGGCTCGCGCCAACACACCGCGACGGTGATGAGCTCGAAGTTCTGCGGCACGTGCCATCCGGCGATCTACGCCGAGCACGCCGAGAACACCCACGGCCGCGCCTTCACCGACGAGGAAGCGCGCCTGGCCACGGGCCACTTCGACCAGGAAGACTGCATCCGCTGCCACACGCCGCGCCCGATTTTCGAGACCGGCATCGGCCAGAACCCGCAGCGCCGCTGGCACGGGCTCGAGGAGGGCAACACCTGCATGACGTGCCACTGGAAGCAGGACACCGACTACAGCAGCTTCGTCGGCGGCGCCGAGTGCAAGACCGCGTTCGACGATCGTGTCGGCACCGTCGAAGCCTGCGCCACCTGCCATCGCAACCACGGCACGCCCTACCAGTGGGAGAAGGCGCCCAACGGCAAGCTCGCGGGGCGCACCTGCGTCAGCTGCCACATGAAGCAGATCGAGCGACCAGTGGCCGTGGGCGGCCCTGTTCGCATGGTGCGCAGCCACGTGTTTCCCGGTTGCCGCGACGTCGATCAGGTCAACCGCGCCTACAGCTACGACGCGCGCATCGAAGGCAACGAGGTCAAGGTCACGATCGAGAACGACGGCGCTGGCCACAACTTCCCCACCGAACTCAAGCAGCGCGCGGTGGAGTCCGTGATCGTGGTGCACGACGTCGCCGGCCGTGAGGTGTCGCGCTCGCGCATGGTGTTCCGCGATCCGTACAAGCGGCCCTACGGTCTGCACCTGCAGGTCAACACGCAGATCCCTTCGGGTGAACACCGCGTGCACACCGTGCCGCTGAAAGTCGAAGACGGCACCGTCACGTGCGAGCTGCACTTCAAGTACTACTACCCGATCGAGGACAACGACCCCGACATGGCGCGCCGGCTCGAACAACGCCGGCTGGTGTTCGCGAACATCACGCCGTCGGACAAGCCGGTCGAGTCCGATCCCGAGGTGAAGGTCTCGACGCCCGAACACGTCAGCGCGCGCGCCGCGGGCGTCGCCAACCTCGTCGACTACGCGCGACCGCCGATCGGTGAGACCAGGATCGACGTGCCGACCGGCGACACCACCGCGGACATCGAGCAGCTGATCGCGCTCTTCCAGTTCCCGCTGCCCGAAGGCAACCGCCTGGCGCGCGCGCGACTCGCCGAGATCGGCTTGCCGGCGGTGTCGCAGTTGATCACCGCGCTGGGCTCCTGGGACAACAAGACGTTCAACCAGTCGATCGCGACGCTGCGCAAGATCGGCGCGCCGGCGGCGCCCGCCGTGCGCGCCGCGTTGCAGCACGACGAACTCTACGTGCGCATCCACGCCCGCAAGCTGCTGGCGATGATGCCGCTGCCGACGGATCGCGCGGCACTGATCGGCGAGGCGCTGGCCGGCCTGAAGATGCCCAACGCGCTCGACCGCGCGTCAACCGTCGACCTGTTGGCGCACATCGGCGGCGACCTGGTGGTCGGACCGATCCTGCCGCTGCTCGACGATGCCGACCCCGACGTGGTGCGCTCGGCGGCGATGGCCCTCGCCGCGCTGGACGCAAGGAACGCGATCGAACCGATGACCGCGGCGCTGCGCGCGGCACCGTTCCCGGAGACGCGCATGGACCTCGCCACGGCGCTCGGCCAACTCGGCAGCGCGGTCGGCATCCCATTGCTGCTCGACGACCTGGACCTCGCCGACGACCTGCTGCGCGAAGACGCCTTCGAGATGTTCTACGCGCTCACCGGCAAACACTTCGGCTACCAGACCTCCGCGCCGCGACCGCAGCGCCTGGCCGCCGTCTCGGCCCTGCAGGCCTGGTGGGCCAAGGAAGGCAGCGCCGACGCGCTGCTGCGACCCCATCGCACTTCACACGAGAACGACGAGAAGGCCTGGCTGATCGTCGCCACGATGGGCGGCAGCGACGGCAACCTGCCAGAGGCCAAGGATGTCGACAAAGCCGTCGAGACCCTGGTGACGATGGGCAAGGACGCGATCCCGGCGCTGTTGCGCGGCCTGAAGTTCCCGCCCGGCTTCGGCCAGAAACGCGCGTTGATCCTCACCGCGCTGCATCGCATCGGCGACCGCGCCGCGGCGCCGTTCGTCGCCGAAGCGCTGCGCGATCCGGTGCTCGGTGTCGCTGCCTATGCGGCGCTCACACTCGAGACCTGCGGCGACGAGCACAACGTCGCAGCGCTGCGCCAGTACGTCGCCCGCCTCGAGTCGACGGCCGCCCAGGGCGCGCTGCCGGCATCGATCCCCGACATCGACCCTCTGCTGGCGCAGGCCGCGCGCACGCGCCTGTTGATCGGCGACCGCAGCGCCAAGCACGAGCTCGCCAACCTGCTGCTCAGCGACAACGAGGTCGCGCGGCAGCAGGCGATCGACACGCTCAGCGAGGTCTTCGGCGGCACCAAGGGCTACGACCCGAGCGCCAGCAAGGCCGAACGGCACGCCGCCGCGAAGCCCTGGCTCGCCGACTGAGGTGGGCTGGCGCCGGGGTCGGCGCATCGTGCCGACCCCGCGCCGTGGTCAGGCTCGCGCGATACGTGGCGCCGACCTGCGGCCGTGGGCGCACGCGCTCGCGTATGCGCTGAGCGAGGCAGGCATACGCCGCGCCCGGCCGAACTCTCCGAACTCGACCCCGGCACCTGATCGGGTGTCAGCCCTGGCGCCAGGTCGCCCGGAAGCGGCGTTCGTCGGCCCGCGTCGGCTCGCCGATCTCGAGCAGCGGCGCCGCGCGACGTTCGTGGATGCGCGTCGTGATGTCGAGACCGGAGGCGCCCTCGGGGCCGCCGACGAACCCGTGCACGTAGTGGCGTTCCAGGTTGACGAGGTTGATGTCGCCGGGGCGCAGCACCTGCTCGACCGTGCGCTGCACCTCGAACGCCGCCTTGGTGTCGAAATCGCGCGCGCCGACGACCTCGTAGTTGCTGACGATCGCGCTGCCGGTGAGGCCGAGCGTGACGACGTTGCCGTAGGTGTGTGCGTGCGGTGAGATCACGGCGCCCGGCCCGAGATGCCAATGCAGCATCGTGAACGGGTCGGGGCCGTGGTTGCTGCCGATGCGCTTGCCGGGCCCGGTCTGGCGCATCTCGGGCACGGGCACGGCGCCGAGCCGGACGGCGAAGCTGGCCAGCGTCAGCAGGTAACGGTCCTGCCCTTTCGCCGACGTGTCGGCGACCAACTCGCGGCAGACCGGCGCCACTGCGGCGACGAACTCCTCGACGGTGAAGCCGTCCGCCGGCCGCCCCCGCTCCAACCACCGCGGCGACGCACCGGGCAGGTTCACAGCAGCGCACGCCGCGGCGATCGCGCCCAGCAGACCTCGCCGACAGACGACGAGACCGGGCGCTGGGGAAACGGATTCGCCGAAGGGCAGGTCGTCGTGGGGCATCATTGCGGAGTTGTCGCCCGAGCCGCACCGATCATGACGACGATCTCGCAGAAACGACCGGGAACATGTCCGGGCGCCACCCGGCTCACCGGCGCCCGGGGGTCGTCGGCTGCTGGGGCTGCGGCCTGAGCTGCTGTTCGATCCAGGCTCGCCACGGCGCATCGAGCCGCTCGATCGGTTGGCCGAGCAGGCGATCGAGCTCGCTGCTGCTGTCCATCCGGATCGGGCGATACACGAACCCCAGGTACCCGAGCAGCGCGTGGCGCAGCTCGGTCCGGCCCGACTCGAGCATCCAGGCGACCGCCAGCTCCGCGGCGGGCCAGGCGAACGCGTTCTCGTCGGACACGCCGCCCCACAGCTTCTTGCTGTCGTAGAGGGCCACGTCGCGCAGACGGTGTTCGCGTTCCGCGAGCACGGCCCGCCCGTCCTGCGGGTCGATCCGCCACGCACCGAGGGTCGCGCGGCCTGCCGGCCCGGTCATGCTGTGGTCGAGGTAGCGTCCGAGGCCGACCTCGCACCACGCGGCGGGCCGGTATCCCGACGCAACGTTCGAGTTGCCGCCCACCGTGCAGAAGATCAGGTGGGACGTCGCGGCCTCGAACAGACGCAGCGGCCGCGCCGCCGTCTCGTCCGGGAAGTACGTGTAGCTGATCGCGACCTTGCGGTCCGTCCGCCAACCGGGTTGCGGCGGCACGTGACCGAACAGGTCCCCGCCGCCGGGGTCGAACCACGGGCTCTTGTGGTTCGCCTCGCCGGGCACCGTCTTGTTGCCCGGGAACCGCCGCTCGTCGCGCCAGATCTCCATCTGCATCTTGTCGTTGGCGACCTCGTAGAGGCGCAGCCCTTCGCCGAAACGGTCGAACCAGGCGAGGTGGAAGCGCTCGAGATCCCACACGGCGTCGACGACGCGGCGCAGGTCGGCGTTGCTCTTGACGCGGAAGTGCTCGCCCTCGATGCACCACGCGTCCTGCCATCTGGAACGCAGCGCCTCCAGCTCCGCGAGCGACTTCCAAGCGCCGTCGAACGGCCACTGCCACTCCCCCTTGTGCCGGCGATGCCCGAGCAGCGCGCGCGCACCCTCGTGGTCCGGTTCGCGCAGCACGAGGTCCAGCGCCGCGACGCGCGCGAGATCGGGCAGCCCGCGGGACGCGGCCCACTCCGCGAGGAACCAGCGGTTCTTCACGTTGTTCGGCAGCCGATCGAGCCGCGCGAAGAACTCGCGCACGCGATCGCGCACGGTGTCCAGCGCCGCAACCTCGCTGGCGGGCAACGTCCGCCGCTCCTGACCGACCCGCACCGTGACCTGGCCCGGTTCGTACCGGGCGAAGACGCGACCGCGCAGCAACGTGCCGTCCTTCAACGTGACCACGTCGCGCAGATCGTCCTGACCGGGCACGCCCGCGGCGGCCGCGACGACGGCAAGCGCGATGCGATGTCCACGGTGCGAGAGCGTCATGCCGGCAGATTAGCCGGTTCCCGCGGACGCGTGGGGCCGACCGCGTTCCGTCCCGGCCGGCATCGTCGACGACACGCTCCTCGCCCCATCGCGGCCGGGCCACGACGCGTGCGGCGGCGAACGGGCGCCCCGACAAACGCCGTCGACTTCTCGCTGCTGTCGTTCGCGAGCCGGGCCTCGGCGTCGAACGCGGTGTTCGCGATCGTCGTGCCGTGAAGTCAGCGCGGGCCGGGTTCGTCGAGTTCGAGGCGTTGCTGCCCGGCGGCGACGATCAGCGGCACTTCGATGCTCTCGGGGATGCCTCCTCGGTACTCGAACGCGCTCGCGTCGGCCAGGGGCTCGTAGACGACCAGGAAGCGGCCCGCCGGCACGCGCTCGGGCAGCACGAAGCAGCCGCGTTCGTTGGCCTCCGCCCCGGTGACGAACGAACGGGCTCCTTCGGTGTCGACGGTGAACACACTCACCATCGTGATCGGGTCCTTGCTCCACACCGGGGCCTTGCCGCGCACCATGGCACCGCGCTGCAGCGCGGTGCGGCCGACGTCCACCCGACTGGTACCGCCGATGTCGATGTCGCGCACGACGTGGGGACACCGATCGGGCAGTCGGATCCGCAGGTTGTAGGGTCCTGGCTCGAGGCGCCGCAGGCAGAACCTACCGAACCGGTCCACACGCGTGACCGCCGCGGTCGCCACGTGCACTTCGATCCTGCGCATCGCGAGCGACGGTTGCAGCGCGAACACCGGGATCGTCTCGACCACGGCGCCACGAGCGGGATCACCATGCTCGTCGACGACGATCCCGACGATCGAACCGCCGAAGTCGAGGCCCACGTCGACGATGGACCGTTCTCCCGCGGAGATGTGGAAGGTCTCCGACCACCTGCGCGCGAAACCCGGCGCCGCGACGCGCAGTCTGTAGGTTCCCGGCACGAGGTCGTCGAGCCGCAGCCCATCCCCCCGTCGCTCGCGCATGTGCACTTCACGCGTCAGCAGCTCCTCGAAACGCTTGCCGTCCAGCCGCATCACGGTGAGCGTGTAGAAAGCGATCGGCCCGCCATGCGGGTCACTCACGCGGATCAGGGCCTCGCCGACCTGCGCCGCCTGCGCCGCGCGAGGAGTTACGGACAGGAGCCCGGCGAGCAGGCCGAATACGATGGCAATCATGGGCTGACGCGGCGCGATCGGACGTGCCTCCACACGGGTTCTTCCCGAAACGACCCAAGGACAACCGATGCATTTCGTGCGCCACACCGCGATCGCGCTCCTCTTCGCCACGACGGTCGCCGCGCAGAGCACGGTCGCGCCGCAGTAGCTCCGCCCACGGGTAACGCCGCCCACGAACCTCGGCGCATGCGGAACGGATCGCCGACGACCACGCCGCGTTGGGAACCCGGCCCACGGCCTCTCGCGCACGAGCACCACCGCGCTGCACGTGCTGTCCCTGCTGACGTTCATCCGCTACTCGCGGCTCGTGCGCGGATGCCCCCTTGACGCATCGCGCATCCTGCGCACACTGCCCCCCGCCATGAACTTCGTGTTCGTCTGACGGCTCGGTCGACCCGGCGGCGCCCCGCGCCCCGCAGCGTCCCTCGCACCCGCGCGCCCAATGGTCGCAGCCGGGTGCGGTCCGTCCCGACCGTCCCTCCACGACACGAACGTCATGCCAGCTCTCCGTACCCACGGCGGCTCGCGCCACGCCAGACTGCGCGTGGACCGCAGCACCCGTCACCACCTGCAGACCCTGCCCACCACCGCCTCGCGCGCGGTGTTCCTCGAACTCTGCCGCGTCGCGCGGCAACGCTCCGCCCTGCTCGGCCGCACCTGGCTGCCGCCCAAGGGTGAACCGCAGCTCGAGCTGCTGCGCAACGTCGCCGCCGCGCACGACCACTTCGTGCGCGATGCCGACACCTGGCCCGGCGACGCGGGCTCGGCCAACGACGCCGCGGTGTCGCTGACCGACCATCTGCTCGCGCGCTATCCGGTGCCGCGCGTACTGCACCAGGTGTGGCGCGGCGGCACGGATGCCGAGGCAGCGCGCGCACGCCGCTGGTTCGTCGAGCACGGCGCGGGTCGCCCGTTGCGTCACCTCGACCTGCCGCTGCCGTTGACGCGGCGCATGGAACGGCACTTCCTCACGACACCGCCGCATCTCTCCGTGCCGCAGGCGCTGCGCCGCGCCGAGCTGCTGGGCCTGGGCGCGACGCCCGAACTCACCCAGACCGTGCTCGGCACACGCATGGGGCGCGATCTCACGAACCCCGCGTTCTGGCGCACGGTCGGCCAGTTCTTCGTGCGTGTGCAGGACACGATCGATCCGCTCGACGTCGACGTGATCGTCGACTTCGTGCACGGCGTGCGGCTGCAGCGCACGGAGGCCGAAGGACCCGACGGCCCCGTCGTACTCGAGCCGCCGCTGCCCGACTTCGAACTCGCCGGCCGTTCGCTCGCCTCGGTGCTGCGTCTCGCGCAATGGCACGCATCACTCGCGCGCGGCACCGCCGCGACCTCGAAGTGGTCGGCCTCGCCGTTCTCGACGATGACGTTCGTGCGCGAACCCGGCCACCCAGCCACCGACGCTGAATCCGCGCGCGAACCGCTGCTCTGGGAACTCGTCGAACTGCGTTCACCGCGCGCGCTGCAGCTCGAAGGCCGCGCCCTGCAGCACTGCGTCGCGACCTACTCCTCGTCGTGTCACGACGGCACCGCACGCATCTGGTCGCTGCGCAGTCGCCGCGGCGCCGTCGTTCGCCCGTTGGTGACGCTCGAAGTGCGCCCGTCGTCGCGCGCGATCGTGCAGGTGCGCGGGCCGGACAACGCGGCGCCGACGCGGGCGTGTGCGCAGGCGATCGTGCAGTGGGCGCAGCGTGAGGGGCTCGCGGTCGAGGCGGAAGAGATGCGGCGGTGAGGTCGGACCCTTGCGCCGACGAACGGCGCACCCAGCCTTCGGCGAAACGGTGCTGCAACGACCCTGCATAGTCCCGCCGCGCACATCGCACGACTGCATGCATCCGCGACGAGTCCTCGGAACTGTCCTGTGCTGCATGCTGCCGGCAGCCCTGGCGCTGGTGTGCTTCGAGCACGACTGGCCATGGCCATCGGAAGCGGGATAGACTCTGCTGCTCGCGTTCGTTCGTCGGGCGAGTGCCCGCTACCCGGAGGTCCATCGATGAAGCTCTGCGTCACGTTCCTCTTGATCGCGCTCGGCAGCTGCGCGTCGTCGAGCAGCTCACGAACCGTCTACCTGCTCGGCCGCTTCCCCGCGCCGCACAGCAAGCCGCAGCTCGCCAGCTCCCTGAGATCCGCAGGTCATGTGGTCGCCCCGGCGATGACTTCGGACGTCGATCTCGTCGTCGTCGGCCTCGATCCCGTGAGTGAAGACGGATCACGGTTCCTGCCGGTGCGCGAGGTGCCAGAGTACGCAATCGCGACGGCGAGAGACACCGAGATCATCGACCGGAACGAGCTCGCGAAGCGGTTGCCGCAAGACCAGCGATGCCGCTGATCGACCGTCGGACTCCAGGTGCGCCTACTGGTGACGGCAATGACTGAGTGGAGATGCATCCGCCAGTTCGAGCGCAGACACGAGGCCGGCAGGGCCAAGAGTCTGCTCGATGCACACGACATCCCTGCCGTGCTCGTTCACGATGATGCAGGTGGGTGGGAAGGCGGCTTGCTGGTGCCTGCGTGGGCACGGGCCAGGCTGCTCGTGCGAAGGGAAGACCTCCAACGAAGCGCCGCTGTGCTGACCGACCACATGACAGCGACCTGGCGTCAACCCTAGTCGCCGATCGCGACCCGCAGCGCCGCGGTCAACGTCACCGAGCCGATCGGGCTGTTGGCCGGATCGAGCACGGCCGCCTGCGCGAACAGGTTGACGCCGCGGAACGCGAGGCTCGTCGGGATCGGCAAGGTGTGCCTGGCGCGGCCGGTCGCGTCGACGGTGCCGAGCAGCAGGGCCGGCGCCTGCGCGATCTCCACGGTGCAGCCGCTGCCGAGCGGGAGCTGCACGCGCGCGACGTCGATGCCGAGCAGGAACAACGCCTGCGTCGGTGCAGCGGCGAGGTCGAGTGCGAAACCGGCGTTGCCGGGCGTGGGGCGGCCGAGCGCGACGAGCCCAGGCGCGGTGCCGGTTGCGCAGGCGCTGCCGATTCGTTCGATCGTCGCGGGAGTGTTGCTGTTCGTCGCCAGGGTCTCGGGGTAGCTGTTGGGCCGCGGGTGCAGCACACTGAGGACGATTCCGCGGCGGTGGTCGGGAACCGGCAGTTGCGGGAGCACAGCTGGCCAGGGCGGCGCCAGGATGGTGCGCCACGACGCGCCGTTCCAGGCCTGGTAGGCACCGCCGCCATCGAACCAGAGCTCACCGGTGCCTGGGGAATAGGTGCTGACGTAGGAGAACTGCGTGCTGCGCGCCGGCAACGCGGTCCAGGTTGCGCCGTCCCACTCCCACGCGTTGCCGTACTCCATGACGGCGACGACGCGATTGCGCACCGGGTCGTGATCGGCGTGCACGAACTCCCACGAGTAGGGCGCTGCGAACAGGGGGCCCTGCGTCCAGTTCGTGCCGTCCCACAGCCACTGGTCTGGCGTCGTCGAGACCATGCGTCGCAGCGCGAGCACGCCGCCGCTGGGATCGGTGACGAGCCTGCGCGCGTCCGGTGGATTGGCGGCGGGGAAGCGCTGTGTCCAGTTCGTTCCGTTCCACGTCCACGTGTCGGTGAGCGCGCCCTGCGTCGAGAAGCCGCCGAACAGCACGAACTCGGACGTCGCGGGGCAGTAGGCGAGGCCGGCGTCGCTGCGGTGCGGCGGCGATGTGATCGGCTGCAGTCGGGTGAAGCCGCCGTCGATGCGCCACGTGGCCGAAGCCGGCGACGTCGTGTTCGAGGCGACACCGAAGGCGAGGATGTCGGTCGTGAGCGGGTGGCTGGCGACGCAGAGGTTGCTCGCCGCGGGTACGCCGTCGTGCACCTTGCGCCAGGTCGCGCCTTCGAGGCGCCAGATCCCCGCGGGACCCTGCCAACCCGCTTCGACGCGCAGCATGCCGATGCCGTCGAAGACGAGGGTGCCGGCGGATGTGACGGCGGGTGGGACGGCGATCGTCTGCCAGCCTGCCGCGGTGCGTTCCCAGGTCGCTGCCGTGCTGGTCGCAGTGTCGAACCCGTGCAGCACGAGGCGGTGGTTGCCGCGGTCGTAGGCGATCGTGCCGTTGGCGCTCGGCGGGGCGGTGTCGACGTGGCTCCACTGGCTGCCGTTCCACTGCCACAGCGTCGACGGGTAGGGGGTCTGCATCACGCAGGCACCGCGCGTGCCGTCGTAGAAGAAGTTGCCGGGGCTGTGCACCTGCACGGGCAGCATGCTCTGCCACTGCGCGCCGTCGAACTCGAACACGGCCTGTCCGCTCACGCCGACGATCCGCTGGCGGGCCTCGTCGTAGGCCATGCGCTGCCACATCGCTGGTGGAGTCGGCGCGGGGACCGTCGCCACGTTGACGCCGTCCCAGAGCGACAGCTGGGTCTGATCCCACCTCGCGAGCACCCCGCGCGTCGAGTCGAAGGCGGAGTAAGGGCCGGTGGTGAACTGGGTGCTCTGCAGCAGGTGGAACTGCGTGCCATCCCACTCCCAGGTCCGCCCCACGTTGTCGAAGACCGTCACGACGTCGCGCCGCGGGTCGAAGAACGCCGAGGACGGCCGCGGCACCGAAGGCGCGGCGGTGAAGGTCGTCGACTGCGCCGTGGCGGAGGCGGCGATGGCGACGACGAGTCCGCATGCCAAGGACGAACGGAGGGTCGTGTTCTCGGTGGCTTTCTTCATGGGTTGGCTCCGGTTGCGCTGGCGTCGTGGCGCGTCAATGTACTGCGTCGCGGATGGCGAGCTGACGGCGAAGGCGCGCAGCGGCGCGCCCCGCGAAAGCAAGTGCCGGGCCGATCCCTCGTCACGCCTTGGCGCGGACGCAACCCAACGATGCGGGGCCAGGTGCTTGCGGTGGCCAGGGAACGCCCTGTCACAGATCCGTGCCACCGGGCGACCGAGACTGTTCGTCAGCGGCGACGCCTGACGCGACCATCCGTCGTTCGCGGCAACACTGCTGAGGCCACACGCGTTCGGCCTCAGAGCACCGGCTTCGTCTGGCTGCTGCGCCACAAGTAGCGGCGCGCGAACTGCACACGGACGGCGGGGGACCTTGTGCCCCCGGCGACTCAGCGTCCAGCCAACCGCTTGCAGGTGCTGATCCACTGCGCGTGGAACCCATCCCAGTCGGTCTGCAGCACCGGGCCGAGCTGTGCGCCGAGTTCGGTCGACTTCGCGGCCTGGAACGCGTCGACCAGGGCGGGCAACTTCGCGCGGTATGGTTCGGACATCAGCGTCGCGACCATGGTCAGACACAGGACGTATTCGCCGCGGAACCTGCCTTGCGGCCCGGCGACGTCGATCGGCCTGCGCTCGACGCTGTCGCCGAGGTAGGAAGTGGCGATCTGGTCGGCGAGACCTGCCTGCGGCCGCAGCTCGTTCTGGTAGTACGCAGCCACGCCTTCTTGGAACCACTCGGGTCTGGCGTCGAGCAACGCGCTCTTCGCGAGCACCGAATGCGCGAACTCATGCACCAGGACGGGGCGAAGCAAGCCGAGTTCGTCCTCAGCGCTGCAGGTGGCAATACCGAGCACCGTGAAGCCGTCGCCTCTCGGTGGAGCCACCTTCCTGCCGAACCGTTCGGCGAAGCGCGGCGCGAAGGCACGATAGGAAGCGTCCTTCGCGAAGACGAGGAGCGCGGCCGGCTCCTGCGGTTCGGGCAGCGCGAAGTCGGTGAGCACACGCCGCTGTAACGCTTCCAGCTCGGTGGCGAGTTCCCGCAGTTGGCGATCGCGCCCCTGCACGTCGGTCATCAACCAGTAGTTGCCACGGTCGATTCTGGTCACGCCGGCCTCGGCGGTCTCGCCGAATGCGAGTGCGCGCAGGTCATGTTCGGCGTCGAGGAAGGGACCGTTGCCCGGCACCAGCGCGATCGCGTCCAACAGCAGTTCCCCGGGACCACGGAAGTAGATGCCGAGCGTCCGGATCCGGTCCCAACGCGGCAGTCGCCCACCAACGGGTGAGAACCAGCGCAACGGCAGCTCGATCGCCTGCCAGCCCGTCTGGTCGAGCACGACCTTGCGCCAGAAGCGCACGCCTTCCTCTTCGACGAACTGCAACTCCACCTCGGTGGTGGCGTGCCGCGCCACCTCTTCTGCCGAGCGGTGGACCCACAGACGCAGCGACGAGAAGGGCTTCAGGTCCGCAGGCACGAGCCCGGATGCGGCGTAGGCGAAGGTCTTCGCAAAACCCTGGATGCGCAGCGCGTTGCCAGTCGGCCGCGGCTCCTGGATCGCATCGCCGACCGCAGCCAGTTCAGGGGCCGGGCGCAAACCGATCGCGGACTTGGTGACAGCCCGGAAGGACCGGCCGGCATCCGCTCCTTCGAAGTCGAACAACACGCGCGGCGCGGCGGCGTCTGCAGGCGCTGCCGGTGGTTCTTGGGCCCTGCCCCCCATCGATCCGGACAAGGCACCCAACACGGACAGGAGCACTCGGATCGACTTCATGTGGCACGTAGGACTCGGAGCGATCGCGTCTATTCCGTGTCGACCCGCGCAACTTGCACGAACGCCAACCAGGCCCGGTCCTGGCTGCGCAACCGACGGCGACGGGCCGGGCCACCGCTCGCGCCCGCCCCGCGCCACGACTACGCTGCGGCGACCACTCGTCCCCCGGAGCCTGCTCGTGGCCGCCACCGAATCGATCTACTACAACCCCAAGACCGAGACCCTCGCCAAGGACCAGCTGCGCGCGCTGCAGCTGCTCAAGCTGCAGCGCCTCGTCGATCGCGCCTGGCACCACTCGCCGTTCCATCGCCGGCTCTACGAAGCGGCCGGCGTGACGCCCGACAAGATCAGAACCCTCGACGACATCCGCCGCCTGCCGTTCATGACGCGCGAGGACTGGATGGCGTGCCAGGCGGAGAAGCCGATGTTCGGCGACCTGATCACGCGGCCCGAGTCGGACGCGATCCGTTACCACCTGACTTCGGGAACGTCGGGCCGCCAGCCGTTGCGTGTGCTCGACTCGCGCAAGGACTGGTCGTGGATCGCCGACATGTGGTGCTACGGCTTCTGGGGCTTCGGCATCCGCCCGCAGGACAAGGTGTTCTTCGCGTTCTCGTACGGCTCGTTCATCGGGTTCTGGGGCGCGCACTACTGCTGCGAGAAGCTCGGCTGCCTGACGCTCGCGTCGGGCAACATGACCACCGAGCAGCGCGTCAAGCAGATCGTCGAGATGGGCGTGACGGTGGTCTGCGCGACGCCGACCTACGCGCTGCGCATGGGCCAGACCGCCGAGAAGATGGGCATCGACCTGCGTAAGGACGGCAAGGTGCGTCGCGTCGTCGTCAGCGGCGAGCCCGCCGGCTCGATCCCCGCGGTCAAGAAGATGATCGAGGAGATGTGGGGCGGCAAGTGCGGCGACACCGCCGGCATGACCGAGATCGGCACGATCATGATCTTCGAGTGCGATCACCAACCCGGCGGCCCGCACATCATCGAGGACCACTTCATCGAGGAGGTGCTCGACCCCGACAGCGGCGAGCCCATGGACTACGGCGAACGCGGCGAACGCGTCGTCACCTCGTTCGGCCGCGGTTTCATCCCGCTGCTGCGCTACAAGACCAAGGACCTGGTCTGCAAGGTGCCGCACACGCGCTGCACGTGCGGCCGCACCGGCGACATCTACGAGGGCGGCATCCTCGGTCGCGTCGACGACATGAAGCTGATCCGCGGCACCAACGTCTACCCGCGCGCCGTCGAAGCCGTGGTGCGCGAGCACAGCGAGGTCGAGGAGTTCCAGATCGTGATCACGCGCGTCGACAACGTGCAGGACGAGATCACCGTCAAGGTCGAGCTCAAACCCGACCAAAGCGAGTGCTGGCCGCGCCTGCAGGCGCAGCTCGGCAAGGACCTCGCCGACGCCCACGAAGGGCTGCGCTTCAACCTCGAACTGTGCAAGCAGGGCGAACTGCCGCGCTTCGAGCTCAAGGCCAAACGCCTGCAGGATCTGCGGCCCCAATACTGAGCGAGGAACCGACCATGACCACGCGACACAGCAAGACCGCTGACCACGACCTGCTCGGTGCACCGCTCTCGGCCGACGACCGCGAGCTGCTCGATCTCTATCGCCGCCTGCACGCCTTGAGCAACCGCAACGACCTGCCGCCGGTGGCCACCGCCAACGTCAAGCAGGCGATGGTGATGCTCTGGAACGCCTGCAACGACCTCGCCCTGCTGCACGAAGAACCCGGCAACGATTGAGCGCGAACGATGCGTTCCGCCTCGATCCGCGCCCTGTTGCCGACGCTGCTGGCTGCCGCGGCGGTGGCGCAGCAGGCACCGTCGCACGGAGCCACCCACTGGGCCTACGTCGTGCCCCAGAAGACGGTGCCGAAGGTCGACGAGCCCGCATGGTGCCGCGACGAACTCGACTTCTTGGTGCTCGCCGGCCTGGAAGCACGCGGCCTGACGCCGGCGCCCGCCGCTGACGCGGCGATGTTGCTGCGTCGCGCCCACCTGGTGCTGACCGGACTGCCCCCGACCGACGAAGACATAGCCGCGTTCCTGGCCGATACTGCCGCCGACGCCTACGAACGTCGCGTCGAAGCGCTGCTCACGAGCGACGCCTGCGCCGAACACCTCGCCACCGACTGGCTCGATCTCGCGCGCTTCGCCGACACCTACGGTTACCAGTCCGACTTCGAGTGCCGCACCTGGCCGTGGCGCGACTGGTTGATCGCCTCGTTCGCCGCCGACAAACCCTGGGACCGCTTCGTGCGTGAACTGGTCGCCGGCGACCTGCTGCCCGATGCCGACGTGCAGACGCACACCGCGACGGCGTTCTGGCGCCTGCACCGTCAGACCAACGAAGGCGGCTCGATCGAGGCCGAGTGGCGGCACGAGTACATCGCCGACCGCGTCGACACCTTCGGCACCGCGTTCCTGGGCCTGACGATCGGTTGTGCGCGCTGCCACGACCACAAGTCCGATCCGATCACGCAGCGCGACTACTACTCGCTGGGCAGCTTCTTCACGATCGACGAGGCCGGGCTGTCGCCGTACTCGACAGGCGGCATCCCGCAGCCGACGGTGCGGCTCGCGACCGCCGACCAACACGCCGAGCGCGCGCGGTTGCAGCAGGCGGTCGACGCGACGCAACAGCAGTACGAACAGGCTCTCGTCGCCGCCCACGCCCTGGCCGCCGAGGTCACCGGGAGCTCTTCGGGCATATTGCACGATTCCTGGCAGCAGGCCGCGATACCACCCGTGTTGCCCACGCCGATCGCACACTTCACGTTCGATTCGATCGCCGACGGCAAGACTGCAGACAACCGCGATGCGGCGCGCACGGCAAGCGTTCCCGCCGAGGTCGGCGCGGTTCCGGGCGCGCGCGGCGCGGCGATCGCACTCGACGGTGATGCACGCATCGCCATCGACGGGCTGCCGGCGTTCCGTCGTGAGGACGCCTTCAGTGTACAGCTGTGGTGCTGGTGTCCCGATCGCAAGGAACGCGCGGTGCTGCTGCACACGAGCCACTACACCGAGGACGCCGACACCCAGGGTTACCAGCTGCTGCTGCAAGACGGGCGGCTCGACTGGCAGATCGTGCATCACTGGCCCGGCTCGGCGGCGGCGATCCGCATGCTCGATGCGTTGCCGCTCGGCCGTTGGTGCCAGATCGTCGCCACCTACGACGGCAGTTCGCGCGCCGACGGACTCAGCATCCACCTCGACGGCGAACGGGTGGCGACGGCGATCGTGCGCGACCACCTGCAAGGGCCCGCCACGGTGCGCAAACTCGAACTCGGCGGCCGCGATCGCGATCGCGGCTTCACCGGCGGTCGGCTCGACGAGTTCATGCTGTTCGACCGCTGCCTCGATGCCGCCGAAGTCGCCCAGCTCGCCGGCAAGGCACCGGGCCTCGCCGCCCGCCGCGGGCACCTCGCCCGCCAGGATGCCGCGGTGGTGACCGCGGCGACAGCGCTGCGCACGGCGCGCCGCGCCCTGCACGACCACGTCGAAGCGATCCCCGAACTGATGACGATGGCGGCACATCAACACCCGCCCGCGCGTCACGTGCTGCGCCGCGGCGCCTACGATCAGCCGGACCTCGACCAGCCGGTGACGGCTGACGTGCCCGCCGCGATCCTGCCGTTCGCACCGCAATGGCCACGCGATCGGCTGGGGCTGGCCGAGTGGCTCAACTCACCGCAGAACCCGCTGCCCGCGCGCGTCGTCGTCGATCGCTTGTGGGCGTTGTGTTTCGGTCGCGGCCTCGTCAGCACACCCGAGAACTTCGGCGTGCTCGGTGAACCACCGCAGCAGCAGGCCCTGCTCGACGCACTGGCCGTGGACTTCACCGCACAGCGCAGCGTGCGCGCGATGCTGCGCCGCATCGTCTGTTCGTCGACCTTCCGCCAGGACTCACGCGCCACGCCGGCGCAACGCGAAACCGACCCGCACAACGCGCGGCTGGCGCGCGGGCCGTCGTTCCGGTTGTCGGCGGAGGTGCTGCGCGACCAGGCCCTCGCCGCCAGCGGACTGCTGCACCAACAGGTCGGTGGACCGAGCGCCAGGCCGTGGCAACCGCCCGGCCTGTGGCGCGACGCAGGCGTCGGCTGGGCCGGCGCCGACTATCGACCCGACGATGGGCCCAACGCCCATCGCCGCAGTCTCTACACCTATCGCAAACGCACGGCGCCGCCGCCGAACATGACCGCGCTCGACGCACCGAGCCGCGAAGTCTGCGTCGCGCGTCGCCAACAGACCGATACGCCGCTGCAGGCGCTGACGTTCCTGAACGACCCGGTGTTCACCGAGTGTGCCGCGGCGCTGGCACGACGCGTGCGCGAACGACGACCCGATGCCGACCTCGACGCACAGCTGCATCTGCTGTTCGTCAGTCTCGCGACGCGCGCGCCGCGCGCTGCGGAGCTGGCCGCGTTGCGCACGCTGTGCAGTTCCACCGCCGATCGCGAACGGGCGCTGTCCCTGGCCGCGTCGACCCTGATGGCCAGCGACGCCATGGTCGTGCTGCGATGAACGGGATGCACACCGACGACCTGTCGCGACTCGCGCGCCGCGCCTTCCTGAGCCGCAGTTCGCTGGGGCTCGGCGCCCTGGCGCTGCACTCGCTGGGAGCGCAGCACACCGAACGAACCTGCGCCGCCGGCGACGGCGCCGCGCCGCGCCGCCCGCACTTCGCACCGCGCGCGCGCCGCGTCGTCTACCTGTTCCAGGCCGGCGGTCCGTCGCCGTTCGAGACGTTCGATCCCAAACCGCGTCTGCGCGAAATGCAGGGCCAGGACCTGCCCGAGTCGGTGCGCGGTGGACAGCGACTCACGGGCATGAGCGGCAACCAGTCGGTGCTGCCGCTGGCGGGTTCGTTCACGAACTGCCGCCGACACGGCCAGAGCGGCCTGTGGATCAGCGATCTGCTGCCGCACACCGCCAAGATCGCCGACCGGCTCTGCGTGGTGCGCTCCATGCACACCGAAGCCATCAACCACGACCCGGCGATCACGTTCTTCTGCTCGGGCAGCCAGATCAGCGGCCGGCCGTCGATGGGCGCGTGGGCGGCATACGGCCTGGGCGCCGACAGTCGCGAGTTGCCGGCGTTCGTGGTCCTTGTCAGCAAGGACGCGCAGCGCGACCAGCCGCTCTACGCCCGCTTGTGGGGCAACGGCTTCCTGCCCGGTGAGTACCAGGGCGTGCAGTTCCGACCGGGCAGCTCGCCGGTGTTGTTCCTCGACAATCCGCCGGGCGTCGACGCGGCCGCGCGCCGCGCGCAGCTCGACGCGCTCGCCGCGCTGCATCACGACCAGTTCGAACGCGAGGATGACCCGGCGATCGTCGCGCGCCAGGCGCAGGCCGAACTCGCGTTCCGAATGCAGACGAGTGTGCCCGAGGTCGCCGACCTCGGCAGCGAGCCCGACGAAGTCTTCGAGCTCTACGGCGACGGCGCCAGGCAACCAGGCACCTACGCCGCCAACTGCCTGCTGGCGCGACGCCTGCTCGAGCGCGGGGTGCGCTTCGTGCAACTGTTCCATCAAGGCTGGGACCAGCACGGCAGCCTGCCCGCGGGCATCACGCGCCAATGCAAGCAGACCGATCAGGCATCGGCGGCGTTGGTGCACGATCTGCAGCGCCGCGGCCTGCTCGACGACACGCTGGTGGTCTGGGGCGGTGAGTTCGGCCGCACTGCCTACTGCCAAGGCAAGCTGACCGCGACCGACTACGGCCGCGACCATCACCCACGCTGCTTCTCGATCTGGCTCGCCGGCGGCGGCGTGCGCGCCGGCCACGCCCACGGCGCGACCGACGAGTTCGGCTACAACATCACCGAGGGCGCCGTGCACGTGCACGACCTGCACGCGACCATGCTGCATCTGCTGGGCTTCGACCACGAACGGTTGATCTGGCCCTTCCAGGGGCGCGACTACCGACTGACCGACGTCGCGGGGCGCATCGTGCGGGAACTGCTCGCTTGACCGGCGATTCGCCCGACTCCGATCCTGGAACAATGCCCAACGACGACATGGACGTTGCCGACGCGGCCACCGCCGGCGCCGTGTTCAGCATGCAATGGACCTGGCGGCTGGCGCTCGTACTGCTGCTCGCAATCGGTGCGCTGGCGGCGATCACGGCCGGCCTCGAACTCTCCGGAGCGGTCGCGCGCGGCGCCATTCTCGGCCAGGCCGCAGACGCCGAACGATGGGTCGCTCTCGCCTTCGGCGTGCTGACGATGCCCGTCGCGATCACCGCGCTGCGGCACGCCAACCTGCGCATCGACGAGGTCGGCCTGCACCACCTCGGCTTCGGCCTGATCTGTCGCACCCGCACGATCCGTTTCGCCGAGGTCCGTCGCTGGGGCCACGCGACCACCAGCAACCGCGGCCGCCGCGAGCCGCACCTGCTGTTCGAACTCGACGATGGCAGCGAACGCAGCGTCAAGCTGGCCATGTATCAGGGGCAAAGCCGCATCCTCGAAGAACTTCGGCAACGGCTCGGCGCACCGGCGGCAGTCTCGGCGACGATCGCCGGCGTGCGCTTCGATCAACCGGTCTGACCCCTACGCGCAATCGCCCACCACGACTGCGCCCAACACGGGGTGGTCAACGCCGCCGAACCGGCTACTGTGTCTGACGTGGTCGCGCGAGAAGCATGCTTCGCCGACCTGGAGTCCGACTCTTGCAGTTCCGTTCTTGGTCATGCCAAGGAGGTACGGATTGACAGAAGTCCCACCGGACCGAAGTGAGCTCGCGGCGGTCTGACCGTCGCGAGTTCCAACCTACCCGGGCTCGCGCGCTGCTACCCGCACGATCGCTCGCGACGAAGTCCGTCGGAGAGACCGAGTCGAGAGCATCGCCAATGCTGACAGGCAGACCTGATGCACGCGCGAGCCTGCTTCATGTACGGAAGCAGCCGAGAAGACTGCGGCCGTCACGCGGCCGCGAGTTGCGTCATCAGAGGACCACCCATGTGTTGCCGTCGTGCCCGACAGTGTTGGCGGCAACGGGGTTCGCCATGCCCGAGGAGTCCGACGCGGCGAACGCCGCGTCCCATTGCACCGCCCGAGCAGAGCCTTCGTAGCTACGCGCCGCCCCGTTGGTGGCGAGCACATCGCCGCATTGGTTGACGAAGAAGGCGCGTCGCCCGCTTTGCCCCGAGGACCGAGGCCACGCATAACAACACCAGAGCGTCTCCGCCTGCGGCGCGTCGACGCCGTTGTCGTCGCGGACATCGCCCCCGTCAGGGTCTTCAGCGACTGCCTTGCCCATCGCGTCGGGCAGGAACATCTGGAACACATATCCCGAGCGGTGGATCCGTGACCCGTTCAGCTCACCGAAGGTCTTCGACAGCACCGCGGGCGTGATCCTGGCCGAGCCGCCACGCACCGTCACCGCACCCGCGAGCTCGGCGAAGAAGCCGTACTCACCACTGCCGTTGCCGTTGACGTCGATGACGCCGCTCGCCTGACACTGCGACTGACCGCTGCTGATGTTCTTGAGCGTCGCGATCGCCGCGGACTCGTTGGCGTTGAGGTTCGCGCTGATGAAGTTGGGCACCGCGATCGCAGCTGCCGTGCCGAGCAAGGCCACCAACACACCGACGGTCACCAGCCGGCGACGCAACCTGCCTGGTCGAGGTGGCGGCGTCGCGCACTCAGGAGGAGGAGGAGGAGAAGGAAGAGGAGCAGGCGACGCAGGCGCCACCGCAAGAGCATCGAGAGGACCGTCGGTCTCGTTTTCGTTCATGTCGACAAGATCGACAGTCGTTCCGCTCGCACCATCGCCGGCACGCGCGGCGCATGCCTTGTCATCGCCGATGCCACGCGGATGAACGGGACTCAAGTGCCTGGCCCGCATCACCCGGTCCGCTCGTCGACATCGGCCACCGCCTGCAGGAACCGCACGATCGCTTCGACCTGTTCGTCGCTCACCTCCCTGCCGAGCTCGTGTCGCGCCATCAGCCGCACCACCTCACGCAGGTCACCGACCGAACCGTCGTGCAACCAAGGCCCCGTCTTCGCCGCCATCCTCAGCATCGGCGCCTTGAAGAAGAAGCGATCCTCTTCGCGACCGGTGGCCGCGTGCAGACCCGTGTCGGCAGTCGCGAACGGCAACGCGGCGCCGAGTTTGTGCCGCGAACGACCACCCAACGTACGACCCGCGTGGCATGCCGCGCATCCCACCTCGATGAACGTCGCGAGCCCATGCCGTTCGGGCGCGGACAGCGCTTCGTCATCACCCTCGACGTAACGATCCCAACGACCCCGCGTTCGCCAGCCGTCGAGGAAGGCCACGAGCGCGTCTGCAGCCTGTTGATCCTCGACTCGACAACGATCACGCAGTTCGCGCGTCACCATCTGCTCGAGGTTGCTCTCCTCACCATCCCAGCCGAGCACCAACTGCCTCGACACGTCCACCAGCGCCGGGGTGTTGCGCCCGTGTGACCGACCGTCCTGACCATGACCCTCGAGTCGATGACAGTCACTGCACGCCGCTTCACCGAGCCGCGTCACGAACAGCTGCGCGCCGAGTTCTCGCTGCGCCTGCGTGCTCGCCGCAGCGGGGAAGGCGCGAGGATCGAGCTGGAACAAGGAGTCGACATGGTCGCGCGAAGGCCCGGGATCAGCACAACCGGCGAGGAGGCCGAACACGGCAGCGGGCAGGGCATGGCATCTCATGCCGGCATTTCGACCCCGCGCCGAGGGTCCTGCAGCGCAAACGCCCCAAGGCGGGACTTGCCAGGCGAGTCCATCTCGACCCGCGATCGCGGCGCCGCATCGCGTTACCGTTCTCGCCATGCTGCGCGCCTTCCTCCTCGGCATCTCCCTGCTCCTCGGCAACGGCGCGACGGTCGCGCAGCAAGCAGCGGACAAGCGCCCGCCCAACATCGTGTTCGTGATCGCCGACGACCTCGGCTACGGCGAACTCGGCTGCTTCGGCCAGACCAGGATCAAGACCCCGCGCCTCGACCAGCTCGCGGCCGAGGGCATGCGGCTGACGCGTTACTACTGCGGCTCGCCGGTGTGTGCACCATCGCGCTGCGTGCTGATGACCGGCAAACACCCCGGCCACGCCGCCGTGCGCGACAACAAGGAAGCACAGCCCGACGGGCAATGGCCGCTGCCCGCGAGCGAAACGACGCTCGGCGAGGTGATGCAGGCCGGCGGCTACGTGACCGGCGCGTTCGGCAAGTGGGGCCTGGGACCGTTCGGCTCGACCGGCGACCCGCTGCATCGCGGCTTCAACCGCTTCTTCGGCTACAACTGCCAACGCCACGCGCACAGCTACTGGCCGTCGTTCCTCTACGAAAACGACGAGCGCATCCCCCTGGCCAACGACCCGCCCGTGCCCGGCGGCGGCAAGCTGAAGCCGGACGAGGATCCGAACGACCCCGTCAGCTACGCCCGCTTCGTCGGCAAGGACTACGCGCCCGATCGCATCCATGCCGCCGCCGTGGCGTTCGTGCGCGCCAACAAGGATCGGCCGTTCTTCCTCTACGTGCCGAACGTGATCCCGCACCTCGCCCTGCACATCCCCGCGGCCGAGACCAAGGCCTACGTCGGCGAGTGGGAGGAGAAGCCCTACACCGGCGGCAACGGTTACACGCCGCACCTCACGCCGCGTGCGGCCTACGCGGCGATGATCACGCGGCTCGACCGCGAGGTCGGGGAACTGCTCGACCTGCTCGGCGAACTCGGCCTGCGCGAGAACACCATCGTGGTGTTCACTTCCGACAACGGCGCGACCCACAGCCCCGTAGGCGGCACCGACGTCGACTTCTTCGACTCGTGCGGCGGTCTGCGCGGCCGCAAGGGTTCGATGTACGAAGGCGGCATCCGCGTGCCGGCGATCGTCAGCTGGCCGGGCGTCGTGCCCAAGGGCTCGGCCAGCGCCCGGCTGGTCGGCGCCGAGGACTGGATCGCGACCCTCACCGAACTGTGCGGCGCCAAGAACCCCATCGATGGCGACGGCGTCAGCTTCGCGACGACCCTGCGCGGCGAAGAACAGGCCGAGCGGCCGTTCCTCTACCGCGAGTTCGCGGGCTACGGCGGCTGGCAGGCGGTCTGGGTCGACAACCTCAAGCTGGTGCGCAAGAACCTGCAGAAGGCGAAGTTTGCCACCGAGCTCTACGACCTCGCCGCGGACCCGGCCGAAGCCCACGACCTCAGCGCCGCCCAGCCCAAGGCCGTCGAGAAGCTGCTCTCGATCATGAACCGCGAGCACGTGCCCAGTGCGACGTTCCCGCTGAAGGCGATCGACGGCGACTGACGGTCGATCGGCAATCCGTTCATTCTGCTGCATCCGATCCGTCGTCGGCGGCATGAGTAGCATGCACGCGCCGCCCGGCGACCGGCCGACATGACCGATCACGACCTCGACCACGAACTGCAGCGACACGCGCTGGCCCTGCGCGGCATCGCGCGCGACCTGCTGCGCGACACGCACGCCGCCGAGGACGTCAGTCAGCAGGCCCTGATGCAGGCCGCGGCGCAGCGCGACCTGCAACCCGGCCCGCTCGGCGGCTGGCTCTATCGCACCGTCGTCAACTTCGCGCATCAGTGGCGCCGCCGCGAGAATCGCCACGCCGCCCGGCTCACGAAGCTGCCCGAGCCCCCACCCGTCGAGGCGACCCTCGACCGGCTGAGCCGCGCCGAGACCCTGCAGGCCGTCACCCAGGCAGTGCTGGCGCTCGAGGAGCCGTACCAGACGACGATCCTGCAGCGCTACTTCGAAGACCTGCCGCCGCGCGTGATCGCGGTGCGCAGCGGCTGCAGCCTGGCCACGGTCAAGAGCCGGCTCGCGCGCGGCATGGCGCTGCTGCGCGCGCAGCTGGACCGCGAGTGCCGCGGCGACCGCGAACGCTGGCGCCTTGCGCTGGCCGGAACCTTCGGGCTGCCCACGGCTGCGGCCGCAGCGGCAGCCGGCATCACCATCTCGACCGGACTCTGGATCATGGGAACCACCACCAAGACTCTCGCCGCCGCCGGGCTCCTCTTCGCCGGCGGCCTGCTCGTCTACACGTTCGGCAAGGACCCGGCGCCGCCTGGCGATCCGGCCAGGGCCGCGGAAACCACCGGCACGGCGAGCGCGGCCACCGGCGCCACCGAGAACAAGACCTCGACGGCCGTGCGCGAGGCGGCCGTCGACGCCTCGGACACCGCCACGGACTGGCTGCTGCATCCCTACCTGCTCGAACTCTCCGTGCGTGTCGTCGATCCGCTCGGCCTGCCGGTCTCGGGGCGCTCGGTGCGCCTCGCACCGCCGGGCTGCACGCTCGACGACATCGGCAGCCGGACGGATGAGAACGGGGTCGTGGTGCTGCAGTGGCCCTCGCGACTACCCACAGGCGAGGTGGTCCTCGCGGACCCCGTCGGGCTCATGCATCGCCTCACGCTGCAGCACGGCGTACAGCGCTCGATCACCGTGGGCGCCAAGAACCCGTCGCGCGCCAACCAGGCGATCCAGTTCTCCTACCGGATCTCCGGCGGTTCGGTCGCCAACGGCAGGGGCCTCGTCCTCAGCGAGATCCCGGTTCTGACGAACTTCTTCCGGAGCGACAAGGGCGAAGAGTCGCAGCACGGCATGCACCCCTATGCGGTGTTCGCCAGCGCCGCCGCCCACGCGATCCAGCGCCAGACCGAGACCGCACAGAATCAGTCGTTCGACATCACGTTCGAGAGCAGCTCGTTGTCGCTGGTCGCAAGCTCGTTGTCGCTGGACGCAAACGGCAAGGACAAGCAAGAAGAACCGCCCGCGGTCGGCATTGCCGGCACCGTCTACGGCGAAGACGGCGCCGCCGCGAAGGGCGTGTCCGTCGCGCTGCTCGGCAGCGGCCCGCGCGCCCTGCAGGTCGTCACCACCGACGACAACGGCCAGTTCCGGTTCGACAAGCTGATGCCGGGCGAGTTCACGGTGCGCGCAGGCGGCGACGCCGAAGGGCTGGGCACGAGCCCGGCGATCGCCACGACCGGCGTGACCCCGGTGACCGTCAACCTGCGCCGCGAGACGTTCATCAGGGGCCGCGCCCAGACCGCGGCGGGCGCGCCGCTGCCCAAGGCGCGCATCCAGTGGATCGCCGAAGACGGCACGTGGTGGGACGCGACCGAAGCCGGCGACGACGGCGCGTTCGTGCTCGCCAACCTGCCGAACGCGCGCGGGACCGTGCTGCTGCTGCCGCCTGACAAGGACCGCCAGCTGCCGGTCGTCGCGATCGAGAACGTGCTCACCAACACCGGCGACCTCGTGCTCCAGTACGACCCCGAGCGCACCGGCAAACTGCGCTTCGAACTGATGCCGCCCGACGGCACCGACCTCGGCAGCATCGGCGTGCGCCTGTGGAACGACGCGCTCGGCCTCGGCGTCAACGTGTCCCGCCCCGAACCCGGCAAGCCGTGGGTGGCCGACGGGCTGGTCAGTGGCTGGTACCGCGTCGACGTGTTCGTGCCCGGCTGCGGCTGGATCGACCTCGGCAAACACTGGCTCGACCACAACGCCGACTGCGATCTCGGCCTGGTCACGCCGCCGGGGCCATGCCTCGTCGAGGTGCGTTCTCCGGCCGGCCTCATCGCGGCACCTCCCGTACAACCCGCCGACGACAACCTCCCGCCGCCCCCGCCGGGGGCCGAGGCCGAAGGACCGCCCGCGACCGACCTCGAGCTGTATGCAATTCGCCCGGACGTCGACCTGCGCCTGCGCGTCGGACGGCTCTCCCACGACTGCGATCTGCACCTGCCCGCGGGAGACTATGTGCTGGCGCGGCGCGACAAGATCGGCGTGGCGCACTTCCATCGCTTCACGGCGCGAACCGGCGAGACCACCACGATCGCCCTGCCGGAGTGAAGCCGAGCGTTGCGACCGGCGCCGGCATGACCCATGCTGGCGCCGCCGTGAAGACCAAGACCGCCCGCAACGTCCTCGGCACCGACCTCGTCGAGTGCAGCAGCAAACCCCTGACCGGCTTCTTCCGCGACGGCTGCTGCAACACCTCGGCCGACGACCACGGCGTGCACACCGTCTGCGCCGAGATGACCGCGGACTTCCTGCAGTTCAGCAAGAACGCCGGCAACGACCTGTCGACGCCGCGCCCCGAGTTCGCGTTCCCGGGCTTGCGGCCCGGCGACCACTGGTGTCTGTGTGCGGCGCGCTGGGTCGAGGCGCACGAAGCCGACAAGGCGCCGCGTGTGGTGCTCGAAGCGACGCACGAACGCACGCTCGAGCTGGTGCCGCTGGCGGTGCTCAAGCGCTACGCGGTGCCTGGCTAGTTGCCTGATGCAGACCTGGTTGGCAGACCGTTCTGCGGCCGTGCACGGATCTGGGTAGGTCACTTCTCTAGGTAGATCATCTAGGTAGATCACTTCGGAGGTCCGGAAAAAGGGAGCCGATCCGGCACTCTGTTGCGCCGCGCGACCGGTCGCCGCGCAGGGTGCGAGCTCGACGAAGGCCGGGATTTCAAGATTCTGATCGACACCTGAGTCGCGCAGTCATATATCTGCGCAATCAACATGGCGACGGCCTCCAAGACTACCGGCAAACGCACCGCCCCATCGCTGCCGTTCCGCCCCAGCCACGGCGGAGCCCGTCCTGGCGCAGGTCGCAAGCCGAAGATCAGCGGCCAACCGGGCGTCGATCACCGCGAGCGCGCAGCGCTCGCGTCGCGCTTTCCGGTGCACGTCACGCTCAAGCTGCGCACCGGCCTGCCCCGCCTGCGTAGCAAACCCGCCTACGAGGCCCTGCGCGCAGCGTTCGCCGCCGGCTGTGCCCGCAACCTGAGCGGCACGTTCCGGCTGTGCCACTACGCGGTCCTGAACGACCACCTGCACCTGATCTGCGAGGCCGAGAGCCGCACCGCGCTGAGCCGCGGGCTGCAGGGCCTGCTGATCCGCATCGCCAAGGCGCTCAACAAGCTGTGGTCACGACGCGGCAGCGTGTTCGCCGATCGTTACCACGACCACATCCTGAAGTCGCCGCGCGAGGTGCGCAACGCGCTGCGTTACGTATTCGGCCGAGGATCTTGGGCAGAGGGCAAGAAGCACGCGGCCGAGGGCCGCGAGATCAGCGTGCCGCAGGCGATCGACACGTTCACGTCGGCGCCGTGGTTCGACGGCTTTCGCGAACGCATCACGGTCAAGGGCATCGAGGCCATCGTGCGGCCGGTGACCGAGGCGCGCACCTGGATGCTCACGCAAGGCTGGCTGCGGCACGGGCGGCTCAGCGTGCACGAGGTGCCGGCAACCGCGTGAATCAGACCACCAGTCAGTGCCGCCGCAGTTCGGTCAGCTCGCAGGTCTCGTAGACCGGACCTTCCATGCAGGTGCGTGAGTAGGGCCAACCCTTGAAGCGGGGCCCCTGCACTTCGACCGTGCAGCCGTTGCAGACGCCATAGCCACATGCCATGTAGGTCTCGAGCGACAGGAAGCAGCGCAGATCCCGCTGCTCGCAGAGCCTCGCCACGGCGTGCATCATCGGGTCGGGGCCGCAGCAGAACACGGTCTCACCTGGCTTCACGAGCGAACGCGCCAGCAGGTCGTCGAGCAGCGCCGTGACCAGGCCGTGGTGGCCGAAGCTGCCGTCATCGGTCGATGCGAACACCTCGGCGACGCCGGCGAAATCGTCGATGCCGGCCAGCGCCGCACGGTTGCGACCGCCGAACAAGAGGCGCGTGCGTTTGCCATCGCTGGCACGTTGCCGCGCGAGCAGCAGGAACGGCGCAAGGCCGACGCCGCCCGCGACACACACCGGATCGTCGATGTCGCGCGGGAACGGTTGTCCGAGCGGCCCGTTGAGCACCACGCCTTCACCGGCACGCAGGTCACACAGCGCGCGTGTGCCTTCGCCCACCACCTTGAGCAGGAAGCTGCCCCAGGACCCGTCCGCGGCGCGGTCGTACAGCGAGAACGGCCGCGGCAGCTGCACCGGCCAACGCCGCTCGGTGCGCAGCATGTAGAACTGCCCCGGCAACGTCGCGGGGATCGGGCCGTCGACTTCGAGGGCGAACGAACCGCCGCCGAGGTCGCGCAGTTGGCGCAGGGCATGGACACGGGTCTGCATTGGCGGCGAACACCATAGCGGCTGGCGCGGGGCGCGCGCCAGCGAACGCAGGCAGCGCGGCTCAGCCGGTCGAGCAACCGTCGGTCGACCGGCGCGCCGCGGCCCGTTCGGGTGCGGCGCCGACCGGGCAGCGCAGCGTGACGATCGGCACCTCGGGTCGCGCGTCGATGCGGATCGGCAGCAGCGTCACGCCGACGCCGCGCCCCACGTAGAGGCTGCAATCGGCCTCGTGGAACCAGCCCTGCTCGTAGCCGAAGCGGCTGTGGTGGATCGGCGCCTTGCCGAACACGCGGATCTGGCCACCGTGCGTATGCCCGGACAAGGTCAGATCGACGTCGGCAGCCGCAGCTTCGAAGAAGAAGTCGGGATGATGGCTGAGCAGGACCGTCGCCTCGCCGTCGCGCCGCCCGGCGAGCGCGGCGCGCAGATCGGGCGCGCCTTCGGTCAGGTCGTCGACGCCGCCGAGCCACAGCGAGGTGCCGCGCCGCGTGACCCTCACGCCGCGGTTGCAGAGCACCGTGACCCCCTGGTCTTCGAGGAACGCCGACCACAGGCCCAGATCGCGCCCCCAGAACAGGTCGTGGTTGCCGGGCACCGCGAACATGCCGAGCGTCGGCCGCAACAGCTGCAGCGGCTCGCGAAAGTGCAGCAGTTCGCGTTCGCGTGTGTTGATCAGGTCGCCGCCGAACAACACCAGGTCGGGCGCGGCGGCGGCGATGCGTGCGAAGATCGCATGCAGGTCCTTGGCGTCCATGAAGCTGCCCGCGTGCACGTCGGATACGAACGCGATGCGCAGGCCTTCCAGCCCGGGCGCCGGCCGGCGCAACCGCAGCTCCAGTTCGGACAACTGCAGGCCGCGGGCGATGCGGCGATGCAGCCATCGGCCGAGCGGCAGCAGATCCAGCGCCTGGTTGAGCGCCGCACACGCCCGCGCCGCGGCGCGCCGCAGGGGCGTGCGGCGCCCGGTCAGCGGGCCCGTGGGCAGAGGAACGTGCCGCTGCGGCATCGAAGGCCCGTGGCGCCGTTACGCGCGGCTCGGCTCGGCAGCCGATTCCTGCAGCTTGTTGAACAGGGTGCGCACGCCGATGCCGAGTGTTTCGGCGGTGCGGCGACGGTTGCCGCCGCAGCTCTCCAAGGTCCGCAACACGAGCTCACGTTCGATCTCGGCGAGCGGTCGGCCAACCAGGGCGCGGATCGGGTCCGCGCTCGGCAACACGTAGGTCGGTTCGAGCGCGGCGTCCTCGTCCATCGGCCGCAGCCAGCGGCGCACGAAGTCGCCGTTGACGACGCCGCCCTCACACAGCAGACCGACGCGCTCGACGACGTTCTGCAGCTCACGCACGTTGCCGGGCCACGACCAGGCTTGCAGCTCACGCTCGGCGGACTCGTCGAGGGTCACACCAGGACGCAGGAAGTGGCGCGCCAACGGCACGATCTCCTCGATGCGCTCGCGCAGCGGCGGCAACTGCACCGGCACGACCTCGAGGCGATAGAGCAGATCGGCGCGGAACAGACCGTTCTCGACGGCGCTCGCGAGATCGCGGTTGGTCGCGGCGACGATGCGCACGTCGACCTTGACGGTGCGCGTGCCGCCGACGCGTTCGAACTCACCTTCCTGCAGCACGCGCAGCAGCTTGCTCTGCATCGCCGCGGACATCTCACCGACCTCGTCGAGGAACAGCGTGCCGCCGTCGGCGAGTTCGAAGCGGCCTTCGCGACGCCGCGCGGCGCCCGTGAACGCGCCGGCTTCGTGGCCGAACAACTCGCTCTCGAGCAGAGCCTCGGGGATCGCGGCGCAGTTGAGCTTGACGAAGGGGCCGTGGTGACGATCGCTGTAGCGGTGCACCATGGTCGCGACGCGTTCCTTGCCGGTGCCGCTCTCGCCGCGAACCATGACCGTCGCCTTGCTCGGCGCGACCTTCTTGACCAGGTCGAGCACCCGCTGCATCGACGGCGCCGCCACCACGAGGTCGCCCCCCACGGTCTCGGCGCGCAGGTAGTCGTTCTCGCGCCGCAGCCGCGACCGCTCGCGCACGCGCGCCAACACGATCTCGAGCTCGTCGAGGACGACGGGCTTCTCGAGGATGTCGTCGGCACCGCAGCGCATCGCTTCGACTGCGACGTGCATCGTGCCGTGTGCCGTGACCAGGACCACGGGCCGGCCGGGGGCCGCCTTCTTGGCGGCGGCCAGCACCTGCATGCCGTCCGCGCGCGGCATGCGCAGGTCGGTGACGATCAGGTCGTAATCACGTTCCCCCAGCGCGTCGATCGCCTGCTGGCCGTCGGCGACGGCGTGCACTTCGAGCCCGAACGAGCTCAGCGCCTCCTGCAGGAACTCACGCGACAGCGGCTCGTCGTCGGCGAGCAACACGACCTCGTGGCGGCTCATCCGGCGGCCTCCAGCGACGCCTCGGCAGCCGCGACGATCGGGATCCGGATCCGAAAGCACGCGCCGCGTTGCGACTGCGGCACCAGTTCGATCTCTCCGCCCATGTAGGCCAACACCCTCGCCGACAGCGGCAGGCCCAGGCCCGTGCCGCGTTCCTTGGAAGACACGAACGGCTCGAACACCTTGTCGCCGAGCTCAGCCGGCACACCGGGGCCGTCGTCCTGCACGAGCAGCTCGAGGCGCCCGCCGCGACTGCCGGCCCGGATGCTGACGCGCACATCGGGTGAGGCTTCGACCGAATTTCGCAGCAGATTGGCGAGCACCCGACCGAGCGCATCGGCATCGACGCGCTGGTCGACGTCGCCCTCGAGGCGGATGCGTTGCGCCGGCAAACCCGCGCCGATCGCCGCGTCGGCGACCAGGTCGCGCAGCGGCGCGAGCCGGCGTTGCCGCTGGTCCGAACGGGCGAACCCGAGCAGCGCCTTGACGATCTCGTCGACCTGTCGCACGCCTTCGTTGATGCGCCGGGCGTAACGCCTGGCGGTCTGCAGGTCGTCGGTGCGTTCGAGCAGCGACGCGAAACCCATGACGCCGTTGAGCGGATTCTTGATCTCGTGGGCGATGCCGAGCGCGAGCTCCGACAGCCCCGCGAGCCGATCGAGCCGGTGCACCTCGCGTTCGAGTTCACGCAGCTGGGAACGGTCCTCGAGCAACACCAGTTCGCCGTCGGCCATCTCGACGCGGCGGATGCGCACACGTCCGGCGCCGACCTCGGTCTCACCCGCGCCGCAACGCGCCAGATCGACGCCGGCGTCGCGGCCCGCGGCCAGCAGCCGTTCCGCCTCGCGGTTGCAAGTGCGCACGCTGCCGTCGACGGCGACGGCGACCAGCCCCAGCGGCAACGCCGCGAAGATCGCCTCGCGCTCGGCGAGCGACTGCTCGAGCGCACGATTGGTGGCCTGCAGCTGCAGATCGACGGCCGCGGCACGCACCCGCAGCTCGGCGTAACCCCGTTCGAGGTCCTGCGCCGCGCGGATGAAGTGCTCGAATCCCTGCTGCAGTTGCGCTTCGTCGAGACTCACAGTTCCTTCTCGCCTGGCCAGGTGAGGGAATCGATCGGCACGAGCGGCTTGTAGCCGCTGTGCAGGTTCATCCAACGGAAGTGCTCCATCGCGGTCTGTGCCGCCAGCCCCCACGGGCCCAGCACCTCGACGGCGCCGCGTTCACCGGATCGGGTCACGTCCTTGGCGCTGATCCGCAGGAACGCGTCGCGCACCTCCTGTTCGCGGCGCTGGAACTCCTTCGTCGACCTGGTGATCGAGAGCTCCTCGTGGCGCTCGGAGTACCGGAACAGCAGCTCCAGGCATCTGCCCTTGTAGAACAGCGCCGGGAACGGGGGATCGCTCTGGCCGAGCATCGGCGCCAGTTCGTCGAGCGCACGCACCAGGCGTTCCTTGGCGCGATGATCGAGCTCGTCGGCGGCCGCGGCCTGATCTTGACGACGCAACATCGCGGCGCGATCCATGAGGTCCTGACCGGCCTTGAACAGCGCCTGCGCCACGCGCTGATGGTCCTCGCAACCGTGGATCTGTCCACGGATCGGATCGAGGCCATGGAACGCACCCACGTCGATCGGCGCCGGTGGCGCCACTTCGACGGTCGGCACCGCCGGCGGCTGTCCCTGCTGTGACTCACGCCCCGCCGGCCGCACCGGCTTGTTGCCGTTGCCAGCCGCGTTGCCCATCGCGGTACCCGGGCTCGGCACGACGACGAACTGCTGTTCGGCATTCGCGGTCTGCTTCTGGGCCTGGGCGTCGGCACGCAATTGCTCGACCGATGCCTTGAGCTTGCGATACCGCTCGGCCAGCGTCGTCGTCACGGCGTCCTGGTCGCGCAGTTCGCGCTGCGCGCGCTCCAGCGACTCGGACGTCACCGGACCTTGATGCGTGAACGACGTCGCGCCCTGCTCCAGCGGCAACCCCAGATCGTGCCGGATGCGCAGGTCGAGCAAGCGCTCGACCTCGCTGCGGTTCTGCGTCAGCGATCGGTTCATGCGCGCCAGTTCGGCGGCCGTGTCGACGGGCTCGTTGCCGCCACCTTGTGCCGACAGGGCCGTGGCCAGGACCGACACGAAAGCCGCGACGCGCAGCGACCTCACCGCAGGATCCCCCGATAGGCGTCCGCGGCGTGTTCGAGCTTACCGAGCTTGCCGTAGGCGTCGCCGATCATCGTCGCCACGTCGCGACGCAGTTGCGGATCCTCGATGCGCGGCGCGATCGCGACCGCCTGTTCGGGGAAGTCCTCGAGGTGCTTGCTGGCGAGCGCCTGTTCGTAGAGCGCACGGATCTTCTCGAACCGCGCCTGGTCACCGATACGTCCTTCGGTGTTGGTCAGTCGATCGGCGACGGCGATGGCGCGCTGCCATTGCCGATCCGCGATCATCTCGCCGATCACGAAGATGGCGAGCTCGGGGTCCTGCCCCCCCGCGACGATCTGTTCGAGTTCGAGGAACGCCAGGTCCTTCTCGCCGAGCGCGAGCGCCGTGCGCGCCCAGACCTTGAGTGCGCGCTGCCGCCACGCATCGGACAGCTCGCCGAGGAAGCGACTGCGCGCTTCGACGGCCGCCGCACGCGCCTGCACGAAGCGGTTCAGGGCCAGGTACCCTTCGGCCAGCAGCACGTACGCCTGACCGCGCCGCGTATCGTTCTCGGCGTGGATCAGGAACCACTCGAAGGAACGCATCGCCAGCTCGGCCTTGCCGGTGCCGAGCGCGCCGTAGCCGAGCAGGAAGTGGTAACCGAGGAACTGGTCGCTGCGCAGGTCGCCGAAGTTCGGCGATTCGCGCAGGGTGAGCATCGTCTCGTAGACGCGATCGGGGCGTTCGAGCAGCAGCTGCGATTCGCCGACGAGCAGCCAGACGTCGAGCATCTCGACCGAGTCGACGAGGCGGATGACGCGCGCGAACAACTCGGTCTGGCAACGTTCGGCGTGTTTGCGCGCGGCCTCGGGAGTGCGCTCGGCCTCGGCCTGGCCGAGGATCGCGCGACCGAGCAGGATGGTCGCCGGCGTGATCTCGGGCGCACTCGGCATGTTCTCGAACAACCGCCGCACCCACTCTTCGGCCTGCTGATACTGGTCCATCCGCGTCTTGCGGTCGGGCTCGGCCTTGCCGAGGTCGAGGTGACACTCGGTGATGCGCAGGATCGCGGCGGCCGCCTGTTCGTTCGGCCGCTGGTCGTAGGCGTCCTTGAAGAACGTGATCGCCGCGTCCAGGTCGCCGCTGTCGACGAGCAGCTGCCCGAGCGACATGCGCACCTGCACGGCCTCGCGCGCGACCAGCGGATCGTGCTGCAACTCGTCCTGCAGGAACGAGCGATACCACTGCCCGGCCATCGCCCGCAGGCGCTGCCGGCCCGATTCGGTGGTGGCGTCCGGCGTGCGCAACACGTGCACCGTCGAACGCGCACCCTCGACCGGCTCGGCCTCGTCGAAGACCACGTCGGCACCGGCGGCGACCGCGATCAACTGCGCGACCATGCGCGCTTCCTGGTCGGCGAAGTTGAGGTCGACGCGATGGAAGCGCAGGTCCGCCTCGAGCGGCGGGTTGTCGATCAGCAGATTCCAGCCGACCGCCGCCGTGAGTTGCTGCATCGCGGAGAAGCAGTCGATCGAACGCTTGTCGGCGCTGACGAAGGTGCGTCGTGCCCCGAAGGTCTCCGCGACGGCCTGCCGCACCACGAACGGGTTCTGCGGATCGGTCCCGCCTGGATCCTGGTTGACCGGTGCCGGCGACAGGCAGAGCAGGATCGCCGCGAGCATCACTTGCCTCCTTGCTGACCCAGGCGCTCCGCCCGCAGCCGCGCCGCGTTGGCCTCGAGTTCCTGCAGGCGCTGCTTCTCGGCAGC
Organism: uncultured candidatus Brocadiaceae bacterium; assembly: GCA_964392305.1. Lineage (GTDB taxonomy): Bacteria > Planctomycetota > UBA1135 > UBA1135 > UBA2386 > JACKIC01. The sequence goes on from CAYMPV010000033.1 coordinate 68,827, forward strand.
CTGGTTGGCCTCGTTGCGGTAGCTGTCTCCCAGCTGCAGATAGGCTTCGGCCACGTGCTTGTAGAGCCACGTCGGCACCTGCCGCTGCTGCAGCAGGAAACGCGCCCAGATGCGACGCAGCGATTCCTGGTCGCCGTTCTCGGCTGCTGCCTTGGCCATCGTCACCAGGTCCTCGGGCAACGAGTGGCTCTGCTCGATCGCCTCGGCCTTGCGTTGGTATTCCTGCGCCGCCGTGATGTTGCCCACCCGACCCGAGTAGTAGCTCAGGGCCATCAGCACGTTGAGGCGCTGACTGGGCGCCATGCGCGGCGAATCGACGAGGTGCTTCTCGAGGATCTCGATCGCCGAACCCCACTCGCGCCGTTCGGCGGCGATCAGGGCCAGGTTCCACGGATCGTTGAAGTTGGCGGCGGCCGGCGCCGGCCCCTGCTTGCCGTTCGGATCGGGTTGCGTGCTGGGGTCCACGCCGGTCTCGTTGCTCGTGCTCGTCGTCGTCATCGACGTCGGCGCGGGCGTCGGCAACATCGCCACGACGATCATCGCCACCACGTTGCCGACCAGCAGCAGCCGCAGAACCAGTTCGCGGACGCGGCTGCCCTTCGGCGCAGCCGCGGCCTGCGCGATCTCCTCGTGGGCCCTCGCCAGGACCTTCTGGCCCTCAGCCAGCGCCTGTTCGGCAGCCTGCAGCGCCTGCGCATCGAGATCGACACCGGCCTTGCGCGGCGCGGCCGGCTTGGCCACGCCTGCCGACATCAGGTCCGCGAGCTGCGGACTCTGCGTCGACTCACCGGCGTCAGCCGACTCGTTGTCGGTGACCGAGGTCGTCGGATCTTTGTGCTCTTCGCTCACGGCTCACTCCACAAGTCGGCAAGAACGGCCGGCAATCGGGGACCGACCTTCTCCCTCATCGGCATGTCATGGGCTCTTCCCTGACCGATTGCCCAAGATTGCATCGCTTCGGGCACGTTCAGGAAGTGCACGCGACCACCTCGAGACCGGCACCGCACGGCGCGGTCCAGGCAACGTGCGAACGCGTCGGCGTCGAGCCGGGCGCCGTGCAGGTCGACCGCGAACTCCCCTGACGGCGGCCAGTCCGCGTCGGGGCTGACGACTGGGGTGGTGACATCGGGGCGGCCGTCGCGGCACCAACGTTGCTCCACCTGGGGCTCGCCGCGCGACGTCACCCGGCGCAGGTCACCACCGAGCTCCGCGAGTCGGCTGACCAGGCGCGGATCGGCCAGCGGTGCCGTGAGGTGCACGTACACCCCGTCGTCACTGATCCGGGCCGCCGGCGGGCGCCCCAGGATGTCGAGCGCACTCTGCAGCAGGCTGGCGACGTCGTTGGGCAGCGACGGATCGACGACGAACTCGCGCCGCACCGCCAGACTGCCCAGCAGCTCGATCAGCCGACTGGGCATGACCGGCTTCTGCAGCACCTCCCGCACCGTCGCGCAGGCCACCTCTTCGGGGTGTCCGCTGATCGCGATCGCCGGACACGGGCAGGACCCCAGGAAGCTGCTGGCGAACCCGTCGGGCAGGCGCCAGTCGCTGACGACCACGTCGAAGTTGTCGCCGGCGAGCGCCCGGGCTGCAGCGGCACAATCTGCCGCCGTGGTCACCTCGTGACCCTTGCGCCGCAGCAGCGCCGCGAGGCCTTCGCGGATCCCGGCCTCGTCGTCGACCAGCAGGCACTTCATGCGCAGGTCGTGCAGGCGGTCGCCGTCGGCAGGGTCAGTGAGAAGCGGGTGCCACGCGACAGCGGCTGGCAGACGATGCGGCCGCCGTGCGTCGCCACGGTCGTGGCCACGGCGAACAGGCCGAGGCCGCTGCCACCACGACCCGACCAACCCGGCGTGAACAGGCGTTCGATGTCGCGCGGGTCGACGCCCTTGCCGTCGTCCTCGACGTGCACGGTGACCTCTTCGCCGAGCGACTGCACCGCCAGGCGCAGCTTGCGCGCACCGGCCTGCCGCGCATTCTCGAGCAGGTTGTCGAGCGCGCGTTCGAGCATCACCGCGCTGCCTCTGACCGTTGCCGCCGGCTGCAGGGCCACCAGTTCGGCGCCGTGCCTGGCCGCGACGCGCTGCAACAACGCGTCGAGCGACAGCTCGGCCGTGGTCTTGGCGGCACCACGCGCCACGGCGAGCCAGCCGTCGATCAGGCCGGTCATCCGATCCATGTCGGCGAGCACCCCGTCGAGGACCGCCGCGCGAGGATCACCCTCGTCGACCATCTCGCGGGCCAGCATGACCCCGGTCATCGCCGAGGCCAGCGGGTTGCGCAGCTCGTGGCCGAGCACGCCGGGCAGTCGCTCGATCGCGAACGCGGTCACACGATCACCTTGTTGCGCATCGGCCGCTTGCCGAGTTCGTAGAGGCGGATCTTGTTGTAGAGGGTCGTGCGATTGATCCCGAGGATCGCCGCGGCCTTGCTGATGTTCCACTGCGTCTCTTCCAGCACGCGCGAGACCAGCTGGCTCTCGAGGGCGCGGATCGATCGATCCTGGGCATCGAGCACCACTGAGGCGCGTTCGATCTGGTCGCTGCCGTCGAGGATGCCGCCCGTGAACTTGGGCAGGTGGATCTCGTCGATCATGCCGTTCGGGCAGATGATGCAGGCGTGCTCGATGGCGTTGCGCAGCTCGCGCACGTTGCCCGGCCACGAGTATTCACACAGGGTCTCCATCGCCTCCTCGGTGAACCCCGACAGGGCCTTGCCCATCTGGCGGCCGATCTGGTCGAGGAAGAAGTGCGACAGCAGCGGCACGTCGGCGGCGCGCTCGGCGAGCGGCGGCACGTGCACGGTCATGACGTTGAGGCGGTAGAACAGGTCCTCGCGGAAGCGGCCGCCCTGGACCATCTGGCGCAGGTCGCGGTTGGTGCTGGCGACGATGCGCACGTCGGCAGGGATGTCCTGCACACCGCCGACGCGACGGAAGCTGCGTTCCTGCAGCACGCGCAACAGCTTGGCCTGCAGGCTCGGCTCCATCTCGCCGATCTCGTCGAGGAACAGGGTGCCGCCCGAGGCGACCGCGAACAGCCCGTCCTTGCCTTCCTTCTGCGCGCCCGTGAACGCGCCGGGCTCGTAGCCGAACAGTTCGGCCTCGAGCAGCGACTCGGTCAGCGCCGCGCAGTTGATGGCGACGAAGGGGCCGTGGCGCCGGGCGCTGCGTTCGTGGATGCAACGCGCGACCAGTTCCTTGCCGGTGCCGCTCTGGCCGGTGATCAACACGGTGGTGTCCGGCGCGTGTGCGACCTGGTCGATGCGGGTCTGCACCTCGCGAATCGCCGGCGACAGGCCGACCAGTTCGGTGGCGGTGAGTTCGCGAACGCGGTCCTGCAGCCAGGTCAGCTCGTTCTTGAGCTGGCGCGTCTCGAGCACGCGGCGCACCACGGCCAGGATGCGATCGGCGGAGAACGGCTTCTCGATGACGTCGCTGGCGCCCTTGCGCATCGCCTCGACGGTGTTGGCCACGGTGCCGTAGCCGGTCAAGATGACGACGTCGGCGGCCGGGGAGCCGCGACGCAGCTTGCCGAGCATCGACAGGCCGTCGGCGCCCGGCAGGTTGATGTCCAGGAAGACGACGTCGTAGCTGCGATCCTCGACGCGACGCACGCCGTCTTCGGCGCTGCCCGCCGTTTCGACGTGCACACCTTCGCGTTGCAGCATGGTGCGCAAGCCTTCGCGCACGCCTTCTTCGTCGTCGACGACGAGGACACGGGGGAGTCCGGGGAAGCTCAGGTTCTTCATGTGCCGACCTTTGTGGGGTTTCGCGTCAGTCACGGGGGGCGCCGACGCGAAACGCTGGATGACCTTGCCATGGGGCTTTTCGGCACACCCGGGCGTCGACCTTTTGGGCAGTACGCGAAAATCGCAGCATTTCGCGGCCTCCCCGGCCCGCTCGTCTCAAGGTCTGGACACTTCCACCGGAGATTCAGGCGAAGTCAACGTCCCACAAACAAGCGGGCAACAACAAGCAACATCGGGGAGTCATGGGTCTCAGAGTCAACACCAACGTCGCCTCCATCAACGCGCAACGGAACCTGTCCACGGTCACCGAGCGCCTGAGCGGGAACTTTCGCCGTCTCTCGACGGGCCTTCGCATCAGCACCGCCGCCGACGACGCCGCCGGCCTCGCCATCAGCGAGCGTCTGCGTTCGCAGGTCCGCT
>CAYMPV010000034.1:0-68330 GCA_964392305.1 uncultured candidatus Brocadiaceae bacterium
ACCTCCGACCCCCTGCACCCCATGCAGGTGCGCTACCAGGCTGCGCTACGCTCCGGACCAGAACCGACGATTCGAGCCTTCGACAGGCTCAGGGGGGCCGAGAACTCTACCAGCCCGCCGCGCACCATCAAGCGTCGACGTAGAGTCCGCGCCATGGGTCTTCGCGCCGCGCTTCTCCCCGCCCTCACCCTCCTCCTGCCCCCGCTCCCGACCGCCCTCCGCGCCCAACAGCTCATCCTCCCCGCCTTCACCGGCTACGCGCATCCGAACCCGAACGCGATCCAACGCGTCGTCGAGACCGGCGCCGTGCTCGAGTGCCGCGGCGAACTGCACTTCTACTTCGAGACCAAGGTGAAGGGCCGGCTGATGGTGACCTTGCGTCACCTCGCCGACGAGCCGCCGTGCGAACTGATCGTCGAGGCCGGCCTGGTCGGCGAGCCGCGCCGCACGGCACGCGTCACGACCGCCGAAGGCAATCGCAAACCGCTGATGGGCATGCCAGACGTCGCGGCCGGCATGCAGCACTTCTCGCTGCGCATGGCCGACGGCAGCCCGCTGCGCAACCTCGCGAGCCTCGAACTGAGCGGCCCGGCACTCGCCGGCGCGCACGCCTCGACGGTCGAGCGGCGCAACACCGCCTCCATCCACCTCGGCTACGACGTTCCCGCAGCGCATCGCGACGACATCGAGTGGTTCTACTGCGAACTGACCCCGCGCACCGATCCGCTGTGGACCTACTACATGGCGACGGGCTGGCACCGCGGCTACTTCGGCATGCAGGTCAACTCACCCACCGAACGCCGCATCATCTTCAGCGTGTGGGATTCTGGCAACGAAGGCATCGATCGCGACAAGGTCGCGGCCGAGGACCGGGTGCAGCTGATCGCGAAGGGCGAACACGTGCACGCGAGCGGGTTCGGCAACGAAGGCACGGGCGGGCACAGCCATCTGAAACACGATTGGAAGCTCGGCGAGACGTTCCGCTTCCTGGTGCGCGCGCAACCCGACGGCACGCACACGACGTACACGGGCTGGTTCTGGTTCGCGACGGAGAAGCGCTGGCAGCTGATCGCGTCGTTCCGCGCGCCCAAGGACGGCAAACACCTGCACGGGCTCTACTCGTTCGACGAGAACTTCTCGGGCGCGAACGGCGACCAACTGCGCGATTGCGACTTCGGCAACGTCTGGGCGCGCACGTCCGGCGGCGAATGGCTGCCGCTGACGAACGCGCGCTTCACCCACGACGGCCACGGCAAGGAGCAACGACTCGATCGCTGCGCGGGGATCCGCGACGGGCGGTTCTATCTGCGCACGGGCGGCTTCCTGCCAGCTCCCGAAGGCGCGGTCACGACCGCGCGCGAATTGCTCACCGCGCCCGCCTGGCCGGGAAAACCGCCCGCCGACGGCGAGCTGCCGAACGCGCCCGCGGCCAAGACCGACAAGTAATCTGCAGCGCGCTGTCGAACGCACCGGCCAGTCTTCGTCTGATGTGCGACCCAACTTCCCCCGAGGATCACAGACCATGACGCAGAACCAAGGACCCTGGCCCGGCCGCTTCGTGTGGCACGACCTCATGACCACCGACGCGAGCAAGTCGCGCGACTTCTACACCTCGCTGTTCGACTGGCAGATCCAGGAATGCCCGATGCCGGGCGGCTTCACCTACCACATGATCATGTGTGGCCCCGGCCCGATCGGCGGCATCGTCGAGGAGAAGAACATCCCGGTGTCGCACTGGATGCCGTACGTCGCGGTGAACGACGTCGATGCGACCGCGGCGAAGATCACCGAACTCGGCGGCGGCGTCTGCGTGCCGCCGACCGACATCCCGCAGACGGGCCGCTTCGCCGTCGTGAACGACCCGACCGGCGCCTACTTCTCGGTCTACAAGGGACTGCCGGAGTCGCAAGGATTCGACCCCGATCTGCCGGTTCCGGGCCGCGCCTGCTGGAACGAGGTCTACACGACCGACGTCGCCAAGGCGCAGGCCTTCTACACCGAGGTGTTCGGCTGGCAGCCGATCGTGAAGGACATCGGCGAGGCCGGCACCTACAACGTGCAGATGCTCGGCGACAAGCAGGCGGGCGGCATGATGAAGGTGCCGATGCCGGGCATGCCGTCGTGCTGGGCGGTCTACTTCTTCGTCACCGACCTCGACGCGTCGGGCGACAAGGCCAAGAAGCTCGGCGCCAAGCCGATGCACGAGAACATCCCGATCCCTGAGATCGGCAGGTTCTCGATGTACAGCGACCCGGTCGGCGCGATGTTCATGCTGTTCGAACCGGACATGACCTCCGGCAAGACCAACTGCTGATCGCGTGCGCGTCGCGCTCGCGATCACCGCGGTGCTCGCCGCGTGCGCGGCGCCGCCGCCCGCCGAAGAACTGCCGCCCAAGCAGCTGCCGCTGCCGGGCGAGCGCTTCTGGCTCGACGGCTGTCCGGCGTTCGTGATCCCGGCGCAGGCCGCGGCGGGCACGCGGGCGACCGGCGCGCAGCCGTGGCTCTGGTACGCGCCGACGCTGCCGCCTTATCCCGACCGCAACGAGCAGTGGTTGTTCGAGCAGCTGACCGCGGCGGGCATCGCGATCGCGGGCATCGACGTCGGCGAGTCGTACGGCAGCCCTGCAGGCGTCGCGCACTTCGACGCGCTCTACCGCCACCTCGTCGCGCGCGGCTGGTCGACGCGGCCGGTGCTGCTCGGGCGCAGCCGCGGCGGGCTGCAGCAACTCAACTACGCGGCGACGTTCCCGGGCCACGTCGGCGCCTTCGCGGGCATCTACCCGGTCTGCGACCTGCGCAGTTATCCAGGGGTGGCCAAGGCGGCAACCGCCTATGGCCTCGACGAGGCAGGACTGAACGCACGGCTCACCGTCTGCAACCCGCTCGAACGTCTCGCGCCGATCGCCGCGGCGCGCGTGCCGATGTTCGTGATCCACGGCGACCAGGACCGCGTCGTGCCGCTGCAGCACAACTCCGGGGCGCTGGTCGATCACTACCGCGCGCTAGGCGGCGCGATCGAATTGGAGCTGGCGCCGGGTCACGGTCACGACGTGTGGTCGGGCTTCTTCCGATCGCCCCAGCTGCTCACGTTCGTGCTGCAGCACGCGCGGTGAAGGCAGTCGTGCTCAGAGCGACGTGCGCAGGTAGTCCGCGGTGCCGTCACGCACACCCAGCAAGCCGTGCCCTGGCGCGAACCAGAAGATCATCTCCTCGTGATCCGCGGCGATGTCACCGCGGTTCCAGGCGACGTCGATGCGAAGCTCCAGCACGTCGAGCACTCGCTGACCGGCGACCAGCATCGGTTCACGGAAGCGCCAGGCCGTGCGCAACTGCGCGCTGCCCGCCAACGACAGGCTCATCGCCGCTGGGCGATACACCGCAGTCGTCATGTTCGGACCAAACCCGTAACCCTCGCTGATCGGCAACAGCTGCTGCGATGCCAGATGCTGCCCCGCCCACATCTCGAGCCAATCGTCGTCGAACGACACACGCCCGACGAACGCGCCGTTCTCGAGCACGTAGCCGAAGTCGCGATACAGCGGATCGAGTTGCAGGCGCCAGCGATACAGGTCGCGCATCGGGAAGCGCACGTCGGCGATCGATTCGCAACGGAACGACGCGCCGTTGTCGAGTGCGGCGACGGTGTCGCGCGCCGGGAAGTAGTCGAGGAAGCTGCTGACGCGCGGGCCTTCGATCACCTGCAGTTGGCCACCGGTCAACAAGGTGGTCTCGACGAACCGGCCGCTGACGTCGATGATCGCCGGCTCGCGGTTCCAACTCGCAGCACCACTCTCCTGATGCACCCGCACGTTGCCGAGTCCGCAGCGATAGAGCAGCACCTCCGGCATGTAGGGCAATCGCAGCGTCGCCGCCGTCCGGAACTGCACCCCGATCGGCTCGAGCCGGAACGGGCGACCCGGCGGTGTGACCTCGAGCGCAGCCGTGCCCGGCGGCGGGGCGGCGGGCACGATCTGCACGATGCGCAGGGTCACGTCGCTGGTCAGCGCCCCAGCCGGCACGGTCAGCACCAGCCCCGCCTGCGGGCCACTGTCGATGCGCAGTTCGCCGCCGTCCGGGCCGATCGTGGCGTTGGCCAGTTCGCCGATCCCGCTGCTGCTGCTGTGGCTACAGCCGACCAGGAGAAGGCCGACGAGCGGCCACATTCGCGGGGGGAACAAGGGCATGGGTTGTGCTAGCGCCGGCACGGTAGGCGGTAACGATGCCCGGACGCGCGGCAATTCGCCGCGCCCCGACCCGTTCGCAGATGGCCAGCTGAACCGGCTTTCCCAACCCCGGTCGCCGACCTACCCTAGCCGCCCCCGATGACGCCAGCAGTTGCCGATCCGATCCGCCTCCGCGACCTTGGCCACAAGGCCGAGGGTGGCGGTGTTCTCAGCCCCGACGAAGCCCTGTCGCTCTACCGCGGCCTCGACCAACCTTCGCTGGGCCTGCTCGCCAACGACGTGCGCCTGCGCCTCAACCCGCCCGGCGAAGACGGCAAGGTGCGTGTCACCTACATCGTCGACCGCAACCTCAACCCGACCAACGTCTGCGTCACCGACTGCGGCTTCTGCGCGTTCTACCGTTCGCCCGGCGACGCCGAGGCCTACGTGCTGCCGCGTGAGGTCATCTACGGCAAGGTCGAAGAGCTCATCGAGAAGGGCGGCATCCAGTTGCTGCTGCAGGGCGGCCACCACCCCAAGCTCAAGACCGAGTGGTTCGCCGAGCTGTTCACCGACCTCAAGAAGCGTTACCCGCAGGTCTGGATCCACGGCATGAGCCCGCCCGAGATCACGCATCTGTCCAAGCTCGAGAAGCGCCCCGTGCGCGACGTGCTGGTCGATCTGCAGGCAGCGGGCCTGGACTCGATCCCCGGCGGCGGCGCCGAGATCCTGGTCGAACGCGTGCGCAAGGTGATCGCGCCCAAGAAGGCGACCACCGACGAATGGCTCGAGGTCTACCGCCAATGGGCGCAGCTCGGCGGCAAGGGCACCGCGACGATGATGTTCGGCCACGTCGAGACCGACGCCGAACGCATCGAGCACATGACGCGCATCCGCGAGTTGCAGGACGAGACCGGCGGCGTGTTCACCGCGTTCATCCCGTGGACGTTCCAGCCGGAGAACACGGCGATGGGTGAGCAGTTCCTCGCGGCGCGCGGCGGACAGAAGGCGACCGTCGCCGAATACCTGCGCACGCTGAGCCTGTCGCGCCTCTACCTGCAGAACGTGCCGCACGTGCAGTCGAGCTTCGTCACGCAGGGCATGAAGACCTGCCAGGTCGGCCTGTCGATGGGCGCCGACGACTTCGGCTCGGCGATGCTCGAGGAGAACGTGGTCAGCTCGGCCGGCTGCACGCACCCGACTTCGATCCCCGAGATCGAGCGGCACATCAAGGACGCCGGCTTCGTGCCGCAGCGCCGCAACATGATGTATCAGCCGGTGGAGACGCCGGAGACCGACAAGTTCGGCAAGCCCAAGGGCGAGAAGAAGGCGATCGTGTCGCAGGTCCAGGCCTGACCGGCCGTCCCGGTGTCCCGCAGTCATCCCGGGATCCAAGGGCGCGCAACCGACGCGCCGAGCAGCTCCTGGATTTTCCTAGTGGAATCGCTGCATGAGATGCCGCGGAAAGCCGATGCGGTTGCGGGGGAAGAAAGAGTATGCCGTCTGCCTTGCCCGCAGCTCCAGCGCTCTGGCGCAGCGTCGTCGTCGTCGGTTGTGTGGTCGTCGCGCTCGGCGCGATCGGCCGCGTCTTCTGGCAGCAAGACCTGCGTTACTCGCTGCCGACACCGAGACCCGCCGACCTCGTCGCGCCGCCGGTCGGCGGACCGTTGCCGCTGCCGGCCGAGGTGATCGCTGCTGCACACCTAGTGCCTGGCAAACCGGTCCTGCTCAACTTCTACAACCACGACTGCCCTTGCTCGCGCTTCAACCGCGAGCATCTGCAATTCCTGCTCAACCGCTTCGGCGCGCAGGTGCAGTTCGTCGGCATCGTCGAGACCGAGCTCGACGACGCCATCGAGACCGGGCTGGCGATGCCGCACGTCGTCGACCACGATGCCCACATCGCCAAGGCGCTCGGCGTCTACGCGACGCCGCAGGCGGTGCTGATCGACGCGCACGGCCGCCTGCTGTTCCGGGGCAACTACAACACCAGCCGCTACTGCACGGCAGCCCAGACGCAGTTCGCGCGCCTCGCCATCGAGGCGATGCTGAACGACACCGGTGTGGTCCGCGAACCGCAGGCCGACATCGCCTACGGCTGCTCGCTCCCCGGGGAGGAATGCCGCGATGATCGCTGATCGTGCGCCGGCTTCCGCCACCGGGACCGCTGACATCCTGCACCCGGTGTTCTTGCGCGGCGATCGCCTGATGCTGGCGATGCTCGGCCTGCACCTGCTGTTCGGCACCTGGTTCGCCGTGTTCTACGACACCTGGTACGAGGCCTGGACCGTCGGCGGCCTCGCCATCGGCATGTTCGCGGTCGCGATGATCATGCGACCCGGCTCGCTGCTGACCCGCTGCGTCGCCGGCGTCTCGCTGCAAGCCTTCGTGGCCCTGCACATCTACCAGCTGCACGGGCTGGCCGAGATGCACTTCTTCTTCTTCACCGCGTTCGCGGCGATGATCGCCTATCAGGATTGGCGATGCATGTGGCCTGGAGCGATCCTGATCATCGCCCAACACGTGCTGTTCGCGGTGATGCACAACCAGGGCGTCAACGTCTACTTCTACGAAGGGGACTACGTCGGGGTGACCAAGCTCGGTTTCCACTTCGGGATCGCGCTGTTCCACGTGGTGCTGTGCAACCTCTGGGCGACGCTGCTGCGACGGCAGACGCTGATCGACCACCGCATGCGCCAGGAGCTCTCGGCGACCCAGGAAGCGGCGGAACGCGCCTCGGCCGCGAAGACGAACTTCCTCGCCAACATGAGCCATGAGCTGCGCACGCCGATGGCCGGCGTGTTGGGCATGACCGAACTGCTGCTCCGCGGCGACCTGACGCCCGAGCAACGTGATGGCCTGGAGGTCGTGCACAACTCGGCGCGTGCACTCGTCGACATCGTCAACGACGCGCTCGACCTGTCGCGGGTCGAAGCCGGCAAGCTCGAGCTCACCGCGGCGACCTTCGACCTGAGACGCCTCGCCGAGGAGGTCGTCGAGCTGCTGCAACCACGCGCCGCGCAGAACAGAACCGAGCTGACCATGCGCTGGCAGCCCGGCGGGCCGAACATGCTGCACGGCGACGCCGGTCGCTTGCGCCAGATCCTGGTCAACCTCGGTGGCAACGCGATCAAGTTCGCGCCGGGCGGCAGCGTGCTGCTCGAGGTCGGGGTCACGCCGGCGGCGGTCGGCAGCCCGGCATCGGTCGTGGTGCGGATCGACGACGACGGCAAGGGCATCGCCGCCGACGTGCTACCGCGCCTGTTCCAGCGCTTCGAACAGGGCGGCGCCGGCACGTTCACGACGCACGGCGGTAGCGGCCTGGGTCTGGCGATCAGCAAGGAACTGGTCGAACTCATGCGCGGCGACCTGACGCTGCACAGCGTCGAGGGCGCCGGCACGACGTTCGTCCTCTCCCTGCAACTGCCCGTTGCCGCACCGCTCGACGAACGACAGCAGGTCGATGCGCACGCGCTGCTGGTCGGCACGCGTCAACTGACCCTCGAGGTGCTGGCTGAGCAGCTCGAGTCGTTGGGCGCGACCGTCGAGGTCGTGACCAGCCCGCCAGCCGCGATCGCCGCGGCACACGCCGCAGCCGCCGCCGGGCGCTCCTTCGACCTGCTGCTGGTCGAGCCGGAGCTGTGCGCAGAACTGGACTCCCTGGCCGAGGAGATACGGGTCGTGCTGCTCGGCCCCGGCCACGAAGGAACGCGCCACGAGCGAATCGTCTGGCTGCACCGCCAGCGCGACCTCGAGAACGTGGTCTGCAAGACCGGACGAGGGCGAAGCACACGGATCGCAGCGGTGCCCGACCTCGGCATGCGCGTCCTGCTCGCCGAGGATGACGCGGTCTGCGCGCGCGTCGCGCTGCGCATGCTGCAGACGCTCGGCTGCGCGGTGGATCACGCCGAGAACGGCGCGATCGCGATGCAGTTGTTCGGCGACAAGGACTACGACCTGGTGATCATCGACTGCCGCATGCCGGTCATGGACGGCTACGCAGCAATGGCCGAGATCCGCGCCCGGCAACCCGCCGATCGACACGTGCCGATCGTGGCACTCTCGGCCAACAGCCTCGCCGAGGATCGCGATCGCTGCTTCGCCGCCGGAGCGGATCGGTTCGTGACCAAACCGGTGAGCCTGCATCAGCTGGCCGCGGTCCTCGAGGAACTCCGCTTCGCACCGAGTCAGCCGTGAGCCCGCTCCCTCACAGGATCATGCGCCACGGCTTGAACACCGCAGGGAAGCCGTTCCAGTAGGTGTCGGACTTGTCGGTGAAGATGAGCGGGTCGTAGTTGACGCCGTTGTAGAAGGCCACGACCGGACCAGCGATCGCGCCGCCGAGGAACACGAACGGCGCATAGTACCATTCCGAGGGACGCAGCGAGGCCACACACAGATCGACGCCGCCGGTGATCGGGCTGACCGCGGTGCCCGCGATCGTGGCGCAGCCGCTCAACGACGAGGCGGCAGCGAGCAGGGTGATGAAGGCGCAGTTGCGAAGGTTCTTGTTCATGGCGAAACAGCGCGGCGCGGCGCCGCTTATGCCAGAACAGGAGAAGCTCCGCGACGCCACGCTGCAAGCGCGCGCAGCGATCGGGGAGATCCGCCACGATCGGTGACGGTGCACCGCGTCGCTCAGTCCTTGTTCTTCGGCTCTGGCGGCGGCGCGGGCGGATCCTTGGCGACGGGCTCGACGACCTCGGGCTGCCCCGGCTTGAGCAACGCCAGCGCGATCCCGGCGACGTGCCCCACCGCTTCGCGCGAGCGCCCGAGATCCGCGACCAGCAGCAGGTCGGCGCGGTCGCGCTTCTTGGTGAACTTCTTGAGGGCCGGCTGCATCACCCGCATCGCCGGATCGGTGCGCGCCCTCTCCAGGAACGCGTCGATCGCCTTGTCACTGACCGCGACGCCCTCGCCATCGGTCGCGTGACGAAGCGCAGCCTCGACGGTGAGGTGAGGATCATCGGCGTCACCCGTCGCCATCAGCCGGATCGACAAGAACGACGGCGCCTGCCCCTCGGGCCACTCCGCGTCGCCGAACATGCCCTTGAGCACACGCTGCTGCAGCGGCCCCTTGGTCACGTCCAGTACGACGTAGGCGAGCACTTCACCTTTGCCGGAGAGCAGCGACATGACGTCGGCGCACGGCATGCCTTGCCGCTTCTCGCCCTCGAACACCGGATCGAGCGCCAGCCCCGTGCCCCAGACCTGCACCTTCTCCGACGGTTGATACATGCGCTCTTCGCGGTACCCGCTGCGGCACCAGACCTCGCGCCCCTGCATGTCTTGCTTCTTCCAGTTGCCGTATTGAAAGCTGTTCGGCAGAGGCAGGCCCGTGTTGCCCTCGAAGATGCGCACCTCGCGGATCTGACGCGCGTCGTCGACAGGCTCCCCGAACTCCGCGACCAGCAGCAACCGGTCGAGCGCGTCCAGAGGCCCGCCGAACTCCCGCTCCATCTCGCCGAACATCGGCCCGAGGATCGAGGCCTCGAGATCACCCCAGATCTCCTTGTCACGCAGCTTGGCGAGGTCGACGCTGACCACGTTGCGATAGTCATCGAGCAGGAACGCCTTCGCGGGGATCGGCTCCTGGCCGATGGCGAGGGCGACGAACAGCAGCGCGGGAACAACCTTGATCATGACGACTCCATGGCGATGCGCGGCATGCTACCGCGCGACCACCGCGTGATGCACGGCAGTTGACCCGCGTGCGCGGCGCCAACATGCTGCGCGCGCCCGTTCATGCCCCCGCTCGACCACGCCGCATACCGCGACCGCCGCACGTTCGCCAATCTGGACGGGTTGCGCTGCCTCTCCATCGTCGCAGTGCTGTGGTACCACGTGCCGCGTCGGGAACTCTTGCCTGGTGCACTCGAACGCGGCTTCCTGGGCGTCGACCTGTTCTTCGTGCTCAGCGGTTTCCTGATCACCACACTGCTGCTGCGCGAACGCGAACACCTCGGCCGCATCTCGCTCGCTGCGTTCTACATGCGCCGCACGCTGCGCATCTTCCCGATCTACTACCTGGCGCTGTTCGGCTACAGCATGTGGGTCGCGTGGTCCAAGACCGCGACGCAGCTGCACATCAGAGAACCGTTCTTCGCGTCGCTCCCCTTCTACGCGACCTACACGTCGAACGTCGTCGGCACGGAACTGACCTGGCGCCACACGTGGTCGTTGGCGACCGAAGAACAGTTCTACCTGCTGTGGCCGCCGCTGCTGGCGTGGCTCGGGCCGAGGCTGTCGTTGTGGGTGCTCGCCCTGGCGTTCCTGGCCACGCAGGCGATCAGCTTCGGCCAACTCGACTGGCTGTTCACGTCCGGGTGGCAACCCGAGGCTGCGTTCGTCGGCACGACCTTCGCGCCGATCCTGCTGGGCGTGGCGCTCGCCATGGTGCTGCACACGCGACGCGGCCACACGCTGGTCGCCGGCTTGCTCGGCGCACCGTGGATCGGTGTGGCGCTCGCTGGCGCAGTGCTGACCGCGGCGAGCCTTGCCGAAGGCCCGGGGCTGCAGCTGCAGAGCGGCGTCGTGCACTTCCGCGGCCTGCCGCGACTGGCAACGCACCTGGCGATGACCCTGTTGCTGGCGCACTGTGTCGTGCAGGAACGAACGTGGCTGCGCCACCTGCTGAACCTGCGGCCCGTCGCCTACCTCGGCCGCATCAGCTACGGCATCTACCTGCTGCACGCGCCGGTGTTCCTGGCCTGGTACGCGGGTGGCTTCCAGTGGTTCGGGCTGCCCGCGCCGCAGTTGGGGCTGCCCGGAGCGCTGCTCATGTTCACCTGCGCCAGCCTGGTGACGATCGCGGTCGCGGCGCTGAGTTTCCACGTGTTCGAGATGCCGTTCCTGCGGCTCAAGCGGCGCTTCGAGCGGCGTTGACCCGACGGCGCACGCTGCGCAGGGCCACCGCGCCGACGATCAAGGCCCCACCCATCCACACCAGCCAGTGTGGCTGTTCGCCGTGCACCGCGAACGCCAGCAGCGGATTGAGCGCCGGCTCGATCATCAGCAACAGCGACGCCTGCACCGCCGACACCTGCGCCATCGAACGCACGAGCAACGCGTAGGCGAGTCCGACCTGGAACACGCCGAGCACCAGCACCGCGACCCAGTCCCCCACGTCACCCAGGGTCGGCGTCTGGCCGAAGACCGGCATCAACGCGAACGCGATCGGCAGCGTGCACAGGTTGCCCCAGGCGACCGCGGCGCAGGCCTCGTCACTGCCGTTGCGCCCCAGCCAGCGCATACCGAGCAGCAGCGCCGCGTAACCGAGCCCGGAGCCGAGCGCGATCCAGTCGCCGAGCTGCGGCTGAGGTGCGGTGGCCTGCGCCTGCTGCGGGGCGACGAAGCACAGCGTCATGCCGATGGCCACCCAGACGAACGTGCGCAGATCGCGCGCCCCGGGTTTCTCGCCGAGCAGCCACGGGCTCACGATCACGATCCACAGCGGCGCCGTCGACTGCAGGAAGATCGCGTTCGCCGCCGTCGTCAACGCGTTCGCGACCACGAACAGGCAGGTCGCGGCGAAATACGCCGGCACCAGCGAGAGCACGCGCCACGACGGCCAGTGCCGCGCCTGCGGCAGCAGCACGAACAGGGTCAGGGCGGCGATGCCGGCGCGCAATCCGGCGCGTTCGAGCGACGGAAAGTCACAGCTCTTGATCAGCGCACCGCCGGTCGCGAACAGCGCACCGGCGATCAGGACGCGCAGGGATGGGGCCACGAAGGTCGAGGGTTGTCGCACGGCGCCAACCCGCCGTCCAGCGCCGTCGGTCGGCGGGGTTCGAGCGCCGCAGAACGCCCTTCCTCCGACGCCGCCTTCACCTGAGCTCGTTGAAAGACTAGGCTCTGCGGCCCGTTTACAGCCCAAAGAGCATGAACGCCTACGCCTACGCGCACCTCGACGAATCCCTCGCCACCCGCCTGATCGACCGCGCCGGTCTGGGTGACATCGACGCCAAGGTCCGCGGCGGCGACCGCCTGTCGCTCGAGGACGGTGTGCGGCTCTACGAAACGCCGCACCTGGCCGCCGTCGGCCTGATGGCGCACCGCGTGCGCAGCCGCATGCACGGCAAGAAGACCTACTTCAACATCAACCAGCACGTCAACTACACGAACATCTGCATCTACTCGTGCAAGTTCTGCGCGTTCGCTGCCAAGGAAGGGGAGGAACGCGCCTACCTGATGACGCCCGAGATCGTCGAGCAGAAGGTGCGTGAACAGCTGCACCGCCCGGTCACCGAGGTGCACATGGTCGCCGGCATCCACCCGACGATGCCGTACGAGTACTACCTCGACGTCGTGCGCGCCGCCAAACGCGCGCGCCCCGACATCCACGTCAAGGCGTTCACGATGGTCGAGATCGACCACATGCTGAAGATCTCGGGCAAGAGCGAGGACGAGGTGTTCGCCGACCTGCGCGAGGCGGGCCTCGGCAGCTGCCCCGGCGGCGGCGCCGAAGTGCTCGTCGACCGTGTGCACAAGGCCGTGTTCCGCGAGAAGCAGGGCCCGCAGGGCTGGCTCGACACCGCGCGCAAGGTGCAGAAGGCCGGCTTCAAGATGAACGCGACGATGCTCTACGGCCACATCGAGCGCACCGAGGAACGCGTCACGCACCTGATCAAGCTGCGCGAGCTGCAGGACGAGTGCGGCGGCTTCATGGCCTACATCCCGCTCGCGTTCTGGCCCTACCACACCGACCTCGCCAACTACGGCCACGTCACCACCGGCTTCCTCGACCAGCGCTCGATCGCGGTCGGCCGGCTGATGCTCGACAACTTCCCGCACATCAAGGCCTACTGGATCATGCTGACGCAGGAGTCGGCGCAGACGGCGTTGAGCTTCGGCGCCAACGACATCGACGGCACGGTGACCGAGGAGAAGATCACGCACGACGCGGGCACGACCGAGCCAGAGGTGCTGACGCCCGACGAGATCGGACATCTGATCCGCGAGGCGGGGTATGAGCCGGTGCAGCGGTCGACGGTGTACGAGGAGATCGGCGCGGCGGGCTGAGCGTCAGTTCTGCACGCGGAAGACGTGCACACCCAGCTGCGATGCGAGGGCGATGCGGTCCCGGTGCAGAGAAGCCGTCACAGCTCCGCCGCAGATCACTCCCTTGTCGAGCAGTGGTATCGCAGGCCCTTTCAACGGCGCCGGCGCGGGACCGATCGGCGACTCACGCACCGGCAGTGGCGCTCCGATCGGCACCCGCTTCACGACCTTCATGTCGGCGAGGCTCCACAGGCAGAAATCGATGCCGTCGACACCGATGCCCAGGACCGGATCGATCGGCCAGAAGCGGAACTGTTCGGGACCGTCGGACCTGACCACCTCACCGCTGCGCATGCTGCCGCGGCACAACGACCCGTCGATCCAGTAGAGCCACTCGCCTGTCGCACCGAACTCGCAGAGCGCCGGCACGCGGCAGTCGAACCGTCGAACCTCACGGCCATCGCCATCGAACAAGACGAACGCGCCGCGACCGTCGTCGTAGAACGCCAACGCAAATCCTCCCCCCGCCCCGTCCCACGCAACACAGACCACGATGCGCCGTGGCCCTATCAGCGCCGCACCGTCGGCTCCGAGCAACTGCTTCTCCTCCTGCTTCCCCAGGTCGCGCAACCGGGCCGTCATCCTTCCGATGGCTCGCGCACCGCTGGGTTCGACGAGCCAGCTGTCGAAGTCCACGGATGAGAAGCGGATCTTGCCCGCGACCTGCCGCGGAGGTACCCGTTCGATCAATCGCTCGGAAGCGCCGCCGGGAAGGACGACGGCCCATTCACCCCGTTCGTCCTGCGCGAGGATGCGCGCGCCGGACAACTCGCCGGACAGCGAGCCGCGGCAGTCCAGGTTCGTCACGTGTCCGGACGAGAGCGCGATGCAGCGCATTTGCTGCGGCACCTGAACCGCGAGCCACTGTCCGTCACCTGAGAACGACAACCCGATCGGCGTCGTGCCGTCCGGGCATTGGGGCATGCCTCCCTCGCCCCAGCGCAGGACCCGCTCCTCGATCACCGTCGCCTTGGCGATGCGTTCGTTGCTGCGCTGGTCCTGCGCGGGCAGCGCCGCCGCGAAGGCCAACAGCGAACCTGCTACGAGGAGCTTCATGCGGTGCCAGACTCTAGCGACGCACGCCCGTCCCGTGTGCGCCGCCCCACCAACGCCACGCTGCGGAAGCCAGGAAGGCACCGGGCAGGCGCGGTATCCTGCCGCGATGATCTTGCGCCTGTGCGTCCTGGGGATGTTGTCGGCCGCTGCAGCGGCCCAGGTGCACGTGCCGAAGCGAGGCGTGCTCGAGTCGCCGGGCGGCGATCTGCCGTTCGTGCTGACCTCGGTATTCCAGCCATACAAGATCTTCCATGGGGACCACTGGCAGCGGCTCCAGCTCACCCAGGATCGCAGCGCGGACCCGCGCACCTACGTCTTCGCCCCCTACGACGCAGTGCTGCTCGTCGACGAACTGCAGGAGCCCGACGAGTCGGGCGCCACCCACCTCGGTTTCTGGCGCAAGGTCGGGCCGAAGGGCGCCGTCGAAATGTCCTTTCGCTGGGAGCCGCTGAAGAAGCTGAAGGCGTCCGTTGATGCGGAGACGACCACCTACGGGCCACTGTTCGCCATCGCCGGCGAACCATGGGACCCCACCGGGCGCTGGCGTGTGCAGTTCGAGAAGGACGCGCAGCCCGCGGTGATGATCCTCGAGCCGAGCCGCAACGAGTGGGTGCACGGCCCCGGCGAGGTGCAGGGCACGATCCTCACGACCACCGGCGACTATCGCTGGCTCGCCGGAACCGCACGCGGCGACGAGCTGCGTTTGTCGTGCTTCGACGGCGCGCACGCTTTCTTGTTCATCGCCAAGAGGCAGAAGGACGGCTCGTTGACCGGAACGTTCTGGAGCGGAGCGAGCTGGCAGGAGACATGGGTCGCGCGGCGCGACGAGAAGGCGAAGCTGCCCGACGCGTTCACGCTGACCAAGGCGCGCCCCGACGTCGTCGTCGGCGATCTCACCTTCCCGGATGCCGAGACCGCGGAGCCGCGGCGCCTCGACGCGCTGTTCGGGCAGGTCACGCTGGTCGCGCTGTTCGGCACCTGGTGCCCCAACTGCAGCGATGCCGGTCCGTTCTTGCGTGAACTGCAGCGGCGCTACGGCGACCGCGGCCTGCGCGTCGTCGGTCTGGCCTTCGAGCACGGCGACGACGCCCGCCTGCAACGCCAGCGCATCGAGCAGTACCGGCGTGCGCACGGGGCCACCTGGCCGATCCTGCTGGCGGGCCCCTCAGACAAGGAACGTGCGAGCGCCGCGTTCCCGGCCATCGACGCCGTGCGGGCGTTCCCGACGACCTTGTTCATCGACAACGAAGGCGTCGTGCGCGCCGTGCATCAGGGATTCTCGGGGCCTGCGACCGGGGAGGGGTACGAGCAGCAGAAGCAGACGTTCGAGAGCATGATCGGGCGACTGCTCGGGGCAGCAGAAGCCGCGCCGAAGAAGCGCTGAGCTTCGCAGGCATCCTCATGCATTGCCGGGCTTCGCCGGCACAGGCTCGTTGTGCCTCGGCCGCCCCAACAACGCCACGACCAGCGCCAGCGACGACGAACCCAGCAGCACCACGTACGCCGCGCGCATCGTGCCCACGAACCGTTCGGGGTGCTCGGCGACCGGCGCGCTGCCGAAGTCGAGCGCGATCATCGCCGCGGTCACCCCCATGCCGCAGAACATGCCGATGCCGCGCGACTGCGCCGCGAGCGCCGAGGCCATGCCGCTGCGCCGTTCGCCGGCGTGGCTCATGATCGAGGTGAGGTTGGGCGACGAGAACAGGCCGAAACCGATGCCCTGCGCGACCAACACGGCGGCGACGTGCCACAGGCCCGAGGTCGCGGCGAGCTGCGTGCCGAACGCGGAACTGACGACGATCGCGACGACGCCGCACGCGGCGACCGCGGTCGGCCGCACCTTGTCGGCGAGCCGGCCCGCGAACGGCGCGACGATGGTCATCAGCACCGAGCCGATGCCGAGCACGAGGCCCGCGTCGGGCGGCGCCATGCCCCGCACGACCTGCAGGAACAGGCTCAGCATGAAGATCGCGCAGTAGGCGTTCAGGTAGAGCAGCAGCTGCACGAGCAGGGCGCGGCCGAGCGGCGCGTTGCGCACGAGTTCGCGCACGTCGAGCAGCGGCTCGGCGACGCGCAGCTGCAGCAACACGAACGGCACGAGCGCCAGCACGCCGCCGCCCAGCGTCCACGGACCCCACGCGGTCTGCAGCGCAGCGCTGCCGAACACCGCCGCGAGGATCGCGGCGACGAGCAACACCAGGCTCGGCACGTGCACCCAACGCTCCGGCCGCCGCCATTGCGAACGCATGCCGAGCAGCACCGGCAGCGCGCCGACGACGATCAGGCCCGTGCCGAAGAAGAACACCGCGCGCCAGCCGAAGTGCTCGACGATCCAGCCGGCGGTCAGGGGACCGAGCGACAACCCCGCGTAGGCGACACCGAGCACCGCGCCGAAGACGCGGCCGCGCTGCGCCGCGGGCACGAGTTCGACGAGGATCGCCGGACCGGCCGCAGCACACAGCGTCGACGCCGCGCCCTGCAGGAAGCGCAAGGTGACGATCGCGCCGGTGTGCGACACGAGCCCGATCGCCAGCGTCAGCACAGCGAACACGAGCAGCCCCCAGCGGAACATCGAGCGCCGGTCGCCCGCGTCGGCGAGCTTGCCGGCGGGCAGCAGGAACGCCGTCGCGCTCGCCACGAACGCGGTCTCGACGAGGCTCATCGTCGGCGCCGACATAGCCAGTTCGTGCCCCATCTGCGGCAGCGCGACGGCCACGCCGCTGAACATGAACGGCGGCCCGAACTGCGAGGCGACGATCGCCCAGACGAGCAGGCGGTTGCTGGGCGGAGCGGCGGTCACGGCGGCGGCAGGCTAGCTCGGACAATTCATGAGGGAAGGTGCGAGAGCCCGCAATGCCGCTCGGTGCCAAGGCGCGTGGCAGGTTCTCCCGGAAGCGTGGTGTCTGCCACGCTGAGGACAGGTTCTGACGCGCAACGCAGGTAGCGAGGGGCAGGGCGGGTTCGCAGCCTTTCTCGCATGAATGGTCCGGGCTAGTGCCGTTCGCCGTCGTAGGCGAGGCCGTCGATGACCACACCGGTGCAGTGTGTCGTGTACTCGAACGGATCGCCGTCGAACAACGCCAGGTCCGCGTCCTTGCCGACCGCGAGCGAACCCAGCCGCGCGTCGACGCCGAGCAAGCGCGCCGCGTCGATGGTCAGCGCGCGCAGCGCCGCGTCCGCGAGCAGGCCGTGGCCGACCGCAACGCCGGCTTCGAACAGCACGACGCGCGTCTTGGGCACGTACGACTCGTAACCGGTCTGCAGCGCGAACGGCACCTTGCCCTCGAGCAACAGCTTGGGCAGTTCCATCGTGCCGTTGGCGAGATCGCCGGTCGTGCGCGCCATCGCCGGATGCGGCAGCACCCAGACCTTCGCCGCGGCGAGCTCGGGCAGCACCGTGTAGGCCTCGGCCGCGCCGTCGATGACGACCCGGATGCCGAACTCCTCGGCGACGCGCAGCGCCGACAGGATGTCGTGGGAACGGTGCGCGGTCACCAGCAACGGCACCTCACCGGCGATCACCTTGGCCATGACTTCCAGGCCGAGGTCGATCGGCGTGCTCTCGTCGCGCTGGCGCTTGCCGGCGTACTCACGCGCCTTCTGCAGTTCTTCGCGCAGCATCGCGACCGACTTTGCGCGCGTGCCCGGCGCCTTGCCGCCGCTGGCGCGGCCCGAGTCGGCGAGGCTCGTCGCGACCATCGCCAGCGGCACGACGACGTCCTGGTCGGCGCCGCGCCCGTGCAGCTTGACGACCATCGTCTGGCCCGAGATCAGCGCGCCCGGCGAATGACCCGTGTTGACGGTCGTCACGCCGAAGCTGCGCACCCAGCCGACCAGTTCGTCCTTGGCGTGGAACGCGTCGAGCGCGCGCAGTTCGGGCTGCACCGGCGCGGACTTCTCCAGCTGGTCCTGGTCGTGGGGAACGTTGTAGAGCCCGGTGAGGCCGACCGTCGCATGGGCGTCGATGAGGCCCGGCACCACGACGTTCGCCTCGAGCACGCGTGTGCCTTCGGGAACATCCACCTGCGCGGCGGTGCCGACCGCGGTGATCTTGCCGTCGCGCACGAGCACGACGCCGTTCGCCAACGGCGCGCCGGTCATCGTCAACACGACCTTGCCGCGAATCGCGAGCGGCTCCTGCGGCGACAGCAGGGCGGTGAACAAGCCGAAGCAGGTGGCGAACATCACTGACCTCCCTGGCCGTAGCAGCACATCGACATGGCCTGATCGACACTCGCGCCGTAACCACCGTTGGCGAGCAGACGGTCACGCGGATCGTCGAGGTCGAACACCTTCTGCCCTTCGACCCAGGTCTGCAGCACCCGCGTGTGCACCGACAGTGGATCGCCCGAGAGCACGACGAAGTCCGCGTCCTTGCCCACTGCCAGCGTCCCGACCCGGTCCTGCAGGTCGAGCATGCGCGCGTTCGCGATCGTGACCGCCGCCAGCGCCTTGTCGCGATCCATGCCGGCGCGAACGGCGAGCGCTGCCGAACGCAGGAACAGACGGCTGTCGGTGATGCCGTCGTCGGTGTGGAACCCGACCTCGACGCCCGCGCGGTCGAGGATCGCGCCGGTCGCCATCGACAGCCGCGCCGCCTCGAGCTTGCCGCCGGGCGAGTCGATGACGATGACCGAACACGGCACGCCGGCCTTGGCGATCTCGTCGGCGACGAGCCAGCCTTCGCTGACGTGGTGCAGCACGACGCGGAAGCCGAACTCCTGGCTGAGGCGGAGCACGGTGAGGATGTCGTCCTGGCGGTGCGTGTGGTGGTGCACGACGCGTTTGCCCTGCATGACCTCGACGAGCGCCTCGAGCCCGAGGCTGCGTTCCGGCATCTTGCTCGGGTCGCCGTTCGCCGCCTCGACCTTCGCCTGGTACTCACGCGCCCGGTGGTATTGCGCGCGGATCAACGCCGCCGCCTTGCCGCGGGTGCCGGGGAACGGCGGGTCCTTCTGCGGGTTGGTGCCGTTCGCCATCTTGATGCCGCCTGCGACGCTGCCGTCGGCGTTCTTGATCGCGAGCCCGTCGACGGTGAACGCGTCGCGCAGCTTGAGGTAGATCGTCTGGCCCGACAGCAGGTGACCCGAGCCGGGCATGACGTTGACCGTGGTGATGCCGCCGGCCTGTGCTTTCTGGATCCCGGGATCGCGCGCATTGATCGAGTCGAGCGCACGCACCTCGGGCTGGATCGGCGAACTGCCGTCGGCGCCAGCGACCGAACCGATGTGCGAGTGGCTGCACACCAGGCCCGGCATGATCGTCTTGCCACGCACATCGACCGTGGTTGACCCGGCTGGCAACTCGACGGCGCCCTGCGCGCCAACGATGGTGATGCGCCCGTCCTGCACGACGAGCACGCCCGAGTCGATCGGGGGGGCGCCGATCGGCAGGATGCGCGCGCCGACGAACGCGAGCGGTTGCTGCTGGGCGGCGGCAGCGCCGAGCAGCAGGAAACCGACACCTGCCGAGAAGACGAGAGTCCTTGGAACCATGGCGGCCCAGGCTACGAGGCCACTCGATGCGATCCCAGGAGCGCCATCGCACCACCACGCAGTTCGAGCACGATCTCACGGTGGCATGCGCCGCAGTCGCAGCTACTCTCTCCCGACCAGCCTCACCGTTGGCCATTACCGACAAGGGAACCGTGGCAAGATCGAAGAAGACCAGCTCGAACGTCCGCGAAGGAGCCACCGCGTCCTACCGGCACCCCGAAGCCAGCTCCCTGCTCCGCCCCGAGGTTGGTACTCAGCCGCAGTTCCGCAAGAAGAAGCCGCCGGCTGATTACCGCTACGACAGCTCCCTGAGCCCAGCCCTCGACTGGGATGGACAAAACGGCGCGAGGGAACTCGGCGAATGGCTGCTGGCGCGCATCGAGAAAGCGAGCCGACTCCCCGACCTGCGCTTTGCCAAGCCGCAAGAGTTCACGGACAACCGCGGCGAGGTGCTCGTTCGCGTTGCGACGCTGCAGGACGCGGTCACCGAACTGCGCCGCCTGGGCAAGCCCTTCCTCGACTGGACCGGCAAGGCCGAACGCCTCTCCTTCGAGGTGCCGACGCTGCCCCTCTTCGTCCACGAACGGCTGTCGACGAAGGCGATCCTCGAGTCGCTGCGCGGCCACCGTCGCGACAAGCAGCAGGGCCTGCTCTTCGACCTGTACGGCGACCCCGAGCACTCGATCACCGACCAGGTGCTCAAGGCCTACGAACACCCGGACAAGTGGGTCAACCGCCTCGTGCTCGGCGACGCGCTCGTCGTCATGAACTCGCTGCTCAAGTATGAGGGCCTCGCCGGACAGGTGCAGATGATCTACATCGACCCGCCGTACGGCGTGAAGTTCGGCTCGAACTTCCAGCCGTTCGTGCGCAAGCGCGATGTGAAGCACGGCGACGACGAGCACATGTCGCGCGAGCCGGAGATGGTCAAGGCGTACCGAGATACGTGGGAGCTGGGGCTGCACAGTTATCTGACGTATCTGCGCGATCGGCTGCTGCTGGCGCGGGAGCTGCTGACGGAGTGTGGCAGTGTGTTCGTGCAGATCTCGGATGAGAACCTGCATCACGTCAGGGAGCTGATGGATGAGGTGTTCGGGGCGGAGAACTTCATGGCGGTGATCGCCTTCACGAAAGCCGCCGGCGGACTGGAGTCAGCCGACAGGGTAGGAACCCGCCTGGACTACCTGATTTGGTATGCCAAGCATTCAGCCAAGGTTCGCTATCGCGCCCTATTCGAGTCTCGAACTGACACAACGATGTCCGGTTTTGACATGGTGGAGCTAGGAGACGGAACACGTAGACGACTTACTCAGGAAGAGAGAGAAGCGCCGCAAACAGTCCCTCACGACGCCCGTTTATTCATGTCTGTGCTCATGACCAAGCCCGGACCAGGATCGAAGTACGAGGTCACCTTTGAGGGCAAGAAGTTCAACTCGGGAAAGCGTTGGTGGGGCACCACGCCTGAGGGCATGGAACGCATCATTGCATCCAAACGGGCGATCGCCACGACCAACAGCCTTCGCTTCGTCAAGTACCTCAGCGACTTCTCATTCAAGGCACTGAGCAATCTGTGGGACGGCCTAGGCGGAGCAGCATCCCCCACGTACGTCGTCCAAACCAATCCGACTGTCATCCAGCGCTGCATGCTGATGACCACCGACCCCGGAGACCTCGTCCTCGACCCGACCTGCGGCTCCGGCACGACCGCCTATGTTGCCGAACAATGGGGTCGCCGTTGGATCACGATCGACACGTCTCGCGTTCCGCTCGCACTCGCGCGCCAACGACTCTTGACCGCGACGTTTCCCTACTACGAACTCAAGAACCTAGATCGCGGTCCCGTTTCGGGGTTCCACTACGTGCGCAAGCAGAACCGCAAGGGCGAGGAGGTCGGGGGCATCGTGCCGCACGTGACGCTGAAGTCGATCGCCAACGACGAGCCGCCCGCCGAAGAGGTTCTCGTCGACCGCCCGGAGGTCGACGGCAAGGTGACGCGCATCACGGGCCCGTTCGTCGTCGAGGGCACGATCCCGACACCGATCGACTGGGACAACGACGGCCAGGACGACACCGGCGACTCTGCGAGCAACGAGCATGCGTCCCACGAAGAACGCATGATCGAGGTGCTGCGCCGCTCGCCGGTGCTGCATCTGGGCGGCAACAAGACCGTCTCCCTGACGCACGTGCGCCAGCCAGCCAAGACCCTGTCGCTGTCAGCCGAGGCTCGCATCGACGGAGATGAGCGGCCAGTGGCAATCGTGTTCGGGCCCGAGAACGGCGCGGTCGCGGAGAAGCTGGTGTTCGAGGCGGCGAAGGAGGCCAACGGCAAGGGCTACGCGCACCTCTACGTGATCGGGTTCGCGATCGCCGCCAACGCTCGCCGCCTCGTCGACGAGTGTGAGGGCGCGATGGGCGTCGCCGCGACCTACGTGCAGTGCACGCCCGACCTGATGATGGGCGACCTGCTCAAGAACCTGCGCAGCAGCCAGATCTTCAGCGTCTGCGGCTTGCCCGACGTCGAGTTGCGCAAGGCCAAGGACAAGGACGTCAAGCAACTCGGCGCCGACCCCAAGACCAAGGACTGGTTCGAGGTCGAACTGCTGGGCCTGGACGTCTACGACCCAGCCGAGGACCAGAGCGACCACCGCGCCGGCGACGACGTGCCGTGCTGGATGCTCGACGCCGACTACAACGGCCTGTGCTTCAAGGCGACGCAGGTGTTCTTCCCGCGCACCTCGGCGTGGGATGGCCTGCAGAAGTCCCTCAAGGGCCAGTACGACGACAGCGTCTGGTCGCACCTCGCTGGGTCGACGAGCACCCCGTTCCGCGTCGGCGAGCACGGCCAGGTGGCGATCAAGGTCATCGACGACCGCGGCAACGAACTGATGGTCGTGAAGCACGTGCGGGAGGCGAAGGGATGATCGACAAGGTCGTCATCCGGAACTGGAAGAAGTTCGACGAGATCGAGTTCGACCTCGAGCGACGACACGTCGTGCTCGTCGGACCCAACAACTGCGGCAAGACGAGCGTGCTGCAGGCGCTGGCGGCGTGGGGCTTCGCGTTGCGCAACTGGCGCCAGCAGAACACCGATCTGAACCGCCGGCGGAACTGGCCGCAGATCCCCGTCACGTTGGACCAGTTCACTCCCGTCAGCGTCCTGGCCTTCGACCTGTTGTGGCGACAACGCCAAACTGCGAACCCGGTCACGATCGAGGTTCACTCGGGACTTTCACACGTCGGCATCGAACTGGAATCCGACGTCCGTTCGCCGCTGCAGATGTTCGTGCGGCCCACCCAGACCACCACGGCCACCGAAATCCATGATCTGACCGTGCCGACTCTGTTCGTGCCGTCCATGACCGGCATGCTCAAGTCCGAGCCCGCACTGAAGACCGCCAAGGTCGATCAACTTCTCGGACAGAACCGGCCCGGTGAAGTGCTCCGCAACATGCTGGCCGACGCGGCGGGCAACGAATTGGAATGGAAGCGCCTGACCGACAGCATCCGAGAACTGTTCGGCATCGAGTTGCTGAGGCCGAACAGCCAGGCCGCCGACATCATCGCCAACTACCGCCATGCCGGCAGCCAGGTCGATTACGACCTGGCGAGCGGGGGCAGTGGCTTCTTGCAGGTCGTCATGCTGCTGTCGTTCATGAGCCGGGGGCCCCAATCGCTGCTGCTGCTCGACGAGCCTGACGCCCACCTGCACGTCTTCCTCCAGGAGCGCATCGTCGAAGTGCTGCGCAGCGCCGCAGCCCGTACCCAGTCGCAGATGATCGTGGCCACGCACTCCGAGGTCGTGCTGGACACCGTCGATCTCGACGAGATCTATGTCCTGCTCGAGCAACCGCGTCGCATCAGCGACGTCAAGGACAAGGCAACCTTGAAGGAGGCGCTTCGCGTCATCGACCACAACGACCTCGCGAAGGCAAGGGAGGCACCGGGCATCCTCTACCTCGAGGACTACACGGACCTCGCGATCCTGCGTGAGTGGGCGCGCGTTCTTCAGCACCCGGCAGAGAAGGTCCTGGGGCCGCATGTCTACTGGCGCCAGGTGGCGGCGGACCTGGGCTACAAGCGAGCGGGCATCAGTGCCGAAGACCACTTCGCCGCCCTGCGGCTGGCGAGGCCGGACTACCCCGGATTTCAGTTGGTCGACGGGGATTCGAAGAAGATGCAGGGGCCGAAGGGCCAGACATTCGGCACGCCACCGAAGCGCCGCTGGCCCCGGTACGAGATCGAGAGCTACCTGGTGCATCCTCGTGCTCTCGAGAGGTTCGTCGCGCAACAGACGGGCAGCGCGCCAGATGGCGCGATGGCACAGAAGCTCGCTGAACTGCTGACACCCGAGTTCGAGCAGGCGCCGATGACCCCCACGAAGCCCGCGCAGGCTGTGCTCGACAACGACAAGGCGCGGACAGAGCTGCTACCGCCGATCCTGGACGCCGGCGGCTTGTTGGCATTCCCCTACAAGCGCTACCACGAGATCGCCGCGCAGATGCTGCCTGATGAGATCCACCAGGACGTGCGCGACGTTCTCGACGCGATCTGCACGGCGTTCGGAATCCCTCTGCCCTCGCCGACACCGAATGGAGGCGGCGCGTGAACGAGTTCGAGGTCCCGACCCCGATCCTGTGCAGCCCGTACGAGGAGCCCACCGCGCATTGGTGGCTGCTGCCCGACCGCCCGGCCGAGAAGCGCGCCGGACGTCGACCGTCGACCTACTGGTGGAAGTCGAAGTCGCAGGAAGCCAAGGGTGACGAAGAAGACGACGCACGCGTCTCACCCGGCACCCTGATCGAACTCAAGCTCGTCAACCTGATCCGCCAGCGCGCGACTGCGTGGCGGAAGGAGGCGCTCGCGGGCGGCGGCGGAGTCACGCGCACGACGTGCGAACTGATGAACTGGTGGCGGCGCGAGGGCCGACAGCAGCGCCTGTTCTTCGCCCAGCTCGAGGCCGCCGAGACCGTCATCTTCCTCAACGAGGCCCGCGGCGACTTCCTGCAAGGCATCGACGTGCCCGTAGACGAACCGAGTGCCAAGCAGGTGGCAGACGGTGTTCGAGCGTTCCGTCGCCTGGCGTGCAAGATGGCGACCGGTAGCGGCAAGACGACCGTCATGGGCATGCTCGCCGCGTGGAGCATCCTCAACAAGGTCGCGGACAAGCAGGACGCGCGCTTCTCCGACACTGTGCTGGTCGTCTGTCCCAACGTCACCATCAAGAACCGGCTCGAGGAGCTGAAGCCCGAACTCGACGACGCGAGCCTATACCGCAAGCGGGACCTGGTGCCGAGCCACCTGATGCCCCTGCTGCGCCGCGGCCGCGTCGTCATCACGAACTGGCACGTGTTCGATCCACACTCGATCCGCGTCGGCGACACGTCGGCGCGCGTCAGCAAGGCCGGGCGTAAGGTGGAGCGGCTCGAGACGATCGTCGTCAGCGACAAGGTGACGACGGCCCGCGGCAGCCGCTACATGACGCCGCAGGCGATCGCCGTCGCCGTGCACTCCGGTGAACTGGAGATCCGCGAGGAGATCAAGGACAAGGAGGGTCGCGTCACCCGGGTCAGAGCCGTGGCGCACGACTACGTGGAGAGCGACGCCGCAGTCGTGCAGCGTGTGCTGGGACGCGAGGGCGGCAGGAAGCAGAACGTGCTCGTCTTCAACGACGAAGCGCACCACGCCTATCGCGTGCAGCAGGATGGCGACGACGAGGAAGACGGCGACGACGAGGAGGCCGAGGAGTTCCGCAAGGAGGCGACGGTGTGGATCGAAGGACTGGATCGCATCCACAAGATCCGCGGCATCCAACAGTGCATCGACCTGTCGGCGACTCCGTACTTCCTGCGCGCGGCCGGCAGCAACACGAATCGCGTCTTCCCCTGGGTGGTCAGCGACTTCAGCCTCACCGACGCGATCGAAAGCGGGCTCGTCAAGGTGCCGCAGCTCGCCGTGCGCGACGCGACCGGGGCGAACATTCCGGCCTACTTCAACATCTGGAAGTGGATCTTGCCGCGCCTCACCGCGGCCGAGCGAGGCGGCAAGCGTGGTTCTCCCAAACCCGAGGCGATCCTCAAGTGGGCCAACACGCCCATCGTGATGCTCGCGTCGCTCTGGAACGAGGAGGCGCAACGCTGGCAAGCGGACCCCGAGAAGCAAGGGCGCATGCCCGTGTTCATCCTGGTCTGCAAGAACACGCGAATCGCCAAGGTCGTTTACGAGTGGATCGCCGAGGACCAGCCTCCGTACGGTATTCCTCGGGCACAGATGCCGTTCTTCCGCAACGAGAGCGGCAACGAGTGGACGATCCGCGCCGACACCAAGGTCGTGCAGGACACGGACAGCGGCCACGCACAGAGCGACCGCGATGCATGGATGCGCCTGCAGCTCGACACCGTCGGCAAACGTGATTGGCCCCGGGACCGGCAGGGCCGGGAGATCCTGCCGGACGGCTTCGAGGCGCTGGCCAAGAAGCTCGGCAAGCCCCTGCATCCGCCAGGACGCGACGTCCGCTGCATCGTCAGCGTCGGCATGCTGACCGAGGGATGGGACTGCAACACCGTAACGCACATCGTTGGCCTGCGGCCGTTCCAGTCACAGTTGCTCTGCGAGCAGGTCGTCGGCCGCGGCCTGCGGCGGGCGTCGTACGAAGTCGGCAACGACGGCCTGCTCCAGGAGGAAGTCGCGCGCGTTCTCGGCGTGCCGTTCGAGGTGCTGCCCTGCAAGGAGAGCAAGGGCGCCGAGAAGAGGGAGATCCCACCGCGCCATCACGTGTTCTCGCTGCCGGACCGCGCGAAGCTCGCAATCACGTTTCCGCGGGTCGAGGGTTACCGTCAGGCGATCCGCAATCGCGTGTCGGTGGACTGGGAAGCGCTTGCAACCCTGCTGCTCGATGCACGGGACATTCCGTCCGAGGTGCAGGTCAAGGCAACGCTGCCGGCCAACGAAGGACGGCCCAGCCTCTACGGCCCTGGACGGCTGGACACCGTGGATCTCGAACAGTTCCGCCGCGGTCACCGCATTCAGCAGCTCTCGTTCTCACTCGCCCGGGACATCGTGCAGTCGTACGTGCGCAACCCGGACTGCACCGTGCCCGCTCACGCGCTGTTCCCCCAGGTGCAGCACATCGTCGCTCGATACCTCGCCGAGAAGGTACTGCCCAGTCAGGGGGCATCGATCCTCGACACGTTCCTTGCACCCTACTACGGGTTCGTCCTGGAGCGCCTGGTGCAGGCCATTCGACCCGATGCGGATGCTGGTGAGGCACCAGAGCTGCCGATCTACGAACAGAACCGCCCGGTTGGATCGACCGCAGACGTCGAGTTCTGGACCGGCAAGGACGTTCGCCCCGTGACGCGAAGCCACCTCAACGCCGTGGTCGCAGACACCAAGCGCTGGGAACAGCAGGCCGCCTACATCCTGGACACCGATTCACGCGTCGGTGCGTTCGCCAAGAACGACCAACTCGGCTTCGCGATCCCCTACCTGCACGACGGCCAGCCTCACGACTACGTGCCCGACTTTCTCGTGCGCCTGCGGGGCAGAGAGTCGAAGACATTGATCTTGGAGACGAAGGGCTTCGACAGGCTCAAAGAAGTCAAACAGCAGGCGGCGCAGCGTTGGGTCGCAGCCGTCAACGCCGATGGGCGATACGGGCGTTGGGCGTTCGCCATCGCCACGTCGATCGACGCCGTGGCAGAGGCCCTCGCCACTCAGCTGGCCGCCCCATCCGAACTGTAGTGTGGCAACCGCCGCCTGCGCCGGCTTGGCACTGCTGAGCCGCCGAGTTCGCACGGTGGCCGATGGCGGGCCGAGACCGCGCGGTGGACGATGGGCGCGGAATCGACCGGGTCAGGAGCCACCGCCACCCATGCCACAAACCCCAATACCCGCAAACGAACAGCCAGGGTCCGAAGGCCCCAAGGCGCCGCGGCGGCGCACCGTGCGCGCCTTCGACTGGCTCGCGACCTACCAGCTCGGCTGGCTGCGCGCCGACATCGTCGCCGGCATCACGCTGGCTGCCTATCTGCTGCCCGCCGCGATCGGCGACGCGTCGCTGGCCAATCTGCCGGCGGAGGCCGGGCTCTACGCCTGCCTGTTCTCGGCGCTGGTGTTCTGGCTGTTCTGCAGCTCGCGGCACACCGCCATCACGGTCACGTCGGCGATCTCACTGCTGCTCGGGTCGTCGCTGGGAGAAATGGCCAATGGTGACGTGACGCGCTTCGGCTCCCTCGCGGCCGGCACCGCACTGCTGGTCGGCCTGCTCGCCACCATCGCCTGGCTGCTCAAGGCCGGCGGCGTGGTCAACTTCATCTCCGAGACGGTGATGACCGGTTTCAAGACCGGCATCGCGCTGGTCCTGGCCAGCACGCAGCTGCCGAAGCTGTGCGGCTTCGGTGGCGCCCATGGCGGCGGCTTCTGGGAGCGTATGGGCCACTTCTTCTCGCACCTGCCCGAGACCAACGGCGTGGCGCTGTCGCTCGGCATGATCGCGCTCACCGTGCTGTTGCTCGGCAAATGGTTGCTGCCGGGCCGGCCCGTTGCGGTCGTCGTGGTGATCGGCGGGATCCTCGCCACCAAGGGGCTCGGCCTCGGGGAACGCGGCGTCAAGCTGCTCGGCGAGGTGCCGCAAGGCCTGCCGCCGCTGCAGCTGCCTTCACTGGGCTGGAACGACTTCAACGAACTGCTGCCGTTGGCCCTGGCCTGCTTCCTGCTGGCGTCGGTCGAGACCGCGGCGATCGGCCGGATGTTCGCGAAGAAACACGGCTATCGCCTCGATCCCGACCAGGAGTTCCTCGCCATCGGCACCGCCAACCTCGCGGCGGGCCTCGGCGGCGGCTTCCCGGTCAGTGGTGGCATGTCGCAGTCCCTGGTCAACGACAGCGGCGGGGCGCGTTCGCCGCTGTCGGGCCTGGTCGCCGGGTTGGTGATCCTGATCGTCACGTTGTGGTTCTCAGGACTCCTGGCCGACCTGCCGCAACCGGTGCTGGCGGCGATCGTGCTGACGGCGGTCACGAGCCTGTTCAAGCTCGCGGCGCTGCGGCGACTGTGGCAGGCGCACCGCACCGAGTTCGTGGTCGCCATCGCCGCCATGCTCGGCGTGCTGGGTTCGGGCATCCTGCGCGGCGTCCTGCTCGGCGCGGTCATCTCGCTGGTGCTGCTGCTGCGGCGTGCAGCGCGGCCGCACGTCGCGTTCCTCGGCCGCATCCCGGGCATGCGACGCTTCTCCGATCTCGAATACCACCCCGACAACGAGCCGATCCCCGGCGCCCTGCTGTTCCGCACCGAGGCGTCGTTGCTCTACTTCAACGTCGATGCGGTGCACGAGGCGGTGCTGACCCGGTTGCGCGCGAACGCGACGCCGGTCCGGCTGGTGGTCTGCGACCTGTCGACTTCGCCGCACGTCGACATGGCGGGCGCCGAGATGCTCAACGAATTGCACGGCGAACTCGCCAGACAGGGCATCGAGTTCCAGGTGGTCGAGGCACGCGCCAAGGTGCGCGAGATGCTGCGCCTCGAAGGGCTCGAGCAGCGCATGGGACCGATCAGCCGCCGCGCCTCGTTGGCCGAGGTCGTCGACCAGTTCACCGCCGGCGGCTGATCGCTCGCGCTGCGCCGTGGCGATGTCGGCCGTCAGAAGCCCGTGCCGAACGAAAGCACGAAGGTGGGCTTGGAGTCATCGGGGTCGAACACGTGGCACGCGACGTCCCACCGTTCGCCCGAGTAGCCGATCAGCAGGCCGCGCTGGATGTCGCGCTCGCTGTCGTAGAGGCGGGTGCGCTGGGTCACCACGCCCAAACGCAGCCAGTCCACCGGCGCATAGGTCAGTTCGGACCAGTTGTAGAAGAAGCTCGACGACTCGTCGCCGGTGTCGATCACGTATTCCCCTTCGCTGTAGAACTCGAACTGCCGCCAGGCCAGCGAGCCCTTGTAGCCCGGCGCGACGCCGCGCGTGTCGCCGAACACGGCGCCCAGCATCGGCGTGATCTCGAGCGCCAGTTCTTCGCCGAAGGCCAGGTTGTAGCCCACCCACGCCGAGCCCGTGTCGATGGCTTCGTAGTTGTAACGCAGCTCGAGGTGCAACCAGTCGCGGTCGGCGGTCACGGTCGGCTGCACGTACTCACGATCGTCGGGCACGAAGTAGGTGTAGGCCGTGGCGCCGAATTCCCATGTCGGCGCCTCGGCGCCTTCTGCCGACAGCGGTGAGGTCGCCGCGGTGGCGGATGGGACGGCGGCAGGATCCGTCTGGCAACGCGCGTCGGCCAGCAGCGCGACGAGGCTGAACAGGGTCGCGGTCGCGCGGATGCTCATCGGTTCATCCTCCAAGGGCCATCGTCATGCCCACCAACGCCGCGCCGAGCACCACCATGGCGATACCCATGGGCCACGGCCGGCGTCCCGTGATCCGCCCGAACGCGCAACCCAACAAGAACAACATGACCACGGCGATCAGGTTGGAGGTCCGCAGCGCCGGGCCGGCGCTGTCCATGACCAGGAACGGAATCGCCACGGGGAACGTGGTCCCGAACACCAGCAGGAACACGGCGACCGCGCCGCGCCAGTCTTCGGGGTGCGCGCGCCCGCTCGAAGGAGGCTCCGGACGCTGCCGCAGGCGCTGCTGGATCGATGCCATCTCCGCCGGTTCGATCACGACGGCCATGCCCGGCAGTTCGGCGGCGAGCGCCTGCCGGGCCTGTTCGGGAGTGCCGGCATCGCGGACGGCGCGGAACAACCGGCTGCCGCGGGCCCGTTCGGCGATGCAGCCCATCACGTAGAGCACGCCGTCGATGATGCCCCACGCCACGTTGCAGCCGAGCGCGCCGATCAGCATCGCCCGCACGTCGTCGCGGCCGGCCTCGGCGATGCTCAACGAGCCGGTGAAGGTCAGGACCATGATCAGCCCGAACAGCCCTTCCGAGATGCGGTCGGCTGGTTCCAGCACTCGCTTCGATGACTGCACGGGGTCGTTTGCCATGGTGCGGGGGCGAGGGCGTTGCGGGGGCGAGGGCGTGAGGCGATCAGCCGCCGCGATCAGTACACCTCGCGCACGAACTTGCGGTTCTCCAGCGTCTTCTGGTCGTCATATTCGTGCTTCGTCGCCCGGCTGGGCAACTTCACCTTCTCGCGCGGGACTTCCTCGTACGGGATCCGATCGAGGATGTGCCGGATGCAGTTGAGCCGGGCGCGCTTCTTGTCGTCGGAACGCAGCACGTACCACGGCGCGTGCGGGGTGTCGGTGGCGTCCAGCATCGCGTCGCGGGCGCGTGAGTACTCGTACCACTTGCTGCGCGACGGCAGGTCCATCGGGCTCAGCTTCCACTGCCGCAGCGGGTCGGTGAGGCGGGCCTCGAACCGACGCTTCTGTTCCTCGTCGGAGACCTCGAGCCAGACCTTGATCAGGATGATCCCGGCTGCGGTGATGTAGTGCTCGACCACCGGGCAATGCTCGAGGAACGCGCGGTGCTGCTCCTTGGTGCAGAACCCCATCACGTACTCCACGCCGGCGCGGTTGTACCAAGAGCGATCGAAGATCACGACCTCACCGGCGGCGGGGAAGTGTTGCATGTAGCGCTGGATGTACATCTGCGACTTCTCGCGGTCGGTCGGGGCCGGCAGCGCCACCAGCCGGAAGACCCGCGGGCTGACGCGCTCGGTGATCGCCTTGATGGTGCCACCCTTGCCCGCGGCGTCGCGGCCCTCGAACACGATGATCACGCGCAGCCCCTGGTCCTTGACCCAGTCCTGCAGGCGACAGAGTTCGGCCTGCAGCTTGCGCAGCTCCTCGATGTAGCGCTTGGACTTCATCTTCTTGGGATCGCCGCTGTCGGACTTGCTCATGGTGGGTGTCGTGCTCGGGTGTGGGGAGGTTCAGGACCGCAGCTGGTGCCGGTCGGATCAGCCGCCCGGCTGAGTACCCGGCGGTGTCGCCGGCTCCGCGCTCGTCGGCCAACCGCCGCCCAGCGCCTTGTAGAGTTGGATCAGACCGACGTAGTGGTCGCGGATCGCCGCGGCCTCGTTGAGTTCCGCATCGAGCAGCGCGCGCTGCGCATCGAGCACATCGAGGTAGGGAGCCACATCGCCGCGATAGCGGATCTCGGCGAGTTCGAGCGCGCGCCGCTGGGCTTCGACACGCAGCGTTTCGGAACCGCGCAGCTCGCCCGATTTGCGGAAGCCGACCAGCGCGTCCTCGACCTCGCGGAACGCGCGCAGGATCGCCTGTTCGTACGCCGCGAGCACCTGACGCTGCTGCGATTCGGCGACCTCGACCCGGCTCTGCAACTGGCCGGAATTGAAGATCGGCTGCAGCAGGTTCGCGCCGAGCGACCAGGCGCGGCCCGAAGCAGTGGCGAGATCACCGAGTTCCGTGCTCTCGAAACCGAAGAAGCCGGTCAACGAGATCGACGGATAGAGCAGCGCCTTGGCTTCGCCGATGCGGGCGTTGGCGGCGACGAGGTCCTGCTCGGCGGCGGCCAGGTCGGGGCGCCGCTGCAGCAGTTCTGCCGGCAGGCCGGCGGGCACCTGCGGCGGGATCGGCAGCTCGGCGACAGCCACGCCGCGTGGGATCGGCCCCGGGTTGCGGCCGAGCAACACGTTGAGTTCGTTCTCCTTCTGCAGCACGAGCCGATCGAACTCGTGCACCTGCGACGCGGTCCGGTGCAGTTCGGACTCGGCCTGGCGCAGGTCGAGTTCGGAGGTCAGACCGCCTTCGAAGCGGATGCGCACGAGGTCCAGGTACTCACGCCTCGACTGCAGCGTGGTATTGGCGATGTCGAGGCGGCGATCGAAGTCGCGCAGCTCGATGTAGGCGCGCGCGACCTCCGCGACCAGGGCCAGCACGATCGCCGCCCGGGTGTGCTCGGTCGAGAACAGGACCGCCTGCTGGGCCTCGCTGGCGCGCTGGATGCGACCGAACAGGTCGATCTCCCAGCTCAGTGACGCTCCCGCACCGTAGACGGTGCGCTGCAGATCGTTGGCCGGAACCCCGGCGGGCAGGCTCTCGGCGCTCGTGCGCTGCACCCCGGCACCCGCGGCGACGTCGACCTTCGGCCAGAGGTCGGCGCGCGTGAACCCGTAGAGGGCCCGCGCCTCCTCGATGCGCTCGATGGCGATGCGCAGATCGCGGTTCTGTTCGAGCGCTTGCCGAACCAGGTCGTGCAACACCGGGTCCGGATAGAGCTCCCACCACGGCACGTTGGCCAAGGACTCGCCCTGGGCGGCACCGAGATCGCGCCAGCCCTCCGGCAACTGGACTTCGGGTGCCACGTAGTCGGGACCCACCGTGCAGCCGGTGACCGGGAGCAGCGCGAGACAGAGCAGCAACGACGAACGGCGCATGTCAGTGCCCTCCTCCATGGCCCGCCGGTGCAGTAGGAGGCGGCGTCGGGTCGATTGGCGGCGCGGTCGCGACCACGGCCTTGGCCTTGGCCTTGCGGCGACCCAGACTCTCGACGAACACGTAGTTGCCGGGGATCAGGAACACGCCGAGGAACGTCGCCACCAGCATGCCCCAGAACACCGCCGTGCCCATCACGTTCTGCGCACCGGCACCGGCACCCGACGCGAGCATCAGCGGCACGACGCCGAGGATGAACGCGAACGCCGTCATCAGGATCGGGCGGAAGCGCAGGCGGGCCGACTCGAGCGCGGCCTCCTGCAGCGGCATGCCTTCGTCGTGCTTGGCCTTGGCGAACTCGACGATCAGGATCGCGTTCTTCGCGGCGAGCCCGATCAGCATGATCAGGCCGACCTGCACGTAGACGTTGTTGTCGTAGCCGGTGAGCCAGACGCCGAAGAACGCGCCCAGCGCGACCAGCGGCGAGCCGAGCAACACGGCCCATGGCAGACGCCAACTCTCGTACAGCGCCGCCAGCAGCAGGAACACGCAGAGGATCGCCATCGCCAGCGTCGGTCCCGCCGGCGGCGCCACCTTCTCCTGGTACGACAACGACGAGTAGGCGAACCCCATCTCCGGAGGCATCTTCTCCTTGAACACCTCCTCGAGCGTCGCGAGCGCCTGACCGGACGAATAACCGCGACCCGGCACGCCCTGGATCTCGGCGGATCGGAACAGATTGAACCGGTTGGTGATCTCGGTGCCCGAGCGCGAGGTGACCGTGGCGATCGCCGAGAGCGGCACCATGTCGCCGGTCGTGCCGCTGCGCACGTGGATCCTGCCGATGTCGGCCGGATCGCGGCGACTCTCACCTTCGGCCTGCATGTAGACGCGGAACAGGCGGCCGAAGCGGTTGAAGTCGTTGACGTAGGCGCTGCCCAGCGCCGCGGACATCGCCTGGTAGGCCTCGTTGAGCGGGATGCCGAGCTTTCGCGCCTTGTCGCGGTCGATGTCGACCTTCACCTGCGGGTAGTTGGGGTCGAACGACGTGAACAGGTTGGCCAGTTCCGGGCGCGCCCGCGCGGCCTCGAGGAAGGTGGCGACATTGGCGCCCAGCTCGTCGACGCTCAGCGTGCCGCTGCGGTCCTGCACCAGGAAGTTGAAACCGGCCGAGGCGCCGAACCCGGAGATCGTCGGCAGATTGAACGGGAAGGCGATGGCTTCGGGGATCGTGCGCAGCTGCTGCTGCATCTTGGCGATGATCCCGCGCACGTGCAGGTCGGGGCCCTTGCGCTCGTCCCATGGCTCGAGGCGGGCGAACACCGTGCCGAAGTTGGGCTGGTAGGTGCTGGTCACCGCGCCGTAGCCGCCGATCGTCGTGTAGGCCTCGACACCGTCCATGTCGGCGAGCAGGTCCTCGACCTTCTTCAGCACGTCGCTGGTGCGCTGCAGCGACGCACCCGGCGGCAGCTGCACGTTGACGCCGAACAGGCCCTGGTCCTCTTCCGGGATGAACCCCGCCGACAGGCGCCCGCCGAACACGCCGGCGCCGTAGACCACGCCGCCGACGATCAGGATCGTCAGGATCGAGCGACGCACGAGGACCCCGGTGAAGCCGACGTAGCCCTTGGTGACGCCGTCGAAGCCCTTGTTGAAGAGCTTGAAGAACCAGCCCAGGGGACCGCGCATCGGCTTGGCCGGCTTGAGCAGCATCGCGGCGAGGGCGGGCGACAGCGACAACGCGCTGAACGCCGACAACAGCACCGAGATCGCGATCGTCAGCGCGAACTGCTGGTACATCTGCCCCGTCAGGCCACCGAGCATCGCCACCGGGACGAACACCGCCGACAGGATCAGCGCGATGCCGATGACGGGTGCGGACACCTCCTTCATCGCCTGCACCGTCGCTTCCTTCGGGCTCTTGCCGTGTTCGATGTGGTGCATCACCGCTTCGACCACGACGATCGCGTCGTCGACCACGATGCCGATCGCGAGCACCAGGCCGAACATCGACAGCGTGTTCACCGAGAACCCGAGCATCGGGAAGAAGATGAACGTGCCGATCAGCGACACGGGCACCGTCAGCAGCGGGATCAGCGTCGCGCGCAGGTTCTGCAGGAACAGGAACACGACCAGCGTCACGAGGATCACGGCCTCGATGAACGTGTGCACGATCGACTCGATCGACGCTTCGACGGACGGCGTCGTGTCGTAGACGATCTTGTAGTCCATGTCCGGCGGGAACTGCTTGCTCGCCTCGACCATGGTCTCGTAGATCGCGTCCGAGGCCTGCAGCTGGTTCGCACCCGGCAGCAGGTAGACCGCCATGGCGCCCGCCGGCTTGCCGTCGAGCCGGCCGAACGAGTCGTAGTTCTGCGAACCGAGCTCGGCGCGACCGATGTCGCGGAGGCGGATCTGCGCGCCGGTCTCGGTCTCGCGCACGATGATGTCTTCGAACTCGGCGGGCGCCAGCAGGCGGCCCGGTGCGCTGACCGTGTAGGTGAACTGCTGCCCGGGCGGCGTCGGCTCGCCGCCGATCTTGCCGGCCGGCGCGAGCAGGTTCTGCTCCTTGATGACGGCGGCGACGTCCGATGGCGTGACCCCGAGTTGCGCCATGCGATCGGGGTTCAGCCAGATGCGCATGCCGTAGTCGGTGCCGCCGAACAGATCGACCTGCGCGATGCCGGGGATGCGCAGCAGCTGGTCGCGCAGGTTGATGCCGCAGTAGTTGATCAGGAACTTCGCGTCGTACGAGCCCTGCGGCGAGTAGAGCGACAGGATCATCAGGATGCTGGGGCTCTGCTTCTTGACCGTGACGCCCTGCTGCATGACCTCCTGCGGCAGGCGCGCCTGCGCGATGGACACGCGGTTCTGCGTCAACACGTTCGACGTGTTCTGGTCGACGCCGACCTCGAAGTTGACGTCGAGCTGCATGCGGCCGTCGCTGGTGTTCGACGACTTCATGTAGATCATGTTCTCGACGCCGTTGACCTCCTGCTCGATCGGCGTGGCGACGGATTGCTCGACGTCGACGGCCGAAGCGCCCGGATAGTTCGCCGTGACGCGGATCATCGGCGGCGCCAGGAACGGATACTGCTCGATGCTGAGGCCGCGCAGCGTCGCCACCCCCATCATCACGATGAGGATGGAGATCACGATGGCGACGATCGGCCGCCGGATGAAGAACTGGGCCATGGCCTACTTCTTGGCCTCGTCGTCCTTGGTCTCGTCGCCCTTGGTCGGGGCGGGCTTCGCGGCAGCGACCTTCTCGGGGTCGATGACCACGATCTTGGGCACCACCTTCATGCCTGGGCGGACCTTCTGCAATCCGTCCACGAGCACCTGATCGTCGGGCTTCAGGCCCGTGGCGATGCGCCACAGCGGACCGACGCGTTCGGCGGTCGTCACGAGTCGCTGAGCGACGGCACCATCGGCACCGACGACCATCACGTGGTAGGAACCCTGCATCTCCTTCACGGCCCGTTGTGGCACGAGCAGCGCGCCCTTCGCCGTGTCCATCAGGCAGCGCACGCGGGCGAACTGGCCGGGACGCAGCAGGTTGTCGGGGTTGCCGAACGCAGCCTCGAACATGATCGTGCCCGTGCGGGTGTCGACGTTGCGGTCGAGGAACACGAGCTTGCCCGGTTGTGTGTGTTCGGTGCCGTCGGCGAGCAACAGCGTGAACACTGCCTGCTGCGCCTGCGCCTCGCCGGTGGCGGTGCGGCGGCGGCTGATCGCCAGGTAGTCACGCTCGGAGATGCTGGCGCGCGCGTGGATCGGATCGATGCGCGAGATGCGGGTCAGCAGCGTGCTCTGGCCGCGTCCCACCAGGGTGCCGGCGTAGACCTCGGTCTTGCCGACCAGACCGTCCTCGGGCGCGAGGATCTTGGTGTAGGAGAGATCGATCTCGGCCTGTTCGACCATCGCCTTGGCGGCGTCGACGGCCGCGGCCGCGGCCTTCTCGACGGCAACCGACGTCTCGTAGACCTGGCGCGAAATCGCGTTCTTCTCGACCAGCGGCGCGTAACGCGCCACATCCTGTGCAGCGCGCGCGCGCTGCGCTTCGGCCTCGGCCTGCGCGGCCTTGGCCTGCGAGACCGCGGCCAGGAACGGCCGGGGATCGAGCGTGTAGAGCAGATCGCCCTTCTTCACGACCTTGCCTTGCTCGAATTCGATCGTCTCGATGAAGCCCTCGACGCGCGCACGGATCTCGATCTCCGTGTTGCCGCGCGTCTCACCGATCGCCTCGATGAAGATCGGCACGTCGCGCTGCAGCGGCAACGCGACGTTGACTTCCTGTGGCGGCGGCGGCGGTGGCGGCGCCGACGACTGCTTCTCACAGGCACAGAGCAGGAGCAACGGGGCGAGAGGCTTGCTGAGCCAAGTGTGTCTGGACATCGACGATTCCTGGCGAGAACACCAGCCTGTGACCGTGTGGTTGCCGACCGCGCGTGGGTAGCGAGCTCCCGGTGGCGAACACCGCCAACTGGAAAACCCCGACGGTCCGACGGATCGACAAGTCTCACCGCGCGCAGGCGGAAAACAAGGAGGTCCGGTCACAACACGGTCGTGCCTCGTCCACATGCGCAGAAGGGCCCACGACGGCCCCGCCGGACGCGCAGGTCGGCGCGCCGCCCGTCGGGTCAGCGCCGGATCTCGCGCAACAACCGCCGCGCGTCGTAGACCTTGCGCAGCGTTTCGACGATCGCGCGCGGGTGCACACAGACGCTGCGTTCGACGCGTTCACCGTAGAGGAACTCGTTGGCGAGCGATTCGATGTTGCCGTCGAACAACAGGCCGGCGAGACGCCCTTCCTTGTCGACCAGCGGGCTGCCCGAGTTGCCACCCGTCGAGTCGACCGTGCAGACGAAGTCGAGCGGCGTGGTCGGATCGATGCGATCCTTGGCCAACAGCCACTGCTGCGGCAGGTCGAACGGGTGGCGGTCGGCGAACTCGCTGTTGCGCGCGAACATGCCGTAGAACGACGTATGCGCCGGCGCGATCGTGCCGTTGTAGGTGTAGCCGGCGACGCGGCCGTCCGAGAAGCGCAGGGTGAAGGTGGCGTCCGGCGTGACGTCGTTGCCGTAGATCGCGAACAGCAGCTGCGCGAGTTCGGCGCCGAGCTGGTTCTCTTCGGCCTCGATCGCCGCCAACGCGGCTTGATTGCGTTCGACCAACGGCAACAGCACGCGCGCGACCTGCAACGCCGGGTCGCGGCTGGCGTCGATCGCCGCCGGCCCGCCGCGGATCAGTTCGTCGACGACCTTGTCGTCACCGAGGCGACTGCCGGTCTCCAGCTGGTACGCCGCGTCCTGCGGCGAACGCCCGCCGAGCAACGCGTGCAGATAGGCGTCATCCTTGGGCAACCAACGCGCAGCGCGCGTCAGG
Organism: uncultured candidatus Brocadiaceae bacterium; assembly: GCA_964392305.1. GTDB lineage: Bacteria > Planctomycetota > UBA1135 > UBA1135 > UBA2386 > JACKIC01. Next base: position 38,496 of record CAYMPV010000034.1, read on the forward strand.
TGATCGACGAAGAACAGCGTCTGCAGCGGATCGTGCGCGACCACCACCGCCTTGGCGCGAGCGGCCTTGGCCGCATCACCGGTCGCCGCATACTCGACCAGCGCCATCGCCCGCAGCAGCAGCGGCGAGCCGCCCGTCGACTGGAAGTTGAGCGGCGCCTCGAGCACCTGCTTCTTCGCAGCCACCGCGGCGATGCGCCGCCAGACCTCGTCCGTCGCGCCGCCGGCCTTGGCACGGGCCAGGAACGCCTGTTCGGCGGCTTCCTTGCGCCGCATGAAGCCCGGGTCCAGCAGCGCGCCGTGTTCACCGCGATAGAGTTTCTGACCGTTCTCGAACCCGAGAATGCGCGTGCGCAGGGTCTTCTCGAGGGCGGGATCGCTGGCCGCCATCTCCCGCATGATGTCGATGCGCGCGTCGATCAGTTCGCGGATGCGCGGGTAACGCGCGTCGCGTTGGTATTCGAGCTGGGCCTTGGTCAACAGCCGCTGCGTGCCGCCGGGGTTGCCGGTCAAGAACACCAGATCGCCTTCTTCGGGACCGTCGCCCCACGCGAAGTAGTGCGCCGACGTGTCCGCCGGCTTGCCGTCTTCGTAGGCGCGACAGAACGCGAAGTCGACCGCGTAACGCGGGTAGACGAAGTTGTCGGGATCGCCGCCGAAGTGGGCGACCTGCAGGTGCGGCGCCATCACCAGGCGGACGTCTTCGTAGACGCGGTACTCGTAGAGCTGCCAGACCCCGCCCTGGAACAGCTTGACGAGCTGCGGCTGCAACTGTGGCGACGCCGCCCGAGCCGCGGCCAGCACGGCCTCGCTGTTGGCCTCACGCAGCTTCTCGGCGGCGGCCGGGTCCATCTGCGCGGTGATGCCCTCGGTGATCGCCGCGGTCACGTCGCGCATCGCCACCAACTGCTGCACGGTCAGGCCCGGCAAACGCACCTCGTCCTCGAGCGCCCCGGCGACGAAGCCGTCCCGCACCCAATCGCTGTCGCCCTGCACCTGCGCGATCGCGTCGCGCGCGCAATGGTGGTTGGTGAGGATCAGGCCCTGCGGCGACACGAACGACGCCGAGCAGCCGCGCCCGAAGCGCAGCGACGCGAGGCGCAACGTGTTCCACCAGCGCTCGTCGGCCTTGAAACCGTATTCGCGCTGCAGGTAGGCGAGCGGTGGCCGTTCGAAGGTCCACATCTTGCCGAGGCCCAGTTCGTCCTGGGCCGCCAGCGGAATCGCCGCGCCCAGGGCGCCGGCGAGGAACGTGGCGAAGGGACGTCGCATGAACATCGTCTACCGACCTCCCTGCGGCAGCGCGCGCGCCTTCGCCTCGGCGTGCCACTTGGCGAGCAGCTCACGCTCCCGCTCGGCCGGCACGCCGGTGCGACGGAACGGCTTGTCGCCGCGTTCGGTCTTGGCCCAGTGCAGCGTGTCGCGCACGGTGTCGGCGATCGGCCGGTAACGCATGCCCTTGTCGATGGCCTTGCGGTTGGCGGCGATCGTGCGGCTCTCGCGCGGCAGCCACAGCGGCATCTGCATCCACGGGCCGACCTCGTTCGCCTTCAAGAACTCCTCGCTCACGAACGTCAGCGTCACCGGCTTCCCGGTCGCGCACTTGCACGCGGACAGCACGTCGCGCATGTCGACGACGCCGTCGAAACCGGTCACGTTGTAGACACCCGCGATCTTCTGTTCGGCGCAGACCAGCATCCAATCGGCGAGATCACGCACGTCGACGAACTGCACCTTGCCGCTCTCGTCGCCCGGGCACAGCACTTCGCCACCCTGGTCGATGCGCACCGGCCACCACGTGAAGCGATCGCTGTTGTCGCCGGGGCCGACGATCAGCCCGGGCCGGATGTTGGCGACCTTGCCCGGCATCGCCGCTTCGGCCGCAGCTTCGCACCGCGCCTTCAGTGCGCCGTAGAACGGCATCGCCTGGCGGATCAGGTTGACCTTGGCCACCTCCTCGTCGGCGACATCGGCGACCTCCGCGTCCTCGTCGACGACTTCGGCCTTCTCCCCGAACGTCGGATAGACGCTGATCGAGCTGATCAGCTGGTAGTGCGAGGTCTTGTCGGCGAACAGCTTCGCAGTCGCCTCGACGTGCGCGGGCACATACGCCGACGTGTCGATCACCGCGTCGAACTCGCGTCCCTGCAGGGCCTCGAGCTCGCCCTTCTCGCGGTCGCCGCGCAGCTGTTCGAGGTCCGCGAACAGCCCAGGGTTGGTCTTGCCGCGGTTGAACAGGGTCACGGTATGGCCCTTCGCCAGCGCCGCGCGAACGAAGTGCGGGCCGAGGAAACCGGTGCCGCCGAGCACGAGGATGCGCAGGGGGGCCGGGCGCCGCCCGGAACTGCCGAAGGCGCTCGCGGTGAGCGGCGCCGCGGCGGTCGCGGCCAGAGTCGAGGCGAGGAACGAACGGCGCGTCGGGTGCGGCATGGCCGGCTGATACGGGGCCGCGGGCCGGGCCGTTGGTGGAGGATCGGGATTACCCGGTCACGAGTTCAGCGGTCACTCGATCCGCACGAGCCGCAACTGGTGCGCGTGCGCAGGGTCGACCGCGGGCACCGGCAACGTCATCCCAGGAGCCAGCGGCGGCGGGTTGGCGCGCACGAACGGTCCGGCCGCGACATTCGTTCCGGAGTTCGCCGAGGGCATGCTGAGCGGCGCGCCCAGGCACAGGAACGCGGCATCGAACGTGACTTCGTCGAACACGGCGACGAGGTGGTCACCGTCCTGCACGGCGTCGTAGCCGAGCCAGCCCACCTGGTGCATGCGCCACCCGTAGTCGAACGGCGCGGTCACGCCGCCCGGCGTCGACCGCCCCGGCTGCGACGGCGTCGGCGTGATCGAAGCCGCGCTGAGCCTGTGGTCCTCGCGCTGTCCGCTGGCCCAGTCCAGCCAGCGCGTGTGGTGCAGTTCGGTGCCCTCGGAGCGCATCGCCAGGTAGAGCACGTCGACGCGCGTGACGCCGGCGGCCTCTCGCGCGAAGACCGTCGGCAGATGGTCACCGGGCGCCCCCACGGTCGGGCCCGGGACGAACGTCGTTCCGGCGTCTTCACTCGTGGCGAGTCGCACGCCGTTCGCGGTTTCGTAGGCGTAGAAGATGCGCAGGCCCGGTCCCTGGCCGAGCACGGCGACGCTCGGGTCGCGGCCGACCAGGACCTCCTCGTCGACGAACCGATCGACGAGTTCGCCGCCGTACGGGCGCACCGCACAACGGAACTGCGTCGAACTGGTCCAGGTCAACCCCGGCGCGAACAGGGTCATGCCGTGGCCGATGACGAGATCGCCGCCTTCCGACCACGCGATGCCAGTCGTCAACGGCGCGCTGTCTGCCGGCCCTGACGACACGACCTGCGTTGCGCCGAACTGGAACCACGTCGGCGAACCATTGGCGTCGAACCCCACGGGCCGCGCCTCGGCGAGCCGCAGTTCGAACCGGTTGCCGCCGTCGACGCTGCACCAGTGGGCGACCGCGAGCGTGTAGTCGGCGGCCATCGCGACCTGCACGAGGCGCGACGGTCCGAGCCCGGCGTCGAGTTCGACCTCCTGCGCGAACGTCGCGCCGCGGTCGAAGCTGAAGCGCACGCGCACGCCGTCGTACTCGCTGCGGGCGACGCAGAGCACGTTGTAGAGCGCCGCCACCTCGTGGTCGCGCCAGTGGCCCGTGTCCGCCGCCGTTTCGACCGCGCCGCCGCCGGTCACGGCGCCCGTGATCCGGTCGTGCTGCATGCGCATCTCGTAGCGGTCGGGACTCATGCCGTGCACGCGGTTGCCCTCGTAGGCGACGATGCTCGTGCGATCACCGGACACGGCGATCGTCGGCAGGCCAAAACCCCAGGCATCGCTCGAGTAGATCGTCTCCCGCGACACCACGCCGGGATGCGTCGGCACCTGCGTCGCGAGCTGGTTGATCGCACTGCGCGGCCCGATGGCGACCTCGACGAGCGTGATGCCCGACGTCCACGCATTCACCGCAAGCACCTGGTCGCGGTCGATCTTGCCGGTGAGGGTGAGCCGCACGAAGCCGTCGCCGTTCGCGGCCAGCCAGCCACTTCCCGTCTGCAGCCCGGTGCCGAGCGGCACGATGCCGGCCGCGGCCAGCGATTCGACGCCGCCCGACGGCGCGTGCCCTCCGTCACTCACATGCGCAACCGACACTGCGGTTCCCCCGGCCGCGCGCGGCGTCCACGACACCAGCTCGAACGAGAACGGTTCGCCGGCCGGTGTCGTCAGGCGGTAGTGCGCCTCGACGCGTGACGCACCGAGCGCCTGCAGGTCGACCGGCGGCAGCGGCGCTGCCGTCTCGGGGACCAACGCGACCGTCGCCGCGGTGACCAGCAGCCGGGGAGCTTGCCTCGGCGCCGCGTCACCAGCGCCGTTGCCGCAGGCGCCGAGCAGGAATGCCGCCGGGATCAGGATGCGGTGGAGGTTCGTCTTCATGGCGAGGGTAGGAGTCGGACGTCGGGGGTGGGAGAGTCTACCGGCCGGTCGGCCGCGCTGGCCGCGCCGAGTGCGGAGGGGGCCGTCAGCGGCGCAGCGGCTTGCGCGGGCCCAGCCTACACCATCGAGCACTGCAGGGACTCGGGGGGGCTGAGTGGCACGCTCGGCAGGACTCGAAGTCGCAGCCGTAGGTTGTGCCAGGTCGTGCCACGTTGTGCCAGGATGTGTCTAGGTGTGCCACGTGACCGAGCTTGTGGCGGCTCGGCGGGGTCGCGGTTGTGCCAGGTCGTGCCAGGATGTGTCAGGTTGTGACCAAGGCAGTTGCACACTGCATTGCACACTCGGGGGCCGGCCCGCACGGCGGCCTGAAGCCAACCTGGACGTCGAGGCGCTGATCAGGGCCACCGCCGAACGCACCTAGACGCTGGGAAACGTTGAGGCCGATCGGTTGCGCGACGGCATCCGCAAGGCCATCGGTGCGCTGCAGGTGGTGCTGAGTTCCTGACAGCCGGCACACGCCTGCATGTAGCCCTGATGACGATGCGCGACTATTCCGGTGCGGTCTCCGTAGCCAGCAGTTGGGCCGATGACTTCGCTGCCCAGGCAGCCCGAAGAGCGACGCCCTCGCTACCCCCCAAAGCCAAGCCACGTGATCAGGCTAGGAACGGGACGTTCCATTGGTTCCGGATCAAACCCGTACCTGAAACTCCGCCCCCCACCAACAGCGACAATGCGGAACCTCGAGACCCGTCCTCTTATCTGTAGGCGCTGAAGGACACGCTCCCAGACATGGCCGGGGACGGTCTCCTGGAACCCCTTCAAGACGTCTGGATGCAGATCCACCCCCACCGGCCATTCTCCATGCACTTGCCGAAATCCCTCGACTGCTCTACGGAATCGTACCCACTGCCCGTTTAACCCAATCAATCCTATCTCATCTTGCGGACTGCCACTCAAAGGACACCGCCGTCATATCTTGTACACCTTGCCTCATTCCTACGCGCCCAAGGGCGGCAGACAGTGTGGATAGTCACGGTCTTGGCTGGAGAGGATGTGGCACCGTATGCGCGCTCGCTGAGCGACCACGCGTCCCAGCGAGCGGGTGGATATCATTCCTCAAGCCCAGCCCGAGCACAAGCCCCGCTCGGCGGCGACGAGGCGACGTTGCGCGGCGAGCGCATCATGGAAGGCGGCGCGCAGCCCCTCGGGCACCTTGGACATGTTGCCGGCGAACCGGCGAAGGCCACCGCGGCGCCGAAATCGGCCTCTGACAGACCGCCTACGGTCACGCCCGCGTCGCGAACACGGCATCAACCCGTCGCTCTATTCTGGCAGACGTGCTGCGCGAGGTCTCGACGACGCCCGCGTCGAGGATCCGCGACCTCACTCCGACGGGTTGGCGGCGCCGGCAGGACGAGGTGATCGTCACCAGGACCGTCGAGCCAGCCGCGATGACCGCGATTGCGAATGTCGTCCGAAACCTGGCCTTCGGTCGGCACTGACAACCGCGCCGACCGCGAAGGCATCCCTGCGCACGCATCAACTGCTCACTTCAAAGTGGGGCCCAACCCCTACCTGTGCGCACCCGGTGCTCCGGCCATGCTGGAGGGGATCTCTGCAAACGCCCATTCTTCGACCCCATCAAATCTAGCCATCTCCCTGTAAGCGCCATCACTCGCGAGTTGTCCCCTCGTCAAGTTCATGAGCTCGGCGTCACCCTTCGCCTCTGCAGATGCCAAGAGAAGAATCAACCCCGCATATTCCTGATCCACCCCCTGGACCGCGATCGCCCGCACACGATGCTCTTCGACGACACCAAGCGCTGACAGCCTCGCCTCGCCCGCGCGAGAACGTGCAAGTTGCAGCACACGCAACGATTCACTGAACTCCACAACAGATTTCAATCGCGGAGGTAGGCCACCAGCCAGGAGCAAACTCTGGGCGGGGGTTAGCTCATTTGCAGACTCATGCATGCCATGCACAATCGCTGCGAACCCGCCGCCATTTGGGCCGCCAAGCACCCTATCAAGCCTCAGCCCACTATCGCAAAACGACTTATACTTCCCCCACAATGGCAAGCCCTGCTCGCGGGCCACACGCAGCGTCTGCCCAACTCCCTGAGTCGCGGCAACTGAGAATTCCCGCCAATCACTCTCGCAGGCCTCCGTTACCGGAAGCGGGCCCTCTCCGTCGAGTAGACAGTACACCCGCACCTTCATTCTGTAGTTTCCAGCAAATCCGCTGCATCTCCAGTCCAGATCCACTCCCCTCCAAGAGCAACTCTCTCCAGCCTGAATTTGGCGACGCACCACCACAGGCCGACGTAGCCCCGACTGCTTTTTGCCCTCGTTTCGGCGTGCAATCGCCGCCGGCAACCCCCCCAAATCGTACCATCTGCCGTCCACGGACGCCTGGATCACAACAACGGGAAGCCCCTGAATCAAGGCTCCCTCACCCATTGCAGGACTGGCCGCCACAGCCCGCCAGTTGATTGGCTCGAATTCCTGACCATTCTCTACCGAAAGAGCAACGGAAACCCGCTGCCCGGAAGCCAGCGCCGCAAAACAAGAGAGGCAGAACAGCTTCACCAGCACGGGTGTACACCTTGCCTCACTTCTACGAGACCGGGGCGACAAACAGTCGGGATAGTCACGGTCTTGGATGGAGAGGATGTGGCACTGTATGAGCGCTCGCTGAGCGGCCACGCGTCCCAGCAAGCGGTAGACAGCATTCCTCAAACCCGGCCCGAGCACAAGCCCCCGCTCGGCGGAGACGAGGCGACGTTGCTCGGCGAGCGCATCCTGGAAGGCTGCGCGCAGCTGCTCGGACACTCTGGGCATGACGCCGGCGAAGGACAACGCGGCGCCGAGATCGGCCTCTGACAGACCGCCTACGGTCACGCCCGCGCGCAACATACCCAGGGCTTGCAATCACTCGGTAAGCCGTGCCTTGACTCGCAGCGCATGCTGCGGGCGATATTCGTCCTCCTTCCTGAGCAGGGGCTCAGGCGATGGAAGGCCGGCGTCGAGTCGCGGGAAGCGGACACACCCAGCCAGACATGTGCTTGCGAAGACGCTCGCCGGATCGTGAAGCTGACCCGGGCGTCGCCCAGCTTCACACTCGCCTTGCGTGGAACCCAAGCTCTCGGGCCCTGTTCACGAATTCCTGCGCACCCCCCTCGGTAGCGAAGTCAACGCAAACCGTCTTGCCCTCCATCACGGAGTCCACCATTGCTTTCGCCGCACCAAGCCCGGTCGGCACGAGATCCCTCAAGGCAAAGGCCGCGTCAACCTTGCGCGCACCATACTCCCACCCACTGACTTCGACCTTGGTCATCGCACTAGACCGCCGAGGAGACTCTCGCGAAACTCGGTCGCGCACGTGCTTGCGCCCGAGAATGCCTCAACAAAGTAAGTCCGACAATTAGACCACTAGATCAGACTAGCTGCACTTCTCCCTCTATTCCTTGCCCGGCCGGCGTCGTCTCGGACTTCGAGGTTTGGCGTACCGCGCCCGACCAATCCAGAGCTGTACCCAATACACGCAGCCGCCAATACGACAGAAACCCCAGAAAAACCGCGTCTCAAGGCAGGCTTCATCATGCCTAGTCTATCAAGCTCTGTGCACCCCCTCTACCGATCACTTTCGGGCGACGCAGGCGGGTCACCCAACATGGCTGCGTAGTCCGCAGGCAGGGCAGCGTGGAGGCCAGCGAGGTGGCCATACCACCCACTCTCAACGGCGATGAGCATCGCCTGGAGCTTCGCCTCCACGCCAGGGAACCGCTGCGCAATGGCTCGATCCAGAGCCTCCAACAACTTCTCCTGGAACGGCGTAGCCCCCATGTCGCGGACATCATGGCACCGTTTTTCGAATTCGCAAGACCGATTCTCGGAGTCGAGTAACGGTCGGGGGTATGCTGTCTGCGCAATGGAACCGGACCCGATCACCTTCCAAACCGACCGAGCGACCATCCTTCGCTGCCTTGGCGCCTTCGTCGCGGTCCTGCACGAGCGGGTAGCAGGAAGCGATGGGGCCCCAGGTTCCAACCTGCAGCTGCCCCTGGACCTGAACACGGACTTGATCGTCGAGAGCCTGCTCGCCTACGACCGAGGCATGGCCGGGGTCGACGCCGACCACGAATTCGACGAAGACCGCCGCCTGGCCGAGATCATCGCCACGTTGCGGCAGTTGCTCGAAACGCGGTAGCGCGCCACGACCGAGGCCACACCCAAACAGCCAGTGCCGGGGGAGCTCTGAACCGCGAAGTCCGCGCCGACTGACGGCGGTCAGCGTCAGGACGTTTGGCAACTCAGCCGCTGCCGCTGCCTTCCTCTGGCAAGCGGGGGTCTACCGAGCATGCCAACCTCCCCAGGGAAGCCGCCGCGCCGGTTGTGCCACGTTGTGCCAGGTCGTGTCAGGTTGTGACCAAGCCAGTTGCACACTGCATTGCACACTGACCCCCCGCCACATCGCAGATCGCGTCCATTTGGCGATTCTCGGCCATCCTCGGGGGTCTGTGTGGCACGCTCGGCAGGACTCGAACCTGCGACCCTCGGTTCCGAAGACCGATGTTCTTCCAGCTGAACTACGAGCGCGGACATCCGCAAGTCTAGACAACCACCTCAGCGCAACGCCAGCGGCCCACGGCTGTCGGCGAACTCGGCAACCGCGGCACCCATCGCCTGCTGCACCGCGAGGTGCAAGTCCGCCATCGGCGTCTCGCGTTCGAACGCGACATGCCCCCGCCCGACGGCCGCTCCACCACCTTCGCCGGCGAGCACGATCGGCAGCCTGTCGTGGTTGTGACGATTGCCGTCGCCGAGGCCCGAGCCGTAGACGATCAGGCAACTCGCCAGCAGATCGGCGCCACCTTCGGCGTGCCCGGCCAGGCGCTGCAGGAACGCGGCGAACTGCTCGACGTGGAAACGGTTGATCTTGGCGATCGCGTCGAGCTTGGGCTGCTTGCCACCGTGATGACTCAGTTCGTGGTGGCTCTCGGGCACACCCAGGAACGGATAGCTGAGGTTGCTGCCGCCGTTGCCGAGCATGAAGGTCGCGACGCGGGTGCTGTCGGTCACCAGCGCCAGGGTCAGCAGCTCGTACATGAGCGCGACCTTCTCGGCCAGCGACTGGCCCGTAGCCAGCAATCCGTCCGGGAGCGGGATCTGCGCAGCCGCTTCGTTCGACGCATGTTCGAGGCGTTGTTCGAGCTCACGCACCGACTGCAGATACTGGTCGAGCTTACGCGCGTCGGCGGTGCCGACCTTGCCGGTCAGCGCCTTGGCGTCGCCGAGCACCGCGTCGAGCACCGATCGCACCCGGCGCTGCTGTCGCTTCTGCACCGCTGCATCGACGATGTGTTCTGGGTCACCGAACAGGCGTGCGAACACCGCCTTGGGCGACGTCTCCTTGGCGACCGGCGCGTTCGGCGTGCGCCAGCTGATGTTGTTGGTGTAGGCACACGAGTAGCCCGAGTCGCAGATGCCCGCGGCAGCGCCCGGCTCGATCCCGACTTCGAGGGATCGAAAGCGCGTCGCCTCGCCGATCGCCTGCGCGATCACCTGATCACTCGAGATGCCGACCTCGATGTCGGCGCCGCCGGTCTTGCGAGCGCGGCGGCAGGTCAAGAACGTCGCCGCGGAACGAGCGTGGTCGCCGGTGCCGTCCTGGCGAGCCCGACCGGCCTCGATCGCCAGCCCGGAGAAGACCGTGAGCCGCGACTGCAGCGGCCGCAGCGGCAAGAGGGCACCGTCGAGCACCGCGTTCTGGCCCTCGCCGGTCACCGACCATGCATGCTGGTTGACGCCGTTGGGAACGAACACGAACAGGGCCCGCCGCGGGGCCGCGGATGACGGCCTCAGCGCCGGTGCCATCGCCTCGAGCCACGGCAGCGCCATGCAGGTCGCCGCGCCGCGCAGGAAAGTGCGGCGGTCGAGGGCCAGTTGGCGGATCGGGCGCATGGGCGAGGATCATCGTCGCCAGAGGCCGATCGCCCAAGCCCCGTATCGCCTTGAGGCACGGTCCCGTGGTGAGAGCCACCCGCTGCGACCGCCGCCTCGGCGCCGGCACCGCCCCCCGGCGACGAGGGCGACGACGACGGCTGCCGATCTTCTGCACAAAGAGAGATGTCCATGCGAAGCCTGTTGCGTTGTGTCACGGTGGTGGTCGCGGCATTGACCGCTTGCACCACGGGCCACGTCGGCCGCGAGTTCGACAGCGAGAAGAACCTGACCAGCGCATTCGGCGATTGCGTGGCGGTCGGCCGCTTCGACGTCAGCTACCCGGCGCGCATCACCGGCGTCGAGAGCGCCGACGGCACCCTGCGCTTCCTCTATCACGACACGCCGCACACCTATGCGTTCCCGGCCGGTGTCGAGATGCGCGCGGTGTTCGTCGAACACGCGCACGGCAAGGGCGTCGTCGTGCTGCGCTGCAACCCGCAGTCGTGAAGCGACCGTTCAGTCGAACGTGAGCAGCACCTTGAGCACGCCGCGCTGCGCCGCGCGCGCGAACGCCGCAGCGCCTTCGCGCAACGGATAACTCGCCGCCACCAGCGGTGCGACCGCGACCGCGCCGCGCGCCAACGCGTCCAGCGCCACGTCGAAGCGACCGCAGCGCGAACCGAGCAGACGCTGCTCGTCGACCACCAGGCCGCTCAGATCGACCACGGTCGGCTCCTCGGTGGTCGTCTTGAGCACGATCGTGCCGCGCGGTTGCACCAATGGCAGCAGCCGCGGCAGCGTCTGCGGTGAGCCCGTCGCCTCGACCGCGAGGTGGAAACGCGCGCGCTCCGCACCGGGGGGCGCCCCCGGTTCGAGCAGACCCGTCCGGAACGTCACGTCGTCGGGCAACAGCGCCGCGCGCTGCGGGTGACGCCCCGCCACGGTCACGCGCGCGCCGTGGGCGGCCAGCGCGAGCGCGCACAGCAGGCCGAGCTTGCCGTCGCCGGCGACCAGCACCTCGCGGCCTGCGACCTGATCGACGTCGTCGACGATGTGCAGCGCCGCAGCCAGCGGTTCGGTGAACGTCGCGGCGACGTCGTCGACGGCGTCCGGCACGGCCAGCAGGTTGCGATCGGGCAGCACGATGCGTTCGGCGAACGCGCCGCCCAGGCCGGCGATGCCGAGCACCGTGCGCGTGGCGCAGTGACGACTGTCACCGCTGCGGCACACCGCGCATTCACCGCAGCCGGCGTTGATCTCGCCGACGACGCGCTGGCCGCGCAGCGGCCCGTCGAGGGCGACGCCGACGAACTCGTGGCCGGGTACGCTGCAGAACCCCATGTAGCCGCGGGCCAGCGCCTGATCGGTGGCGCAGATGCCGGCGCGGCGCACGGCGACCGTCGACCAGCCCGCCGGCGCCACCGGCTCGGGCAGATCGTCGCGCAGCGACAGTTGCCCACGTTCGAGGAACAGTGCACGCATCGGGTGACCCGCGGGTCAGGACGCCAGTTCGCCGGGGCCCGAGCCGATGCGCAGCACGTCGAAGGTCGGCATCACCCCGAACCGCTGCACGAACACCTCGGCGACACGTTCGGCCACGGCGCCGCTGGCCCCCGGACGCACCAGCGCGATCGCGCAGCCGCCGAAACCGGCGCCGGTCAGGCGCGCGCCGAACACGTCGGGAGCGCCGCGTGCGGCGGCGGTGATCACGTCGAGTTCGTCGCAGCTGACCTGGTAATCGGTCGCGGTCGAGCGATGGCTGGCGTCGAGGATCGCACCCAGGGTCGCGTAGTCGTGCCGCCGCAGCGCGTCGACGCCGTTGCGCACGCGGTCCATCTCGCTGACCACGTGACGTGAACGACGGAACAGCAGCTCGTCCATGGCCTCACGCGCCTTCTCCAGATCAGCGGCCGTGTATTGCGCCAGATGCGGCAGGTCGCGAACGTGCGTGCGCAGCAGTTCGTGCGCGGTCGCGCACTGGGCGACCCGTTCGTTGAAGCCGGTCTTCGCCAGCGCGCGCGGCTTCTTGGTGTCCATCACCAGCACCTCGCAAGCCGCTGGGTCGAACGGCACGTGCTCCCAGCGCGGCCCCGCGCAGTGCAACAGCAGCACCTGACCGGCGCGGCCCAACGCCGACGCGAACTGGTCCATGATGCCGCAGCGCACGCCGACGAATCCGGTCTCGGCGCGGTGCGCGAGCAGCGCCAGCTGATGGCGTTCGAGTTGGGTGTCGTGCAACGCGTCGAGCGCGATCGCGGTGACCACCTCGAGCGCCGCCGACGACGACAATCCCGAAGCCATCGGCACGTCACCGCCGAACACGATCTCGACGCCGTCGCCCTTGCCGGTGCGTTCGCGGAAACCGCGCCAGACGCCGATCGGGTAACCCGCCCAGCCCCACTCGGGCCGGGTGCGCGCCGGCATGGTCGCGGCGTCGGCATCGACGCGCAGCTGCTGGTCGATGCTGACCAGCCGGATGCGGCCGTCCTGGCGCAGGCGCGCTGCGGCGAAGATGCCGCGGTCCACGGCCATGGGCAGGACGTCGCCGCCGCTGTAGTCCAGGTGCGCCCCGACCAGGTTGATGCGTCCGGGGGCGAAGAACCAGCGCGGCGGGGCGCCGCCGAATTCCTTGCCGAACCTGCTGCCGATGGCATCGACGAGAGCGGTCCTGGGTTTGGCGATCATGGAGCTTGGCAGCGAACGGGACGTCGGCGAGGCCGCTGCGCGGCGCCGACGTTGCGGTCCCGACATCGAACGGGGCCCGCGCAGTCCGTTCAAGCCGCGAAAGACCGCGGTCGAAAGCCGAAACGCCGGGACCCGGTGTGGCTATATGGTCCCCCTGCTGCCCAACCGCCCATGGTGACGAACCTCAACCTGCCGACGCTGCTCCTGCTCACTGCCACCCTCAACCCGGTCTGTGCCCAGGAAGGCGCACAGCAGCCTGAGCGGCCACCAGCGCCGGCTGCCGTGCCGGTGCCGGTGCAGGCGCCCAAACCGCACTTCGTGGTCCGTCACTACCCCGCCGATCGCGACGCGCCGATCGCGGTCGTCGGCGATCGTGTGCTGACCCTGGGCAACCTCGTCGACCACATCGACGAACTGCACCACCCGGGTTTCCGCGAGGCCCTCGAGAAGGTGCCGTCGGTCGAGGCGATGCTGCGGTCGGACCTGGTCGCGGCGTGGGTGCGCCAATTCGCCGACATCGAGGCGCTGCGGCAGCTGAACGCCGGCAAGGAGATCGACGAGGCGGCGCTGAAGGCCGCGCAGAGCGAACGCCTGCGGATCTCGTTCCAGGCCTGGCTCGACACCTACCTGGCCAACCGCCAGGCCCAGGGCCGTCCGACCGAACTCAGCCAGGAGCGCGTCAACAAGTTCCTCGCCGACTTCCAACTGCGCCAGGGCCTCGGCGCCGAATTGCAGGGCTGGCTCGACTACCTCGAGAAGGACGACTACTCACGCGCGCAACTGCAGCAGTTCTTCCAGGACAACGCGCGCGCGTTCGGCGGGCAGGTGAAGATCTCGCACATCCTGGTGCAGAACCGCGACGCCGGCACCGGCATCCTGCTCGACCAGGAAGCCTACGGTCGCGCCACCGCGCGGCTCGCCGACATCAAGGCGCGATTGCGCCCGGACGGCTCCAACTTCGAAGAGGTCGCGCGGCTCTACTCCGAAGACACCCGCACCGCCAAGGAAGGCGGCGTGCTCGACGGCATCCGCCGCTTCGACGAGGGCATGCCGGCCGCCCTGTGCCGCGCCGCCTGGCACCTGCGCGACGGCGAACTCAGCGGTGTGGTCGAAACCCAGTACGGCTGGCACCTGGTCAAGCGCCTCGACTTCGCGCAGCACATGTTCATCCTGTTCACCGACGATGCGATCCCGTCGATCCGCGAGGTGATGCGGCGTTCGCGCCAGGAAGACCTGCTGTTTGCCGCGCGCGCCAAGAGCAACCTGCAGCTCAAGCTGTAGGCGCGCCGCGGTGAGTCGGAGTCAGAACTGCCGCTGCTCGCAGTTGGTGCGGAACCAACCCGTGAGCGGGTCGATGCCCACGGCCTGGAAACGCATCAGCTGCCCCGTGAACAGACCGGGCGGCGGCGTGTAGACCTTGGTCAAACTCGGATTGCCGACACCACCCGTGCCCGACAGCGAGAAGAAGCCGAACGCACCGGTGCCGTCCTCGATCACGAACGCCAACACGTAGGCCGGATCGATGCACAGGTTGCCGACGATCGTGGGCAGGATCGGCGAGCCGGGGAACGAGATCATGACGATGTAGGGCACCAGGGGCGGCTGGGCCGCGGTCGCGTTCGCGATCGACACCACCAGCAGACTGCCCGCGGAGATCGCCTGGATCTTGCGCGAGTAGAGGCTGAACGTCGCGTTGGTCTGCGAGTTGGGCGTCGCGGCGGTCACCGTGATCGGGCCGCCGAGATTGGTCGCGGTGACCGTGGTCTGCACGAAGCCATTGCCGTCGGCGATCACCGGATTGGTCGTCGACAACACCCCCGGACCCGCCACGCTGAAGTTGACCGTGCCGTTCGGCAGCGGCGCGTTCTGCGGATCGAGCACCTGCGCGCGCAGCGGCATCGCGAAGGTCTCGCCGGCGGGACCGGCCTGGCCACTGCCGCTGATCGCGACCACACTGTTGGTCGGCCCGAGCGAGCGCACCCGCTTGAGGAAGTTGCCGTGTTGGGTGAACCACAGCGCGCCGTCAGGCCCCATGCGCATGCTCGTCACGCTGGCGAAACCGGTGCCCCAGTTGGCGGCGTTCGGCTGTCCAGGCACCGCCGGCGCCGGTGCCCACGCGGTGCCGTTGTGCACCAGGCGACGCAGTTCGCCGACGTAGTAGTCGAGGTAGAAGCAGGACCCTTCGTAGCTCGGGCCGAAATCGAACGGCTGGCCCTGATTGCGATAACGCGCGCCGCCCATGATCGAGGCCCAACCCTGGCTGCGCGGCACCGACACGATCGGGTTGACCAGACCGGGCGGCTGGCTGCCGCCGCAGCTGAAGCCGGCGACCAGACCCTCGCGCCACGGCCAGCCGAAGTTGACCAGCGGCAGCGCGCCGCTTGGGTAGACGTACTCGCTGTACTCCTCCTCGCTGCCCTGACCGACGTCGCCGATGTAGAGGTTGCCGGTGACCGCGTCGATCTCCATGCGGAACGGATTGCGCAGGCCGTGCGCGAGCACCAGCTGCGAGAAGTCGAGGTTGGCGCTGAGCGGGTTGTTGCCCGGATCGAGGGCCGAGAAGGCCGGCAGCGTCGCGCTCGCGGCGGGCCCGAGCGTGCTGACGTCCAGGCGCAGCAGGCAGCCGACCTGGCTGGTGAGGATCTGGGCGTTGCAGGCCGAGGCATCGTCACCGACCGACAGGTAGAGCATGCCGTCGGGCCCGAAGCGCACCGAACCGCCGTTGTGGTTGCCGGCGTTGTCGGGCAACGTGCCGAGCACCGCGCGCCGCGGCGACGCGGCGAACGTCAGGTTGTTGCTGACGGGGTTGTTGAGGTCGCCCATGCACGTGAAGCGATCGACGTGCATGAACGCGTCGAGCGTGCTCGAGTAGTAGACATAGAAGAAGCCGTTCGCGGCGAAGTTCGGGTCGGCCGTGATGCTCAGCAGGCCACGTTCGCCGCCGGATTCGACGTTGGGCACCGTGCCGACCGAACTGACGGCGGTACCGGCGTAGAGACTCACGCCGCCGGCCGAGTTGGCGATCAGCACACGGCCATCGGGCAGGAAGCAGCAGTCGTTCGGAGTGCTCAGCCCCGTCGACAGCGTGTCGACAACGAAGCCGGTCGGCACGTTCTGGCACAGCACGGGCACGGCGAGACATGCGACGAAGAACGCGGCGAGGGATGTGCGGTGCATGGGTTCGTTGGTGTGGGTGCTACCGAGGGGGCTCAGCCAGTCGCGAGACGATACTCCATCGCCGGATCGGTGCTGGCGCAGGCGCCTGCGGCCGGTGTTCACGGGCCGCCGTCCGGCCTCGAACTAACGCAAGGGGGCGATCTCGAACCGGCACAACCGCGCCGCTCCCTCACCGCCCTCGCTGGCGATCCACAGCTGATCGGGGGCACCAAGACACATGCCTTCGGGCTGCGGGAGTTCGCTGGCGTCGAACACGTGCACACGCTCGACCTCACCCTGCATGGTCACCGCGAGCAGCACCCGCTCGGTCGCGCCGAGCACCCACAAACGGTCAGCGCCGGGCTGCATCGCCAGCGCGCTGATCCGCAGCTGCAGATCGCCGCGCCCGCGGCCCTTGGCGCCGCTGCGCACCGGCAACGACACGCCGAGTTGCCGCGCGCGGGCCTCGACATCAAGCAACCGGATCGTCAACGCCGGCTGCTCCTGCACCTGGCGCGTGCGCAAGTCGAACGCGTGGATCAGCCGGCGTTCGTCCGCTGCCCGTTGCTCTCGCGGCCCGACCTTGTGGGCGAACAACAGCCGCTCGCGGCGCGCATCGTACGCCAGGCTCTCGAACTCGTGCACCTCGCCCGCCCGCGCGAGCCGCGTCTCCGTGAGCAGATCCCGGGGCCGCGCGCGCGCGAACTCGCGCAGCATGCCGTCGCTGCGCAGCACGAACACACGGTCGTCGACCAGGGCCAGGTCTTCGTAGTCGGCGTTGGGACCGAAACGTTCGGCGTCGGCGACCAGACCGGTCGCGGCGAGCGTGAACAGCTTGCCGATCTCGTCCTGGATGCCGAGCAGCTGCCGGCCGTCCCAGGCGATGCCCGAAACCTCACGCAACTGCTTGGGCAACGGCAACGACTCCTGCAGGCGCAGAATCTGCGGCGTCGCCGACTCACTGCACGCGCCGAGCAGCGTCGTCGACGCGATGACCAGGACCAGGATCGGCGAGCGACGCATCGGGCGTCAGCCTACGCCGAACGTGGATCCCGGCCCACGACTTGGTCACACACTGACTCCCCCCCATGATGCGGCGCCCTTCCCGCCCGAACTCCTCCCGCGCCGGCAGACCGCCCATGTATCGCATCGCCATCCTGTTCGCGCTCGCCGCCACCGCCTTGGCCCAGGCGCCGCTGACCAAGAACGACTACCAGCGCAGCGAGCAGATGGTGCCGATGCGCGACGGGATCGAGCTCTACACCGAGATCTACCGGCCCAAGACGATCGCGGCCGACCTGCCGATCGTGTTCGTGCGCACGCCGTACGGCGTCGCCGCGCCCGGCGGCGCCTTCACGCGCTACTTCGACAGCACGTTCCGGGTGCTGCAGGAAGCGGGTTATCTGTTCGCGGTGCAGGACGCGCGCGGCCGGCACCGCTCGCAGGGCACGTTCGAATGGAACCGTCCCGTGCGCCACCGACGAGATCTCGACGCGATCTCGGCGAGCACCGACGCCTACGACTCGATCGATTGGCTGGTGAAGAACGTGCCCGGCAACAACGGCCGCGTCGGCATGCTCGGCGTCTCGTACCCGGGCTGGTACGTGACGATGGCGCTGATCGACCCGCACCCGGCGTTGGCGTGCGCGAGCCCGCAGGCGTCGCCGTCGGACTACTTCGTCAACGACGACTTCTTCCACCACGGCGCGTTCCGCCTCGCGCCGAGCGCCGAGCTGCCGTACCTGTTCGACTTCGACCCCAAACGCAACGCGCGTTTCCCGTACGACCAGGTCGACACCTACGAGTTCTTCCTCGAGCTCGGACCGCTCGCGAACATGAACGCGCGTTACCTGCACGACGTCTCGCCGACGTGGAACAACTTCATGGCGCACACGCGCTACGACGAGTTCTGGCAGACGGGCGGCACGCTGCAGCACTTCCGGTCGTCGACGGTACCGACGCTGCACGTGTTCGGCTGGTGGGACGCCGAGAACCTCGGCGGCGCCCACGACCTCTACGACCGCATCGAGAAGTTCGACCAACGGGGCCTGTCCAAGATCGTGGTCGGGCCCTGGTCGCACGGTCAGTGGTCACGCGCGTCGGCCACGCACCTGGGCCGCTACCGGTTCGGCAGCGACACCAGCGAGTACTACCAGCGAGAGATCGAGGCGCCGTGGTTCGCTGCGCACCTGCGCGGCGGCACGTTCGAGCTGCCCGAAGCGACCATGTTCCAGACCGGCGCCAACGTCTGGCAGCAGTACTCGCAGTGGCCGCCGCCGGACGCGTCACCGCGCTCGCTGTACCTGCATGCCGACGGTTCGCTGTCGTTCTCGGCACCGACCCAGGTCGACGCCGGCGCCGTCGCGTGGACTTCCGACCCGCACAAGCCCGTGCCCTACGCCCCGCGGCCGATCCTCGGCTTCTGGCAGGGTCTGCAGGGCGGCAGCAAGGACCCGCGCTTCGACCGGGCCGGGGTGTTGTGGAAGGTCGAGGACCAGCGCTTCGTCGACGGCCGCCCCGACGTGCTCACGTTCGTCACCGCGCCGCTCGACGAGGACCTCGTCGTCGCCGGCCGGCTCGCGGCGCGGCTGTTCGCGTCGACGACGGGCAGCGACGCCGACTGGGTCGTCAAGCTGATCGACGTCTACCCCGAGGACTACCAAGAACGTGAGATGGGCGGGTTCCAGCTCATGGTCGCCGACGACGTGCTGCGCGGCCGGTTCCGCACCGGACTCGACCGCCCCGAAGCGATCGAACCCGGCGCCACGCTCGAGTACCACATCGACCTGCGCACCCGCAACCACCGCTTCCGCAAGGGCCACCGCATCATGGTCCAGGTGCAGAGCACGTGGTTCCCGCTGATCGACCGCAACCCGCAGACGTTCTGCGACATCCCCAAAGCCACCGCGGCGGACTACCGACGCGCCGAACACCGCGTGTTCGCGACGCCCGAGCACAGTTCGCGCATCGAGCTGTCGGTGTTGCCCGCGAAGTGAACGGCGCGTCTGCCGACCGGCGCGGCGCTCAATTTCCGGCGAACTCGGTGAACGACCACCAGACCAGCAGCCAGAACGGGTTCAGCACCGTCCAGGCGATCGCGTAGCGACGGAACGGCTGCTTCTGCGTCTTGTGCCGGAACCAGCCCATCGCCAGCCAGGCACCGATCCAGCCGCCAAGGAACACGAACCACAGCAACGCGCGTTCGGATACGCGCCGGCCGTCGCCGCGGCTGCGCCATTTGTCGAAGCCGAACACCAGCAAGGTGACGACGTTCAGCAACACCACCACGGCCCAGACGAGCTGCAACATCGGCGGCGATGATGTGCGCTGACGCGAACGGAGACAACGTGCTTCGAGGGCGCCGCGTGCTGCTAAGCTGCCGGGCGCATGCCCGTCACCGCCCAGGACATCGCCGCCGCTGCCACCGCGATCGCCGCGCACGTCGTGCGCACCCCGACCGTGCTCGCCCGGCGCCTGGGCGAACTGCTCGGCGCGCGGTTGCACCTCAAGCTCGAGAACATGCAGTTCACGGGTTCGTTCAAGGATCGCGGTGCGTGCAACAAGTTGATGCAGCTGGCAGCGGCGGACACGCCACCGCGCGGCGTGATCGCCGCATCGGCGGGCAACCACGCGCAAGGCGTGGCCTACCACGCGCAGCGCCTGGGTTTGCCGGCGACGATCGTGATGCCGCAGACGACGCCATTCGCCAAGGTCGAGCGCACCGCGTCGTTCGGCGCCCACGTGGTGCTGTTCGGTGAGTCGCTGGCCGAGTCGTCCGCGCACGCGCGGGAACTCGAACAGGAACGCGGCCTGGTGTTCGTGCACCCCTACGACGACGTCGCGATCATCGCCGGCCAGGGCACCGCGGCGATCGAACTGTTCGAGGACTGCCCCGACCTCGACACGCTGGTGGTGCCGATCGGCGGCGGCGGCCTGATCAGCGGCATCGCCGTGTGGGCCAGGCACGTGAACCCCAGGATCCGCATCCTCGGCGTGCAGACCGAACAGTGCCCGGCGATGCGCGCCAAGGTGCGAGGTGAGCCGCTGCCGCCGATCGGCACGCTGACGCTCGCCGACGGCATCGCCGTCAAACACCCGGGTGAGATCACCAGTCGCCTGGTTGCCCAGCTCGTCGAGGACATCCTGCTGGTCGGCGAAGAGGACCTCGAGAACGCCGTGCAACTGCTCGCGACGCAGCAGAAGGTGGTCGCCGAGGGCGCCGGCGCCGCGGGCATCGCCGCGATGTTGCGCCACCCCGAGCGCTTCACCGACAGCAAGGTCGGCGTGGTGATCTGCGGCGGCAACATCGACCGGCGCATGCTGTCGACGGTGCTGCTGCGCACCCTCAAGCGCGACGGCAAGGTCGCCAAGCTGCGCATCGAGATCAAGGACGTGCCCGGCGTGCTGTCGCGCGTCACGCAGATGATCGGCGCCGAAGGTGGCGACATCATCGACATCGAACACCAGCGCCTGTTCACCAACCTCGGCCCGCGCCAGGCCGAGCTCGACGTGGTGATGGAGACGCACGGCACCGCGCACGTCGAACGCATCCTGCAGACCCTCGTGAGCGCCGGCTTCCCGACGCGGCCGGTCTGAGCGCGGTGACCGAATCGACCCGGGAAGCGCTGCCCGAACGCTCACGCTGGGCCGCGGTGCGCAGCAACGTGCGCGGCTGGCTGGCGCAGCGACTGCGCAGCGACGCACTCGCCGCGCAGCTCTTGCCCGTGCAGCCGCTCGAGGACCCTGACGCGTCGCATCAGGCCGTTCGCCCCGCGTGGCCTTCGGTCGCCGCGCTCGCCGCCGAGTACCCGGCGCTGCTCGATCCCTCGCTGCGCAAACGCCGCGGCGCCTGGTTCACACCGACCGGGATCACCGGGCCCACGGTCGCCCGCACGCTGCAGCCGCTGTTGCCGCAGCTGCGCGAAGCACCGCTGCAGATCTGCGACCCCGCCGTCGGCGCCGGCGCGTTCCTGCTGGCCGCGCTGCAGTGGCAACGGACACACGGTGTGCCGACGCGACGTGCCGCCGCGAACCTGTGCGGCGTCGACGTCGACAGCACCGCCGCCGCGATCGCCGCGGTGACGTTGTGGGAAGCGTGCGGCGACGAAGCGCCCGACGTGCTGCAACTCGCAGCCCAGGTGCGCGCCGGCGACGGCCTGCACGAATTGCCGCCCGGCAGCTGCGATGCGGTGCTGACCAACCCACCGTGGGAGACGCTGCAGGCCAGCGAAGAAGCGCGCCGCGCCGTCGCGGGGCTGCGTTCGCGCTTCCACCACCAGGGCAACGGCAAGCTCTACACCTACCGGCTGTTCGTCGAACGCTGTCACGAGTTGCTGCGCGACGACGGGCGTTTCGGCCTGGTGGTGCCGGCGAGCCTGTGGTTCGACCGCGACGCCAGACCGCTGCGCGAACTGCTGCTCGACACTTGCCGGTGGGAGTGGCTGTTCGGCTTCGAGAACCGCCACCGCATCTTCGCGATCGACTCGCGTTACCGCTTCGCCGTGATCTGCGGCGCCAAGGGCGGCCGCACCGAGGCGGTGAACGCAGCGTTCGGCCGCGTCGATCTCGCCGACTGGGAACGCCCGACGCCGCCGCTCACTCGTTACGGTCGCGACCTGTTGCCGAAGCTGAGCCCGCGCTCGGGCGCCTTCGTCGAAGCCGACGACGAACGCGACCTCGACCTGCTGCGCCACATGCACACGCGTTGCCGGCCGCTGGTCGGCGACGGTGGGGCGTTCCGTTGGCGACAGGGCGACTACAACATGACGGCCGATCGCCACCGGTTCGTGCGTCGCGACGCCGCCGAAGCCGGCGGCTTCGTGCGCGCAACCGACGGGATCTGGCGGCGCGGCGACGAGGTGCTGTTGCCGCTCTACCAGGGCGCGATGATCTACGACCTGCATCCCAACGCCGCGGTCTACCGTTCGGGCACGGGCCGCGCCACGACCTGGGAAGCGCCGCGAGCCGTCGACGACCTGCGCCCCCAGTACTTGATCGCGCCCGACCGCGCACTGGTCACGGCCCCCGCCCGCATCGTGTTGCGGGCGCTGTCCAACGCCACCAACGAACGCAGCGCGATCACCTGCCTGTTGCCCGACGTGCCGTGCGGTAACAGCCTCGGCGTGCTGACTCCGCGCGCGCCGACGGCGACGCCGCTGCGCTCGATGGCTGCAGGCGCCGCGCTGCTCGGCTCGCTGACGTTCGACTACGCGCTGCGCCTGCGCCTGTCGGGCACCAACCTCAACCACTTCGTGCTCAGCGACTGTGTGCTGCCCACACTCGATCTCGCCACCGAGGTCGCGCTCGCGAACGCGGCGCTGCAGCTGAGTGCGATCCTGCCGTGGCATGCACCGCTGTGGCAGCTGGCCGCGGCAGAAGGCTGGCGCGACGCGGCCGCGGCGCCAGCCTGCGACGTGCAACGACGCGACGAGCTGTTGACGACGATCGACGTGCTCAGCGGC
Source organism: uncultured candidatus Brocadiaceae bacterium (assembly GCA_964392305.1). Classification (GTDB taxonomy): domain Bacteria; phylum Planctomycetota; class UBA1135; order UBA1135; family UBA2386; genus JACKIC01. Next base: position 61,179 of record CAYMPV010000034.1, read on the forward strand.
CGGGCCTTCGGCCTGACCGACGACGACGTGGCGTGGATCACACGCGGTTGCGAACTGCCGAGCGAGACACTGCGGCGGGGCACTCCGGACGGGCTGCCGCCGCGCGGCTTCTGGCGCGTCGAACGCGATCGCCAGGCCGTGCAGCGGCGCCCCAACCGTTGGCGCGTCGCCGCCCGTTCAACGCAGCTCGATGTTGGTCAAGGTCAGGATCTCGGGGCCCCAGTCCTTGCCGAAGATGCGTTCGAGCTTGAATGAGCTCGGCAGCAGCTGCCCCTTCACCGTCGTGAAGCCGATCGTCACGGCGGCGCGCCAGTGCTGCGAGTTCTTGTCGCCCGGCGAACCGATCTGCTCATCGATGCGCGTCACCGCCTGCACGTCGCCGAACTTCTGCCACGTGAAGTCGACGATCAGTCCCGGTCGTCGCCAGCCGCGCACGAGGTCGCCGCTGGTCAGGATCTCGGTCCACGGTCCGTCGTCGACGGCGAACACGCCCTTGCCGTCGGGCGCGTGAATGGTCGCGCCGGCGAAGAACTCGTCGAACGGCAGGCGGTCGTTGAAGTCGCGCCCGTACCAGATCCCCCAACGGTCCCGGATCACCGCCGCGAGCGACATCTGCCGCGCCAGGTCGTGTGAGCCCTCGAACTCGAACTCGGCGTGCTGCTGGTGCCGGCCCATGCCACGTTGCACCAGCTTTCCGCGCAGGCGCCGCTGGCCCTGCCACATCAGATCGGTTCCCGGACTGTCGACCGCGAAGTCGGCACGGAACTCGATCGGCCCGGTCGGCACGTGCCACGCGGCGTCCCAGATCGCGCGCAGCGCCTGGACGCCGTCACCCTTGGGCGCCGTGGACGGTCGCGGAGCGACGCCCTCGAACTGCAGGTCGGTGATGGTGACCTCGGTGGCGCTGAACAGGTTGTCGCCGAACGTGATCGTCCTCGTCGCGGCGGTGGGCAGGATGCGCCCGCCTTCCTCGCGGTACGAGAACGACGACTCGTCCGACCTGCCGCTGCGGCGCGTGACCGCCTGACCCGCACCGAACTGCCGCATCTGCCACGACGTGCGCGGGGAATCGCCGTAGCCGCTGCTGACGATGCGGCCGTCCTGCACTTCGAGGTCCTCGACCTGGTCGAAGTCGGTCGCACCGCCCGCGACCGAGAGACCGCCGGTGCTGCGTTGCCGATTCCAGCCCGGTCCGACGATCGCGACGCGCGACGCAGCGACGGGCACGAGCCGGTTCTTGGCCTGCAACTCGTCGAAATCAGGGTGCATGAGGTTGGCGAACACTTCGCCGAGCAGCATGCCCGCGTCGACCGTATCGGCGTCGGCGGTGATCGTCAGCGCGCCCGCGGCCGTGACGCGAAACGTGCCGCGGAACGAGTAGTCCGCGTACTCCTCGGAGTTGAGCTTCTTGCGCCGACCGCGGCACGTCACCGTGCCGGTGACGTCGTTCTGCAGGTCCGGCCAGCGATACCACGCGCGATAGGCCGCGCCCAGACAGTCCGCACCCGCTTCCTTCGGCGCCTCGCCGACGAGCACCCAGTCGACGAGTTCGAACCCGGTCGCCTTCACGGGCCCGCCGGGCGGCTGATCGTGCGGCACGAAGACCGGCAGCGTGCCGCGCGTCGACACGACCCAGTCGAAGGCGCGGCCTGCGGGCAGACGCACCCCGTAGAGATCGACACGATCCACGGGCTGCACGAGCTTGACGCGCAGCAGCACCTCGAGATCGCGATCGAACGGATTGTGCAGCGTCACCTGCGTGACCGGGAAGGTGCCCACCAGCGACGTGCGCTGCACCTGCTGCGGTTCGCCGATGCGCAGATCGGGCCTGGCCACCGCCGCGCCATCGTGCCACGACGCCCCCGACACCCGCACCGCGAACTGCGCCTTGCCACCGGACAGATGGGTCGCCAGTTCGTAGCGTTCCTTGCCGCCCGGCGGCGTGGGCCGCCCGAACCGCGCGAACCGCGGCGCCATCACGCGCGCGAAAGTCTCGGCGCCGGCTTCGCCCTTCTTGCCGCGCGACTCGATCTCGAACAGCAGCGGCTCGGCCGAAGCCTTGCCGCGGTTCTGCACTTCGACGACGAGTCGGTGCGGCACGTCGCCCTTGGTGTCGAGCGTGACGACCTTGCAACTCAGGTCCGCGAGATCGCCGGCGACGAAACGCGGCTGCGGAGCTGCCTGTGACTGGGCGGCGAGCAGAGTGGTCGTGGCCAACGCCGCCGCGACGATGCGCAGCGGCACCCAGTGGGTGGTCGAGATCACGGGTTTCCTCGGTTCGAACGGCGAGCGGCCGATGGTAGACCCGCCGCTGCGACCCGTAACCGACCGGTCCGCATTCTCCCGGGCGGGCATCTTGCCCGCCCGGTCTCGATGAGTCACTTCTCCGTGAATCACTTCTCCGTGAGTCACTGCTCCGTGCGATTGCAGAACAGCGCCGGCGTCACCCCGCGGCTGTCGCGCCAACCGAGCCACAACCGCGCCCCATCGACAGCCAGCTGCGGCTCGTCCTGCGCGGCGGTGCCGTCGCCGAGGCCGACCGGCGCCGTGAACGTCAAGCCGCGATCGACCGACGAGGCGAAGCGGATGCGCGCGGTGCCGCTGGCGACGTCGCCGCCGCGCCAGGCTGCGAACACGTAGTTGCCGCAGACGCCGAGCTGCGGCGCGCCGACCGCCTCGACCACGTTGCTCAACGTCACGTGCTGCGGGAACGCGCCGGCCGAACCCACGCGCGAGTAACCGATCGTGTCCGCGCCGACCAGATAGACCGCGGACAGGCGATCCCCTTCGCAGGCGATCACCGGCGAACTGGCGATGCCCATGCTCGCGGGTCGGAACTCGGTGGCCTGGTTGGGCCAGGTCGCGCCACGATCGGCGGAGACCATGTACTCGAGCGTTCCGGCGCGGTTCCAGGCGAGATAGACGCGCTCTCCCGAACTGCAGATGCACGGCGAGAAGGTGTCGATGCTGGTCGGCCCCAGGTGCTGACCCGCGGACCACGTGGCGCCGCCGTCGTTCGTGCGCGACACGTGGACGCCAGGAATCGTGGCGCTCGGGTCCACGGCGATGACCCAGGCCAGCTCTTCGTCACAGTCGATGGCGGCGAAGACCTGGTTGTTGTTGCCGCTGATGAAACCCGTCGCCGTTCTCCAGCTGTTGCCACCGTCACTCGACGACGTCATCCACACGCGCTGCGGCACGCTCGGCAACGAGCCTCTGATCCACGCGCAATAGCGATGCACACCGCTGCCGGCGAGGCACAGGTTCACGATCCCCGAGCCGCCGCCGAGGATCGCTTCGGCCCCGAAGGTCGTGCCGCCGTCGCTCGACGCACGCGCCCGCACGCTGCCGTTGCCGATCCAGACGACCGAGACCTGGTCGCCGACGACGACCACTTGCGGCGACGAGGGCACTTCGGCGCCACTGAGGACCTGACTCGCCGAGAACGTCGCCCCGCCATCAATCGAGGCGCGGTGCATCAAGGCACCGGCTTCGATCCAGACGACATGCAGGCGCGTGCCGTCGTTGGCCACCCTCGAGGCGTCCCCCGCGCCGCCGTCGAGCGGGCTGTCGGCGTCGACGAAGTTGGCGGGGTACTCGTACATCGTGAACGCACTCGGCGGCAACGCGCTGCTGCCGAACTGGTTGTCGACCGAGACGGCGCTGCCGCCGAGCGCCGCCGATCCCGGCGTCACGCAGTTCAGCGTGTTCTCGTCCGCCACCACGGTGAAGCCGGCCAACAGGCCGCCGAAGCGCACACTGGTCGTCACCGAATTACCCAACGAGAACGCCGCGCCGCGGACCTGCACCTGCTGCGGCGCGCTCGCGAACGCGCTGTCGGGCACCACGCCGCTGATCGTCGGGGCGCCCGAACGCACGATCTGCAGGTCGATCGACGCCGCTGCACCGCGCGGATCCTCGACCAGGATGTTGACCGTCGCCGCCGCCGGCGCGGCCACGGCCTGCAGTTCGAGCGCGAAGGAAGCGCCGCGCACCGGCGAGGTGAACACCATGCCGGTCGCCGCCTGCGTGACACCGGAGCCACCGAGCTGCCACAGCAGCGGGTCGCCGTCACCGTCGACCGCAGTGAAGGTCAGCGACTGGCTGCTGGCCATCGGCAACACGAAGGAGAACCGCGTCGGACCGCCGGACAAGCTCGCCGGCACCTGCAGCACCGGCGCCGAGTTCTGGGTCGGGGTCACGGTCGGCGTGCTGCCGCCTCCCCCTCCACCGCCGCAGGCAGCGACCGACAACAGCAGCAACGACAGCGAGCAGATCGAAGGGCGGACCATGGCGTGCACCGTAGCAGGTCTGCAGCCCGCGGTTTCAGCTCTTTGCCAGCTGGCGCTGCGGCGCCGGCAGCGCGCCGCAGTTCCTCCATGGCATCGGCCCTTGCGGGCTACAGGTAGGTGTAGGGCCGCGTCGTTTCGCAGCCGTTGGGGTTTCGCACCCGCACGATCGCCGGGCCGGGCACACCCGGCGGCGTCGTGCCGACCACCGATGTCGCGTTCTGCGTGGTGATCGTCATCGGCACGCCATTGAAGGTCACGGCGGTGCCGGCGAGGTTCTGGCCCGTGATCGCGAACAGCACGCCGCCCGCGGCCGGGCCGCTGCTGAACGGCATCGACAACACGTTGGGAGTGCCGTTGATGGTGCGCGACACCAACGCCGTGCCCGGATTGCGCAACGACAGCGTCGCGTCGCAACCGACGCCCACCGGCATCGTGAACGAGAACAACACCGGCGACTGGCTGAGCAGCGGCACCTGGGTGTTGTTGACGTAGACCTCCAGACCGTTCAGGAAGTTGTTGCCCTGCACGTTGACGACCTGCGACGGCAGCGGCGACGGCGGCGTGATCGCCGAGATCGTCGGCGGCGCGACCGGCACGATGCGCAGGTAGATCGCGTTGGTGGCGGCGAACGTGCCCTGCAGATCGATCACCATCGCGCCCTGCAAGGTGACGTCGAGCAGCGCCGCGACGCCTGGGATGCCGACCATCAACGGCGCGGGCCCGGCGGTGATGTAGCCACCCAGACCGAACGAGTCGGCGACCAGCAGCGTCGGCGCCGCGGGCGCGATCGGATACGGGGTGAAGCACAACGAGCCGAGGTTGGGACCCAGCGGCAGCGCGGCCGACGGATGCGGCAACCCCAGGTGGGCCCACAACGCGAACATGCCCACCGGTGCGGTGTTCGGCACGCCGGCCGGCGCATTCAGCGACAGCACGAACGGCTGACCGAGACCGATCTGGCTGATGCGTTCGCTGCCCGCCAGACCACCGATGCGCAAGGCGTCCTGTGCGCCGCCGCTGCCGTTCGGGATCGCGCCGACACCGCACGGTCCGAAGGCGTCGTCGATGTTGACCACCGGCTGCGGCGCGATGCCGACGCGACCGAACGCGTCGTTGACGGCGACGTCGAGGATCGCCTCGCCGGCGTCGAGATCACCGCGCATCGTGAACGTGTAGGTGCCGTTCGCCTGCGGAACGACCGGTGAGAAGGTGACGTTGCCGACGGTGCTGCGGTTGCTGAGCCCGACCGACACGGGCAGCGTGTTGCCGAGCGGGTTGCCCGCGGCATCGCGCAGGGTCACGGTGCCGGTGATCGTGTCGACGCCGTTGGCCCGGATGCGATTGCCGCTGAGCGTGACCGTCGACTGGAAGTGATCGGCGCGACCGACCTGGTTGGCCTTCCAGGTGTTGTAGAGGCTGCGCAGTTGCACGATCGGGTCCGGCGCCGATGCCTGCTGGTTGGCGACGTTGAGATCGAGCCAGTAGGTGCCGTTGCCGCAACCCAGGCCGTTACCACACGGGTTGTCGATGTCGCTCGGTCGACTGACGACCATGAGGCCGATGTGCGCCGACTTCGCGAAGCTCACGGGCGGCGAGCCACACGACGTCGGACCGCCCGTGGTGCACGAACAGCGGCCGTCACCACCCATCGACGCTGCGGCTTCCATCGCCGCCATCAGCTTCTCGGCCATCGAGCCGGGGGTGGTCAGGAGCGCCTGTTCGGCCGCGGTGATCACGGGCTGACCCGTCAGCACGTTGCCCTGCACGGTGTAGAGCAGCGACCCGGTCTGGCCGGTGAGGCCGCCGGCCCACGCGCCGGCGCCGGTGCCCGTGAACGTCACCGTGCCGCCGAGCACGCTGGCGATGCCGTATTGCCGCGACTGGTGACCGGGGTCGGCGTTGGCCAGCATCGCCAGGATCTGGTTTGCGGGCGTGCCGTTGAGGATCTCGGCGCGGATCAGTTCGCGCAGGTTCTGCGGGCCGACGAACGATTGTGCGGCGGCGACGCCGAAGCCCGGCACCACGACGATCGTCTGCGGCTTGAGGTCGAAGCCGGTGAGGCAGGTGGCGATGCCGATCGCGACTTCGCCCGTGGACAGATCGATGATCAGGATCGACCAGGTCGCCCGCGCGGGAAACGCGAGCAGCAGCAAGCCGAGCAGGAAGTAGGCGACGCGGTGCAGAGAGGGCATGGGCAGGCGATTGTCCCGACCGGCATCGCCGCGTCCAGGGCCGTCGACACCCGCTTGCCCGTCAACTCACGAAGCGCGAGCTCAGTCGGAATCTCGTTCGGCGAGCCGCTGCGAGAACGCGCGCGGCGCCGCGAGTGCATCCCTGACGACCTCGGGGTCGGCGATCGTCGCGGCGATGTCGATGACCACCGCGTGGCGGCACGGCGCATTCCACGGCGTGTAGGCGGGGTCGTCGACGTCGTCCTCGACCGCGGTGTTCTCGAGCAGGAACCACAGGGCCGCTTCGGGTGTCGGATCGTCGTGCCAGGTGGTCATCACGAACGACACCGGTTCGTCGGCGAGCTGCAGGTCGATGCACTCCTCGTCGACGATGTCGTCGATGCGCGTGCAGTCGCTGCCGTGGGCGCAGACGTAGGCGCAACCCGCTGCGATCAGGGTGCGCGCAACCTCGCCGATCGACGCCTCGGCGATGCCGGCCACGTTCCAGGCCAACAGGCAGACGAACGGGCGCGGCGGCAGCAGTTCGGCGGTCAGTTCCTCGGGTGCGGCGACGCGCACGAACGACAGCTCACGACCGGTCTGGGGATCGACACCAAAACGCTCGACGGTCGCCGCCATTGGTAGATCTCAGGTGATGAGGAAGAGGAAAGCAATCCGACGCCCCACCA